>CAYVVT010000009.1:0-106457 GCA_964454335.1 uncultured Lentisphaeria bacterium | reverse complement strand
CGTCCTGAGCCAGGATCAAACTCTCCATTGTAGTTTATCTTAGCTCTATTATTCTGAACTCATAAAAAGACGGTATCGTCGAATGAGATACCTCATATCGATCAAGACCATGCACATCCTTTTTGTCAAATAACGGGGAGCCTGTTTGCAGGCTCCTTGCTTAGAGCGCGCAAATATACTTTTCAATATAAGGGTGGTCAACACCCAATACTTGATTTCTACAAGTATTTTTGACTTCCCTATTCTACTCCCCTGTCGAAAAGCGCGGCGAGTATAATCCTGCTCTCCATACTTGACAACAACTATTTGCTGAGAGTGTGGTTTTTTTAAGAAAAGGGTCCTAAAAAGGAGATAGAAGACAGGAGACAGAGACCAGGAGTTCAGTGGATTTTATATCTGTGGATCTTTTTTGAGAATGAGTTGGCCCGGACATCGGGTGTGGACCTCAGCTGAACATGGTGGACCAAGTGAGCCCTGATTGGTGACCAGAGTAATAATGCATAAAAGCCAAACTGTATTTTACCAAGTTTCCAGTTTCAATTTTCAAGTCTCCAATAATCCCGATCCAAATGAAAAGGGCCACCCAAGCGGATGACCCTCATGATTCATTATTACTTCATAGCTATTACTTAAGCAAGGTCATCTTCCTCACCAGGATCTCTGAGCCAGCATGTAGACGATAGAAATACAGTCCGGCAGCCACCGGATTACCGAAGTCATCCGTGCTGAGCCACTGGACCTGGTGTTCACCTGCCAGCTGCTGTTCATGCACAAGGGTGGCCACGTGGTGACCGCGGAGATCCAGCACCTCCAATCTGACCTCAGCTCTTGCAGGTAATGCATAGCCGATGTGGGTCACCGGATTGAAGGGATTCGGGTAATTGCTTTCAAGCTTCAAGCTGGTTGGCAGCTGAGTCTCACCAGCAATGAACACCGGCGTCAGGCTGAAATGACCGGTACGGTGGTAATTCCCACGCGCTGTGGTCCAGCTGGGACCATCCAGGCTGGTACCGGGGAGATCCACCACCAGCAGGGCGGCATCGCTGCCCACCGCCGCTTCCAGGTCGCCATCCATGTCCAGATCGCCCAGAGTTGGGGTCGCCTGGATACGGTCCTCGGTGAGAATCGGAAATCCCGGCAACAAGGTCCCGTCTAAATGAAATCCGTAGAAGGAGTGGTCATCCGATCCGACAAAGATCTCAGCGAACCCGTCGTCATCGATATCTCCCATGACCGGAGCGCTGTAGATGGCGCCACTGGTGGCCTGAGGCCAACCAGGGAGCAAATTGCCTTCATGATCCAGGGCATAGATGCTGCGATCCAGGGACCCAAATACGATCTCCAGGTCCTCATCACCATCCAGGTCACTCACAGAGGGAGCCGCCTGGATATTCTGCGCTGAATTACTGTAGCTCCAGAGAATGGTGCCAGCGTTGTCAATGACGTGAATGTGATCGTCATCTGAGCCGATAACGATCTCAAGACTGCCATCCTCGCTGTCATCAAGGTTCGCTACGGCAGGTGCACCCCGGACCCGGTTAGACACCGCTACCGGGAAATTGGTAAGTTCAGTGCCATCAAGCTGGAAGGCATGCAGCAAATAATCCCAGGTACCGACGATGATCTCCACGGCACCATCCGCGTTCAGATCCGCTACAGCAGCGCCTACTGTCATCCGTTCGCCGGGAAGCTCGATAGGAAAATTTTCCACCGGAGTACCATCATGATGCAGGACCTGCAATTCATAGTCCCACACCGGCTGGATGATCTCCAGATCACCATCGCCGTCCAGGTCATAGAGACTTGGTGTTGCATAGATATAACGATCTGAAGTATAGATGCCCTGGGCACTGCCATCGTGCTGGACCACGTACAGATTGTAATCAAGGCTGCCTACAACGATCTCCAGATCACCATCGTTGTCCACATCGCCGATGGCCGGTGCGGCTTCTATCTTGCTGCCGAAAAGAACCGGAAATCCGGCCAGTTCAGAGCCATCAGTGGTAAATACGTGCAGTAAACTGTCTCCGCCGCCTACGACGACCTCATTGGTACCGTTCCCGTCCAGATCGACGATGGCGTTACCCCCAACAATGGGCGAGCTCATCTCAACAGGAAAATGGATCTGCCACATGGACACATCCACCTCGAATTCGAGATCGATCTCATAGGGATGGGAGCTCTCGCTGTTGGCGGTGACATGCAGGGCAAATGGGAGCGGACCTGAAGGCGCATCCTCGGATACGCTGAAGCGATAGCGGTCGATGATATTGATCCCGATATTGCCGGGCCCGATATCCCCATACGTCCCTTCTGCATCGAGAATGGTCACAAAGGGCGATGTGCTGCTCAGGGTTCCCACGACCCCCAGAGCGTCGATCCAGGCGAGGTCATTGACCAGATTAACACGCATCTGGGTCTCTTCTCCGGGATTCAATTGACCATCGCCGTTGTCGTTGACGATCTGCAGACTGTAAGAATGGTAGCTCAGGGACGGAAACAGGGAACGGGCGATGGCATTGTAGACATTTACCCGACCGGCTCCCAGTCCACCCGCATAATCGGGATTGAGATCGTCAATCGGGTCTGCTCCCCCAAGCATTGCCTCAACCAGCCAGTCGTTATCAGCCTGCGGATTGGCGATCTTCAGCAGGCCGAAGGCACTGGCGGTTATCGGTGATGAGAAGGAGGTTCCCAGGGTGGATTCATAGGTGGAGGATCCAGACGAATTGAATGTGGTTGTCCAGATATTCTCACCGGGAGCGCTGAGGTCGACGGTTTCACCATAGGTGGCCCAGCTGAAATTGTCAGATGGACCCACCGCGGTGACAGAAACGACATTCTCATATCCAGAAGGATAATGGGTGTAATCATTTGGTGTGCCGTTGTCGTTACCATTCCCCGAGGAAGCCACGATGAGGGCACCATGGTCATTGTAGATCACATTGCAGACAGCCTGGTCGGACTGGCTGTATGAATTATAACTGCCCCAGGAACAATTGATGATGTTCGCGCCAGCCCTGGCGGCATACAGCATGCCCGTGTAGCCACCGGTAACGTAGCCATCAGAATCCTGGTTGTACATGCACTTGACGGACATCATCAAGCCATCGTAAACGGATGATGAGATCCCGGTGGCATTGTCTGTTGTGGCGGCCAGATTTCCGGCCACGTTCGTGCCGTGAGAACGATAGCCGATCCACGCTGCCCCCGTGATGGCGGCCATGGGATCGTTGTCGGGATCGTTCCCGCTGGTGACACCGGCTACATCCCATCCAAACAGGTCATCCACATAGGATGTCGGATTGCTGTCCCAATCGTCAGCATCGATACCGTCCATAAATGGTGAACTGCTGTGCATGGCATCCTGCAGATTGACCGTACCACTACCATCGTAATCCGTGACATAGGCCTGGACCTCAGGGGCACTCACGAAATTGTCATCGTTGGTGTCAACATCGTCAATGATGTCAGCGGGGATCTCGGCCTGATTGACCCAGGCGTTAGGAGCCAGGTCCACATGCGTATACATGACACCCGTATCGATACTGGCAAGGACCACATCTCTCGAGTTGGGGGTATTGCCATTTGGAATATCCCAGAGGTCCCAGGCGAGATCGGTTTCGATACGTTCCAGATACCATAGCTGATACCAGCGGGTGTCATTCGGCTCATAGCTAGGCCTGTTTATGGCTTCAGACTCGGCATAGAGGATGAAGGGATCAGCCTCAAGGCGGCTGACCAGTGTACTCACCGTTGATCGGCCGGGTTCCATCACCATCCGGTAGATGTTGGCCAGATAGATATCGCCATCGAAATCATCAGGTGTTGCACCGGGTAGATAGGGCTCCATGATCAGAATTCCCTCATCCTGGATCAACATGTCCAGTGAGGCCAGACCGGTAACGGGAGTGCCGCTGCGCATGGACACCTCCAGACCCAACAGATCGGGCTGCAGGCAGACCAGGACGCGGTCTGAGTAACGTTGTGGCGCATCAGGTGCGGCCCATACCGTTCCCAGCACGAGTGCAGCAATCACCAATAGTCTCATCGTAGCTTTCATATTCTTCCTGTTCATCCCTATGCTAAGCAAAGAGCTGAAAGCCGGTCTCGGGACCAGCTTTCAGCTCATATTCATGCTGTCAATTGACGCTACTTCAGGAGGATCATCTTCCGGGATATCCGGGTGTCCCCTGCTGTCAGCGTGTACAGGTAGATCCCGGAGCTCATGTAAGAGCCATCCAGGGTCAGACGATAGATCCCGGCGGACTGATGTTCATCAACCACCACATCTACCTCACGACCGGAAAGGTCGTAGATCGCCAACCTCACCATGCCAGCTTCCTTGATCGCATAGTTGATCTCGGTACTGGGATTGAAGGGGTTGGGATAGTTCTGTTTGAGACTGTATTCCGTGGGTAACTGTGTACCGACCTGGTCGACGCCTATTGTCACAAAGGCTGAATCTGCGTCTGCACGCATCATCAGGTTATAGGACAGGAGGTTACCCATGTTATCCCAGCCCTCACCTGCATCATAGTAGGAGAAGCCGGAATAGTCACTGTCATCGGCACCGATACCGGGTGTGGAAGTCACTTCCTTCAGACCCACATAGAATGAGCCATCTTCGATCCAGATGAGATCATCAGAGAGGTCGTAGATATTCCAGCCAGGCTGCAGACCACTCCAACCGAAGCGCTTCAATTCGCCCAGCGGCATGCCACCATCACCGTCATCATCCCAGATGTAGGCAATGATATTCCCGGGATTCTCATCATGGATGAAGATCTTCATCCGTTTCAGCAATGTCGGATAGCCATCGGGGGTCAGTTTGACAGCCTGATAGTTTCCAGATCCGAGATTGAAGGCGAATTCCGCCGTACCGTCATCATAACCGAGCTCATATACGCTCTGGGACTCCGGCAGTGCCATGACCTCTTCCGAGAGTGGGCTTTCACCGAAGCTGTAGTTGGCGGAAACTGCGTAGTAGTAGACCGTACCGTTGACGACATCATAGTCGGTGTAGGCCAACGCAGTCTGCGCTGCGGAGATGGGATCACCAAAGATGTAGCCTTCCTGGCGCCGATAGACATTGTAGGATTCCGGGGTAAATCCTTCACCCGGAAGCACAACTTCGGCACGGATACCCACATTCGAAATATCGTCGTAGGCTTCGGTGATGGGATACCAGGTATCACCACCCCAGACATAGGAATGGCCGGAAGGTGGCGAGATGGTGGTATCCTGCTCGGCTAGGACGCCCTGGGTACCGTTATCCAGGAAGTTGCCTACGGCGAGTGCGAATTGATCACCGGCGTCGAAGATCAGACCGGCGGATGCCAGATTGGCAACGGTTGGAGCCGGATAGGCTTCTACTGTTAAATCCTCAACGGTATAGAGAAGCTCATTCGGTAGACCCTCGGGATCCACTGAATAGACAAATGCATCGACGGGACCTGTGAAGGTGGCCGTGGAATACATATAGAGCTTTGCTTCCTTCAGGTAGGTGCCGTCCTCAGCCACATCGAAGACCACGGCGTAGGGCTGTGCATCCGAAATGAAGAATGCGAAAGCGCCAGTGTCGTAGGCAATGTCCTCGATGGTGCCGGTAATGGGTGCTGCCCAGTTGACATCCACCTGTTCGTCGCCATTTTCAACTTCGAGACTGATGGGAGCTGGCAATTCCGCTACGAAGGCCACATGCCAGAGATCACCGGCAATGGGAACCTGTGATGCAGCCACCCAGCCTTCATTGGTTTCACCGTCATTGGTGAGCACGCCGGCCACATCGATATCATCGATGACCCAGCCAAACATCGTGGGATCATCCGGTGTACTGTAGGCCGGATCGGAGGCGAAGGCCCACCGGATCATGACCTCCTGGCCGTCATAGGACGCCGGGATGGGGAAACTGACAGCTTCCCAACCGGGAGAGACGCCGCCCCAACCGGGGATCCCTGCGCCTTCATTGAACTCAAAGCCAAAACTGTACATACTGGTGGAATTATATGCAGGAGTCGGATTGGTCAGAACCTCCCAGGTGACACCTGTGTCGTTGGAGATACGGACATTGGTCCCATCCCAGCCATCATAGGGCGGTTCAGCCCCGGCTGTGCCTTCGATATTGCGATTCTGCATGAAGGTGAGGGTGTTGCCTCCGCCTGTGGGAAGTGTCAAGGCTGGCGAATCCAGGGTCTGATACCAGTGATCCAGGTAGCCACCGCTGTTGCCCAGCTCAGGATCGTTCATGGCCCATGACTGACCGTCGTAGGCGTTCACAGTCGTCTGATGCCACATGGGCGGTGTGGCGGTCCCGTCTTCGGAAACCCAGCCGTCCATGTTACCGTCCTCAAAATCCTCGAAGAATGCACTGGCACCATCGACGTCCAGGGAGATATCATCCAGGAAGATGCCTTCACCCTGAGGAGTGTCCTCATCGGACTGGAAATAGAAACGGAACTGGATAGTCATACCGGCATAATCATCCAGAATGCCATCGACAGTATAGCTCTGCACGAAACTCGACCAGTCTGCGGGAGCATCTGAATATACATAATTGGTACCATCCGGATCCCCATAGGGATTGGAGATATAGAACCAGCTTGACCCGCCATCGACGGTGAGTTCACAACCCCAGTAGTCGACTTCCGGGAAAACGTCGGGATCACCGAAGCTGCCACGTACAAAGAAATCGAAAAGTACGGAGTTGCCGGCCGGGATGGCGATCTCAGGAGAATACACATAGTTGAGCATATTCTGGAGATAGGTGCCATTCTCGGTCTGACAGGCAATGGCGTAGTTCCCATTCCTCAGATCGCGTATTGTGCCGCTCCCCCCCTGGGAGCTGCTCTGTTCGCCAGACCAACTGGCGGTCTTCAGGTATACTTCCTGCCCATTGTGATCAATGAAGATCGGCGTGTTTGCCCAGGCGGCGGCCACGAACATGAAGGCAAGGATCAATGTTGTAAAAGTTCTCATCATCTTAATCCCTCTTTATCCTGTTTAACTCTTCGCTTCCCTAAAACGCAAAACCCAGCGAGATCTGCTGGACCATGCCCAATATACCATAATTTGAGTAGCTGTAATCAAATAACAATTTCGTGCCGTACAGGTTGTATTTCAGACCAAATCCAAGTGAGAACCGGCGCAGGCCGTAACCATCGGCCCCATAATAGCTGTCCCAGCTGGAAACATTGAACTCATCCACTTTCACGCGCAGACCATCGGTATAGTCTTCATGCTCCCCCAGGTCTTCAACACCGTCACCGTCAGCGTCGTCCCAATCCCAGACACCGTTTCCGTTGGCATCCAGGTAATCCTCACCAAGATCGTAGACACCATTGTATTCCAGCTCAAAGACATCGTACTTGATGGACCATTCATAATTGAGCTTGTAACCTGCTCTCAGGAATACCATGTCATTCCAGCCGTACTCGAATCCCAGTGCGCCACGAAGGACGGCATCAAAGGGATCGTTGGCATCAGCCAGCAGTGACAGACGATGCAGGTTGCTCTGGAACCAGGGGCTCTTGCCACCAATAACGTCAGAGCGTATGCCCACTCTAAATACGATGGGCAGTGGCCACTCCTCTGTGAGCAGTCGTGTCGTGAGTTCTGGATTTCCCTGAACATCATCACTAATGTCAACCTCCTGGTTCAGGTCAGGTCCATCGAAACGCATCCCGGCCCCAAAATTCTGGATGGACATGCCCAGCACCATACCGTAGATGCCCAGATCAAAGTTCGATCCCACATCAAAGGCAAAGGTTGAGGCGGTCTCACGATAGATCGTCTCATGGACCCACTTGGAGGTTACACCTACGGCCAGGCGATCTGTAAGGCGCCTGGTAAAACTGAATCCCAGTGCCGTACCCGTGACAGTGAAGTCCTCACCCGTCCCATCCGGGAAATCAAGGGTGGTGACCTCCATATCGCCCGAATTCAGGTATTGGGCCTGGATACCGATGGTGTTACCACCGCCCAGAGGCATGGCGAAGGCCAGATAGTTGCTCTGGATGCCGGCATAGAGCTCATTGTTGCTCACATACAGCTCGGGACCTTCTGAGAAGGCAATCCCAGCTGGATTCCAGGCCAGAGCTGCAGCTCCACGAGCCAGGGCGGTGTAAGCACCACCTGTGGCAGCGCCTGCTGCACCGTATTCAAGTTTAAGGAACTGACCGATGGAGGTCCCGACCTTTGAGAACTCCTCCCCGGGATTAACCGAATTGATGGAGTCCTGTTTCGTATCCTGTCCCAAGAGGAGACCAGGGATCAGAATCAGAGCAATCACGAGAATCGAAATTGAATTCTTCATGCCGACCTCCTATCGAATGACGGCAAATTTGCCGACATAGGATTCCTTGTTCGGGGTTTCCACGGTAAACACATACAGACCCGGAGCCACCTCCTGGCGGTTCATGGTCCTCAGGTTCCATTCTGCCTGGCCCGAGAAGATATCGTTATGCAGAATGGTGTATATCAGTTCACCCGTGAGGGTGAAGATCTTGATGACACACTCATCGGGCAGGTGGGTGAAATGCAGGTTCTTATGGTTAATATCCCTTTCCCAGGCCGCAGTTACGATATAGGGATTGGGTACCACCTTCACTTCTTTCAGATGATCCTGCACCACCTCTTTCATCTCTGTGATGCTTTCCGACTCGAAATAGAACTCATCACCGTCATGGAAAGGTTTGTCCATGAATATATCCAGGGTATCGCCTGCAGAATAATGCAGGTTGGTAAACAGTGAATCCGGCAACCAGGAGACCGTAGCCTTCCAGGTGGTCTTGTAGCGGGTCGAATCAAAGCCCGGAACATTGTATTCCTTGAAATTCAAGGCCATACGGTTCACAAAATCGGGATAATCATCATTTGCCGGCAATCCCGTGTTCGCATATGAGGGCGTGATATTCACCTTGGCATCGCGGTTCACGTTCCATACAGTGAATGGCAGGACACGGCCGTTGGTGGTGGTGTCCTCCTGTCCCCAGATAAACATATAATCAGCCGCATGGGCAAATCCGAAGCCCAGCCGGTTCGTGAATTCCCAATAATAGGTTGGAGAATTTGATTCCGTTCTCCCGCGCCAGCTGACCGTATCGACCTGGGCCTCTTCCATGTTCACAGAGAACATCTGGAATCCGGACCAGGGGCTGCCAAATATGGAAGCCGTGCCCATTTCAACAGGGTAGCGTTGTGCGTTCCGGGTGGCAATGCTGTCAATGTTGCCATCATTGTCATAGATCCAGCCAATGAGGGTATCACCGGTATCCTCGTTATAGACCGCGTACCGGGCATTCCCTGTCATCAGCGGATTGTTCTCCAACTGTGAATCGCTGCCGCCCTTGAAACGCGGATCGGCGGTAACTGTCAGCCGGAAGCGAGCGCTGGTCTCCTGGACCTTGTCCACATCTGTGGGCAGGATCTCCAGTTCACCGGTGCCCATGGTAGTGGCAGAACGTTCCACCGGAGTCACATCGGGTGCATTTGAAGGTTTGGCGTTCGGTGTCACGGTGACGAACTGAGGCAGAAGCGGACTGTTGCCTTTGAAGTTCTCAAGATACTCGAGATTGATGCCCCATTCACCATTGGCACTGGTATAGTCATCGGTTGAATCGATACCGATATCGTAAGCCACCACAGCATAGGAATAGGTGACGCCGTTGATGACGTCATCGTCAACATACCTGTGCTCAATACCGGAATTGGTGCCCAGCGAGAACCAGGGTGCCACATCGTCGGGACCACTGTATTCCTTGCCGTAGAGCCGTTCGTCCTCTTCCTCGGTGAGATCGAACTGGGCCAGAGGTTTCCAGCCCACCGCCTGCTGATCGCTGTCATAGATGACATCATCATCCGGATCACCCCAGGTAAGGCCGCCATCGGTGGAACGGTAGATCTTGTATCCCTCGAAATCATCGACCTCCGTGACGATATCGGTTGAGAATTCAGCAGCGGAGTCCCAGTAAAGGGTCACGACGCCGTCACCGGCTGCGGCTGAGACCGTGGGGGCATCCGGGGGCGAAAATCCCTGGTATTTGAGGTCATACATGATCTGGGCCATTTCAGCATTGGCCGCCAGATCCGGAGGGGTTTCGAAGGTCTCGGTATCGTCCGGAGGATCACCCATGATCACGGCAAAGGAGAAATAGGTCGTGTCCCCTACCGCCAGGTTGAAAGGACCCGCGGACATGATGAATACACAGTCCAGTCCATCCGGGAATTCCTGGAGCAGACCTTCAAGAGAGTCGAAATGCGGGTTCACGGTACCATCCGATGCTGCATGGAAATACCAGCTGTCATATTTGCCGCCGTTGGGATTGGTATCCCCATCGGGGATGCCACGCCATTCCCAGTCGTGAAAGGTGTCACGGGCATAGGCGGTATCACCGGCCATCAGGGCGAACTGGATGGCTTCCTTGTCAACCGCACCGGGACATCCGGCCACGCCGGCATAATCACCACCACAGCTGCCGCCGGCCTTCTCGTCGTCATAGACGCCGGGACGATCGTACCAGTCAAACCAGTGCCAGTCGGTGAGACCCAGGGGTTCACCGGCCAGTACATCGAAAGTACCATCGCCATCCAGATCAAGATCATATGGTGCATCAGGCGTATCGAGCAGTTTCAAGGCCGAATAGGCCAGATCATGACGACCGTTGCTGTCATCATCCCAATCCCAGATATAAGCCATGTCGTATTCCGTATCAAAGGCCATCATGTCATCATCGTTGCTGCGGCCGGTATAGCGGCCGTCGGCCAGGCGGGAATAGGAATCAACGTCGAAATAGAAACCACCATAGATATCTGTGTAATTGAAACCGTGCTGGCTACCGTCAGGCAGTACATCGGCACTACCCTGGAAATGCCTGGACTGGAAGGTGTAACGCAGATTGCCATCCTGGTCCGTGACAGGCACCCAGGTACTATCCGGTTCGCCATCGCCATTGAGATCCATTTTGAATCCCTTATAGGACTCATTAATGATCTCGACGGTGAAAAATGCTATATCCTCGGCATATGAGCGACCATAGGAATGGGCATTCACACGCACGCGCATACCCATGGAATAACCCTGAGTACGATCCTCGTCGCGATCAACCAGGCGGTCATCGAATTCCATGTAGATATCCTGATCACCCACGTGACGACCTACGATGGGCTGGCCGTAGGCAGGTGAATTCAGATCCGTGATCACAGCCCAGTCGCCAGGCCAGGTGCGCTGTTCTTTCCCACTCTCGGGATCGATGAGCATGGGCCAGGTGGTGGGGATGTCACTGGTGGCCAGAAGCGGATAGGGATCGCCGGTATCGGTGTAGAGTCCGCCATAGACCTCACCCGAGGCAACTTCACCGGAATGCAGAAAACCCAGGTGATTCTCTGCGGACTCCCAGTCCACCTGCTTTTTGTCCTGTACACGGTCAAACCAGGATTCTGAGACTGTTGCACCCCAGTAGACGACGGTATCACTGATAAAATGCTCCAGCACCTCGTCGAAAGGCGGGCGTAAGGCCCAGGGGTAGATGTTACCGTCAGCGTCCTTGCCCGGGGCCCCCAGGATCAGGGATACATCCGAGATATACTGGTAGCCCTTATAAAGACCGGATGGTGAGGCATAATCCTCAAATTCAATGAAACTGCCGTAATTGTGGGTAGCGAACTGAAGTTCACCCTTGCTCATATAACCCCTGGCGCGATTGATCACGGGGTCAATGGCCGAGGCCTTGCCCAGGGAGGACCTGTTGTAGGTGGGCTCCTTGGCCTCGATGCCGGCAGCAGTAAGGATTACGAGTGATGTTAGTAGTATTCTCAATTTCATAGTCTTGTCATCCTAAAAAGATGCTTCCAGCGTCAAATCGATCTGACGTGGATCCGAGTAATAGTAAGGTCGGTCATAAAGAGTCAGTGAATTGAAACCAAGCTCTATTGCTTCGGTCGCGTCACGGCCCGGATCATCGGGACTGCCTGTCTCCTCATAGATATCGATGACATTCCTGCGATTGAACAGGTTGCGGATGATCAATCCGCCTGACCAGTCCACACCCATGAGTTCGAAGGACTTACGAACGGCAAGGTTGGTCTCTATATACCAGGGCATACGCTCGGAGTTGGTAGCCCCATCGCGCTGCAAGGTAATATCATAGGGTGTGTAAGGTGCTCCACTGAGGGCTACCAGCGTCAGATAGGAAGAGGTATTCTCCAGAGGATAGAATGAACCGATCTTTGGCGAATTCTTCCGGGTAAACTGATATCCACCGGTAATCGTTAGGTTGTGCGTCCGGTCGTAATCCATGAGCACTTCCTTCTTGGGCATCGTTTCTGGCGTATCCGATGACCTGTACCCTTCCCAGGGATCGGCACGATTGGCCGTGGCTCGGGAGAGTGTGTACTGGGTGACCATTGACCACATACCACCACCCTGTTTCTCCAGCAGGAGATCCAATCCACGAGCCGAACCATAATCATAGTTCACCACCACTGAATAGCTGTAGGGAAAGGCTTTCACCCGTTCCGTCGAAGCCAGGTCGGAATAATCCTTGGACCAGCCCACCAGGCCCAGTTTCCAGTAATCCACGAACTGCCAATTCAGGCCAAATTCGTAGGAGGAGACCTTTTGTGCCTGGGCATGGGAATTTCCCAGGATCGGCAATGGCGTTGTCAGATCGTTCTCGTCGTTCAGATAAATGTTCCTGTAGGTTGGATTCTGGAAGAACCTCCCGTATCCAAATGTGAAAGTCGCCCGGTCCGTGATCACGTGGCTGATACCGATGCGTGGAGACCAGAGGAACTTCCACTCGGCAGGGATCTGGCCTGAGGTTGGCCGGCGGGGATCGGCCCATGAACTGTCCTGTGAATTCTGCATATCCAGCCGTAGCCCCAGATTGATGTTCATCCAGGGATACTCGATCTTATCCTGGACATAGGTACCGATCTCAAGAGGCACCTTGGGATTTGGGGGCAGACCATAGGTCTCACCATAAGGTCTGGGCAGCCAGGCCAGCTGGGTCTCATCGAAGGTGATGTAATGACGTTTGGCATCGATACCGGTACGCAACTGATGATGCTTGTTGACCCTGCTGGTGATGTCAAATTTCAATTCATCCGTCACAGATTTCGTCCAGTGGCGATAACGGTCAGAACCGGCAGAGAAATATTCGTAGTAGAGGATGTAGTACAAGGAATCACGCATGGCCACTACTTCATCGAAGGTCATCCCCGCAGGTGGTGAGATGTAGAGGTCATAGGTGGAATCGGGATAGTACATGACGTCCCAGGACTCATATTGACCCTCGGCCAGGTATTCCGTCAGAGGATCACCATAGTGCCAGACGTGGCGGATACCATTCTTGTCATAGTATTCCAATGAATCCAGTGGATCGATCAAGTGTCCGTTGGAAAGGATCTCGGAGCCGATGAGATTGCCATCGTTATCATAATGCTCGGCCAGGAAATTCTCACGGATCCGGATGCGGTCCCAGGGACCCAGTCTCACGACATCCTGGGGCTGGTAAATGACCTTGTCGTCCCGCTGATCATAACCGGCGGTACCGGCATGCTGCGGGCTGCGATGGAAATAGTCCACCTGCAGACGATTACAGCCGGGGCCCCAGACCTGGTAATAGCGGACATCGTCGGAGTTATTCTCAATATTGACCCCGGGACTGAAGCGTTGACCTTCTTCATAGGGAATGTCGCATTCACCATGATAGTCAACACCAAGATGGACACCGCGGGCTTCGGTACCTACATGGTATTCAACCCAGTCCGGATAACCGTCACCGTCCATGTCACCGTTGCGCACATCGATCTTCATCTGCTGGGTGAATCGAGAGGCTGCGAGAGTGTAATAGGTCTTCTTATTCAGCTGGTGCCGGAATTCGAGTGAGAATCTTTCAGACCACTTCCGGTTCACGTTTTTACCGTCTTCGTAGAATTGGTTGAACCGGTCGTAGGTCTGGAAATCAGAATTCACATACCAGTAGGTGAAGTTCAACTGCTTATAATTATCGATCTTCCAATGGAGCTTACCGAAGACATCGAAAGTATTGTCATAACCGAATGCCCGCCAGCCTGAGAACCGGTCCAGCCAGTGGACCTTGTTCTCCAGGTTGGTGCTATTGCCCGGGTCATCCTCGATATACACCTTGTCATCAAATTTCAATACACGATAGGCGCTGGTGGTGTAATCGGCGGAAACATGGAATGTCAGACGATCCCCACCCGGGATGATGGGACCGCTCAGTGACCCGGCGATCTTGTTAAAGTTTCTCAAGCGATCCTGTTCCGAGCTGAGAATGCCCAGGTTGCTGGTCTCATACTTGATGTTCGCGTGGTATTCACTGCTTCCAGTCAGGGTGATGTTATTGACGATACTTGACATGGCATCGCCGTATTCGGCGCTGAAAACCCCCGTCTGGACCTCGAATTCATGTACAGCATAGGTGTTCAGACGCGTTCCCTTGCCAATCCCGCCGTAGATGGGATTTTCAATATACATCCCGTCAATGGTGTAACCGATCTCACCGGATCGTCCACCACGGACGTGGATCTGTTCGATTCCACGATCCTCGAAACCGGGAATCCCGTACTCCGCGCTCTTGATCTGGATGATACCTGATTGCAGTGTCAACATCTCGGTGAGGTTCCTGGCCGGCAGATTCTGGATCTCCTCGGCCGTTCGCACCATCTTCTTGACGGTGACATCCTTCTCAACCATGGGTTTTTCCGCGATGACGGTGACCTGCTGGCCCTGAATGACCTCTTCCTGAAGTCGGGCATTCACCGGTGTGGTCTGGTTCATGGTGACCCGGACATCGCTGACGATCATCTCGGCATAGCCGATCATGCGGATCGTCAGGGTATGGATACCCACTGGGATGTTCTCAATGTAGTAATCGCCCTCAAAATCCGTTACCCCGCCAAGTCCGAGTTCCATAACCATGACATTCACACCCGGCAGGGGCATGCCGCCCGTGTCGTCAATGATCTTGCCAGAAATGGTTCCAACGGTAGCAGACCAGGCAGTGGTAATAAAGACCAGGCCCAATATGATGGTCTTTAGGTTACGCTTCATACTTACTCCATCCAGTTCAAAAGACAAAAAGAGGTCAACTGGAGTTTGACCTCATCCGGGACAGCGTGAAAAAATGACCTTGGTGGTTTTGCCAGTCCTTCACACGCTCCAGATGACCTCTGTAAGTGGTCGTGTCGAAATCCTACTTCAGCAGCAACATCTTATTCACAGCTGTGTGGTTTCCACTATCCAGCTGATAGAAATAAGTGCCGCTGGCCAACCCGTTGCCATCGAAGGCCAGGGTGTGCTGTCCGGCGGACAGGAAGCCTTCCTGTACCCGGGCGACCTCACGTCCGGCGAGGTCGTATACTGTGAGGGTTGTATAACCGGCCTCTGGGAGCATGAAACGGAAATGGGTACTCGGGTTGAAGGGATTCGGGTAGTTCTGCTCCAGGGCAAATCCCCGGGGCTGACGCAGTTCATCTGCTACACCGATAACTTCGATCCCGAAGTCGTAGTAGGCATAGTACACATGCTGCAGATAATCTTCCATCTGCGCAGGTGGATTTACAGTGGGAACGTCCCACACCGGCACCTGGTACATCAGATGTACTCTGCCGCTGTCTGCCACGCGGTACATGTGCACGTCAGTCTCGTCAAGTTCGTCAACGAGGGTATTGGTAATATTCTGCGTAGAGTCCCAACTGGCTCCTCCGTCCGGAGAATAGGTGGCATAGAGATCCATCCAGGCGAAGTCCTCGGTGGTGTCGCCGATGGCATGCCAGGCCACGTAAAGGTGATCATCGTAATACTGATCATAGGCTGCGTTCCAGCAATTGGCCTGCCATGAGGGATCCGCAAAGGAGGTCAGCAACCAGCTCAGCTGCATACTGCCCATGTAGTTGATGGTAGGGATCAGTGGCCCACCGACACCCGAGAAGGCGTCGTTATCAACCTTGAAGTGATACAGGCCATTGTATTCCGACCAACCGGGATAGACAAAGCTGCTGCCACTGGGCAGGACACCGCCCCAGGCATGGAAATTCCCATCAGGATCGGTGAGGATCTCGACCTCGTAGGCCACAAAGGGACCCCAGCGGTCAGGCAGATAGGCCCAGGTACCATCACTATCGTCATAGATGCTGTCCGGGAACACATCCCAGAAATAGGCATTCATGGCGCCGTCCGAGAGATGGAACCATTCGCTCCAGGTGGCACCGAAATCTTCAGATCTCTTGATGAAGATCGTATGGTTCCTGATGGCCAGCGTGTCACTCCAGTAGGATGAACAGGCAAAATAGCCGATACCATCGTCATTGAAATCGATGTCGCCCTCTGAGGTGTAATTCGTGGTGGCATCACCGAGGAAATCACCTCCGGAGAGGATGGAATACATATCATTCCAGCCCAGTTCGGTACCGTCCCAGGCACCCTGTGGTTCGGCATGGAAGAAGAGCTTGTCCCGGTCAAAGTCCCAATCCGAGAATGCGAAATTGAAGTAATCGTTGCCATCTGCATCGCGATTGTAGGCGACCTTGCTGGTCCAGGTATCGTTGGCGCCCGGATTATTGTGAACGTCAGTAGCCGGGTAGAAGATCTCCCCGAAATACTCACCTTCATCCCAGGAGTGGAAGGCACGTCCCCCGTACTGACCACCGCCGCCACCGGTTGCACCGCCATACTCGTTCCAGATCACCATGGGGAAGTACTCCGTGGCGATGGCACTGGGATAGCGGCCAGCGTCGGTGGTACCGTCGTTCAGATTGGAATAGGTGGACCAGTTGTTACCGCCGTCATCGGACAGGGCAGCACCGATAATCCCGGATGAACCGGCTTCACCGGCCCACTGGCGGTAAGCCATAAAAATGTAGTCACCATAGACAGAGATCGGATCTGTTTCCGGAACCAGCAGTCCATAGCCATTCTTTGAGGAATCCACAAGTACACCAGTGACTTCGCGCAGGCTTGTCAGGCTTGATCCTGTCGGCAATACAGGATTAATCTCCTCCCCCACGGGTTCAATATTCTTGGTATTTGCTGCGGGTAACCGGTCGCTGAACTTCAGAGTTTCTGCGGCAAATAATCCCACGGCCAGAGTGAAGATCAGTAGAGTAACAAATCCCTTCTTCATTTCTCGTCCTTTCGCTTTGCGTTCAAGCCCTTGTGCCTACCAACTTAAACGGAAGTTTATCCGAGATAGTTTCCCAAAGCAAGTTCTAACAAGGGGCCCATAGTCTAACAAAAACAACACAATCTCGTGATCCGTGATTCGTGATTCGTATTTCGCTGGATGTTTATTATCCGAACACCAGTTGCGTCACTACCACTGCAGCAATTATGCCAGCCAGATCAGCTGTGAGAGCTGCAGGCAGTGCATGGCGTGATTTGGTGACGCTCACCGAGCCGAAATAAACTGCCAGGATGTAAAAGGTGGTCTCCGTGGAGCCTTCCATGATGGCCGCCATCCGTCCCTGCAGTGATTCCACACCATACTCATTGATGATCTCCGTGGCCACACCCAGGGCGCCACTGCCCGACAGTGGCCGCATAAGGGCCATGGGTACGACCTCACCGGGCATCCCGATAAGATTGGTGATGGGAGCCAGCAGGGATGTGATGAGATCCAGGGCACCTGAACTGCGGAAAGCACCGATGGCCACCAGGATCGCCACCAGATAGGGAATGATGCGCACACCGACCTCAAAGCCTTCTTTGGCGCCGTCAGTGAATACCTCGTACACCTTGACCTTTTTTCTCCAGCCATAGAATGAGATCGTGAACAGCAATAAGGGAATGGCAATTGCGGAAACGCCGTTGATGATATTCTGAAACATGATCAAACCTCCCCACCGTTACCTGTGTCGGTCACGGTGTCCGGGACCTTCAGCTGATAACGCGGCAGTTTGGCCAGCAGTTTCACCGTGATGATGGCAACCGTCGTAGATACACCGGTGGCCAGGATCACGGGTCCGATGATCTCAGCGGGATTGGAGGCATTGGCAGCGGAGCGGATCCCGATGATGGTGGCGGGGATCAGGGTGACGCTGGAGGTGTTCAGCGCCATGAAGGTGGCCATAGCGTCCGTGGCGGTATCCTTCACCTTGTTCAGCTTCTGCAATTCCTGCATGGCCTTCAGCCCCAGGGGCGTAGCGGCATTTCCCAGGCCGAGGACATTGGCCGCGATATTCATCACCATGGCTCCCATGGCGGGATGGTCGGCGGGTACATCCGGAAACAGCCAAACCAGCACAGGACGCAGCGCCCTGGCAAAGACCTTCACCAGTCCCGATTCCTCGGCGATCTTCATCATACCCAGCCACAGAGCCATTATGCCGATAAGGCCAATAGCAAGTGTCACAGCTGCCTTGGCAGCATCAAAGAGGCCTTTGGTTAGTTTTGTCAGGGGTTCGAAACTGGGACCCCAGGTCAGGGCTCCATCCACGATGTCCAGGCCCAGGCAGTTGAAGCCTGCCACCAGTACACCACCAGCCAGCAATACCAGCCAGATCACATTAATCATGCGTGCTCTCCTTTGTGATCAGATCCAGAAATTGAGTGATTATTCCTTGTAGCGGTCCAGCTCGCGATTCTTCCTGCGCCAGCGAATGTATCGGTAGATGATGGCAAACAGGATCACCGCGATGGCGTAACCCAATGCCGCTGCGATTTTCACGGAACTCTCCCAGATTTAGGCAACAAAGTAAACTGTCAGGAGACAGGAGCAAGGAGACAGGAGACAGGAGACAGGAGACAGGAGACAGGAGACAGGAGACAGGAGACGATGTCTCAGACCTGTCACCAAGTCAATGTCATTTCGACCGAAGTGAGTCGGTACGACGAACGGAGTGGAGAAATCCCAGTCCGTCAGATGGGACGGGAGCGAGGACACAGGAGCCAGGAGCAGGGAGCTTGCCCATCGTAGTGTGCTGGAGGCGAAGGTAGATGGGACAGGAGGGAGGAGTAAGGAGTAAGGGAGAAGGAGAAGGAGCGTGCCTATCGTGGTGAGCTGTAGGCGAACGTAGATGGGTTAGGGATTAGGGGATAGACTGGTCACATTCGACTGAGCACGGTCATTGCGAGGAGGCCAACTTTTGGTGGTCGACGAAGCAAACTCCAATGCGAAGCACGTAGGTAAGCATTGAGGGTTGCTTCGTCACTCTTGATGGTCCTTCCTCGCAATGACCGCACCAGGGCTCAGTAAAACGTCAGTACTTCGGCTGGAAGACAGCTAGTTTCAGAACCTTTGAACCAATATCCTGGACATCCACGTGCACGATATACATCCCGCTGGCCACTTTATCGCCAAGGGTGTTGCGCAGATCCCATTGCTCAAAGGGTGTACCTGCGTTCCTCGAGCTCGAATGTTCGATCTTGCGCACCATGGTTCCGCCCAGGCTGAAGATCCGCAGCGTGCATTCTCCAGCGGGAAGGCCGGTAAATGTGACAAAATTCTCGCCCTGTGGTTCCTCCACATTCATACCGAAATAAGGATTGGGGAAGACATTGATGCGGTCCAGCTGAGCCGTGAGTGCGGCTTTGTCCAGAATGGCATCCGGCTGTCGTGCAGTGAAGCTGTAGACGTCCTCCCCGGGGATCACGGGATTGAGGAAGTTCATCACTACCCTATCTCCGATGGAATATCGGGATTGCCCGGCAAAGATCCACAGCCATCCGCTGTGCGGATTATCGAACACAGTGAATAGGGAGTCTTCATAGAGGTTATAATCCCGGTGAATACTGATGAACCAATCGCCACCGAGACGATTCTCCTCAGAGCCGTAATCGATGAAATGGGTGTCGGCATCCAGGACCAGGAGTGAAAGCTGAATATTCCGCTCGATATCCCAGAGTTCAAAGGGCACCCAGTAAGGTTCGGGCTGGTCAAAGGCACCCCAGTGGATAATGGTCGCGTTTTGACCTTGCTCAGTGAATCTGAGTTCCAGGTCTGACTGCAGCAGGCCGGGATCCTCTATTCCACCTCCAAGACCGGGGATCGACCCGGCCAGATGACTGGTCCCGCCAACGTCAGAGGCAAAGGATTGGATGCGAACGTTGTGGAATTCAGTCCGGTATACTCTCATTTGCATTGGATCGATCCAATCAATCCAGATGGCATAATCCCAATCTCTGCCAGGTCCAACAAG
Source organism: uncultured Lentisphaeria bacterium (assembly GCA_964454335.1). GTDB lineage: Bacteria > Fidelibacterota > UBA8477 > UBA8477 > JABMPR01 > CAYVVT01. The sequence goes on along the minus strand of CAYVVT010000009.1, from coordinate 86,297 downwards.
ATCCTGATAGTGGAGCGTATCGGATCCCCAACCATCGCTCCACACCAGCGAATCGACACCGCCTGGAGAAATAACCTCAAAGCCTGCGGAGTCGATGTGGGTGGGTTCGATATTCACGGTCTGTTGCCAACCACGATTGAATCTTGACACTTCAAAGGCAACATCCGCAACCTTCACATCAAAACCTTCAATGTATCCAGACTGTTCCCAACCAGAGAAATGAGGTAGCGGATCATGCAGCAAGGTGTCCACCATGATCCCATTCAGCATCCTGCCCAGATACCAGGTGCTAAGATCCGCCTGTTCATTGTAATCAAACCCTATCTCATATCGATCTCCCGTCAATTGCAGCGGATCCAGGACCTCTACCACCACTTCAGCTTCCGCATTTCCAGAATGAATGACACTGAGACTGTCGCCACCTTGAGTATGTATGTCCAGGCCGAGTGGCGATGCATGCGGCCGGGCAGTGATAAAAGCAGGCTGTGATTCAAAGCTTTTTGGTTCAGTTGCAGTATTGACGGCGTAGGTGCTCAAAGCATAAAAATATGCCTTGTTGTTCACCAGGGTATCACCCGTCAGCAGATCCATTTCGATGGTGATCATGTGCTCCAGACCACTTTCCCTACCCAGATGCCGGACCTGCCTCGAAAGAATGCCTGTTTCGAGATTGTAATGATGCTCCTGGATTACCCGTATGCCGTTCTCTAGATCATAACTCGCGATAGGGTGCCAGGGTCCGTCCGGTGCCGGGGCCTGGTACAGCTTGTAACCCTCGAACGCGTAGCCGTTCCTTGAGAATGCCTCCACACCAACGGCGTTTTCATACCAGCTCAGGATAATCTGCTGGTCCAGTTCACTCACCATGATCTCCGGAATTGGTGGTGGGTTGGGTTCAAACTGGTCCAGCCAGGCCTGACGTGCATAGCGAGTGGTATAGCGCATATTGGTGATTGCGTCGACATTGTCAATCCCGTGCGTAATTATGATCGCGGCTACAACCTCCTGAACGCCGGTCTCTCCAGGTTGCGGCAGGCCGTCCCCATTCTCATCCTGCCAGATGGGCAGATCGAAGGGACCGCTACCCATGAGGGTGCGGTGATCCCGTGGATCCTGGTCATCGAACATGATCCAGCCACTACGGGTAACAGGATCGCCGGCATACAGATGCTTGGTGATGGGCTGAGTTGGATCCAGGTACTCGTACCAGGGATCACCTTCTTTTCTGAATCCAGCCAGATAGTTATATGCTTCAAGGCTGTTCTCCGGATCATCAAAGCCATTTACACTACCCCCCTGATACATCACGAAACTGGTCATATCCAGATTTCTGGAGTCTGGATGCCATGAATTGCCGTAATAGGCTGAATCTCCACTTAACGGGATTTGTGGACCTTGTAATAGTCCTACGCCTACCGCGGGGACATGTAATCCATAATCCTGATCGGAATGCTCTCCGTTATAAAAGAATGAAAGAGCAAGTGAGGTATCACATCCGGCATAATCATCATTGGCATCACCCACATCTGCATCGGTCCATACTCCGAAGTACATATCATCGATATCAGCACCGCTCTTGTTGATGATGATCCAGCGATAGAACATCACATTGTCAAGTGGACTACCATTCTTAAATCCAAAGATCGTGGTCTGAACCTCTATTCCAAGTGGCAGTGTTGACCAGAGATTGCTGTGCACCCCAGGCCGGGCATCATTCATGACGAACCAGTGGACCTGATCTCCCGGCCAGTTGGGTGGGTCATCACCAGTCACCAGTTCACCGTCCGGTATGTTAAAGATCCCATCCTGATTGAAATCCTCATATGGTTCACTGGGATGATGTCGGCCGTCACCATCAAGATCTGTGAAATATTCGCCATCGTGGGCTGGAGCGCCTTGACTCGCCGGCCAGTTGGCATATTGCCAGTTATAACAATCCTCATTCGGATTGGTGCAATCTTCCTTATTGATCGTATAAACCTGAAAGAGCGGATCCTGGGGGTTGCGAGGTGTTCCCTGAATGGTGGATCCAGGAATATAATGAACGGTACCGGGATCCCACTCGGTACTGAACTCCGCCGCTGCTGAACGGACATCTCCATCCACCATGCCAGTCAACCACAATCCCGATGCGAAAATTGCAGTTGTCTGTGAACCCTGGGGCCATTCCAGGCCAGAACTGCCGGTAGGTACATGGGATACCATATGTCCGTTGTTCCCGATCCAGGCCCGGATACGGTTACCGTCGAATTGGGTGAAGTGCAGAGTGCCGGGACGCAGTAAAGACTGCTCAGTTGAATCCGGGAGGGCGGCGTGGAGGGTTGAACCAACAAAGGCGCCTATTGTCATTGCGAGGAGTTTGCTATCCTTGAAGGATAGCGCACGACGTGGCAATCTTTTAATAAAACCTACAGACATGGCGCACTCGATTGCCACGGGATGTGCACCGCACATCCCTCGCAATGACTCTTGAAGATCATCGGCTTATTCATAAGCTGACTGCATCACAGCCAGTTTAAGGATCTTCTTCCCGACTTCGGGTACATCGATGTGCACGATATACATACCGCTGGCCACCTTCTCGCCTGCCTCATTCAGCAGATTCCAGTGCTCGTATGGGGTTCCTGCCGTACTACTCTCAGCGTGGTCGAACTTGCGCACCATGGTCCCACCCAGACTGAAGATGCGCAGGGTGCATTCACCCGGTGGCAGGCCGGTGAATGTGACAAAATTCTCACCAGGTAGTTCTTCAGTATTCTGACCGAAGTATGGATTGGGGAAGACGTTGATACGGTCCAATTGCTGGGCCAGGCGCTGGCTGTCACTTACCTCTCCGGGGACTGAACTCCTGAAACTGTATATATCCTCACCTGGTATGATGGGATTTAGGATCTCTAATTTGACCCTATCGCCCATGCTGTAGACGGAACTTGTGCTGAAGATCCACAACCATCCGCTGTGGGGATTGGAGAAAAGCTCCTGGACACTATCCTGGTAGGTGGCATAATCCCTGTGAAGCGTGATGATCCAATCTCTTTCGAGACTCCCGGCACTGTCATCATGCATCACACCCGTATCGTTCCAGTCAACATGACCCATGGTGAGTTGAACGTTCCGCTCAAGGTCCCATACTTCAAAAGGGAACCGGCTCATCTCCGGCACCAACCCATTGGATGGGCTCCAGCGCCAGGCTTTTTGCCCTTCCTCGCTGAAACGCAATTCTATGTCACCCGTGATTTGGGCAAGATCAGTCATCCCTCCTCCGATCCCAGGGATGGAAGCAGCCATATGGTTCTCACCTCCTACGTCAGAAGCGAAACTTTGGATATGAACATCGTGAAGTTCTTCTCTGTACAGACGGATGTAGGTCTCTCCATCCTCGATCCACTGCGGCCGATCCCAGTAATTTCCCGGTCCGTACAGGGAATCGATATTGATGGTATCACTCCCCACACCGGCACTCCACACCAGGGAATCGACGCCACCCGGCGAGATGGCCAGATAGGTGATGGAGTCAATGCTGCCCTCCTCGACGTTCATCGTCTGCTCCCAGCCATAGATGAAGCGCTGTGCTTCGATGGCCGCCAGGCTGAGCACGACCCTGAATCCCTCGATGAACTCAGTGGAGTCCCGATATGCCCAGTAGGGGTCGTTGGGGCGGTTGTACCAGGGATAATCGATGTCGATGAGCCGTTTTCCACCAGTGTACAAAGTATCCACCATGATTGAATTCCGCATGCGTCCCAGGTACCATCGAATGCTGTCAACCTCAGGGAATGTCTCGAATTCAATGGCGTAGAGATCACCAGTGAGCTGCAGTGGATCCAAAACCTTCACCCACACTTCAGCTTGAGCGTCGCCTGCATTGAATACGGCGATGGTATCCCGGGCCTGGAAGCTCATTTCAACACCCAGGGGCGGACCATGGGGCCGCAACGATAAAGGGATGAGTTCACTTTCGATGCTGCGCGGTTGTTCAAGCGGCCCGTGAGCGTAGGCAGTGACGGCGAAATGGTATTCCCGGTTGTTCACCAGACCGCTGTTAGCGAGTGAGTCTCGTCGAACGTGAAGGATATGCTGCAGACCACTATCATCCCCCTGGTAGAGGACCTGTGGGATCAACGCCCCGGAAAGGGGCTTCCATTCCTCCTGGAGGATGACCCTGACACCGTTCTCCTGGTCGTACAGGGCGATCTCGTGCCAGGGGCCATTTGCGCTCTCACCCTGGTATACGCGATAGCCCTCGAATCGGTAACCCTTGTCTGAGAATGATTCCAGCTCAGCGGCTCCCCGGTACCAGCTCAGGATGATCTCACCATCCAGAGTACTCGCATTGACCTCAGGTGTGGCAATCTCGGGAAGGGTCAGTTGCTGTCGCCAGGCAGAGCGGGCATGACCCATGGTGTGACGCAGTACCTCGATGGAGTGTTCCGCATCCAGACCCTGGCCCAGGGCCATGGCCAGTACGATGTGCTGTACGCCTGGTTCTCCCGCTTCGGGCCGTTCGTCACCATCCGGATCGTTCCATGGATCCAGGGTTAGAGGTCCTGAGCTGATGACGTTCCGCCACTCCCGGGGAGACGCTTCATCCCGCAAAAGCCAGCCGCTGCCGCGATAGGGATCGCCGGAATGATGGAAGACGGACGGATCTCCATTTGGGTCAGGACGACCCTCACCATCCTCACCCAGTCCCTGCAGGACCAGATAGGCTGCTTCAGCAGTTTGCGGATCATGCCAGTTCGGAGTTGACTTGAAGATTGTATAATGACTGGTCATCCCCAGATCGCGATAACCCTCGATCCAGCCTCCGTTCACCATGGTGGAGTCGCCTGGTGACGGGATCAATGCACTCTGCAAGAAAGCATAACCAACAGCCGGTGGTCTCGTCCCATAGTCCTGATCATTGGGTGTACCATTGTAGGTGAAGCCCATGTCCAGGGTTGTGTCGCAGCCCACCAGATCGTCGTTGGCATCACCCAGGTCGGCATCCGTCCAGTGCCCTATGAAGACATCCTCGATGGTCTCACCACCTTTGTTGATGATGAGAAATTCATAGAACAGGACGTTCTCCAGTACATACCCATCCAGGGGGGCATGCAAGGTAGTCTGGACCTCCAGGCCCAGTGGTTGGGTTGAGAATACATGCTCGTGTTTTTCCGGATCGAAATCATTGAGCACCCACCAGGCCTGCTGTGGCGTTTTAAAGAAGGGTGGATCCTCACCGGTGATGAAGGCACCATCGGGACCATCATAGACCGCATTCAAATTAAAATCCCTGAATGTCTCACCGGGATCATACAGACCGTCGCCATCCTCATCGCTGAAATATTCGCCGTCCTGGCTGGGAGCGCCCAGACCGGCGGGCCAGTTGGCATACTCCCAGTTGTAGCAATCCATGGCGGGATCACTGCAATCCCCCTGCGTGATCCAGTAAACCTGCTGGTCAACATCCTCTGGATTGCTGGGATTCCCAGAGATGGAACCTGAAGGATCATAGTCCACATAACCGGGCCTGAATTCAGTACTGAACTCGGCAATTGCAGTGCGTAGTTCGCCATCGACCATGCCGGCACACCAGATCCCGCTGGCGAAGATGGCCTTGTTGCCGTAGCCATCAACCTTCGGCCATTCCAGACCGGGCCTACCTGTAGGAATGTGTGATACTGTATGGCCGTTGTTACCTACCCAGACTTCGATCTGATTGGCGTCAAACTCCACGAATTCCAGCGTACTGGCGCGCTGCAGAGTCTGATCACCGGATTCAGGGAGAGCGGCGTACAATGATGAACGAGAGAACGAGGCCATGGTTATGGTCATTGCGAGGAGACCGATGTATATCGGTCGAGGAAGCAAACCACAATGCAGAGTTAGAGAGCCAGCACTGTGGGATGCATCGTCGCACCACTGGCGCTCCTCGCAATGACCGCTGATGGACTGACTCGTTTTACTCATAAGCACTCTGCAATACTGCCAACTTTAAAATCTTGTTACCAATCCGTGGTACATCGATGCGTACGATGTACATCCCGCTGGCCACTTTCTCACCGGCCTCGTTGCGCAGGTCCCAGGGCTCGAATGGTGTTCCTGCGGTGAGTGTCTGACCGTGTTCGATCGTCCTCACATGGATCCCGGCCAGTGTGAAGATCCGCAATGTGCATGCACCCGGTAGACCGATGAAGGTGATGAAATTCTCTCCGGGCCCTTCTTCCATGTTCTGACCGAAATAGGGATTTGGAAATACCTGGATACGTTCCAATTGATCCTGCAGTTCGATCTCAGTCAGGGCGCGACCTGGTTTCGTGGCAGTAAACTGGTATCTATCCACACCTGGCTTGATCGGATTGAGGAATTGCAGATAAAGTTCATCCCCCACACTGTAACGGGAGCTGGTATTGAAGATTAACAACCAGCCCGAATATGGACTCCCGAAGAATTCCAGGAGTGAATCCTGATACGTTTCGTAATCCACGTGCATGGTAACCAGCCAATCCCCCTCGAGGCTATATTCTTCCGGATCGAACATGGAGCCGGTGGAGTTCCAGTCCACATGCCCGATACAGAGCTGAAAATCATTCTCCACATCCCAGATCTCGAACGGCACTTCACTGACCTGGGGCACAAAACCGGTTGCTGGTCCCCAGCTCAGGGCCTTTTGTCCATTCTCCGTGAAGCGGATCTCGATATCCGCAGTGAGCAGCGAATCCGCTGTGATCCCATTTCCGATCCCAGGTATACTCGCAGCCAGATGGTTCACACCGCCCACATCGGAGGCGAAAGATTGCAGGAGGACATCGTGGTGGTACTCTCGATACAACCAGATATAGGTTTCGGCACCTCTTTCTTCCCAGCGAGCATATTCCCAGGGACAGGAACGATTCCAGCGGTAACAGACGAGTGAATCGACATTCATGGTATCACTGCCATAACCATCGGTCCACACCAGGGAGTCGACACCGCCAGGGGAGATGGCCAGAAAGGCCACTGAATCCAGCCCACCTGTTTCAACATTCACCGTCTGTTCCCAGCGATGATTGTACCGCTTGATCTTGGTATTCACATCATCGATGAAGACCCTGAAACCATCGATCATCCCCGTGGAATCACTATAGTCGTAGAAGTAACTGTAGTCAACGCCATTCCACTCGTAGGTCCGCTCACCCGGTTCAACTGTTCGCTGAAAGAGCGTGTCCACCATGATCTCGTAGCGCATCCGTCCCAGGAACCAGGTCAATTGGCCGGAAAGCGTATCTGCCACAAATCCAATCGAATAATCGTCACCCGTAAGGAGCAGGGGATCCTGGACTTCGATGAACACCCTGGCCTCTGCATCACCGACATGCAGCACCTTGAGTGAATCTGTTCTGTCAACGGTGAAGCATGTACCCAGCTTCGGTGGATGGGGTCGCACGGTGATGGGTAAGAGCTCAGATTCAAAGGATACTGGTTCACCTGTGACATCGACAGAGTAGGCAGTTACTGCAAAATGATAGGCCTTGTAGTCGATGAGAGGCCCTCCCTTGAGCATGTCATCCTCTATGGCGATGAGATGTTCCAGACCCGAATCAGTTCCGCCATGTTCCATGCCTGTGGAGAGAACTCCTGACTCAAGATCATAGTCATGCTTCCGGATGACCCTGATCCCGTTTTCCAGATCGAAGATCCCGATCATTTCCCAGGGACCCTGACGAGAGTAACCCTGGAAGACCTTGTAGCCCTCGAAGCTGTATCCGGCTTCCGTGAAGGATTCCAATTCCTCCGCACCCTCAGCCCAACTCAACACGACCTCGCCATCCAGCGGACTGACATTTACCATCGGGGCTGGAACGACCACATCCTCGAATTGTCTGTACCAGGCCGACCGGGTAAATCTTGTCGTATATCGGAGGTTGGTGATGGCATCAAGATGATCCAGGCCGTGACAGACGATGATGGCGATGACGATTTCCTGGACGCCTGACTCGCCCGGTTGTGGCAAATCGTCGCCATTTTCATCGTTCCAGGGCGGTAGATCGAAGGGACCACTCCCCAGTAAAGCCCGATGATCGCGAGGATTCTGGTCATCAAACATCGTCCACCCGTTCCGCATCACCGGGTCCCCGGCATAGTGGAAGCTTGTCCTGGGATGATTCGGGTCCAGGTATTCGTGCCAGGCTTCTCCGTCGGTGGTGAGACCCTGTAATTCGTTATAAGCCTCCTCAGCGTTCTCGGCATCATCAAAACCGCTGGTACCACTGTTATGGATGGCAAAATTCGACGTCATACGGATGTTTGTTTTACCAGGATGCCATGCACCGTCATAGAAGGCCGAATCCTGCGCAGAAGGAATTATTGCACCCTGCAGAAGCGCGAAACCTACTGCCGGGGTTTGTAACCCATAGTCCTGATCATGCAACTCACCATTGTAGAAGAATGTGAGATCAAGTGAGGTATCACAACCGGCATAATCATCGTTGGCATCACCCACATCCGCATCCGTCCAATGCCCAAAATACAGGTCCTCGATGCTGTTGCCACCCTTGTTCACCAGGAGGTATCGGAAGAACTGTACATTATCCAGAGGAGTACCTTCATTGAATCCGAATGAGCTGACCTGCAGCTCGATCCCCAGCGGCGGCGTTGACCACAGATTGGCATGGGATCCCTCGTTCAGATCATTCGCTACATACCAATGGTGCTGGTCAAAGCTCATGTCTGGTGGATCTTCACCGGTGATATACCGTCCATCGGGTGAATTGTAGATAGCATCCAGGTTGAAATCCTCGTACGCCTCCCCATGATCCCTTCTTCCATTCCCGTTCGAGTCGGTAAAATATTCTCCGTCCCGGGCGGGTGCCCCCAGTGATGTCGGCCAATTGGCGAACTCCCAGTTATAGCAATCCCGCTGTGGATCTGAACAGTCACCCCGCCCGATAGAGTAGACCTGAGAAAGTGGATTGCCTGGATCCGACGGTGTTCCGGGTATGCCGCTGCCGGTTTGATAGCCCACATGCCCTGGCTGCCATTCTGAGCTGAACTCCGCTGCAGCTGTATGGATCTCACCGTTCACCAGGCCCGCAAGCCATATACCGGAGGTGAAAACTGCCCTCAGACCTGAACCTTTGGGCCACTCCAGACCGCTGCTGCCGGTAGGGACGTGCGATACGGCATGACCGTTATTTCCGAACCAGTTCTGGATGCGATTGGCATCGAACTGGACGAATTCCATTGAAGCCGGACGTTGTAAGGATTGTCCACTGGAATCAGGGAGACCGGCACTAAGCTTTGAGCCAGTGAACAAGGTCAAGGTCACGGTTATTGCCAGCCTGCATGCTGCTCGCTGGCAGGCGAGGAGCGAGAGTAGCGATGGGACGAAGCGATCCACGATGCCCGGCATAGAGGTTTGCCCTGAAGTTTGCTTCGTCCGCCGCTTTGAAGCGGCTTCCTCGCCATGACCGTTTTTTGGGCTAATGCTTCGCATCACTTATACAGGATCACCTCGAGCCTGCCGAAGGGCGATGGCACCACCCATCGATCGCTTTCACGCGCCCTTCGGCACAGCCTGGCTTGAGATGAATCCTAAACATTGTATTCCCTGTTCATCTGTCTCTCCAACGAACCTTCACTCCCCTACTCCCTTGTCCGCCTTCGCTCTCCGAGCTACGGCGTGGCATGCTCCCGTACTCCATTACTCCCGGTAACGCGTCAACACTGCACTCTGACTCTTTGATCCACCTACCCGCAATTCTCAATTCTCCCCCGCCGCTGGCGGGATTCAATTCTCAATTCGATAATCCGCCAATCCACCAATTCAAAACCCCCTCTGCATCACTGCCAGTTTCAAGACCTTCGACCCGACTCCGGGGACATCTACGTGCACGATATACATCCCACTGGCCACGGGTTCGCCCAGCTTATTTCTGAGATCCCAATGTTCGAATGGAGTGTTGGCTGTATGTGTGTTTTGATGTTCGATCGTCCTCACAAGTGTTCCCCCCAGACTGTAGATCCGCAGTGTACAGTCTCCCGCTGGTAAGTGAGTGAAAGTGACAAAGGATTCTCCCGACATTTCTTCGGCATTTATCCCGAAATAGGGATTAGGAAAGACATTGATGCGTTCCAACTGCTCCTGGAGTCTGGTATTGCTGAGATCTGTATCCTGCACGTCGATGGAGAACTCGAACCAGTCTATGCCAGCTGTCACCGGATTCAGTATCCTGACACGGAAGACATCTCCTACCGAATACCGGGAATGGAAAGATCCATCATCGCTGAATTTCATGACCCACCCGGTGTGATGATTTGGCTGTGAGGGACTTAAACCAATCTGGAACAGGCTGTCTCCAAAACTGGCATAATCCCGGTGAATGCTGATGAAGTAATCCGTATCCAGGCTATCGCTTGCGTTGACCAGTGCTGTCTGGTTGCCGTTGTTATCCAGGACAGCCACACACAATTGAATGTCATGTTCAGCATCCCATAACTGGAATGGAACCCAGCCTGGCGTGGGCTCGTGGCCTGTAGACGGGCTCCAGAAGGTGGCGTTCTGCCCTTCTGAATTGAAGCGCAGTTCCAGGTCTGCCTGCCTGACATCGACGCTCTGGATCCCGCCGTCCAATGACCAGATGGAATTGAACAGGTCGGTGGGCCTGCCGATGTAGACCGTTCTCGGGATCAATTCAAGTCGATGTTCAATGCTTCTGATCAGATCTACCCAGGTTTCAGCCCCTTCAATGCGGATATTGAAGGAATCGAACTGCCCCTCTTCACCGTACCAGCTGGTCTGCACCAGATCCTGTAAATGGACAGTATCCCCCTCAAACAGGATCAATGAATCAACTGCAGCATATGAGATTGCCCGGCAAGCCACGACTTCGACAGAATCTGGCCGCAGATCCACCATCTGCTCCCAACTATGGAACATCTCGGGATTTTCGAAACTGACATCCTGAAGCGTGATGCTGATCCCGTCCAGATACGGCGTAGTATGGCCGTCGAGATCATCTGAACTGTAAAGGGTATCCTGGTTCTTGAGGAGAGACCATGAACCCACAGTGTTGATCGAATCGTAGTCAAACCCCAGTACAAAGCTTTCATAATCCACATCCAGTGGATTTTCCAGTATGGCCCAGGCCTGAGCTTCACTATTACCATACTGGACAGGGAACAACGTGTCACCGACCTCCTGTGTCCATTCAGTGCCCAGGACATCGGCATGCGGACGCACCGAAATGGGAACCAGTGGACTTTCCAGAATCCGGGGGTATAGAGTGGGATGCCAGGCATATGCAGTGACAGCGAAATGATAGAGCTTGTTGTTCACTAGGTTTGTCGATCCAGCGAGAACATCAGTCGTGATATCGATCTTAAATCTCAGACCGTGATCTGTACCATATATCGCTGGGTAATCGTATGTCAATCCACTCAAGAGATCATGGTGGCGATCTTGCACCACGGTCTGGCCGTTCACCTTATCGTATGTATCCAAGAGGATCCATGGCCCACTGGCACTCACACCTTGGTAGATATTGAAGCCTTCAAACTCGTAACCAGTTCCTAAGAATGAGTTCAGCTGTTCCTCTGATTCGCTCCAATCCAGGATGATCCTCCCATTCAACAGACTGGTGGAAACAACAGGAACCGGTAATTCTGGTAGCTGAAAATCATTGGCCCACATGTTATGGGCATACCCTGTGACATATTTCAACGCATGGGTGGAGTAAAGATTGTCTGATCCCCGCGCATGCACAAATGCGTATACCAATCGTTGCACTCCCGGTTCGCCCTGTTCGGCCAGACCATCAAGATCGTCATCCTGCCAAAGCTCCATATCGAAGGGTCCCACGCTCATGTAGGAGTAACAATCGCGAGCAGGTGCACTCTGTGCTGCAACCCAGCCGCTGCCCGTCACCGGATCACCGTAATAGGAATAACGGGTCGGGCGACCGAAGACATCGCTCACCGGAAAACCCTCTGTATCGAGACCTTTCAGATTGTTATACAGTCCTTCAGCGTTCTGCGGAAACCCGAAGATATCAGGCCCGCCTCAGGTGTAATGCGTGTAGGCGTACATCTTCATCATCTGCATACCTGGAAGCAGTTGCCCGTGAACCTTCGCTGTATCCCCGGGAGAATCCACCAGTGGACCCTGGAACAGGCTGATACCGGCCGCGGGGGGGCGGACGCCATAATCCTCATCATCATTGTCGGCGTTATAGGCGTAAGCAAGATCCAGCTCTCTGTCGCAACCGCTATAGTCGTCTCTCGAGTCTCCTACATCTGGATCGTTCCAGATACCGAAGAAGACGCTGTCAATGGGCATTCCACCCTTGTTCACCACCAGGAATTCCATGAACATGACGTCACCCAGTGGACCATCGTCAGCGAAGCCGTAATATCCCGCCTGCAACTCGATCCCCAGTGGTTCTGTATTCCACAGATTGGCGTGTCGTTCTTCCCCCAGGTCGTTCATTACGAACCAGTGGTACCGGTCACCGTTAAAGAGAGGTGGATCTTCCCCTTCGACGATCTGGCCGTCAGGCGGATCATAGATTCCATTCAAATTGTAATCCTCGAAGCTCTCGAAAGGATCGTGTAGACCGTTGTCGTTCACGTCATCGAACAACTCACCGTCCTGGGCAGGCGCACCATCTCCAACCGGCCATTGAGCATAGTCAACATTGTAATCTGGATCAGTCGGGTCGGCGGAGTCTCCCGGCTTGACAGTGTACATACGGTAACGTGTATCATGCGGATCCACCGAGATCCCGGGAGAGTTGCTGCCAGGTGTATATATCGCCCTGCCCGGTGACCATTCGCTGCTGTACTCCGCTGCTGCGCTGCGGATGTTCCCCTGGACCTGGCCAACGAGGCAGATGCCGGCAGTGTAATAATCGTACAGGCCTGAGCCCTTCGGCCACTCGCAGCCGGAATGGCCGGTAGTTCGATGACTGACAATGAATCCGTCATTCGCCAGCCAGTTATTGATACGATTGATATTGAATTGTACGCTATGGTATGCACTAGGCTTGGATAGCACGGGAGATTTGCACTCATCCTGCGAAAAAATGGACGAGCTTAGCAAGCATAAGATGATGGTTGGGAATCGGCTCAGGATCAGCGGCGGACGATTCTGTGTGCGGCCAGACATCGTTCCCCCCTCTTGGTCAGGACTGCCAACTTCGCTGACCATGAAAATTAAGTGAAAAACCGGTTGAAAAAAGCAAGAATATGGATCAGGGAGTACCCGCTCAGGTGCGTGTCTCAACTCATCCGGGAGTGTTTACCTTCTGGATCACATGAGTGGTGGCAGTGATTATTTTTACTGGAATTCGGCACTTTCGGGATTAGTATTCGACTGGTTTTAAGGGGGGACAATTGAGAAGGAATTTTAATGACCGTATTTATTGGGGGTATACAGCAGATCGGTATCGGTGTTCCCGATGCCGGCAGTTCATTCGACTATTACCGCAAGGCTTTTGGACAGGACATCCGCCCCTTTGACGACGCAGCCCCGGCTCCACTGATGACGCGCTACACCGGTGGTAGTGTTTTCACCCGCCGGGCCATACTTGCAGTGAATCTGAACGGTGGCGGCGGCTTTGAGATCTGGCAGAATAACAGTCGTACACCACAAGCTGCTGAATTCGAACTACAGGCTGGTGATCTGGGGATCCTGGCCTGCAAGGTCAAATCATTTGCCATCGATCTGAGTTACCAACGTCATCAGCAGGCAGGATATCATGTGAGTCAGCTTTATAGCAATGGCTCTGGACAGCGTCATTACTATTTCAAGGACGATCATAAAAACCTGTTCAATGTCATCGAGTATGACGTTGATCGTTTTTCATTCGCATCTGATCATGGTACTACCGGCGGTGTCGCTGGTGCCGTCATTGGTGTCAGTGATATGGACCGCAGTATCGCTTTTTACCGCGATATCCTGCACTATGACGAATTGATCCTGGATGAGAAGGGTCAGTTCGAGGATCTGGCCTATCTTCCCGGCGGTGATCGCGAATTCCGCCGCGTCATCCTCAACATGTCACAACCGGCTCGGGGCCCCTTCGCTGAAGTCTTCGGACGGTCGCAGGTGGAACTGATCCAGCTGCAGAATGCAGAAGGCCGCAAGATCTTCAGGAATCGATATTGGGGTGATCTGGGCTTCATTCATCTGTGCTATGATATTCAGGGTATGGATGCGCTCAAGCAACAGTGTGAAGAGGCTGGTTATCCCTTCACCGTGGACAGTGGTGAGACCTTTGACATGGGTGAAGCCGGTGGACGCTTCTCATATATCGAAGATCCCGACGGTACCCTCATTGAGTTCGTAGAGACCCACGTCTTTACACTGTTGAAGAAACCGCGGATTGCCATGAACCTGCAGAAACGACCACCGGGCAAACCGGTACCGAAATTCCTGTTGAAAGGCATGCGCTTCAACAGGGTGAAATAACATCTAACCCCAGGCTTCGACCTGGGGTTTTTTTTATACCTGCCGATGAAAAGATGACTCCTCCGTCATTGCGAGGAGTCCCGTTCGGATGGGACGACGTGGCAATCTGCGATGAAAACTTCTCAACTTTACCGACTAGATCACCACGCCGGCCTGCTGCGGCAGGCCGTCTCGTGATGACATTACCATGGCTTAATTGATCTGCACTTATTTCAGCAGAACAATCTTCCGCGTCGTCCTGAAATCCCCTGAAGACACCCGCAGCAGATACATGCCTGCCGCATGCTCATCATGATCACGCCATTCAAGGGAGTGGACGCCAGCAGACAGCTCCTCGTCCAGCAGGGTTTCCACCGTGCGTCCAGCGATATCATACAGCCTGACAAGCACATGTATGCGTTCGGGAATCTGCAGCTCCAGCTGGACTTCCCCATTGAAGGGATTGGGAAATGCCGGTCCGAGATAAAATCCAGCAGGTTGCTGCAAGTCCCCCTCGTCCACTGATACAAAATCCGGATCGAACCATTCAAAAACCTCATTCCAGATGTTCATGACATTGTCCGTGACATTCGTGATCCCTGAGACCGGATCGTCATAGACCATGCAATATGGATCGATCTGTGTATAAGCGGTCTTCCAGTGCACCCCTTCAGCTCTCACCGCCAGCGGATGATCCCCATTGTTGGGATCTGTCAGCCAGGCGATGCCATGCTCGGTCATGGTCATATGGTCCACCCAGTTGGTCCCATCCAGTTGTGCGGGATCATAATAAAGCTGGCCATTCAGGCTGGTTAGATAACCTGAGAGCGGATCTCCATCCACTGCATCGATGGCATATAGATCAGTAGTGCCCCCAACGATGTCCTGAGGACCCAGATGGTCAACACCAAGATAGTCATACATGAAACTCCCCGGTGGGAAGGTGGTATCGGCAAATCCACTGACCATACCGACATCCTGACCGGTGAGAAAGAGGAAACGAGGATTTTCCGGTCCCGCCTGCTGCATCCAATCATTCAGGATCTGTAAATCTGGTTCATTGGCCGGATAGAATCCGGTGACATAGTAGATCAGCCTGTAGTGGGATAGCAGATCCAGTTCATAATCGCCAAAGGCTTGGCCATCCCAGGTATCCCATTGTACGGAATCGGTAGCCGGAGCATTGTAGCCATAAAAGTTGGGGTACATGAGGGATGTTGCGAAGGGATGCGCACTGGCGTCATAGAGGAAAAGGAAGGGTGATGTCACCTGAAAAATGTCATAACCATGTATAGGGGATTCATGAGTAAGCCCATGCATCTCCGCGATGAGATAATAGTCTACGTGCGTGCCTGGTAGCTGTCCGGGAACGTCCGCTGTCCATGTATCTCCTTCTGCATAAACCATATCAATACTTTCGAAATTGCCGTCATTGACAGCATAATACAGCCAGGCACGGATATCCGCGGGATCCACTCCACCCGGATTCTCATCGTAGAAGGTTGCCTCAACAGTACGTGGGCCCGTATCAGTGGTTGTGCCCAGCAGGGTGAAGTCCCAAATAAACGGCGGTGGGCAGGAGATATCCGCCACTACCTTCCAGTCCCAGATGTAGGAGCGGATGTACCAGCCCCAGTCATCAAAACCACAGCGCCCTTCAGGACTGGAAACGATATTGTAGAACTTGAGTGAGGGTGGCAATTCGAAAGAGAACTGGCCGGTCATAAAGCCGGTGCGGGTATGATCAGCATCCCCGGCAGCAGGGAATCCATTGAAGCGGACGACTACGGCGAAGGGTTCTTCCTCACCAAATTCCCAGGAGTGGCCCATAGTGGCCACCAGATCGAGAGAAATGGTGCCACCATCCTGGCCATTGGGCTCAAGAGGCACTGTGGCGTAGTCGATGACCGGCCAGACCTTCTCCATGAGCGGATTATATTCGAAATCAGGATTTGCACCCTCAACTGCGTTGATACCACCCGGGATCCAGATATCCCCCTCGATGTCAAAGAATTCAGTGACACCCGGATAATAACCAAGATTAGCATCACCACAGGCGTCTGCCAGAACCTCTTCATCGATCTCATCCCAGCCGTAATTGATCCTGAAGATGGCTACTGACATGGATCCCCCGCTGACATCGGGGAGATCGCTCATCTCGAAGTCGATGCGCTCTATGACGCCCGGACAGGGCGGCAGAAAATACTCGAAGAAGTAGTCACCGGTCCAGCCGCCGAAATTGACGTTGACATCGAGATCGCTCAGCCAGCTCATGGTGATCTCGTAGCGCAGAGCATCGTTGTTCCGGTCGTTCCAGGCATATGGTTCATCCAGGGGCAGGATCTCCTGCCCACAGACAAAACCCAGCAGCAGAATGCTCGCAATGATATATTTGAATTCCCCTCGCATGATCCCCCAATCTTCTCCTCGGATGGTATGCTAAGTTAAAAGATCAGTTTGTCTTATAGTAGAATGGAATGGGCTGTTTTGTTCATCTGGAGTGATTACCACAAGCTTCAGCTTGTGGTAGTCCCCGCTCAACCACACACCGTGGTTCTCACCGTTTTCCCAGGCTGAAGCCAGGCAGCTGGACCACGACCTGCCGGCATCGATTTTCCACAAGCTTCAGCTTGTGGTGGATCCCAGCCGACCATAGACCGTGGTTCTCACTGTTAACCCCAGGCTGAAGCCTGGGGAAATACAATCCCGGTTTCGACGCGGCATGCTCCTTTTCTCCCCTCTCCATCACTCCATTTGATCGTTGAACCTCATTCGCGAATGCGCGCCCCATGTTTTAAGCTTCACCAACTACACCTAACTCCCAACGTCTAACACCAAACAAAAAAGGGGCTCCGAAGAGCCCCTTTTTTATGACTTGTGCTAACTGGCTTACTTCAGGAGCAGCATCTTCTGCGTGGCAGTGAAGCCAGGCGCATTCAATGTGTAGAAGTAGACACCGGAAGCCATATTGGCGGCATCCCAGTTTACCAGATAGGTGCCAACACCCTTGTTGCCATCAACCAGGGTAGCGATTTCCTGACCGAGTGCATTGTAAACAGTGATGTTCACGTTGCCAGCCTGTGCGACTGTAAACTCGAAGGAAGTACTCGGGTTGAAGGGATTCGGGTAGGCATTGCCCAGTGCGAATGTGGACGGAGTGATCGTCTCTTCGTCGACATTCAGCAGCTCTGGCCACCACATATCCTGGAGGGCACCCCAGATATTGTATTCATAATCGGTGAGATTCCACAGGGCTGCGGTATCATCTTCGAAAACGATACAATAGGGATCGATCTGACTGTAGGCTGCTGCCCAGTTCTCACCGGAAGCATAAACAGCCAGAGGTCCATCACCATTGTTGGGATCTGTGATGAAGGCGGTTGCATGATCGGCTGCTTCCATGTTGTCCACCCAGTTCGTTCCACTCAGCTGAGTGGCATCGTAATAGGTGGTCATGTCTGCAAAGTAGCCGGATGCAGCGTCGTCAGCCACACCATCAATGGCATACAGGTCGGTGGTTCCGCCGACGATATCCTGGGGACCGAGGGTTCCGACACCGAGGTAATCATGCTCGAAGGTACCAGCCGGGAAGGTGGTATCAGCAAAACCGGAGACTACACCGTAGTCCTGACCGGTTGCGAAGACCGTACGCGGCATGTCAGCAGTGGCATCTCCCATCCAATCAAAGAAGGTCGGACCATCAGGCACATTGGCCGGATAGAAACCACCCACATAATAGACATGATTGTAGAGGTCCAGCAGTTCGCTGCTGTAGGCACCAAATGCAAGGCCGTCCCAGACGTCCCAATGCATCATGGTGTCATCAGGTGATGCGTTGTAGCCATAGAAATAGGGATACATGTATACCGTGGCATACGGATGTGCACTGGCATCATACAGGAACAGATATGGGGATGTTGCCTGAAAGATGTCATAAGGCAGCGGGATGGTCTCAGTAACGAGGTCACCAACGTCCGTTGCACTGATATAGTAATCCACATGGGAACCGGGTGACTGACCAGGAATGTCAGCACTGTAGGTATCACCATCAGCTACCAGATCAACAGCCATGTAGTCGCCGCCATCCACTGCGTAGTACAGCATGGCTGAGGCAACACCGGCATCGCCGCCACCGGGATTGTCATCCGTGATGGTTGCAGAAACGCTGCGGTCTGCTGTTGATGTGGTGGTACCCAGAACGGTCACGTCAGCAACGACGGGACCACGGTCACCAGTATAGAATACATTGACCGCCCAGTCCCACACGTAGCTACGAATATACCAACCCCAGTCGTTTGTGCCGCAACGGCCGTCCGGGCTTGAGATATCACTGTAGAACTTCATGCTGGGCTGAGGATCGTAACCCATCTGACCGGAGAGGAAACCCATACGGGTATCATCAGCATCGCCTTCATCGGGGAAACCGTTGAAGCGAATAACGATACCAAAGGGCTCGCCGCGCAGGAACTCATAGGTTGAACCCATCAACTCGACAGGATCAACATTGATGACCTCTGTATCGTGGGCATTGGGTTCGATGGAGATACTGGCGGCACCAAAAGCCGGCCAGGCCTGGCCATCCAGCGGATCATAGGCAAATTCAGGATCGGCGCCTTCAACGGCGTTGATCCCGCCCAGGACCCAGTTTGTACCCACAACTTCAAAACCTGTGGCTTCGTCGTAATAGCCCAGGTGTGAATTACCACAACCGTCGGCTATTTCATCTGTAGCGATCTCTTCCCAATCGTAAGCGATGTTGAAGATCCAGATGGACATACCACCACCGGTCACCTGCGGTAGATCGGAGAAGTTGAAGTCGATGGAACTGATGTAACCATCGGCTGCAGGAACGTAATACTCGAAGAAGTAATCGTTCGTCCATCCACCGAAGTTGGTGTTGGGGTTCTGGTCTGCCAGCCATGTCAAGACGGCCGCGGTCTCGCGACTGTCTGTGTCATAGCTCAACTGCTGAACATTGCGTGCCGGACGAACCTCATTATCGTAGGTCGCCGGTGTGTCCAAGCCTGCGAACAGGCTTGTGGCAAAGACCAACAGCAGAAGTAGACCAAGTGGTTGCGTTCTCTTCATGCTAGTCCTCCTTTGTTAGTAGCACTACTATTTTCTGCCAAATCTAGCGTTAGAAGCCGACCCGAAGGGTCAGCCACTGATTGTTCGAGAAATATTTCGTCGGGCGCATGGCATAGTCAAGCATTAACTCAGTCCCGCCGAAACTCAGGTTCAGGCCTCCGCCGAAACCCGGACCCCACAGAAACTCCTCATCCCCGGCGTGAAAATCGTGGGTATCAGGATTCTCTGCCAAGGCATAGGAACCGCGCACATAGGCCATACCCAACACCTCCAACTCGGCCCCGAAAGTATACTGGTCAAGTGAGAAGTTGTCGTTCAGGAATGACCCGGTCACAGTAAGGTTAAGCTGTTCTGTGTTTAGCACGCCGTAGGCTGCGCCGATCTCAAGCTGCGTCGGCAATTCGAAATCTGCCAGCACGACCCTGAGGGGCTCCACGCGCGTACCCGGTTCAGTACCCGGTAGCTGGACATCCTGTTCCAGATCCGGTCCATTGAAGACCATGTCTGGCCCAAGATTTCTCAGGACCACACCCATCATGAATCCGCCCGGCCGTGTGATATACTGCACACCGGCATTCAGGGACACACCGCTGGCGTTCACACGCATGATCTGTTCATTGATCAGATTCATCTTCACGCCAAAACGGATTCGGTCTGTCATGACCCGTGAATAAAGGATGCCCAGAGTCAGGAAGCGTGGTGAGTAAACCTCACCGGTCCCATCCGGAGCATTCACGGTAGTCACCGGAATATCACCGAAGTTGATGGTCTTCAGGGTCGCACCAAGGACACCAAAGGACATCTTGGCGGCCATGGCAGCGTATTCGACATCGATGTCGGCAATGTAGTCCATGTGTGAGAACATGGCTTCGCCGTTGCCACTCATGTTGGCGACACCGGCCGGATTCCAGTAAGCGGCCTCAATACCGGAGATAATGGCCGTGGAAGAACCACCCAGGGCGGTTCCCACCGAGCCAACCGGCAGCAAGAGTTCCTGCGCCCCGGACGTTCCGCGGCGCCTGTTACTTCCTCCAAAGAGGCTGGTTGCCAGCACCAGCACAGCAAGGAGGGTGATAATGATTCGCGTAGAATTACTGTTCTTCATGATCGTTTCCTCGTAGGTGGTGCTCATTTTAATATACATCCAGGCGTTCTTCAGGCTGGAAGATCGCCAGCTTCAGGAATGTACTGCCCACATCCGGAACATCGATGTGAACGATGTACATACCGCTGGATACCGGAATGCCGCGTGCGTTGGTGAGATCCCATTCTTCGAATGTGGTCCCTGCCAATTCAGACTCGGAGTGGTCTATCCTCTCCACGAAATGCCCGGCCAGTGAGTAGATACGGATCGTGCACTCGCCAGTAGGCAGATGGGTGAAGCGGACGAAGCGGTCCAGGGGCTGTGTCTCTTCCACATTGAAACCGAAATAGGGATTCGGGAAGACATTGATCTCATCCAGCTGGGCCTTGGTCTGTTCATCCGTGAGGTCATCGGTGAGAGCCTCCGGGGAGAACTCATAGCGGTCTTCACCGACCTTTACCGGGTTCAGGAAGCTCAGATAGAGTTCATCACCAATATCGTATAGTGAACTGGTGTTGAAAATGAACAACCAACCCGTGTATGGACTACCAAAAAATTCAAATGCTGAATCCTGGTAGGTCGCATAATCACGATGCAGGGTTACGACCCAGTCACCCTCGAGTGTCATGGCACTGTCGTCGTGAGTCACGCCCGTACTGTTCCAGTCCACGTGACCGACACAGAGCTGCATGTCACGTTCGACATCCCATACCTCGAAGGGTACCTGGCTTTCTGTCGGGGCAAAACCTGTAGCAGGTCCCCAGCTCCAGGCTTTCTGGCCGTTCTCGGTAAAACGCAGTTCAATGTCGGACTGGATGTCCTCATCCTCTGTTATACCACCACCGATACCGGGGATCGAAGCAGCCAGGTGATCGGTGCCACCCACATCAGAAGCAAAGCTCTGGATATGGACGTTATGGGTGAACTCCTTGTACAGATGGATATAAGTGTCATTGATCACATCAAACCAGGCTGGAGTGTCCCAGTAATTTCCCGGTCCATATAGTGAATCGATCTTGATGGTATCGCTGCCGACACCGTCGCTCCACACCAGAGAATCAACACCACCCGGCGAGATCGCCAGGTACACGACAGAATCGATTGTCGTTCCGGTAATGTTCTCAGTCTGCACCCAGCCCTGATTGAACTTGGGTGCTGAGAAGGCAACGTCTTTCACGGTCAAAGCGAATCCGTCAATGAGATCTGTTCTGAAACTGTCCAATACCGTGGAGACCACCAGGGTATCCGTGATCAGATCGTTCTCCAGACGGCCCATATACCAGCTACCAGTGCTGGTGGTGCTGTCATAGGCAAATTCCACAGCATACTCATCTCCGGTAAGCTGCAGGGGATCGACGACCTCAGCCTCGACGACTGTCTCGGCAATACCGACATGATCCATTGTAACGATCTCACCGGTTTCGGCCTCCAGCATCTCGCCAACACCAGGAATGTGCGGACGGATGGTCCATGGTTCGAAGGCGGATTCTACCACCTTCGGCGCCTTATCCGGATTGTATGCAAAGGAAGTGACCACAAAATAGTAGGTCCTTCCGTTGATCAGGCTCTGGTTACTACGGGTGGCGTCTGATCGAATATCGATAAGGCGCTGCAGGCCTCCATCGTCTCCAAAGGACACTGGGCCTTCCAGGATCAGGCCGGTTTCGACATCGAAGTCCAGATCGGTGATAATGGTGTTACCATCCGTGATATCATAGGTAGCAACCCGGACCCAGGGACCGTTCTGTGATTCGCCCTGGTAGACGTTGTAACCCTGGAAATTGTAGCCAAGTTCACTGAAGGACTCGACTTCATCCGCGTCTTCATACCAGCTCAGGATGAACTGCTCGTCCAGCTCGCTCACCAGCACCGTGGGTGGCGGAGGCGAAGGCAGGACGAACTGAGCGTCATAAGCGCCCTGGGCGAACTGGTCGAAGAACTTCATGGCGCCGACGGCATTGAGATTCGTGGTACCGGCACCGATAATGATGGCGGATACGATCTCCTGCACGCCGGGCTCACCGACCTGAGGGAAACCGTCCAGGTCATCATCGAGCCAGGTCGCCATGTTGAATGGCCCGGTACTCATCAGGAAACGATGGTCACGTGGATCCTGATCGTCAAACTGGGTCCAGCCGGCACGTGTCTGGGGATCTCCAGAGTAGAGAAAGGTAGTTGGTGCCAGGCTCTCGTCCAGAAATTCATACCAGGGATCACCTTCCTTGGTGAAACCTTGCATATAGTTGTAGGCTTCTTCGGCATTTTCAGGATCATCGAAACCGTTGACACTACCATTCTGATACATCACGAAAGAGGTCATAGGCAGATTTTGGAAATCCGCAATCTTCCGACCGCTTATCAGGGCGGTGTCCCCTACTGATGGAACTATGGGGCCCTGAAAGAAGTCGTAACCAACTGCAGGAACGCGCAGACCATAATCCTGATCATCTGCCTCACCATTATAGAAATAGCCCACACTGAGCGAGGTGTCACAACCGACGTAATCATCGTTGGCGTCACCCACATCGGCATCAGACCAGATGGACAGATACATATCCTCGATGGGCCCACCGCTCTTATTGATGACCAGCCACTTGACGAACATGATGTTGCCCAGGGGGTCGGAGCGGTTGAAGCCAAATATGGTCGTCTGGACCTCCACGCCCAAGGGCCGGGTAGACCAGAGGTTGGCGTGAACGTTCTCGTCGGCATCGTTGATGACGAACCAATGCATCTGATCACCGGTGATGAGGGCTGGATCTTCTCCACTAACAAACATACCGTCGGGACCGTCGTAGACACCGTCGTTGTCGAAGTCTGTGTAGGATTCGCCTTCATCCCAGACGCCATTGGCATTTGCGTCTTCGAAGTATTCGCCATCATGGGCCGGTGCACCATCACCGGATGGCCAGGTGGCATACTCTCGATTATAAGTTGTTGGATCATCCGGATTGGATCCGTCTCCCTTGTCAATGGAGCTCACCTGGAAGCGGACGTCATTCGGATTATCTGGACCGGAGGATGTACCTGTGATGGGATCGTAAAGGATGACCCCGGGCTGGTACTCAGTGGAGAATTCGGCAGCGGCTGAACGGATCTCACCGTCCACGATACCGGCTACCCACAGACCAGAGGCAAACACTGCGGTCAGGGTGGAAAATTTCGGCCACTCAAGACCGGAACTTCCTGTGGGAACGTGGCTTACAATATGGCCATTGTTCCCGATCCAGGCGCGGATCTGGTTGGCATCGTACTGGACAAATTCCAGTGTCGCTTCCTTACCGAGACCGGCCTGACCCTCCTTGGCTGCTGGTTCAGCGGCAAAGGACCACTGAAACATCAGGCCTATCAGAAGGGTGCTGAATATGATCTTAGTTATCTTCATCGTATAATTCCCTCGTCTTCCCAGATCTAATCATTCAGATAGAAGCGCACACCCAGTAACACCGTACGGGGAGACTCATAGTTGTATGGCTCGTTCGCTCTGAGGTTGTAGAGAAAGACATTGTTGGTAGGTTCTGCAGCCCAGGCTTCACCCGGGGGCGTGTTGAACCAACCGTCATAGTCTGCCTGACCCGTCCCATCATGTACGTCACGTACGTTCACACGATCCAGCGCATTCTTGACCCAGAGGTAGGTGTTCAGTTTGAAGGGTCCGACATACCAGTTCTTGTCCAGTCTGGTATCAAGCTGGAATACCCAAGGCATGGTCCCTGAATTCAGGGAAGCGATGGGTGTATCGGAGGTACCCGGGAAAACGGCGCTGTTGATTTCCATCGGTGTATAGCGTCGGCCGGATCCGAAGGTCAGCAGCAGGTTCAGACCTGCTTCCGAGAGACGGTCTTTCTCCGTTGTACGGAAGTCGACATTGACGGAACCTGTGTGTCGCTGATCGAAGTCAAGAGGGCTGACAAAGGTGGGATAATTCCCATCCTGCCAGGCGATCTTGTACTGACCGGTTCCGGTGGAACCCGTTCCGCCCGCATACTGCAGGGTATAGTTCACAAAGGCCTGGATGTATCCTGTGCGGCGCAGCTGGAAGCTGGCAGATAAGCCTTTGACACTACCATAATCACCGTTCACATAACGAGCATAAACAACTGGCTTGGCCTCATCGACGTTGCGGATCTGGACATAGTCCGTCATCTGCTTGTAGAAAACCGTGAGGTCAATACTGGAGTTGTTTGACAGTTGCTGCTTGAAACCAATCTCGTAGGAGGTGGTCCGGACCGGATCCAGTTCGGGATTACCAGATGTGGTATAATTACCCTGACTCAGATTGGCTGCAAAACG
Organism: uncultured Lentisphaeria bacterium; assembly: GCA_964454335.1. Lineage (GTDB taxonomy): Bacteria > Fidelibacterota > UBA8477 > UBA8477 > JABMPR01 > CAYVVT01. The sequence goes on along the minus strand of CAYVVT010000009.1, from coordinate 61,422 downwards.
TAGGTAACTGAGGAACAGCCGGTTGAGCTGGGGCTGCTGGACATACTTACCGTACTGGGCATGGAAGACCGTACGGTCTGTCACCGGGAAGGCGAAACCCAGACGTGGCGAGATCAGGTTGAATGCTTCGCGTTCATTCAGCTGCATTATACCGGTGTGATCCACCGGATTCCCATCTAAATCGTCAGTAGGTGTGTAGGAATTATATATCCCGTCCTCATCCGCGTAAACAGTCTCAGCGATAGAGCCGAGGCTATCCAGGATCACGTTTGATGGATCCCGCAGTGTGAAGTTTCTGGGATTAATATGATCATAGCGCAGACCGATGTTCATCACCAGGTCATCCAGTTCGATTTTATCCTGGAAATAGACACCACCGATGAGCGGTTCCCGCGGACCGTCACGATTGTCGGCCAGACTTACATCCAGATTGCTGCTGGCGTCAACCTCATAACCCATGTTTTCTGCGTAGGCCGTTTTGTAGGCCTGGAACCAGTAGTTGTCGATATAGGCCTGATAGTCATCATATTTTGAGACAAGGGGATCATCGGCATCGTGGAGCTCTGTGAAGGCATCCTGGTCATAGGGCGTCGAATTGAAGAAAGTGGAGGCCAGACGCTCTGGTGAACCGATGCGATAATAGCGGATGAGGTATTTCCTCATCTCAGCTCCGACGCGGATCTCGTGGGGACCCTGTTGGGTTTTGAAATCCGTATTGAAACCAACGTACCCGGTTTCATTCTGCTCATAGGATCCAAAAACATGTCCTGGGGGTCTGTAGCCGGCCCAGGCGTTCAGCGTACGGGGTTCGATGCCGTTGCTCTGCAACTCAGGCTGGAATGATATCATGCTGCCATCTTCGGACAGATAGTCATCCACGTTTTCCCAGACATACTTGAAGTCATCATATTCGTTGGCCAGCATCTGACGAACCAGATCCTGATCACCGGTCATCAATTCTTCAAGCTGTGCATAAGGCATTTCCTTGAAACCATAGAGGAAGAACTGATCCCAATGCTGTTGATTTCCATTCTGGTAAGCATCTTTGAAGGTGGCAACCTGGATATCCAGCAGGGACTTGGCACTGATTGTCCAGGTGGTGCGGATATAGGCTGCATAGGTCTGACTTTTCCAGACGGGAATACTTTCAGCGGCAAAAGGTGCCCGACGATTACGGAACGTTGCATGGTTAAATTTTTGCCAAACATTGTTCGAGTAATTACCGCCGATCTTGGTTCTCAGGTTGCCCATGCTGAACAGCAGGTTACCGGTGACCAGGCGCTTGTTCTCCCAATTGTTGGTCAGCGGTCCGTACTCTTTGCGCACGGTGTACTCACCATACTGGCGAATACCGTCACCTTCTGTACCATCGGTATCTTCCGTATCGGCAATTCCATCCATTCCGACATCACCGATATAATCGGCTTCGGCATGGGGGCCCGCGGAACGATAACGATCGAGATTCCACTGTTTTTCGCCGTTTACGTAAAAACTGAGGTTCTTGGTGATGGGGCCACTGAGACTCAGGTTATAGACATTCTGTCCATAGGAATAGGTTCCCAACTGAGCTTTCTCGGTGCTGAGAAACTCGTCCGTGGCGACCTCACCTGCGATGTCGATCTTGCTGCCACCAGTCTTGGTTGACATGTTGATCAGACCTGCAGTGGCAGAGCCGTACTCAGCGTCGAACCCGCCTGCCTGGAAGGATACTTCCTCCAGTGCATTTGAGGACACTTCGCCGGATTCGGGTCTATCAAAACGGTCAAAGTCGTTGACCTGATAGACACCATCGATGAAATAGGCAACCTCTTCGCGGCGACCGCCACGAATATAGAGCTGCTCACCGACCTTCACGGCACCGGTCTGCAGACTGATGATCTCCTGGGCATCACGCACCGGGAGGTTCTCAAGATCTTCTGCTCGGACAATGCGGCGTTCGTTGGTGGATTTCTTTTCGATGAGGGGTCTTTCGGCAACCTTGATGACCTGTTCACCCTGGATTGCTTCCATATCCATTTCGAAGTCGACTTCCGTCGTGATGTCCACAGTAACGCGGACACCCTGGATCGTCAACATGGCATAACCAATATACTGTGCCTGCACATTGTACAGACCAGGCGGTACATTCAGAATGAAGAAGCGCCCGTCTGAACCTGTGGCCGCACCCATATTGGTACCTTCTACCACAACGTTAACACCAAATAGCGGTTCGCCGGTTGTGGCGTCCTTCGCCACACCTGCGATCTTACCCGTCGTTCCGGCTAGGAGGAACGACGTCATCGCGAGCAATACAAAAAATTGCACCAATAGATGACCTGGTTTAAACATGGTATTTACCTCCACTACCAGTTTTTTATCTGCCAGTGCGAAGTTTAGTGGTAAGAAAAAAATGTGTCAAGACATTATTAGTTGCCTGCAAATCCTTTATAAATAAGGATTAACGCATATGAAATTAATTTGTAAGAGCGCAGATATTAACGAAAAGTCATTCAGGATTTGATTGTACTCCAACCGAAGCAACGGGATAGATATGACTTTTGCGGTCTGCTGAGGTCAATCCCGTACAGGTCAAGGCCCCCGGGATCGAGACCAATTGGACATAAAACCAAGCTCTTTTGATGGGAATCGTGAGGTTGTGATCAGGCCGAAGAACGGCGGCGGGTGAAGCGGGGTTTGGCGCCTTCCCTAACCACCTTTTCAGTGATTACACAGCTCTGGATATTCTTCATGCTGGGCAATTCGAACATGATGTTCATCATGATCTTCTCAATACTGCGTCGCAGAGCACGGGCTCCAGTGTCATTTTTCTGGGCGGCATCGATGATGGCCTCCAGGGCCGCTTCCTCGAAACGTAGTTTTACACCTTCCAGTTCGAAGAGCTTCTTATACTGTTTCACCAGGGCATTGCGTGGTTCCAGGAGAATGGTCCGCAGGGCGTCCCGGGTCAGCTCCTCCAGGGTTGCCACCACCGGCAGGCGACCAATGAGCTCAGGGATCAGGCCATATTGCAGCAGATCCTCCGGTTCGACGAACTGTAGCAGCTCCGCTCCCTTCAGATCCTGGTCGATTCCAAGCTCTGTATTAAAGCCCATGAGCGTCTTACGTCGGCGTTTGTGGATGATCTCATCGACGCCCTGGAATGCCCCACCAACAATGAAGAGGATGTTGCTGGTATCTATGGAAACCAGGGGCTGCTCGGGATGCTTGCGTCCGCCCTTCGGCGGGACCTGGGCCACCGTGCCTTCCAGGATCTTAAGCAGGGCTTGCTGAACCCCCTCCCCACTGACGTCCCTGGTGATGGACGCGTTTGCCGAACGCCGGGAGATCTTGTCGATCTCGTCGATGTATATGATACCGGCCTGGGTTGCATCCACATCGTAGTCAGCCGACTGCAGCAGCCGGACCAGGATGTTCTCCACATCTTCCCCGACATAGCCGGCTTCTGTCAGAACGGTGGCATCAGCGATAGCAAAGGGAACATGCAGGTAACTCGCCAGCGCACGTGCCAGCAGCGTTTTCCCCGTCCCGGTGGGCCCCATGAGCAGAATATTGCTCTTCTCGAGTTCCACGTCGTCGATCTCATCCAGGGTGTGGATCCGTTTGTAGTGATTGTAAACCGCCACCGACACAGTGCGTTTGGCCTCTTCCTGGCCGATGACGTACTGGTCAAGGTGGGCCTTGATGGCTTCAGGTTTGGGTATGTCTTCGTGACTTTCGAACAGCGGCTTGGCCTCCAGGCTGATATCGGCCTCATCCTTCAGGATCTGGCCGGCACTGGTGACACAGCGTTCACAGATGTAAACCCCTGTGGGACTGGCGATGAGCATCCCCGTCTCCTCCTGGGCGCGGCCACAGAAGGAACAACTCCGCTGTTCGGGCGTGTCGTTCATCTGCTCAGCGCTTCTCGATTACCTGATCGGCCAAACCATATTTAACGGCTTCTTCAGACGACATGAAGTAATTGCGGTCCGCATCCTTCTCGATCTGGGTGACCTTTTTGCCCGTATAGCGCGCCAGCATGGCATTCAACTCCTTCTTCATGCGCTGGATCTCCTCAGCTGCAATGACGATATCGGAAGCCTGGCCTTCGGCACCACCCAGGGGTTGATGGATCATGATCCGGGCATGGGGCAATACATAGCGTTTGCCAGGAGTGCCTGCTGCCATGAGCACTGCGGCCATACTGGAGGCCTGCCCCACGACAGTAGTACAGACATCCGGCTTGATGTAATTCATCGTATCCAGGATGGCCATGCCTGACGTAATGATCCCACCAGGGGAATTGATGTACAGAAAAATGTCCTTCTCGGCGTCATCTGCTTCCAGAAAAATAAGCTGGGCTACCACCAGACTGGCTACGTTGTCGTCGATGGGTGTGCTCAGGAAGATGATGCGCTCCTTGAGTAAACGGCTGTAGATATCATAGGCCCGCTCGGTGCGGCCGGTCTGCTCCACAACCATGGGAACGAGTTGATTAATGGGCGTGGCCATGATAGCCTCCAATTTCTTTGGTGTTGACCTTCTTTTCCTTCACCTTGGCAAAAGAGATCAGATGAACGAATACCTTTTCGTCCAGTATGTCTTCACGGATCTGCGGCAGATACTGTTTGTCACGGTACAGGGCTTTGATCTTGGTCTTGTCACCGGGCATCTTCTCTGTGAGTTTATCGATTTTCGCATCGATATCCTCCTCAGTGACCTGCAACTCCTCCGCACGTACCAGCTTCTTCCGGGCCAGGTACCATTTCAGTTCCCAATCCGCCCGGTCGCGATTGCTGCTGCGGATCTCTTCCTCATCTACGTTATCACCCTGTTCTTGCTTCACACGCTCGATGAAGCGGTCCAGGTAATTGACTACCATGCTCTCCGGGATATCGACCTTTGATTTCTGGACCATATGATCCGCAATGGCCTGTCGTAATGCGCGTTCCGCATCCTGCTTGAGCTGCTCATTGATATCTTCCAGCACCTCGGCCTTCAGGGCTTCAAAGTCCTCCAACTCCGGGTTCACCGTCTTGGCGAATGCATCATTGAGCTCAGGAAGCACATGGGACTCCACCGCTTTCACGGTTAGCTGAACATGCAGATCTTCCTCGCCCTTGTCCGGTCCGGGGATGGTGAAGCGGATATCGTCTCCGGTTTTTGCCCCGGTAAGCTGCTGCAATACATCGCCGCCAAATACGCCTTCACCCACCTTGATGTAGCGATCCTCCACTTTGCGGCCGATGATGGGTAGCCCGCTTTCGTCCAGGTACTGAAGATCACCCATGATGAGATCACCTTCCAGCGCACCATCCTCGCGGGTTTCCACCTGTGCATAGCGTTCCTGGAGATGGCCCAGGGCATGTTCCACATCCTCGTCGCTGGGGATGTATTTGGGCCGGGTCACTTTGTATCCGCTCTTGTAGTCCGGGAGTGCGATGTCCGGTTCCACCTCGAGGCTGAGGGTAAAATCCAGGTCCTTGCCCTCGTCGAATTCCTGCATGTCATCGATACTCACCTGTTTGATCGGTTCCCAGTTGTTCTCGATGACGGCCTGCATGTAGGCTTTCTGGACCCAGTCCTCCACCAGGTCCGCCAGGACAGCAGGACCATAGGTGCTGGTCATGATCTGACGCGGGATCTTGCCAGGCCTGAAGCCCGGTCGCTTCACCTTCTTATTGAGATCGTTGAGTTTCTTTTCATAGCTGGGCTTCAGTTCATCCCAAGCGGTATGCACCTTGAGTGTACGCTCGTGAGCCTGCCCAACTTCAACCTTTATATCCAAATCTCTAACTCCGATTCTTTCTTGGGATTAGTCTCATTTCTCACATAGCGCGCAAAGATAGTCGGGGACCTATGCTTGAGCAAGGGAGGAGTCGGGAGACAGCAGCAGGGAGACAGGAGTCAGGAGATAGAATCCAGGTGATGGGTGGGTTTTACAACCTGATACCATTTTTTGAGAATGAGTTGGCTCTGCCGTCGGGTGTGGCCTTCAGGTAAACTCGGTGGACCAGGGTATTCATGCCGGGGATCAATTGGATTCTTTTAACAGACCGGGATTCGTTCAGATTCAAATTTCAAATTTCCAGTTTCCACCCTTCGCCATCTGTCTTCTTTCTCCTGTCTTCTATCTTCTGCCTTCCTACTTTCCCCCATGCGTTCCTGGTCCCATATCCTCGATCTTCAGAAGTCTGAGAAGCTCAATATCATGGGCTTGATGAGTGGAACCTCCGCCGATGGTCTTGATTGGTGCTGTTCTGAGTTCACGGGTACAGGCATCTATCCCGAATTCTCGATCCTGGAAAGTGGTACCATCCCCTATCCCGAGGAGATGATGCGCATGTTCAAGGATCCATTATTGATGACGGTCTCCGGGGCCGCGGACCTGCACTATCGCTATGGTCGCTGGCTAACCGAGGTGCTGGCGGACCGGATCAAGGGGGTGGATCTCATTGCCAGTCACGGTCAGACCCTGGTCCATCAGCCACCGGCCTTCAGCCTGCAGGTCGGTGAACCGGGTGAATTGATACAGGCTTTCGACATTCCTGTCGTTTATGATTTCAGAACAGCAGATGTCCTGGCCGGCGGCCAGGGTGCCCCGCTGATCCCCATCGTGGACGACCTTCTATTCCGCCCGCGAAGTCATTGGACCCTGGCCCTTAATATTGGCGGTATAGCCAACCTGACAGCACTGCCACCTTCCGGATCAAATCATCTGATCACGGCCTGGGACAGCGGGCCAGGGAATACACTTATCGACCGTGCCGTGAGAGCATTCACTCAGGACAGTCAAAGCTATGACGACGGCGGAAAACTGGCAGTCAGCGGACAGCTTAACCGGTCCTGGCTACAAACAATGCTGCAACACGATTTCCTCGGTCAGGCACCACCCAGATCGGCCGGCCAGGAAGACTTCGGCAGCGAATATTACGAAGAGTTGCTCCGCATATGCCAACCCGGTACAGAGCAGAGCTGGCTGGATCTCATATGTACTCTGACCCATTACACAGCTGAATGCATCGTTCATTCCTGGAACTCCTTCGGGCCTGCAGAGCTGCCGGAACAGGTGATGGTCAGCGGAGGTGGTGCCCATAATGATTATCTTGTGGAACAGCTGGCACTGCGTTTCCCTGACGTGGAGTTGAGAAAGCTGGACCAGGATGGTCTTGGTGTAGACAACAAGGAAGCTTTTGGTTTTGCCTATCTGGGCTATCTCAATTTGAGGCGTTTTCCCGGCAATCTGCCCTCAGTCACCGGCGCAAACGGCCCCCGCATACTTGGAAAACTCATCTGGTGAGCACTCACTCAGACCTTTTCACAAGGTAACTTCGATAAACAATTGAGGATCTAGGGCTCAGAACAAGGGTATCGAAACACCCCGGCAGTTCTACTGGAAAAAGGAGAATTCGCTGAGCTGGAATATGGCACCAACCCGGTGGGTGGGTCCATTGACATTCCGCAGAGCGGAGAAGGTCGTAGCATACTGGATATCCAGGTAGCGGGTCCGGATCAGGGCACCCAGTGCAAGATCACCGTATGGATTCCGGCCCAGCTGGGTGATGAGCTGATTCTTGAAACCGATCTCGATCCCATAACTGAGTCCGCCGCTGGCGGTCTGCTCACCACTCACATCCTGGAAGGGTGACCAGTGCCACTCCAGGATCGGGCGGAAGGCAAAGGGAACATTCCTGAACGTGAGGAAGTAATCGGCTGTCAGGTAGAGCTGCGGAGGATAGCGTTCTGTGCTGCCTTCAGACCAGAAGACGGTTGTGGTCAGCAGATCTGTGACCTGCAGTCCCAGTCGCAGCCTGGGATGCGGCTGATAAAGGGCACCACCATGAAATCCCACCCCATAGCCCTGCTGGGCATAGAGGTCGTGGTAGAGGAGACGGGCACTGCCGTGGATCGCCAGGTTCTTGGCCAGAGGGATGCCGTATCCTGCTTCCACCACCCATTGTTGTGTGCTGAAGAACTCGATGTTGTTGATACTCAGGCGTTCACCGGGATCCAGGGTACCATTGCCTTCGCTGCCATCCGTGTCATTTGTGTTGGGTTGACCGTCACTGCCATAGTCCTGCAAGGCACCACGGGTGTCGGCGATACCGCTGATGCCCCCACGGAACAGGGCCAGGGTCCAGCGCTCCCAGCTGCCGTAGATGACGTCTGTCTGGTAAACGCCGCCAAAACCTTCGCTGTGCTGATATCCGGCACGGGGAGATCGTGCTTCAAGACTGGCACCATTAGCTCCCAGGCTTGTGACGCTCAGGGGCAGACCGCGAATGTGCCCCAGTGCGTAGGCATCCAGCCCCAGACCCAGAACAAAGGGATCCTCTCCATAGGACACGGTCTCGGCTATCATCATCAGGGGCAGCAGGAGCAGCAATGCTGTGCGTAACATATGTCCTATACGCCCTCTGGGCTTGCAGGTTTCCGGCTTATTTGCCATGGATCTCCTTCAGCAGCTCATCCACCAGCCGAATGGCATCCATGGGCGTCAGATGATTGATGTCAATTTCCTGGAGGCGCTGACGCAGGATCTGTTCCTGCTTTTCGAACAGGGACAGTTGGTTCATATCGAGACTCGGAACCGTCTCGGCAATCGTGTCACTGCGCACAGCCACTTCACCGCTGTCCAGGCTCTGCAGGATCTCATTGGCCCGCTGGATCACCGGCAGTGGGACGCCGGCCATCTGGGCCACGTGGATACCGTAGGATTTGTCCGCCCCCCCGGGAATGATCTTCCTGAGAAAGATGACCTGGTCATCGAATTCGCGGACGGCGATGGTGTAGTTTTTCACGCGGTCCAGCACCTTTTCCAGACTCACCAGTTCGTGATAGTGGGTGGCAAAAAGGGTTCGTGCTGCCTGTTCGGTACGGCCGTGCAGATATTCCACCAGTGCCCAGGCGATCGCCAGCCCGTCATAGGTGGAGGTACCCCGGCCGATCTCGTCCAACAGGATCAGACTGCGTTGGGTTGCGTTGTTCAGGATATTTGCGGTTTCGTTCATCTCAACCATGAAGGTCGATTCACCACCGGTAAGATTGTCCGAAGCCCCCACTCGTGTGAAGATCCGGTCAACGATCCCGATCCGGGCTGAATCGGCGGGAATGTAGGCACCCATCTGTGCCATGAGGACGATGAGGCCGGCTTGACGGAGATAGGTGGACTTCCCGGCCATATTTGGACCGGTGATCAACAGGATCTGGTCCTGGAGGGCGTCAGCGACGAGATCATTCGGGATAAAGGCTTCATCGATGGGCAGGGTCTGTTCGATCACCGGGTGACGACCGTTATGGATCTCAAGCCCCAGGCTCTCATCCAGGTCCGGACGACAGTAATGTCTGTCATGGGCCAACTGGGCAAAACAGCCGAGCACATCCAGTTGGGCCAGGAAAGCGGCCTGGGTCTGGATGGCGGAAGAAAAGGCCAGGACCTCCTGCTGCAGGGCGTTGAACAATTCCAGCTCCCGTGCGGTGTATCGCTCCTCTGCCGTCAGAACCTTCTCCTCGTACTCCTTGAGCTCTTCGGTGATGAAACGTTCGGAGTTTACCAGGGTCTGTTTGCGGATATAATCCTCAGGTACCCGGTCTTTATGCGTGTGGGTGATCTCGATGTAGTAGCCAAATACCTTGTTGTAGCCCACCTTCAAGGATGGAATGCCCAGCCGTTCGCGTTCACTTTTCTGAAAAGCGGTCAACCATTCCTTGGCATTGCGTGCGATCCCCCGGATCTCATCCAACTCGGCATCGACACCATCCCGGATCATTCCACCCTGTTTGACCGACAGGGGTGGTTCATCTACAATTCGACTGGCAATGGTTGCTGCCAGGGATGTCAGGTCTGATGATTCCTCCGAGCTGAATACAGCGGTCTCCTGCTCCATCTGCTCGATCTGTGTCTTCAGTTCCGGGAGTTTCTCCAGGGTGAAACGGATACCGGCCAGGTCCCGGGCGGAAGCCCGGTTGGTTCCCAGACGGGCCAGACTGCGCTCCAGATCGACACATTGTTTTAACAGCTCCCTGATCGACTCGCGTTCACTGTCACACTCCAGCAAGCGCTGAACCTTGTCCAGACGTGCCTGGATGCGGTCGCGCTTCAACAGGGGCTTCTGCATCCATTCGCGCAGGAGACGGCCTCCGGCAGCACTGACGGTAACATCCAGACAATCGATGAGCGTGCCTCGTTGGCGTCCGGACATGCTGTGGAACAACTCCAGGTTCCGCAGGGTGTCATTGTCCAGTACCATCCAGTCTGCCATACTCAGACTACGGATACGGGTCACATGGGTGAGCTCCCGGCCCTGGTACTGTTGAAGATAATACAGGATTGCACCCGCAGCTGCCGTCGCCAGCGCCAGCTTCTCCAGACCAAAGCCCCTCAGGGAACGGGTATTGAACTTCTTTAGTAATTCGTTGCGGGCGAATTCGTGGTGATAGACCCAGTCCTCCACTCTGCTGAAAAGCGTACCATCCAGCTTCAGCAGGCTTTGACTCACCTCATCGTTCTCCGCCAGCAGGATCTCTCGTGGGTCCAGGGTAGCCATGAGACTGTTCAGCTGTCCGCCCTGGATCTCCATTGCTTCGAAGCGACCGGTGGAGACATCGATGAAGGCCAGACCATACGCATCATCCTCCCCTGGCGCCAGAGCCACAAGGAAATTGGCTTCCTTGGCGCTGAGGAAGTGCTCACTCATGGCGGAACCCGGAGTGGCTACTTCCACCACTTCCCGTTTTACGATCCCCTTGGCCTGTTTGGGATCTTCAACCTGCTCGCAGATGGCCACGCGATGTCCTGAATCCAGATATTTGTAGAGATAGGAGTCCAGTGCATGATATGGAAAACCCGCCAGTGGAACTTGGGAAGCCTTTCCGTTGGCCCTTGAGGTCAGGGTGATGCCCAATACCTCGGCAGTGAGTTTGGCGTCCTCGTCAAAGGTCTCATAGAAATCGCCCATACGATATAACAGCACCACGTCCGGATACTTCCGTTTGATCTCATAGTACTGCCGCATGAGAGGCGTTGCGCCCCCCTCAGGCTTCTTTTTCACCTTTGCCATCTTTTAAATATAGATGTCCCCGGAACCGAAGGTTGCAAAATTATTCAGGAGGCAGTAGGTAGAAGACAGGAGACAGAAGGCTGGACAACAGAATTAGGATCAAAAGATCCTGTCTTCTGCCTTCCCTTCCCTATCCTTTCTCCCGATGCACGCTGTCCGGCGAAAATGCCGGCACGCAGATGGCGATATATTGCGCTCCTCCTGCAGCCGGTGTACTGTATTGATAGGTTCCTCCACCCTCTGCCAGGAAGGCTTCATCTGCTTTCACAATGGATGTTCCACCCGCATGTTGCACGTGCACTTCCCCTGCAAGTACAAAGGTGACCTCATTGAATTCCGGTGTCTGCTGCGGTTCATACCAGCCCTGGGGGCTGCTCATTCGCGCAACACTGACACTGCTATCCCCCGTGATCACGCGACCGATGTATTCGCGTATGATCTTCTGGCCTACACCTGCAGCTTCGATGAGCGCCGGTTCCTTGATATGTCTGGCCATAGCTAACCACCAATTTCCATGTTAGATGTTATTCGATAGAAGTCGGGTGTTGATTGATCGAGCTGCAATCCCTCCCCGCCTTTGCAGGATTTAATCCTCAATCCAGGATCCTCAATCCGCCAATCCGCTAATCCGCTAATCCGCTAATCCGCTAATCCCCAAGCTCTTCCCCTATCCAGATCCGTACGTCCCCCTGCCTGAGGACATAGGCTTTGCGTTCCGCATAATTGAGCAGAGGCAGTATATATTTGCGGGTGGTGGGAATGAAAGTTTTGGCTTCCGGTACGCTCAGGGTCTCGTGCTCACGGAACCAGTCCTTCAGCAGCGAGATGTATGCCTCCACCTGATTCTTGAGGACATAGAATCCTGAATCGATACGTACCAGCTCGCCATGACTGATCATCCAATCCAGGACCTTCTTCCCGACAGCACTGTATTCCGACACCAGTTCGTCGATTGAGGGCGGGGCATAGACCGCCTGGCTGAAGACTTCCACCAGCACCTTACGCATATTTTCGTCAGCAGCGGATAGGGTCGTCTCATGACCCGCCAGTTGCCAGCGCGAACCGGCGACACTGAGCTCCGTAGCCTCCAGCATGACACCCGTGACGAATTCCAATAATTCAGCTGGTATGTCTGTAAAGGCATCAGCCGCCAGGCCGCCCCCCAGGGGATTTTCCTCATGATAGGCCTCAAACCGGGCTAAAATGCTCTCCTTGATGGCCAGGAAACTGCTTTCAAGGAGAAAGCACTGCTCGTACTCCCGGATACCGTTTGCCGCTTTCAGAAAGCCACTGATCTTGGATTCTGCGTAACTCAGGCGCTGGGCCAGTTGGCGCAGTGTCATGGGTTGTCCAAAGAATTCCAGCACCAGCGGGATAGCCTGCTTCAGATCAGCGTCCCCAATCTGGTCCAGGATGGCCACACGCGGATCTGATTTTTTCAACCGCTTTGGCAGGCACCAGCGCAACTCTATCCCCCCGAGAGTGAATTCAGGTGATTCGAAGCGTACCACTGTGAGTTCGCCTGAGGCAGCTGACACACTTTCATCGAAGAAGACCTGCACCGGACAGCTTTCGCCGGGACGGCAGCGGTTCCGGTCCAGCAGGTGCAGGCGAGCTTCCTGCTTGCCGGTACCAACATGGATATGTACCCGGTCCGCTTCCTGCACCTCCCGATCCCAGTCTTTCAGGACCGTTAGACGCCCCACCCAGGAATGTCCAGTCTGATAAAGCTCTGGATTACCCAGGAATGCACCCCTGCCAAGATCGTCCACGCTGGCTCCGGCAAGGTTGAGGGCTGCCCGGTCGCCAAGACGCACCAGATCCACATCCTGGTGATGTGATTGTAGACCACGCACCACGTAGGTCTGACCCTCCGGGTAGACCTGGACCTGTTGACCCCTTCTTAATTCGTGGGATAGCACTGTGCCTGTTACCACCGTACCAAAGCCCTTCACACTGAAGACCCGGTCGATGGGAAGTCGGAACAGACCTCTGTTTTCCCGGGGAACGATATCTTTCAGCATTCGGTCCAGGGCCATTCGCAATTCATCGATGCCGGTCTCCTCTACAGCCGAGACAGGGATCACTGTGGTCTCAGGGTATTCATTCTCGGCCAGGAACAGCTGGATTTCCTCACTCACCAGTTCCACCCAGTCAACCTCCACCAGGTCGATCTTGTTCAGGGCTACCAGGATCTTGTTCACCCCCAGCAGTTTCAGGATATCCAGGTGCTCACGGGTCTGGGGCATGACCCCGTCATCTGCGGCGATGACCAACATGGCCATGTCAACCGTGCTGACCCCGGTGACCATGTTCTTGACGAAACGTTCGTGACCGGGAACGTCGATGAAGGTCACGTCCTCGCTGTAAAAGGCGATACCGATATCGATGGTGACCCCGCGGCGTTTCTCTTCTGCCAGACGATCAGTATCCACGCCTGTTAATGCTTTGACCAGCGCAGTTTTGCCGTGGTCGATATGCCCCGCTAATCCGATAACCTTCTGCATAAGGAATAAGTAAGAAGAAACGGTGAAGGATGAAAGCTGAACGTTGAATGAGGATCGATGAAGGGTGAACCGGATCAGATGATGTTCAGTGGTGCTATCCGCGCAATATGTGCTGTGGTCGATGGAGTAATGGACTACTGGAGTCTTGGAGTTGGGGGATGAAGAGCGATACCCGAATGGATTCTGCTGGTTGAGGTCTGCAGAAGGGTCAGGCAGGCGGATCGTAGGGCAGATCGCCTGGATCAACATTCTGGTAATCTGGTTCCGGATCCTCGGCAAATTGAACGGCTTGAATTGATTTGTGTCCCTTCAGCAATGCCTTTACGACACGGTGCATGCCGTCCATTACCCTACCATCACTTGAAAGGATCACGGGATGCTCCAGATTCGATTCCTGGATCAGCCTGACATGATGAGCGATCGCACGACAGGTTGGGACAGAATCATCATACCCGAACCAATACGGTTCATCCAGTTCACGAACTGCTTCCAATTCAATTTCCTTTACTGTCAGTTCTGAACTCAGATCGACCAGTTTATTCACATCCCAGATGAGAGTGCCCTCTTCGGTTGGTCTGAAATGGTATTGCTTCCTCATACGCAGCCTCGACGTGTCACGCTTCACTACTCCATTACTCCTTTACTCCCAAAACCACTGGCCGCTATTCGCGAATGCGCCCCATAGATCATCCCCCACTCCTTCTTCTTCATTCTTCAATCTTCATTAATAACGCTTTCCGCCCTTCATTCAGGATGAACAGCTCAAACACCAGAATGATGATCCCCAGGCTGAATAACAGCCAGTTCGCGTTTCCCAGGTGGGCCTGGATCTCCTTCACCGCTGACCAGCTGGTCATAACCACCAGGAACAGCATAGGACCAAGGGTATACCAGACAGGTCGTTTTTCTCGATAAAGCCATATGGAGATCACCAGGAGCGCTAGGCCGCCCACCAGTTGATTTGTCGTACCGAACATGGGCCACAGGGTGGCCTCCTGGTTTGTCAGGGTCATATAAAGTCCGGCCACGATCACGATTGCGGCCTGCAGCAGACGATTGTCACGAAGTAACTTGATCCGGTAGGAATCGCCGAACTCACCCAGAATATAGCACTGCAGCCTGAACGCCGTATCCAGGGTGGTGGCTGCGAAGGAGATCACCACGACACTGAGGAAGATCGCTGCCAGATCACCGGGGATCCCCAGGGCCATGACAAAAGTGGATGCTCCATCCACAAAGGCCAGAATGCTGCCCCGGGCAGCCTCACCCCAGGAGTGATAATGCTGCAACCAATCCGAGCGGCTGGCAAAACCGGCGGAAACCGCCAGCGTGGCAACCAGCGCCAGTGAACCCTCCCCCAGCATGCCGCCATACCCGATCATGCGCGCATCACCCAGCTTGTTCAGTTGTTTTGCGCTGGTACCTGAACTCACCAGGGAATGAAATCCGGAAATCGCTCCGCAGGCGATGGTCACGAACAGGAGCGGGAACCAGCCGCCTCTCTCCACTTCTGTTGTGGAAATGACCGGGGCTACCACAGGTCGGGCCGCCAGGAAAATGCCCAGGAATACGATACCCAGAGCCAGAAACAGCTGATGGCTGTTGATGAAATCCCTGGGTTGCAGGAGGACCCACACCGGCAGGGTAGAAGCAATGAAGGCATAGATATGCAACAGGACCACCCAGGCAGAGATCTCCGCATTCGCATCTCCCAGGGGACCAAAGATCCGAACCAGCCAGGGCATGAAATCCGAGATGTGCACCGGTACTCGCCAGCCCACCCAGATCACAAGGTAGAGGGCTCCAAGTGCCAGCAGCGAGGGTAACAACAGCTTAATGCCGGTGCGTCGGACGATAAAACCGATGGTAATGGCCACCGCGATCTCAAAGTTGATGGGAATGACGCTACCGGGGTAGTTCACGAACAGGCGGGCAATGGCCCGGGCAAAGACCGGGATGATCATGAACAGCAGGAGGAAGATAATGCTCAGAAAGAGTGTGCGTGCAGTGGGGCTTAGCAGGGTTTCTGCTACCTTGCCGATGGAGCGGCCCTTGTGCCGGACACTCACCACCAGTGACCCAAAATCATGCACAGCCCCGAAAAAGACCGTCCCCAGTGTCACCCATAGAAAGGCTGGGAGCCAGCCCCAGATCACGGCGATGGCCGGTCCCAGTATGGGGGCGGCACCGGCGATACTTGCAAAATGATGTCCAAAGAGTACGTGTTTCTGGGTTGGTAGATAATCCACCTCATCGCGGAACTCATGCGCCGGGGTGACTAGTTCATCATCAAGCTTGTAGATCCGCCTGGCGAGAAATCTGCTATAGTACCTGTATCCCAGGAAAAAGATAAAAATACCGATAAGTGCCAATATTGCAGAATTCATTTGCTGTCCCTAATCCCTGGTCATTGCGAGGCGTGCTGGAATGCCAGTGGCATTTCAGCAGAATGAAGCAAACCCAATCTAAGACCTGGACACGATTTCGAAAATGTCAGTGCTAAAGCACAAATTTCCATATCAGAAAGAATAGCCCGAACCCGCCAAGGAATACAATGGCCGCCCAACTCAGAGCCTGCAGCTTTCTTCCCGGGATAGCTGATTCAGGCATCCAGGGTCCGGTAACTACTCTGAAGTTGATGTAAGCCAGGATCGGGGCTGTAAGAAAGCTCAACGTGGTGGCAAGATCGACCAGGAAGGTCATTCCCTTCAGGAAAAATGCGATGATCAACAATCCACCGCCGGCAACCACCGCCATCCAGGCCCAGTACAGCCAACTTGAGGTCTGTTCAGGGAAGCGTCCGGGTAGCAGGACCTGCGTACTGCGACGCAGGACTCGAGGGAAGGCATCCGTCACCGTGAGGGTGGTGCTGAACATGGTGGTGAATGCCGCCACCATGATCACCGGTCTGCTCCACTCTCCCAGGGAGCTGGTATACAGATTGATCAGCTGTCCGGCAAAGGCTGCTCCGCTGGAGGCAAAACCCTCACCGGAACCATACATCACCAGAGCACCCAGTGTCAGAAAGCCAAGAGCTAGAAAGGCGGTACCAAAGTACCCCAGTCGAAAATCGAACAGCGCCTCGCTGAGTGTAGGTGTGTGTCCGGTGGATTTCTTGCGCTCGATGGTCCACAGGGAGTGCCAGACTGAAATATCGATGGCTGAGGGCATCCAACCCATGAGGGCCACGAGGAAGGACACACCAGCCAGGGTCCAGATCCGGGGAGCGATGAATTCCGGTTGAATGTTGTTCCCATGTCCCGCAGCAGCGGCCACCGCTATCAGAGTGGACAGGGTCAGCAGGATAATGATGGTCTTGATCACCTTGTCCAGCAACGGGTAGCGGCCGATGATCAAAACGACAGCACAGGTCAACAATAAGAGCGAGCTCCACAAGAAAGGGGACCAGCTATTGCCGAACAACTGGCTGGCCAGACCGGCAGTGACCACTGTGACAGCCGCCTGTATGGTGAACATGGTGCCGGCAGTCATGATGAGGAACACTGCCATGGCCCATTTACCGATCTTAAAATATCCGTCCAGCAGGCTTTCACCCATGGCCGCCGCGTAGCGCGGCCCAAACTCAAAGGCAGGGTACTTGAAGATATTGGCAATGACGACCACCCACACCAGGGCGAAACCATAATTCGCTCCGGCACGGGTGCTCTGCACCAGATGTGACACGCCTATGGCAGCGCCAGCCCAGAGCAGACCCGGTCCCAGCGCCTTTAGTCGGTTCTTCCAGCGATCGCTCGGATCCAAACGGAGTCCCTTCTATAATGTGGTTAGAACGGAACTAATGCTTTCGTCTTCATCTGTACGCACCGTCCGCAGGTCCAGGATCACAGCATCCTCCTGGATACGTCCCAGAATGGGCGTTTTCGCGGTACGCAGGCAGCTTGCCATCCGACTTGCCGAGAGTTTGTTGTGATCCAGGTGCAAGCCCATTGAAGCAATGGTCTCCGTTGGTGAAGCTCCTGAGCCCACCTGGGACTCCGTCTCCACGACCGACAGCGTCAAATTCTTATTTATAACGGCGGCGATGATGGCCTCAGCACGTTTTTTCAGCTCAGTAATACTCGTCTGGAAATCCCGGTAGGTAGGCAGTCTCTGAGAGAGTTCATCCGGATGGGCATAGGCCGACAGGGCCTGCTGAGTCATCAGGATCTGCACCTTGTCGGGTCTCAGCGCCCGGAGAAGATTATTCTTTTCAAGCTTCCTGATGAGCTCGCGTTTACCGCAAATGATCCCGCCCTGGGGCCCGCCCAGCAGCTTGTCAACGGAGAAGGTCACCAGATCTACCCCCTGGCCAATGATCTCCGCCACCAGCGGTTCCCGTTTCAAGCCCAGAGCCTCAAGGTCCGTGAGAGCCCCACTTCCCAGATCGGCCATCACCAGCAGGCCATGATCCCTGGCAATGCCGACCATTTCACTCAGGTCCACTTCTTTTGTAAAACCTTCCACCCGATAGTTGGAGGTGTGGACCCACAGCAGGATTCTGGTGCGCTCGCTTATGGCATTTGAATAGTCTTTGGCATGGGTGCGATTGGTTGTCCCTACTTCCACCAGTTTGGCACCTGCCTTCTTGATGATCTCAGGGATACGGAACGATCCGCCGATCTCCACCTGCTGACCACGGGAGACCACAACCTCCTTGCGATCCGCGAAGGTGTTCAGCGCCAGGAGCACTGCCGCGGCATTATTATTCACCAATATACCGTCCTCGGCATCACTGAGCCCACGGATCCAGGGTCGCAGATGGTCGTGACGGTTCCCCCGTTGTCCACTGTGTAGATCAAGTTCCAGGTTGACGTAGCGGTCAGTGATGGTCTGGAAGGCTTCGACAACGTATGCCGGGATCGCAGCCCGGCCTAGTCCGGTATGCAGGACCACGCCGGTGGCATTGATCACCGGTCGTAAGCCCTGTTCTATGTCTTTGAGTGTGGAGAGATATTCCCGCTGCACATCGGCCCCTTTGCCTCCTTGCCCTTTGGAGATCCGGGCGCGGGCGGTCTCAATGATATCCCTGGCCACCAGTCGCTTCAACGGGTGGGGTAATGCATGGTCGGCCGCTGCAGTGATCAGTGTGTCCACTGAGGGCAAGCTGGAATAATCATCCTGTTTGGCGGACATGTTTCTCATACGGTATTATGGTCCTGGTCTAATTCCAGAATAATAGTTTAAGCGCAAAAACGATCACCGCAATCGTAACCACATGTCTGATCCAGCGGTGCCCCTTGGCAATGGCGACCCTGGTTCCCAACCAGCCGCCTGTCATGTTGCCCACACCAAGCATGGCACCCAGGGCCCAGTTCACCTGGTCATTGAGTGCAAAGATGATGAGGGCCGAGATGGAAAAGAAGGTGATGATGGTCAATTTCACGGCATTCCCGTGGACCAGATTGATATTCTGCAGCAGCAGGACAGTTATGATGAGGAATCCTACTCCTGCCTGGATATAGCCGCCATATATACCCACCAGGAAGTAAGCCAGACCCGGGATGATCCATGATCCGGAATAGGCATGCGGATTCAGGGGATCCTGGCCTTCCCCTTGTTTGAAGAACAGGGTGAACAGGGACATGAGGATCATGAACACCGCCAGACTCGTGCGGAACTGATCGTCTGATACGATGGTAGCCAGCCAGGCGCCCAGAATGCCCCCGGGCACAGCACACAGGGTAGCTTTTACCGCAAATCGCCCTGGATTCACCTTTTTATGGATAAAGCTGCCCACCGAAAAGACATTCTGCATGATAATGGCCACACGGTTGGTACCGTTGGCCACGTTGGGCGGCAGACCCAGGAAGATCATCAGCGGCAGGGTCAGGAATGAACCGCCCCCGGCAAGGACGTTGATAAAGCCCGCGGCCGCCCCGATGATGAGTATCAGCAAAAGATGAAGGATGTTGAGGTCGTTTAGCATAGTAAATGAAGCAGGAAATTAACGGCTCTCAAGGAATGAACAAGAGCGAAGAACGCGGGTATACATCATTGCGAGGAGTCACGCAGGGTGTTGCGACACGGCAATCCAGTTAAACTGCTTTGGAGGATTTTGACCAGATCACCACTGAGTGTCTGCGGGACACTCCTCGTGATGACTTAGCCGTGATCCACACCTTACCAACTCGTCTTCGCTGTAATGTAAAAAGCCACCTAAACAAAGGTGGCCTTTGATCAATAACTTGGACGGTTGGTCCTAGGTGGGCCGGACTTCCCTGATGCGCGCTTTCTTACCGCGCAACTTACGCAGGTAATAGAGCTTGGCCCGGCGGACCTTGCCCCGCTTCAGCACCTTGACATCTGCCAGCGTGGGAGCATGCAGTGGAAAGATCCTTTCAACACCGACGCCGTTCGAGATCTTGCGGACGGTAAAAGTGGCATTCACGCCCTTACCGTGACGGGCAATGACGTTTCCCTCGAAACGCTGCAGGCGTTCTTTATTTCCTTCGATGACCTTCACATCAACGGCCACCGTGTCCCCGGGTTTGAAATCCGGGATATCGGTCCGCAGCTGATCAGCCACCAGATCATTCACCTTGTTCATTGTTCTCCTCCAGTTCCTTCAAATATCTTGAAAACAGGTCCGGCCGACGTTCTCTGGTTCGTTCCAGACGCTGTTCTTTGCGCCACTTTTCAATCTCAGCATGGTGTCCCGACAAGAGGACCTCCGGTACCCGTAAACCCCTGTATTCAGAAGGTCGGGTGTAATAGGGTGCGTCCAGCAGACCCACGGGAAATGTGTCCGATTCAGTGCTGTCCTCATCATTGACTGCTCCAGGGATACGACGGACTACGGCATCGATCACCACAAATGCTGCCAGTTCACCACCGCTCAAGACGTAATCGCCGATGCTCAACTCTTCGTCGATGAGGTTCTCGCGAACCCGTTCGTCGACGCCTTTGTAGCGACCGCACAACAGCGTGAGATGTTCTTGCTCCTGCAGTCTTTCGGCCGTTTGCTGATCAAAGGTCTTTCCCTGGGGTGTCAGAAAGATACTGTACCCCGGTTCACCATGTTTGGAACGGATATCGTCAAAAGCCCTGAAGATGGGATCCGCTTTGATCACCATCCCGGCACCACCACCGTAAGGCTCATCGTCGATGTGCTTGAAGCTGTCGTCGGCATAGTCCCGCAGGTCCCAGCAATGCAATTCCGCCAGCTGCCGTTCAAAGGCCCGACCAACGATGCCCATGTCTCGAAAGCTACGTACGACGTCCGGGAAAGTTGTGATGACATCGATTCGCATCAGATCTCCTCTCCACTTACAACGTGAATTCGGCGTTGCTCCAGGTCAACATCATTGATCCAGGCTTCGACAAAGGGGATCAGTGTTTCCCCATTTTCAGCTTCGATCACAAGCACCTCGTGCTGCGACGGCCGGGTCACCTCGCGGACGCGGCCCAGGACCGTACCATCCTCATCGAGGACTTCACAACCCACCAGGTCGGCGACATAGTATTCACCCTCCGCGAGACCGGGCAACTGCTCCTTCCGGACCCAGACCTCAGCGTCTCGCAGATGGTCAGCAGCATCACGATCCGGGATCTCTTCGAAATAAAGAATTGGATCAGCCGCTGTCCCGGCCAGACCCTCCAAGTGCAGAGTCTGCCATTCCGTTCCAGTATTGACAAAAAACAAATCTATCTCGGGCAGAGCATCAAGGATCTCCGGCTCGGCCGAGATCTTGACACCCCCCTTAATTCCGTGCGGCTTTCGAACGATGCCGATTCGGGTTCGATCAGCCTCACCCATGTCAGAAGGGATTTATTCGATAATCTCGAGCATGGCCCGGTTGGAACCGGACTTGGCTGAGATCGCTGCCAGAAGGGTGCGGAACGCTTTTGCAGTGCGTCCCTGCCTACCGATTACTTTGCCGACATCCTCCTTGGCTACGTGCAATTCGAAGATGGTCACCCGTTCACTATCCACCTGATGTACTTCGACTTCATCGGGATTGTCAACAAGGCTCTTCGCCACGAATTCGACAAATTCCTTCATGCTCGGTCCTTTCTGGGTTTTACCCTCACGGGAGCGGAATAAGCTTAGGATTCAGCCTCCTCCTTGGACTCGTCGTCCTGGGCTTCCCCTGCGGGTTCAGCTTCTGCACTCGCATCTTCTTCAGCTTCAGCTGGGGATGCTGCTTCTGCAGCTTCCTCTTCACTTGGTGCTTCGTCAGTTGCAGTTTCTTCCGTGATTTCGGCAGATTCTTCGGACACAGGCTCTTCCACCGCTGCTTCGTCAGCGGCTTCTTCTGTGGTATCTTCGGCGGGAGCGTCGCTGGGCTCTTCAACTGCTTCGGCAGTCTCTTCTGGTACTACCTCAGCTTCCGCATCTGCGGCCTCTTCTGCAGCAGCTTCTTCAGCTTTGGCCTTCTCGGCCTGCTCTGCTTTTTCATCTGCAGCGGCAGACTGACGCTTGACACGTTCCTCACGTGCCAGTTCCCACTTGTTCATTTCTTTGCTGATCGTCGCTTCATCGGCGTTCCGGGATATCAGTTCATACTTGAGAATGAGGCCACGATTACGAAAAAGGCTCTTAACCGTATCACTCGGCTCAGCGCCCTGATCCAACCAGTGGAATAGCCGCTCTTCCTTGATCACAAGTTGTTCCTGCTCCGGAAGAGGGTTGTAATGTCCCAATGTCTCAATGGAACGTCCGTCACGAGGTGCGCGAGAATCTGCTACAACAATTCTGTAAAAGGGTTGTTTCTTCTTCCCCAGTCGCTTCAGTCTGATTCTGACAGCCAAACAATAACCTCCTTTTAAAAGCCCGTCGGCAGGTTGCGCATCATTTGGCGTTTGTTCATTTTGCCAACCTGCTTCATCATTTTCTTCATCATCTGGAACTGCTTCATGAGCTGGTTGACATCCTGAACCTTGGTTCCAGATCCCCGGGCGATACGCTTGCGTCGACTGGCATTTAAAATCTGCGGACGACGCCGTTCGTCAAGGGTCATAGAATTAATGATTGCTTCTACCCTAGTCAACCTTTTTTCATCAATATCAACACCTTTGAGCTTCTGCGCGCCGGGTATCATGGACATGAGATCGCCCATGGGTCCCATGGATCTCAATTGCTTCAGTTGAGCCTTGAAATCTTCAAGGTCCATGCTGTTCTTGCGCAGCTTCTCCTCTAGTTTTTGCGCCTCTTCAACATCCACATCCTCCTGAGCTTTTTCTACCAGGGAAACAATATCCCCCATACCCAGAATGCGGCCGGCCATGCGGTCCGGATGAAAGACCTCCAATTTGTCAATGTGTTCGCCCACACCGGCAAACTTCAAGGGCTTACCAGTGACGTTGCGGATGGACAATGCCGCACCACCACGGGCATCACCATCGAGCTTGGTCAGGATCACACCGGTCAACTCAAGCTCTGCGGCAAAGGCACTGGCGGCGTTCACCGCATCCTGGCCGGTCATGGCATCAGCGACAAAAAGCGTTTCAGCGGGTTTGGTAGCCTGCTGCAAGGTGGCGATCTCCGCCATCATCTCATCGTCGATATGCAGGCGGCCGGCGGTATCCAGCAAGATCAGATCCGCAGGAAAGCGGACAGCTTCCCGCAGCGCGTTTTGGGCGATACGTTTCACATCCTGATGTTCTTCACTGTAAACCGGGATATCTGTCTGTTTGCCCAGGATCTTCAACTGCTCCACAGCAGCTGGCCGATAGACATCACAGGCCACTAACAGGGGTCTGCGGCCTTCTTTGCGCAGGCGCACAGCGAGTTTGGCAGCCGTCGTGGTCTTACCGGAACCCTGCAGACCGACCAGCATGATCACCGCGGGCGAACCCTTCAGCTGGAGACCGGCCGTCTGTCCCCCTAGCAGTTCGATCATCTCATTGTGAATGATATTGACGATCTGCTGTCCCGGTGTAATAGAACGCAATACCTCAGCACCCAGTGCTTCTTCCTTCACGCGGGCGATGAATTCCTTCACCACCCGATAGTTCACATCCGCCTCCAGCAATGCTCTTCGCACTTCGCGCAGGGCTTCGCTGATATTCGATTCGGTCAGCTTGCCGTGACCACGCAGGCGTTTGAAGATGGATTCCAGGTTTTGCGACAGTTGCTCGAGCACTCGGCCTTACCCTTTTTTAGAGGTCCGTCAAAAGCGGCGAAATGTAGACGAAGGGGCAAGGCATTCAAACAGAATTCAGGAGATGGGAGGCGGAAGATAAGAGACAGAAGGTTGAGCCGCAAAACGGAGCTTAAATCAGGGTGGCTGATCACGCTGAACCTTGAAAAGCCTTGGGGTGATCTCATTCCAGACCAGAACAGACAGATGTGCTCCAGCCAAAGCACAGAGCATTCTCATTTCTGATATTCCGAGCTATCCTTTCCTCCAGTTCTGATCACTCCCCCCATTCTGTCTCCTGTCTCCCGCCTTCTGTCGGCTCCCCATTCTGTCCAACTCCTGCCGAATCGCAAATTTTTAGCAAGAAAAATGCTTCACTGGCATATTATTTGTCCACGCATGTGATAGGGTAAATGAAGCGCTTGACACTAAAATCCACAGGCATTACATACATCATTTATCGAAAGAAGATATGGAACTGCGTTCCAGTTCACCCAAAGACAATCACTCCAGGTAATTGACAAACGAATGGAGAATCGAAAGTATGGGGCAATTCAAGCTTAAAAGGGGCTACGACATCCCGCTGGCCGGTAAGGCCGAGCGTCGATTGGAGTCGGCCCACAGGCCACTGAGAGTAGCCGTTCTGCCCATAGATTTCAGGGGGCTGCGACCTGCTTTGAAGATCGAGGAAGGGAGCCAGGTGCAACGCGGCTCCGTCCTGTTCGTGGACAAGCGACGACCAGAGATAAAATTTCTCTCCCCTAAGGCGGGTACGGTCTCTAAGATCGTCCGCGGCGAACGTCGTATCATACAACGGATCATCGTCGATGTCGGCCCGGAAGACAGCGCCGTCGAAATGCCTCGCTATGCAGAGGGTGAACTGAAGACCCTCACTCGTGAGCAGGCCACTTCAGCGCTACTGGATGCCGGCCTGTGGCCCGCCTTGCGGCAAAGGCCATATACCAGGATCGCTCAGCCAGGCGGGAGTCCAAAAGCCATCTTCATCTCGGCTGTGGACTCTGCTCCACTTCAGGCTGAGACGGATTTCATTCTCGAATCACGCCAGCAGGATTTCCAGCTGGGCGTCAATGTCCTGTCAAAACTCTGTGACGGCCCCATCCATCTATCCGTCTCCAGCAAAACCAGTGAATGGTTTACTGGTATCGAAGGTGTGGATATGCACAGCTTCCATGGCCGACACCCTTCTGGAAATATCAGTGTCCAGGTCCACCACGTGGATCGCATGAAATCGGGTGAGCTTATCTGGTATATCTCACCCCGTCATGTGGCCCAGATCGGGAAAATTCTCACCCAGGGCAGCTATGCTGCGGAGAAGATCGTGGCCCTCACCGGACCAAGTCTCTCTGACAATTATTACGTAAAGTCAATAGAAGGGGCTGATATCAGCTGCTTCATACCACAGGGGCTCAGTGATGTGACGCACCGTTTTATTTCCGGCAATGTGCTCACAGGTCGGAAAACGGATGCGGCTGGATTTCTCAGTTATTACGATGAAATGGTGACCGTGGTCCCGGAGGTCCAGGAGAAACGATTCTTCGGTTGGGTCCAACCCGGATTCAAAGCAGCCAGTTGGTGGCCTGCCTTCGTGTCCTGGTTTCTGCCTAGAAAGCCTCGGGTTATCAATACTGACCTGAACGGCGAGGACCGGGCCTTTGTTGCTACAGGTAATTACGAACGGGTTCTGCCCATGGATATCCTGCCCAGCCATCTCTGTAAGGCCATCCTGGTGGAGGATGTGGAATTGATGGAACAATTGGGTATCTATGAGGTGGCTCCGGAGGATTTCTCACTCTGTACCTATATCTGTCCGTCCAAGATCGAATTCGAATCGATCATCGAATCAGGCACCATCCTGATGGAAAAGGAGGGTTGAGCATGAAATTCCTCGATCGCTTCCTTACAAACGTGGGCGAGTCCATCAAGAAAAGTCCTGTCAAGGTGGTGTATCCCATGGTAGAGGCCATCCACACCATGTTCTTCACACCGGGACATGCCACCCGACAGGGACCGCATATCCGTGACGCCATCGACATGAAACGCTTTATGGGCATCGTGATCTTTGCCCTGATCCCGGTCATTCTGGTGGCTTGCTACAACACCGGTCTGCAGGCGCAGGTGGATGGGTTCTGGCCGGCATTTCTATTCGGTTTTCTGAAACTCCTGCCCGTGATCATCGTGACCTATGCTGTTGGTCTGGGTTGGGAGATGATCTTTGCACATATCCGCGGCCATGCTATCAACGAAGGATTCCTGGTCACAGGAATACTATTACCACTGACCCTGCCTGCTACCATTCCTCTGTGGCAGGTCGCTGTAGCTGTCACCTTTGCCGTAATCATCGGCAAGGAGGTCTTTGGTGGTACTGGTATGAATCTGCTTAATCCGGCGCTAACCGCCCGGGCTTTCCTGTTCTTTACCTACCCCGGGGATATCTCCGGTGACAGAGTCTGGGTGGCTATCGACGGCTTTACCGGTGCCACACCGCTCTCAGCGGTTGCGGCTGCAGAAGACAACGCCGTCTCTGCCCTTGAAAGTGCCGGGTTCGGTTGGAACGACATGTTCCTGGGACTGATCCCCGGCAGCATGGGAGAAACATCCACCTTGGCCATCCTCATCGGAGCAGTGATCCTGTTGATCACGGGCATCGCCAGCTGGAGGATCATGGCTGCCACGCTGCTGGGAGGCTACGGGATGGCGTTGATCATCAGCTTCTTCGCTGGCGAGAATGCCACTGGCATGATGAGCCTGCCAGCGCATTACCATCTGGTCATGGGCGGTTTCATGTTCGGACTGGTGTTCATGACCACGGATCCGGTCTCCGCAGCCGGAACGAATACCGGTAAGTGGGTCTATGGTGTCCTCATCGGCGTCATGGCGATCCTGATCCGTACCTTCAACCCGGCCTATCCCGAGGGGATGATGCTGGCCATCCTGTTTGGCAACGTCTTCTCGCCCCTCATCGATCACTTCGTGATCCAGGCCAACATCAAGAGGAGGCTGCGTCATGGCTAGTGGAAAAACAAGCAATGCATACACGCTGGGATTCGCAGCACTGGTCACACTTATCTGCAGCATTCTTCTGGCCTCGGCGGCCACACTGTTGAAACCTCTTCAGGACACGAACATCCAGTTGGATATCAAATACAACATACTAAGCGTACTCGATCTGGTGGGCGAAGAGGAGATGGAAGCTCAGAAGCTGCTGGACCTTTTCAACGAGAACATCAGTTCGTTCGTGGTCTCGACAGATGGTTCTGTTGTACCTGATCGTGAGGTGACCAGCCTTGATCCCAAGACAGATCTGGATCTGCTGCCTGTCTACTGCCGTAAGGAAGGTGAAGAGATCGTAGCATACTGTATCCCCACCTCGGGGAAAGGTCTGTGGTCCACCATCAAAGGTTACATCTCCCTGGAACAGGACCTGAATACCGTGAAGGGTATCACCTTTTATTCCCATGGTGAGACACCTGGCCTGGGGGGTGAGATCGAACGGGACTGGTTCACTGACGCCTTCGCCGGGAAACGTATCCTCTCCGGTACAGGTGAACTGGTGTCCATCAAGGTGGCCAAAGGCAAGGTCCGGGCGGATGAGAAGCACCCTGAACATTATGTGGACGGTATCAGTGGTTCCACTCTCACCGGCAACGGCATCAATATTTTCCTGCAGGAAACTCTCGAGAAATATGAACCCTACTTCAAGACGGTTCGAGGAGTTGATTCGTGAGTTTATTCGATAAAAAACACCAGGGATTCGTCAAGGATCCCCTGATGGATGACAATCCCATTGCCACGCAGGTCCTGGGCATCTGCTCAGCCCTGGCGGTTACGGTGCAGTTGAAGACCGCCATGGTGATGTCAGTGGCCGTCATCTTCGTATTGTCTTTCTCTAATCTCATTGTGGCAGCGATTCGCAACAAGGTCCCTTCAAACATCCGGATCATCGTTGAACTCTCGATCATTGCTTCGCTGGTGATCCTGGTGGATCAGGTACTCAAAGCCTACCTCTACGACGTCAGCAAGCAGTTGAGCGTTTTTGTTGGATTGATCATAACCAACTGCATCGTCCTGGGACGGGCGGAGGCTTTTGCACTGCAGAACAAGCCCTGGCCAAGTCTTCTGGACGGCATCGGGAACGGTCTGGGCTACAGCCTGATCCTCATCGCAGTGGCCTTCGGCCGGGAACTCCTGGGTAGTGGATCGCTCTTCGGCTTTCAGATCGTCCCTGACGCACTCTATGCGGCAGGCTACCAGAATATGGGCCTGATGGTGCTGGCGCCAGGGGCCTTCATTCTCCTGGGATTGATCATCTGGATACAACGTGCCATCACCGGCATTGTTGCGGAATAGGAGGATATGATGGAAAATCTTATCAGCCTGTTCGTTAAAGCTGTTTTCGTCGAGAATATCCTGCTGGCCTTCTTCCTGGGCATGTGTTCATTTCTGGCCGTCTCCAAGCGAGTGGAAACGGCCATCGGTCTGGGATTGGCAGTCATATTCGTGGAGACCATAACCGTGCCCACCAACTGGGTCCTGAATCAATACCTGCTGGCACCGGGTGCCCTGGCCTGGGCCGGCCTACCGGACGTGGATCTGTCCTTTCTGAATTTCATCGCATTCATCGCGGTGATCGCTGCCATGGTCCAACTCGTGGAGATGGTGGTGGACAAGTTCAGTCCGGCCCTGTACAGCTCCCTGGGAATTTTCCTGCCCCTCATCGCAGTGAACTGCGCCATCCTGGGTGCCTCGCTGTTCATGGTGGAGCGGGAGTATACCTTTGCTGAATCCACCGTGTTCGGATTCGGCTCAGGAGTTGGCTTCGCCCTGGCCATTGCCGCCATGGCAGCCATCCGCGAGAAACTGCGTTACTCGCAGATCCCAGACGGTTTGAAAGGTCTGGGTATAACCATGCTCATTACAGGTCT
Source organism: uncultured Lentisphaeria bacterium (assembly GCA_964454335.1). GTDB lineage: Bacteria > Fidelibacterota > UBA8477 > UBA8477 > JABMPR01 > CAYVVT01. Next base: position 32,851 of record CAYVVT010000009.1, on the reverse strand, counting down.
GATGGCTATGGCCTTCATGAGCTTTTCCGGTATCAGTTTATAAGGAGGAACCGTGAGCGTTCTTGGACTCATTCTCTTAAGCGCACTGGTCTTCACCGGGACCATCCTCATTCTGGTAGTCATCCTGAACTATGCTACCTCAAAACTGGTAAACACCGGTAATGTGAAGATCCTCATCAACGATGACGAGGAGAAGTCAAAGGAAGTACCGGCAGGCGCAACCCTGCTGAACACCCTGGCCGCGGAAAAGATCTTCCTGCCCTCGGCCTGTGGTGGTGGCGGTACCTGTGCCATGTGCAAGTGCCAGGTCATAGAGGGCGGAGGAGATGTCCTGCCCACCGAGAAACCGCATCTGACCCGGGCCGAGCTGAAGGACGATGTCAGACTGGCCTGCCAGTTGAAGGTCAAGAACGACCTGGACATCCATATCCCCGACGAGATCTTCAGCATTCAGAAGTGGGAATGCGAGGTGGTCTCGAACCACAACGTCGCCACCTTCATCAAGGAGTTGATCCTGCGATTGCCGGAAGGCGAGAACCTGGATTTCAAGGCCGGCGGCTACATCCAGATCGACATCCCACCCTACGAACTTGACTACAGTGAGTTCGATGTGGAAAGTGAATACCGCGAGGACTGGGACAAGTACAATATGTGGCGCTATCACTCCAAGATGGAAGAGTCCATCTTCCGCGCCTATTCCATGGCCAACCATCCGGCTGAGGGTAATATCGTTATGCTCAACGTGCGTATTGCCAGTCCGCCACCCGGAATGGACGTACCTCCCGGTCTGGCTTCATCGTTCATCTTCAATCTGAAGCCCGGTGATAAAGTGATTGTGAGCGGTCCTTATGGTGAGTTTTTCCGCAAGGAGACCGATCGTGAGATGATGTATATCGGTGGCGGAGCAGGTATGGCGCCCATGCGCAGCCATATCTTTGACCTGCTGCGGACCAACCACTCAAACCGCAAGATCACCTTCTGGTACGGCGCCCGCTCCAAACGCGAGATGTTCTACGACGAGGATTTCAAGTCTCTGGTGAGGGACTTCCCGAACTTCTCCTATAACGTGGCGCTCTCCGAGCCCATGGAGGAGGACAACTGGGATGGACCCGTTGGTTTTATACACCAGGTCGTACACGACAACTATCTGAGCAAGCACGAGGCTCCTGAGGATATCGAGTACTACATGTGCGGTCCGCCGCCCATGATCGATGCAGTGGAGAACATGCTTTACAATCTTGGTGTCGAATCAGAAATGATCGCCTACGATAAATTCTAGCACACACTGGCGAAATCTCGAGGCACATTCAAAAAGGTCCGGTTCTCCGGGCCTTTTTTACTTATCTTTAGCAAGACTCAATTTTCCTTAGCTGGAGGCACATCATGCGGCCCAACAATAACCATTTCATACGAAACCTGGCAATTGGATTCATCAGCTTTCCCCTGATCATTTTGATGAGTTGCGGCGGTGGCCAGACGGAATTACAGGAATTCAGTTTCAGTGGACCCACCATGGGAACCACCTTCCATGTGACCATCGTGGATACATTGATCTCTGCAGCTGATAGAGTCCGGCTCCCTGCTGCGGTAGACAGTATCCTATCAGCGGTGAATCAATCCATGTCCACATATCAGCAGCAGAGTGAGATCAGTCAGTTCAACAATCTCCAAACCACAGATGGCTTCGAGATCTCCGAGGATTTCGCTACGGTGGTCCACGCTGGCATCGAATTATGCGATGCCAGTGGTGGCGCCTTCGACGCAACCGTGGCCCCCTTCATTAATTTTTATGGCTTTGGGATGGAACCTGGTGAGGATCGATTCCCAACGGTAGAGGAGATCGATGCCTGGTTGGAGCTTACCGGTTGCGACAAGCTGATCCTGGAAGAGGGAATGCTCTACAAAGCCAGTCCGGGGGTTACCATAGATCTCAGTGCCATCGCCAAGGGATACGGCTCTGACATAGCCTGCAACTATCTTGTTGACGCCGGTTTTGAGAACGTATTTGTCGAAGTGGGTGGTGAGATTATGGTCAACGGGAAGAACATCCATTCTGAAGGCTGGCGAATAGGTGTGGACAGACCGCAGTTGGCTTCAACCCCAGGTGAGTCGCTACAGCATATCCTGGCCGTATCCGACTATGGTGTTGCCACATCAGGGGACTACCGCAACTACCGTGAGGTGGAAGGCCGACGGATCACCCATACCATCGATCCTCGAACAGGCTATCCCATCGAGCACAGCCTGGCCAGCGCCACCGTCATTTCCACGACCTGCATGGATGCGGATGGATATGCCACTGCGGCCATGGTCATGGGACTTACTGAGGGCCTGGTATGGCTGGAGGAATTGGAAAATGTCGAGGGTTTGCTCATCACCCGATCTGATGACGGGGGTTTCTCTGAGCACATGACCACTGGTTTCGCTGCCTACATTGTCGAATAGCCTGAACCGTAAGGCTCCGACAGCCTATAGATGAAACTCACGGTGAAATCGCTGAATGACCTGGGCGATGTCGCTCTGGGTTTCCAGCTTTAAACCCATACGATCCAATTCCCCTCCCAGCATCCGGGTCATTGTCTTGATCTCAAAGTCCGTGGTGTCGCTCTGGGTCCGTTCTTCCAGATGCTGATCAGAGATGGCGTCCACCAGATCCACAAGGTAATCGACGATCCTGCCCATCTTGCCATAGTTCAGCTTGTCCGGCGTATCACTTTTCTCATGGTAATGCTCCCATCTGCCGCAGGTGAGGAACAGATAGGGTTCTCCGGCATTGCGCAGGACATGATAATCACTCAGGTCTCCTACATAGGAAGTTTGCAGACCGAATACGTCCAGCTGGACCGGAATCCTCGTTTTTGTAAGCACCGTCTGGAGACGCCCTTCACTCTCAATACCGAATGCAAACAATCCGTTCGCCAGATCAGGTACCGGAATGTCATGTCCAACCAGGTCAAGGACTACGCTGCAATGTAGTTCGTGTTTCAATTGCTTACGGTAGAATTGTGTCGAACCCATTCGACGTGTCAGGAAGTTTGGCGGTTCCTCGGCATCGGGAAAGAGGAAGAGGATCGGTCGGCTAAGTTCAGTGGTTCGCAGTTTCTTTGCCACTGCCAGAAGTATTGCGATTGCGGCGGCGTTGTCGTCCGCTCCGGGTTGACGTCCGCAGGTATCGTAGTGAGCAACCAGCATGATGGGGCGCATCGCAGGATCTCCGGGCAGCAATCCGGCCAGGTTCTGGAACTCCCTCAACAGGACGTGATAAGGCAGTCGATAGCCGTCCTGATGATAGGGTTCAAGCTCCAACTCCTTCATCCGGCTCTCAATGAAGCTGCGGGCCTTGCGGTGTCCACTGGATCCCACCATACGCCCCCTGGGATGCGCCAGTGCACTGACATCCTCATGCAACCTTTTCAGGATGGCATCCTGCTTGATTGTCTCCAGATCAGGTTTCATCAGCTGCCAGCAGCTCCTCCAGCCTCTCGATAGTGATGGGTGCTGAACCCTCATAGTGGTTGTTCACGTTCAGGTAAAGATCCAGCTCCTTATCGTCCACCATGTGCTTCACCATGCGGCTTATCAACGGCAGTTCACGGTCCTTTGGTGCCACGATCCGATCCCAGGACTTCCCCGTTCGTTTCTCGATGCCATCACGATCAGGTCCCAGCAGTCGGATCATTGCAGTCCCACTCAGAAATCCATGTGATTTACGATACAATTCAACGATATCAGGCAAATAATAGCCCTGGGCATAGACATGCCCCAATCCTTGTTCCTTTAAAAAACCAAAATAATCATCGCTCAGGTAGTTCGGGTTGCGTGGTTCCAGACAGATGGGTATCTGTTTATCGATACGATCAAAGAAGACAGAGAGCGCTTGGAGGAATTCTTCCTGCGAATTCATCTTCTGTTTGTTCAGGTATTCGAACTGGAAAGCCAGTACCCCTACCCTGCTCTGCAGGGGTCCCAGACTGGCCCAGAAATCGCCAAACAGTGTAGGAGACAGGAAATAGGGATTCTCAACCAGAGAATCAGTTTTCTGCTTCTTATAGAAGTGTGTCAGAGTAAGGCTGTTGGGTACCTTGATACTGAAGCGGAACTCCTTAGGCACCGCATCCGCGTAGGACTGCACCACGGATGGCTTCGGCAGCACTACCTTATCAGCGCCGAACAGCGACCAGAACCACTGATCCACCTCCACACTGCTGAAACGTCGGGCGTATTCCTCGAGGTAATTATCCCCTGCCTGGTCCGAGTAGACAAGACCGCGCCAGGATTCATATTTCCAGCTGCAGGTACCAATGTGTAAAGTTCCGGACATGTCCGGAACTTAATTAGAAATTATAAATTGCGAATTACGATTAGCGAGCCGCGAATTACGATCCGCGAATCAAAATCTAGTGCACGAAGAACTGCATGGCCGATTCTGAGATGGCGGCCAGGGGATCACCTATCATCCAGCCCAGGATGAGAGGAATCATGAGGATTCCCAGCAGGATATTGATATTCAGGGGTGCAGAATGAAATGTCTCTGCCATTTCGATCTTGGTAAGGAACATGGCCTTCACCACACGCATGTAGTAATACAGGGCCACCACTGAATTGAGCAATCCTATGATGGCCAGCCAGAAGTATTGATCCCCATATTCCACAAGGGCTCTGAACAGATAGAATTTTGCTACGAAGCCGGCGGTTGGCGGGATGCCGGTAAGTGAGAACATGAAAACGGCCATTGCTATGCCCAGGAAGGGCGCTTTGTAGCCCAGACCCTGATATTCCTCGATATTCTCAGTATTAAAAGCGTTCTTGATATGGATCGCCACGAAGAATGCTCCCAGATTCATGAGCATGTAAACTGCCGTATAATACAGGACAGCTGCCAATCCGGTCTGGTCGGCTACCACCAGTCCCATAAGCATATAACCTGCATGGGCAATACTGGAGTAGGCCAGCATACGCTTGATATTGGCCTGTTGGATGGCCAGGACGTTTCCCACGGTCATGGACAGAACTGACAGACCGCCCAGGATGATGGGCCAGTTCAGAGAATTGAGCACAGCCCAGGAATCCAGATTCGGATTGCCATCCCCGCTGAAGGCTACATTTATGAAACGGATGAGGACTGCAAAACCTGCGGCCTTGGGTGCCACCGACAGAAATGCGGTGATGGGTGCTGGAGCACCTTCATAGACATCCGGGGTCCAGAAATGGAAAGGTACTGCTGCGATCTTGTATCCAAATCCCACCAGGGTCAGCACCAGTACGAGCAGCAGCAGCATCGGAGAAATGTTACTACCTGCCAGGATGACCTGAATCTCATTGATATCGGCGCTGCCGGTAAGCCCATAGATCAATGAGAATCCATAGAGCAGGATCCCGCTGGAGAATGCTCCGTAGATCACGTATTTGATCGAGGATTCGTTGGAACGCATGTGCTCCTTCAGATATCCGGCCAGCAGGTAGCTCATGAGACTCACCATCTCCAATGCCACATAGATGGAAAGCAGGTGGGTGGCTGAGACGAGAAAGAACATGCCAAGGACCAGGATCAGGATAAGAATGTAGTATTCACCGATCTTGCGGTTCTTCAATTCATTGGAATTCAGGGAGATCCACACCACGAAGAGGGCACCCAGGGTTACCACCCATTTGAAGAACTGCCCAAAATTATCCAGCGCCAGCATGTTGGCGAAGAGTCCCCGGCTGGTGGATGCATCCACAGTACTCAAGGTGAACAGGGTGACAACCAGGCCAGCGATGGCTGCATATCCCACCCTGAAGGAATTCTCGGTCTTCTGGAACAGATCATAGATCGTGACCACCAGGATGATGCATGTCAGGATCAGCTCCGGGATGAAATATCCCAGATCGGTGGTCAGTTGAGCGAGAGTCATTTGCGTATCAGCCCCCTAGAATCCTGCTACCATTCCGGCCGTCTTCACCGCATCAACGAGTTGGTTGAGCGTTGTGCTCATGACGTTCAGCATGGGTGTGGGATACAGTCCAAAGAACAGGGTGATCAGCGCCAGAGGAACGAGTGCAAACAATTCCCGATAATTGATCTCTTCCAGATCAGCATATTTGGGGTTGAGTTCTCCCAGGAAGATGCGCTGGTAGGACCACAGGAAATATGCAGCGTTGAGGACAATCCCCAGTGTAGCAAATATCGTGATCCAGGTAAACACCGGGAAGGCGCCGATAAAACAGAGCGCTTCAGAGATGAAGCCCGAAAGTCCGGGAAGCCCCAGACCTGCAAAGAACGCCAGGGCGACAATACCGGCATAGATGGGCACTACCTTGGCCAGGCCGCCGAAGCCGTCGATATTGCGATGGTGAGCACGATCATAAACCACACCCACCAACATGAAGAGCATGGCCGTGATGGTCCCATGATTGAACATCTGGAACACAGCCCCGTTCATGCCAGCGGCAGTCATGGCTGCCATTCCCAACAACACATAACCCATATGATTGATGGAGCTGTAAGCAACCATCTTCTTCAGGTCACGTTGAGCCAGCGCCGCCATAGCGCCATAAATGATATTAATAAGACCCAGGATAGCCATCGGCAGGGCGAACCACAGGGTGGCCTCCTTCAGTACCGGGAACGAGATCCTCAGGAAGCCATAGGTACCCATTTTCAGCAATACACCGGCAAGGATGACAGATATGGCCGTGGGCGCTTCCACGTGTGCCAGGGGCAACCAGGTATGGAATGGGAATATGGGCACTTTGATGGCAAAGCCAACAAAGAGCAGTATAAAAATCACTTTACCCGCGTTCATGCCCAGCAACAGAGTCTGAGAGAATACACTGGACTGCTTCGCCAGAACCAGCATGTTGAAGGTGTGTGGTTCGGCCAGGAAGTAGAGCGCCAGCATTCCCAGCAATAGCAGAACCGATCCGAACAGCGTGTACAGGAAAAACTTGATGGCTGCGTACTCGCGCTGGGGTCCGCCCCAGATCCCGATGAGAAAATACATGGGAAGCAACATGACTTCCCAGAAGATGTAGAACAGGAAGAAATCCAGAGAGACGAATACACCCATCATTCCGGCATCCAGCAGGAGAAAGAGGGCGAAATAGCCCTTCTGAGCCTTGTCGATATTCCAGGATGAGAATACTGCCAGGAAACTCAGTAATGAGGTGAGCAGCACCATGGGTACGCTGAGACCATCCACCCCCATAAAATATTCTATGTTGAAGGCTGGGATCCAGGCGTAGTGCTCCACCAGCTGCACATCGGCGTTCCTGAAATCAAATGCGCTCAGGATCACGAGGGCGAAGATGAGCTGTATTCCTGTAATGCCGGCTGCGGTCCACTTGATGGCATTTAATTGCTCCCTGGGGATGAATATGATGGCCAGAGCGCCCAGCACAGGCAAGAAGGTTACAATGCTTAACAGGTGATTTTCCATATGACTACTCCAAGTCCTCCTACCCTAAAAAATATTGACGACGAAGATGAGGGCTGCGCCGATCAATACATAGACGAGATAATTCTGAATGCGGCCGGTTTGTACGAACTTCAGTGTCCAACCCAGCCAGCGGAAGATGACACCGGTAAAATTGACAGCGCCGTCCACCACCAGATCATCGGAGACTCCCACACCCAGTGCTGCCCGCTTGGCGTTGCGGCCGGCGCCGTTGATGATGTAGTGGTCGTAATAATCCATATCGAAACGTCCCAGCGCATCACAGCCGCGCAGGAAGGGACGGATAATGCCGTGAATGTAGAACTCATCCATATACCACTTGTGATAGGAACCCCTGTAAAGGGCACCCATACGGGCTGCCAGATCTTCTGCCGAGATCTTCTTCATTAGATAGATCAGCGTAGAGAGCATAATACCCAGTGTGGCGACAATGAGGGATGTGATCATCGCCGGCGAATGGGCTTCATGCAGCGCATGTTTGAAATGTTCAAGTTCGAATGCCGGTCCAGTACTGACCACCGTGCCCGGGTTCTGGATGAGGCCGGTAAACCAGCCATGTTCAGAGAAGGGATTCACCGAAGGCAGTGTAAAGATGAACCACATGGAGAGTACCGAAAGAACGATAAGCGGAACCGTCATCACCCTGGGGGACTCCTTGATATGCTCGAAGACGCGTGGCAATCTCGGCTCACCGAAAAAGGTCATGTAGATGAGGCGGAACATGTAGAACGCGGTGATGATGGCGGCGCCGAATCCAAAAACGGGCAGGATCCAGGCCAGATGCAGATTGGCCAGCCAGCCCTCATGCACATTGGCAGCATAGGCCCATGAACCGGCCAGGATGGCATCCTTGCTGAGAAAACCTGAGAAAAACGGTACACCTGAGATGGCCAGCGTGGTAATGAGAAAGCTCCAGTAGGTGATGGGCATCTTTGAGCGCAAACCACCCATATTACGCATATCCTGGGCATCGGTCCTATGATCATTCTCCACATGAAGACCATGGTGCATGGCATGGATCACTGAACCTGAACAGAGAAAGAGTGCGCCCTTGAACATGGCGTGGGTAGTGAGGTGGAAGAAGCCGGCTACATAGGCGCCAGTGCCCAGGGCCATAACCATATACCCTAACTGGCTCACTGTGGAATACGCCAGGACCTTCTTGATATCATTCTGCGTAATGGCGATGGTAGCGGCATAGATCGCGGTAAAGCCACCGATAAAGGCAATGGTGGCCATGGCATCCGGTGTCAACAGCGGGAAGATACGGACGGTAAGGTAAACACCTGCCGCAACCATGGTGGCCGCATGGATCAGGGCCGAGACCGGCGTGGGTCCTTCCATGGCGTCCGGTAGCCAGACATGCAGCGGGAACTGTGCCGATTTACCCACGGCGCCCAGAAATACCAGTACACCACCCCAGGTCAATAATTTGTGTGGATCGATCCCGCCGAACAGATCAGGCGCGTTGGCCGCCCAGGTACCGTCTGCGATCCTTTCGAAGATCAACTCATAGTTGAAGGTACCCAGCACTGTGGCAATGATCAGCAGACCTATGAACATGCCGATATCACCGATGCGGTTGGTGATGAAGGCCTTCTTGGCTGCATCGGCGGCAGTCCGTTTCTCCCACCAATGCCCGATGAGCAGGTACGAGGAAAGGCCCACCAGTTCCCAGAAGATATAGATCATGAACAGGTTGTTGGCCAGCACGATGCCGTTCATGGAAAAAGTGAATATGCCCAGATAACCGAAATACCGTGAATAGCGCACATCGCCCTGCATGTAGCCAACCGAATAGAGGTGTACCAATGAGCTGATGATGGCTACCACCAGCAGCATGATGATGGACACATTATCCAGGAGAATACCCATTTCGATCTTGAAGGAACCCAGGTCAAGCCAGTTGTAGCGTGCTTCCTTCTGGAATGCGGTATCGTACTCCGTGAGCATGAGAATGAAGAGGATCAGGGCAAACAGCAGGGTCAGGAACTCGATCCCCACGGAGATCCATTCACCGCGCTTTTCCTCGAAGCGCCGTCCGGAGAAGATCTGGAATGCGAACGACAGCAGCGGCAGGAAGAGGATCAGTATGGCAAGATTAATCATGCAGCCGGGTCCTACTGTTTAAGCGTATTGGCTTCATCGACATTGATGTGCCCGCGATCGTTGTACAGGTTAAGCACGATAGCCAGCGCCACAGCGGCTTCCGCGGCAGCCAGCATGATGATAAATACCGAGATCAGATGCCCGTCCAGACTGTGGGTCAGGAACTTGGAGAAGGCCACAAAATTAATATTGGCCGCATTCAGGATCAGCTCGACGCCCATGAGAATGGCCACAGCGTTCCGCCGGGTGACCACGGTATAGAGTCCCAGACACAGCAGTATGGCACTGAGGATCAGGTAGGAGGTCAGATGGTCCATCTACAACTCCTTCCTGGCCAGAGTCGCGGCACCGATGAGGGCACCGAGCAACAGCACCGATGCGATCTCGAAGAGGATCAGATAGTCACTGAACAGCAGCTCACCGATCCCGGTGACTGTGGATTCGAATGCATGGGCATCTGCCATGAGTTCCCAGTCATGGGAAAGAATGACGGAAAGCAGGATCCCCAGTAGCACCAGCACCACAAGCCCCCCCAGCCAGCGCTGTACAGAAGTCTGACTGATCCGGGCTGTACTGATCCTGTTGGTGAGCATGATGCCGAATACCAGCAGTACCAGGATACCGCCGACATAGACGACGATCTGAGTTACCGCCAGGAAATCGGCATTGAGAAAGACATAGATACCAGCCACACCCAGGAAAGTGCCCATGAGTGCGAAAACCGAGTAGATAAGATTCTTGCCAAAGGCTACCACTGCCGCGGAGGCAACGATGAGACCCCAGATGAGCCAGAACAGGAACTCAGCCATGGGACTCTCCTTCCGGTGGTTCGGGTGCGGTTTTGCCCCCGGTTTCCGGTGGTACTGGATCGTTTGGTGTTTCCGGTTTCGCTACGGACGGTGCTCCTGCCGGTGTATCTATACCCTTCAGAGGTATGTCGACATTTGGTTTCGCTGCCTGGGCTTTGGCTGCTGCCGCAAGCTTGGCTGCTTTGGCGGCTTCCTGAGCTGCCAGACGCCTGTCCACCTCTTCCTGGGGCACGGTGGCGAACTGATAGATGAGATGGTCACGGTCCCGCCAGCGTTCTTCGGGTGTGATCTCCGTTTTGACTGCGTCGGCCGTAAGGAACTGATAATCCGGGGTCATGAAAATGCAGTCTTCAGGACAGGGGAAGGTACACAGGTCACAATACATGCACTCCGTCATGTCGATGGTGAAATTATAGGTCAGCAGCTTAATGGCCGTTCCGTTGCTGGTGGTGCCCAGGTCCTCGCCTTTTTCACCCTTGATGGTATCGATCTTGATGCAATCCACCGGGCAGGCCCGCTCGCACTGCTTGCAACCAATACAATCGTTCATGTTCACATGCAGCTTTGATCGCACCACATTGTAGGTATCGATATCCCCTACTCCGATATTTCGGCTGGGTACTGGCCAGACTTCATCAGGATACTGCAGAGTCACATAATCACGAGCTCGAACGAGGTAGCCCATGGTGACCTTCATCCCCTCCCAGAGTGTGGAGATGGCTGTCCCGATGTTGTTGAAATAACTCATCTATTCAAATCCTTAGAATTGGATATCACCCGTTAGCCATAGCCAGATGGCAACGCCCATGAGATTGATCAGGGATATGGGCAGGATGACTTTCCAACTGATATACATCAGCTGATCGACTCGCAGGCGTGGGAAGGTCCAGCGGAACCACATCAGCAGGAAGATGATGGCTGCCACTTTCATGAGCATCCAGAACAGACCTGGAGATGCCAGCCAGATGGCGAAACCAGGAAACAGCCAGGCGGACAGTGTCACGATGATCCCCAGGGCCAGAGGATAGATGGAAAGCCTCTGCGCTTTGAGACGGATGAACAGGGTCCAGAGTATCGCCAGGCCGGTGAGTATGCTGACTGCGATCTGTGCACCGCGATGGTCGGCAAAGGGCGATTGCCAGCCACCGAGAAAGACGATGGCGGTGATGAAGGCGATCAGGGTGGCATTTGCATATTCGGACAAAAAGAAGAGAGCCCAGCGAAGGCCGCTGTACTCAGTCATGAAACCTGCTACCAGTTCAGACTCAGATTCGGGAATATCGAAAGGCACGCGGTTGACCTCGGCTGTGGCACCGATGATGTAGATGAATGTTGCCAGGAACAGGAAGGGATTGTGAAAGATATACCAGTTGGGCAGCGGCAACGGTATCCAGTAGAACAGGTTGCCAGTGCCGGCCTGTGCGTGGATGATGGTCTGCATGTTCAGACTGCCCACCACTGCCACCACCGCCAGCAGTGTGATACCCACCGGGATCTCATAGGAGATGATCTGGGCGGCACTGCGCATGGCACCGTACAAGGACCACTTGTTGTTCGAAGCCCAGCCCGACATGACGATCCCGAGAACGACGATGGAGGAGATGGACACAACATAGAACAGACCGATGTTCATGTCGGCAGCCAGGAGCTTCTCCGAAAATGGGATGGCGGCAAAGGTCACCACTGAGGCTACCAGAATGACAAATGGTCCGACACGGAACAGCAGCTTGTCAGCCAGTGCCGGAATGATGTCTTCCTTCACCAGGAGTTTTAATGCATCAGCCACAGTCTGAAGGGTTCCCATGGGACCGACCCGCATGGGGCCCAGTCGAACCTGCATGAATGCCGAGACCTTTCGTTCCACATACACCAGGATCAACGCGTTCAGGGCAATGAAAATAAAAATGAGGGTGCCTACGACGAACAGGGAAGTGCCCCAGGCTGTCCAGTAACCCAGCCCAGAGAGAAAATCCAGAGAGAGAAGCCAGTTGGCCAGCGAGGTAATCATTTAACGATCGATCTCCCCAAGTACAATATCCAGACTACCCAGAATGGCGATGACGTCCGAGATCATCCAGCCTTGCCCTATCTCGTTGATCACACTGAGATTACAGAAAGCCGGCGACCGCATCTTCACACGTACCGGGATATTCTTGCCATCACTGACGATATAGTATCCCAGTTCTCCCCGGGGATTCTCATAGCGGAAGTAGATCTCCCCCTTTGGCGGACGTATGCGTTTGGGAATGGCTGATTTGACATCCCCATCCACAGGCAATTGGTCCAGAGCCTGGCGAATGATCTTGGCACTTTCAGCCATCTCGAGCATACGCACCCAGTAACGGTCCCAGCAGTCACCCGTGGTTCCCATCATACCTGTGCCTACGGGGACTTCGAAGTCAAAGCGGTCATAAATCGAATAGGGCTGCAGCTTGCGCAGGTCCAGGGCTATACCTGAACCACGCAGACTTGGTCCTGTGACACCGGCATTGACCCCCACATCGGCAGGTAGAACACCCACGTCGGCAGTGCGCTCGATAAAGATCTTGTTGCCGGTGAGAATGCGGTTGTACTCCGCGATGCGGGTATCGAACATATCCAGGAATTCGTAGGACTTCTCTACGAAACCCGGCGGTACGTCATGGGCGAGTCCACCCACCCAGATATAGTTGTAAAGCAATCTTGCCCCGGACACCATTTCGAAAAGGTCCAGGATCAGCTCGCGTTCCCTGAAGCAGTAAATGAATGGTGTGATAGCACCCACATCCAGACCGAAGGTCCCGATGGCCACGAGGTGGCTGGCAATGCGCTGAAATTCGGCAAAGATGACACGCAGGTATTCCACCCGTTCCGGCAGTTCGATGCCCATCATCTTCTCCACGGCGATGGCGTAGGCATGCGCATTGTTCATGGCAGCCAGATAATCACAGCGATCGGTAAAGGGCGTAACCATCTGGTATTCAAGATTTTCAGCATGCTTCTCAAAACAGCGGTGGAGATAGCCGATGACGGGTTCGATATGTGAAACGATCTCACCGTCAGTGCGCAGTTTGAGTCGCAGGACGCCATGTGTGCTGGGATGCTGAGGTCCCATGTTCAGGATCATTTCTTCTGCATGTAGACGCGCCATCTACTTCTCCTTCGCGATCTTCATACCGCGATAGGTCTCTGCGGCGACATAATCCTTGCGCAGGGGAAAGCCTTCCCAGTCGTCTTCCAGCAGGATCCGTTTAAGGTCGGGATGGTTCTTGAAGCTGACCCCGTACATGTCATAGACCTCACGCTCATGCCAGTCAGCTGTGGCCCAGAGCGCTGCAACGCTGGGGATCTCAGGTGATTCCCGATCCACCTCCGTCTTAATGGTGAAGTAATGGTCCAGACTGGTGGAATACAGATGATAGATGACACCCAGTTTCAGTTCAGGTCCTGCATCATATCCGGACAGACACATGAGCTGGTCAAAAGCCAGATCTTCACTGCCCTTCAGGTAAGTCATGATCTCTGCAACGGCGCCAGCCTCTACCATAGCCGCAGGATTGCTGGTTTCTTCATCCTGGAAAGAAAGCAGCTTCTCTCCGAAACGAGCTGACAATCCTGAGTAGATCTCTGCTTCTGTCACAGCTCAACTCGCCTTTTTTGCCAAAGTGTGTTCTTCCTTGATCTTCTTCTGGAGGTGCATGATGCCTTCCAGCAGGGCTTCGGGCCGGGGAGGACAGCCGGGAATGTAGATATCCACTGGAACGATCTGGTCCACACCTTTCAACACGTGATAACCATGCTGCCAATAAGGTCCACCGGAATTCGCACAGCTGCCCATTGAGATGACATACTTGGGTTCAGCCATCTGCTCATACAGACGTATCACCCGGGTGGCCATCTTCAGGGTAACGGTGCCGGCGACGATCATGACATCCGCCTGTCGAGGTGAGGAGCGCGGCATGGCGCCAAATCGTTCCAGATCATGTCGTGCGGCGGCGGTTGACATCATCTCGATGGCACAGCAGGCCAGACCGAACTGGAAATACCATTCGGATCCCGAACGGGCCCAATTGATGATCTTATCGAGAGAAGTGATAATGATGTTATCACTAAATTTATTACTGAGAACTCCCATAGAGGTCAGGACTCCATTTCATGTAGTTGGGCAGCGGAATAGCGGCCCTTGCCGTATTTCAACTTCATCTTGACCCACTCCAGGTCACCTTTGACCCAGACATAGGCAAGGCCAACCAGCAGGATGGCGATGAATACGAATACTTCGATGAATGTGAGGAAGCCCATATCCCGGAATACGACGGCCCAGGGGAAGAGGAAGACCACTTCGACATCGAATATGATGAAGATCAGGGCGATGACATAGAAGCGGATGTTGAACTGGATCCAGCCTTCACCTTCAGGGACCTCACCGCATTCATAGGTGTCCAGTTTGAGTTCGGTCTTGTTCTTCGGGGCCACCAGTTTCTGCAGGATGAAGCCTACATACATCAGTAAAAAGGCGATCAGTCCAAATGCCAGGGCGATTCCAAAATGTTCATACATGAGTGATTCAGCTAACCTCTGTACTTATAAAATCAAGGCGGCAATATAGTCCGCGTGTAACCCCAGTTCAAGCTCCCACTCAGAAGCAGTCGATTAGCCCCTGCAGGGGTACGTTATTGCCCGCAGCCCAGGGATCGGAACCCTGGTTCAGCGTCCTACTCCCAGAAGGTTTTCAGCCTGGCCAGACCCTCCTCGATCTGATCAACGTTGATACCGCTGTAGGCAAAACGGATGAAGACCCTGTCCTCACCCGGTAAGGGACGACCAAAATGTTCACGAGAGCAAAAGGACACGCCGGTCTGCTGCAATGCATCCATCCTGAAGTCACGCGAGCTCGAGTAGCCCTTTCGCTGGAATACCGCTGTCACGTCGGGAAAGAGATAGAACGTGGTCTCGGGTCTGGAGACCTCTACACCTTCGATTGACTGCAGTTTGTCCACGAGGACATCCCGGCGACGACGCAACTCGCCGATGATCTCATCCTGGGGCTCTGTCGGTCCGGTAAGAGCGGCAATTCCGGCCATCTGAACGAAATGATTGGAGCAGGACTCATAGTTGGTGTTGAACTTGGAAATACCCTCCATGATATCGGCCGGTCCGGCTCCACAACCGAGACGCCAGCCGGTCATTGCGAATTTCTTGGAGAAGGTATACAGGATGACTGTTCTCTCGGCCATGCCGGGGAGTGCGGCGATACTTCTTCCACTGCCACTGTAGCGGATATCGTAATAGGCCTCATCCGACAGAACCCAGAGATCATGTTTGATGGCCAGATCCGCCAGCCACTGCATTTCTTCATCCTTCGATTCTGCACCGATAGGGTTCTGGTAATTGTTGTAGATCAGGATGGAAGTCTTGTCTGTGATCTGAGCTTCGATCTCGTCCCTGTTGATCTCGAATCCATCAGCGGTGGCTGTGTAGCCGTAAGGTAGGGCCTTGCCGCCGAGGTATTCGATCTGTGATTCATAAATGGGGTAACCTGGATTGGGATACAGAGCTTCTGCACCCTCTTCCAGCAGGACGCCCAGGAACTTGCTGATGACGGGTTTACCACCCGGCTGTACCGATATGTTCTCGGGACTCAGGTCAAGATCCCTGGCCTGACCGATATCTTCAGCCAGAGCCTCACGCAGGGGCATGATGCCCTGTCCGGGAGCATATCCCGTCTTTCCGGCCTTGATGCCGGCCATGGCAGCATCAACGATGTGCTGTGGTGTGGGGATATTCATGTCCCCCAGGTGAAAAGGGTAGACTCGATGGCCCTGCGCTGCCCATTCCGCAGCTGCGGCGCCAACCCTGAAGGCAGTCTCGGTTCCCAGCCTGCCGAACCTTGTCGAAAGCGGTCTCATCTAATATCCTTTCAAATTTTTCAACACACGATCAGCGGATTACTGGGACAAACCCAGGCGTTCCATGCGCTGAGAGCGTTCATTGGCAAAGCGTTCGATCCCCTCTAGGATCCAGCGGGGTGAGATATGTGCCTCTTCACAAACCTCGTCACCGGAGCCGCCGGTACGCCAGCGGTCATCCCAGTCAGATGCAAGGGCATATTCCAGAGAGACCTGGTTGCCAGTCCAGTCCAGCATCGTACGGCGACCGCCATTGGTAATGAAGGTTGAATCCTGCCATTCGGACGGATCGACGATACTCTGACGGTATTCATCTGATTGAAGGGCAAAGAGTTCCGGACTCACCGCAGCCACCAGTTTGACATTGATGCCCCGGGCATCCAGTTCAGGCAGCACCTTGATGAGGTTGGAGGTGGTACTCGTTCCCAGGACGAAGATCGTTCCCATTTTCGGCAGATCGGATTTGAAATCCCGGATGATGTAGGCTCCCTTGGCTGCGTCCATGTGTGACGCCATTCCCAGGGTTTCACGATCGGGGACCTCGATGCCGGGTCTGGTGAGGTGCAGAGCGATGATGGGTGCCTCGGTAGCCATGGCAGCTCCCAGCATGGGTGCGACTTCATTGTGTTCCCATGGATAGAGATTGATCACCTGTCCGTCGGGAAAGAGCTGGGTCACAGCAGGCGAGTAAACGCCGAAGTGTGTGCGAGAATCTTCAGCTGTTTCCGGTCCGGAATGGCCGGCGATCCAGAGGACCTTGCCGAGTTTGATCTCGGCATCCTGGGCCATCTGGCTGTACAGACGCATGGAGCCATACTTGAGGTAGGAGAAGGATCCATAGGTGGAGCATGCGGAATAGAATCCGTTGAACTCACCCTCACTGTCTGCAGCAAGATTCACCGCGGAAATGCCGGTACAGATCCCAGCATTGGCAAATTCCGTGATCCCCTGAGGCAGCATGACACCCCGAGGATTCTCTTTGCGTTCATAGAATCCCAGTCCCTCGATCTCGCCATAGGCTTTCCCGAAACCGCTTATGTTTGTCGAATCTGCAAGATCCGCTGACATGGCCAGGAATGCCGGACGTCCGTATTTCTTCTGACAGTAGGCATTGATCCAGGAGGCGAACTTGGAAAGACCCGCGCGATTGGGTGCTGAGCTCCCGGCTTGGGCGAATATGTCTGCAGGATAATTCTCATAATCAGTGAGCACAGGATCATTGAATGGATTGCTGTCGGTGTCGAAGAAGATCCTTGTATTCTCATCGGGAACAGATTCACCGAGGTCCACCAGTTGGTCGGTGACATAGTGCAGCAAGTCCGGATCCTGCTCGTAGAGTGACATCACCTTGGTAAGCTGTTCACTGGCCTGGGCGAGTTTCTCTTCATGGACACTGGATCCCTCCGTTCCAAAACCGTCAAAACTGATCCCGTATTTATCCGCGAATTCCTTCTTGGTTTCCCAGAAAAGCGGACTGTTGTACTTATGGGCAGCACCATGCGACTTATTGTCGTAGACACCATAGCCACGACCCTTGCGGGTACGGAACCAGGCCACCGAAGGTGCACCACTGAGGTTATCGCCCTCGGTCATATTCACCACTGCAGCGGATGCGCTCCCCCATTCTGAACCTTGCTCGGCACCATGGACGTTCCAACCGTGACTGCTGAACCAATCCTCAGGCGTACCATAGACCACGCTGGAAAAGGGACGATCATCAATCCCGAAATCATTCCAGTCCAGGAGGAAAAACAGGTTGTTCAGACCCAGACCATAAGCAGAGTTCAAGGATTCATGGGTAACACCCGTGGTTAGACCACCTTCTCCCTCGATTGCGAACACACGTATGTCGTCCGCGTTCGCATATTTCAGGGCCATGGCCTGGCCGACAGCCACTGGCATCCCGTGGCCGGAAGGTCCGGTGTTGGCCTTGAAAATATTGGTCTTGCCGGCCATTTCAGCGTGCCCGGGTAAACCCCCACTATGGCGCAGGGTAAGCAGATCTTCCCAAAGCAGAGCCTGGTTCTGATCCGTGTACCAGTATTTTTTGTCCCCGGTCTCGGCGTAGCGCCGCCGCATGGCTTCGTTCAGAACTGCCAGCAATGCGTAGATCACCGGGACCACATGTCCTGCTGACAGAATGAAACGGTCAGCGAAGCGTTTCTGGGTATTGCGTATATCCCAGCGCATTGCACCGCTGAGAAACAGCGCTACCAGCATGTGAACCTTGGACCGGCTTCCCCCAGGATGCCCACTCTGGCGCAAGTTGAGCATGATATCAATGCACTGGTCCGTCATGTCCTTGATCTTCTCCCAGTGGGGGAAAACAGGTCTGAGGTCTTTTAACAGTGCTTCAGGATTGAATCGTGATGACATACCTGCCTCGTCCTATAAAGTAATTAAACATGGTGATCCGGAGCTTTCAGCAGCTCCAGATCGCAGTGAAGGTTATTCAAATGTAATGGATACTTGAGTGGGTGGATCATTCGGTGATCAGGCTATTTAAATCCTTTTGTCCCAACACTTCAATCATCGCTGATTGAGCTTCGTCCCAGACAGTGTGCATACCACAGTTACTCATGAACTCGCAGGCTGCATCTTCCAATAGGCATTCGTTCAACGCCAGGGGCCCTTCGAGAGCTTCAATAGCTTCCAGTACGGTGATCTCCTCTGCCGCTTTTGCTAACCGTACGCCGCCGGCTACGCCGCGGGTACTGGAAACGATCCCGTTCTCAACAAGGGGCTTGAAGAGTTTCCGTAGAAATGGCTCCGGTATATTCTTGGACGTGCTGATATCCGAGATACTGATACGTCCATCATTCTGATGTTCAACCAGGTAACGCAGTGCGCGAATACCATATTCTCCAGCTTTGGTGAGTCTGATCACTGTAAGCCTCCAATTCTGATTTGCCCCCACGAGGAACGCTGTCCTGGTTCCTGAAGATCGGTCCCATGAAGCGCGTTATTATATATGAGAATATTAGTCTTATTACAGAGAATTACCATGATTGCTTATATGCCCTTCGATTTCTTCAATTCCTGGCTGTCATCATTCCCGTGAGCAGATATGTCTTTGAATGCGGTGGAAGAGTCATTCTCGCCGCGTCGCAGGATGAGCGATATTCCCCAGAGGGATGCCACAAGACCAATAGCGAGAAAGAGGATCTCCATCCCGTCGATCTGCTTCCTGAGGATGTTCATCCAGGCATTCAACAGGCTTATTACCCCCAGAATGAGTGCAGTATAGCCTATTTTGTGATCTTCACCCAGCAGTCGCATTTCATATTCCAATGTTGAAGACAGCTTTTGTCTGCTGGCAGTGTAAAGGCAAATATATTGCCAACTACCGCCTGGTCCGGCCTGCAGTAATAAAATGTTTTGTTTGGGTCAGTCCGAAAGGTGCACAAAAAATGCGATGATCGCCTGCGTAGGCGATTAATTCCAGACGATCGTCACAACATGTCTGTAATGAACAGGACGAGGTGACCTGTACAGCCACTCATGAAGTGGTGCTTATTTCAGCAGGGTGAGTTTCCCTGAACTGCTGCCACCGGCTTCGTCGATAAGTCGGACTATGTAGATACCGCTGTGTTGCTCCGCACCTTCAGTATCCATCCCCGTCCAGAGAAGATCGTAGTGACCTGCATGCTCATGCTGGAGACCTCGACGGTAGACCTCACGACCGCGCAGGTCATGGATCTGTAAGGATCCCTGAAATCTCGCCTGCGTCTGATAGTTGATCCGAACAGCATTGTTAAATGGATTGGGATAGGATTCCATTAATTGAAAACTAAACGGAAGCTTTGCATGATCATCAGTACTTGAGATCTGATCCTCTCGTTTCAGGATCCAATCCTCAGGATCGAGCAGGATCTCGGTCGGCACGAAGGGCAGGGTTACATAGAAATCCTGGCTGCTGGTGGAATCCCACAGCACAAAGACCGTGTCATGTCCCTCCCCCGCGGCATGGAAATCAATGGGCATTTTGAACAGCGATCCACCTGCGGAGGCCGCCTGCTCGATATGGATCTGGACGTTCGCCTGGCCCAGGGAATCCGTATGGTTGACGCTCCACCACCAGGTGTATTCAGGCCGACCGCTGCCGTAGATCCATTCACTGAAGAACCAGTCATAGTCCGTGCCTGTGACAGTTTCCACAATGCCCTGAAAGTCTTCCGTGGAGGCATGGGAGAACTGGAATTCCGACCGGAATTGCGCCAGCGTCTCAAAGAAATCCTCATCACCGGTCATATGACGGAGCATGTGGAGGAACCAGGCTCCCTTGCCATAGACGATGTAGTCAAAAATAGCCCATACACTTGTCGTGTCTGTGCGATAAATAGATCCGACATACGGCAGGTCGTTTCCAGCCATCTCATTGTGAAAGGCTTCCTCACCGTAAGTATACTCGTAGTAGAGAGCTTCACTGTAGGTGGCGAAGCCCTCGTTGATCCAGATGTGATGGAAATCCGCGCAGGTCACCATATCTCCCCACCACTGATGCGCCAGTTCATGGGCGATGATGCCCTCGGAGGATGAGCCCATGCTGGAACAGGTCTGATGTTCCATGGCACCGCCCCAACCGAACTGGGCCATACCGTATTTTTCTTCATGGAACGGATACTTGCCATACATGTCGTCGAATGCCACCATCATCCCCTCAGTGAGTCTCCAGCGGGCAATGGTCGTGGCATTGTAGTTGTTGGGATACACCCAGTATTCCAGTGGCATGGAATCACCATCGGCAAAATGGTAGATATCGCTCCAGTAACTGTAATTGGTGATGGTCAGGGAAACGAGATAGGTCGTGATGGGATAGTCATGTTGCCACACAAAGGTCCGAGTGCCGTCCCCGTTGTCCGTGTTCGTCTGCAGCATCCCGTTCGATACTGCAATGAGATCATCCGGCACGGTGATACTGACCCTCAGTGAATCAGCCTTGTCCGTTGGGATATCCTTGCACGGCCACCAGGTCCGGGCACCATAGGGTTCGCTGAGAGTACTTATCAGAGGTGCTCCACCCTGACTACCGAAAGCAAAGGCCTGCAATCCTGTCGGAACCGGACTGCCGTGATAGTAAATGCGCACCGAACTGGATTCATCCACGTCCACCGGAGCGTCCAGAAAAAGCGTGAGCAGATCACCGGTGTGACCCCATTCCGAGGCATTCAGTTCCAGTGAATCCACGATCAGGTTCCCAGTGAAATCCAACACCAGTGAATCGAGGCCCTCTTCTTCTGAGATGAAATGGATCTCAGTGATCCCCTGGATCTGCTCTGCGTCCACATCAATATCAAAACTGAGGTCATAATGATGGACATCGTAAGGATAACCGGGAGTGCGCTCACTTGCTCTGGCCAATTGATCCAGGTGTTGAGCCATCTGCCCTAGCGGTTTACAGGGAATGGGTGGGTCTGGTGAATACTGTCCAAGCAGGGTGGCTGCAATCAGGGTGGTCAAAATGAGGTGCTTCATGGAAAGATCTCTCCTGGTTTCTGGGCGAATTTAGGTAATCGGAGAACACATTCAAATCTCCCTGCTCGGAGATTCCTTAAAGATTTCATGGCGTAAAAAATTAAAAACGGCCGGGAGATCCGGCCGTAAGTCTGGAGATACTCAGGTGGATCACATGGGCCAGAAGTTGGAGTCGTTCCATACTTCCTGTCTGAATTCCTCTTCCAGCGCCAGCATGGTCTGGTGATGGTTCAACTCCCAGTCGGTCAACCAGCGGAACAATTTCTTGATCTCGGGATCAGTGGCCTGCTTCTCAGCCTCCTGGTAGAATTTGAAAGCCCGTTCCTCCAGGGTCAGGGCAATACTTATTGCGGAACTGTCGAAGTTGCTGTTCCTCAATTCAACCAGGAATTCCTTGTTGATGATGGGATCATCAAATCCGAATTCAAGCTCCGCCTCATCGGGCATCTCAACCTTGCCGCTGTCTATGAGCTTCTTGAAGGTGATCTGCAGGATGTGCAGGTGATGTTCCTCTTCCTTGACCATATGTTCAAACAGTTCCTTGGCTACCGGAGAGGTCGCCGTCCGGGCGGCCATCGTGAAGAACTCCTTGCCATGCATTTCCAGCATCATGGCCCGTTTCAGTACATCTTTCACCGAGGTGAATTCAGTCTCACTCATGCACCAACTCCTTTGCCCCCATTGGAAGATTCGTCATTTTGTTCATTCTTCAACTGTTCCTGGCGATACAACGCGCAGTGACTGATATCGGCATCCCGATAATTGGTTAGCGGATTGTAATCGCCGTCAAATCGATGTTCACATGCCTCAGCGGCTTCCAGTCCGGAAGGGCAGGCCAGATCAAAGACCGGGCACCATCCACGGCGGTCCAGCTTTTCTGGATTATCCGTCTTCTTACCCATTATTCCAACCTTGTCATAGATGGATTAATATGGTGCAAAGGCCATTCCAAAACAATTGCTGAAGGACAGAATTTGGAGTCCAGGAGACAGGAGCATGGAGACAGGATCGACAATCCGGGAAAGGGTGTTTCACTGCTTTGATAACTGGGTATGTCTTTTGAGAATGAGTTGGCTTTGCCGTCAGGTTAATGTCTCGATTGAAAGAGGTGGACATGTTAATCATCGATCAGTGAGATATTGAAACAATGCAAACACGAAAGCTCCTGCTATTCCCAATTACAAATCTCCAGTTTCCAGTTTCCAATCCTCAATTCTCAATCCTCAATCTTCCATCCCCCCCGTATTCGCCGGTGAAATATCGACTATAAAAAAGGGCCACCAACGGCAGCCCCTTTTCGTCTATTTGTCAGTGTGCTATTTCCAGCTGTCCATCTTGAAGTCCAGCAGAGTGCGCATGTAATTTGCCCGGACCAGGGTCTGTGGTTCAGGCATATGCTGCATGCTCATGCTGCCCTTCATCTGCTCGATACTCTGGTATTCGTTCTCGTCCATCCAGTTGATGAGTTCCTCCTCAAGCTGTTTTATCAGCTCAGGACCCTTGCGCAGCAGCGCGGTTGCCATCATGGTGACATCCGCACCACTCATGACGAGCTTGAGAACATCTTCAGCCGTATGAACCCCCGAAGTCGCAGCAAAAGAAACATTCACGTTACCACGCAGGATCGCAATCCAGCGCATGGGCATGCGAATTGAACTCGAGGTTGTGGGGACCATGTGGGGTTCCACTTCCAGATTCTGCAGATTGATGTCGGGGTGATAGAAACGGTTGAACATCACCAGGGCGTCAGCACCGGCTGCTTCCAGACGCTTTGCGAATGTAGGTAATGAGCTGAAGCGCGATCCGATCTTCACGGAGACAGGGATGGAGACCTGTTCCTTCACAGCCTGTGTGATCTCTACATAGCGGTTCTCTACACTCTCGCTGCTTTCCGTGAAATCAACCGGCAGATAGTGGATGTTCAATTCCAGTCCATCGGCACCGGCTTCCTGCAGTTTCCGCGCATATTCTACCCAGCCTGACCTGGTGATCCCATTCAGACTGGCGAATACAGGGATGTTCACTGTGGATTTGATCTTCTGAAGCTGCTCCAGGTATTCAATGGGACCGGTGGCATAATCCTGCGCTTCAGGAAAGAACGACAGGGATTCAGCAAAAGCGTTCGTACCGAATTCCATGAAGTGGTCAATGTGTTCCTCATCGTGCAGGATCTGCTCCTCGAAAAGGGAGTACATCACCAGTGCGGAAGCACCCGCATCCTCCAGTTCCTTCACCGTATCCAATGAATGGGTCAGGGGTGAAGCAGAGGGGACCAGCGGGGACCTCAATTTGAACCCCATATAGCTTGTGTTCAGTCGCATCTCTATAACTCCTATGCTTCCGCTTTTTCATTTTCGAATGGAATCGCAGCCAGCTGCTTGTAGTAGCGATAGCGTTCCTTGGCATGCTTGTCGGCCAGATTCACATAATGTTCCGCCAGCTGGGGATTGATCTTCTCCAGCATCTTGAAGCGGGTTTCATTGGTTGTGTATTCCCGGACATGACCCTTGGGTGGTTTTGAATCGAGCTTCAGCGGATTCTGTCCCTGGTCTGCAAGAGCGGGATTATAGCGGTACAGTGTCCAGTAACCCGTCTCCACAGCCTTTTTCTGCTGATCGAGTCCCTTGGAGATGTTGATACCATGCGCAATACAATGGCTGTATGCAATGATCAACGATGGGCCCGGATAGGCCTCTGCTTCCATGAAGGCCCGTACTGTTTGAGCATCGTTGGCACCCATTGCAATAGAAGCAACATAGACATTCTTGTAGCCCATGGCCATCATGCCCAGGTCCTTCTTCTGGCTGGGTTTTCCACCCGCGGCGAATTTCGCTACCGCTCCCAGCGGTGTGGCCTTTGATTTCTGCCCACCTGTATTTGAATACACCTCGGTATCCATTACCAGGACGTTGACGTCCTTCCCAGAGGCCAGCACATGATCGAGTCCACCGTATCCAATATCATAGGCCCATCCGTCGCCGCCCATGACCCAGACACTCTTCTTGACAAGATTGTCCGAGATTGACGTCAGCTGTCTTGCGATAGGATCATTTATCTTTACGATAGTATCATTCAGTTTGGCTACCCGTTCACGCTGTTCAAATATCTCTGCCTCATTGGTCTGAGGAGCACTGGCGATGGCGGAGACGAGCTCCTTGTCCAGTTTGTCTCCGAGCATGCCCATCAACTCCACAGCATGTTCACGATGCTTGTCGATGGTCAGGCGGAAACCCATTCCGAACTCAGCGTTATCCTCGAACAATGAATTGTTCCAGGTAGGCCCACGACCAGCGGCATTGGTGGTCCATGGGGTGGTTGGCAGGTTCCCCCCGTAGATGGATGAACAACCCGTCGCATTGGCAATGATCATGCGGTCACCGAAAAGCTGGGATGTCAGCTTGACGTAAGGCGTCTCACCACATCCGGTACAGGCACCGGAGAATTCAAAGAGCGGCTGCAGGAACTGCGATCCCTTGACACTTTCATGCTTCAGGGCACCACGGTCGACCTCGGGCAGATCCAGGAAGTATTTCCAGTTGACAGCCTCCGCTTCGCGCAGTGGCCGCTGGGGCTCCATATTGATGGCCTTCCGCGACAGGTTCGACTTGTCCCTGGCTGGGCAGATCTCAACACAGAGGTTGCAGCCGGTACAATCTTCCACAGCCACCTGCAGGATGTACTCTGAACCCTCAGCCCATTCCTTGCCACGTGCCTTGGTATGCTTGAAGGTTTCAGGTGCATTCTTCAGAGTGTTCTGGGAGACGACCTTGGGACGTATGGTGGCATGGGGACAAACGATAGCGCATTTGTTACACTGGATGCAGATATCCGGTTTCCAGACTGGTACTTCGTCAGCAATGTTCCGCTTTTCCCACTGGGTGGTTCCCACCGGCCAGGTACCATCCTCGGGGATGGCGCTCACCGGTAACTGGTCGCCACGACCGGCGATGATCTCGGCGGTGACATTCTGGACGAACTCGGGGGCTTCCTCGGGAACGATGCGGCCGTTGCCTTCCTTACCGGCAACATCGCTGGGGATGCTGACCTCAAAAAGCCCGGCAACAGATTGATCCACAGCGTTGTAATTCTTCTCGACAACGTCATCACCCTTCTTGCCATAGGTCTTCTTGATAGAATCCTTGATCTTGGCGATGGCCTCTTCCCTGGGCAGTACGCCCGAGATAGCGAAGAAACAGGTCTGCATGATGGTGTTGATACGTACACCCATCCCGGTTTCCCGTGCAACCTTCAGGGCATCGATGACATAGAATTTCAGCTGTTTCTCAATGATCTGTTTCTGATAATGACGCGGCAGGATCGGCCAGATCTCATCGGCCCCGTAAGGTGTGTTCAACAGGAAGATGGCCCCGGGAACAGCATAATTGAGAATATCGAAACGGTCCAGCAACTCATACTGATGACAGGCGATGAAGTTCGCACGCTCGATGAGATAGGTGGACTTGATCTCCTCCCGCCCGAAACGCAGGTGGGAAACGGTCGAACTGCCGGATTTCTTGGAATCGTATACAAAGAAACCCTGGGCGGAGTTTTCCGTGCCTTCACCGATGATCTTGATGGAATTCTTGTTGGCACCAACGGTACCGTCGGCACCCAGGCCGAAGAAGACACCGCGGAAGACATCCTCTTCCCCGGTTCTGTATTCAGGATCGTAATCAAGGCTGGTATGAGCCACATCATCATTGATACCAATGGTAAAATGGTTCTTGGACTGCTCCTTATCCAGCTCATCGAAAATGCCCTTCACCATCGCAGGGGTAAACTCCTTGGACGAGAGTCCGTAGCGCCCGCCGATGATCTTTGGTTGGGACATGAACTTGCGGTAGTCGGCACCATCAGATTCAGAAAGGGCGGTGACCACATCAACATAAAGTGGCTCACCGGTACTACCGGGTTCCTTGGTTCGGTCGAGGACGGCGATCTGTTCCACGGAGGCCGGCAGCGCGGAGATGAAATGTTCAACTGAGAAAGGACGATACAGACGGACTTTGAGCAATCCGACTTCCTCACCCTGCGTGTTCATGTAATCGACGGTCTCATGTGCTGTCTCGGCACCAGAGGCCATGAGGATCATGACTTTCTTCGCATTGGGGGAACCGAAATAGTCGAAGAGGTGATAATGCCGACCTACCAGTTTCGCAAAGCGATCCATGGTAGCCTGGACGATCCCGGGTGCGGCCGAGTAGAAAGGATTCACGGTTTCGCGACCCTGAAAATAGACATCTGGATTCTGGGCCGTACCGCGAAGAACAGGATTGTTGGGATTCATGCGGCGGTTGCGGTGGGCAATGACCCATTCGTCATCGATCATTCCCTTGATGTCATCATCACTGAGCTGTTCGATCTTCATCACTTCGTGTGAAGTACGGAAGCCATCAAAGAAATGCAGGAAGGGCACCCGCGCCTGCAGGGTGGCAGACTGGGCGATGAGGGCGAAATCCATCACTTCCTGTACGGATCCTGAAGCCATCATCCCAAATCCAGTTGAGCGGGTGGACATGACGTCCGAGTGATCACCAAAGATCGATAGGCCCTGACAGGCTAGTGAACGTGCCGAAACATGGAAGACGGTAGAGGTCAATTCACCAGCGATCTTGTACATGTTGGGGATCATCAGGAGCAGGCCCTGTGAGGCTGTAAACGTTGTGGTCAGGGCGCCGGTCTGCAAGGCTCCATGTACGGCGCCGGCTGCGCCTCCTTCGCTCTGCATTTCTTCTACCGTGGGGATCGTACCCCAGATGTTGCGCAATCCCGCAGCTGAAAAGGCATCAGCCAACTCACCCATATTCGATGATGGGGTGATGGGATAGATCGCGCAAATCTCATTGGTCTTGTGGGCTATATAGGCTGCCGCCTCATTCCCATCGATGGTGACCATCTTTCGCTTCATGAAACCTGTCTCCTGTTCTATCTCTTCAAATTGTAATTCACTTCTTCGTCCCGTCTGACGTAGCGCATCCCATAGTTACGAAATGACACCAGCTGCCAATTAAGGAAATATCGTGCCAAACTTCACGAGGGCCACTCGTGGCGTAAAATATACAGATTGGATGGGTGATTATTACTTCAGATAGAGCACGGAGCGTACAGCAAAACTGCCATCGGAGCGGGTGACACGACAGCCGTACCAGCCAGAAGCCAGATCGGGTGAATTGACGTTCAGGTTCAATAGGTGATAGCCCGGCGGCAACTGGGTTTCCAGCAGGACATGCTGTTCACGACCCAGCAGGTCCACCAGTGCTACACGGATGTTTTCGGGTCGATCCAGTTGTACCGGCAGTCTGAAACTGTTATTGAAAGGATTCGGGTAGCTGGCACCCAACCATGGTATCTCAGGTCCCTGGAGCTTCACAGCCTCAATGCTCAGCGCATGCCATTCCTGGCCCAGGTCCCAGGACTCATTCAACTGCAGGGTGCCACCCCAGGCATCGGCGTATTCAGCGCCGTACTCGCAGGTCAGGGTCTCACCATCGATGTTCAGCTGGAAGGGTCCGCCGGAGACACTCAGCAGTTCAAAACCCATTGAATCACTGCCGATGTCACCTGACAACAGTGCCGCCAGATCAAGCATGGTCAAGGGAAAGGTCTCAAATGAAAAAGCGTTGGGAACGCCTGGTGCAGGCGGTGTGATCAGGTAGTCATGTGTGGCAAAATCCGCCAGCAGATCCCGGATGACCAGGGCATGGGCTGTATAGCCCTCGTCATTTTCCGGCCAGTAGCTGAGGATCATATAGTTAAGGGTGTCCCCTTCCAGAATGGAGAAAGCCCCGACACCTTCGTCTCCCGACAGAGGATTCAGTTCTCCTTCGACTGTCCAGAACAGCATATCGTCAGCCTGAACATAACGTCCCAGGGGGTATTCAACCTGAGGCAGGTTGCTGCTGCACAGAAAGTTGCCATTGCTCACCGAAAGGAATGAGAGCTGGGTGTTTACGAGGCTACCTTCAAAATCCAGATCCAGAAGTTCAGCATTGACCTGGTTGATTGTGATGCTCCCGTTCAGTGCGAGATAGGCGTTCAAGGCAGCCAGAGAGTCCAGTGTAAATGAGGTATCCACCAGTCCAAGGATCAATTCTGCTGAGATCCCCGGTAACCAGGCGAACAGGCTGCCGGTACCCTCTAACGGTGAGACTTGATACTCCCCTGCGCTAATCTCCATGGTATCCTGGATGAAAAGGATAAGAACATCCGCCAGGGTGTCCTCCTCACTGGCATAGATCTCATAGCCCACGGCAAGGAGTACATTTGTATCACCCAGTGCGAGATTGAATCCACCGGCACCCTCGGCCGGTAGATCGAGGTCCAGGATCGGGCCCTCCACCTCCCAGTGCTCATCTGGAAAGGGGAAACCATGATCCATTGCCGCCGTTCCCTGGTCCCAGGCATATTGACCCAGAGCCGTGAATGGTGTCACCACAAGCAAGCTCATGAGCAGAAGCGGAAGCACTATGGTCGTTCTCGTTCTCATCACAGGCTCATATTAAAGTGAATATCTGAGACCAACTATGACTTTTGTCAAACCAACATCAACATCTATGTAACGAATGAGCTCGGGGCCGTTGACCGGCGTGAATACATAGTCAAGATTTGAAAGGCTGTATTCGTACTGAAGTCCCAGATTCAGTGTAAAGGTATCAGATATATGCAGACCCAGGCCCACATCACTTCTCAGGATATCACTTTCCACCCATTTGCGTGGATCATCCATCATGGAGAATCCAGCGCCAACCGACAATCGCGCATGATTGATCTCAATACTGCCGAACAGCTCATTGGAGTTGCGTAAATTCTCGCTGATCTCGGCTTTGATCCGGGATGCAATGTTGACCTCGTTCTCACCCACGAACTCGTACACTTCGCCGGTAAAGCTTATCCCGGAATAGCCGTGAAAACGGTAACCTATGCTGAGCTTGATGGGATCTACACGGTAGCTGGCCCCCAGACCCAGTCGCCAGGGTCCCCAGAGTCTGTAATCGATGGTCTGGCTGTAGCTTGACAATGAGTCAGCCCCATAGAATGGATCCATCTGTTCATAGATGCGCACGCTGGAGTACTCCAGGACCTTGAGGAAACCAGGACTTGCAACGCTAGCCCCCAGATAGAGATCGGGACTTAGTTCAAGCACAGCACCGAGATGGATATCCCAGCCGGAGTATTCCGGTTCGATAGCCAGGGAATCAGAGAAGAAATTGAAGGTATAGATATCGAAGGGATCCTGCTCCTCCCGCAGTCCGGCCCACTTATTCTCACCGAAGAGATAAGCCACAGCACCGCCGACGCTGAGGTTCCGGGTCACCAGGACTGCAGTACCAAGGGAAAAGGCGTAAAGAGCGCCCTCTTCCGTTTCAGTCAACCGATAGGCAACCGAATCATATGGATTCACGGCTTCATAGGTCTGCGTGCGGTCAAAGAAATGACGTGGTTGAATACCGAACGCCCAGACCCAGGCTCCACGGTAGACGGGGATGGGATACAGAGCATTGATGCTGTGAAGCGTTGTACGTTTTGTATTCGCCTCCTGCTGGATCATCGACTCGATCCTGGAAACACCCGAGATACGGTCGAAGGACATATCCAGCGAGACTGCCGGTTTGCGGATCCAGCTCAGTGCTGCTGGATTGACGTTGAGGGCATTCTGATCTGTGACTGTGACCATATCCCCGACAACCCTGTAACCGGAACGCCCCTCCATACCAAGGAAGGGACGCAGGACATCCTGGTAGTCCTGGGCCATGAGGGCGGTACTGATAAGTAGCCCGATAGATATAAGAACCCGTTTGTGCTGCATGAGGTTTTTAGCGTTTTCGTCGAGTACTTGAGTCTGAGCCTGTTTTCTTTGTGGATTTATTCGAGGATTTCTTTGGTGGTGGAGGTTTCACCGCTTTGGGTTTTGACTGTTTTACTTCTCGTCCAAGATCAGGGGGCTTGGGTGTTACGGTACGCGTGGCTTTGGGACGATCCTCTTTGGGGACGACCGTATTGTTGCCACTGGTACCGGCAGATCCCACAGAGGTGCCTAATAGTCCGGCTCCCGGCAGGCTGGTCTTGTATTCATGTTCACCCTGAGTGCTCAGATGATCGCCCCGTCCAAATCCCCTGGCGGGATCTTCGTCATCGATCTCAATAGGTCTGGGCACGTAATAATTACCGTAATCATAGGCATAGTAATAGTACGGATCGTAATAGGGCAAATTACCGTAATAGGCCATGGGATACATGGGTTGCCACCAGGGATCCCAGTAGCCACCATGTCCGATGGAGGTGCCATAGACCTGTCTGGTCTCGACACCGTAGGGATCGCTATCATAGTAATTTTCGGCACCTGGCGGTGGCAATACTATCGTGTAGCATCCGACGAGTAAGGCGAGAATGACACCTGATATGACTATTTTAACAAAACGCATTCCAAACTCCAGTGGAAGTTAGCCTGCTCTGAAACCCTTGTCAAGCTTGCCTGCAGACAGGCCTACCCCACCAGTTATACGCTGGTTTCACGCGGTCGTTCCGCTTTGCCTGGGTTCAGAGGATCGAGAAGACGATGAGCTCCAGCGCACCAATGACCAGCATCAATCCGATGAGCAATCCCATGGCGATCATGAATGAGATCAGAATGGTAGCCAGGAAACTGCCCACATTCATGCTGTAGAATGTCCGTAGTGCCACATAGGCGAGGTAGAATGACATGAACAGGCTCGCCGCTCCTCCCACCACCGGGAGCAGCAGAAGAATACTGGCCGTTCCTGCACCGTAACAGAGAAAGCGGAAAATGAGTTGGTATGAGTAGTCGGTGAGTCCCCGCATGTTCAATGCCAGCCGCAGGGCGTAGGCTTTGATGAAATGAAAGAGGATGAGCCACAGGGGGAACAACAGGATGGCCAGACGTTCAATATCGATCTCGGTACCCAGCATCTCCTTCAGTTGTGACGGGATGATGGGTATCGGATCGCCCATAGCGTCTGCCATGGCGTAGCGCCATACGGTGGTAAAGACCTGGATCGCCACGGCGAAGACCAAAGCACCGCCTATGCCCCGAGTGCGATTCATGACACTGAATACCTGTGCCGGGCGGATAAGCAGGAACTTGATCGTCTCTACAAACGCCGTGAAGAATCCCAAATCATGGCGATGCTCCCAGGGAGGACCATCGATTAGGATCTCAGGGAGTTCCGCTTGTTTGTCAGGATCGAAGATGATTGGACTCCATTATCCCAAAATTTAGACCTGTTCGGATAGCTGCAGACAATTTATTCAAAAAAAAAGTCCGGACACGGCCGGACATCATCATCAAAAGGAAGCTTGTCTAGAGGGTCAGGATCCACTCGATGATCACGATGATGTCGGAGATGTTCAACTCACCATCCTGATTGATATCTGCACCTTCGAACTGGTCCGGTTCCAGGTCTGGCTGGGTGAGAACCCACTCAAGCACCAGGACGGCATCACTGATGTTCAGCAGACCGTCGTTGGTCACATCACCGGGAACAACGTCAAAATCGTATTCCATGGCGGCTACGACATCAATGAGTCCAAAGCCGTATTCATTGTCCGGCGCCAGAGAGCGGTCAGCAGTCATCATCAAGGCCTGGCGCACCATCATGGGTGTCCACTCGGGATGTGCCTCCAGGATCAATGCAGCAGCACCTGCAACAAGGGGAGTGGAAAGGCTGGTCCCATTACCCCAGGTGTAGGTCCCGGGTGCATCCGCGTAGGCGGCAAAGGTCAGGACTCCCCGGGCAACAACCTCGGGTTTGATCCGGCCATCATAGGTCGGTCCCCGGGAACTGAATGAGGCCAGCAGGGCACTCGAATCCACTGCGCCCACGGCGAGAATGCTGTCGGCGTCAGCAGGAGCGATCATATAGTACCAGGGTGTATCACCCTCATTGCCCATGGCGGTGACACAGACGACTCCCAGATTTGCAACAAGATCCATAGCCCTGGTGGTGGTGGCTGAATTGCCATCCATGTCTTCGTATTCATACCAGTCATTGTATCCTAGCGAACTGGACACAACATCTGCACCCAGAGCTTCACCCCATTCCAGACCTGCGACATAAAAGTCCTCTTCGACATGGATCTCCTCACTACACAGAGACACAAAGGTCTCGGGGATAGC
>CAYVVT010000008.1:0-153833 GCA_964454335.1 uncultured Lentisphaeria bacterium | reverse complement strand
GGTTTGGTACCAGTAACGGGGTCAGCGTGTTCGATGGAGAGAACTGGACCACCTGCAGTGTCGACTCCGGGGGCTATCCATTCTATCATGTGGATGCGGTCACTCTGGATGATAGTGGGAATCTGTGGTTAGGCTATCACGGCGGTGTGGTCTGTTATGATGGTGATAATTGGACAACTTTCAGCGGTGACAGCCTGGGAATACCTCTGCATGAGATCAAATCCCTTGCATTCAGTCTTGAGGGAGCTCTGTGGGCGGCGGGCTATTTTGACCTGTTCAGATTTAATGGTTCAGATTGGGATGTTTTCGATCTGTCGGACTTGGAAATACATGGTTCAGGTGGAATTCATACCCTGGCTGTTGATGATTCAGGACATGTGTGGTTCTCCGGAACTTCTTTCCATCCACCGCTGGGATTGATCAAATTCGATGGCAATTCCTTCACCATCATGGACACCAGCAACACGCCCTTGCCGACGAATAATATTTTGTCCGTCACCTTCGACAACGCTGGAACACAATGGATCGGTACCAGCGCCGGACTAGTGAAAGTTGATAGCGAGAACTGGTCCATCTATGATTCTACTGACACAGGCTTAACCAGCAATCTGGTGACTGCGCTTGCTCATGATGCTCAAAACCATATCTGGATGGGAGCAGGTGGGGATCTCAACGGACTCGGCGATGAGGAGTGGACGGTTTGCCCCATAGCGGAAACAGCCCTACCGTTTGGAGGTGTTCGTTCAATCCTGGAGGATTGTGAGGATCATATCTGGGTTGGCATGTATGATGGCCGATTGGCACGCTATGACGGTTTCATCTGGGAAACATTCCTGCCGGATTGTACCAGCTTGTTCCCGGGGCCCATCACCGGTCTAGCCCTGGACGATGATTGTTCCATCTGGGTAGGCTGCGAAGGTGGTGGATTGACCGTGTTCGACGGTTCGACCTGGACGAATTATGATTCGCTGAACTCAGGCCTGCCCTCGAATCAGATCCTCTCGTTGGTGTTTGATGAGACCGGCGGCCAGTGGGTCGGTACGAATACAGGTCTGGCCCACCTGGCTTCAGGAGGCTGGACCGAATATGATCAGGCAGACCTGATCATGTCGGGATTCTATATCTCTGAGATTGTCATGGATCCCCAGGGGCGCCCCTGGTTCACCTACTCTGATGGCAATTCCGAAGGGCTTGCACATCTGCTCAGCGACACCCTGATCCTCTACGATGACGACAACTCACCCCTGCGCTGGGATATTGGGGGTCTGGCAACTGAAGGTGATGGTGACCTCTGGGTGCTGGATGGGGGAGCAGTTTACAAGTTCGATGGAGACGAGTGGATTGATATCTCTGCCGAATCAGAATTGCTGGAAAGTACAGGTGTAACTGCCATTACCATCGATGAACAGAATGTCAAATGGCTGGGAACCGGTGACTGCATGGGTATGGGAGGATGCTGGGGAGATGGTCTGCTGGCTTTTGATGATACTGGCTGGGCTGTCTTTGACGAGTTTAATTCACCCATCCCCGACAATCCCATATCAACATTGATGGTGGATACGCAGGGACATATCTGGGTAAGCATAGGTTGGTTATTCGGAGGCTTGCTGGAGTACTCCGGTGAACCAAACATTGTGGGAGTTGATCCCAATCCATCATTCCAGCTCAATACACCACGGGCATTCAGTTTGGACCAGAATCATCCCAATCCCTTTAATCCCAGCACGACGATCAACTACAGCTTAGCAATTCGATCAGAGGTTGAACTGAGCATCTACGATATTACCGGGCGTCATGTCAGAACATTGATCAGGGCCACCCAGGATAAAGGCAGATACAGCCTGACCTGGAACGGTCTGGATCAGTATGGTATAGCTGTGGGGACGGGTGTCTATTTTGCCCGTTTATTTACCGGCGGAACCAGTCTGACCATCAAGATGCTTCTCCTTGAGTAGGAATTCTACTCCTCCTATGAAGAGCCCCGGGAACGGGGCTTTTTTATTGGCAGGTGGTCCCAATTGTAAACAGATTAGTACTCATTTATACAATCGCATTTCGAGAATTGTTTTTCGAAAATACGCCCTATATATTAATCCGCTTAATGCGAAGGGATGAAAGATCATAAAAAACAATAGTTTATGGCAAAAATAATCGCCATAGTGAACCAAAAGGGGGGTGTGGGTAAAACCACAACTGCCGTAAACCTGGCTGCGGGCATGGCCGTGGTGGAAAAAAACACACTGCTCATTGACCTGGATCCCCAGGCCAATAGCACCTCCGGTCTGGGATTGAACGTGCGTGTCGACGGCAAATCCATCTACCAGGTGCTCCTGGGACAGTTGGGTCTGAACGAGGTCATGCAGAAAACAGATCTGCCCTTCCTGGATGCCGTACCATCGAGTCCATCACTGGTTGGCGCAGAGGTGGAACTGGTCTCAGCCATCGCCCGGGAACGCATCCTGAAGGACGCCGTGAGTGATTTTGCCGAAAACTACGATTTTGTCATCATTGACTGTCCGCCATCCCTGGGGCTGCTGACCCTGAACGCTCTGGCAGCGGCTCATTCCCTGCTCATCCCCATCCAGTGTGAGTACTACGCCCTTGAGGGACTGGGTCAGTTGCTGAACACCGTCCGTCGCGTCCAGAAGACCATCAACAAGGCCCTGGTCATCGAAGGTGTCCTCATGACGATGTACGACGGCCGCCTGAATCTCAGCAAGCAGGTTTCTGAAGAGGTACGCTCCTATTTCAAGGATCGCGTCTATAAAACCCATATCAATCGCAACGTCCGCCTCAGTGAATCACCGAGCTACGGCAAACCCATCATGCTCTATGACGCAGCTTCAGTTGGAGCTGCCAACTACATGAGCCTGGTAGAGGAGGTTCTCGAGAGTGCCTGATAAAAGCAGACTGGGCCGTGGTATCGACGCCATCCTGGATTCACTTGATGAAGGCCAGGTCCAGGAACCCGGTGGACACATTGTCTATCTGGCTCCCGCTGAAGTTGCGCCGAATCCCTTTCAACCGCGCAAGGATTTTGATTCCGACAAGGCTCGTGAAACCCTTGATGATCTGAAAGCTTCAATCGAAGCAAAAGGTCTTGTCCAGCCGATCACGGTCCGACTGGTGGAGGACGGCTACCAGGTCATCGCCGGTGAACGCCGCCTGCGGGCCTGCAAGGAACTGGGTATGGAGAGTATTCCCGCCTACATCCTGCAGGTACGCGAGGACGTGGACATGATGGAGCTTGCGCTCATCGAGAATCTGCAGCGCGACAATCTCAATCCCCTGGAAGAAGCCGAGGCTTACAGCCTGCTCTCAGGCAAATACGATCTTTCCCACGAGGACATTGCCAAGAACATCGGCAAAAGCCGGGTTACCATCACCAACAGTCTGCGTCTGTTGAAACTGCCCCCTGAGATCAAGACGGCCATCAAGACCCTGCAGATCTCTGCCGGCCATGCCCGGGCCATTCTGGGGATCGAAACCTCCAAGGAGCAGATCCACGCTTTTCATCATATCCAACGTGCGCACTTGAGTGTGCGTGAGACCGAAAAGTACATCAACAAGATCAAGAAGAAGACCGTTGGATCCAGACCAAAGCGTAAAGCCAGTACCAAATCGCTGTACATCCGCAAGGTGGAAGAGGAATTGATGACGCTCCTGGGAACCCGCGTTGTGATCAAGCCCGGACGGAAAAAGGGGATCATCGAGGTTGAATACTACAGCCAGGAGGACCTGGAGCGCCTGGTAGAATTACTCTCCGAACTTGCTGACTGAGATCAATTTCAGCTTTTAGAATCGATTTTATGAAACACGAAAAATACACCCTTCTACTCCTGCCTGATAATGAAGCCAGCGGTCGATCGATCTCCTTTTCCGCCGGCACCCTGCGCTTCCTGAAATGGCTGGCAGCCATTGTGCTGGTGATCATCGTTGCCGTATTGGCGGTGATCATCCCCAGGGCCATGCGTTTCGATGATCTGCTTACTGAGAACCAGATGCTGCTGGCTGAACGTCAGCAGGTCGCCGATGTACTGGAGAATGTGAAGCGCATCGAGGAGATCAATCATTTTATTGAGAGTACTCTGGGTAGTCACTATGAGATCGTAAATGAAGCCGGTGACACCCTGACTGAGACCGGTTGGGAGATCACTCCGTTCGAGACAATGGGGTTGCTTGAGGATCTGCCCACCTATATGCCTATCAGGGGATTTGTAAATGCTCATTACCAGATACGCGATGGCATCTTCAACGAAGATCACCTGGGGATCGATCTTTCATCCATAGATGACCGGGTGGTGAAAGCTTCTGGCCGGGGTTATGTGATCTTCTCAGACTGGACCTACCGGTATGGCAATACCATCATCATCGATCACGGCAACGGCTATATGACCGTCTATGGGCACAACGAACGAAATCTGGTAAGGCAACGGCAGGTGGTGGAAAGGGCGGAGCCCATCGCCATCATGGGGAATACCGGTCTGTCAGCAGGTGCCCATCTGCATTTCGAGATCTGGCATGACGGCATCCCGCTGGATCCGGCCACCATTATCATTGAGCTTGCAGAAGAACACCCATCACAGATACCGGAGATGAACTGAATATGGCAAATCGCATACATCGGATCGAAACCATCGTAGGTCGTGGAACCCTTGTCCACGGCGATATGAACGTCAATGGCAGTGCCCATATCAACGGCACTGTGGAAGGCAGTGTGGTGGCTACCGGATTTGTCACCGTATCCGAGACCGGTGTGGTCAAAGGCGGTATCCAGGGAGAATATGCCATCATCGGTGGCATCGTCGGAGGGGATGTGAATGTGAGGGGCAAAGTAGCCCTGGGTAAATCCGCCAAACTCAAAGGCGATGTCATTGCCAGCCGCCTGATCATCGAAGACGGTGCAGTATTCCAGGGCCACAGTTCGATGGTTTCCGAAGATGCCAACGAAGAGACACCACTGAATGCCGAAGCAGCACAATCCCAGATCACCTTCGAACCCGAATCCTGATCCAAACCCCAAGGGTCAGCTCCTGGCCGTGGGCTCCACAATGACCGGAGCTGTGCTCGGTCTGGGAGCGGTGGGATACTTCCTGGATTATAAATTTGGATGGAAACCATACGGCCTGCTGATCGGCGCCCTGCTGGGCGTTGCCGTGGGCATGTGGGACCTGTATAAAACCATGTTCATGGAGAGGAATAAATGAATCCGGCTCTGCTGGTCCTGCTGGCCGGTATCGTGATGAACGGCCTGGCCATGCTGGGCATGTGGTTCGCCGGCCACCCGGAGTGGATCAAGTCACTGCTGGCCGGAGCCATCCTGCCGGTGCTCATCAGTTGCGCACTTCTGTATGTCGGATCGCGTCAGAAAGGCAGGGACGGGGTCTACTTTCAAAAGCTGAATATCATTGGATTCGGAGTGAAGATCCTGCTCATCGGAGGGTGGGCTGCATTGCTGCTGGGATCCGAGAATCTGCACAACATGACATTTATTGTAACATTACTTACAAACTTCCTTGCATGGCATATGACCGAAGCTTATCATTGGCCGCTTTTAACGGGTCGGGAAGAGCTGAACGAAGGGGATTAGAGCCGAATGGCGGCAGAGCAACACGGCGCCAGTACCAACATCGGGGATAAGATCATTGAACACGTCGCGAACAGCGACGTTATGTTTCATTTAGAGGTTTTTGGTGTCGATCTGTCCATCACCAAGCATGTGATCATGCTCTGGGTTGCAGCGGGTCTGTTACTTGGTCTGGGGCTCTGGGCCACCCGTCGATACCGCAAGGAAGAACTACCCGTACCCAGCGGTTTCAGCAATGCTTTCGAGTTCGTGGTGG
The DNA here is from genome assembly GCA_964454335.1 of uncultured Lentisphaeria bacterium. GTDB lineage: Bacteria > Fidelibacterota > UBA8477 > UBA8477 > JABMPR01 > CAYVVT01. The sequence goes on along the minus strand of CAYVVT010000008.1, from coordinate 147,990 downwards.
ACTTTGTACGCACGGGCATCCTGATGCCCACCGTGGGCAAGAAGCACATGCTCTCCTGGGGACCACTGGTGCTGAGCTTCTTCTTCATGATCATCTTCATGAATTTCCTGGGCCTTATTCCCGCATTCCAGTACATCAATCATGGACATGGCGGCACAACCGCCACCGGGAATGTGAACCTTACTGCCGCTCTGGCAATCATCACCTTCTTTGCCGTCATTGTGGCCGGGATCAAGGAGCATGGTTTCTTTGGTCACTGGAAGAATTTGGTTCCGGGGAATGTGCCCTGGCCCGTGCTCTTCATCCTGATCCCCATCGAGATCCTCAGTATGTTCGTAAGACCCTTTGCACTCACCATGCGACTGGCGGCGAACATGACAGCCGGGCATGTGGCCATGCTGGCGATCTTTGCTCCCATCTTCCTGCTGCATAATGCCTTCGTAGGTGTTGGTTCGGTAGCCCTGAATGTGGGTATCACCTTTCTGGAGGTCATCGTCTGTATTGTCCAGGCTTACGTGTTCACACTATTGTCTTCAGTGTTTATCGGGGGATCCATTCACCCGCATCATTAATGATAATTTGAGAAATTTGCCCTCCATATCACCCCATTCCAAACCTGCAGCTCCGTTCAGGGATACAAGACAGGCTGCCGGGAGGCTGGTATGGTCATGGGCCGTCTAACAAAGCTAGTTTAAAAGGAGTTCAAACATGGAAATGTCAGTCGCTTATCTCGGTGCCGCCATCGGTGCAGGTATGATCGTCATCGGAGCCGGTCTTGGTATCGGCAAACTGGCCGCAGCCGCCGCTGCCGGGATCGCCCGTCAGCCTGAAGCCGCCAGCAGCATCACAGGCGCAGTCAATCTGCCCCTCTTCCTCCTCGAAGGTGTTGCCATCATCGGTGAGGTTGTTGCCCTGCTCATCGCCCTGAAGTAAGAGGATTACTCCCCTGGAGGATCTATGGAGAACCTACTCAAATTTGACACGGGATTAATGGTCTGGACCTGGATCACCTTTTTTGTGGTCCTGTTCATTCTGGGCTGGAAGGCCTGGAGACCCATGATCCGTGCCCTTGAACGCCGTGAGGATTTCATACGCGAATCCCTGCAGGAGGCAGAGGAAGCCCGTAAGGAAGCCGACAAGGTGGCCAAGGAGTACGAGGAAATGGTAGCCAAGGCACGCCACGAAGCCCAGGAGATCGTCGCATCCGGGAAAGAGACGGCTGAACGCATGAAAGCCGATATACTCAAGGAGTCCCAGGAAAAAGCGGTGGACATGCTCAAACGGGCCGAATCACAGATCGGTACCGAGCGTGAGAAAGCCATCGCCGAGATCCGGGAACAGATCGTCGACCTCAGCTTGATGGCCGCTGAAAAGGTCATCCGCAAGACCCTCTCTAAAGAGGACAATGAACGAATCGTTCAGGATGCCTTGAAGGAGTACGGTAAGAACTGATGCGCAAGGCAGCCAAAAGTCGTCAATATGCACAATTACTGTTGAACATCGCGGAGCAGCAGAGTGCTCTGGAAGATGTATATCGCAGTATGACGGCATTTTTCGATGTCTATCGCAAGTCACCGCAACTCAAGGCTGCCCTGGCCTCAAAACGTGTCAAGAATGCTGACAAGGAAGCATTGTTGTCAAAGCTCTTTCCCAACCTGCACGCCATCAATCAGGCCCTTCTGATTACGCTGGGTGAGGAAAAGGACATGAAGGTCCTTGGAGAGATCATCCACCACCTCGAACTGGGTTATTATCAGCGCAGTAATCGGGTACGGGTGGAAGCGGTCTCAACAGAGAAACTCTCTCCGGAACTGGAGCAGAGTATCAGAGAGACAGTGGAGAAGGTCACTTCGCACTCCGCGGATTTCTCCGCACGAGTGGATGAGGATATTCTGGGCGGCATGACCCTCAGAGTAGGAAATACCATATTAGATGGTTCCGTGGCCAGTCAACTGGCACAGATCAGGGACACCTTATTAGAGTCCTAGAAGGAAGATTCTTGTTATGACGGATATTCGCACAGACGAGATCACCAAGCTGCTGCAGGAAGAACTGGGCAAGCTGGATCTATCCGTAGATGTTTCGGAGATCGGTGAAGTGATCATGGTAGGTGATGGTATCGCCCGCGTCACCGGCCTTGAGAATGTGATGTCCTCGGAGCTCGTGGAATTGCCCAACGGCGTTGTGGGTATGGCCATGAACCTCGAAGAGGACGAAGTAGGCCTGGTCCTGTTTGGGAACACGACCCTCGTAAGGGAGGGTGATCAGGTCAAGCGTACCGGCAAGGTCGTGGAAATCGGCGTCGGTGAAGCCGTACTCGGTCGCGTTCTCAGTCCCATCGGTCGTCCCATGGACGGCAAGGGTGAGATCAAGGCTTCGGAAACCTACGCCGTAGAGCGCAAGGCACTGGGTGTGCTGCAGCGCCAGCCGGTTAAAGAACCCCTCCAGACCGGTATCAAGGCCATTGACAGCATGATCCCTATCGGCCGTGGTCAGCGTGAGCTCATCATTGGTGACCGTCAGACCGGCAAGACCGCCATCGCCATTGATACCATCATCAATCAGAAGGATACCCATAAGGGTGATGCTCCCGTTTACTGTATCTATGTTGCTATCGGCCAGAAGGCTTCAACCGTTGCCCGCGTGGTGGCGGAGCTGGAAGCCCAGGGCGCTATGGAATACACCACGGTGATCGCTGCCAATGCTTCCGATCCGGCTCCCCTGCAGTTCCTGGCGCCCTATGCCGGTGCCTCAGTGGGTGAGTACTTCCGCGATAACGGCAAACATGCCCTTATCATCTATGATGATCTTTCCAAACATGCCGTAGCCTATCGCCAGATGTCCCTGCTGCTCCGTCGTCCTCCGGGACGTGAGGCATATCCAGGTGATGTCTTCTACCTGCATTCCCGTCTGCTGGAACGTGCATCCAAACTGCACGACGATCTGGGAGGCGGTTCCCTTACCGCACTACCGGTGATCGAGACCCAGGCAGGGGATGTATCAGCTTACATTCCCACCAACGTGATCTCCATTACGGATGGTCAGATCTTCCTGGAATCAGAATTGTTCAATGCGGGGCAACGCCCTGGTCTGAACGTGGGTATCTCGGTATCCCGTGTTGGCGGAAATGCACAGATCCCCATCATGAAGAAGATCGCGGGCTCTCTGCGTCTTGACCTGGCCCAGTATCGCGAGTTGCAGGCATTTGCAAAATTCGGGTCAGACCTGGACAAGGCCACACAGCAGCAGCTGGCTCGTGGCGAGCGGCTTTACGAGATCCTTAAGCAGGATCAGTATGTCCCCATGGCGGTGGAACAGCAGATCGCCATCATCTATGCCGGCGTCAAGGGTTATCTGGATGAAGTCCCCGCCCATGAGATCGGACGATTCGAAGGGGAGTTCCTGAGTTTTCTGGAAGCTTCGCAGAGTAAGCTGTTGGACAAGATAAGGACAGAGAAGAAACTGACGGATGAGATCGATGCGGCACTGGCCAAGGTCAGTGAGGAGTTTGCGAAAGGTTTTGTCGCCTAAGAGGTCCACATGGCCAATCTGAAGCATATCCGGAAACGCATCAGCACTGTCGACAGTATTCGACAGGTGACCCGGGCCATGAAACTGGTGGCAGCCGCCAAGCTGCGTCGTGCCCAGCAGAACATGGAACAGGCCCGGCCCTATGCATATCGCATCAACGGTGTATTGAAGCGTTTGCTCCCGGATATCGATCGCGGTCTCCATCCGCTACTGGGAGTTCGCTCTGCCGAGCAGAAGGCTTTTATTGTGATCACATCTGACCGGGGATTGTGTGGAAGTTTCAATACCAACATCCTGAAACGGGCCCAGACCATTATCGATGACTATGGCAAGGATCGCAGCAAGCTCATCTGTATCGGACGTAAGGGACGGGATTTCTTCACCAAGCGTGATTACAATGTACTGGAATCCCATACTGAATTCTGGCGTGATCTGGAGTTTCAGCATGCCATTGATATCGGGTCCAGTATCACCAGTCGCTACCTTGATGGTGAATACGATGATGTCCGTATTATCAGTAATGAATTCAAAAATGTCGCTCAGCAGGAAATAGTGGATTTCCACTATCTGCCCCTGGTCCTGGATGAGGATGAGGATATTCCCTTTACGGACTTCCTTTTCGAACCTTCAAAGGACGAAATAGTCAAGTCCTTGATCCCCAGACATTTAAATGTACAGATGTGGCGCTTCCTGCTGGAATCCAATGCAGCTGAGCAGGCTGCCCGGATGACGGCCATGGACAACGCCACCGAGAATGCTGGCGAGCTCATTAGTAAGCTGACGCTGGAATTCAACAAGGCCCGCCAGGCTGCCATCACTACTGAGATTCTCGAGGTAGTGAGTGGGGCTGAAGCTTTAGTGGAATAGTAGAGAGGAATTTGATTTACGATGCCTAATCAAGGAAAAGTCGTTCAGATCATGGGTGCTGTCGTTGATGTCATGTTTGAAGACGGCAACCTGCCAGAAGTGCTGAATGCCCTGCACGTGGAGCATGGGGAAGGTATCCTCGTACTCGAAGTAGCCCAGCATCTGGGTGATGCCGTGGTTCGCACTGTGGCCATGGATTCCACTGATGGATTAACCCGTGGAACCGCCGTCAAGGACATGGGTGAGCCCATCTCCGTGCCTGTGGGTGAAGCCACCCTGGGGCGCATGTTCGATGTTGTGGGCAACGCCATCGATGGTAAACCGGATCCCAAGACCGAACGCTCTCCCATTCACCATGATCCACCCAAACAGGAAGATCTGACCACCTCCAGTGAGATCCTGGAAACGGGCATCAAGGTGGTGGATCTTCTGGAACCCTATTCCAAGGGTGGGAAAACGGGTCTTTTCGGTGGTGCTGGTGTAGGCAAAACGGTCCTCATTCAGGAACTCATCCGTAATATCGCCACAGAACACGGCGGCTACTCAGTCTTTGCAGGGGTGGGTGAACGAACCCGTGAAGGCAACGACCTTTACCTGGAGATGACTGAATCAGGCGTCATCGACAAGACCGCCCTGGTCTTTGGTCAGATGAACGAACCCCCGGGAGCCCGCCTGCGAGTGGGACTTTCTGGACTTACCATGGCTGAATACTTCCGTGATAAAGAAGGCAAGGACGTGCTGCTCTTCATCGACAATATTTTCCGTTTTACCCAGGCGGGTTCTGAAGTATCCGCCCTGCTGGGTAGAATGCCCTCCGCTGTGGGTTATCAGCCAACCCTTTCAACGGAGATGGGTGATCTCCAGGAACGCATCACCTCCACCAAGAAAGGTTCTGTGACCTCCGTGCAGGCCATCTATGTCCCTGCTGATGATCTCACAGATCCTGCTCCAGCGACAGCCTTTGCTCACCTGGATGCTACCACGGTCCTGGAACGCGCGATCTCTGAGCTGGGTATCTACCCGGCCGTGGATCCCCTGGCCTCAAGCTCCCGCATCCTGGATCCCCGCGTGGTGGGTGATCATCATTATGGTGTGGCCAAGCAGGTACAGGGAGTGCTGCAGAAGTACAACGACCTGCAGGACATCATCGCCATCCTGGGTATGGATGAACTTTCTGATGAAGATAAGATGGTGGTTCGCCGGGCGCGTCGCATCCAGCGATTCCTCTCTCAGCCCTTCTTCGTGGCCGAAGCCTTTACTGGTACAGAAGGTCGTTACGTTTCCCTGGAAGACACCGTTGCTGGTTTTGAAGCCATTCTGAATGGGGAAGGCGATGAGTTTCCGGAGAATGCCTACCTGTTTGCCGGTGGATTCGACGAAGTCGTGGATCGTGTGAAGAAGATGGGTGCCTAGTTGTCCCGGACCTTCCATCTCGAGATCATTACAGCCACCAAGGTCTATGACGAAGGTGGCGTTGATTATCTCCGTGCACCCGGTACAGATGGTCTTTTCGGGGTCATGGCTGGCCATACCAAGGCCATCATTGCATTGACCATTGGTGAGGTCAGGGTGGTGAGGGGTACGGTTGAGAAGATCTTCGCCTCCACCCAAGGCTATGCCGAGATCACCGGCGACCGCGTCCAACTCCTGGTGGAGAGTGCAGAACAAAAAGATGATATCGATGTGGCCCGTGCTCAGGAAGCCCTGGAGCGGGCCAAATCCAAGCTTGAAGAGAAGCGGGAAGCCCTCATCGATGAGGAACGCGCTTTTCATGCCATGGAACGTGCTCTGAACAGATTGAGAGTCGCGAAGAAATAATTCCGGATTAATTTTGCCAATCATTAAGAGGCCGGTCGATGACTGGCCTTTTTTTCTTTCTTCAGGATATTGATCCAGAGAATCTGGCCAGAATCACCACCGGACTATTGATTTCCCGTTCCATCAGTTCGCTTTCATATTCGATTTTCAACCGATATAATAATTAAAACTGAAAGCCGGGATTATACGGAGGACGTATGGCTGACCTTTTTAGATGGGAAGAATGTTCCGAATTTGATATCAGGCAGGTCAAGGACCTTTATCAACAATACGTAAGCAAGAGTCAACCGGAAGTTTTCTCGCCTTTCGGTTTTGGTCAAACGACAGCAACGACGGCTGAAGGGATCATCATTCAGACGGGAGATGGGCAGGAGATCCTGGATTTCACCGGGGGGATCGGTGTGTTGAATCACGGTCACAATCATCCACGGATATTGAAAGCCCGCATTCAATACCAACAGGGAAAGCGAGTGGAGGTCCATAAGAATTATCTCTCGGAATACATCGCTGGCTTGAGTCACAATATTGCTCAACTCCTTCCTGAGGATCTGAACATTTCCTATTTCTGTAATTCAGGTGCTGAGGCAGTTGAAGGAGCTGTAAAGCTGGCCTATAAATACCACCGGGATTCACGTGAATACATACTCCGCGCGGATATTGCATTCCACGGAAAACTTCTCGGTACTGGAGGTTTGACCGGTTCTCCGGAACTGCACTTCAAGTTTCCCACGATCCCAAATATTGAAGATTTCGAGTATAACAATACCAGGAGCATCCAGTCGAAGATCGACACCCTGAGAAAACCGGATGGTAGCTCAAACGTATACGCTGTCCTGCTCGAGCCTTTCAGCGCCAGCAGCTTGCGTGAATGTTCTGGCGAATTCCTCACTGAGTTGCAGACACTGTGTCGTGAGAATGATATCCTGTTGATCTTTGACGAGGTCTATACCGGATGGGCCAAGACGGGGGAGTTGTTCTACTTCATGAAACACGGTGTTGTCCCTGATATTGTCACCTATGCAAAATCCTTTGGCGGCGGGAAATCATCGATCGCAGGATATACGACCCGGGAGAAATTCTTCCGGAAAGCTTATGATAACATGGCAGATGTCACCCTGCACAGCACCACATACAACGGGTTTGGGGAGGAGACCGTGACAGCCATCGAGGCACTCAATATCATCGTTGAGGATGATTATGTAGGCAGGTCCAACCATATCCACGAATTTCTATTTCCCAGGCTCAAAGGATTAATGGAGAAGTATCCCAATATGATCCGTGAGCTGCGTGGCAGTGGAGCCCTCAACGGGATTATCCTGAATGATGAGGTTCATGCATCCCTTAAGCTGCTGCTGTCCAGCCTTCCCAGCGAGATGCTCAAGGATGAACGCTTCTTTGCCAAGTTATTGACTAGTGCTGTGATTGCGGAAATGTATGATTCACATAACATCCTCCTGTTCTTCGGCTCCAATCGCGAGATCCCACTGATCATTTCCCCGAGTCTGATCGTTACTGACGAACAGATGGACACCTTCGTAGATGCACTGGATGCTACCCTGGCACTTGGGAGGGTCAAACTGCTGAAGAAATTCATCAAGTCATATCTGAGTTCCAGAATGAGTAAATAGTTAATACCTCCAATGACACAATTATCGTACTCTGACGATTTCCTGGGCTATCTCGCGGTAGAGTCAGTAAGTGGACTGGAACAATTCACTAACAATGAATTGGCGCAGGCCGATCTGGGGTTCCTGATTGCGTCGCATGTATGTTCCAGTATCCGGAAGCTGCCCTGGACCTATAGGCTCCCGGTGACATTCCTGGGTGCCTTTTTCCAGACGCTCTGCTTCGTACTCAACCTGCGCAGGATGAGTCGGATCCCGGTTGATAGAAGAGCCCGTTTCACAAAATTGATCAGCCACTTGCCTCTATTCGGATTACTCTGGAAGCTGGTACGTACAACTGCCATAATGCGATTGTTCGATTCAAATGCTTCCATCATTGCCCATGCAGAGGTCGGATCACAACAGGGGCCGGCATGAGATTTTCAACAGGCAGCATTGTTGATGCAACAGCATTGGAGCAGACCAAGCTGCGTTGTCACACCCTGGTCATCGGTACTGGTGCCGGCGGGAGTGTCGCCGGCGCGTTGATCGCTGAGGCCGGCAGGGAGGTCATATTTCTCGAGGAAGGTCCTTTCCTTGACACCAGTGATTACAATTCGAACCTGAGTGATATGACTGGCAAGTTGTATCGGGATGGTGGCGTCTTTCCCTTCCTGGGTACACCGACTATGGCCTTTGGTGAAGGATGCTGTGTCGGTGGCGGTACAACCATCAATGGCGCCCTGCTCTGGCGTACACCGCCCTGGGTTCTAGACGACTGGGAGCAAAACCATGGTCTTAAGGGGTACACCAATAAAAAACTGGCAGCTCATTTTGATCAGGTGGAACGTGATCTGAATGTGGTTCAACATACTCTGGAGGACGATGGGAACCGGGATTCACTTAAAATACATAATGCAGCTCAATCTCTGGGTTGGAAATCAGTACTGGTACCTCGAGCGATCAAGGATTGTATCAACGAGAATCTGTGTCCCACGGGCTGCATGGCTGGAGCCAAGCAGGGTGCCTTACAAACTTATTTACCCCGGGCGATAGAACATGGTGCACGGATCATCTATAATTGCAGGGCGGATCATATAGATCACGACAGACGTTCTGCAAAAAATGTGATCGCTTATGCCAAAGGAAATCGAGGTGTGAAGATCTCCATCAGCTTCGACGAACTGGTGATTTCAGCCGGTGCGGTTCAGACAGCACATCTGTTGCGACGATCCGGCTTATCCAACCGAGCGGGGCGGGAGCTGCAATTTCATCTCAATCTGAAGATAGTGGCCCTGTTCAATGAGCAGTTACATGCGCAGCAAGGGACTATTTTTACCACCCAGGTCCAGGAATTTGAACGCCAGGGGATCCTGATTTGCGCCTCGAACCTGAAACCTGCGTATCTCGCCATGACCCTATCCCATTTTGGCGACGCTGTGATCAATCGTTTGACGGAACTATATGATCGTACTGCAATTTATGTTGCCATGACCCGTCCACGCAGTAAGGCCCATATCGTTTCCAGGTTTGGCAGTGAACCGCTCGTCTGGTACGGGTTCGATCCCCATGACATGAATGATATTAAACTGGCACTATCCAGGACGATGGAGCTTCTTTTCGAAGTGGGAGCCCAGGAGCTCTATCTACCGGTCCTGGGTAGCGAGGCAATCAGGACCAGGGATATGATCCAACCGGTCCTGGAAGTGCTGTCGCCGAAACAGCTTGAACTCATTACAGTCCACGTTATGGCCTCCTGTCCCATGGGCTCGTCCAGCAGGAGCGACGTTGTGGACGAAGATGGCCATTTGTGGAATGGTGTGGAAAATGTTACACTGGCCGATGCCAGCGTGTTGCCAACAAACATCGGGGAGAGTCCCCAGGGAACCATCATGGCTTTTGCCCATGAAATAGTGAGTCGCCACCTCAATGAGTAGGTCGCAGGTAAATCCGAGCTCTGTCAATATCCAGGTACGAATCATGCAGTCTGGGGATATCAAGACTGTCGCTGCGATCCATAACGCTACCCTTCCTGAGGACTTTTGCTCGAAACTGGGTGTGGAGTTCATGGAGAAACAGTTTTACCCTCATATTTTAGAGAATGAGGCAAACACTGCAATCGTGGCTGAGGATGCAAGTGGCGCTGTTGTAGGATATGTCACCTTTGCTCCGGCAAAAGGATTTTACAGCAGTTTGGTGAAAGCAGAATTGATCTCCTTCCTGGCCTACCTTTTCCGCGCCATGTTTCGCAGCCCGGCCCTCATACCTTATGCCATCGAAGTGATCTACCTGCTTTTCAGTAAAAAAACCTACCAGGCGACGGATGACGAGATCGAACTGCTGTATATAGCGGTGAGTTCGGATCAGCAGGGCAAACAGATCGGTGCACAGCTTCTGGAAAGATCATTTATAGAACTGGCCAGATTGGAAGATTATGAAACCTGTGTTGTCAAGACGCTTGAAAGCACAACTGAAACAAATAGGTTTTATACCCAAAACGGTTTCAGCCAGGTACACAGTGCCTTTGGCAGGGTCTGGTATTCAAAGGTCATCGACAATTCCGGAGTTAGAATCCGAGAGTCATAACTTTCGCTTTCCAGGCTGGCGTGCGGGAGAGTGGATTTGGCTGTCAGGGTACCGCGATGCGATTGACGCGATTGGCCGAATAGGCCCCAAACACCCCATAGCCACCTACGATACCTTCGGACAAGCCGATGTTACCCTCGCCCAGCAGGAAATTCGTAATACCGATTGCACCTTCGTCGTTCACTTCCAGATACTGGTAGAAATGATCCTCGAAGAAACGCAAACGGATCTCCATCTCCTCGGCCGCTTCATCATTGAAGAATTCCTCATTCTCGATACACCAGGAGGGATAAATGGAAGACCAGGTCGTATCACCCTGATTGAAATAATTATGCTGCTCCGTGCCGCAGACCCAGTCATCGTATTCCTCATTGATATCATCTTCATCATAGCGTACTCCGCCGGTCACATCGCCTGGAAAATCTCCCTGAGGCTGCCAGCTGACCTCGAAGGTATTCCGCATCGAGACCGTATCCGGTAACTCATCTAGTTTTATCACGGGATAGGGCGGCGTTGTCACCTGAGCCGTGGCCGTGAGGCCGTCAGGTGCAGTGACGCTCAGCGTGTAGGTGGTGAGAGGTTGTGGGAAAAAGGGTGTCATGGGGTAATAGGCACCAGGGCCTTCCATGATGGGATCCCACCAGTCTTCGTTTGGCCGTGGTTCCCTGGCTTCAAAGACAATACTATCGACTCCATCTGAGATAATGACTTCAGCGTCGCTCACGACATACAGGGAAGAGTCACGATAGACGTATATCGTATCCCATCCAATAACGTTGAAGTCCTCATCGAAGATCGCCTCGATATAGTAGCTATCCGGATCTCGCACCCGGACGAAGGATGGACCTGAGGTCGGCAGGGTCCTATGCACCACGACGAAACTGGACTGCAGATTATCCACCGCCAGGACGCCAAAAATATTCAGGTGTTGCGGACCGGTCTCTGCCTCGGGGATAGGCTCCCAGCCATATTTCCCACAGGTTGCCAGCAGGAGCATTGTGGCCACGAGCCACCAGCGTATGTCCATGAATCTAGAAGACAAATTTCAATCCGAAGGTTGGCATGAAGGGGAACATGGGAACCGTCAAGCGCTGTACACCCTGGTTCACGATCTGATTCGTCTCGTTATCATATGCCTGGCGGTCATCGACGATGTATGTGAACACATTGAGATGATCGGTGACATTCAGAACCTGGAAATACCATTCCCTTTCACCGATGAAGAATTCCCGACGATGCTGGATGCTGATATCCCAGCGTAAATAATCGGGATATCGGGTGCTGTGCCGTGGTCCATACAGGAAGCTGGTCTCGGCGCCCCACTGGGGATCGAGAAATTCATTGGTTTCAGTCCAGCGCTCGAAGCGACCTATGATGGGCGTGTAGGGATTTCCCGTGGCATAGGTGAAAGCAGTGCTGACATGAAATGCATCGGTTAGCTGCCAGTCGGCGACAGCGTTCAGGGTATGGGTTCGGTCAAACTTGGGGTAGTACCAATCGACATCACCGTAGCGCCGCTTCGTCGATGCCAGGGTATAGCCTACCCAGCCCCGCACCTTGCCGCTGGTTTTACGTACCAGCAGTTCTAGCCCTTCTGAATAAGCCTGTGTGTCATAGAATTCGTTGAATGGGTCGATGGCTACCTCACCTGCATCGTCAACCGCAATGAGTTCTGAGGGCTTCAAGGTCAGCAGATGTTCAAAGGATTTGTAATAGGCCTCCAGGCGTACCAGAATGTCATTAGCTGTGAGATACTCGAGCCCCAGTACCGTATGATCCGATCTCGGAACTGGTTTGTCACCGGGCAGGCCAAACCAGATGTCAATGAAGCGCAGGTTCTCATCCGGTGGATTGGCAACTGCCAGGAACTGGTGATAGCGTCCGACGGAGAGCTTTGCTGAAAGGTTCTCCGTCAGAAAATACTTGATCCCCAGGCGTGGTTCGGGACGGGTGCCCTGCATATGTTCAAAGAGGGGTAGACGCAATCCCATCTCAGCTGACAACAGGGCGTTGATCTGCCAGTTGTCCTGCACATAGAATGCACCTTCGGAAGGTTTGCTCAACATCCACATGAGTGTATCTCTGAATTCGAAGGTCTCACCCTCGAACTCCTGTTCCAGGGCCAGGAGCATGCCCAGATTGAATCGCAACTGTTTGTACTGGAAACCCGAGGTGAATTTATGGTCCTCGGAAGGCAGCCAGGTCAGTTCCGTCTCAACGGTACCATCACTTACCCGATCAAAGAGATCGAACCTGAATTCCCCGGCGTATTCAGTGGTGTCACCACTTTCGATGGCCAGGGTGGATTCCCTGGAATCCAGGTCCACCCAGAATCTGTACTTGCTGCTGGCAATAAAGGTACGTGCAACCAGTTTTGGATTGATGAGCCAGCGCCAGGTGAGACTGTTGGTATAGTTGCCCCATTTCCAATCAAAGATCGTACTTTGATCCCATTCATAATAATCTCCTCCGATCACCTGGACGACTTCATCGTCAGTAGACCGATAGGTCTGTGTGGCGTCAAAGTAGAGGACGTCATCTCCGTAAAAGGAACTCCAGGTGAGCCGGTGATCGTTGCCCAGATCGAGGTTGATCTTTCCCTGGAAATCATAGAAATAGTAAGGGAATAGATTCTTCGGGGTATTGCGTTTTTCTGATTCGGTCAAGTTCTCTACCACCAGCTTCTGCCACAGCGCATTGATGATGATGTCGAAATAGGTGCGTCTGCCAGCCACCATCCAGCTGCCTTTCACATTCTCAAAGAGATCCAGGGGCAAGGGCCCTTCGAGTAACAGCTTACTCGAAAGCATGGACACGTTGGCGTTGCCGGTGAACTCCTCCGTGTTACCCTCGCGGTTCACGATGTTCAGTATGGAACCCAAACGGCCGCCATAGCGCGCCCCGAAACCACCGGCGTGGAAATCCGCCTCCTTGATGGCATCCGTATTGAAAGTGCTGAACACACCACCCAGGTGCATGGGATTATATACCGTGATACCGTCCAGCATGATGAGATTCTGATCCGGTGTGCTGCCACGGACATACAACGCGGAAGAGAAATCGTTCAGTGACTGCACTCCAGGGAGCATCTGCAGGGCGCGGAAAACATCGGCTTCAACAAATGAAGGTGCCACCTCGATACTGCGTCTGTCCAGTGTGACGGTGCTGGTACTCACCAGTTCCTTGAATTTCTGACGTTCGGCAGAGACCTCCACGACCTGACCCTCGATGATCTCCGTAGCCATGCGAACATCCAGACGTACATCAAGATCCACCGGAACCTCGACAAGCTTTTCCTGGTCCACATATCCGATAATGGAGATGACCATCCGCTGGGTACCCACCGGGGCATCCGGAATGACGTAATATCCATCAAGATTGGAGACGGTACCCCGTCCCAGATCAGGCAGAATGATATTGACGTAGGGGAGAGGCTCGCCGGTAGCATCCTCACGGATGAAGCCATGAATGGACTGGGAGAGACCCTCATTTACGAAGATGCAGAGTAACAAGACGGGCAGGAGAATCCAATGCGCTGATTTCTCGGGCATTTGGCAATATCGTGTTTGAAATATTGAAATGCTTGCCCCATCTTAGGCTTAATTGATTTGTATCACTTTGATCTCAGCTTTCCATCTGGTGTAGCTACCGAAAGTGGAAGCAGGTAGGACCACAATCAGGGAGGACACCCCATGTCCACGATGGCAGAACGCCTCCAGGCATTTCGACACGCCGTTGGCCTGACCCAGCGCGAGGTCGCCAGTATGTGTCATATAGGAAAGCGGACGCTCATTTATTGGGAAATGGGTGAACGTGAGATCCGCTGCTCCAAACTGATCCCCCTGATGCGTGAATATGATCTGAACTTCAACTGGTTGATCGCTGAAGAAGGCGAGATGTACATCGAACCCACCAGCTACACGGGACAGGGCCTCTCTGATCCTGAGCTTGATCACGCTTATGAGATCGATGATACCGAGACCGAAGCACCTACTCCAACGCAGCCAGACCTGCCCGAGAGCCCACCTGACCAGGATGCGAATGAGGATGTCGAATCCACCGATGCAGATGTCCTGCCGCTGATACGCAGACTGCGACGAGAGTAAATCCACAACTGAAGATCTTTCCCTACGCTTTCTTATCCCATCTTTCAAGTGAGGCCGTATGATGTTTAGCACTAATCCATTGTCACAGCGCCGGCTGACGTTACATTTGCCCGATTTAATTTGAGAAGGATCTGAGGAATGCGTCTGAAACGAACGGTGAATTGTGGCGAATTGACCAGTGCACAGGTAGGAAACAGCGTCAATCTGAATGGCTGGGTGGCCACCAATCGTGACCATGGCGGACTTATTTTCATCGATTTGCGTGACCGCTATGGAAAGACACAGGTGACCTTCAGTCCAGAGTTAGATACGGACCTCGCTGCCACTGCAAAACGGCTGGGTATGGAAGATGTCATCGCTGTGAAAGGTACCGTACAGGCCCGTCCCGAGGGGAATGTCAATCCCAATATGCCCACGGGGGAGATCGAGGTCCTGGTCTCTGAACTCGAGATCCTCAACGAAGCCGAACCATTACCCTTCCTGGTATCAGACCGTGAGACCGGCAGTGAGGAACTGCGACTGCAATATCGTTATCTGGAACTCCGTACCGCTGAATTGCAGCGAACGTTGGCTCTGCGTCACAAAGCCTATCAGAGCACTCGCAGGATCCTGGCCGAGGAAGGCTTCATGGAGATCGAGACACCGGTACTGATGAAGTCGACACCCGAGGGTGCCCGGGATTATCTCGTGCCAAGCCGTATCCATCCCGGAAAATTCTATGCGTTGCCGCAGTCTCCGCAAACATACAAACAGCTGCTGATGATCTCGGGGTTCGACAAGTATTTCCAGATCGTGAAATGCTTCCGGGATGAGGCTCAGCGCGCGGACCGCCAGCCGGAATTCACCCAGATCGATATCGAGATGACCTTCGTGGACCAGCAGGACGTACTGGACCTCACCACCAGATTGATCCGGGGAATCTTCCGGGATGTCATCAACTATGATCTACCGGAACTGTTCCCGGTGATGACCTATCGGGATGCCATGGAAAGCTATGGAAGCGATAAACCCGATCTGCGTTTTGATATGCAACTGGTAGAATTCGCAGACTACGCCACCAAAAGTGATTTTGACGTCTTCCATTCCACCCTCGAAGCCGGAGGCCGGGTAAAGGGTATTGTCGTCAAGGGAACTGCCGAGAATTATTCTCGAAAGGTCGTCGACGGTCTCACCGATTGGTTGAAGACCTATTACCATGTCAAGGGAATGGCATTCTTCAAGGTGGCTGCCGGTGAGTTCAGCGCCGGTATCAGCAAGTTCTTCAACGCTGAACTTCAACAGGCCATCAGCTCCGACCTGGGACTGGAAGAAAATGATATCATGTTCTTCGTTGCTGACGATGCAGCCAGGACATTACAGGCCTTGGGTGCATTACGTCTGGAACTGGCCAAACGCGAGGGTCTCATTCCTGGGGACCTTTACAAACCGTTATTTATCGTGGATTTCCCCCTCGTGGAGAAGGATGACGAGACCGGACACTTCGCAGCCATGCACCATCCCTTCACCTCACCGCATCCTGAAGATGTTGAGCTCATGACCACTGATCCCGCCAGTGTACGGGCCCGTGCCTATGATCTGGTGATCAACGGCTACGAGGCCGGTGGAGGTTCCATCAGGATCCATACGCCCGATGCGCAGCAGAAGATGTTCGATCTTCTGGGCATGGATGCGGAGGAGGCTCAGAAACGATTCGGATTCCTGCTGAAAGCCTTCCAGTACGGAGCGCCGCCCCACGGCGGCATCGCCTTTGGGTTTGACAGGCTCATCATGCTGCTGGCCGGTACGGAGAATATTCGTGACGTCATCGCCTTTCCCAAGACAACATCCGCCAGTTCGCTCATGGATGAATCCCCCTCGGGAGTGGATGCCCGCCAGTTGGAAGAATTACACATCCGCCTTGTGGAGAAAAAAGAGGATCAATCCGGATAAAGCTCTTCCAGGGTCTCGGCTGCCTTGCGCAGATGCGGGATGACGATGCTGCCGCCCACCGTAAGACCCACACTCAGCGCATCATACAATTCTGCTTTAGAGAAGCCCAGTTCGCGGCATTGCTGCAGATGATAGGTCACACAATCGTCACAACGCAGTACTGCAGATGTTACCAATCCCAGTAACTCCTTGGTCCTGCCGGTCAACGCACCATCCTGGTAGGTGAGCGTATCCAGCCCATACATACGCTTGATAGCCCGGTTATCAGCATTGAGGATCACCTCGTTGCTATGCTCGCGGTAGCGGTTGAACTGTTCCAGTTTGCTCATGCGAAACTCCTTGTTGAAAATTCAATGGTAGACCGGTGTGTTGGAGTTGTAAAGAAAATTGTTGGTCCTCTCTTAAGCTGGAACGTTTATGTTTGGACCTTGAATACTCATGGGAGGGGCCTAGGGTTGAAATTCCTGACAATGAACCAGATGTTGTACCGCAGGACCATCGTCGTATTCCTCACGCTGATCACACTTTCAGGTCTATCTGCGTTTGCTGATGATTATTGGCAGCAGGAGATCAGCTATGAAATGGACCTGGAGCTGAATGTTCCTGAGAAACGTCTGGATGCCACCTCGCAGTTGACTTACATAAATCACTCTCCAGATACGCTTCGGCGTCTGTATATGCATCTCATGCCAAATGCCTTCAACGACCGTACGATACTGGATCTCAACTGGCGCAGCCAGGGCTATATCAAATTCCAGGACGAGGAGTGGACCGGGATCACTCTCAGCAGTCTTGACGGGCAGGATGGACCGCTGGTGCATCAGATCGTTGAGGACGTGCTGCTAAGGATCGAATTGCCTCGGCAGCTGGCCCCGGCTGATACATTCCAGTTCGCACTCGAGTGGGATTTCAAGGTTCATGACTTCCAGGACCGATCCGGCTGGGAGGATGGGCAGTTCGACTTTGCTCAGTGGTACCCGAAATTCGTCGTTTACGATGATAGTGGCTGGAACCTGGATCCCTTTGCTGATCTCGGAGAGTTCTACGGCGAGTTTGCCACCTTCGATGTTGAGATCGATCTGCCTTATGACCACATCGTTGCCGCCACGGGTGTTGTGGTGGAAGGGGATCCCGGTTGGGATATGGTGACCGTTGATACCAGCCAGGGCTGGACAGACTGGCTGGCGGCTTTCCTTACAGAGCGGGACAGTCTCCTGGCCGAGGTCGACAGTCTCACCAGGCGCAAGGTGCGTTTCCATGCAGAGCGTGTTCACGATTTTGCCTGGCTCACCTCCCCAGACCTGGTCTATGAGCATGGCGGTTGGGATGGTATAGATATCCACGTACTCTACGACCATTCAGCCGGGAAGCGTTGGAGTAGGGAGACACTGGCCAGTACGGAACGCTGTATGGAATTCTTCTGCAACCGCTTCGGTCGTTATCCCTATCCCCAGTTCACGGTGACCAAAAGCCACATCAGCGGGGGCATGGAATATCCAATGCTGGTGATGAATGGGTATTTCACTGAGCATATCGTCGCACATGAACTGGCCCATAACTGGTTTTACGGGATCTTTGCCAATAATGAGTACGATGAACCCTGGCTGGATGAAGGGATCACCTCATTTGCGGAGGACTGGTACATCTCGCAGTATTACCCCGGGGCTGATTGGCGTCTGGAATCGGATCGCATCACTCAATTTGAATATGACCATTTACCCAACCGTGATTTTTACGAGCGGGGGAAACAGTACTTGATTGCCTACTTGCTCTCAGCAGAGAATGAGCCTCCATCAAGTCCCGGCCCCTATTACGGATCCTACAGTTCCTACTACGTCAATGCCTATTACAAGGGCAGCATGATGCTCTACACCCTGAGGAACTACCTGGGTGAAGAACGTTTCCTCGCTGCCATGCGCTCTTATTACGATCAGTGGGCGCTGAAACACGTCACGTCTGAACGTTTCATCAAATCCCTTGAGGATGCAGTCGACGAGGATCTGGACTGGTTCTTCGATCAGTGGTTGTACGACACAGGCTGGATCGATTATGCGCTGGATGGTTGGGCCGGTAAACGAGTTGAGGACCACTATGTTACTCGGGTGGGCCTTAAACGTATCGGAGCATTCAGTGCACCTGTGAACGTCCGGTTACTTGGCGAGGATGGCCAGACAGCAGATCTGCAGCTCGAGGACTTCCGCTTCAGGCCCTATGCGGAACTTGAATTCGAAACCGATTTCAAACCTGTCCGCGTCCTCATCGATCCCGATGACGTCTGGTTGGACGTGGACCGTCGAAACAATGATAGTGAGAGACAGTTCGACTGGATTTATGATTATCCCGGATGGCGGGAGGATCCCCGTGATGCACAGGTCATGGCACTGAAACCGCTCCTGACCTATAACGATGCCGGTGGTGTGACACCAGGTTTGAGTTTACGCAGCGACTATCGGGGCCTGTTTGATCACTACCAGGGACGGATCTGGTGGCAGACGGAAAGCAGTGAGCTGGATTGGAACCTGATCTGGGAACGGCCCATCTATGGTTATTCCATGGAAATGAAATCCGGGGCAGAGGCCGGACACTGGAACGGCATGCTGCATGCCGAGATCTATTGGGATCTGTTCTGGCAGAAGTCACCCTTGCGCAGCCGGCCAAATCACTGGGTGGTCCTGGGGCTGGATCACACGGATATCCGTAACAGTATTCCGGGTTTCGGTCATGAGGATTCGTATTCCCGTTTCTATCTCAGCTATCAGCACGCCCGCTTTCTCAAAGATCATGATATGGAGTTCGGACTGAACCTGAGCAGCTCTATTCCGGGTCTCGGGACCTGGGCTGAGTCCTTTATGCAACTGGGTATTTACGAGCGTCTGACATTGAAGCTTGAATCGTTCAAGATCGTCTCAATGTTGAGTATCGGTACCGAGTACGGGAAGATCCCGGCTGAGTTGGGGATCTCACTCGCCGGCCAGAGCGGACGGGATGCTCATCTGGATCAACTGGCGAGTTTCCTTTCTCGAACCGATGCCCTGAGTACACTGGGTGGCCACCTCTATCTGCCCTCAGCGGGAAGTTTCCGGGGATTCATAGCCGATGGGAACGTACCGGTGCCCTTTATCTGGACTGAATCCCTGGACGTGAGCAGGGACATATCATTGCCAGGCATCATGAATAAACTAAGCTTTGGTATGTTTATGGACCTTGGTCAGATATCAGACGACGGTGTTCAGTGGACGACCCTGGGTGATGCCGGTTTCCAGATGAAATGGAAACCAAGATGGCGCCGGACCAATTGGGTGTCGACACTGATCCGACCTTTTGAGTTGGAATTGATCATTCCTGTGGCGCGCTATGCCGACAATGATTTTGACGAGAGTCAGCCCGGAGATACCTGGTCCTTCACCTTCAAGCAGTCGAGATAGATCCATGTACCGAATTATCCTGTCCCTTGGCCTGGTTGCCGCCCTCACCGCTGAAATACCTCTGCGTTATGATCAGTGCCGCATCTGGATCGACAGTTCCCAGGACCTGGTGGAGATCGCCAGCCTGGGTGTTGATTTTGAGGGTTCTCGTTATAAACAGGGCGTGTTCATCGATCTGATCATCAACGAGGAAGAACATCAGCAGCTCATAGACCGCGGATTCCACATCGAGATCCTGCAAGAAGATATGGCTGCCTACTACGCCTCGCAGCTAAGTGTGGAGTCCGTCCGTGAATTCGGCCTGGGAAGTATGGGTGGCTATTACACTTATGCAGAAGCCCTGGCCAGCATGGATTCACTGGCGGCTCAATACCCCAACATCGTCACCCAGCGTGACAGTATCGGCGAGACCATCGAGGGTCGCGCTATCTGGACTTTCAAGATCTCCGACAATCCACAATTTCCTGACGGGGAACCCGAAGTATTCTTCAATTCGCTGACCCATGCCCGTGAACCAGCCTCGCTGATGACGGTCATGTACTATGCCTGGTATCTTGCGGAGAACTACGGGACGGATCCCTTCGTTACCTACCTGGTGGACAATCGTGAGATCTGGTTCGTGCCGGTGATCAATCCGGACGGATATCTGTACAATGAGCTTACCAATCCCGATGGGGGCGGCATGCACCGCAAGAACCGCAGACCTGGATGTACCAGCAATCCAGGCGTTGACCTCAATCGGAACTGGGGATACATGTGGGGCTACGATGACGTCGGTTCCAGTCCGGATCCCTGCTCCAACACCTACCGCGGTACGGAAGCTTTTTCGGAACCCGAGACTGAAACGATCCGCGAATTCGTACTCTCCCATAATTTTATCACGGTTTTCAACTGTCATACCCATGGGGATGTGTTGCTGAGGCCTTTTGGATATTCACCTGATGTAGAGATCCCAGAACCGGATCTGAGCACTTATCTCGAACTTGGAGCCGATCTGGTAACGGAGAACGGCTATGAATTCGGTACCGGGATGGAAACGCTCAATTACGGGGTCAACGGCGATGCCATAGACTGGATGTATGGATCAGAGGGGATCATCAGTTTCGTTCCGGAGATCGGGAATGGATTCTGGCCAGCCAGCGATCTCATCATGAGTATCGTGAATGAGAACATCCCCATGAACCTGCACCTCACTGCCGTTGCTGATTTCACCCCCCGGCTGGAATCATTTGTTTTTGATACTGAAGAAGTGATTGGAACGGGTGGGACCTATCCAGCCGAGATAGTCGTTCGCAATAAAGCTATCGTGCATGGAGATGAAACCGAAGCTGTCACGGTCACGGTATTCTCACCAGACAGCAGCATCAGCGTGCCCATCCCCGAATACAATATCACCGACCTGCAAGCTTTGAGCAGCGATACACTGAATGACAGTTATACCATCCTGGCACAGAATTCACAGATCGCCACCCTGGTCATTGGATTGAGTGTTTCAGAAGGATCAAATGCCTATACGCTTTATGATACATTGGTCTGGCGGATAGGACCACCTGATACGCTTTTTTCTGATGATTTTGAGAATGGCATGGACCAGTGGCTCAGCGATTCATGGGCTCTCACTGACGCTGGGTATGAAAACACAACAGGGCTGACCGATTCTCCTGACGGTGAATACCAGGACAATGACGAGGCGGAGGTGATCCTCATAGAGACGCTGGATCTCAGTTCAATGGTCGCACCCGAGTTGCGGTTCGATGTCACCTGGGACATTGAGAACGGCTGGGATTTCGCCCAGGTGCGTGCATCCTGCAATGGCGGCCTTAACTGGGTACCGCTGGAAGGCAGTTACACCTCCCGGGGCACCGGTATGGGTGCTCAGGAAGCAGGTGAACCAGGTTACGATGGCAGCAGTGACTGGGTCCATGAGTCTATGTCGCTGGAGGCATTCGCTGAATGCGAGGAGGTCACGCTGCAGTTCATTCTACTGAGTGATACCTATGTCACCGGAGATGGTATCACAATAGACAATGTGCATGTCATTGCCTGGAATCCAGCCTTCTCAGGATTGTTGGGGGATCTGAACCTGGATGACACGGTCAATGTCCAGGATGTGGTCCTGATGATCAGCTGGATCATCGAGAGCGTGGATCCCGGCGATGCGGGATTGGCGGCAGCCGATCTCAATCGTGACCAACAGCTGAATATCCTGGATGTGATCCTGCTGATCGAACTGATCCTGTCACAGTAGCTCAACGCTGATAGCATCTATTCTGCATGCGACTCAGGCCCCGCAAAGTCTGCCGGGACGTCAAACAATAATTAAACTTATCAATTATTGCATGGCGGTAGAGTTTTCACTTGAGGGTGCTCCACCGCATCCTCTATATTTCGCGGCATTTCTGGTTTGGTTGGAACTGGCACATCGGGGAACTGTTGGCATACCCTAAACATCTCATCACCCTGGGATCACTTATTCTGCTCGTATCATGTTCGGGATTGAGACCTGTCGAACGGGTATCAGCGACACCAGTTCAGGAAATACCACTCCTCACGCTGGTAACTGCTGACAGCCTCTGGGACGCCCGCCATTATCCTGAAGCTGCGGAGCAGGCGTTGTTCTTCTATAAACATCTTTCCACACAGGACAGTCTGGATCTGCATATCTGGACCCGCTTATCCCGTACGTTATATTTCAACGCCCTTTACCTGGAACACGATCCAGCGGTACAGGACAGCCTGTACCTGGCTGGATATGAGGTCAGTCAAGCCATTCTTCAGCGAAATCCGGAATACCAGCAATTGCTGCTCTCAACTGGCGATGAGAAGATTGCCATCAGAGGACTGGACAGGGAATATCTGGATGCCATGTACTGGGGCATCGCCAATTACGGCCAGTGGCTGGCCACCAAAGGTGAACTGGTCCGGAAAGCGCAACGTACTCTCGTGCTCACCACGCTGGAGTACATTCACGAGCTTGATTCAAGTTATTATTTTTCCGCTTATGAGCGCTACCTGGGAGCCCTGCTCTGCCGTGATCCCATGGCGGAGGGCGAGCTGGATCAGGCGCGAGCAGCCTTTGATGCTGCCATTGAAGCATATCCCGATTATCTGGGGACATATACTCTGATGGCCCGCTATTACTGCCGGGCAACAGGGGATAAGGACCTCTTCTATAATTTACTGACCACGGTGGTCACATCAACACCGGGTACGGATCTACCATATTATCCGGAAAACGAGCATGAACGTCAACTGGCCGAACGCCTGATGATCCAAGCTGAAAATGAAAAGTGGTTTGTTCCATGAGATCATTTCGTCAAACACGTCGGAGAGCAAGCGCTAGCCCTCCGGTCGTGCTCATCGTGTTGGTCCTGCTCACTGCGCTACTGCTGGTCCGCAATCTGCCGGAAAGAGTAGCAGCAGGGGGAAAACAGAGCGACCAGGATACAACCTGGAAGTCCTCTATCATCGGTTTACCCTGATCAGGCTGGTGATCGACTTTAACTCGGATTAAAAATCCAGAGGCGCCTGGTCCATCTTGGCCAGCATTGCCCGCATGGTTTCCTCGTCCAGCTCAAAGCTGTACATGGCTTTGTATTCCTCAACGAGCTCCCGATAGGCATCCGATGAGAAATAACTGCGCAGTAACGGTTTGAGGGGGATGATCTGTGGGGCTGGCTGCCATTTGAAGTATGTCCCTGAGCCCGTCTCCCTGATAGCTCCCAGGGCACTGCCCCAGGCGATGACTGCCAAGCGGTACTTTTGCCACAGGTCCCGTGCAACCGCGTGTACGATGGCTTCCTTGCGCACATCCAGGAAGCGAAAACGCCTGCCGAACATGAGCCCCGTGTGGTAATGCTCGGGCACGTTCAGGATCCCATCGACCTTTAAATATCTACCCATGAGGGTGAACAATGCGAACAGCTCATCACCCATACCCAGGCCGGGTTTTTTCTGCCCGGGCAAGCGGGGACGCCGGTGTGTGAATTCACCAGCCGGATTCTGCAGGTTGAGCCATTCCACCTTGAGTACATGCAGGATTTCGGGGAAAATGAATGATTCTTCAGCCTCAGTGGGTGTGAGCATCTGATAGCCTGCAACGAATTCCATTACCAGGTTGTCATTCTCATGTGGGATCCCATTGTAGATCTTTAGAGCGTGCTTGTAGGGATCGTCAGTATTCAATTCCACATCGATATGGCGGATCCCTCGGTGACGAGCAACCCGGTCCAGACCGAAACGTTCAATAATGAACTTGATCCCCTTGCTGGAAAAATGTCCCAGGAACAGGTCTGAACGTTGAGCCGGCCTGTCACCAACGAACAGGTCGTCCCAGCTCTTATCCTCAGGATCATAGCTGGCCTGGATATCCAGCGGTGAGATATGACGGGCAATACGGCGATATTTACGGTCGAACCTGGACATGAGTGAATTGTCGGATTCGCGAATTAGCGGATTCGTGAATTAGAAGTGATAACTTAATCCTAATCTAAGGTGTGAAAAATCCTTCATCTTTGAAAACTGGTTGTCGCCTTCACCGTAGAAATAAATAAGTCCCGCTTCGAGATTCAAGCCCTCCATGATGGAGTAGGTGGCGCCAAGATTGGCCATCAATCCCTGCTCCGTGAGATCATAACCTTCAAGTTCTTCCAGATTGATCAGGACCATTCCGCGCAATTCCAGGGAACTGTCAAAGAAGTTGGCCAGAGTTGAGATCATGGCGACACGATCGGATATCATGGCGAAAGGTGTTCCCATGCCCGCCTGGAAATTGTCCTCATCAAGCAAAACTACACCTGGCATCTGACCGGCTTCGCTGGGCATCACCAGGGAGCGGCCGCTGACATTCCTGTAGCTGGTCCCGATGATCTGGGCCATGATCTGCATCTCATTGGCCAGCAGATATTCTGCCTGGAAGACGTATTGCAGGTAGTCAGCCTCAGCCTGGAAGACTGTCCATGCCTCAGCATCATCCCCGGTGGGAGTATAGGGATTCTTTGTGGTGAAGTTGGCTACTTCACCTCGAACAGTCCAATTCCCCGGAAACAGCACGAAGTCAAAACCCAGGACATCAGTTTCCCTGTAACCATAGACCAAGTCAGGTAGGGATATTCCTGCGAAATTTGCTGCGAACAGGCTGAACATGCGGTCATGGCCCTTGAAATAGGACGCGGATACGTCGCCCAGCCCAAAGGCATATTGTAGCCTTGCACCCAGTTCCATTTCGGATTCCATCTCAGCGAAATCATCCTCATCCGGCTCTGGCGGGATGTCAATGGGGAAGTCCGGCTCACCATGCGGCAGGCGATTGGGGCCATGTAAAGGTTGATAGATGAATTCCGTCTCGAAATTACCCAGGTAAGCCTTGACGCTTGCACCCAGGTTCGCTGCTTTACGGTCCGTCCCTGAAAGGAACATGTAATAGAAATCATAGGGTGAAGGATTATCAGTGGGATTGTTGGCATCAGCTGCGCCCCATGCATGGATCATGCTGCCCACTTTCACCTCACCAAAGCTCGGATACCAGATCATATACAGTTCGGCCAAGGATAGTGAGAACTGGTCCTCGGCGAATCCAAGACCGGCTACCTCGCTGGTCCCCGCGGGTTTTGCCTTCCAGCGTGCCTCCAGGTCGATGCTGCCCCGAAAGTCGAAATCCCCCAGGCTGTATACGACTTCAGTGGTTGCCAGACGAACGGGCAGATTGATCAGGTCAGCATCGGAGGTACGGATCTTGAAATCCGGGAATACCTCACCGGTGAAGCCGACCTGGGCTGACAGGAAGATCGGCAGTAACAGGGTAATCAGAGTTGGCGCGAATTTCATCAATACCTCTTCAAATGGTCTAGCGTGGTAACCGTTTCAGGTTCTTCTCCTGGAACAGATCTGACTCGACACCCTGGTCCACTTCGATATTACTGAATGTAAGACGTGTTGAATGCTCGGTCTGGACATTCTCCACAAACATCTCTACGGGTAAATTGTATTTCCCTACCTGCTGGTACTTTGTTGTTCGTTTCTTCAGTAGGCTCCCCGTGCGGTCAAAGGCTTCTTCGTAAAGGGTGAGGATGTCATCATCCTTGGTGACATAACTGACAAACTTCCCATAGGTACGAGTCACACCTTCATTGGGCGTGCTTACCAGAACGTGGCACAGGGTGCCATCGATGGTCTTTTCGCCTTCCAGTGTGTAGGTGTATTCATCGAGCCCACGGCTGGTCATATCCTCGTAGCTCAGATCGGAGCCCATGAAGGAGTCGGCTTTTTTCTTGGACGAGATCCGCCGTACTTTCTGAAACGCGGGTAACCACAACCGCATTTCATCTTCACCTTCGTCGTGCTCGATCTTCAGGAAGGCAACCCCTTTATCGTCTGGAGGGGAAAGGAACCAGATGATCTGCTTGGTATTGTCATCAGCAGTAATGGATCGTATGCTGGATTCCCTCGTTTTTCCCTGCTTGTTGGTGAGTGTCATGGTGAGATCCGAGCGCATATCCATGGGAAAAGGACGCTCATCCATGGCCTTGGCCAGTTCCTCTGCCGTCTGCCCAAAGAGGATGAGGGGTAACAGGATAGCTATAAGAAAACGGTACATGATTCCTCCGGTTATTGATTGATCAGTTTTTTCCTGGCCAGTTCCATAATGGCGGCCATTAATGTAAGAGTTCCAAATGAGGTTGCCACCATGGCCACCACCATGAGACCGCCCATGTGTTTCAAGGGCAGAAGTGAAGACACCAACAGGGAACCGAAGGCCATGTTGGATGCGGCATCCAACAGGATGGGAGAACCCACGTCCTTCACCGTTTCAATGGAGATTGTCTCCAGGTCATCGGCACGGTTCATGTGTCGTTTGAATTGAGAGATGTAGTGGATGGCAAAATCAACTCCGACCCCGATGATGATAGCCGTCAGCAGGGCGGTGACATGGTTCAGGTCCACGCCGACCAAACCCATCAACCCAAAATTGATGATCACTGCTGACCCCAGCGGGAGAATCGCAAGCAAGCCCCAGATGACGCCTCTGAAGAAGATCGCGGCGATGATGGCGATGATGACGATGGAGACAATGATGCTGATGAAGGACGAGCGTGTAACCAGTCCCACCAGGTTCTCCATGACCACCAGCATGCCCGTAATCCCAACCTGCATACCCTCTGGTTGATCGTGGGCGGTGAAATCCTCGATCTCGCCAACAATTTCCACGATCCTTGAAGTACGCATGGTCCGCATAAAGGCCGTGAGTAGCCCTACCTCGTAGTCGTAATCCACCAGTCCGCTGAAATCATCCGGGTCACCGGACATGGAATACATGGTGAGCAGATTGTTGACCTTGCCCCGGGTTTCGGGAATCGTCTCATATTGCACCGAATCATCCATCACTGTCCGGTGCATCATCTTGATCACATCGGCCAGGGAGAAGGTGGTGGTCACCTCCTCATAGTTCTGTTCCAGGAAATTCTGGATATCATCCATCCTCTGCAGCACTTCCGGTGACCGCATGTCACCTTCGACCCGTAGCTGGAAGTCCAGCATACCCGTCATCTGTGAATCCAGAAAATCGATGCTGTCGCGTATTTCGGTGCCGGGTTTGAAGAAGGTGCTGATGTTTACCTCGATGTTCAATTTCATGAACCCATAGATGGAGATCACCACAACCAGCGCCGAACTCACCAGGATCTTGACAGGGTGCTTCTTCAAAAATACAGCGTAACCACTGACAAGCTTCTCAATGAGACTATCGCGTTGAACTGCCCTGGATGCCAGGTTCCACTTCTTGAGACGCAGGATGGAGGGCATGAAGATGGAGGTGAGCAACCAGGCCCAGATGATGCCGCAGGCAATGGCCAGACCATAACCCATGAGGGGCTCCAGCGGGGCGAAGACCAGGGCGAGAAAGGCCATGATGGTGGTAAGACTCGTCAGGAAAATGGGGAGTAGGAGGGAATCCAATGTGCTTGTGATGGCTTGCTCCCGGTCCAGTCCCTTCCTCAGATACCTGAAGAATTTGACGATGATGTGGACACCGTAGGAATTAGCGATGGTCAACAGGATCATGGGCATGCTGGAATTCAGCATGGTGAAAAGGAACTTGTCAGCCCCCGTCAGCTTGAACATCCAGCCCAGGCTGCCCATCATGAACACCAGAGAGAGCATAATGGTGACCAATTCGATGAGGAGAGCCGGGAAGTTCCTGAAGCTCAATAGCAGGATCAGTGCCATGATGATGATGCCCACTCGCAGGAGGACTACGATCTCCGCCTGGATGAGAGGCGGAAGTGTACCCGTGATGTAGGATTGTCCCCCGTAATGAATTGTATATCCCTCTAACGCCTCATTACAGATTCCTGTGACGGTTTTGGACAGTTCGGACTCCGATCCATCCACATGACCACGCACCACTACATTGAGATAATCTTCATTTCTGCTCAGGATCCGGACCTTCATGGTGGGATTCTTTTCAAGATATCGCTCCACGTCACGAAGTTCCTCAGCATCGAGGTCCCGATAGGGTTGCAGGTCATCTACCTCCATGAAGTCGTCCACGTTGTCAATACGGTTCAGTGAGCTGATACTGATGACCTCATCCACCAGCGGAGACTCTTCCAGGGCCTGGGTGACATCCCAGAGTTTGGCCAGGTTCTCCTGGGTGATAGCTTTCTCGCCAGGATGGCCAAAGGACACAAAGACGACGTTGGTACTGCCGAATTCTTCCTGGACCGCTTGCCATGCCTGTACTGTCGGCAGGTGATTGGGGAGCATGTTCAGGAAATCATCATCGATGACGATGAAGCGAGCACCGCTGCCAACGAGCAGGGTAACCACGATCATGATGATGATGCTGCGTATGGGATGGAGGATGGACTGGTTGATGAACCACTGTTTCATGATGCTGCCTCTATGATGGTTAAACCTTCGTCTGTGAAAATCCCCCGGCTGAATATCTTGATGAATACATGCAAGGTGTCCTTGATGCTCATACCGCTCTCAACGAAGAATTCAGGTTGAAAGACGCGGTTGATGATCTCGATGTATAGCAAGGCTATCTGATGGACATCGATGTCATCCCGCACGAGACCCTGGTCCTGGCCCCGGATGAGAATGGCTTTGAAATTCTCAAGCCGCTCTCTGCGAAACTCTTCCACGTACAGCCAGATCCTGGGGTAGCGGACCTTGAGCTCCTGCATGCGTTCTACGGAGACCTGGGAGAGTACACCTATGATCATGTTCATGACCTTGATGAACTGGCGGGCGGCATTGTCTTCTTCGGTGATGATCCGCTCGAACTGGCGTCGGACCCGGGCAGTCATGAACTGCATGATACGCAGAAGCAGCTTCTCTTTGCTGGGAAAGAACTTGTAGATCGTCTTCTTCGACATGCCCAGGCTGCCAGCCAGGGACTCTACGGTGAAAGCCCGCACCCCAGTGCGCATGACCTGTTCGAATCCCTCGCTCAGGATCGTGTTCTCAGTATCTGTGTTAGACTTGGTCAATGGAAACGTTTTTCGTTTATTTCGTTTCCAAGATAGTTTTCATGCCACACAGTGGCAAGTAAAAATTTGCTAGACTTTTCTTGGGGGACGGTAGATGAACTTGGGTTTGAAATTGAGAATGACTACCGGAAGCAATGTCAGGGCTGCGACCAGACACATGGCAATGGATACCACGATGAGCCAGCCGAAGAAGTAGATGGGAATGAATGAGGATAGCATGCATACGGCAAATCCGATCATTACCGACACAGCATTGATGACGATCCCGCGTCCCGTGGTGGACATGGATTTGACCATGGCAGCCTCATCATCCAGACCGTTCCGGACCTCCTCGCGGAAGCGGAACAGGAAATGGATGGTATAGTCGATCCCGATCCCGATCATAATGGATGAGATCATGGAGGTTGCCGTATTCAGATCGATCTCAAAATAGCCCATGAGGCCGAATACCACTGCCATGGCAAAGCTCAGCGGCATGCTGCAGATGATTGCTGCGGACAGTGAGCGGAAGATGAGGCCAGTCACCAGGGCCAGGAGGATCACCGAGAGGATCAGACTGCGGATCTGGCCCTTGATCATCATGGGGATGAGGTTTCCCAGCAGGACCGCATAGCCCTCGCCCTTCGGCTGATTGTCAACACTGATATTTTCATCCAACCACTCATCCATGCGCACCTTGAGTTCACGCATTTCCATTACCGCAAGCGTGTTGATACGCACCACGATCTGGGCACTCTGGTAATCATAGTCCACATAATTGTCGAGATAGGCATTGCTCGACTCCCAGGAGTAGACCAGGAGGTACTGGGAGACCAGCTCCCTTGAATCGGGGATGACAAAATAGTCCGGATCACCACCGTTCATGGCCTGGTTCATGAGCTTGATGAAGTCGGTGATCCCCAGTGTATAGCTCACGATCTCTTCTGATTCCATGTAGTCCTGGATCTTATCGATCTGCCTGAGCACATCCGGCGATTTAATGTCGCCGTCCACGACGATGGACATGGTGGTGGCGCCACCGAAATGCTCATCGATGATGGCATTTACCCGGCGGATCTCTGATTCCGGGTAGTAGTAATTAAGCGGATTGCTGTCCACGACGATCCTGGGGATACCACTCATGGCCAGGGCGGCCAATAATACATATAGAATGATCACCAACTTGCGGTGGATATATACCAGACTGCCAAGCTTGGCCAGTACCCTGGGCACCACTCTCGCGCTGGTGTTCCGGCTCTTGCGTTTTTCACTTGGTCGGGGAAAGAGCACCAGCATGGCTGGCACCATGGTGGTTGACAGCAAAAAGGCAAGCAGAACACCGAAACTGGTGAGGAATCCCACCTCTTTTGATGCTGGTAGAATGTGAGAGAGCAGGGCAAGAAAACCGATCATGGTGGTGAGAGCGGCCATGAAAATGGGTTTGGAAAGGTGTTTCATGCCCTCAGCCACGATCTCATGCCGGTCCGCCTCCGGCATCTCCTGACTGTCCTCGAAATACCTAGCAATGATATGGATACCATAGGCGCTGGCAACGGCGATGAGCATCACCGGGATGATGCTGGAGATCACGGTGAGCTGCAAATTCAGCCATGTCATGAAACCCAGTGTCCCCGTGATGCTGAGTACCACCACCAGGAGGGGCAGCATCAAGCCGCGTCTGGACCAGAAACTGAAATAGAGCAGGAAGGCAATGAGGACCATTCCCAGTGGGATGAACCAACTGGTATCCCTGGCAATATCCTTGGACATCTGATCCCGGATCACCGGCATACCACCGATCATCAGGGATTCTCCTCGAGCCTGATAAGGTGCCAGGATCTGCCTTAATCCGTCGGTGATAAGCTCATCCACGATGTCCTGTTTTGGAAAAATGAGTATCGCGGTATGTTTGCGGTTCGGTGAGAAAAGGATCTGGCTCAAGAGGGGATCGTCAATTGCCAGTAGGGCAAGTGAGTCGCTTGCCGCTTTTGTTGCAGGGATCTCCTGGACAATGTTGTCCACGGCCATCATATCGTCCTCACTCATGATGGTCTCGTAGTGGGTAAGGCTCTGTATATCATCGATGTAAGGCAGCTCAAGTATCTCGTCACTCAAGGAACGGATCGTTTCAAGAGCTTCAGGTGAGAACACGTCATCAGTGGCATATGTGATGAGGACAATGTCCTGACTTCCAAAAAGTTCTTCAAGCTCCTCCATCCGCACCAGATCTGGATCGTCCTTGCGGATAAGAGCCTGCAGATCCGGATTGACGCTGATCCTGGGGAGGGGGATCGCCAGGATAAAAATAAATATGAATGAGAGGATGATAACGATGCGGGGATGTCTGGTAACAGATTCTATGAGTCTCATCATGGGGGCTAAATGTAGAATAACGGCACTATGAATGGAACAGGGAAAAGGGGGCAGGAGATAGAAGGTTGCAGATAGGAGGCAGAAGACAGAAGACGCCAATTCCAATCCTCAATCTTCCCTCCCTGCAGGCGGGATTAGATCCGCTAATCCGCCAATTCGGTAATCCGCCAATCCCCAATATTTTTCCCCTGAATTGATAAAATCCTTCACTGGCCTGTGATCAATGATATATTAGGCGTAACTAGGAGCAGAGACACGCCTCATGTATGAAGAATTATTACCGGCACTGAAATCATTCGGATTCACCACTAACGAAGCCAAGGCGTATCTGAGTCTGCTACATCGCAACCCGGCTACGGGCTATGAAGTCAGCGGGAATTCAGGGATCCCACGCTCAGCTATCTACGAGATCCTTAAACGGCTCGAGACAACGGGCATGGTGAGTCGGGTCGATACGAATCCAACCCGCTATATCCCTTTACCGCCTGATCAATTTTACGAGCTGCTGGAAGCAAACTTCGGTGCAAATCTCGAAACACTGAAGCAGTCACTGCAATCTGTGAATTCAGAGATGGAAGTGGGCGATCTCTGGAACTTACGCGGCTATGACAATATGATCAGCCGGGCCAAGAACATGATCCAGGGGGCTGAAAGTACAATATATCTCTCAGTGTGGTTGGCCGAATACGAACGGCTGTTACCTGAGCTTCAGGCCGCGGTAGCCAGAGGAGTACGGCTGGTCACATTCTCATTTTGTGATCTGCCTGCCGGTCCCGGCGAGATATACGCCTATAATCTGGACAGTGAAAAACTGGCCCAGGTTTGGAGCAAAAAGATCCTGCTGGTTGTGGACCAGGATTCAGCACTTCTGGGAGGTGTGGAGATGCTGCCTACGAACAAGGTGGCCTGGACGCGAAATCCGGCAATTGTGTCAATTGCATTGAATTATATTATTCTCGACCTCACCTTGTTTGGCCAGAGATTCGGACAAAATCTTTCCCCGGTTATTTCTGACATGCTGGAAGGTGATATTCACGTCCTCGACGAGCTCCTTGATGAGAGCCATGAACCTGTGATCATTGGTCATTGAAGCGGATTAAATTTTTCAGATCTGCCATTTGGTATTGGCAGGTTTTTTGCAAAATTCAAGCGGAACTCATAACAGAGTTACTCAAGATTGGGAGGAAATTTTCATGAGCAAACTCAAAATCGGTCTGATGGGATTCGGGGAGATCGGCCGGGATATATACCGGTTGAGTCTCGAGGAACCAGACCTGGAAATCGTGGCCATCAGTGATCTTGGCAAACCGGATATCCTGCATTACCTGCTGGAAACCGATGGACGCAGCCCTGTCGGGACAGAACTGAAGGATAATTTCCTGGTAAAAGATGGGCACAAAGCACGTGTGATCCACGGAGTCGCACCCAGTGATGTACCCTGGGATGCATTTGATGTGGACGTCGTTATCGATTCCACCCACAAGTATCGCACTCTTGAAACGCTCCAGGGACACCTGGATGCCGGCGCGAAGCGGGTGATCCTTTCTACGATCCCTTATGAAGAGGTGGATCGAATGGTCATCATGGGTGTGAATGAGGATAGCATCAGTACCAGTGACAGGATCGTCTCAGCAGGATCATCCACCACCAATGTGCTGGCACTCATGCTCAAGACACTGCACGAAGCATTTGGTGTTGAAGCCTGTGTTGCCACAGCCATCCATGCCTACACCAGTGACCAGCCCATTCGGAATCTAGTGGGGAAATACTTCCGCCGCAGTCGTTCTGCAGCCAAGAACATCATTCCCAATATCAGTTATTCCGCACAGTGGGTTGAGAAAGTATTACCCGAACTGGAAGGCAAGGTCCAAGCTTCTGCACTGAATGTCCCCATCCCCTTGGGATCCCTGCTGGACCTCACCACTCAACTCAAAAAAGATGGCGTGAGCATCGAAGATGTGAATACCGCCCTGTTCGCAGCTGCCGGGAAACATCCCGATCTCATCGAGGTCACTGAAGATCCCATCGTATCCAGCGACGTCATCGGGAACACCCATACGGTGGTTTTCGATTCCAAGGCGACCATGCGCTCACCCAAGAGAATGGTTAAGACCCTGACCTGGTATGATAACAGCCTGGCACAGGCCTCACGTATCATCGATCTGGCCAAGGCCTACGGCAATGTAGGTGTTGAAGGAGGTGCTGCATGAGAGTAGCAATCAACGGATTTGGACGTATTGGCCGTTCAGTCTTTCGTATTCTGGATAAACGTGATGACATCAATGTTGTAGCGATCAACGATCTCTTTGACCACGACGCCCTGGCATATCTGCTGAAATACGATACCGTCATGGGTGGATTCGGGGAGAGCGTTCACATCGAAGAAGATATCATGCATACCCCTCATGACACGGTGAAGATGCTGAACGAACGTGATCCTACAGCGCTTCCCTGGAAGGAGATGGGTATCGATGTAGCCATCGAAGCCACCGGCGTATTCCGTACCCGCGACCAGATCGCCTCGCATCTGGAAGCCGGAGCCGATCGCGTGGTTCTAACGGTGCCTTCAAAGGATGAGATCGATTTCACCGTTGTCCTGGGTGTCAACGAGGATGGCCTGAAAGCAGAACATCAGATCGTCTCCAATGCCAGCTGTACCACGAACTGTCTTGCGCCCATGGCCAAGGTCCTGAACGACAATTTCGGTATCGTCGAGGGTGTGATGACGACCACCCATGCCTATACGAACGATCAGCGCCTGGCGGATGTGCCCCACAAGGATTGGCGTCGCAGTCGTGCAGCTGCTGAGAATATCATTCCAACCACCACTGGCGCTGCCCGTGCAGTGGGTAAGGTGCTGCCCGAACTCGCTGGTAAACTGGACGGGCTCGCAGCCCGCGTACCGGTTGCCGATGGTTCGGTGGTTGATCTGATCGTTGAGGTCGCCAAGGATGTCACAGTGAAGGATATTCAGGAAGCTGTCCTTGAAGCAGCCGGAACCGAGCGGATGAAGAAGATCCTACAATACTCCGATAGTCATATCGTATCCTCGGATATCATCGGAAATCCCTTCTCATCGATCTTCGATGCGCCCTTCACCCAGGTGGTGGGCAGTCGGATCGTCAAGACCTTGAACTGGTATGACAATGAGTGGGGCTATTCAAACAGGGTTGTCGATCTGATCGACATGTTCCGTCAGTTCTAACTGACGATAGAATCTGCAAGGGGAGTTGATCCACGTGATAACTCCCCTTGTGTCGTTTTAAGAGAATCGAATCCGGCTCCCGTGCCGGGTATTGACAGGCGCTGAAGCAGCCCTGTCGGAGTGTGTGATGGAAACCGTACAATTCATCTTCGGTATACACAACCATCAGCCGGTGGGCAATTTTGATGGTGTGTTCGAATATGCCTGTGATCAGAGTTATCTACCCTTTCTCCAGACCCTGGAAAAACATCCGGACATCAGTATGGCCATCCATTTCAGCGGTTCACTCATTGAATGGCTGGAAGCCAACCGTCCCGAGGTCATTGAGCTACTTGTCAAACTCGTGAAGCGTGGGAATATCGAGATCCTGGGTGCCGGCTTCTATGAGCCCATCCTGGCCATGATCTCCAGAAATGACCGTATCGGTCAGATCCGCAAGATGAGCAAATATTCCATTGAACGACTGGGCTACCAGGTCCATGGCAGCTGGTTGACGGAACGGGTATGGGAACCGCATCTGACTTACTCACTGGTGGAGTCCGGTATCGACTATGTGGTGGTGGATGATTACCACTTTCTCAGCGCCGGTTTGAAGTCGGAAGCACTTACGGGTTATTATCATACTGAGCAGGAAGGCCGTGAACTGGGTGTTTTCCCCATCAGTCAGCGACTACGCTATGCCATGCCCTTTGAGGATCCCCAGGTGACCATCGACCATTTGCGCAAGTATGTGAGTGAGGATGGACGGAACGTACTGGTCATGGCCGACGACGGTGAAAAATTCGGTATCTGGCCGGGAACCTATGAAACAGTATATACACATGGCTGGCTGGAACGCTTCTTCTCGCTCCTTGAAGAGAATGCAGAGTGGCTGAAGACCACGACCTTCAAGGAATACCACCGCACCCACCGAAGCAGGGGACTGGTCTATCTGCCGACTGCGTCCTACTTCGAGATGTCACAGTGGACCCTGCCAACAGATCTGGGGCGCGATCTGGATCGCCTGGTACACGATCTGGAGGATATGGACCGCAGCGAAGAGACACGTCCCTTCATCAAGGGGGGCATGTGGCGGAACTTTCTCAGCAAATATGCTGAATCGAACTGGATGCAGAAACGGATCCAGGATCTCTCCGTGCGCATGGACCGATGGGAGGACGGCAACGGTAACAATGTGCCTGATTCGATGCGGGACGACCTTTACCGCGCTCAGTGCAATTGCGCATTCTGGCATGGTGTCTTCGGTGGTTTGTACCTTCCGCATCTAAGGCATGCGATCTTCGAGCATCTGCTGAAGGCCGAGAAAGCATTCAATGATCTGGCAGGACCTGGTGATCGCCAGGTGGATATCGATCACGACGGATTTCAGGAATGGATCCTGCGCAGTGACAAACTACAGGTCATCGTGAGTTCCAATGCCGGACAGATCCGTGAATTGGACTGGCTGCCGGCAGATTTCAATCTTACAAATCTGATCCAACGCTATTCGGAGAGCTACCACCACAAGCTGGAACACGCCTCCTTGAACGGCGATACCAATGGATCCATCCATGATAACGTACTCACCAAGGAAGAAGGTCTGCAGGACAAGCTGTTCGTAGATAAATATGCCCGTCGCAATGTGGTTGATCACGTATTCGACCAGCTGGATTGTCTTGAGGACTATTATCAGGGCAAATGCCCGGAAGATCTGGTGATACACGATCCCGAATTCGAGATGGAACGGGAAGGGAACCGTATCCTGGCACACGGTTCAGCATTGATCCACGGTTCTGCCTGCCGCATTGAGAAAGTCTATGACCTGCGCGATGGAGCCCTGAGTGTCCAGGTCACCATCCGCAACCTGAGTGAGAACACGATCAGTTCCAACTATGGATCCGAACTCAATTTTGGTCTCCTGGGCGGCGATAGCCCGGACCGCTACCTGAAGGTCAATGGTGAGAAGAAGAAGCCATTGAACAGTCTGCTGGCAGATAAGGCGGTGAGTACTGTCAGCCTTACCAATGAGTGGGATAGTTTCCGCATTGAACTGGATTTCAGGTCGGAGGCCCATCTCTGGGTGGCGCCAATCGAAACGATTTCCATGTCCGAAGCAGGTTTTGAACGACTGTATCAGGCTACCAGCATCATGCCGTCATGGCCGTTGGAACTATCACCTGGTGCACGGCAGACATTTGAATTTGCAATAACAGTTTCAGAATACCGCTGAGACATCGATTCATATAAGAGGAGTTGGACGTAAAACGTGAACACAGACCCAATGAATAAAATCGCGTATTTCAGTGCAGAGATCGGGGTTTCGCCGAGCCTGCATACATATAGCGGAGGGTTGGGGATCCTTGCCGGAGATCATATCAAGGCCGCTGCAGACCAGAAACTCGATCTGGTAGCCGTCACACTGCTCTATAAAGAAGGCTATTTCAAACAGCGCATGGACGAGGATGGGAACCAGAGCGAAGTCTATCCGCGATTCTCGCCGAATCCGCTCCTGGAGAAGACTGATATCCAGGTATCGCTGCCCCTGAGGGGGCGTGAGGTCAAGCTGGACATCTGGAAGTATGAATTCATCGCCTACGAGGGCAACACGGTTACAGTCTACCTGCTGGATGCTGACGTGGAGAACAATCATCCTGATGACCGTATCATCACCCTGCGACTCTATTCCGGTGGGAAGGACCATCGAATTCTCCAGGAGGCGATCCTGGGATTCGGTGGCATCCGGGCGCTGCGCGGTCTGGGATATTCAGATTTCAACACCTATCACATGAATGAGGGCCATTGCTCCTTTCTGACCCTGGAACTGCTCCAGGAATATGGTGGTGACATCGAAGAAGTACGCAAGCGCTGTGTCTTCACTACCCACACACCTGTGGCCGCAGGCCATGACCATTTCAGCTATGATCGTTGCAGGAAACTTCTGGGTGAATTGCTGCCTTCCGATCTTCAATTACCCTCGATGGTGCTGAACAGCCGAGTGCATATGACCGAGCTGGGGCTCTATTTCAGCAGGTCGGCAAACGGCGTTTCAGAACTGCACGGCCATGTGGCCCGTGAACAATTTCCTGAATTCCAGATCCAGCATATCACCAATGGCGTTTTCCATCGCTATTGGGTGGGCAAGATCTATCGGGAGGTCTTTGATCGTCATTTCCCGGACTGGCGCATCAATCCGGAAAGACTCCTGGAGATCGACAATATCCCTGATGAGGAGATCCTTTTCGCACATCGCTCGCAGAAGGGTTTTCTGCTGGATTATGCCAATGCCCAGACACAGCGGGCTCTGGCGTTCCAACGTCTTACCATCGGTTTTGCCCGCAGGGCGGCTGCCTACAAGCGAGCTCGGCTTATCTTCAGTGATCCTGATCGCCTGGCCCGCATCGCTGGTCACAAGATCCAGCTTATCTTCGCTGGCAAAGCCCATCCCCGGGATGAGAATGGTAAACAGATCCTCCGGGAGATCGTTTCCCAGGCCCACAATCTGTTTGGCAAGGTCAAGGTTGTTTTCCTTGAGAATTATAACATGTGGCTGGGCCGGCTCATCACCTCAGGCGTTGACATATGGTTGAACACGCCCCTGCGTCCCAATGAAGCTTCAGGCACCTCCGGGATGAAGGCTACCCTGAATGGTGTACCGAACCTTTCGGTGCTGGATGGCTGGTGGGCCGAAGCCTGTGAGGATGGTGTGAATGGCTGGGCTATCGGTAATCCCGGGGAACCTGACGATGAAGCAGATGCCGATCACCTGTACCGTATTCTCGAAGAGCAAGTGATCCCGACCTATTACGACGATCCAGATGCATGGGTCAAGCTGATGCGCGGAGCCATCAAGACCGGTGTGCAGTTCACCGCTCATCGCATGGTCAAGGAATATCGGGAGAAGCTCTATTCGTTGTGATGCGGTAAGACTATCGTCCTGATGATTTTATCTGCTTCTGAATAATCGTAATCCAGGCCTTCATGGCCGGGTGTTTTTGCATTTAAAACTCGATCGTGACTCCGCCGATAGGAAATGTCTTGAACTGCCAGGCGAACCTGGCGCAGAATGAGTCGGTCACAAGATCCGATTTAAAACTCGATCGTGACTCCACCGATAGGAAATGTTTTGAACTGCCAGGCCATTTCCTTTGTACCGTCATCGAAATACATCCAGTCCCAGGGATTATCGCGGTTGAAGACATTCATGAAATCCCAGAATGAAACCAGGTTCACCTTCTCGCCATAATGCCGCTGCAGCAACATGATGTCGAAGCGGATATAGTCTCCATGCCGTTCCGAGTTCCAGTCATCACTGTCAAAAGTGTACCATTGACGTAAATTGTGATTGTAGTGCTTTGGAGTATATGGCCGACCGCCGGAGTAGCGCAGTCTGACAGCGATTTCGTATTCATCTGAGGGAGCAACCGGCAACCAACTGGTGACACCGGCGATCCAGGTTTCGTTGTACCGTTGGTACCAATCCTTGTCCATGTAGCGGATCTTTACACCGCCAATGAGGTTCAGGACGTTCCGGTAATCATAATCCCAGGGATAGTAAACGGTTCCTTCCTTGCGCAAATCCACACCTTCACTGACCGAATATGCGTAGCTGAAGGTACTGTACCAGTTATTCGAGAATTTCTTCTGGATGAAGAACTCAAGACCGCGGGAACGACCGGCGCCTGCATTGACATAATTACCGGTAGTACTGTCTGCTCCTGAGACTGGATTCTTAACCATTTCCATGACTACCATATCGTGGAATTCTTTGGTATAGGCCTCCATGGTGATACGCAGATCCTCCCGTGCCAGCCATTCCATTCCCGCAGTAACCTGGTTCGCATAGTAGAAGTCCAGATCCCGGGCATCCTCGCCCTCTCTGACATAGTGATAATAAAAGGGGGGCTGGAAATAACGGCCGGCTGCCATGTTGAGCTTCACTTGCTCTGTGATCAACCGACTGATATTCAGCCGCGGTGAGAATTTTATCTCCTTTATGAATCCCTGATATTCCAGGCGTCCACCAAGGGTGATCTCCCACAAAGCGGTGGGATGCCAGCGCAGCTGGGAATGGATACCAAAGCTGCCCAGATCCACCAGCTCGTCCGACTTCTCGCCCTCGTTGATATCAAGAGTGTCCAGCGGTCTGATTACCGCGTTCTCATTTCCCAGGTACTCGGCATTGAAGATCTCTGCGCTGATGGGAAGTGCAGGACTGCTGGAATCCGGTGCATAACCCCAGTAGATTAATTCGGCGCCAAAGAATTCCGCATCGTTGGTGGCCCGTGACCACTTGGCTTTGATCCCCCCGCTGAGTTCGAGGTTCTTCTTTGGTTTATAGACAATATCCAGTTTGTGGATGAGTTCCTCCTCCAGATCATAGGCCAGGAAGAAATCACTGTCACGCTCACCACCAATGGCGTTGTAAACATCGACTTCCATACCAACGCGGTTATACCCCAGTGAGCCGATAATATAGCCAGCATCGGAATACAGGTTCTTGTAGGTCAGTCCGATGGTATGCTGCTGGCTGCGCCAGTTGACGTATTCCACACCCCGCGCCTGGGGTGAATCATCTCCTTCGATATCGATGGCGTCAATCCCTCCAAGGTAATTGACATACATCTTTTCCCGTGGATTGAGGTCATAGGTGAGCTTGCCCTGGAACGTCCAGTACTGGGGGACCGACATCAGACCCGATTGACCGATGATGAAATCAAGAAAGGATCGCTGGATTGAACCAATATAGCTGGCGTTATCTCCCATAGGTCCCTCAAAGATCCCGCCAAAGCCAGCCATATTAAGACCGAGTGAGACCTCATGACCACTCCGATGGCCTTCGCGCACAGTTACATCCATCACGGAGGAAAGCTTGTCGCCGTAGCGCGCCGGGAATGAACCGGCAAAAAAATCTATACGCTCGATGAATTCGGTATTCACCATGGTGACCGGACCACCGCCGGCACCCTGTGACGGGTAGTGCACGGGGTAGGGGATATCCAGGTGATCCATGACGAACAAGTTCTCCCCAGGAGCCCCGCCACGAACGATGATCTCATTGGATTGATCGGCTCCGGAAACAACACTGGGCAGACTCTGCATCATGCTGAGAATATCATAGGCTCCCACGGGATCAGACTGGATCTCCTCGATGTCCACTGTTCTGACACTCACCGTTGCGTCTTTCACACGCTCGAAATACCCGGCTGTCACCACAATGTCCTGACCTTCCAAGACGGTGGGCTCCAGCGCCAGATTCACCATCGTCGGCCGATTGGCCACTGAATGGATATTAGCTCGGGCCTGTTCCCGGTAACCGATCATATGGGCACGGATGGAATAGCTGCCCACAGGTACATTGCGGATCTCGAAATGTCCCTCAATATCAGTAGCAGCCCCCATGGTCGTGCCGTCCAGGATGATATTGGCGCCTATCAGTGGTTGTTGCGTATCCCGGTCTACAATTGATCCTTTGATGACACCAGCTGAAGGACTGGCGATGAGTTGAATGCCGTTGATCATTATGACCAGTGCCAGAAATTTTTGACGTTTCCTCATTGTCCTCTTCCCCGGTTCCCAGCCCACCCTTGATGTGCCGGGAACTGCATGCGATTGATGAACCTCACAGAGGCCTTTCGGCCTGCTTCTGTCATACTGTACCTTTCAAACATCTACAGCCATCGAACATTGTGCAATTTTTCTACCTATAAACTGAATGCGATCTGGATGAGTGCAAACCTCATACCTATTTTTACCCCATTCAGTGGGAGGTGATTGTGTTAACGCACGATCTCTTGGATTCAAAGATCATTTTCATAACCGGAGGGGGGACAGGACTGGGTAAGACCATGGCCCGGCGCTTTCTCCAATTGGGCGCCAGGGTCGTCATCGCCAGCCGCCGGGAAAATGTACTGCAGCAGACAGCGGACGAGCTCAGGGAGGAGACCAGTGGCGAGATCTATCCGGTCACTGTGGATGTGCGGGAGCCAAAACGCGTCACCCGGGCACTGGCAGAGGTCGTCGAACACTTTGGAGCAGTGAATGTCCTGGTGAACAACGCCGCCGGCAACTTCGTCAGTCCGACTGAACGTTTGAGTACCAAGGCGTTTGATGTGATCGTGGATATTGTGCTGAAAGGCGCTTATAACTGCACCCTTGCTTTTGGTAAATACTGGATCAAGGAAAATGTCAAAGGTCGTGCCCTGAACATGGTCACCACCTATGCTACCACTGGTTCGGGTTATGTGGTGCCTTCCGCTGTGGCCAAGGCCGGTGTCCAGGTCCTGACACGTTCCCTGGCTGTAGAATGGGCAAAATACGGTATCACCATGAATGCCATTGCTCCAGGTCCTTTCCCCACTCCGCAGGCCTGGAAGCGCCTCATGTCACCGGGAATCGAGGAGCTCATGACGGAGAAGATCCCTCTGAAACGCGTGGGCAATCACCTGGAACTGGCCAACCTGGCGGCATTTCTGCTGGCGGATGAATCAGAGTATATCAATGGTGAGGTTGTGACCATCGATGGGGGCGAATGGCTTCAGGGTGCGGGCGAATTCAACATGATGGATAAACTGACGGCAGAAGAGTGGGACATCATGGAACAGCAGGTCAGGGAGGCGAACCGAAAGGACCGCAAAGCCTAAGACGAATTGCTTTGCAGCCTGCCGCCACGGACCGTGGCGCCTATGACGATACCGGCACTCACCAGAACGATGTTCTTGATGATGTACTGGCCTTCCAGCGTGGGTGCATAGGGGATGCGGGTAAAGACCTCTTCAGGAAAGAGAAAAACGGGTGTGATCGTACCCAGCATCTGCAACCAGAGCAGGAACAGGATCACCCGCATGTACCGGCCCACAATCAATCCAATCCCGATCACACTCTCCCAGGTAGCCAGCATATAGATCGATACACTCGCAGGGATCAGCCCGAATGACAATATGTCAATGGTTCTGATGGCCAGGTCCTGTGCCGGACTGAGACCAGGGAAGAATTTCAGGAAGCCGAACCAGAAGAAAACGATACCCAAACTGATCCTCAGAATGGCGATCCCACGCATTGCCATCCATCTTGTCAACCTGCTATCCAGAGTTTCAAAATCCATATTCAATTTAAGCATTATAATGCTCCCTAAAGAGGGTGGGGATCAATGGCCCGGAACCGACACGTTTGAACGTGCACATAGCTCATCAGTCCTGACGTGATCGAGATCTTGCCAGACGGACGATATCGGGACTTTCGATTATTTTGAGCTCATCTTCCTGCTCCAGGACCTGCAGCATCGCCTGACCAACCATTTCGGTAGTGGTTATCTGATTTGGGAATAAAGCCCTGAGCAGCGGAATCAATGGCATCAGGATCGCATAGAAGACCCTGTATACCCGTGTTTTGGTGCGCACACCCTTCACCGGCTGGATGAAACCTGGCCGGAACATGTAAGCATTCCTGAAAGGCATATTCAGCAACGTATTCTCTGTCTTCCCTTTGATCCGGGCCCACATCATCCGGCCAGATTCGCTGCTATCGGTTCCCATCCCGGATACATAGCAGAAGGTGAGCTCGGGATTCAGTTCGATGAGTGCATGTGCTGCGGCGAGGGTCAGATCAAGGGTGAGTCTGGTATAGGTTTCCTCACTCATCCCAGCTGCCGACACACCCAGACAGAACAAGCAGGCGTCCAAACCCGTCAGATCGTTTTGGATATTCGAATAGTCGAAGAAATCATCATGAATGATCTCATGGAGTTTCTGGTGCTCGATTCCGCAGGAGCTGCGGCCTACCACAAGTACAGAATCTACGACTGGATCTTCCAGGCATTCGATCAATACTCCGGAACCCACCATCCCTGAAGCGCCGAAAATCACAATGTTCATGGCATCCTCTTGTATCTGAACTCCGTGATATGGGGATCATCACCGTCGTGATCCTGGGCAATGTAGACCAGGAGAGTGTTCTCATCGCTATACTTGAAGGTCAAGCCATCAAAGTATGCGGCCTTTTCCTCCATCCTTACCAGGGGGAAGACGACACTCTCATCCTTGGCCTCCCAGCCACTCAACTGGCTGTCAAAGTGCTTCAATCGCAAAACCAGGCTGGAATCTTTTTCAGCGATCGTAAGGATCTCGTAGAAGGCCACTTCTGATTCCTTGACGAGTCGGAACATTCCCATCATTGCGCCACCAGCAGGAGCTACCCAGAATTCTTCTGCTGTGCCACCGAAAGCTTCACAGCTCCAGCTCCCGGCGATCCAGGCTAGCGATTCAATATCTGCGGTTGGGCTGCTGGTTCCTTCCTTGAGTGTGAGTACCTTTGGCATACCTGGATCTCCCTCATCTGCACCCCCGCATTGGACGATCAACAAAATTGCGAAAAACTGAATGATAATCCGGCTCGCAGGATTCATTTCGAGGCCCTCATTGATTTAAAGACATTCCATCC
Organism: uncultured Lentisphaeria bacterium; assembly: GCA_964454335.1. Classification (GTDB taxonomy): domain Bacteria; phylum Fidelibacterota; class UBA8477; order UBA8477; family JABMPR01; genus CAYVVT01. The sequence continues at coordinate 103,659 of CAYVVT010000008.1, read as the reverse complement.
AGATCGGCGAGGAGACGAAGATCCCCGGCCAGCGGCCCCCAGGACTGCTGAGTTCCATTCTCAGGTAGCATTCTGATGCGATCTCGATTTCCAAGGATTCGTCGACCTGAAAATCCCTGGGTTCGGCTATCCATACCACCTTTTCCTCCGCATGCCCGATCATTCCCTGGTATAGAACTGCTTTGGTCAGCATCCCGAATTCTTTACTGGAAATCCCCTTTACCCGAACATTTACTCTCGATCCTGCAGGGATCTTAATACAATCACCTGCACCCTTCGCGTGGAAGGTCTCGCTGGAGACCATCAGCTCGCCAGCCGGACCTGTACTGATGGCTGTCCGTGCTTCTCGAACAGCTGTGGTGATGTTTTCGATATTCAATGCATCGAGCTTCAATAGCGTCTGGGCCTGGCCCAGGATCTGATCTTCATGCTGGACCATGCTGAACATGGGTGTTCTGATCTGCCTGAAGCGATTAAAATTACCGTGAGCGTCACTGCCGCCAATCACTGCCAGCCTGTGTCCTGCCAGGAGCGAGCGGATCCATTGCTGGCGGGAACGGATGTAACTTGGATCGGATGGGGTGCCGCTGATGATCTGGATCCCGTCAAGGTCATCCACCGCCAGATCCTGGTCATGCCAGTGATCACGACCGAAAAGGATGCGATGAACCAGCGGTATCTCGTACGAGCTGTGTGCTGCAACACTGAAACTTGACTCACTGCGTTCAGCCAGAACAGAATCCACACTGAACTCACTCCTGTGCGGCAGCCATTTCTCCGCGCCATCACCTGTACCCGGATAAAACCTGGGATCCTGGTAATGCAGCAAATGCACTGTACGCTGTTTGTGATTCCGTGAGGAGATCTCCTCGCCGGATAGCAACAATGGTCCGGGTGTGCGATTGAGCTCTTCGATCTCGATCCTGCTTTCGCGCCACTTGGTCAGCTCGGGATCATTTTTCCGATAATCATCAGGATAGTCATCCAGATCATAGGAATGATCAGTCAGTCCAAGAAAATCCATACCCAGGTTCTCGGCTGCCAGCCGGGTCATAGGTAGCGGCGCCCCGAATTCGATCTGGTCACTGGTCAACGCCGTGTGCAGATGCATGTCACCCCGGTACCAGCCTGCTGGGGTAGGCAAGGGATCTCCTGCCACCCAGCAGCGCAGGGGGGGAGAAGCCAACATCTTGTAATTGTCAACGTTAACACGCTGTGGCACACCATTGATCCGACAGTTGAGTTCCGGGCTGACACTCACCTCATAACCGGCGGCAAAATCAACATCCAGGTCAAAGGCCTGGTAGAACCAATGCTGGTCCACCGCTTCGTCCAGCTTCCAGTGAAATCTCTTTTTCTCCAGCTGTCCCTGGCGAGTGATCTCCATGGTCACCTCATCAAGCTGGATGGGATAGAGATGGGCATCCTTGATAAGCAGAAAGACCTTCAGGGGGCGTCCGGGAGTTACCCTCCAGGCGCAGTCAAAGATGATCTCAGGTTCTTTGCGAAAATAACGGCTGAAAGGGATCGGCAGCCGATAGTGCAGTTCAGCATAGAGCCCCACCAGCGGCAGGAACTCCTGCATTCGGTTGAAAATGTCCAGGGTGGAGCTTGATTCAGGCATGAGACCTTAATATTCTGTGCCAGGACTTGGGCAACAAATCATTTCTCAGTCCGTTCTTTGCGATAAATCGTCCATCTGGCTGCTCCGGTCTGTCGATCGCCTCCCGAGAGGAAATTTTATGTTGTAATTCCGCACTCAAGTGTGTACAGCCAGCATGGATCAGACAGGTGAAATCAGCCCCGGATAAACCCTTTGACATGGTTTTAACCGGCATTTATCTTCACCGGTCTTAAGGAGGAGGCATCCAACCAGAGTTATGGCGTCGACAGCAGATATTAAGAATAATCTAGTCATTGAATTCAACGGCGGTCTCTGGAAAGTCGTTGAATTTCTTCATGTTAAACCTGGCAAGGGAAATGCCTTCATTCGCACCAAGCTGAAAAACATTCCTGGCGGGAAGGTGATCGAACATACCTTCCGTTCAGGAGAGAAGATCGATGACGTGCGCCTTGAGGCTCGTGTGATGACATACCTCTACAGTGATGGCACCCATTATCACTTCATGGACTCCAACACTTATGAACAGACTGCTATCGACGAGGCACTGCTGACAGATGCCAAGAATTACCTGAGAGAAAATGATAATGCTAAGATCCTCTTCCGGGATACGACGCCGGTAGACGTGGAAATTAGCGCACATGTCGTTCTGCAAATTACGGAGACAGACCCAGGTGTACGAGGTGACACCGCAACCGGGGGAAGTAAACCGGCCATTCTGGAAACCGGTTTACGGGTGATGGTCCCGTTGTTCCTCAATGAAGGGGACAAAATCAAAGTCGATACTCGAACCGGGGAATATCTGGAGCGGGTTCGCGACTAAAGGTAGGTTGCAAGTGGATACCAAAGATATTAAACAGCTCATCAAGCTGTTAGAGAGTTCTGCTATCTCGGAGATCGAAGTATCAAAATGGGGTCGCCGGATCCGTGTATCCCGCAGTCCCCAGGGCGTGGTGGTCCATGGAGCCACCGGCAGTGTAGAGATGTCGCAGTCGGTGAATTCCCAGAATAACAACAACCCGGTTGATGAACAGGTTACTGAAGAAGCACCCGTGGTGAACGGAGTTGAGGTCCTTTCACCCATGGTCGGCACCTTCTACCGCTCACCATCTCCCGAGGCGGATTACTTCGTCAAGGTGGGTGATCACGTGAAGGCTGGTCAGACACTCTGCATCATCGAGGCGATGAAGATCATGAATGAGGTGGAGTCTGAAGTTTCGGGAGTGATCACCGACATCGTTGCTGAGAACGCTCAGCCGGTGGAATACAATCAACCCCTGTTCATTATCGAAACCTGAGATATATACCTTGCTCTCCGAGACGTTGGCAACCACACCAACCGGAATTCCAGGCATTAAGGAATAGAGCGAATGTTTAACAAGATCCTCATCGCAAATCGAGGCGAGATTGCCCTGCGTATCATCCGCGCCTGTCGGGAAATGGACATTCGCACCGTGGCTGTTTATTCTGAGGCGGATGAATTATCCCTGCATGTCACTTTTGCCGATGAGGCCGTCTGTATCGGTCCACCGCAGAGCGTAGACAGTTATCTGAATACGCAGGCCATCATGACCGCGGCAGAGATCACCAACGCTGACGCCATCCATCCCGGATACGGCTTTCTGGCGGAAAATGCTGAATTCTCAGACATGTGCAAAGAGCATGATATCGTTTTCCTGGGGCCCACTGCAGAGATCATTCAAGCCATGGGGGACAAGGCTTCAGCAAAGGAAACAATGAAAAAGGCCGGTGTTCCGGTGATCCCCGGTAGCAAGGGGCTGCTGAAATCCGTGAAACACGGCAAACAGATGGCTGAAGAGGTGGGCTATCCGGTCATGCTGAAAGCCACCGCCGGAGGTGGCGGTCGGGGTATGCGCATCGTCTATCGTGAAGAGGACCTGGCCTCATTTTATGAAATGGCCCAGGCTGAGTCAGGGACCGCCTTCGGGAATGATGCACTGTACCTGGAAAAATTCGTTGAGCGTCCCCGCCACATTGAGATCCAGGTCATCGCCGATGCCCATGGAAATGTATATCACCTGGGTGAACGTGAATGTTCCATCCAGCGCCGGCATCAGAAGTTGCTGGAAGAATCACCTTCTGCCGCAGTTTCTCAGGAACTGCGTGAACGCATGGGGGGCGCCGCTGTCGCCGGGGCGAAACGGGCCGGATATGTCGGTGCCGGTACCGTGGAATTCCTGCTGGATAAGAATGGCGATTTCTATTTCATGGAAATGAACACACGTATACAGGTGGAACACCCGGTGACTGAAATGGTGAGTGGTGTTGACCTGATCAAGGCCCAGATCCGCTCACATGCGGGTGAGGTGCTTCCAGAGTGGATGGGTGACATCAAACTCCGCGGCCATGCCATCGAATGTCGGATCAACGCCGAAGATCCCTCCCGAAATTTCATGCCCTCACCGCACACGCTGGAGACGGTGCATTTTCCAGGAGGGGTTGGGATCCGGGTAGACTCGCATATCTACGGTGGTTACAGCATTCCACCCTACTACGATTCCATGGTCGCCAAGCTCATCGCCCACGGACGTGATCGTGAAGAAGCCATCGTGCGAATGCATGGCGCTCTCAGCGAGTTCATCATCGAAGGGCCCAAGACCACCATTCCATTCCACTATCAGTTGCTGGAGGACGAGGGTTTCCGCAAGGGTCAGTTTGACACCCATTTCCTGGACTCATTCCAATTCGACCCTGATCGCGAGATCTGATCTCATCTTCCGGCGGGATTTTTGCAACGCGGGGTAATTAGCAATAATACGATCCAGGGGCGTCTACCTGGCAGGCTTCTGGAGCGCAAACCAAATAATGATCAATTTGCGAGGTATCTTGAATGAATGTTCCCACTGACCTGAAGTACACCGACGACCACGAATGGATCCGCATCGACGGGGATGAAGTCACCATCGGGATCACGGACTATGCCCAGGGCGAATTGGGAGATGTGGTGTTTGTCGAGCTGCCTGGTGCCGGCGACAACTTCGCCAAAGGCGATGTGGCAGCCACCATCGAGGCGGTGAAGACCGTTGCGGACGTTTTCCTTCCGCTCACGGGTGAAGTGACCGAGGTGAACGCTGTGTTGGAGGATCAGCCCGAGACCATCAATGAGGATGCTTTCGGCGCTGGCTGGATCCTGAAGATGAAGCTGGGCGATCCGGGAGAGGCGGACGCACTTCTGGATGCAGCCGCCTATTCTGAACTTATCGCCTGATACGGTCCATGCATCAATACATCTCAAACAGCACCGATGAGCAGCTGCGTATGCTGGCTGAAGTAGGGATTCCGTCCTGGGAGGCCCTGCTGGAGATGATTCCTGCTGAACTCAGGCACAACGGCGAACTCGATGTTCCCGGCGCACTGTCTGAGCTCGAGCATAAGCGTGACGTGGCGAACCTGGCTGCGCGAGATGCCTCCACGGCAACACATGTCAGCTTCCTGGGCGCCGGCAGTTACGACCACTTCATACCTCAGATCGTCGATACACTGATAAGCCGCAGCGAGTTCTATACTGCCTACACACCGTACCAGGCCGAGGTCTCTCAGGGTACGCTCCAGGTCATGTACGAGTACCAGTCCATGATCTGCGCCCTCACCGGCATGGAACTGACCAATTCCTCCATGTATGATGGTGCTTCCAGTCTGGCCGAAGCCTGCCTGCTAGCCGCCCGGCATACCCGCAGGAACAAGATCCTGCTATTGAACTGCGTGAATCCGGTCTATCGAGATGTCGCCGACACCTATGCCCGGCAGCAGGGACTCAGCTATGAATTGATCAAACCGGAGACCCTGGCAGATAACCTCGATGCTGATACGGCCGCCGTTGTGGTACAAAACCCTAATTTTTATGGTCAGATCCAGGATCTGGCTGCCATCAAGCAAAGCATGGGAGACAACAGGGCCCAGCTGATCGTTGTGGCCAATCCTATCGCCCTGAATATTCTCGAAGCCCCAGGGAACCTGGGCGCGGACATCGTTGTCGGCGAAGGTCAGTCACTTGGAAACCATATGAGCTTTGGTGGACCCTATCTGGGCTTTCTGGCAGTAAACGAACCGTTATTCAGGAAGGTACCCGGACGGATTGCCGGTGAATCGGTGGATGTCAACGGGAAACGCGCCTACGTTATGGTGCTCCGAACCCGGGAACAGGATATTCGCAGGGAAAGGGCCACCTCCAATATCTGTACCAACCAAGGCCTGAACGCCCTGACAGCCTGCATTTACATGGCCACTCTGGGGAAGAGTGGTTTGCGCCGCGTGGCCGAACTTTGCGTACACAAGGCACATTATCTGGCAGACGAGATCAGCAAATTGGACGGTTTCTCGCTCTGGGACGGTCCTTTCTTCAACGAATTTGTTGTTACTTGTCCACGAACTGCTACAGATGTAGTGCAGGAGGCATTGACAGTGGGGATATTCGCCGGTATACCACTGTCCCGCTTCCCGAATGAGGAGCCGAATGACCTGCTGGTGGCTGTAACAGAGAAGAGAACACGTGAAGAACTGGATGATTTTGTGAGATTCCTGGGGGGGCTGAACAAGTGAATGTCTTTAAAACACTCCTGTCCGCCAAAGCGGATCAGGGTGCAGGTTACCTTGTTCTGGTAGATCCGGATCGTTGGTCCACGCAAGATGTTGATCAATTTGTAGACAGCATCAATGATTCTGGTGCAGATGCTATCATGGTGGGTTCAACCCTTATCCTGGGTGATGAGATGAACCTCAAGATGAAATCCATCAGGGATCGCTCAAAACTGCCTGTTATACTTTTCCCCGGAAATATCAATCAGCTCACACCGCATGTGGACGCAGTCTTCTATATCTCACTCATCAGTGGACGTAATCCCCAGTATCTCATCGGGGACCAGGTTACAGGGGCGCCCATCGTTCGGCAACTTGGCCTGGAAGCGATCTCCATCGCCTATATGCTGGTGGAATCCGGGAATGTGACCACCGCTGCCTACATGAGTGGGACCCAACCGCTCCCAAGGAACAAGCTTGAGATCGCAGTTGCCCATGCCATGGCTGCTGAATACCTGGGTTTCAAGATGATCTACCTGGAAGCCGGCAGTGGAGCAAAAGAAGCCGTGCCTGTCGAGATGGTTGCGGCTGTCAGCCAGAATGTTGATATCCCTGTGATCGTCGGTGGAGGAATCACCAGACCTGATCAGGCGGCCGCCATCGTAAGTGCCGGAGCCAGCTTCATTGTCACCGGAAATGTGCTCGAGCGTGAAGGAAATGCCGACATCATGGCCAAATTCGCTGGGGCCATCCACAGGAGTTGACCCCCAAGATCCCCTGCGGGATTTCCTAATGTCAGCAGCAGAAACCTACCTCGAAGACTTCCTCGACTATCTGCTCATCGAACGGAACCTGGCGTCAAACACCCAGGAGGCCTATGTACGGGATATCGAGGTGTTCTGGGACTTCCTCACTGATGCAGAGATCAGACATCCCCGGGATGTGGATCATGCGGTGCTCACGCGCTATGCCCGTTATCTCACACGCAAAAAGGTGGCTGATACAACCCTGGCACGTCATTTCTCCTCACTAAGAGCCTATTATAAATTTCTGGTGATGGAAGGTTACCTGGACCAGGATCCAACCCAATTCCTGGATTCGCCACGATTACCCGCTGCCCTGCCCAAGATCCTGGATATCGCTGATATCGAGCAGCTTCTGGCTGCCATCGACACGGATTCAGCACTGGGGATCCGCGATCGTGCTCTTTTCGAACTGATGTATGCAACAGGGATGCGTGTCAGTGAGGTGTGTACGCTCACCCTTGAGCAGCTGCTGCTCGACGAAGACCTGGTCTTGGTCAGAGGGAAAGGCAACAAGGAGCGTATCGTCCCCCTGGGTGATGAAGCCCGGCGCTGGCTGGTTCGCTATCTGGAGGATGCCAGACCATTCCTGAAAAAAGGATATCTCACCGAAGGGCTCGTCTTTCTGAACAATCGAGGACGGGGATTGCAGCGCAAAGGGATATGGTACATTCTCAAACAGCTGGCTCTGAAGGCGGGATTGCAAAAACCGGTGAGTCCGCACGTTTTTCGCCATTCCTTTGCCACCCACCTGCTGGAAGGTGGTGCCGACCTGAGGCTGGTCCAGGAGATGCTGGGTCATGCAGATATCGCCACAACACAGATCTACACCCATCTGGACACCGGATATCTCCAGGAGGTGCACCAAAGCTTCCATCCAAGGGCCCGCCGGCAGAAGGATTGAGAAAGGCTGATGGTTAGGACATGGTGCAGGGATGTGATTTGCTGCAATTTGCTGGATTCAACCCGCTCTTCACATCCTACGGGTCCCAAACCGGTAATCCGGTATTCTCGCATCCTCGAATCCAACTTCTATTCATTCTGATCTCATCTATATTACGTGGCTAAATTTTGATCTGAGGTTCGATTTATGGATATACAAACTCTGTTACTAGCTGTCCCGGCCATTCTCATCGCCCTGACATTCCACGAATATGCACATGGCTATGTGGCCTACCGGTTGGGGGATCCAACCGCAGCGAGAATGGGTCGTCTGACGCTGAATCCACTGGCGCATCTGGATCCCATGGGGACCATCATGATCTTCCTGGTCCATTTTGGCTGGGCCAAACCGGTGCCGGTGGATCCCCGCAATCTGGATAATCCTAAACGGGACATGCTCTGGATAGCAGCCGCGGGCCCTCTGATGAACATGATCCTGGCGCTGGCAACCGGGATCATCATTCGCATCGGCGTGGCGGCCCAGGTGATCCATCCACAGATGTCAGGCCTCCCGTCAACCCTGTTCATGATCCTGTATTTCTCCCTTTATATCAACCTGGCCCTCGCCATTTTCAATCTCCTGCCCATCCCGCCCCTGGATGGCTCCAAGATCCTCGCCGGACTTCTGCCCAATCGATACGCTCCGATGATCTATCAACTCGAGATGCGTGGGCCCATGATCCTGTTCGGGATCATCATGCTGGGCTGGGTAACGGATATCCATATCCTGGGTTTCATTATCCGACCCTGGGTGAATGTGTTCAGCTGGATATTTGCCGGGATCTGATGAGTTTTTTCAATGCCAGACCGAGCCGCCGGCCCCGCCGTTTCGAACAGGTGGAGCAGGATGACGGCAAACGGGTCCATTTTCACCGACTCAGTCCCTACCGCAGAGATCGCGGTCGCAGCCTCCTGTGGCTGCTCGTCATGCTCGCCTTTGTTTCATATCTGATATATTACCTCAATCATGTAAAGGGTTAACGCTCATGCAGCAGATCGTTGAATGTGTTCCAAATTTCAGTGAAGGCCGGGACCTGGCCATCATCAAACAGATCACTGATGAGATCGAGAATGTGGAAGGGGCAACGCTCCTGGATGTAGATCCGGGTGCGGACACCAACCGTACCGTCGTGACTCTGGTGGGATCACCCGATGCCGTTGTCGAGGCAGCTTTCCAAGCTATCAGGAAGGCTGCAGAGGTCATCGATATGTCCAAACACAGTGGTGCCCATGCCCGCATGGGAGCTACTGACGTCTGTCCCTTCGTGCCAGTGCGTGGCTTGACCATGGAGGATTGTGCAGCCCTGGCCAGAAAGCTGGGCCAGCGGGTCGGTGACGAATTGGAGATCCCGGTCTACCTCTATGAGTATGCAGCCAGCAGTCCAGAACGGCAGAATCTGGCCAATGTCCGTGCCGGTGAATATGAGGGACTTGAAGAGAAGCTGAAAGATCCCCAGTGGAAGCCGGATTTGGGACCGGCCCGTTTCGATGCGGGCGCGGGAGCTACGGTCATCGGTGCCCGGAAATTCCTTATTGCCTATAACGTGAACCTGAATACCCGTGACCGGAAAAAAGCATCCGATATCGCACTCGATATCCGCGAACAGGGACGCGCCCGTCGCGATGAGCAGGGCAAGATCATCCGTGACGATGAGGGCAAGATCGTGCGCAAGCCCGGGACACTGAAAGCGGTCAAGGCCGTGGGCTGGTATATAGATGAGTACCAAATGGCACAGATCTCCATGAACCTGGTAGACTATGAGACCACACCAGCGCACGCCGCTTTTGATGAGGTCGTCGCGCAGGCTGACAAGCGTGGATTGCGCGTCTCAGGCAGCGAGTTGGTTGGCCTTATCCCGCTGGAAGCAATGCTGGAATCGGGTCGATATTATCTTAAGAAACAGAACAGCTCCACCGCTGTATCCGAGAAAGAATTGATCCGTATCGCCATCCAGAGTATGGGACTCAATGAGATAGCGCCCTTCATACCGGAAGAACGCATTATCGAGTACCAGTTGCAGTCAGACAAGTATTCCAAGCTGGTAAACATGCGTGTGAATGCCTTTGCTGATGAATTGGCTTCGGATTCGCCAGCACCAGGTGGTGGGTCTGTTTCCGCACTTTCAGGTTCTCTGGCGGCATCCTTGACGGCCATGGTGGGGGTTCTGACCTTCGGGAAGAAAGGCTATGAAGATAAGTTTGAAGAAGTAGAAGAATTAGCGGTCCGTGCACAGGCATTGAAAGACGAATTCCTCTTCCTGGTCGATGAGGACACCGAATCATTCAATCAGGTGATGGCCGCCATGCGTCTGAAGAAGAAAACTGATGAGCAGAAGGCCATCCGCAATGCCGCACTCTTGGAAGCGACCAAGTATTCGGCCCAGGTGCCGCTGCGGGTCATGGAAAGGTCGCTGGAGGCCATGAAGCTGGCGGTCCGCATGAGTGAGATCGGGAATGAGAATTCCCTCAGCGATGCCGGTGTAGCCATTCTACAGGCCCATGCCTGCCTGGAAGGTGCCGGAATGAATGTCCTCATCAATATCCAGGATCTGGATGATACGGGATTCGTCAGTGAGATCGCTTCGAAGGTCCAGGCTCTCAGGGAAGAGGCCGATACCCTTTCAGCCGAATCATTGACAGCCGTGGATGGAAGACTCAAGGGAAATAGCTGAGAACCTGAACCAGATGTCTGCCCAGATACACATCTTACCTGAGATCCTGTGCAACAAGATCGCTGCCGGCGAAGTGGTCCAGAGACCAGCCAGTGTGGTCAAGGAGCTGTTGGAGAATGCCATTGACGCCGGTGCCACCCAGATCGAGATCAGCATCGAGAATGGTGGCCGTGATCTCATCCAGGTGATAGACAACGGCAGCGGTATGAGTTCTGTAGATCTGCCCCTGGCGTTCGAGCGCCACGCTACCAGCAAGATAGCCAATGTGGAGGATCTGTTCCAGATCAACACCATGGGCTTCAGGGGTGAAGCACTGCCCAGTATAGCTTCAGTGGCAATGGTGGAGATGGTATCCAAGCATGCCAGTGAGGATAGTGCTCACCGCCTGGAGATCCAGGCCGGTAAACCTGGCAAGGTTCAGCCCTTCGCCTGGGAAACAGGAACGCGCATTACGGTAAAGAATCTGTTCTTCAACGTACCGGCACGCCTGAAATTCCTCAAGGCCAAGCGCACTGAACTCAACCACATCATTGACCGCGTGAAACCGCTGGCGTTGATCTATCCGGAGTTGGGATTCAAACTTCAATCTGACTCCAAGGTGATCTACGACCTGCGTCCATCTACCCCTGAGGAACGGATCTCGAAGATCTTTGGCGCCGGTTATGAGGAAAAGATCATTTCCGTGAGCCAGACGCGGGGTCCCATCCAGGTGTCGGGCTTTATCGGGAATCTTGACCTGGTTCGAGTTGCCAGGGGAGAGCAGTATCTTTCAGTGAACGGACGTCCCATCAGTGATCGTCTGTTGAGTAACGCCGTGTACCAGGTTTTCCGCTCTCTTATCCAGCGAGGTGAATACCCCTTCTATATCCTGGGGGTCACACTGGCACCCCAGGAGGTGGATGTAAATGTCCATCCTACAAAGACAGAGGTCAAATTCAAAGATGAGTGGCGTGTTTACCAGGTGGTGAAGGACACTGTAGAGCAGGGGGTCCGTGGCACCCTGCAAATGCTGCCGGGATTCCAGGATCGACCTCAGCAGGGTTCCTTCGAACCGCAAACATTTACCGGAGGTGTGTCGCCACAGTTCGATCTATCCAGTACACCATCCGGTGCGCAGGGCGCACGTAATGCAGAGGAAACTGAACTGTTGGAGAAGGCGCGTCAGTTCAGCCAGGTTCTGGACCGCAGTCCCTCCACCGAAAGACCTCAACGGGCGGAAGCCGGTTTCATCTGGCAGGTTCACAACAAGTATATCCTGTCACAGATCAGCAGTGGAATTGCCATTATCGATCAGCATGTGGCCCATGAGCGTATCCTCTTTGAAGAAGCATTGGAGGACATGGATAAGCATCGCGGTGCCGCACAGCAGCTACTTTTCCCGCAGAATCAGGAGTTCTCCGCAGACGATCATTCCACCTTGCTGGAAATGCTGCCCATGCTGAACGATATGGGCTTTCAGCTGCGAGAATTCGGCCCCCGTACCATCCTTGTTGAAGCCGTACCGGCAGGTATGCGTACCGGTGGCGAAAGCACCATTCTCAAGGAGATGATCGACTATTATCGCGAGAACAAGACATTTGACTACAGTCCCGCAAAGCGCGTCGCTGCCTCCTACGCCTGCAAGGCTGCCGTGAAGGCCGGTGATCCCCTGAACGAGGAAGAGATGCGTGTGTTGGTGGATCAGTTATTTGCCACTGGTAACCCATTCTATTGTCCCCATGGTCGGCCTATCATCATAAATCTCAGCATCGAAGAACTGGACAAGCGCTTCGAGAGGCATTGAGCCTGATGCAATCCCTGCAGGTTGCCCATCAGCACATCGAGAATCCCGATGCCCACTATCTGATCCTGGCAGGACCAACAGCCGTCGGTAAAACGGAACTGGTCCTGAAACTGGCTCAAAAGGTTGACCTGGAGGTGATCTCCGCTGACTCCCGACAGGTTTATCGGGGAATGGACATTGGTACCGCCACCCCGGAACTGGAAATACTGGAACGTGTGCCGCATCATTTCATCAATGAGCTTGAACCCAGTGTCACCTGGAACGCTGGCACCTTTTACAAGACAGCCCGTGAGCGGATCAATAACATTAGCCACCGTTGCCGCCTGCCTGTTGTCGTAGGTGGGGCCGGTCTCTATCTGGAGGCTTTGCAGTACGGGTTCTTCTCAGAAGGGCTTAGTGATCCTGAGGTCAGGACACGCTATGAGATGCGGTTGGCCAATATCGGAGCAGAACGATTGTGGAACGAACTCCGGGCCATCGATCCAGAATATGCCGATACCTTCCACTACAACGATCACAAGAAACTGGTCCGGGCATTTGAGATCCTGAAATCCAGTGGCCGGATCCCGACGGAGGCTTTCAAGGTTCAGGACGATGTATTTGGTCTGCAGGGTCATATGGTTATCCTCAGCCGTGCAAGACCTGAACTGTATCAGCGTATCGATGAAAGAGTCCTGATCATGATCCAGCAGGGTCTTGTGGAGGAATGCCGGACACTGCTGAACGCGGGATATGGGCCTGAGCTCTATCCACTGAGGACCATCGGTTATAAGGAAGTGTTCGCATTTCTGGATGGTAAATGTTCTGAAGGGGAGATGATCGCCGATATGCAGAAGCACACCCGGAACTTTGCCAAACGCCAGTTAACCTGGTTCAGGAACCACAGCTACGATCAATGGATTGACCTGTGATCAATTGGGATAGGTGGTTCCAATTATCTGCGTGTGTGCAAATGGACAGCATGAACTTGGTGACTCACACTTCCACACCCTCGAGTAAGTAAATAGAAAACCCCGCCTTGCGACGGGGTTTACACGTAGTCAGGATTGGATCAGCACTTCGAATAGCCACAGTTGTGGCAGGTGACACATCCTGATTCATGGATGAGCGTCATCCCGCATTCGGGACAGGCACTCATGGTCTTTGAGGTTTTGCCGTTGGCGGATTCGACCATGTTGAACCCGGCGGCATTCTGATCTTCATCCGGGATCTCGATGGCGGATTTGATCTCGGTACGGCCTGAATCGAGATCGAATTCCTTTAAATGTTGTTCCAGGGCTTTGCCTATGGCGTCCGGTGTCGAGAGGATCAACTGACCACTCTCCCAGACAGGATTTGGGCCACTGATACCCTTCAATTGCTTAATGATCTCGTTCACATCCATACCGGAACGCAGGGACAGCGAGATCAGACGACTGATAGCCTCCGCCTGGGCGGCTGCATTTCCACCGGCCTTACCGATGGTGGTAAACACCTCACACAGCCCATTCTCGTCGTGATTGATGGTGATATAGAGGGTTCCTTCACCTGTGCGGATCCTGCGTGTAACACCGTAAGTGTCTTTCGGCCGGACCCGTGGATGAAGGGTTGGGGAGGCAGTGGACGGTGCAGTTGCTCCCACCTCGAGCTGGATGGAAGTCTGTCCGTTGTCACTCTCTTCCTCGGGCTTCTCAGTGATGAGTATGCCTTCACGTGCGCCCTCACGATACACCGTGATGCCTTTGAGTCCGGCATTATATGCTGTTCTATAGATCTCGGCGACAGTATCAACTGAAACATCGTTCGGGAGATTCACTGTGGAACTGATGGAAGCGTCGATATGTCGCTGGATGACGCCCTGCATTTTCACCCGGAAGAAAGGATCAATCTCATGGGCCGTGATGACATATTCGGGCAGATCCTCGTCCGTCCGGAATTTTTTATACAGCGGTGGATGTACGACCTTATACTCGTCGAACTCGTCTCCGTAGCCCTCGTTCTTCTTCACCCTGCGATTATAGCTGGTGGAGAAGATAGGTTCCACGCCGGAGCTGACCTGTGCCACGATGGCGCCCGAGCCAGTGGGTGCGACAGTGAGAATGGTCGCGTTACGGATACCGTGAGACTTGATCTCATCTCTCAAGGATTTCGGGAGGTTTTTAACATATTTGCTCTTGCTGTATCCTGACCATTTGAAATTCTTGTAACCACCCTTCTCCTTGGCCAGTTCTACAGAGGTTTCATAGGCCGTGTTCGCCATGGTATCCAGGACCTCATCCACCGCTTCCAGCGCTTCCTGAGTGTCATACTTGATGCCGCGGAGCATGAGCATATCTGCCAGACCCAGGATACCCAGTCCAACGCGGCGGTCTCCAAGGGCATTTTCACGCTGGATCTCAAGGGCGTGCCGCTCGACATTGTAGTCGATCACGTTGTCCAGATAGCGTGTTCCCAATCGAACGGTATCCTTGAATTCATCCCAGAGGAACTCGCCCTGAGTATCCACGAAACGCGCAAGGTTCACAGCACCCAGATTGCAGGCACCACCGTCCGGCAGCGGTTGTTCTCCGCAGGGATTTGTACTCACCAGTGGGCTGCAGTACTCGGCATTATGATAGTCCTTCATGGTGTCCCAGAAGATGATACCGGGCTCGGCACTGGCATGAGCCGCAGCGATGATCTTGTCCCAGAGTTCAACGGCGTTCACAGTCTTGAAAACCTCACCCTGCCATTTGAGTTCAAAATCCCCTTCCTGAGCCACGGCCTGCATGAATTCGTGGGTCAGCAGCACGGAGATGTTGGAATATTTGACACGTTGGAGATCACGCTTGACATTGATGAACTCTTCAATATCGGGATGGTCCACCCGGAGGGTCTGCATATTTGCACCGCGACGGCCATGCTGTGCGATGGTATTGGTGTTCTCACTGAAGAGGTTCATGAAACCGACGGGACCACAGGAAACACCTCCTGTACCGTTTATCTCTGTGCCTTTCGGACGCAGGATGGAGAGATCATGACCACAGCCGCCGCCATATTTATAGGTCCGGGCTTCTTCAATAATGGCGTCATAGATCGCGGTGATGGAATCTTCCTTGATCCCGACGACGTAGCAGTTGTTCAGTGTGGTTTTGATATCCTCGCGACCGGCGCCGTGCATGATACGGCCACCGGGGACAAAACGGAAATCTTCCAGGATTCCGTAGAAGAGGTCTTCCCATGTTCCCGGATCCTCTTCCATACCGGCGATGGCCTTGGCCAGCCGTCGCCACAGGTCACGGGGAGATAATTCTTCCGGAGCGAGATATTTATTCTGGAGAACGGATTTACCTAATTCGTCCTGGCCATAGTATGTATCAATGTCCGCGCCAAGTTCGACTTGCGCATCCTGGAGGACCTCTTCGATCTCCAGTTTTGCGTCCTGCAGACTTGGCAGGGTGGCATCATCCTCGAAAGAAAGCGGGAATTGATAGCTTTCCGACATTATTTAGACTCCTCGCACAGCGTTCACGGTTTACATCCCCTCAACCGTTGTTGGAAAAATGACAGCGAGGAACTTAAACGCTCGTAAGTGTATGTTTCTTTAGGTTAAAAAGGTGTCCTGCACCAAAGCTCGCCCATTAACCCAGCGGCCCGAATATAGACCAAGCAGGAAAATCAGTCAAGCACAAGATGGGAAAAAAATACAAAATGTTGATAATCAAGGACATAGCACCCTATATATAGTATGTTACTTCATGTGCAAAGTTGAGCACCCGAAGAGGCTTTTCGCTTGTTAAAATCAGGTCGAAGCCTTTATTTTTGCCCGCCTTTGACCTGCCTTCAATCTGTAGGATTGTGGCATGGTCTCCTGAGGATTGACAAGCGGGTGTCGCATAGTGGTAGTGCCCCAGCTTCCCAAGCTGGAGGGGAGGGTTCGATTCCCTTCACCCGCTCAATACCCGAAAAGATTTTAGATGTGTTTCAAGCTGGAAGGGAGTGGCTGGGCGCCCCCACTGGCCGCGCGCGTTCGATTCCTTTCATCCGCTGCACCCCTTGGCTTCGGTGTGGCATACCCGCTCATTCACTGGGAAACAACAACCAACATGGAAGCAGAAGGTGAACTGGGTTCGACAGGCTCTGCACTCAGCTGATCGTTGATGATTGCAAGGTCGTTAATTTCATCGGACAGGACCAACTCATTCAGCATTTCTGCCTGATCCAGTCCGGCAACGGGGATCTGAACCTCTAATGCTCAACCCAGCATATACATACCAGCGTTTTGAAAACATCTACCTGGATGGGAACTAAGTAAAAGGCTGTGTGACAGGTCATTAGAGGATGATGACCATCCGGTCAGGAAAAAACCAGGTGGCACTTCCGGTAATTCTGCTGCCCCTTTTCCCACTGGTCTCCAGCGGGGGATATATAAGCTATTTGTAATTTCTTCTTCGGCTCGTACATTTCCCCATCATGGGATTATTGACCATAAAAAATCTCGTATTCTACGGCTATCACGGCGTACAGGATTTTGAAAAGGAACTCGGAGGTCGCTTCGAGGTGGATGTACAGATCCGCTATCCTTTTCACCGCGCAGCCGGGGAGGATTCTCTTCACAAGGCAGTTGATTACCAACAGGTATATGCCGTTGTGGAAGCCATGGTCACCGGACCCAAATACCATCTCATCGAAACCCTGGCCGACCATATCGCGGACGCCCTCGTGGATAAATTCGATGTAGAAGAGGTGACGGTGGTCCTGCGCAAGAAGAAAGTTCCCATCGATGCAGTTCTGGACTACGTGGAGGTGGAGGTCACACGCCCGGGGAAGAGCGGGTGACAGAGGTCCTGCTCTCTCTGGGAGCAAACCTGGGAGATCCTGCCGATCAGCTTCAAGCCGCTGTCAACGAACTTCAGGTTCTCCTGAAAGATGTGATTCCCAGTAGACCCTACATCACCGAGCCAGTAGATTACACTGATCAGCCAGAATTTCTGAATTTGGCAGTTCGCGGTAACACGGATCTTACCCCGCGAGAACTGCTTGATGAGCTGCTGCAGATCGAGGTGAAATTCGGACGGCAGCGCAACGAAGGTCCTCCTGGAGGACCCCGGGAACTCGACATAGATCTGATCCTCTACGGAGGAGAGATCCACAATGAGGAGGCATTGAAGATCCCGCACCCACGTTTCAGGGACCGCCTTTTCGTGCTGGCGCCCGCCAATGAGATCGCCGGCGAAAGTATCGATCCCGTTTCGGGATCCACCATCTCCCAGCTCCTTGGAAAATGTTCGGACACAAGCCAGGTCCGCCCCGCTGCCATGAGTATGGAATCCCGATGAGAAGCCTGTATCACATAGCCATAGAAGGTCCTATCGGCGTGGGCAAGACCAGCCTGGCGAAACTCCTTGCGGATCATCTGGATGCCCGCATCATCATGGAGGAATTCGAGGAGAATCCTTTTCTGGAATCGTTCTACCAGGATCAGAAACGATACGCCTTCCAGACCCAGCTGTTTTTCCTGCTGAGCCGCTATAAGCAATACCAGGGCCTGCGCCAGACCGAGTTATTCTCCCGACTGCTGGTAACAGACTACATGTTCCAGAAGGACAGGCTCTTCGCCTATCTGACCCTGGATGATCGCGAGATGGCGTTGTATGACAGTATTGCCGGCCTCCTGGAGCAGAATATCACGGTCCCGGATCTGGTGATCTACTTGCAGGCTGACACGGATCGTCTGCTTTACAATATTCGCAAGCGCGGCCGCGAATTTGAATCACCCATCACACGTGACTACATGGAAGCCCTGAATCAGGTCTATAATGAGTATTTCTTCCGCTATAAACATTCACCGTTGCTCATCATCAACGCCACTGACATCGATTTTGTAAACAACCAGGAAGATCTGGAAGAATTGCTCGAGACCATCCGTCAGCCTATCGAGGGTACAAAGTTCTATAATCCCATCAAGCGGTGAGACCTTGAAGTACATACTGCTTTTCATCATAGCTTATTTTGTCTTCCGTGGAGTGGGCAGGATGCTCAAGACACTTAACCTTGACGGCAAATCAAAGACGGAAGTGGAAGGAGGCAAACCCTCTGAGAAGCGCTTTGGCGTGGATGAGTCCGATGTCGAAGATGCCGAATTCAAGGACGTCGAGTAACAACCTGTCCCTTCAGGATCGATAAAAACCAACCTGAAACCTGTATTCCTTTTTGTCGCATAAGCTGTTGATCGAGCCTGTTTCAGGATTTATTATTCAAGCCGTGACACGCGAACGACCATATCAGCCGTTCGAACGACAAATTTCGATACCTTCGGATGTCGGTCATCTTCATGAAGTACATGGCTTTGCTGCAACACTACTGGCTGGTGCCGACTATTCGGAGGACGAAGCCCATGAGATCCTACTGGCTCTGCAAGAGGGTGTAACCAATGCCATTCATCACGGGAACAATGGTGGGAAATCAGAAGTATCCATACGCATGGCATTGTTTGACACCCATCTTGAAGTTTCCATCAGAGACCAGGGCGAAGGGTTCGATCCCAACTGCTTGCAGGATCCCACACTACCCGAGTTCAGGCTGCGCAGCAATGGACGCGGTATCCTTTTTATCGAGAATTTCATGGATGAGGTCTGTTTCAAACGCCATAACAGTTATCATGAACTGAAGATGGTACGTTTTCGATGACGGTCCTGCGACCCCTGCTCCTACCGATCATATTGCTCCTGATCACCAGCTCTGCTCTTGCCGGTGATTCCCCATTGGGTTTGCGAACGCGTGGTTTCGATGCTGAACTGCTGGGCTATGGCGGGAGTTTTGGGGCATTCTTGAACTTTAATCCCGATCAAAAACTGAAGTATTCTGCAGAAACCGACTGGATCTTCGTCCAGCACGATGATTCCTATGCCTATATCGATCCTTATTACTATTCACCCCAGGTGATCAACCAGCAGCATCTCAGTATGGCGAAGCTATTAGCTACGGCTATTTACTATCCCTTTCTGGACAATATGCATCCCTCCTTTCAGCTGGGGCTTTTTACCTCGGCTGGTCCCATCCTGGCAATGGATACTGCCGATAACCAGGATTTCTTTCAGCGTTGGAAGAATGTCAAAGGGTACTGGAGCGTCCTGGGACGCGCCGGGCTCCACCTGCGTTTTATCCAGGATGCGAGAAGCGCCTATCTGGTCCGCGTAGGTTATGAGACGACCCGCTTTGACCAACCCATTGACGGACGGGACAACTACGGGGGGCTTTTCTTCCAGGTAGGCATGGAATTCCTGTATCGTTGAGCACGGTAGAACAGGTATTCTGGGCGGACCTTACTGAGGAAACCGCTGAGCTCAACATCTCCGGTGACGAATTCCACCATCTCCATCGTGTCAGACGATTTCAGGTCGATGACAGGCTCTGGATAGTCAACGGATCGGGGCTTGCCGCACTCACGGTGATTACCAGGCTGGATAAACGATCGGCAAGACTTCAGGTAGAACACTTTGAATCTGCTCGCGGCGAACCGATCCGCAGCATCACCCTGGCCCTGGCCATTCTGAAGGGTGATCATTTCAGCGATGCCGTGGAGAAATGTACCGAGTTGGGTGTGACTCACATCCAGCCCCTGGTGACCGATCATACCATCAAGAAGAATGTCAATATGGAGCGTCTTAATCGAATAGCCGTGACGGCGATGAAGCAGTCGCAACGCTGTCAGCTGCCGCTGATCAATGCTCCAGCGACCTTCAAGGAATTCTGTAGCGAGGAAAATTCATTGCCTCCATTTTTCACAATCGATCACCCGGATGCGAAGCCTTTGATGGATATTCTGATCCGGATGGCACCGGATGAGGCTGTCACCATAATGGTGGGTCCCGAAGGTGGCTGGTCTGAGTCTGAAATTGATTTCGCTTATCACAACGGCTATACTTTTACCTGGCTGGGGCCTCGACGCCTGAGAGCCGAAACGGCCGCCAGTCTGGCAGTTGGATCCGTCTCGTCCCTGCAGAAGTACGAGCCATCCAAGTCATAAAAGGAATGAACTGATCGGGAGGCTGCATGGAGAATGATTGTATTTTCTGTAAGATCATCGCCGGGGACATACCTGCGGATATCATTTACCAGGATGACGATCTGCTGGCATTCAACGATATCAATCCCCAGGCGCCAAAACATTTCCTGGTGATCCCCAGACAGCATATCAAAGGGCCGGTCGCCATTGGTGCAGCTGAAGAAGTCATCATGGGGAAGATCCTGCGGAAAGGTGCTGAACTGGCTCGTGATCAGGGTATCGAAGAGGGATTCCGCCTGGTGATTAACAACGGTGAATCGGCAGGGCAGACGGTATTCCACATCCATCTGCATGTACTTGGTGGGCGTGTCATGCACTGGCCCCCAGGTTGAGCCTTCGATTTCACAACATTTATCGTATCTTACACGCCGTTGAAAAACCGCTAGTGCAGCATCTAAAAATTGGTGAGTTGAACAAGCTGAATGTATATATCTGATCTCGAGATCAAGGGTTTCAAGTCCTTTGTCGAACCGACAAGGCTGAAATTTTCTGAAGGCCTTACCTGTATCGTAGGTCCCAACGGATGCGGCAAGACCAATGTCGTGGATGCCATCCGCTGGGTGCTGGGTGAGCAGAAATCATCTGTTCTTCGCAGCCAGACCATGCATGATGTCATCTTCAGCGGGACCAGTAAGCGTAAAGCGGTGAACTTCGCCGATGTCAGCCTGACCATCCACAATGACAAGGGCGTCCTTCCTGTGGAATACACCGACGTGGTCGTGGGCCGCAGGGTCTTCCGCGACGGCACCAGCGAATACTCCATAAACAAGACACCCTGCCGGCTCAAGGACATCACCGACCTTTTCGTTGATACAGGGATGGGAGCGGATGCCTATTCCGTCATCGAGCTGAAGATGGTGGAATCCATTCTCAGTGAGAGTAAGGATGAGCGGCGCCGGCTCATCGAGGAAGCTGCCGAGATCAACAAATACAAGCAGCAGCGGCGGCTTTCAATGCGTCGACTGGATGCTACTGAGATGGATCTCAGTCGGGTGGGTGATATCATCCTTGAAGTGGAGAAGAATGTCGGCAGCCTGAAACGGCAGTTGGCAAAATACAGACGCTTTGACCGGGTGAGAGGTCAACTCAAAACAGATGAGATGACCCTTGCGGCGATTCAGATCAACGGTTTGAATACACAGCTCACCCCACTTGAAAAGCGTATCACCGAACTCAATCAGGACTATGGCCTCAGCGGTGAGCAGGTCGGACTCGAGGAAAAGCGCGTTGAGGAAGCCAAAACAGAGCTGACCAGGCTGGAAACCGAGCGGAATGAACAATTCGAGCTGGTGAATGCACGTAAAGGCGAGCAGGTGGCCATTGAGCAAACCCTGCTGCTTGCCGATGAGAAGATCGCCAACGCCACCGCCTCTCTGGACCGTATCAAGGTCGAGACGCGCACTCTTGAGGAAAGACGCACCGGAGCCTCTGCGCTTGATGCCGATCTCAAGAATGAGATCGAACATCTCTACCCGCGCCTCGAGACTGCCCGGATGGCCTACGAGACCAAACGCAGCGACTTCGAATCTGCCGTGCAGAAGTACCGTGAAGCCAAAACGCTGCACGATGAGAGATCCCAGGCGCACCTGGACGCTCTGAACGAACGTGGTGATCTCGAGCATCAGCGTTCCCGGTTGGAAGCTACGCTGCAGCAATACAGGAATCAGATCGGAACCCTGCAGGACAAGCGTTCCCGACTGGGGAAGGCAGGTGAGGGTTTTCAACTTGACCTGAACCTCATCAGCGACGATTTCAGCAATGCTGAGAATCAGTACCAGGGATTGGAACAAGAGGTCGGAAAACTGGAACAGAAATTCCAGGAGCTGCAGGAAAGCCTGGGTGAAACCCGCGAGAAACTGGCCAGTAAACGCGGGGAACGCGTCAGCGTCGAAAATCAGCTGAATTTCTATGAGGAATTATTGGAGTCGGGTGAGGGTTACAGCAGCGGCGTGCGCCGGGTTCTGGAAGCCGGCACCGATATAGGCGGCGTCCTAGGGATCCTTGCAGATCTCATAAAGGTTGACGAACGTTATGAACAGGCCATCCAGGCAGCTCTGGGACCACTTGCCCAGGCGGTGGTTACGAGAGATCGTGCCAGTGCCATCAAGGCCATCGAATACCTGAAGGACAAGAGTTCGGGAAGAGCTGCATTCCTGCCCCTGAAGGAGATCAATCCTACCCGGGGATCAGGAACCGCAGCATCAGATGCAAAAGGCGTTATCGGTACAGCCATAGAGTTTATCACAGCAGAGAAGGGTATTGAGAAGGCTCTGCATTCCCTGCTTGGGGATGTCCTTATCGTTGAAGAGAACTTCACCCCGGACTGGCAGGACCTGGATCGACGCTATGTGACTCCCCTGGGGACTCTTTACGATCCACTGGGCCTGATCCAGGGAGGAGAGGGTGGAGAAAGCCGGGACACACTGGTAGGACGTAAAGATCGTCTGGAACGACTGCGCAAGAGTTTTGCCAGCCTGTCAGAGGAGATCGAGGATCTTACCTCCGGCCTGGAAGAAATGCATGATCAGATCGGTCGTACCGAGAAGGAGATCCGCAGTACCCGTACGGCCCGGGAGGATCAGCGTCAGATCCTGCTTGAATTCGAGCGCAAGAGTTCACGGGCTCAATATGGTATTTCCTCGACGCATTCCGACCTGGAAACCCTTGAGAATGAGCTTAGCAACACCCAGGGCGCCATCGTCACAGCCGAGCAGCAGTTGAGTGACCTGGAGAAACCCATCAGTGAAGCCCTTGCTCGCAAGGAGACCATCGAGACAGAACTCGCCAGTATCGAAGCAGATCTGCAGTCCTTATTGAATGAACGTGACAAGGTCAGTGACACAGCCCAGAACGCTAAACTGGATGTGGTGAATCTGGAGAATGAAGAACGCAATCTGAAGACCCGGTTGGAGAGCATCGCTGAAACGTTACGGGACATCGAAGCCCGCATCGAGGGACTCGCCGATGAAAAGTCTCAGTACGAGGCTTCTCTGGAGAAGAACCGCTCCCTCCGCGAGGAAGAAAAGGTAAAACTCTCCACGGTAAAGACCGATGTGGGCCGGGAGAGCGAGATCCTGACTGAGCTTGATGGACGCAACCAGGTCAAACGTCAGGCGTTGAACGAACTGGAACTCCGTTTGCGCGACCATCATCACCAGCGCGAATCGGCTGCCGAGGAATTGCGGGAGCTGTCAGTACAGGTAGCGAATCTCAAATCCAGCCGAAGTCATATCCTGGAACGCATCCAGGAGAAATACAATGAAGATCCTCCTGGGGAACTCCCGGATGAGGAGATCGATCTCGAAGCTCTGGAAAAACGGATCAAGCGCAGTGAACGGTTCATTGAGAATCTGGGACCCATCAATATGGCGGTCCAGGATGAATTCGAAGCCGAGCAGTCTAGGTTGAATTTCCTCAGAGAGCAGCAAGCCGATCTGGTGGATGCCAAAACCAGCCTGCTGGAGACGGTCTCAAAGTTGGACCGCATTGCACGCAGACAGTTCCGTGAGACCTTTCTGAAGATCCAGGAACACTTCAAGATCACATTCCAGATGCTCTTTGACGGTGGCGATGCCGATCTGAGCCTGGACAATCCCGACGATGTTCTGGAAAGCGACATCGCCATCAAGGCTACGCCCAAAGGGAAGAAAACCCAGAATCTCAAAATGCTTTCCGCCGGTGAGAAAGCTCTCACCGCCATTGCACTCCTCTTTGCGATCTATCAGGTGAAACCAAGCCCCTATTGCGTACTTGATGAGGTGGATGCCCCTCTGGATGACAGGAATATCCGCAAGTATACCAAGATGCTGGAGCACTTCACCACCCATACGCAATTTATCGTCATTACTCATAATAAGCTGACCATGGAGGCGGCCCGTTACCTTTACGGTGTCACTATGGAAGAGGAAGGAGTGTCCAAACTTGTATCGGTTCAACTTACCTAGACTGCTCCTCCTACCTTTTCTGGCAGCCTCTCTGGGGGCTCAACAAGATCATACACCAGCGGATCTCGGTGTGGTGGTCGATCATACCAGTTTCGCCATGCAGGGTGGGATCTATCTGGACGTCAATCTACTGGTTCCCCGGAATTCATTCACCTTTATTCAGGAGGCCGAAGGCTACAAGGCCGATGTTATGTTCCAGGTTGCCCTAATCCAGGGAGACGCCGTCCCGTATGGACCCGACCGCTGGATCAGGACATATCGAGTTGCAGACCAGACCCAGGCAGCCAATTCCGCCCGGATACCGGACATCTCCTCATTTCAGGTACTGCCTGGTGAATACACACTACGGGTAGATATCCTGGATATCAACAGCAACCGCAAGCAGCAGATCGAAGAATCCCTGGATCTCAAGCTGTTCGAAGCCGAACGGCTCGATCTTTCAGAAATCACCATCGCCAGTGTCATCAAACAGGTCGAAACTGAGGGCGTATTCACCAAGTATGGCTACGACGTCGTTCCCAATGCTGACCGAACCTTTGGCTCCGACGCGCCCATGCTTTACTACTTCTTTGAGATCTACAATCTCAGTGGCAAGGGCTATTACATTCTGGCGACGGAGGTACGTTCGCTGACAGGCAAGACGATTCAGGATTTTGACAGGAAGAGCAAGAAGATGCCTGGCACCTCAGCAGTGGAATGGGGTGGATTCAGTACCAGTGGACTCCGGGCCGGCATCTATGATCTTTACATCAAGGTGAAGGATCAGAATACGGGCAGCAGCTCAGAACAGACCAAGAAATTCTACATCTATCGTGAAGGCGGGCAAAAGACATCACAAACCACCGTCAGCAGCTACATCGGTCTGGGCGAAGATCAACTCGATGAGATCTATGAGCTCGTAAGTCTTATCATGACCGCGGATGAACAACGCTTGTTCGAACGCTCGGATGTCGAGGGCAAGCGGCGAGTGCTGGACACCTTCTGGGACCGGCGTGATCCGGATCCAGGTAGCGTCGGCAATGAGTTCAAGGACGAATTTTACCAGCGCGTTCAGATCGCGAACAGGGACTTCAGCAGCCGGACCAGCAAGGGCTGGGAGACGGATCGCGGACGAATCCTGATCAAATACGGCACACCCAATAACATCGACCAGGTTGCCAGCAGTCTCAACGAGAAACCGTTTGAGACCTGGTTCTATTATGAGATCGAAGGAGGCGTTGAATTCGTATTCGTGGACAAGTCAGGTTTCGGAGATTTCGAACTGGTGCATTCCACCGCCCGGAATGAGATCTATGATATTGAATGGCAGCGCTGGCTGCGCTGAGAACATGTTGGGGAGTTTGAATTGAGTACGATCGTATTTGCCGGGATCGACATTGGGGGAACGAAGGTGAGGGTGGGTCTCGTGGATCAACAGTCCGAGGTTCTGACCCTCAGTGAGAAAATACCTGTAATGGATTATGAGAATGCCTCTGACCTGGTGTCTGCGGTTGTTGAAGAGATCAATCGCCAGGTCGAATCAGACCCTGTGTTTGAGCTCGCCGGTGTAGGGATCGGCAGTCCTGGACCACTGGATGCCAGGCACGAGGTCGTACTGGACACTCCGAATACGCCCATCATCCAGCAATTCCCCCTGGCTGACGAATTCCGGAAACATTTCACTGTTCCGGTGAAGATGAGCAATGACGCGAATGTCTTCGTGCTTGGAGAGGCAGTTGCCGGCGCGGGACGCGATGAGGAACTGGTCTACGGTATCACGCTGGGGACGGGTTACGGTCATGGTTTCGTATGGAACCGGCAGGTATTGAATGGTGCTCACGGAACTGCAACCGAGTATGGCTTGGCGCCCTACGGTGAGGGGAGTTTCGAGGATCATGTCTCCGGACGTGGTCTGGCACGTCATTATGAACACGTATCCGGCTCAAGGCTGGAGGGCCCGGAGATATTCGAGCTGGCCCAACAGGGTGATGTGCATGCCCTGGCGGCCTGGAGCCTACTGGGACGGGCCATCGCCCAATCCCTGATCTATGTGACCCATCTGCTTGATCCAGGGATCATCGTCATTGGTGGTTCGCTGGCAGCCGGCTACGATTATTTCATTGAGTCACTGTGGGATGAACTGGATCCTCGGCTCTTTGAGAGCCAGCGCGGCAACTTGCGCATCGAACTGGCACAATTAGGAGACCAGGCCCCGATCATAGGAGCGGCGGCATTGGTCTCAGCGACCCAATAGATCTGAACTAACCTCAAAACCACGATTCGGAAGCGTATGGATTCCATCCTGCGGCACATTGCCGCACCTGTAGAATTTTTAGGCAGGGGGATGCTTGACCTGCTCTTTCCCCCAATCTGCGAAATTTGCGAAGAGAAGCTGAACAGCGATGAACGCTTCCTCTGCAGGACATGTCTGGACACCCTTCCCGTTCAGTTGATGCCTGCCAGTCCGCAACAGACCGAAGTGCTGTCACAGGTATGCTGCCTGTTCTATTTCGATGAGAATGTGAAACAGCTTTTGCATCTGATGAAGTACTCCCGTCGACCCGGTCTGGGAATGACCCTGCTGGATCATTGTGCTGAAAGAGTATTCGCTGAACTCAGCAAGCATCAGTATGACGTGATCCTGCCAGTACCCCTGCATCCACGAAAGGAACGGGAACGTGGATATAATCAGGTCACTGAACTTGTGAAGGCGCTGGCTGAGCTACTGGGAGCCGAAGCCTCCCAGAAGGGTCTCCGACGCTTACGATATACGCGCTCACAAACAAAACTGAGTGCGGAACAGCGTCAAAAAAATGTTGAGAATGCCTTCCAGATTGGAAAAGGATTTGACCCGGTGCATCGTAGATTGCTCGTCGTGGATGACGTCTACACCACTGGATCAACCGCTGCTGCCTGCGCCACCGCTCTGGTGGCTGCCGGTGCCCGTTCCGTCCATCTGTTCACCCTGGCTACAGCAGAAATGGAGAATGCTTGATTTGGTGTGGAATTTGTAGTAACCTGATTGTGAGTTACGAATGTATATGAAGCAAGTTAAACCATTAAATATCAATTAGATACAAGAGATTTTCCGGAGGATGTTGCTATGAAAGTTTACAGTAAACCACCCGTTCTGAACAAAGGCCGCCGATTTCCCCAGAACATGACCAGTGCACATGCGCTGACGCTAAAAGCCAAGCTGGGCGAAAAGGGAAATCAGAAAGGACCGGCCTATGCGCTGCCGGCCTTCAACGTGACCACCATCCAGGGCATCAACGCCGCGTTCAACGCTTTTGAAACCCTCGGTGCTTCAGGATTGATGGCATTCTCCAACAGTGCATTGAAACACTTTGGTGAGGGCGACGCGATCCAGGGTCTGGAGATCGCCTCAGCGTATGTCGAAGCTCGAGCCCGCCGTTCGACTGTCCAGGTGGCAACGCATCTCGATCATGGCGATTATACCACCGAAGGCGGCCGCAAGGTTGTCCAGGGTGCCGTCCAGTATCTCACCTCGGTAATGGCCGACAATTCTACGGACCATGCCGCCAAGCAGCCCACCGATCTGACGGACAATATCGGTTACACCCGCGAGGTCGTTGAGATCGCCCACCCACTGGGTGTTTCGGTTGAGGGTGAACTGGGTGTTCTCGCCGGTGAAGAGGATGAGGATACCAAAAGCGAGATCTCGACCTACACCAATCCAGAGGAGTTCGAGGAGTTCGTGACAGAGACGGGTGTGCTCATGATCGCCCCCACCATTGGAACCATGCACGGCCCGAACAAGGGTAAGCCCGGCACCAAGGTAAAACTGAACATCGAACTGGCCCACACGCTGTTGAAGGTTGCGGATCGCATTCAGCCGGAAGCCATCTTTGTGGCCCACGGCGCTTCGACCCTGTATCCTCAGGTGGTGGAATATGCAGTGGAGAACCTGGAAGGGATCGCCGGCGTTATGCCCGAGCAGTATGGCCAGACCTGGAAGAACTTTGTGGGTACCGACTGGGAACAGATCCAGGGTCTGATCGGCGCCGGTTTTGCCAAGATCAACACCGATACCGAGAATCGTCAGACCTATCTGGCCGCCCTCCTGGGAGCCATCCTGGAGAATGCCGCCAAGGTCGACATCCGCTGGTACGACAAAAAGACTACCGAGGCGCTGACGCAGAGCTATCTGATCAAGCTCATCATGGCCGGTAACTACGGTGTTTGGCACGAACCAAAGATCAATGTGGATAAATTCAAGTTCGACCTGCGCAACTCATTGAATGAAGCCCTCGAGGCAGCCGGTTAGGGAGTACTCCATGCCAAAACACGTGAATGAACTCACCGTTACTGGACGGCGTGTATTCGTACGCACCGATTATAATGTCCCCCTTAGCGAGGATGGGCAGGTCCGGGACGATTTCCGCATTCAATCCTCACTGCCCACCATCGAGTACCTACTTGATCAGGGCGCAAGTGTCATCCTGGCCTCCCACCTGGGCCGACCCAAAGGGGAACGGGTGGAAGGCATGAGCCTGGCGCCGGTGGCACAACGCCTGGCCGATCTTCTGGATCACGATGTCAAATTCGTCACAGACTGCATCGGGGACGAGGTGAACCAGACTGCCGCTGAACTCCAGCCTGGAGAGGTGCTGCTGCTTGAGAATCTCAGATATCATAAGGCGGAGACTGACAACGACGCTGAGTTCAGTGCTGCCTTGGCCGGACTCGCAGACGTCTATGTGAATGATGCCTTCGGGACAGCCCATCGAGCTCATGCATCGAATGTGGGCATCGCGGAGCACTTTGAGGAGAAGGGTGCCGGTTTCCTGCTGATGAAGGAGATCGAGTTCCTGGTGAACAACATCGAGAATCCCCAGCGACCATTCACAGTGATCATGGGGGGCTCAAAGATCTCGGGGAAGATAGACTTGCTGAAGCGGCTGGCCGACAAGGCCGACAACATCCTCATCGGCGGCGGCATGGCCTTTACCTTTCTGGCTGCACCACCTTTGAACAATGATGTGGGCGATTCACTTGTGGAAGAGGATCGAATTGGTTTTGCCTCTGAGGTCATGAACCTCTGTGCCGACAAGGGCGTGAACCTAGTCCTGCCCAGTGATTGCATCGCAGCTTCTGAGATCTCGGATGAAGCCGAAACCAGGATCCTGCCTGTCAGATCGCTGGAGGATGGACTTATGGGGCTGGACATCGGACCCGCGACAATAAGAGCATTCCAGAGTATTCTCAGGGAATCGAAAACGGTCCTGTGGAACGGCCCGATGGGCGTATTCGAATCAATACCCTTTGAAGAGGGCACCAGGGTCATCGCAGAGGACCTGGTGGAATTGACTGCTGCGGATGTGGTCACCATTGTTGGCGGTGGCGACAGTGCAGCGGCATTGAAAAAATTCGGTCTGGACGGACAGGTTTCACACACCTCCACCGGGGGTGGTGCCTCCCTGGAACTGCTGAGTGGTGTCGCACTGCCGGCCTTTGAAGCATTAAGAGGAGATAAGTAATTGAAAAGAAACAAGATAGTGGCTGGAAACTGGAAGATGCATTACGGTGCAGAACAGGGTCGGGAATTCGCCGCAGAACTGCGTAAGAACTTGTTGGACACCCCTGGGGTGCAAATTATTTTATGCCCGCCTTTTTTGGCATTGGGACCGGTTTCCGAAGTTGTAGAGGGTTCAGCCATCAAGGTGGGAGCCCAGAACATGCACTTTGAGACCGCCGGTGCATTCACCGGTGAGATCACAGGAGCCATGATCAGGGAAACAGGTGCCGAATACGTGATCCTGGGACATTCCGAAAGACGGCATGTCTTCGGAGAGACGGATGATATGATTCGCCAGAAGGTGAATCGATCTTTGATAGACGGTTTGATACCCATTCTCTGTGTGGGGGAGAAGATCGAGGAACGCCAGGCTGAGCAGACCACGAAAGTAGTGGGTTCACAACTGGCTGCCGGTCTCCAGGACGTTGGTGCTGAGGATATGAAAAAAGTTCTTGTCGCCTACGAGCCAGTCTGGGCCATCGGCACCGGGCTTACAGCCAGTCCCGAACAGGCAGACGAAGTCCATCGCTTCATTCGCACAGAATTAGCTTCCAGGTATGGAGCGGAGATCGCAGAGCTGATCCCCATCCTTTACGGTGGCAGTGTCAAACCGGATAATACAGGTGGTTTATTGTCCAATAAGGACATCGATGGTGCCCTGGTGGGCGGTGCCAGTCTGAAGGTGGATTCCTTCACGGGTATCGCAGAAGCGGCCGCGGCACTGATTTAAGGAGTATTGAATGATCTTTCTTTATGGTTTGCTGGTTCTGGTCTCGGTCCTGCTGATGGTTGTGATTCTGATGCAGTCCAGCAAAGGGGGTGGCCTTGCAGGAACCTTTGGTGGCGGTGCCACTGCCAGCGCGTTATTCGGCGGTGTCGGTGCCGGTAACTTCCTCACCAAGGTTACAGCCGGACTCGCCGTGGCCTTCATGCTGCTCATCATGCTTATCGGGGTGTTGAACAAGGGCGGCGCTTCTGTGACCCAGGGAGATTTTCAGCGGGAACTGCAGGAAGAGATGATCATTCCCGGGACCCAGTTCGAAGCTGAGGTCCTGGAAGTCCCGGCTGCAGAACCGGCAGCGACTGACGAATAAGATGTTTTTTTGCCGAGGTGGTGGAATTGGTAGACACGCTATCTTGAGGGGGTAGTGAGCAAATGCTTGTGCGGGTTCGAATCCCGCTCTCGGCACAAAAAGGCCTCGCTTCGGCGGGGCCTTTTTGCACTCTGCAGGAGCAACATCACAAGCATTGGCTCACTACATTCCCATAAAGGTTGTGCGGGTTTGACCACGGAGTGAGTGATTGCCGCCGGTGGCGGGAATCATCGAGCGCAGTCGAGCCTAGGACACTCCCGGTGGGAGTGGACGCAGGCAATCCCGCTCTCGGCATAAAAAGGCCTCGCTTCGGCGGGGCCTTTTTGCGCTCGGCAGGAGCTCTGACAGGGTCAGGGATTCTGCTCATGGGATTAACGAATTGAATGGAAACCCAGGTGCTCAGATAATTGTGAATGAGAATCGTCATCACGAGTCCTGCTTCAGCAGGGCGTGGTGATCTCCTTCTCTCGGCAGTGACAAACTGGATTGGCACACGCAGTCCTCCCGTCAATGTCCATCAGATTCGACTTCGCCAGCCGGACTGCGTTCGCAATGACTTTGAGACTGGTTTGTCTATTCTGAATTCAGGACCAATGTCATCACGGGTCCTGCTTCAACAGGACGTCGTGATCTCGTTCATATAGCAGAGAGTTAAAACTTGGAAGTTTTAAGAAATCCCTCAGCGTTTCCTCACATAGATGATCTTGTGATAGAAGTTCACCGCGAGGGAATTCACTTTTGTGGACGTACTGGAATTCGTGTCCAGCAGAAGGATATCATCACCCTGCAGCAGAGCTTTCCGGGCATACATTTCTCCTGAGTTCAAGCGGATGAGGACATGATCACCATTCCGCACTGTTGCTGTGGGACTGATGATCAGCACATCTCCAAACCGGAAAAACGGATCAACCTGAGTATTTTTCTGAACATCAAGGATCAGGGCGAAGGTGGTGGGATCTGAAATTTCACCCAGGGCAGCCAGTTGATGGACGGGATCGCCCTGAGGGATACCGGTTGAATTGAAGAAGTCTTCCGTCATGGCATGGGACCAGGTATAGACGGGATGACTTTCCTGTCGAAGAGGAGGTAGGTCCTTCCTCACCTCTGGCGCTGATTGTGGTTCCTGGAACTCCGCAGATTCGGTAATACCATCTGTATAGAAGCGTACGGTGGTGTTCAACGCCGCTGCCAAAATGCGCAGACTGTTCTTGCGCGGATGGGTTCGCTCCGTACGCCAGCGACTGATGGAAGACGTGCGGATCCCGGTCATTTTGGAGATCTCATAATCGGAATATCCCGATACATCGATGATCCCCAGCGCTGCTTCACGAAAATTATTCTTCATACCGCAATATAATGCGTATCAAATGCGCATGCAATGAGCAAAATATACTTACATGGATCGTTTAATGCTATTTGTGCAGTATAAGAGCTAAGATGCTGAATCTGAGGGATTTCTGGCGAATTCACGATTTCACCAAAAATTTCCAAACAAAAAGCCGCCTCGTATGAGACGGCTTCTGGATACTGAGATGAAGGGGAGTCTACCAGAAATCAGGTGAGATGGCGTACACCTCATCCAGATATTCATAACTCTCTGTGATCTTCTTGTCCTTGCCACCGTCAGATGAGGCCTTGCGTAGAGAATATTCCTGAGCTGTGGAGTTATAGGCCCGGTACATGATACGAAAATCATCATGATAGAAATCCGGCGCACTCTTGAAGTAGCTGTTATCCGTGATGACATTCTTGCTGGCCATGTTCTGTGTTCCCGTGTGAACCTGCTCAGCATCGGCACCTTCAGGCCATTCAATAAATGCGATCCATCTACCTTCATCCGACAGTCCGGCGTGCTCCGCACCCTGGGGAAGCTGCGGTGAGACCAGGGCAGTACCGCGATCATCGATGATCTGCCAGTTGTGTGTCCCGGCCAGGAGACGGTAGTCCAGCATGAACTCGTCACGGTTCTTGGTATGATCCACAACGGTCACCCAGATACTGGTGGTGGTCACGATCTCCTCATCGCTACTGCTAGAGAATGTATACAGGTGCAGATCTCCAGGTCCGGAATCCTCCGTATAGAAGAGTTTTCCGCTATTCTTTCCATAATAAGGCTCCTCACCTGCGGTGATGAACTCGAGAGCACTCCCATCCTCGGTTATCCGATAGATATTATTGGCGAAAGTGTCCGGCTGCAGGGTCTGGAACACGATATGTTCACCATCGGGTGAAAATTCGAAATTGTCAATATAGAATCCTGTTGTAATCTGTGTCACCACCTGACCTGTCGTATCCACTGAATAGATATCCTTACCCTCACCATTCCTGTCGGAAAGGAAATACAGCAGTTTTAGTGTGGGGTGAAAACGCGGATAGACATCATTGCCA
This sequence comes from uncultured Lentisphaeria bacterium, assembly GCA_964454335.1. Lineage (GTDB taxonomy): Bacteria > Fidelibacterota > UBA8477 > UBA8477 > JABMPR01 > CAYVVT01. The sequence continues at coordinate 70,332 of CAYVVT010000008.1, read as the reverse complement.
CCGGCATCAAGCACCTGGATCTGTTCGGTACCGTCCTCAAGGATCATATAGATATCATGTTCATCATAATCGGTATTGGAGGCGGCGAAGGCCACCACATGCAGGTAATCATCATCTTCTTCAGGGTTCAGCAGATCACACGACGTGAAAATGGCCAGGCACATCATCGCCAGAAACACCAGTTTCAACGGAGCTTGGTCATGAAGATAATTAATAAGTCTCATTGAAATCTCCTTTGTCTTCAAATAGGGTTCATGACAGATATATTATCGCCAATCAATGACATTGTCGTTGATATATTTAACACTCGTATAAAGCTGAAGATGTCCAGCCCTCATGGAACCAGACCTGATCCAGATCAAGAAAATCATACGTTACCGATATGTTACGAATCGAACTTGCGGGAACACCCATATAAAGGATAGACATCGGCCGTGTAGCCTTCTATATTCGGCGGCCGAAAGGTAGTTGACAGAACAAAACCAAGCACTGTAGCAGGTCATAATGCATGAAGATACCTGCAGCATATGGAGGACAGGGACCGATGAAACGTCTCGGTATCGTCATTCTAACGATAATTAGTTTACTCTCATTCACCTGGGCTCAGGCCATTCATTATGAAGACCTGATGAATGAAGCCCGTGAAGCCATCAAGTCCGGTGACCTGCCAGCGGCTGATGATGCATATAAGCGCGCCATGAGTCACGAAACAGCCGATGAAGATGATTATGAGATCATCAAGAAGGAATGGGAGATTCTTGAGGGGATCAATATCAAGTTGGCTGACGGCCGTCGTTCATTCGACAGGGCCGACTGGGCTGAAGCACTCAAGAAATACGAGGAAGCAGTTGCAGCCATGGATGCAGCAGGAACTGAAAACTGGGCTAAGACCAAGGCTGAAGCGTTTTACAGCATGGGCATGGTGCATTTTCGTGAAGAACGTCCAACCAAAGCTGCTGATGAATTCAGGGAAGCCCAGATGCTGGAACCCTTGCAGGAGAAATATGGCAAGGCGATCCAGATGGTGCGGAACAAACATTATTCCGAAGGTCATAGCCTCTACAAGCGCCGCGACTACAGTGGTGCGCGTGCCCAGTACATGATTGCCGTAGAAGTGGATCCAACCTTTTCGAGTGCATACTACATGATCGGTGTCATCGACAAGAAGGATGGCAACTTGACCTCAGCTGAGCAGAATTACAAACTCGCCGTGCAGTATGATCCCACACATCATAAATCCTGGTACAGCCTGGGACTGCTCTATTCAGATCGTGGCGATAACAACAGGGCAATTGAGGCCTTCAAGAGAGCCATCGAGATCGATCCGAACTATGATAAGGCGCTATACAGTCTCGCCAAGGTCTACGAAGGCCAGAGCAAGACCTCGGAAGCAGTTGCACATCTGAAGGAGGCCATCGCTGCGAACAAGAAGTACACGCGTGCCTATGAGCTGCTCTCCAAGATCTACGTGGAAGCAGAACAGTTTAACGAAACCATCGCATTGCTGATAAATGTGACCGGTCCTGCCGCCTCACAGAAGACCTATTACCATCTGGCACAGGCACATAACGAGACCGGTGATTGCACTGCAGCCCTGGCTGCTGCCAACAAGGCTCTGGTGAAGAAGAAGAACTACTCACCTGCCATGTTCGAGAAAGGCAATGCTCTGGCCTGTCTGGGCAATACCCAGGAAGCCGTAGCAGTGTTCACCGAGGTATCCAAGGATCCCCGCTGGAAAAGCCCGGCCCAGTACCGCATCTCTGAACTCACCAAGTGGCAGGGCAAGTAGCCTGAACAGAAATGAATGTTAAAAGGGCTGCCGCGGGGTGGCCCTTTTTAATTTGTGATGGTTGAACGATGAAAGGTGATAGAGGAAAGTAAGAAGGGAAGATTGAGATTTGAGGAACGGAAGAAGCCGAGCATCTGGAATAAAGTGAGCGACGAAGCTGGAAGCGGAGGAGGATCAGCCAATTGAAAATTGAAACCATACGAGCCTTGGTTAATATGAAGAGCCCTGTTGGTCATCGGCCGGGGATCAAATGGTCCACCCGGTTCATTTGAGGTCCACACCCGACGGCAACGCCAACTCATTCTTAAAAAGAGATCAGTTGTAAAACCAGACAAGCACCTGGTCCCTGGATCCTGGATTCTATCCTGACCACGTTCGCTTTCAGCTCACGACGATGGGCATGCTCCCTTTTGCAAAATTCTGGATTCTGAATCCTTACTCCGGGATCCTCTTCCCCATTAATATTCCTTTACCAATGTTGCACTCCGGATAAATTTCACCCCATGGCAGTTCTTGGCGTTGGTACAGATATCGTCCGCATGGACCGCATCTCCGCGTTGGTCGATAAATACGGTGACCGCTTCCTGCGGCGTGTTTACACACAGACTGAGCGGAATTACTGTAGCGAGAAGGCTAAACCAGCCATGCATTTCGCTGGAAGATTCGCAGCCAAAGAGGCAGTGGCCAAGGCACTCTACCAGAGTGGACATCTGGATGTGATCCCTCTGAGCCATATTGAGATCACCAATGATCGCTACGGCCGTCCTGTTGTGGCGGTCTCACATTTATATGACCGGCGAGTTAAGGTGAGCATCAGTCATGACCATGAATATGCGATTGCCATGGCAGTCGTGGAGGAAGAGGTGTGAGATGCGGGTATTCCTGACCATGGAAGGCAACCAGGCTGTCGATCACTACGGGATCGTGGAGTGCGGTATACCCGGTGAGCAGCTGATGGCGCGTGCCGGAGCCGGTGTCGTTCAGGTCTGCGAGGAAACAGGCTTTCTTGGCGACCAGGAACTTGGACGAATCCTGTGCCTGGCCGGCAAGGGGAACAACGGCGGGGATGCTTTCGTCGTCGCCAGACTGCTACAGGAGAAAGGATATCCACTCCAGGTCCTGTCCATTGCAGATCAGGATGAGCTGCAGGGAGATGCCCTCCACCATCATGACCTGGCCGTGAGCAATAAAGTAGATATTCATTACCTCAGCCAGGAAGCTGAGATAGAACCATTCTTCGAATCTGTGACCCTCATTTTTGATGGTTTGCTGGGTACGGGGATCAGTGGTGAACTCAGGGCACCATACGATCATCTGATCAACACCTGCAATGACTGTGGTGCTCCCATTATAGCCATTGATGTCCCCTCCGGAGTCACTGGAGATACCGGAAAGGTCCTCTCACCCTGCATCAATGCCAGTTTGACCGTATCCATGGGATTCGGGAAAATTGGAACCCTGTTCGAACCTGCCAAACAACACGCCGGCCAGGTCGCCATCGTGGATATTGGTTTTCCAGAAGACAGCCTGGACCACATTGATCATTCGCCGGCATATGAGATCTTTCCCGGCGATTTCGGTCTGGATCTGCTCAGCCGAGCCCCGGATGTTCATAAATATCAGGCTGGCAAAGTACTGGTGATTGCCGGCTCCACAGGATTCTCCGGTGCCGCGGTCCTGACTGCCCAGGCCGCCATGCGCAGTGGTGCCGGTCTGGTTCGTCTCGCTGTACCCTCCAGTCTCGGTCCCATTGCCGAAAGTTTGACCCGTGAGGTCGTCGTTGAGTACTGCGCTGAGACCTCAGCCGGTTCGCTGGCGGAGAAAGCCTTTGACCACTTGTCCGAGATGGCCGACTGGGCAGACGTTGTTGCCCTGGGTCCCGGAATTGGACGGGATATGGAGACTCAGGATCTATGTCGCCAACTGGTCACATCTATCAACTGCCCGCTGATCATAGACGCCGATGCACTATTTGCCCTGAGCGCGGATCCCGATCTGCTGATCCAACGCGTTGCCGGAACTATCATCACCCCTCATGCAGGTGAATTCAAGCGGCTGGTTCCTGAAAACCAGGCTGAGGCAAACTGGAAGATTGCGCGCACATTCGCACTGTATTCAGGCAGTCACGTATTGTTGAAGGGCGCTCCCTCAATCCTGGCGACTCCCGGCGGAGATCTGTACGTGAACAGTACAGGTCATGCAGGTCTGGCCACGGCAGGCTCAGGTGACGTTCTCACCGGAGTCCTTGCAGGATTGTGGAGCCAATCCGATGTTTTACCGGATATTCTTGTGTTGGGAATGGTGAAGCATTGCGAAGCCGCAGATGTTCTGCGGGAGGAAAAGGGAATCCTGGGTCTTATTGCAGGCGATCTTATCGAAGCACTACCGGAGGTTCTGAAAGAATTTGGTACCTGATAAGCCCAGATTCTATCTGCCACCCATCGCCTACGTTCTCCTGATCCTGTCAGCGTCCAGCCTGCCGGGAGCGAGTGTAGCGAAACTCACATTTGATATCAGTGATTACATCCTGCACTTCATCGAATACAATTTCTTTGGCGTGACCCTGATATGGGCCTTCCTGGGAGCACAAGCATTCGATGCATTGAAAAAAGCCACAGGACTTGCTATTTTGGCGGGTTGCCTGACTGCAGTCTTAGATGAATTCTATCAATCATTCATACCAACCAGATTCTCCTCGGTCTATGATGTCCTGGCTGACAGCCTGGGTGTCCTCTTTTCCCTGGCGACCTTTCTCGTTCTGATGAAGCTGCCTTTCCTCAACCGTTGGAGAACAGGTGCTTAGGTCACTCTACATCCGGAATTTTGCCATCGTCGATGAAGCACTGATCTCCTTTGAGCAGGGCTTCAATATCATTACCGGTGAGACCGGCGTAGGCAAATCTCTCCTCATCGGCGCACTCAATGTGGCTCTGGGTGAACGTGCATTCAAGGATCTCATACGGGAAGGCAGCGACAGCGCCATCGTAGAAGCGGTCTTCGAAGTCGACAAACATCGCAGCCGTGAGGTTGCTCGCCTGCTGGACGACAACGAACTGGCCATCCGTATCAAACGCGAGATCCGTGTCCAGGGTGCCTCCAGGGTCTGGATCAATGGCCGCCACTCAACCGTACAGGAGTTGAAACAGCTGGGTGATCTACTGGTGGATCTGCATGGTCAGCATGAACATCAATACCTCCTGAACGAAGAGCACCACCTGGAATTTCTCGATGACTTCGCCGGCCTGCAGGATGCACGCCAGGAGGTCAATGACCTGTACGATCGATTGGTGGAGCAGGAAACCCGACTCGAGAGCCTGGACCAGGATCAGCATAAAAGACAGGAGCAACGCGAACTCTATCGATTCCAACTGCAGGAATTGAACGATATCAATCCCCAGGCCGGTGAACTGGAAAAACTGGAAGAAGAATTAAAGCTCCTGGAGAATGCACAGGAGATCAGCGAAGTGGCTGACGAGATCCTGAAACTCACGACGGGGCCCCAGGGTGCCGCCGGGGCCTTGAATCGGATCATTCAACTGCTGGACCAGATCGGGGAGTTCAGCAAGGAAGCTGGCGCCTATCTGCCCGAGGTGTCCACCGCTCGCGTCACCTTTCAGGAGATCGGCAGGTTTGCCGAGGACTTTCAGCAGCAGGCTGCAGCCGATCCGCAGCGTCTTGAGAAGTTGCGTTCACGGGAGAGCCTGTTGAACCACAGCTGCCAGAAATACAACCGGACCTACGAGGAACTTCTGGAATACCATGCGTTTATCAAGTCCGAACTCGGACATGATGAACCCGTGGAGGTCGAACGAGACAAGCTGGTGAGAAGACTAGCAGTCACCCGGCAGGAATACTCGGAACGCTGCGCAGCACTTTCGACCAAACGCAGTGCTGAAGCAGTACTCCTGACTGAAGCACTTCTTGCAAAATTACAACGCCTGGGTATTCCCAGAGCCCGCTTCGAGATCCAGGTGGAAAAGCAGCCGGATGAAAAGGGCCGCGTAGAGCTCGGCACTGAACGATTCTGGGGCGACGGCAATGGAATGGACCGGGTCACCTTCTGGATGCAGGCGAATCCCGGTGAACCGCTGCGTCCACTGGCCAGGATCGCTTCCGGCGGCGAGGTCAGCAGGGTCATGTTGGCGCTCAAGGCCAGTATGTCGGGCCGGGATCGGGTAGCAACCATCATCTTTGATGAGATCGACGCCGGGATCTCCGGTAAGATCGCCCGGGTCGTCGGCCGGGAATTGAGATCCCTGGCGCAGCACCATCAACTGGTCTGCATTACCCATCTTCCACAGATCGCAAGTCTGGCGGAAACCCATTATCGTGTCGAGAAGCAGCTGCACGACGGTCGCACGGTAACCCGGGTGAACCGGCTCAACCGGGATCAGCAGGTGGCAGAGATTGCCGTCATGGTGGGGGATGGCAAGATCACGGATGCTTCCCGCCAGACCGCACTGGAACTATTAGCGTAAAACCATCCAGGGAGCAGGACATGAAATCACTCAGACTGAAGCTATTAATCATTGTGACTGCAGGCTTGGTGGTTCTCGGTTGCGGGAAGAAGGCTCCTGAGCCTGACCAGAGAACGGGATTCGGGATCTCTGCTGTCGAGATCGGACCGGGAGAGGTTGACCTGTCGGTCTATCTGAATTATCCCCAGACGGTGAAGGGTATCGAATTCATGCTTTCCTGGAACAGCGATGAACTGGAAGTGAAGACACCAGTGCTGCTCCCTGGAAATGAGACGTTCTCAGTGCATGCAAGATCCTATGAACCAGATCGGATGAAGGTCCTGGTTTTCAGTATGCAGGGAGATGCGATCAAGATGCTGGACGGTGGGATCCTCAAGATCCCCGTCAGGACAGCAGATGATTTCTCTGGCCCAACGGAGCTCGCTTTCCTGGATCCTGTCTTTGCGGGACCCAATGCTACATCCTATGATATTCCCGTGGAAAATGGTATTATCTCGGTGCGTTGACAAAAACGCCTGCCAATGATCGATCTACGTTCAGATACGGTTACGCTTCCCACCGAAGGCATGCGCCGGGCCATGTATGAGGCCGAGGTGGGTGATGACGTGTATGGCGAAGACCCGAGCATCAATGCGCTGCAGGATCACGTAGCCGCACTTATGGGCAAGGAGGCCGCCTTGTTCGTGCCTTCCGGTACCATGAGCAACCAGGTGGCCCTGCGCACCCATACCAATCCCGGGGACGAACTGATCCTCGATTATAACAGTCATATCTTCAACTATGAATCAGGGGCCGGTGCCGCTTTGAGCGGGGTCCAACTGCATACACTATTCGGGGATCACGGTATCCTCCAACCTGAACAGATTGGTGCTGCCATCCGTATTGATGATCCCCACTGCGCCCCCACAACCTTGATATCACTTGAGAATACACACAACCGGGCCGGCGGCGTAATCTATCCCCTGGACACGATCCACGATATTGCCGAACTGGCCGGGAAACATGGCATCAAGATGCACCTGGATGGCGCCAGATTGATGAATGCCGTGGTGGCCACCGGGATTCCTGCGGAAACCTGGTCAGCACCCTTCGATTCAGTCAGCCTGTGTCTTTCCAAGGGTCTGGGAGCACCTGTGGGTTCGCTACTTTCTGGCAACCGGGATTTCATTCATCAGGCTCACCGTTACCGTAAGATGTACGGCGGATCCATGCGGCAGGCGGGCATCCTGGCTGCAGCAGGTCAATATGCATTGGAAAACCATGTCCAGCGGCTGGCCGATGACCATGCTCGAGCGGCCCGTCTGGCACAGGTCTGTCAGGAACTGGGTTATCTGGCGGATGATATTTCCTGGACCCAGACCAACATGGTCCTGTTGACCTTCCCGGATAATAATGCTGCAGAGATATCTGACCGCTTGAACGCAGAAGGACTTCTCACCATCTGGATGGATCCGAACCTTATCCGTCTGGTGACCCACATGGGATTGGATGAGGCCGCCATCGATGAAACCATCAGGATCCTGCAAAAGGTGTTAGGATAGGATTATGAAGAAAAAAGTAGTCATCGTAGGCGCAGGCAGCGTGGGTTTCTATCTGGCAAAGACCCTGGCGGAACTGGGTAACGACATCAGCATAATTGATGTGGACCATGAAAAATGTCAGCGAGCCAAACAGGAACTCGATGCTCTCGTCATCGAAGGCAATGGCGCGCAGACCAACATCCTTATGGATGCTCAAACCCCCAGTGCCGACCTCTTCCTCGCCGTGACCCGTATCGATGAGGTGAACATCGTTGCCGGCATGAAGGCCAATCGTCTGAACCCGGAGGCAGAGATCGTAGCCCGGGTCCGCAGCAACGATTACCTCGAGAAGGATGCCTTGCTCCCACCTCAGGAGTTCGGAATCGAGCGGGTGATCAATCCCGAGCTCATCGCCACCCGGGAGATCCAGCATCTCATCCAGAACGCCATCGCCTCTGAGATCATGACCTACAGTCACGGTCGCGTCTATATGGTTGCTCTGACCCCCACAGACAATTGCGAGATCATGAACAAGACTTTGCGTGAAATCGGCGAGACCTACGAAGAACTGGCCTTCAGGACCGTGGCCATCGATCGGAATGGACAGACCATCATTCCATTTGGCAATGATCGATTTGAACCCGGGGACAAGGTCTTTGTGATCTGTCTGAAAGAACGTCTTGACGAGATGTACAAGCTCTGTGGCTACAAGCGCACCAAGAAGATCAAGAACATCATGATCCTGGGCGCCGGTAAGCTGGGCCGGTTGGTGGCCGACCGCTTGAATGATCAATTCAACGTGCGTCTGGTGGATTTTCGCAAGGAGAAGCTGGCCAAAGCCTCCCAGGAAGTACCTGATGTCCTGCTGCTGCACGCCGACGGACTGGACCTGGATTTCCTCGAAGCGGAGGGTGTTGCAGATTTTGATGCCGTGATCTCACTGACAGACGATGAGACGGTGAATCTCTTTTCAGGTCTGCTGGCGAAACGAAAAGGTGTCGACAAGGTCATCGTACACATCAATTCTCCTGACTACCTCCCACTGGTGAAGGGCCTGGGTATCAATTCCGTTGTCAGCAAGAATCTGGCGACTGTGGACGCCTTCATGCGCTACGTCGTTCGCGGGCAGGTCCATTCGGTTATGATGCTGGAAGGCATCGATGCCGAGGTCATCGAATTGACTCCCAGCGCCGAAAGCAGCATCATCGGCATGCCCCTGAAGGACATTGAATTCCCGCCGGATTCTGTCGTCGGCGCAGTGATCCATCCACATGGCGAGGAGATCGCCACCGGAGAGACCAAGCTGAATCCTGATGATCGTGTCGTGGTCTTTACACGGCCAGCACGGGTGGAAGATGTCGAAGCGCTATTCAATTAAACACCTCAGCATTGTCCCCACGCTGAATCTTCTGGCAGCGCTGACGCTGTTCATCGGTGCTAGTATGCTGTTTCCCTTGCTGGTGTCCCTGGCCTTCGATGATGGGGATACCTTGGCCATTCTTGAATCCATGGCCATCACGCTGGGAATAGGCGGTCTCAGCTATTTCATCACCCGGCATCCCCACGATCTCAGCACCCGCCAGGTCTTTCTCGGAGTCAGCCTGAGCTGGATCTCAGCTTCCCTTTTCGGTGCACTGCCCATGTGGCTGGCGACTGATATCAGCTATACGGACTGTTTCTTTGAAGCGATGTCAGGCTTCACCACCACCGGAGCTTCCATTCTTTCGGACATTGAAAGCCTGCCCCATGGTGTACTCTTCTGGAGGAGCTTCACCCATTGGTTGGGCGGAATGGGGATCATCGTTTTTACAGTAACGGTCATGCCGCTTACTGGCAGGAGTGGGCACCTTCTGTTCGCTGCAGAGGCTCCCGGCCCCGTCAGTGACAAGATCACACCCCGGATCAGTGATACCGCCAAGATCCTCTATGGTGTCTATGCGCTGATCTCCGCAGTGGAATTTCTGCTTCTGTGGGTGGGTCCCATGGACTGGTTTGATTCACTCTGCCATACGTTCGGAACCATGGCGACCGGAGGTTTTTCCACCAAAAATGCCTCCATCGCGCATTTCAATTCTGCCTATGTTGACTGGGTGATCATAGTCTTCATGATCCTGGCCGGAACGAATTTCTCACTGCATTATTTCGGTCTGCAGGGCAAGTTCATCCGCTATCTACGCAGCCGTGAATGGCAATTCTGGTTCAGTATCATGGGCCTGGCAGTCGTCGGACTCTTTTTCAATTACTTCACATCTTCCTATTATGCCGCTGGAGACCATCCAGCTGTGGAGGCATTACACTCTCAGCCCATTCGACAGATCCTCTTCCAGGTGGCTTCCATCATTACCACCACCGGCTTTGCCACGGCCGACTTCGAAAACTGGTCCTACTATGGACAGTTGACCCTCTTCATCCTCATGTTCGTCGGCGGGATGGCCGGAAGTACGGGTGGTGGCATCAAAGCCATTCGCATCATGCTGTTTACCAAGATGGCCTTCACCGAATTACGCCGGATGATCCATCCCCGGGCCTTCCTGCCCATCAAACTGCAGCAGCAGTTCGTGGATGACGGAGCCATCAGGAACACCACAACCTATCTGTTGTTCTTCATGGTCATCTTTGTAGGCCTTACGCTGTTCTTTACCGGATATGGTCACGATATCGTTACCAGCGCCACAGCTTCGGTTTCCATGCTGTGCAACATCGGTCCCGGTCTGGGCGAGGTGGGTCCAACCGACAACTATGCCTTTTTCAGTGATTTTGAGAAGTGGGTCATGGCCATGGTGATGATGCTGGGCCGCCTGGAGATCCTCACCGTCATTGTCGTGTTCAATCGTCATTTCTGGAGGTTTTGATGGAATTTGTGCAGATCGATAGAAAGGATGGCCTGGCTATCGTTACCATTACCCGGGAGGCCAAGCTCAATGCACTGAATGCAGGTGTCGTTGATGATCTTGAGACGGCTTTCAGGGAGATGCATGCTGATGATGGGATTCGGGTGGTCATCCTTACCGGCGCGGGAGAGAAGGCCTTCGTCGCCGGGGCAGATATCAGTCAATTCCCCTCGTTGACACCGGAAGAAGCGGAAGCATTCGCTCAACGTGGTCAGGCGGTACTCGATCTCATCGAATCCACTCCCAAACCTGTCATTGCTGCTGTGAACGGCTTCGCCCTTGGCGGCGGTTGTGAGCTGGCCATGACCTGTCACCTGCGCTATGCGGCGGAATCAGCAACATTCGGACAGCCTGAGGTAAAACTGGGTGTCATCGCCGGTTATGGAGGTACCCAGCGTCTGCCTCGTCTCATCGGGTCCGGCAGGGCCCTTGACATGCTTCTCTCCGGCCGCATGGTGAAGGCGGCCGAAGCCTATGATTTCGGTCTGGTCAACGGTGTATTCCCCGCGGATCAGCTATTGGCGGAAGTTGAAAAGATCGCCGGAAAGCTCATGACGGTGGGACCTCAGGCGCAACGCTACACGTTGCAGGCCGTTCAAGCCGGTGCCGGCAAACCGCTGTCTGATGGTCTGGCGGCAGAAGCCCGGGCCTTCCGGGATGTGTTCACCACCGAAGACCACATCGAGGGCGCAAAAGCCTTTCTGGAACGACGGGATCCTGAATTCAAGAACCGCTGAACACTCTTCTTCGAAATTCCATCAATGAATTGGCGTCAGACAGCGACAAAACTCCCACTTACACGCCAATTACTGCACTGGGGGGAAACTGCACGCAGTAAAAGGATCATCGCGGCCATACGACCTTACCTTCCGGACAAGGGTAACATCATCGATATCGGCGCAGGGACCTGTGTCACCGCACATCTGCTTCAGGAATCAGGATTTCGGGCCACTGCGGCAGACATTGCGGACTTCTCCGTAATAAGCAGCGTAGAACCGGTGGTGTTTGACGGGCGCAGGCTGCCTTTTGAAGATCAGAGTTTTGACTGTGCACTGGTGGCCTTCGTCCTGCACCATACCAGGAATCCCGATGAGATACTGGCGGAGGCCAAACGTGTTGCCACCAGGGTCATTGTCTTCGAGGATGTGGTTACCTCCCGCTTCCATTTCTGGGTTACCCGCGTCCTGGACAGCCTGGTGAACATGGAGATCTTCGATCACCCGCACAACAACAGAAGTGATTCGGAATGGCGAACTGTATTTGAGGAACTGGACCTGAAATTGATCCATTCAGAAATGAAACATTCACGTATACCTTTTGCATGGCCAATACTGAACGCCCAGTATGTTCTTGAGAATGGAGATCACGAACGGGATGGTAATGAATAAGCGGCGTTTCCTGATCTATGCTCCCGAATACCTCGGACCCCTCACCAGCAAGACTGCGAACGGACTGATCAAGTTCTGCACGGAGGAGGTTGTGGCCGTCATCGATCCCAGCAAGCAGGGCCGGGTTGCGGAGGATGTCCTTGGGTATGGCGGGGAAATACCCATCGTTGTGGATCTCGATGCAGCCATGGAATTTGATCCGGATACCCTGGTCATCGGTATTGCTCCTTCTGGGGGTCGCATGCCGCAGGATTGGATCCCTTCCATCCGAGATGCACTTGCTCGCGGGCTGGAGGTCTGGAGCGGGCTGCATGATCTTCTCGCGGACTATGCCGAACTTGAAGCCTGGCGTGACAAGATCTGGGACATGCGTCGATCACCCGCCAACCTGCATATTGCCCAGGGCGCCTGGCGGACACGCAAGTCCCGCGTACTGCTCACCATCGGTTCTGACTGCAACATAGGCAAGATGACGGCAGCCCTGGTCCTCCAGGAACAACTTCGCGAGCTCGGTCTGGAATCCGTATTCGTGGGAACAGGCCAGACCGGAATGGCTATTTCCGGACGTGGTGTCGCTGTGGATGCCATTGTATCTGATTTTGTCAATGGGGCCATCGAGACCGAGATCATGAAGGTCGACGGGCAGGCGCCACTTATTCTGGTGGAAGGACAGGGCGCCATCACCCACATGGGCTACAGCGGTGTCACTGCAGGTCTGATCCACGGTGCCATGCCTGACTTCTTTCTCATCGCACATCAGCCATCGAGACTGACGGATGATTACGATCATCCACTGCCCGATCTGGGCTACCTTGTGGAACTGCATGAGCTGATGGTGCAGAACTTCAATCCCGGGAAGGTCATGGGTGTGAATATCTACTCAAAGGACTTGAGCCTGGAGGAATCCGCTGCCGAATGTACACGCTTGCAAAAGCAACTGAACCTGCCCGTGGAGGATCTGGTGAGACAACCTACGATGGAGATCGCCAGATCACTGATCCGTTTGATGAAGGATGATCTGTCCCGATAACTGAGAAGGAGTACCGGTGAGTATGAAGCTGTCCTGGGAAGTCAAGCGCGTTAACACGAAATTCGAATTCAAGATCGCCCGATCTGCAGAGTCATATTACGACACTGTCATCGTCACAGTCGGTGATGACCAGAGCTTCGGCCTGGGAGAAGCGCAGCCAAACAAGCGGTATGAAGGCGGAGCTGCCGAGGTGGTAGCGCTCCTGGAAGGATTGCAGGCAGACCTGGCGGAGCTGCCCCTGAACGATGCTGAACAACGCCAGGCTCAACTGGAGGCGCTGCTGCCGGACAGTTTCTCGCTGCAGGCGGCAATCGACACGGCATACTGGGACCTGTATGGCCGCAGGCTTGGGAAACCCCTCTATCAGATATTTGGCGCTGAGCCCACCATGGTCACCTCCTCCTACACCATCGGGATCTCGGAACTGGACATGATCCCGGAGAAACTCGCGGAGGCGGATCAGTATCCGCTGTTGAAGATCAAGCTTGGGACAGATTACGATTACGACATCATGCGGACCATCAGGGCTCATACCGACAAGGTCCTGCGGGTGGACGTAAATGAAGGCTGGAAGACCTTCGATGCAGCCAAGCGAGGTGTGGATTGGCTCGTGGAGGAGAACGTGGAATTCCTAGAACAGCCCATGCCGGCGGAGCAACTGGATGATATTGCCGCACTGCGGGAATACTCACCTATACCTATTGTTGCTGACGAGAATTCTGTACGACCGGAAGACATCCCACCCCTGGTGGGTATCTATGACGGTATAAACATCAAGTTGATGAAATGCGGTGGACTCACCAACGCCCGCAAGATGGTAGAGCTGGCCCGTAAGTATGAACTGGATATCATGATGGGCTGTATGCTTGAGACATCCGTTGGGATCACAGCCATGGCCCATCTGGGTTCCTTCGCCCGCTGGCTGGACCTGGATGGCAACGTCCTGATATCAAATGATCCATTTATCGGTTTGAAGAATGATGCTGGTGTGTTGGCCCTTTCACAGAAACCGGGGATCGGAGTGGAGGAGCGCACATGAGATCCAGGAGCAGAGTTATACGAACAGTCGTGTTGACCAGTACAGTGATGATCCTGGCAGCCTGTACGGTGCATTCACCGAATGCAACGATGCTGCCGAGATCTCCACTGTTCAGGAACACCATGCAGGAAGCCGCCTATCAGATCGATACGCTCTTGAACCACCCGCGCACTAAGATGGCATTCTGGGGGATCAAGGTCCAGTATGCTGAAACGGGTGATGTCATCTATGAACGCAATGCCCGCAAGATGTTCATGCCGGCCTCCAACCAGAAACTTTACACCACGGCTGCGGCACTCTGTCTGCTGGGACCGCAATATCGATACAATACAGGTTTCTTTTCCGATGGCGAGGTCAGGGAAGGAGTACTTCAGGGTGATCTCATTATCAAGGGTAGTGGTGATCCAACCTGGTCCTGGCGATTTTACGACGACAACTATGATTCACTTTTCGTGATGTTCGCAGATAGTCTCAAGGCCAGAGGGATCCAGAAGATAGAAGGTGACATCATTGGCGATGACAATGTCTTCGACGACCTGCTGCTGGGGGGCGGTTGGCCCTGGGACAATGAACCCTACTATTACAGCGCCCAGCTTTCCGGACTTTCATACAATGAGAACTACATTGACTTCAAGATCTTTCCCGATTCGATCCCGGGTAATCCAGTACGCCTGGAAGCCTTTCCTGCCACAAGTTATCTCGACCTGCGCAACGACCTGATCTCAGTGGTGAGCGATACTGCCACTGAGTGGACGGAAGGACGCGAACGCAATTTGAACAAGGGCTGGTTCGAGGGGGAGTACAGGATCAGCAAGGGCGAAGGCACAGCAGCGATCACTGTGGAAAACCCGACGCTGTTCACCGTACATGTTTTGAAAGAATATCTTGAGCGTGAATCCATCGAGGTCAGCGGTGATCCCGTCGATGGGGATGATCTTGCGGATTCAATACGCTATGACTCGCTCTCCATTCTTTTCGAGCATCAGTCGCCTCCGCTATCCGACATCATCTACAAGGTGAACAAACCCAGCCAGAATTTCATCGCCGAAAGCCTGCAGAAAACGCTGGGTGCCGAATTTGGTGAGGAAGGTTCATCCTGGGAAGGACGTTTGGTTGAACTGGCATTATTTGATTCACTGGGTGTATACACGCCCGGTCTGAGGATGCGCGATGGATCCGGTCTCTCACGTTATAACCTGGTGGCACCGGAAGCTACCATCTCGCTCCTGGATGTCATGTGGCGGCATCCAAACCGCGATACCTACATTGAATCTCTACCTGTAGCAGGTCATGATGGTACCATCACCAACCTCGTCAAGGAAGGACCGGCATTTGGGAATGTCCTGGCAAAGACCGGTACCATCAGCTATGCAAGGGCTCTCAGCGGCTATGTCTGGACCAGGTCAGGCGAACCTTTAATATTCTCCATCATGGTAAACCATCATACGATCCCGACCTGGCGGGTGAACAATATGATCGTGGATGTCCTGGAGATCCTGTCTGAGCTGCCATAAGTGAGGAGCTGGAAATGAAAGTAAAACGGATCGACCATGTCGCGATCGCTAGCGTCCTGCCCGGGGAAGCCAGGACGTTCTTCGAAGAGATCCTGGGCTTGACCTTCGACGGTGAGGAACGTGTCGAAAGAGAAGGTGTGAACACCCACTTCTATCAGGTCGGGGAGAGCAATATCGAGATCCTGGAAGCACTGGGAGAGGACACACCCGTGGGGCGTTTCCTGAAGAAACGTGGTCCCGGACTGCACCATGTCGCCTTAACAGTCGAGGGACTTGACGAAATGGTCGCTGCCATGAAAACCGCAGGTATTGATCTCCTCAGCGATGACCCCGTCATCGGTGCACACGGGAAGCGTATTATCTTCATCCATCCAAGATCTGCAGGTGGTGTCCTGCTCGAGCTCACTGAAGAGCCGATCTGAACTAGTCGTAGCGGGTATAGTAGTGGGTGATGGAATAACCACTGCAATCTGAGAGACTGCCCTGTCTCAGGATCAGGGAATCCTCAACCAGTTCCATCTGCTCACGTATCGATCCTGACTGCTCGAAATCCATGTTCAAAGTGTTCCCTGTGAATGTCCAGGTGCCGCTGTCGCGGAATACACCAGCAGGTCGATAGACCACATTTGTGAGGTAATAATCCTCAAAGAAACTGAGGTGTGCCGAATCAATACCCCAAGAGTTCAGGGTGAGAACGGTGGTATCGCAATCCTGGATCTGGTATTCAAATTGATAGGCCCAGGTGCCAATGAGATCATCGGGAAATCCATCACGCTCATCACAGGTGGAGAGAGTGATGATAAACATCAGGATCAGCGCAGCTATAGCGCTGTGCTGTGCATCTCTGTTTGATCTTCTTCCAGGAATGGACTGTCCCCTCTGTTCCAGGCAACGGATTCGGATCAAGCTTACGATCATTCCATATAAAAAACCACCCATGTCTCGAAGTGATTATCAGGATCCAATTTCTGGCTCTGGTATTTCAGTCCTGTTTCCTTATTATTCCCCATGATGGAGCTGCCACAATCTCTCAGGGATAAACTCAAGGATCTGCCCAGGCAGCCGGGTGTCTATTTCTTCAAGGATCGGTCCGGGAAGATCATCTATATCGGGAAAGCCAAGGTGCTGAAGAATCGGGTGCGATCCTATTTCACAGGACAACCCGATCGTCCCAAAACAGCTCAACTTGTGGAACGTATTGCCGATCTCGAAACCCTCATCACGCGGACGGAGGTAGAAGCACTGCTCACGGAGTCGAACCTCATCAAGCAGCACCGGCCCCGTTACAACATTGACATGCGTGATGACAGGAGCTTTCCCTACATCCGTATCACCAATGAGGATTTCCCGCAGGTTTTTGTCACCCGTGAGATCATCAAGGACGGTTCCACTTACTACGGACCCTACACCAACGTGAAAGGATTGCGCCAGGCCCTGGGTGTGATCAAACGGATCTTCACCGTTCGCAGCTGCAGCTATCGCCTGGACAGGGAGACAATCGCCACCGGCAGGGTCCAACTCTGCCTGGACTATCATATCAAGAAATGCGACGGCCCCTGTCAGAGTCTCATCGGACAGGAACATTACCGTGAGATGATCGCCCGGGTGGAGGATTTTCTCAAGGGGCAGACCGATGATGTTGAGAAATACCTGGAGAACAGGATGCAAACCGCTGCCACAGAAATGGAATTCGAGGATGCTGCCAGGTACAGGGACCAGTTGGAATCGGTGCGGGGTTATGTCAGCCGCCAGCGGCTGAAGACCAGCGATTTCAACGACAGGGATATAATCGGACTTGCGCGTCAGGAGAATCTCAATGTCGTCGCCCTAATCAGGATCCGTTCCGGGAAACTCATCGGCAAGGAGCACTTCCGCTTCAAGGCAGATGCAGATGAGGAGCAATCCGAGATCCTCAGCCGGGTTCTCACCCGGGTCTATGCCGAGGCATCCTTTATCCCTGCTGAGATCCTGGTACCGGGCGATGTTCACGACCAGGACATCATTGAAGCCTGGATGCAGGAGACAGTGGGCCATCGTGTCCATCTCAGCGTCCCGAAGATCGGTGAGCGACGCACTCTGCTGGAGTTGGGGGAAAGGAATGCAGACCTGTATCTCAAGGATTGGGCACTGGAACAGGCCCAGAAGGTGGAGATCGTACCCCGGATGGTGCGCTCATTACAGGAGGATCTGAATCTTGCAGCGCCGCCCCGTCGCATTGAGGGCTTTGATATCTCACATCTTGGGGGGACCGAAACAGTGGCTTCACTGGTGTGTTTCCTGGATGGCAAACCTGCCAAGAAGGAGTATCGCAAGTTCAAGATCAAAACTGTCGAAGGCATCGATGACTTTGCCAGCATGCGCGAGGTCATGCATCGTCGCTATACCCGGGTCAAGGCTGAAGCCCTGCCAGAGCCAGATCTCATCCTCATCGATGGTGGCAAGGGACAGTTGAGTGCGGGTCTGGAGGTGCTGGATCGTCTGGGGATGCGACACATTCCGGTGGCAGGATTGGCCAAACGTCTGGAAGAGGTTTTCCTCCCCGGTGAATCTGAAGCCCTGGCTGTTCCCAGAACCTCTCCGAGCCTGATCCTGCTGCGCAGGATTCGGGATGAAGCACACCGATTTGCGATTACATTTCAGCGCAAGCGACGCGGGAAGCGTATGATGCACTCGCGCCTAGATGAGATCGAAGGTGTGGGACCCCAACGTAGAGCTGCTCTGTTGAAGGAGTTCAAAAGTTTGAAGAGAATAAAGGCTGCCAGTACGGAAGAGATCGCCGCCCTGCCCGGCTTTTCGAAAAAACTGGCCGAGCAGATCAAACAGGGATTGGATGGATGAAGCTCAGGTTCACAGGGAGTAGTACCATACCAGCACGCTCAGTCTGGTGTCTCGGACGGAATTACGCTGAGCATGCAGTAGAACTGGGTAATCCGGTGGAAGCAATGCCCCTGGTATTTCAGAAGGGATTGAACGCCCTGGTGCCGCTGGAAGGCACCCTTATTCTGCCCAGAGGGAAGGGCAAGGTCCACTACGAGACAGAATTGGTCCTGACCATCCTACGCACCTCAACGGGTCCCCGCATCTCCGGCATCGGCGTCGGTCTGGATCTCACATTGCGGGAATTGCAACAGGAACTGAAGATGGAGGGTAAGCCCTGGGCCCTGGCAAAATCGTTCGATGGGGCCGGCATTCTCTCTCATTTCGCACCTTTGAGCACCTTCCCCGATCTGGGAGACATAGACTTCTCCATGACGCTGAATGATGAGTTGAAGCAAAGTGGCAACACCGGTCAGATGTTGTTACCCGTTGATGAGATAATGGCCTACATGGCAACCTTTACCGCTCTGGATACGGGTGACGTGATTTTCACCGGTACACCCAAAGGGATTGGAGAATTGAATTCCGGTGACGAAGTCACACTGTTTCTCTCCAATCAGAAAATGGGCAGCATCCAATTCGCCTAAAAGCAAAGTAGAGTCCAAGTATATGAACGCCTTTAGATCTGTAAGAGTCCGCTTTGCACCCAGCCCAACTGGCTATCTGCATATCGGCGGTGTCCGCACTGCACTGTTCAACTGGCTGTTCGCCCGCCATCATGGGGGCCAATTCATCCTGAGGATCGACGACACTGACCAGCAGCGCAATATCGAAGCTGCATTGAATCCGATCCTGAATGGATTCCGCTGGCTGGGTATCGACTGGGACGAAGGACCGGAGGTTGAAGGGCCGTACAAGCCCTACTTCCAATCCCAGCGTACTGAACGATATCAGCAGGCGGTGGATACCCTCCTGGAGAAGGGGCTGGCATATCGGGATTTTGCCAGAGCCGAAGAATTGCAGGCAGAGCGTAAAGCCGCCGAGGAGGCAAAGCTTCCCTTTGTCTACAGCCGCAGCTGGATGGCGGAAACTGAAAGCGATGCAGAACGATTCAGGGCAGAAGGCAGGGAGTCCGTTGTCAGGTTGAAAATGCCCCGGGAAGGCCAGTGCCGCTTCACGGATCTCATTCGCGGCGATCTTGCCTTCGACTGGACCACCGAGCAGGATCATGTGATCCAGCGGAAGGATGGCAGCTGCCTCTATCACCTGGCCAGTGTGGTTGACGATGGTGACTTTGAGATCAGTCACGTCATCCGGGCCATCGAACACCTCTCCAATACACCCCGTCAGATCTTCATTGCGCAGGGAATCGGACTGGAGTTGCCTCAATACGCTCATTTGCCCTACGTTGCTGAGCCAGGCAGCTCAAACAAGCTCAGCAAACGAAAACTTGATAAGTACCTGAAAAATCAGGATTTCAGAAAGTTGTTTGAACACGGTGAGCGTATCGCTGCAAAACTCGGTATGAGCGTTGCTGTCGACAGCTTCAATCCCGTCATCGTCGATTTCTATCGCGAACTGGGCTACCTCCCCGATGCGCTCGTGAACTATCTCCTTCTCCTGGGCTGGTCCCTTGACGATCGTACGGAGCACTTTAACCGCGATGACATGATCCGGTACTTCTCACTGCGACGTGTGAACAAAGCCCCAGCCAGCTTCGATCCTGTAAAACTGCAGGCATTCCAGGATCGCTGGATGCGGAACCTGCCCACTGAGGGAAAAATGGTTATGGTCATTCCTTTCATGGTAAAGGCAGGTCTACTTACAGAACCGGTAAGCAATGACAGCAGCGACCGACTGCAGCAGATCCTCGAAGCAGCTGGTGACCGGATCAAGATCGCAGGGGATATTCTGGATTATGGCAGTTTCTTCAAGTCCGCAGCGGATTTGACCTACGATGAAAAAGCATTTAGCAAACGTTTGAGAAAACCGGACAATGCAGCGGATTTGCTGGCCGCTTTCCGCACTGAATTGGACCACCAGGATCCATTTGATGCCGAGGCGCTGGAAAGGCTCATGCAGGATTTTGTGGTCGCAAAAGAGATCACCATCGGTCAGATCATCCATGCTGTACGTGTTGCGGTGACAGGTACAGCTGTCGGATTTGGTATGTTCGAGACCCTAGCGGTACTTGGAAAAGCGGAATGTTTGCATAGAATTGACCGCGTGCTGGATTTATTAGCTGAGGATTAAGATCTGGAAGATAGAGTGACAAACAAAGCAACAGCCCCACAGGATAAGCAACGCCTGAATTTTATTGAGCAGATCATCGAGGAGCATAATCGCTCGGATCGCTTCGGACAGCGCGTGCATACAAGATTCCCGCCTGAGCCGAACGGCTACCTGCATATCGGACATGCAAAATCCATCTGTTTGAATTTCGGATTGGCGGAGAAGTACAACGGTCTCTGCAATCTCCGTTTTGATGACACCAATCCCATCAAGGAAGAGATGGCCTACGTGGAGTCCATGAAAGAGGACATCCGCTGGCTGGGCTTTGACTGGGAGGACCGGGAATACTTCGCTTCGGATTATTTCGAGCAATTGTATGAGTGGGCTCTGAAACTCATCCGTGAAGGCAAGGCCTATGTATGTGATCTCACTCCAGAGGAGATGCGGACCTACCGCGGCACACTGACCGAAGCCGGTAAGAACAGCCCGTATAGGGAACGCAGCGTTGAGGAGAACCTGGAATTGTTCGAGCAGATGCGCAGGGGGGATTTCCCTGACGGTTCCCGTACCCTGCGGGCACGGATCAACATGAACCATCCGAATCTTAATATGCGGGATCCGGTCATGTACAGGATCCTGCATGCAGACCATCATCGCACTGGTGACCGCTGGTGTATCTACCCCATGTACGATTTCGCCCACGGACAGTCTGATTCCGTCGAAAAGATCACCCATTCAATCTGTACCCTGGAGTTCGAGAATCATCGACCGCTGTATGACTGGTACCTGGAGGCCATAGAAATCCATCATCCACAGCAGATCGAATTTGCGCGTCTGAACCTCAGCTATACCATTGTGAGTAAACGCAAGTTGCTCAAACTCATTCAGGAAGGGCACGTTGACGGCTGGGACGATCCGCGGATGCCCACGCTCTCGGCACTGCGCCGTCGCGGCTATACACCGAGGTCCATTCGGAACTTCGCCGACCAGGTCGGCGTGGCCAAGATGAACAGCATCATCGATGTCACCGTTCTCGAGAATTCGGTTCGTGAGCACCTGAATGCAACCGCCTCACGGGTGATGGCAGTCCTGCGACCCATCAAACTCGTTATCGAGAACTATCCTGAAGATCAGGTAGAAGAGCTGCAGGCGGTAAATAATCCCGAGGATCCTGATGCCGGGACCCGCCCGGTTCCCTTTGAACGGATGCTGTATATAGACCGTGATGATTTCAGGGAGGACCCACCCAAAAAATACTTCAGGCTGGCACCTGGTCGTGAGGTTCGCCTGCGTCACGCGTATGTGATCAAATGCGAACAAGTGATCAAGGATGATACGGGCGAGATCATCGAGTTACGTTGCAGCTACGATCCAGAGACGCTTGAGAAGCAACCTACGGATCGGAAAGTCCGGGGCGTTATCCACTGGGTATCAGCCCGGCGATCCGTACAGGCAGAAGTACGCCTCTACGACAGGCTTTTCTTGAAACCCAATCCAGACAAGGTGGAAGAAGGACAGGACTTCACTGCGAATCTGAATCCAGATTCACTGGAAGTATTGACCAACTGCAGGGTGGAACCTGCCCTGGCCGGCTACCGGCCGGGTGACCGCTGCCAGTTCGAACGCCAGGGCTACTTCTGCGCTGACATCAAGGATCACAAACCCGATAGACTGGTGTTCAACCGTACGGTATCTCTGCGGGACTCCTGGGCGCGCATCGAAAAGGCCCAGAATCGTTGAGTAGACCCTGTGATCAAGCAACTGTTGACCCATCAGGTTCGCCGTGGGTCGCCTTTCACCGGGAAATCAGCACTGGTTCACATTCACCAGCCATATTAATATTGATCAACGCAATGAAATCTAAGTGAATTGGGGGTTTGCATGCTAAAGCGCCCTGTAACCATCCTGGTTGTACTGCTTCTCTCCACGGGAGGAATTTTGGCCCAGACAGCCACTCTTCCCTTTGGGACGGATCATGCGCTGGTCTTCATCGAACCCTTCCGGGACCTTGGACCGGATACCACTCAGACCTGGCTAGTCGATGGACTGCGTTCCTTTCTCGAAACCGCTCTAGGTGAAACCAGGAAGATAGATGTCTATCAGGTCCCCGTCCGGGATGCTGATCTGTATTATCAGCCGCATCTCTTCCAGGAACAGGTCTGGATGGAAACCTTCGGCCGGGAAGTGGATGAACGTTACGACACCTATCTGGTGAGAGGTTCATTCAGTCATCTGGACGAGCATCTGGAAGTGACCATCGAACTCTATTTCATGAAAACGCTGCACAAGGCGGATCAACTCAACCTGAAGGACCGTTATGCCCAGTTGAAAAACTGGAAAGTTCTCATGGGGGACTGGCTGCTGGAGCGGTTGGAACGATCCAGCACAGTGCATACCGACCTGATCTCAGCCGATGCATTCTTTCCGGCGAAGACACCCCGGGTGACAGAGACCAGCCTGCGTGGGAAACTTGAGACACTCATGGAACGAAAAAGCCGGTCCAGTTCGGCTGATCTCTATGGAACATATCAGCAACAATCTTACGAGGAGATGGGGAGTCAACTTGAACGGCTCTGGCACGACGTGGCCTTCGATCCGTATCTCGCTGAGATCCATGACATCAAGGCCCAACGCGACCGTATGGAGCCTGACAGTGTGCTCATCGACTTCCTGGTGACCTATCGGATCAATCCCCGGATCCTGGATGAGATCAGACATTTTACCAAGTCAACACCCGCCGTGACAACGCAGGAGGACAAGGTCCAATCCCACCTGTTCATGGATCTCGGTTATACAGACCAGGCTTTTGTGGAGGAATTGGCCCAGGGTGACTGGCGTCTCACGCCAATTGTCAGCGTGGGCCCGGAAAACTATCCGGGGCGTCGCATCTTCTACCATGCTGAACCCCGCCCCATCGACCCACCGACGGTGTATCATCTCAACAATGGTCAATTCAAGCAGCTGATCATGGGATTGCCGGGAGTGAACGCACTGCGAATCTACACGCTTGAAGAGAGTGCGACCTATCGATATCGCACGAAGGTCGCCTATGAGGAGATGCCGCTTTTGGACAAGATATCGGTTCGCTTTGTGCTTGAACGCGACCTGCATCGGCAACTGTGATCGGTCCATTTCATCACCATGACAGAATGACCCTGTGGAACTGTTAGCATTCATAATCGCCCTGCTCTCACTGGTCCTCCTGGGTATCCTGCTCTGGAGATCACTCCGTAGCGGATCAGGCGGTATTGAGGGTGCCTTACGTGAAGAGCTCCGCTTGACGAGAGAAGAATCCAGCAGGGCTGCGAAAGACCTCCGGGAAGAAGTCACCACACAATTGAAAGCGACCACCGATACACTGGTGAAGGCAGTATCCGAACTGGGTTCAACCCAAGAGAAACGACTGGATTCAGTCACGGGGTCCATCAAGGACCTCACGGAGAAAAATGAAATCCGGCTGGAGAAGATCCAGCAGGCCCTGGACTCGAAGATCGAGAAGCTGCAGGAAAGCAACGAGAAGAAGCTGGACCAGATGCGGGCAACCGTCGACGAGAAACTGCAATCCACCCTGGAGAAACGATTATCGGAGTCGTTCAAGCTGGTGAGTACCAACCTGGAAGCGGTTCTGAAGGGTCTTGGCGAGATGCAGAACCTGGCCACCGGTGTCGGTGACCTGAAGCGTGTCCTGACAAATGTGAAAGCCAGGGGAACCTTCGGAGAGGTCCAGCTTGCCAATATCCTGGAAGAGATCCTGACCCCGGAACAGTATGCCAGTAATGTCCAGTTGAAAGAGGATACACGGGAACTGGTGGAGTTCGCCATCAAACTACCGGGAAAGGACAGCAGTCAGGATTCGGTGGTATGGCTGCCCATCGATGCGAAATTCCCGCAGGAAGATTACCTGCGACTTCTGGAAGCCAGTGAATCTGGTAACAGTGAGGCCATGGAAGCTGCCTCGACGGCGTTGATCAGGGCGCTGCATGTTTCAGCCAAGGATATCCAGGATAAGTATATCAATCCGCCGGTCACCACCGATTTCGCGATCCTGTTCCTGCCCACAGAAGGATTATATGCCGAAGTCCTGCGAAAGGCGGGGCAGGTGGAGGAGCTACAGCGGAAGTTCCGCATTGTGGTTGCGGGTCCCACCACCCTGGCAGCCTTGCTCAGCAGTTTGAGAATGGGTTTTCGTACCCTTGCCATCGAAAAACGATCCAGCGAGGTATGGCAGGTGCTGGCAGCAGTGAAGACAGAATTCGGGAAATTTGGCGACGTCCTCGGCAAGGTGAAGAAGCAATTGGATACGGCCTCCACCACCATCGAAAAAACGGGGGTCCGCACAAGGGCCATGGCACGCAAACTGCGCACTGTGGAGGAACTGCCCACGCAGGAAGCACAGGATCTGCTTGGATTGATAGACGAAGGAGAAGCCGAGATCACTGACGAGACTGAAGGAGATGAAATCGAGGAATAAGATGGCTGAGAAATCAAGCACATATCTGTCACACAAGTTCTGGGGTGTCGTATTCTTTGTAGTTCTTTCAGCTTCCGCTATTGCCCAGGAGTATGTGTTGATCCCGTTCACAGGTCTGAATATCAGGACCGGTCCGGGCAAGGAGTTCATGATCATCGCGGTCGGGCAGGAGGGTGAATTATACCACATGATGGGTGAGGCAGAGGATTGGTACATCATCAAGATGTTCAGTGATGATTATCGATACGTTTCAAAACGGCACTCGAAGATTGTGTTCCACAGTCAGCTCGATCCCCTGGAACAACCCGAATTGCCGGAAAATGAAATCATCATCGAAGAGATGACAGATCGTATCCAGGTATTGACCCAGCGCTCAAAACGCGAGGCCAATGAGATCATCCCACGAGACCAGGATGCCTATCGCTGGGATATCTTTCGTAAAGTACTCAACGATCAATTCATCCTGGGAGTATTCAGACGCTTTAATGTCCAACCGGTCATGTTCGGCAACCTCATGGGGGTAGCCGAGGTGTACTCTGAATGATGCTTATCCACTAGCTCCCTTTTCCCGAAATGAAACGGATCATATTCACTGCATACCTGATTACCTTCATGCTATTCTCATGCGAGAAACCGCATGAATTCCCCTGGGAGTTCAGTGAGAATCCCAGCGGGTGCATCGATTTTGTCGTCTATGTCCTTACTGAAGATCATGAGGCAGCACTGGAGATCATCGCAGTACGGGATGATCTCGGCCTGAGCACAAGCACAAAGGAATTCGATCTACGACAGGATACACCCAACCTCGATGTGGGAGTGAATGTTTTCAGCGAAGCCGCCACCGCTTATTACTGTTCAGAGGACCCGGGTCCTGCCATTGTCGAGCATTATTATCCAGCAATGGACGGGTTTATTCGATTCACACTCTCCTCGGACACCTCGGCTGCCTACACTGTCAGCATTGAGCTGGAGGATGTGACATTCTCACTGGAGAATGAGAGCTACACTCTGGGCGATTTTGTCATCGATGAGGTTGCAGTGGGCTGGTCAGCCCCGAATTAGATCTGTCTGTCCTGGATCTCTGGCGAAACTGCAAAACCAGAGGAAACGTGTCGGATCCGCACCCTCAACCAGGTCAAAGCCATGCTTGCAGCAGTGAATACTGCGACTAGGGATCCATACCAGACCCACTGATAGGGTTTATCCAATACAAAAGCCGCGATGTAGCCCAGGGGTCCACCCACCAGTGCGACCCGCACCGCTGTGATGACCATTGACGGGATACCGGTACCCAGACCCTGCAGAGCTCGTCCACAGAGCATACCGACAGCAATGAGCCAGTACACCCAGGCAAATGTTCTGATCACACTTACGGCTACCTCCAGAACGATGGGATCCTTGGAGAAGATGGGGAATATATAAGGTGCTGCAAACCAGAAGACGACGCCGCTGCCCAAACCGATCATGATGGCATATCTGAGGGCATCCTTGATGACCTGACGGATGAGATCCATGCGCTGAGCGCCATAGAACATCCCTACCAGGGTCACCAGTGAACCGGCGATAGCCATTACCGGCAGGAAGAAAATCTGGTCAAGACGGCCTGCCACCTGGTATCCAGCAACCACCTCTTCGGAGTAGTGGATGAGGATGAAATTATAGAGCATGGCCCCACCGGACATGATGATCATTGAAACGGATGCAGGCAGACCGATCCTGAGGATGTCCTTGTAATAGGAAAGGTTCAGCTTGAACTGCTTCATATTCAGTTCCAGCACCGTACTCTTGCGTATAAAGATGAAATAGATATACAACGATACGGCCACCACCATGCTGATAACCGTTGCTGCAGCCGCGCCGGCAACGCCCATATCCAGGGCAAAGATAAAAATGGGATCAAGGATGATGTTCAGGATGGTTGCCGTGATCTGAACCTTCATGGGTGTGCGTGTATCACCCTCACCGGAGAGAATGGAACGCAGGAAAATGCTCATGATCATGAACAGGAAACCACCTGATACTATCCTGAAATATGCCGAAGCATCTGCCAGTAGTGTCTCAGGAGCACCCAGCAGACTCAATAATTGGGGCGCGAAAAGCAGACCGATCGCTGAGAAGGGAATACCAAAGAGAAATCCCAGCAGAATGCCATGTTCCGCAACATTCACCGCGGCCCGTTCATCACGAGCCCCGATGAAGCGGGCGATGACGGCGGTCACTCCTGTTCCCAGACCGAAGCTGATACCCATGGCCAGCCAGAAGAGGGGGACGTTAAAACCCAGGGCTGCAATGGCGTAGGCAGAGATCTGACCTACGAAGAGCATATCCACGATGCTGTAAAGCGTCTGGGCCGCCATTCCCATCATCACCGGCAGGGCCAGGGTCCAGATGGCCTTACGTGGGTTGGCCATGAAGACTTCAAGTCTTTGCTGGGATGAACCTGATCTTTCTCTGCGCTCGCTCATGGAGCGTCTATGTTAGGGATTAATCGATGGTGGACAATCTATTCTTCCGGTCATGATAGATTTCACGAAGCCGTTTGCGTGAAGGCTTTAAACCAGAGGCGTTCCGATCATCAGGCATCCGGAAGAATTGATCCGGGATCTTGTATGCAGGCAACACCTGCTTCAATTGCGCTCTGATCGTGGCATCATCCAGAGATACATCAGTAAGGGTGAGAAAAGCGATGGGTCGCTCACCATATCTGTTGTCAGGAACTGGTATTACCAGAGAGCCGGTAATCCCCTCGAGATGCTCCAGGTGATATTCGATCTCCTCGGGCTGAATATTCTCACCACCGGAAATGAACTGGTTGTCCAGGCGGCCGGTCACGTGCAGAAGTTCCTGGGCATCCGTATAACCAAGATCTCCGGAATGGAACCAGCCTTCATCATCTGTGATGGATTGGAGCTCACCTTCAACGAATGAACCCTTTGCCAGCGTCTCGCCCTTGAGCAGGATCTCACCACTGGGTGAGATCTTCAGATCGCGATAGGGCAGCAGACGGCCGGCACTCATCAACGTATCTAGGGAAGACCCGGGAGGAGTGGTGGTGACCTGCGAAGCCATTTCCGTGGAACCGTAGGTGGTGTAGAGCGGTAATTCCATCTCAACCGCCCTTGAAACGAGCTCATCCGGGATACGGCTGCCCCCCAGCAGGATTGCCTTGAATGTCTCCTGTCCCAGCGGATCGTCCGGGTGCTCCAGAAGTGCTGACATCTGGGTGGCGACCAGGGAAACATGACTGGGATGGAACCGGGAAATAGACGCGGCCAGATCGTTGCCCCCGGGGAGTACCAACCCCGCCCCGCTGAGAACGGTCCGGAACAGCAGACTTAAACCTGACACATGGTCCAGAGGCAAGCTCAGCAGCCACGAATCAGATTCAGAGAGCTGGATATTCTCGTTTGCTCCCCGGGCACTGGCCAGATGGTTTTCCAGATCGTGTGCCAGGATCTTGGCATCACCGGAGCTCCCGGAGGTGAACAGGAGCGTGGAGATATGAGGTGATTCGACTGGAAGCGGAGCTCCTTCAGGCACGCCAGGTTGGTAAAGGTCGCTCAAGGACGCAACAGGACAGGGAAGCTTCTCGGCATATCGTGACTGATCAGCGACCACCAGGATGCGGGCTGAAAGCTCGATAAGCCCCTTTTCGATCCGAGTTGACGGCCAACGGTGACTGAGCGGCGCAACGATGAGGCCGTGGTCCAGACACGCCCAGATAATTGCGATCGTTTCTGGGGATGGTCTCAGATGCAGGGCAACGACATCGTCGGTTTCCAGTCCCCACCTGGTCAGACCATTCGAATAGCGATCCACCTCCTGCTGAAGTTCAAACCAGGTCCAGGATCCCTTCTCGCTAATGATTGCTGGCGAGTCCGGACATTTTGCAACTGCGGAACGCAGAGGTGACGGTTTACCAGGAATAGACTTTTGCGACATGTGTCTTATCCAGTGATGGTTCCAGCGACAGGTTGGATAGCTGGATCACCGGTTGATCCAAGACCTCTGAGTCCGATGTCAGGTGATCCTGGAAATAGCGTAATGTGCCGAGGCCGCAGGTCATACCCGGACTGAGGACGGAGCTCAACTCCGCCAGGACTCGCACACCGATGTCACTTTCAAAGCTGGAAGTGAGGACGCATTTCACATCGCGCCTGCGGGCCATGTCCGCCATGCTGGTCAAGAGTGTCAGGTCACCAAGCAGCGTTGGTTTGAGGATCCAGGCTGCAATCCCGGATTCCGGCACCTTGTACCGATTCTCTGGCCTGAAGGCCTGCTGCAGGGTCTCATCCAGGGCAATGGGTATTCCCGTTTCAGCATGCAGTCGTTCCAGTCCGGCGGGATCCCGCAGTGGTTCTTCGATATACTCGATATTTAATGGTTCAATTTGCTGGCAGAAATCGCATGCTTCCTCGAAAGACCAGGCACGGTTGGCGTCCAGTCTCAGTGATATATCCTTGCGTAGTTTCCTGGCCAGTGAAAAAACTCCGGCCAGCTCATTCTTGATCTCTTGGCGACCGACTTTCACTTTCAGGCTGCGGTAGTCCTGCGTCATGCGTTCGCGACCCTGTTGCAACCAGGAGAGCGGCGGCCCGTCTATCAGCGCATTCACCGGGATCGCTGCACGATGATCCAATCCCCATAATTCCGCATGCGATATTCGCAGTTTCTGGGTGATCAGCGAAACAAGAGCGCTGGAGAGTCCAAAGTGAAGTGCTGGGTGTGAAGGCAGGGGCTTAAGCCCCGTATTGACAATATCCCCAGTTCCAGTAAGCCTGAGCACCTGCGGATGCAGACGCAGGGATTCCGACCAGCTGATGAGAGCCTCTTCGATTTCCTGAAGGGATTCCTGGCTGAAACCCGGCAATGGACTGGCCTCGGTCCAAGCTATGTGAGAACCGATCCGCAAGCCGATCAGCAGCCCCTGACGCTGTTCAACGGAACCACCTCCGATGACTACGGTTCCCTTGAATCCTAGTGTATAGCGTAGAAGGGTGATCTTGTCGAGCCGCAGCTCATAGATCTCTGGACTGCTTTCCATGCCTGAAAAAGATAATGAAAAAGGAATAAGGAGGAAGGAAAGAGGGGCAGGCGTGTGCAGTGTGTCTAGTGATCTTTCAGCTTCTCAGAGTGCAGGACCAGGGCTTTCAACTCTATCAACCAGCCACTACTCATTTCCCAAGTTTCAAATTTCAGATCTTAAAGAAACCAGCCGATTCCAAAAGCAACAGTGAAGACCCACTGCAGCTTGGCCGTCATGCCCAGGAGCACAATCAGCTCCCGGGGATCCCGGTAGTTCAATGTCTTACGGATGGCAAAGATGGCCATGAAGAAGGTCAAAGCTGCTATCAGAACATAGATCCGTTCACGTTCCACCATCAGAACCGGCAGGGGCGAGAGGGTTGCCAGGGTTATGCTGGTAATGTATTGCCACTGTCCGAACCGCTGACCTAGCAAGGCAACCAGCGTACGTTTTCCAGCTTTGCGGTCTTCTTCGATATCGCGGAGATTGTTGATACTCAGAAAAGCCAGAGAGAAGAATCCTGCTGCACAACCTACGAGGATACTGAGATCCGACCATTTAAGTGCCTGGACATAATAGGTTGTGGCTGCGGCAATGGGACCAAAGAACAGGAAGGCCGGCATGTCGGAAAGTCCGTAATAAGCCAGGGGGAAAGGTCCCCCGGTATACAGGATCCCCAGGAGAAGGGAAACGAGACCGATGATGACCACCGGCCACCCCCCCCGTGACACAAGATAGATACCGATGAGAAATGCCAGTGTGAACACCAGTGTGATGGCAATCCGCATCTGAACCGGATCCACAAGACCCGCCTGGGTGACACGGGTAGGACCCACACGCGATGCCTGGTCAGCACCTTTTACGTAATCGAAATAATCATTTGCGAAGTTGGTGCCAATCTGTATGAGCAAACCTCCCAGCAGGGCGGCCAGGGCACTGGGCCAGTGCAGGTATCCTTCACCTGCGGCGATCACGGTTCCCAATACCACAGGTGAGAAGGCTGCCACCAGAGTGCGGGGGCGGGCAGCCATGATCCAGGTCTGCAGTGGTGGGATCATTCAGAGCCTGGGAAATTCAAGGTCGCCAGGGATACTTGCGGAAATTGGGTTTGCGCTTTTCGTTGAAGGCGTTGCGTCCTTCCTGAGCTTCCTCGGTCATGTAGTACAGCAAAGTTGCATTTCCGGCCAGTTCCTGCAGGCCCGTCTGACCATCGACATCTGCATTGAATGCTGATTTGAGCAGGCGTATGGCCAGTGGTGAATGTTCCAGGATCTGTCGTGCCCATTTGACAGTCTCGGTTTCCAGCTCGGAATAGGGAACCACGGTATTCACCAGACCCATCTCCAGAGCCTCCGCGGCGTTGTACTGTTTACACAGGTACCAGATCTCGCGGGCTTTTTTCTGCCCCACGATGCGTGCCATATAGCTTGAACCATAGCCACCGTCGAATGAGCCAACCTTTGGACCCGTTTGTCCAAAGATCGCATTGTCCGCTGCAACAGTGAGATCACAGACGAGGTGCAGTACATGCCCACCCCCTATGGCATATCCGGCCACCATGGCGATGACGGGTTTTGGCAGAGTCCGGATCTGCCGTTGGAGGTCCAGGACATTCAGACGATGGACACCCTGCTCATCGCGGTACCCCGAATCTCCGCGGATCTTCTGGTCACCACCGGAACAGAATGCTTTCTCGCCTTCACCAGTAAGAATTACCACGCCTATGCTGTCGTCCTCCCGTGCGTCGGCTACCGCACTGGACATCTCCATGACCGTGATGGGCCTGAATGCATTCCGTCTTTCGGGACGGTTGATGGTGATCTTGGCGATCCCATCCATTTTCTCGTAGCGTATATCTTTGTATTCACCAGCCGATTGCCATTGAAACTTTGTCAAACTGCTCTCCCTCCGATTTGGTCCTCGAGAAAATGTTGCACCAACTCAGCGTAATCCAGCGCTTTTTCCAGGTGCACGATATGGCCGGCACCAGGGACCTCCCGCCACTGGATCAGCTTTGAGCGGTTTTCCATGTCCACTGCGATGCTACGATACTTCCTGTCAAGTTCCCCAGTGATGAGTAATGTCGGAACCTGAATGCGCCCCAGGGCCTCCCAATATGAGGGTTGAGATCCGGCACCCAGGAAGGTGAGTGTTCTCGAGGCACTATCAAGGTCCTGCTCCGACCTTTTGTCAATGAGTCTGCGCTGCAGATCCGGTTGTAATTTGAGTGAAGAAAACAGCTCCATCCCGTACCACTCGGTGAGGAAGTGTTCCGCTGCGGTCTGTGTCATCCTCTTTGCGAGGTCCAGATCCCATTGCCTACGTGCTCCACGTTCCATCTCATCCAGGATCCCCGGGCTTGCGGATTCCAGGATCAATCCCTGCACCAGCTCTGGATGGCGCAGGGCGGTCGCCAGCGCCACCCGGCCGCCCAGGGAATATCCCAGCAGAACGATCGGATCGGAGCATGTTGAGCTAAGCACCTGTGCCAGCGAGTCGACGGTATTCTGAAAGTTCAGTGCAAGAGAGGACGGTAGTTCTGATTGGCCATGACCAGGCAGGTCCACGCTGAGGATGCCTTTGGAATCCAGGTTGACTGATAATTCATCCCAATCCCTGTGGTCCCCCAGGAACCCGTGCAGACACACCAGCCCGGCGTTGACGTCGCCATGCAAGGCCCAGCCTTCCATGACCACGAAGCTAGCCATTCTGAAAATTCTGTTTGATCCTGGCGTAGATCTCCAGGTGATGATCGGGCCCTGATTGTCGATCGCCCTGAAGCTCGATAAGTGTGGCACCCGGGGTGGATCGGGCTTCCCGATAGACGGTAGTGAATTCGTCGGTGGTCTCCGCTGAATGATAGTTCAGGGAGAACTGGGTGGCGATAGGTCGGAAATCGGACAGATGGTGCGGTGTCCCGAAAAATCTCTCGAAGATATCCGTCTGCCTGACCACCGGAAGGAAATGGAAGATCCCGCCGCCACCATTGTTGATCAGGATGATGGGGAAGGGGATCTCGAGATCCTTCACCAGGGCAAGTGAATTGAGATCGTGCAGAAATGCCAAATCACCGATGACCAGCGTTGTGGCCTTTCGGGATGCCGTTGCCACACCGGCAGCTGTGGCAATGGTGCCATCGATTCCGCTCACGCCGCGATTTGCATAGACGTCAATGGACACATCTGTCGAAGGTGAGAACATGTCGAAGGCCCGGATGGGCATACTGCTGGCCAGGAACAGGTTCTCCCCGGCTCCAATATTCTTGATTGTGCTTTGAACCAGGGTAGGATTCTCAGATATCGGCAGCCCTTGCTCCTCAAGGATGGTACTCACCCATGATTCTGCCGATTGGAGTCTTTCCAGCAGTGGCGAGGCAGAACGGGCAGGAATATCCTTTATCATTTGATCAATGACAGGGGACATCTCAGCCTGGATCCGCTGCGTTATCCTGCCTCCTGGATCGTATCTCAGTTCCGTGGGATGGACATGGAGAAATCTCTCGATCTCAGCCGTCTCCAGCCATTGGTTCAGACGTTTGGACACGAAGGGAACACCAAAATGCAATATCGTGACAGGACGGTCACTCCTGAACAGGTCTGCTGCAATCAGCAGCAGATCAAAATGATTGATCAAAGCCGGATGTCGTTTGTGACGCAGCTGGGATTGTATATCCGGCAGGATGGGCCAACCGAGGTGCTCAGCCAGTGCCGGGATGGCGGAGCTGTCCGCTGAAGGATCGAGTCTTCCCATCAGGATGATCCCCTGGTCCGTCAGTAGGTTTGGTGAGATCTGCCCGGTAGGCACCGATCTGCTCAAGAGGTGGAGCGTTACAGGATCTGATTCAGGCTCGTCCTGCAAATGTCTTTCTTCAGGAATGAGCGGTTCACGATACTGGAAATTCAGATGAACGGGTCCGGGAACAGGATCAAGGGAGATCTCGATTGCCTGGCTCACCTCCTCCAGAATGGCAGGTTTGGCAATACCTTCTGTCGGTGGCTTGAAATTATGGAAGCCCCGTACCCTGGCACCATAGATATCCTTCTGGTGGACAGTCTGATTGGCCCCCCGATCTACCAACTCATCAGGCCGATCGGCCGTCATGATCAGCAAGGGGATCTGATCTGCATCGGCTTCAAGAATAGCAGGGAAATAATTTGCCACGGCCGTCCCCGAGGTACAGATCAGGCCGGTGGGCATCCCGGTCACCCGGGCGATCCCCAGGGCATGAAAAGCTGCGCCCCTTTCATCAAAGTGGATGATGGTATGCATGTCTGAATCAGCAGCAGCGACGGTGAGGGGCGTTGAACGTGAACCTGGAGAAATGATTATGGTTGTGATACCCAGGCTGTACAGGCCCTCCATCACCCACTGTGCCTGGTGGAGGTTCAGGCTGCCCTGATCGGCCTCCATCAGAATTCCAGGGCCTTCAGGAACTTGCTGATCTTGTCCTCGATCTCCTGCCACTCCATCTCCGGATCAGAACCCCGGACAATGCCTGCTCCCGAGAACAGCGAGAGTCGCTGTTTCTCGATAAGCGCACAGCGGATGGCCACCACGAACTCTGCCAGATCGTGACCGACATATCCGATGGTACCTGCGTACCAGCCACGTTTAAAGGGTTCCAGATCAGCGATATGTTTCAGCGCTTTGTCCCTGGGGACGCCGCCGATGGCCGGAGTCGGATGAAGACTGGCAAGCAGGTCTGCATCACCGACCTCAGCATTCAGCTCAGCGGTGAAATGACGGCAAAGATGCTGGACGTGCGCCAGCTTCGTAAGACTGACCTCGTCATCGACCTCGACAGCAACACAGAATTGGTCGAGCTCCTCGTGGATCATATTGACCACGAAACCATGCTCCCGCAGTTCCTTGTCCGAATGGAGCAGCTCTTCACCCAGACGGTCGTCCTCCCGGCGGTTCCGCCCTCTTGGTTTGGTACCGGCGATGGCCTCAGTGGCCAGGGCGCGGCCCTCCCGACGGAACAGACGTTCCGGCGTTGCACCCAGGAAAGCGTGTTCTTCATCGGGTTGGAAGTAGAAATTGAATGTATCCTCGGCCATGAGCCGCAAACGAAGGAGATAGGCGACAGGATCCAGGTCGCCACTGAATTCAAGCGTGGCTCTGCGGGCCAAGACGATCTTCTCATATTCACCGGCTTTCAGATCGGCCAGGGCCTGTTCGATCATCAATTCCCAATCATTCTCATTGGGTGTGTCCGACCGGATCAGCGGAACGCGTTCCTCCCAGTCCAGGAGAATAAGATCAAATTGCACTTTCTTCAATTCTCCGAGAATGGTCTGGAGTTGAGAAGTATCCTCCGGATCGTGCATGAAATTGCAGGCGAAATAGGTACCCGATGTATCTCGATACACCTCGAAACGAGGGATGATGAAGCGATAGGATCCGAAAGCCGTCCATTCTGGCGCCAGACCGTTCGACATGTCGAATTGGAAGCCCCCGTAGTATCGAAGATGAGGATACTGGGTTGAGAGTTGGGAGCGTAAGCGCTCGACGAGATCGGGCAGATCGGCCGCAGTTTCTGCGGTGGCGATATCGGCAATACCTATCCCGGCCATCCTGAATTCCTGGTTCCGGTTGGCCCAGTAGGTCTTGATGGGATCCGTCTGACAGGATAACCACTGCATGGCGGGTAGATCCTCGATATGAACCTTGACCCGCTGCATGGTCTGACGAGCTTCCGCATCCCAGCTGTTGAGATCGGTGAACCGACCCTCGATGAGGCTCGTCATGGCCTTTTTCACAGCAGCGATGGGGATAGAATCAGTTTCAGCGCTCATCTTTGCTTGGATTTATACTAGTTCTTGATCGTGTATGAATGCTTCAACAAGGCCTGCAGCATGGCTCATATTTACCGCCTGAGGCATTGGGGAGCAATAGTTTTTAAATGCAGGCGTTGAACACGCTGACACAAAAAAACGCAAATAAATGGTATGTAGAAATGAGTCCACATCACTATAATTCAGGCCGCAAAGAAGGTCTTGATAACACACTGTGGAGCATGTCAGCTTGTTGGATTCTGATGGAGGAGAGAACGAGAATGTACCAGATCTGGATAGCTTGCATGGAACGCAGACTCCCCGCTCAATCCCTTAGAAAAATCCCCTATAAATCAGAAGGATGATCCCAGAATGAAACTCAGTCAGCTTCTCTCAGTTGTTCCGGAGATCACGAGTATCACCGGGGAGACAGATCGCAATGTCGCTGGTGTGGTCTATGATCCCCTGCGTGTTGAACGTGATTTCCTCTACGTGGCCATAAATATCTACACACAGCTGGACAAGATCGAGCATCCTGACGGCCACGCCTTTGTCGACAAGGCCATCGAGGCTGGCGCCACTACTGTCATTCTTGATCATGACATGAAAGTGCCGGAGGGGATTACCAAGATAGTCGTACAGGACTCGCGTCTGACGCTGGCGATGATCAGTGGTGAATTCTATGGTCATCCCTCACGGCAGTTAAAACTCATCGGTGTCACCGGTACAAACGGCAAAACGACGACGGCGCACGTGATCGAGGCCATTCTCATCGAGGAATTCCGAATTGGACTGATCGGAACCCTCTATACTAAAATTGCCGGTGAGATTAAGAAATCCAAGGACACCACCCCTGAACCCCCCGACCTCCAGGAGATGTTCCAGGATATGATCGACAGCGATTGCACACATGCGGTGATGGAAGTTTCCTCCCATGGAGTGGATTTCCACAGGGTTGCTGGCGTGACCTATGAGATCGGCGGCTGGACGAATTTCACTCAGGACCACCTCGATTACCACGGATCGATGGAGGAATACCGGGAGTGCAAACTGAGATGGGTTCGCAGTCTGACTCCGGACAAATCAATGGCGCTGAATGTGGATGATCCCTCCGTTGAGCATTTCCGCGATGCTGCCAAAGCTGGTGTTATTACTTATGGCATAAAACAGGATGCCGATGTCATGGCGAAGGATATTGAACTCTCGGGCTCTGGAACGAAGTTCACACTGGTTACACCGCAGGGTGAGATTGGCATTGACGCTAAACTGCGGGGAGAGTTCAACGTCTATAACATGCTCTGCGGAGCGGCCATGTGCCTCCCGCTGGGTGTGGATCTGGAGACGATCCAAGCAGGACTGGCAAAGCAGATCATCGTCTTCGGACGTTTCCATCCCATTGAACGCGGGCAGGACTTTGCGGTCATCATTGACTACGCGCATACACCCGACGGTCTTGTGAAGGTTCTTGATGCCGCTCGGGCAACGAATCCCAGACGACTCATAACGGTCTTTGGCTGCGGTGGCGACCGTGATCGTGGAAAGCGGCCCTTGATGGCCGAGGTGGTCGATCAAAAAAGCGATGGCTTTATCATCACGGATGACAATCCACGTACCGAGGATCCGCAGCAGATCGTCAATGACATTCTCGAAGGTGTCAGTTCAGGCACCGACAAGTACGAGGTCATTCATGATCGGGGACAGGCCATCGAGCATGCTATCAACACTGCTGAAGCCGGTGATATGATCATCATAGCCGGTAAGGGCCACGAAACCACTCAAACACTCAAAGACACGACACTCGATTTCAATGATGTTGAAGTTGCTGACGGCCTTGTAGCCAAACGACTCGGCCAGAAGTGAAAGGGAAAGGATCCATGTCTACCATTATTCGTGAATTGAAGGCAGAATCATTTGATCTGCCTTTGTGGGAACCCTTCAAAGTTGCCACAGGAATGAAGGATGCCGCCTGGAATGTATTGATCCGTGTCGAACTTGAGGACGGGACCACCGGTTACGGTGAAGTGGCGCCTTCACCCTATACCACTGGCGACACGCAGGCCACGGTCATCGCCGTCATCGATCAGCTCCGGCACCTGGTGGTGGGCAGGGATGTTCGCTTCTGGCGGGGGATCCTTACGGAAACACGTGCCTTCGTGCGGAACCAGGTCGCGGCACACAGCGGATTGGAGATCGCTGTCCTCGATGCCTTCGGCAAAGCCATGGGCGTTCCCCTGTATATGATGTTCGGTGGAGTCAGTCAGTCAGTGGAAACAGATATGACCCTGTCCCTGGGGACACCGGAGAAGGCAGGTGAAGACGCTGCGAAGTTCGTCAAGCAGGGTTTCAACAAGCTTAAGATCAAGGTGGGAATGGATGTGGCCACTGATGCAGACCGCATCGTTGCGGTTCGTGATAATGCTCCTGAGGTCGAGATCTCACTGGATGCAAATCAGGGTTTCACCCCCAAGGAAGCTGTTGAGCTCATCAGGCAGGCGAATGGACGCGGTGCCAATGTGGCCATGTTCGAACAGCCGGTGCGCAAGGATGACTTCGAAGGTATGCGATTTGTTCGTGAACATTGTCCCTTGCCGGTGGCAGCTGACGAAACTGTATTCACCGCTGAAGACGCCATCAGGGTCATCCGGGAAGGTGCCGCGGACATGATCAATATCAAGGTAGCCAAAAGCGGTATACTCGGTGCTATGGAGATCATCTCCATCTGTCGTGCTGCCAACATCGAGCTGATGATCGGCGCCATGATGGAATCAAAAATTGGTATGGCTGCGTCCGTCCACATCTCATGTGGATTTGGGTGTTTCACACATAATGACCTGGATTCGGTCTATCTCCTCAAACCCTTCGCATGTGAAGGCGGTTTTGAACTTGATGGTCCACATTTCTCTGTCGAGGGCATTACCGCCGGTACCGGGATCGTCTATGATCCCAGCTGATTCTGGATATGGAACAATCCCGCGAAAAACCGAACATATAAAAGGATAAGTAATGAGTGATCATATTGATAAATCCCTCATCAGGGAACTGTCCCAGAAATATCATACACCTCTGTACATATTCTCTGAACAGGAGATCAGGGATCAATGTCAGCAGTTGAAATCTGCCATTCCCTACGAGAATAAACAGATCAGATATGCCTGCAAGGCACTCACCCTGCAAGCCATTCTGCAGATCGTACGGAGTGAAGGCATCAATATTGACGCCGTATCCATCAACGAAGTGAAGCGAGCCCAGCGAGCGGGATACAACACCGATGAGATTCTCTACACCGGTGAGGGAGCTTCCCACCTGGTGTTTGAAGAATTGCTTGAGAAAGGGATTCTCATCAACTGTTCCTCCATCGATCAGATCCGGCTCATCGGAAGGATCAAACCTGGTTCTTCATGCTCCATTCGTATCAATCCTGGTGAAGGACACGGCGCGACCAATAAGACGAATACCGGTGGTCCTAGCAGCAAACACGGTATCTATCATGACCAGATTGACGAGGTCCAGCGGATCCTGAAGGAATACGATCTGAATCTGGTGGGGATCCATTCCCATATCGGTAGTGAATCCAACCTGGACCACTGGCTCCGGATCAAGGATCTGACCCTGAACATTGCCAAGCAGTTCGATGATATAGATTTCGTTGATCTGGGGGGTGGTATCCCCGTCGTATACAAAGAGACGGACAAACCCATGCCATTACAGGAGTGGGGTGAAAAACTCACTGAGAGTTTCAGCTCATTCTCAGATGAATATGGAAAAGACATTCAACTGCAGATAGAGCCCGGTCGGTTCATCGTGGCAAGCTGTGGTTCACTTGTTGCCGAAATTCAGAATCTGAAACACACCCCTGATTACAACTTCGCCATCGTCAATACGGGGTTGAATCACAATCCGAGACCATCCATGTACGGCAGCTACCATCCTATCAGCTTCATGGGCGCCGAGGACCGGGCCATGGAAGGGAAACGATCCTATGTCGTTGGTGGAAATCTCTGTGAATCGGGGGATGTTTTCACCGTTGAAGCGGATGGTACTCTGGTTCCAAGGGATTTTCCCATCCTGGAGATCGGAGATCTGATGGTCATGGGCATGGTGGGTGCATACACACATTCAATGAAATCAGAGTATAACTCGATGAATCTGCCCGCTTCCATTCTGGTGGACAAGGATGGCAAGGCCAGATTGATCGAGCGGCGGGGCACCATCGATGACATCATGCGTAGAGAAATGGAAGTATACCAGGAAGGTCATTGACTCACACACCAGGGGCGCTGCATCGCTGTACCCTGTTCAGATTCATAGCATTCTTCGCATGCAGTTAGAACTTTATGTCGGAACGGTTGTATCCTCTTGAAGGCCAATTAAATTCAGCCTCAACTTAGGAGACGGAATGACAGAACGGAAACTGACCAATACCAGTGTTGCGAACATCTACCGCCGTCCGAGCTTTGACAGTGAAGCCATGACGCAGGCCTTTCTGGGCGAAGAACTGGTGTTGCTGGATAATACAGGCATCTGGGACCTGGTTCGGCTGGAGGATGGTTATGAGGGCTGGATTGACAACTACCACACCGTCCCTTACATCCCAGGCTGGGAGCAGGGATCTCGCTTCGCCACCAGTGACCACGTGGTTATGATCCGGGAAAACCCGGATTTGACGGCACCGGCTCTTCGGGATCTCACCATGATGTCTGAAATGCCGCTCCTTGATCGCCATGATGGCTGGGTCCAGATCAAGTTACCGGACGGGAAGACGGGCTGGATCACGGATCATCCTCGTGAGAAGATCGAGCACACAGATGCCGAGACCATCATCGCCACAGCCATGAGCTTCCACGGTATTCAGTACCAGTGGGGAGGTAGAAGTCCCAAGGGTTTTGATTGTTCCGGTTTTGTGCAGAGCGTCTTCGCCTTGAACGGCATAAAACTACCCAGGGATTCCTATCAACAGGCTGAGTTAGGTCTCGACCTGGGTCCCGATTGGCGGAACTGGGAAGCCGGAGACCTGGCATTTTACTCTTTCAGAGGAAATCGAGTAACCCATGTGGCCATAGTGGTTGGCAATGGGGATATCATCCATTCTTCGGGATACGTACGCTTCAATTCACATCGCGAATCAGCGGGAGAATTGTACAAACCATCGTATACGGAAGAAACGGTCCGAGGCACACGTATATTGGGACAGGATCTAGGTCCACTGAACCGGGTGAAACAATTGGAGTCACTTGATGAATAAACCCATTCTCTTGTCAGGTATCCAGCCCAGCGGCCATCTGGCTCTGGGTAATTATCTTGGTGCCATGCGCAACTGGGTGAACCTCCAGGATCAATACCTGGGAATCTTCATTGTGGTGGACATGCACGCCATCACAGTGCGACAGAAGCCTGCAGAGTTGAGACAGCGTTGTCTTTCTTTTGCCGCACAGTACCTGGCTGCCGGGATCGACCCGGAAGAGAATGTCATTTTCATCCAATCCCACGTCCATGAACACGCTGAGCTAGCCTGGGTTCTCAACTGTTTTACCTACATGGGTGAATTGAATCGCATGACGCAGTTCAAGGACAAGTCCAAACGCCACGAGGACAACATCAACGCCGGGCTCTATACCTATCCGGCTCTCATGGCTGCGGACATCCTGCTTTATCAGAGCGATCTGGTTCCGGTGGGAGAGGACCAGAAACAGCATCTTGAGCTCAGCAGGGATATAGCCACCCGTTTCAACAATGCTTACAGTCCGACATTCAAGGTACCGGAACCGTTCATTCCAAAGGCCGGCGCCAGGATCATGAGTCTGCAGGACCCTGAGAAAAAGATGT
Source organism: uncultured Lentisphaeria bacterium (assembly GCA_964454335.1). GTDB lineage: Bacteria > Fidelibacterota > UBA8477 > UBA8477 > JABMPR01 > CAYVVT01. The sequence goes on along the minus strand of CAYVVT010000008.1, from coordinate 28,537 downwards.
CCAAATCTGATGAGAACGAGAACAATTACCTTGCCTTGCTGGATCCTCCGGATGTCCTGCGCCGCAAGATCAAAAGGGCGGTCACCGATTCTCAGACGGGCATCGATGAAAGTGCTCTCACGCGGCCCGGTATATCGAACTTGTTGAATATGTATGCGGTGCTCAGTGACAGTGATCCAAAAGAGGTTCTCGAACGCTTCGTGGATAAAAGCTATGCAGATTTGAAGGCTGATCTGGCTGACCTGGTAATAGCATTTCTGGAGCCGTTTCAGCAGCGCTATAACGACATCATGGCTGACAAGCAGGCCCTGGGCGCTATCCTGGACAAGGGGGCAGAGCGGGCGACCTTTCTGGCGCGTAAGACCATGAGCAAGGTTTACCGTAAGATCGGTTTTGTCCAACCCGGAAGATCATGAGCATCCGAGAGTCCTACCGTATCGATCTGGAGATGTTCGAGGGTCCCCTCGATCTGCTTCTGTTCCTCATCAAGAAGGACGAGGTCAACATCTATGACATACCCGTAGCCCAGATCACCCGGAATTTCCTTGAATTCGTCGAAATGGCCAAGGAATTGAAATTGCATACGGCAGGGGACTTCATTCTCATGGCAGCCACACTGATGAAGATCAAGGCCCGGATGCTATTGCCTGTTGAGGAAGGCACCGACGAGGAAGTCGAGGATCCACGTTCTGAACTGGTGAATATGCTGCTGGAATACAAGCGCTTCAAGGAAGCTGCTTTTGCCCTCGGCGAACGGGAGCATCAACAGAGACCGTACTTCTATCGCCAGGCGGGAGCACCACCGGAGGAAACCAGTGATCCAGGCGGGTTGTTGGAGGATATCAAGCTCTACGATATCATGCTCACCTTCAAATATCTGCTGCAGAACTATGAGGAACCGGCCATGCATGCCGTTGAGCTGGAAGAGGTTTCTCTGAGCGAACAGATCAATTTCATTCTCACCAGGCTGGAAACCGACCCGAAGCTGAGGTTCTCTTCACTCATAGAACGCTTTCAGTCGCGATTGGTGATCGTGGTGACCTTTCTGGCGATCCTGGAGATGCTGCGTGCGCAACAGATCAAGGTGCGACAGACAAAGCTGTTTGACGATCTTATCATATCAAGAGGGAGTGTCATTGGACAAGCTTGAGCTAAAGAACATCGTGGAAGCGCTGCTCATTGCGACACCGGAGCCACTCACCGAAGCACGTTTTCAGCAGAGCATCAGCGAAGATACCGAGGTGGATATCCCCTTGAAGGACATCATCGAGTTGCTCCAGGAGGAGTATGCGGATTCAGGACGCGCCTTCCAGGTGTTCGAGGTCGCCGGCGGCTATCAACTGGTTACCCGGCCCGAGTATGAAAGCTATGTTCGCAAATTATTTGCTCGTTCCACGAAATTGCGTCTTTCCCAGGCTGCACTGGAAACCCTGGCCATCGTGGCCTACCGTCAGCCCGTGACCCGTGTCGAGGTGGATGCCATCCGCGGCGTGAACTCAGATTCTCCCTTGCGGACATTATTGGAACGCAAGCTATTGGAGATCCGGGGTCGTGATGATGGCCCGGGTCGCGCCTTGCTGTACAGGACAAGTACAGAATTCCTGCAATATTTCGGTCTGCAATCCATCAAGGATCTTCCCCAGTTGAAAGAGGTGGATCAGCTGATCCCCGAAGAAGACCAGAACCTGGTGTAATCTCATTTTATATCCTCACTCTGGAAGCTTCGATGGGACAAGCTCCATTACTCCTTTACTCCTGTGTTCCTTTTATCGATCTTTCCACCCCTGCGGGGAAATACCACAAAATGGGTCAATACCTTTTCTGAATGAATGTTGAAGCAATCCGTCTGAATCGTTTCCTGGCGAATGCCGGGCTGGGATCACGTCGTCAATGTGACGAGCTCATCCAGAGAGGTCTGGTGGAGCTGAATGGCACGGTGGTGGACCAGCCAGCAGTGCGGGTCGATCCTGCCCGGGACATAGTCACTGTCCAGGGCCGGCAGGTGAAACTGAACGATAAACTGGTGTATTATCTGTTGAACAAGCTTGCTGGCACCATCACCACCACCCAGGATCCCTATGGACGGCCAACCGTTCTGGATTCCCTGCCGGATGCCCTGCGGATCTATCCCGTTGGCCGGCTTGATTTCGATACCACCGGAGCCCTGCTGCTCACCAATGATGGCGAACTTGCCCACCAACTCACTCATCCCAGCTTTCAGATCCCAAAAACTTACCTGGTGAGTGTGAAGGGTAAGGTCCCCGAAGCCCGGTTGAAGGATATCGAGCTTGGCATAGAAATTGAAAATGGTATCGTTGCAAAGGGAGAACTGGTCTTCTTCGAATATTTAAGCAATAGCACCCAAGTCCGACTGACCCTCCGAGAGGGTCGTAAGCGCGAGATCAAGCGAATCTTCATGGCCCTGGGACACCGCGTCATGCAGCTTCACCGTGAATCATTTGCCTTTCTGACCCTTGAGGGTCTGGGGCCAGGGGAATGGCGCGTCTTGGATCCGGACGAAATAAAGCATTTAAAGGAGCTGGCAGATGGACATTCAGGGTAGACGCGTTATGATTTTCGGCGGGTGGGGTCTGGTAGGTCAGGCCATCGCCAAACAGATCCTGGAGGAGCAGCCTGCGGAACTTGTGGTGACCTCGCTGCGTCCGGATGAAGCCAATGAGATCAAGGCGATCCTGGAGAATCATCCACTGAACAAAGGGACACAGATCGAAGCGGTATCCGGCGATCTATTTGTCCGTGAGGATCTCTCGACGCTTACCAAAAAGGAGATCTACGACGATCAGAAGCTGGTGGAACTGCTGATCCACGATATCTATGATGATCTGAGCCAGGAGATCATCCAGAACTCCAAGCTTTACCAGCTGATGAACCGCTACAAGCCGCAAATCCTAGTGGACTGCATCAATACGGCCACAGCCTTCGCCTACCAGAATATCTATCAGATCGTTGCGGAACTGAGGGCTGAGATCCAGGTGATCCAGGAAGGAAAACCGGCCGGTGATGAGTTTGTTGAGATCGCACAGCGCATCATCTCGAGTCAGTACATTCCGCAGCTGATCCGGCACGTCCAGATCCTCATTGAGAGCATGCACCAGGCCGAGACCAAGCTCTATCTTAAAGTTGGGACCAGTGGAACCGGGGGGATGGGATTCAACATCCCCTATACCCATTCCGAAGAGAAACCCTCCAAGATGCTGATGAGTAAATCCTCACTGGCCGGAGCCCATACCATGCTGCTATGGCTGTTGGGCAGAACACCTCACAGCCCTATCGTCAAGGAGATCAAACCCACTGCCGCCATTGCCTGGAAGAAGATCGGGCATGGCAAGGTCATCCGTAAGGGCAGCTTTATTCCGCTGTACGATTGCGTCCCGGGCCCCGATACAGACCTCCATGACAAACTCGTACGCACCACGGATGAGAACTGGGAACGGCTTGAGGAAAAATACCTGGAATCCGTTTACATCGATGCAGGCGAAAATGGCTATTTCTCGGCGGGTGAATTTTCAGTGCTTACCGCCGAAGGCCAGATGGAGTTCGTTACCCCGGAGGAGATCGCAGACCTGACCCTCCATGAGATCCGTGGTGGGAATACCGGTACCGACATCATCGGCAGTCTGGATAGCTCCGTGATGGCCCCGTCCTATCGCGCTGGCCTCATTCGCAAGGATGCCATCGAGAAGATGGACAAGCTCCAGAAGGAGACCGGCAGCGACTCGGTGGCTTTCGAACTCCTCGGACCGCCCCGGTTGACGAAGCTCCTTTACGAGATCTACATGCTGAAGAAGCTCAAGGGCTCCATTGACAGTATCCTGGAAGCTGATTCAAATACCCTCTCTAAGGAACTGGCTGATCTCATTCTGGAAAATCAGGAGCTACGAACCACGATCCTGTCAGTAGGCACACCCATCCTCATGCCTGATGGGAAGACATTCCTCCGAGGACCGGATATCTCGGCTCCCACATTTGAGGGTCGCCTGGTCCTGGATGTCACTCCTGAGAATATCGAGAAGTGGACAGCTCAGGGCTGGCTGGATCTCCGGGCCAAAAACGTCCGTATGTGGAAAGAGCGGCTGACAGCTCTCAAGGTGGACATGGACAGGGAGACCAAGGAGGACTATTCCTCATATTACTTCCGCAACCGACGGTTCCTGGGCGGTACCGAACGTCTGGACATCGGCATCATCGTGAACTGGGTGCTGGAGTATGAGGACAAAGGGTATCGGATTAAGTAAGAATTAAAAAGGAAGAAGGGGGAAGTTGGAGACTGGAAATTCGAAACTTGAAACTTGAAACTTGAAACTTGAAAATGGAATCTGAACGAATCCCGGTCTGTTAAAAGAATCCTATCGATCCCCGGCATGAATGGCCTTGTCCCATGAGTTCACCTGAAGACCGCACCCGAAGGCAAAGCCAACTCATTCTTTAATAAAGTTGCCCAGTTAAATAACCACCTAAATATCTGGTCCCCCGATTCTGCCTCCTGTCTCCTGATTAATTTCCTTTCTCTCTGGACCATCCCCATCTATATTCGGCCGCTTTTTGAGTGTACCTTGATCAGTAACGAATACTGAAGGTTGTTTGATAACATGATAGTTGCCATCGATGGACCAGCAGCGTCCGGCAAGACCACGACCGCCCGCGGTGTCGCGCAGCGGATGGGATTCCGTCATATCGATACCGGCGCACTATACCGCGCCGTCACCCTTTACTTACTTCGCTCAGGAACCGACATCTCCGATGTCCAGGCCGTTGAACAAGATCTGCAGAGTATAGATCTGCGTGTCGACTTCACGGACGGGGGTCAGGAGACCTTTCTCGGGGAGGAGGATGTAAAGGACGAACTCCGCAGCGTTGAAGTCACCAGGAATGTCTCTGTCGTAAGTGCCATTGGCGCGGTCCGTGCCCGCCTTTTGCCCTTGCAGCACGAGATCGCTGCGCAGCATGACGTTGTTCTTGAAGGCCGAGACATCGGAACGGTCGTTTTCCCGAACGCTGAGATTAAGATTTTCATGGTTGCTGACACCCGGATCCGGGCACAGCGCCGTCAGAAGGATTTTGCCCGCATCGGGATCGAGAAGAGCCTTGAGGAGCTCGAGCAGGAGATCCGTGCCCGGGATGAGCACAATGCTCAACGAGACCTGGCGCCCATGGTGCCCGCAGATGATGCCACCCAGCTGGATACCAGTGAGCTGAGCATCGATGAACAGATAGATTTCATTGTTTCCATGATTGGGGAACGTAACACTAACGGAGGTAAGTGAATGACCGAGAAGGAAAAGAAGGATACTTCTGCCGAAGAAGCCGTGGAAGCACCGGCTGAAGAATCCATCGAAACCTCTGACGCCGTCGAGACGACGCCCGTCGAGGCACCGGCCGAAGAAGCCGTAGCTGATGAAACTGCTGAGGATACCGGCGGAACCGCATCTGCTGACGCAGATCCGGCAGAAGAAGCTGAGGCGCCGGCCGAAGAAGCAGTGGCTGATGAAACTGCTGAGGATGCCGGCGAAGCCGCATCTGCTGACGCAGATCCGGTAGAAGAAGCTGATGCGCCGGCCGAAGAAGCCGTAGCTGATGAAACTGCTGAGGATGCCGGCGAAGCCGCATCTGCTGACGCAGATCCGGTAGAAGAAGCTGATGCGCCGGCCGAAGAAGCCGTAGCTGATGAAACTGCTGAGGATACCGGCGAAGCCGCATCTCCTGACGCAGATCCGGTAGAAGAAGCTGATGCACCGGCCGAAGAAGCAGTGGCTGAAGAAGGCGAGAAGCCCAAGATCGACAAACGGGCCATGATGAATGATCTCTTTGCTGCGGTAAAGACCATCAAGAAGGAAGAACTGCCTGAAGAGCAGATCGTGGACAGTGACGAATCGGTGGCGTTCAGGGAACTGCTCGATCGTGCCGTAGTGGACCTTGACCAGCAATCCCTGGTCACGGGTCGGGTTATTTCCATCGGCGATCGTGAGATATTTGTCGATTTTGGTTTTAAAACCGAGGGCATCGTCTCTCGCTCTGAGTTTTCGGAGGAGGAAAGCCCTGCAATAGGTGATACTCTTGAACTCTATCTGGACCGTATCGAGGATACCGTGGGTCAGGCAATCCTGTCCAAGCGCAAAGCCGATTTCATGCGCGTCTGGGAAGGGGTCAAGGAAAAATATAACAATGCCGAGACAGTTGAAGGCACCATCTCGCGCCGTATCAAGGGTGGTATGGTAGTCAATATCATGGGTATTGATGCCTTCCTGCCCGGTTCACAGCTTGATGTTCGTCCCATCAGGGATTTTGACGCCTATGTAGGCAAGAGCTTTGAATTCAAAATTGTCAAGGTGAATGAATACCGCAAGAATATCGTAGTTTCCCGTAAGGAACTCCTGGAGGAGAGCCTCAAGGAACAGCGTCGTGAATTGTTGGACAAGATCGAGATCGGCCAGGTCCTGGAAGGCCGGGTCAAGAACATTACCGACTTTGGTGTGTTCGTTGACCTTGGCGGCATCGACGGGCTGCTGCACATTACCGATCTTTCCTGGGGACGGGTGAACCATCCATCAGAGGTGGTGAACCTGGATGAGGATATCATGGTCAAGGTCATTGACTATGATACTGAAAAGCAGCGTGTCTCACTGGGACTCAAGCAGCTCACTCCCCATCCCTGGGAGAATGTGGCTGAACGCTTCCCCGAAGGTTCAACCGTCAACGGCAAGGTTGTCAGCCTGGCAAATTATGGAGCCTTCGTCGAACTGTCCGAGGGTGTCGAGGGTCTCATTCACATCTCCGAGATCTCCTGGACCCAGCACATCAAGCACCCGTCTGATGTGTTCAAGGTCGGTGACGAGGTTGAAGCCGCCGTGCTCTCCGTGGATTCGGAAGAACACAAGATCTCCCTGGGGATCAAACAGTTGCAGCCTGATCCGTGGACAGTCATCGAGGACAAATACGTGGTGGGTTCGGTCCACACCGGTACCGTGCGCAATCTCACCCAGTTTGGCGCTTTCGTCGAGCTGGAGGAAGGCATCGACGGTCTGGTGCACATCTCAGATCTCAGTTGGACCAGCAAGGTTCGTCATCCCAAAGAGGTGCTCAACCGCGGGGATGAGGTCGAGGTCAAGATCCTGGATATCTCCCAGGCTGAACGTAAGATCAGTCTTGGCTTGAAACAGGCCGCGGACGATCCATGGCCGATACTGAAGGAACGCTTCTCCGCCAACAGTGCCCATCAGGGTACAGTCATCAAGCTCCTGGAAAAGGGTGTCATCCTTTCCTTTGAGGATACGGATGTCGAGGGGATCATTCCCCTGGGTGCCTTCCGCAAACGCGAACGCCAGGATATCCTGTCCCGCTTCGAGGTGGACAGCGTTCTGGAAGTGAAAGTCGTGGAAGTGGATACAGCCGAGAAAAAGGTTGTGGTAAGCCACGAGGCCGCCATCAAGGACAAGGAACGGGCTGCCATCGACGAGTTCATGCGCGGTCAGGATGCTGGAGCCGATAAGATCGAGGTCCCTGAAGAGATCAGGCAACGGATCCGTGAAGCTGAAGCTGAGGCAGAAGCGGAGGAAAAGCCTGCCAAGAAGACCACGAAAAAAGCTGCCAAGGCCAAGGAAGAACCCGAAGCTGTCGAGGAAGAACCTGTCGAGGAAACCACCGAAACAGCCGAGGAAACCCCAACAGAAGAAGTTGCTGAAGAGGAAGTCTCTAAAGAGGAAGCTCCTAAAGAGGAAGCTCCTGAAGAGGAAGCCCCTGAAGAGGAAGCCCCTGAAGAGGAGGCCCCTGAAGAGGAGGCCCCTGAAGAGGAGGCCCCTGAGGAGGCAACGGAAACTGAGGAGGATCAAGCTGAAGCCGATGAAAAGGCAGCGGCTGAGGATAAAGCAGAGACTGATGAAGATGAAAATTCTGAAGAGGATGAGAAATCTGACAAGTAGTCTCTATTCGCATAGCGATTATCGAAAAGAGCGGGTCGATGAGACTCGCTCTTTCTTTTTACAGACCTGATCCTAATTTGGTTGCCATGTTCGGCACCGCTATATTTACCTCACATGGCTGTATCAATGCTTAAGCAATTGTTCACACAGGATTTGCAGGTCAAGATCGGTGCACTCATCCTGGCATTCCTGCTCTGGTTCTTCGTGGTTACCGAGATGGAATACTTTCATGATCTGGATATGCCCCTGATCATTGAAGGTCTGCCCGATGGGAAAGCGCTGAGCAATGAATTACCTGAGCTGGTGACAGCCCGGTTCAGGGGCCGGGGCAATGCCTTGCTCTGGGCATCTCTCACCAGACAGGTTTCCGAGACGGGACTGGTGCTGGATCTAAGCAAGATCCGGGGAACCGATCACTATCACCTCGATAGCTATTTCAGCGAAAATCCGGATAAGGTCAGGCTTCCGCGTGACTACAAGTTGGAGCTGATCCACGTTGTTGAACCTGAGTCACTGTGGGTGAGTGTCGAAGACCGCTTCACCCGGGAATTGCCCGTGCAGATCACAGCGGACATCCAACCTGCAGTGGGGTATATGCTGGTGGGGGACATCCGCGTCGAACCCGTAAAGATCAGTGTGGAAGGCCCACTTTCACTTGTAAACCGCCTGGGACCGCTAAGAGTCCCTCCACTGGTATTGAGCAATGTCAATGCGGATGTCGAGATGAAACTTCCCGTAGAGGTCACACCGACCCAGTTGTTTATCCTGCGCCAAAACGAAGTCACCGTGTACGCCGATGTTCAGAGCATCGGAACAGTGGAATTCGGCGGGGTTGGGATCAGACTGGAGAATGTTCCCCGGGGATTGGAAGTCGCGGTGATACCTGCAACCGTCACCCTGGAAGCCGAAGGCGGGATGGACAGACTGTTGGAACTGCACCCGGAAGATTTTACACTTTATTTCGATTTTGCCCGGAACTGGAGTCCGGACCAGCAGTTATACGAGGTGGAGATGATCCTGCCAGAAGGTGTTCAACGTATAAGCAAGATGCTGCCGGACAAGGTCGAAGTCGTTCAGAAATAAATGCACAATCCCCTCATTCTTGGAATTGAAACCTCCTGCGACGAAACCGCAGCCGCACTTGTCCGTGGTCCAGAACTCCTGCACCATATCACAGCGACCCAGCTTATCCACACAGATTACGGCGGTGTTGTACCTGAATATGCTTCAAGAGAGCATGAGAAACTGCTTTTCCCGGTGATAAACAGTGTCCTGGAACAGAGCAACCACGAACTAAAGGATGTAAATGCCATTGCGGTAACCCAGGGACCCGGTTTGGCCGGCTCGCTTCTCGTAGGACTCAGTTATGCGAAGGGTTTGGCCCTGGGCCTGGATGTTCCACTTTATGGTGTCAACCATATCGAAGGACATATCTTCGCGAATTTTATCGGCGAGACAGAATTACCCACTCCCTTCCTGTGTCTGCTTGTTTCCGGTGGGCATACGCAGATCATCCATGTGGATGATCTCCAGAACTACCGTTTGCTGGCCCAGACCAGAGACGATGCTGCCGGTGAGGCATTCGACAAGGTTGCCCGTCTCCTGGGTATTGGCTATCCCGGGGGACCCCTCATCGACGAAATGAGCCAGCACGGTGATCCGGGATTCCATCGCTTTCCACGTTCTCGTTTCGAGGATTCTCTGGATTTTTCCTTTTCAGGTTTGAAAACGGCAGTCCTCTATTATCTGAAAAAACAATCACCTGAATTCATCAAGCGCCACATGGCGGATATCGCTGCCAGTTTCCAGCAGGCCGTGGTGGATGTGCTTGTGGGGCACACCCTGAAGGCGGCCTCCCAGTACGATCTTGAGCGTGTCGTACTGGCTGGCGGTGTTGCTGCGAATTCCGCCCTGAGACGCCTTATCACCGAAAAAGCGGTTGAAAGGGGTCTGACAGTCTATCAGCCTGATCTCCGCTACTGCACCGATAATGCAGCCATGATCGCGTACATGGGTTACTGGCAGAGCATCCAATCCGAACCTGCCTCACTGGACATTCAGGCCTTCCCCAATTTGAAATTGAGCTTCGGCAGCAGCTGAAATGCAAATATTCACAGATTTCGCAGGCTTTGGATGGTTCTTCCTGGCCTTTTTCGTTGTCATCCTGATCCTGGTCATGGTCAGCAACCGCACTGGCGGCTCGGGACGGCCTCAGGCCTGGATCCTGGCAATCTGGAGTCTCCGCTTCGGAGCAGCGGTCATCATTTTATTTCTGTTGTTCGATCCACAGTTGATCCTTTCCGGAAAGCGTGGACAACACAAACGAATCGCCTATGTCGTAGATGACTCCAGAAGTATGACACGTGCATGGGATGTAGACTCGATTGCGCTGCGAACCAGCGTCTCAGATATTCACAGGCAATTAACGGGTATTGGCGATGTAGATGTTTACGCTATGGGCGGGACTGCCCTGGATCTCGACGAGCCTGAACTGTTCGAACGACCCAGCAGCAAGCTGGAGGATTGGAACAGAGTGGATCCTTCAAGACCACAGCTGAAAGAATACCACACTGTATTCCTGATAACAGATGCACAGCTGAATGCCGGTACCAATCCTCTCGATCAGTCATGGACCTCGAAAATCCCCATATATCCCATTCTGCCGGCAGCAGCAAGATCGAATCGGCAACTGATCCTGAAAGAGATCGAAACTCCTCCCCGTAGCAAACAGGACACAGAGATACCCATTATGATCCGTATTCAGCAGAGTGGTCTCACAGGAGAAGAAATAACGCTGACTGTCCGGCACAAGGAGCAGATTATCTATTCAGCAGAAGTGGCGCTCAATTCTGCTCGAAGCAGTCATTCCGTAGGTCTGCGCTTCACAGATACCGGTGAAAAGGAGATCATAGTAGGTCTTGAGCATATGGTGAGTGGACTTGTATCGCAGCTACCGGCGAAGATCCATATTGAACCGGATATGGAGACGGTCATGATCTATGCGCCACGCCTCACTCCGCTGGTGCGGGCTCTGCACGCCAGTTTCCCGGATACACTTTATCATTGGACATTGATAACAGAAACAGCGAGTGGGATTCAGAGCCCTGATGATCTACCGGCCGGGATTCCGGATTATCTATTCATGATCGATCCCATCGAATTGCCGGTTGAGCATCGTCAACAGATCGTTGCATGGCTCAAGGCAGAGGATCCGCCCATATCCATCTTCTTCAACCAGGGCAGGGATCCTCTGGATATGGATCTGCTCGCTGTGATCGGGGCTCGTCAGGAACAGGTCGCCGGGGGAGGTTTACGTTCACCTTTTGCTGGCTATGAACTCTATGAACATCCGCTATATCTCAGCTATTCAGCCAGAACTGGCCGACGTGAAATGATCGAATTCACCTCTCTGCCACCCATCCAGCTGAGTAAGTACAATCTCATCCTCGATGGTGTTGATCTGCTGAATGTCATGCAGACGAGTGTTCCCATCCCGGTCCTGCAATTGCATTCACAGTTACCAGTGGCGGTATTCAATGGTAACGGTTACTGGCGCTGGTTCTTCAGACCACCCGCAGTGAACGATTTCGAGTCATTCTGGAAAGTGTTGCTGGAATATCTCAAAAATCGCAGGGAGTTCCGACCCCTGCGTGTGCAGATGGATGCCGAACGTGCTACCGTGGGGCAGGCTAATCGGGGCGAGGCCATTCTACAGGATCTGTCGGGACAGGCAATTGTCGATGCAGAAGTGATCCTGACGCAACGAAGTGAACAGATGGACGATCCTGTCGTTCTACCCCTCGCGGTAACTGGACCGGGACGCTATGAATTCCACGCGATCTCGCATCGAGCCGGTAAACCAAAGATCCATGCCAGAGCCGAGCGCTTTGGTCAGCTATGGGGACAGGATTCCATTAATATCGTGTTTGAGGATTTTGAGGCAGAACTGCAGACGGTGGGGATGAACCTGCCTCTGCTTCAGGCCCTGGCGGTGCGCAGCGGTGGTGAGGTGTTGACGCCAGAGGAACTGGATCGGCTGCAACTACCTGAAGCTATGTTTGAGCTGCGCTGGGATTGGCATTTCAGGGGAATACGATCCTTGCTGCTTGTCATGATCCTCGTCCTGTTGTTGGCTGGTGAATGGGCTTTTCGCAGACAGCGGGGTTTGCTATGATGACTGGCAGGAGGTAGTCCGTATAGCACGGAATGTGGATCAATTCACGGGTGTTCACCCACATCGATTTTCTTCTGCTTCTCGCAGGATCAAATCCGCTGATCCCCGCCACCGGACAGTAATAAGTATCCCAAAACAAGCACTCCGATTGAATCCTTTGTCACCCCTGGAGTGCCGACTATATTTCTGCGCTTTTGAAGCATGTGTAAAATATTAGGATGAACCCATGAAACGAATTTGTGTTGTTGGTACAGGTTATGTTGGTCTCGTTTCAGGAGCAGGTCTGGCGGATTTCGGTAACACGGTGACCTGCGTGGATGTCGATACTGAAAAGATCGATATTCTTCAACGGGGAGAGATCCCCATCTATGAACCCGGTCTGAAAGAACTTGTGGACAGGAACGTCGCGGCGAAACGCCTGGTGTTCAGCAGCGACGTCCAGGCTGCTATCAGCGCATCGGATGTGATCTTCGTTGCTGTGGGGACACCAATGGGTGATGACGGGGCGGCCGATCTGCGCCATGTGGAGAACGTCGTTCGTACCATCGGTGAGAATCTGGATAGTTACAAGATCATTTGCACGAAGAGCACAGTCCCGGTGGGAACCGGTGCACGGGTGAAGGCGATTCTGAGTGACATGGTCTCCCCGGACCTATTTGATATTGTATCAAATCCGGAATTCCTGCGTGAGGGCTCAGCGGTAAAGGACTTCCTGATACCTGATCGGGTGGTCATTGGCGTGGATGGTGAGCGTGCGGAGGAGATGATGAGGCTGGTTTACCGGCCACTCTTCATCAATGAAACCCCGATGGTAATAACAAATGTGGCCACTGCAGAAATGATCAAGTATGCTGCAAATGCCTTTCTGGCTGTAAAGATCTCCTTCATCAACGAAGTCGCCAATCTGGCGGATAAAGTGGGCGGAGATATTCATACTGTTGCCCGGGCCCTTGGTCTCGATGGTCGCATCAGTCCCAAATTCCTCCACCCGGGTCCCGGGTACGGCGGCAGCTGTTTTCCCAAGGATACCGAAGCGCTGGTTCGGACTGGAGAGGACCTGGGTGTAGACTTCCAGGTTGTCCGGGCAGCCATTGATACCAATGCTGCCCAGCGTAGCATTATTGTGGCTAAGGTGCGCGAGCTGCTAAACGATTTATCCGATAAGCGTATTGCCGTGTTGGGCCTGGCCTTTAAGGCAAACACGGATGATGTTCGGGACGCACCCGCCATCGACATCATCCAGCAGCTGATGGACTCTGGAGCCAAGATCATCGCCTACGATCCTATTGCAGCCGCAAATATGAAGAAATTCCATTTTCCTGAGCTCAATACTGTAGAATCAGCACAGGATGCCATGAAGGGTGCCGATCTGGTGCTGATCCTCACCGAATGGAATGAATTGCGCGGTCTGGATCTCAGCGAAGTGAAAAAGCTGGTTCGGGCACCCAATATTGTAGATGCACGGAACATTTTAAGCGTTGATGAGCTTAAACGCCTGGGCTTCAAATACCGCAATGTCGGTAGAAGCCTGGTTTGAGGGATTGAGGAGAGAACAGCAATTGAAGACCTATCTGGTTACAGGCGGTGCCGGTTTCATCGGCAGCAACTTCATTCACACTCTGCTGGCAAAAGATGAAGAGTGTAAGGTTGTCAATCTTGATAAGCTGACCTATGCCGGCAATCTGGCCAATTTGAAACCTGTGGAGAATGACTCCCGATATGCTTTTATCCACGGTGACATCGGTGATCGTGAACTGGTGCAAAAGCTTTTCCAGGAATGGAACTTTGATTATGTCATCAATTTTGCGGCTGAGAGTCATGTGGATCGATCCATAGGCAATCCCGAGGATTTCATACACACCGATATCTTTGGTGCTTTCGTTCTGCTAGAGGTATCGCGTGAATTCGGTGTTGAACGCTTCATCCAGATCTCAACGGACGAGGTATATGGCAGTATCGCTTCTGGATCCTTCAAGGAAACGGATACCCTCATGCCAAGGAATCCATACTCCGCCTCCAAGGCCGGGGCTGACCGGCTGGCATATTCCTATTTTGCCACCTATGGTCTGCCGGTGATCATTTCCAGGGCCAGTAACAATTATGGACCGTATCAATATCCGGAAAAGTTGATCCCGCTGTTCGTGACCAACGCCGTGGATGATCAATCGCTCCCACTTTACGGTGATGGTAAGAATATCAGGGATTGGCTATACGTCATCGACCATTGCGAGGCGATACTCTTTCTGCTGAAGCAGGGAGAGCCCGGTGAAGTGTATAATGTCGGCGGGGGAAACGAACGTGAGAACGTGTTCATCACACATTTCATTCTGGAGACACTCAACAAGCCGGAAACGCTGATCAAACCAGTTGCAGACCGTCTGGGTCACGATCGCCGCTACAGTCTTGATTCACGGAAGCTGAGCAATGCTGGCTGGGATCCACGATTCGATTTTGAAGATGCGATGAAGGCCACAATTGAGTGGTATGTGGCCAACGAGGACTGGTGGCGACCCATCAAATCGGGTGAATATATGGCTTATTACAAGGACCAGTACCACCAGCGATAATTACTTACTTGAGTGGGTATGCTGTATTAGATTGCGCGCCGTGATCGAGGAAAAACAGGGAATTAGTGGTTATAAATAACCCGGAGTCATTCGCCGCACAATTACTTGCTAGAGATCCTTACAATTCACATACAACAATTGGTAGAGACTGATATCAGGGGAATATGATGCAGGATTTTATAAATCGGATTGCAAATAAACAGATCACTGTAGGAGTGGTAGGGCTGGGCTATGTGGGTCTACCCCTGGCAGTGGAGTTCGGAAAAGCTGGTTTCCGCACCATTGGGATCGATATCGACGAGGATCGAGTTGCCCAACTAAACGCGGGGGAGAACTACATCCAGGACGTGGACGATGATGAATTGTCAGCTCTCGTTGATGCCAAGCTTTTCTCAGCCACCACGGATTTCAGTTCAATAAAGGATATCGATGCAGCCCTTATCGCCGTTCCAACACCGTTGAACAAGACCAAGGATCCTGATATCTCCTATATTCTCGATGTAAACGCTGAACTGGTGAAATATCTTCACAAAGACCTCATCATAGTCCTTGAGAGTACCACCTATCCCGGCACCACCCGAGATCTGTTGCAGCCAGCCATGGAATCCACGGGGTTGCATATCGGTGAAGACGTATTCCTGCTCTTTTCACCTGAGCGTGTCGATCCGGGTAATGAGAAATACCACACCCAGAACACACCGAAGGTTATCGGTGGTGTCACTGAGAATTGTCTGAAGCTAGGTGTCGCTTTATACAGTCAGGTCATTGACCAGATGGTACCCGTGTCCTCACCGGAAGCCGCTGAAATAACGAAGCTGCTGGAGAACACCTTCCGCAGTATCAATATCGGTCTGGTGAATGAGATGGCCATCATGTGTGACAAACTGGGCGTGGATGTGTGGGAGGTCATCGATGCTGCCGCTACCAAACCCTTCGGTTTCATGAAATTCACACCAGGACCGGGTTTGGGAGGACATTGCATTCCCATCGATCCGCATTACCTGAGCTGGAAAATGCGCACACTGGATTACAAGGCCCGTTTCATCGAGTTGGCTGCTGAGATCAACTCAGCCATGCCTGAATACGTGGTGGATCTTGTGGGCGATGGCTTGAACCGGCATGGTAAAAGCATCAATGGATCACGGATACTCATCATGGGTATGGCCTACAAACCGGACATCGACGATGTGCGTGAATCCCCGGCGCTGGACATCTTTGTCCTTCTCGATAACAAAGGCGCTACAGTGGATTATCATGATCCCTACGTTGACCTTGTGAAGTTCGATCACACTGAAGCAAGATCAGTGGAGCTTTCAGCAGAGATGCTGGAGAGCTATGATTGTGTGGTGATCGCCACAAATCACAGCCGCTTTGATTACCCTTTGGTGGGGAGCCATGCAAAACTGGTCATTGATACACGCGATGCGATGCGTGCACTCAAAGCTGAAAATGTCATCCGCCTGGGGGCAGTATGATTAGACATAGAATAATCCTGGTACTGATGCTAATAACGGTTCCCCTGATCCTCCTGGGGCAATTTAAAAATGATCCCAAGGATGATCAATCTGCTAAAACTGAGCAGGAAACGTCAAAACTTCCGCCCTCCAACCTGGAATTCGAACCGCAGGCACTTGAACGTACCATCGATCCTTCTCAGTATATCCTCGGAGCTGGAGACGAACTTCTGATGAACATCATCTCGCCCGAAGAACGAGTTCTTGTCCTGCGGGTGTCTCCAACCGGTATGATATCCGTTCCTCAGATCGGTAAAATAATGGTCGGTGGATTGGCTCTGGATGATGCCATTGACACAGTACTGGCTTTAAGCAAAAAGTCGATCCGGGACATTGAGATGAATGTGGATCTGCAACGGGTTCGTCAATTCAAGGTATGGGTCTACGGGGCCGTCCTGTACCCGGGATTCTATCTGGCGACACCTATCACCAGACCGTACGAGATCGCAACCTTGGCCGAAATAAAGCCCATCGGAGCACTATCACGGGTTGAGATATTTCGTTCAGGTGGAGCACAAATGAAATTGGATTG
Source organism: uncultured Lentisphaeria bacterium (assembly GCA_964454335.1). Classification (GTDB taxonomy): domain Bacteria; phylum Fidelibacterota; class UBA8477; order UBA8477; family JABMPR01; genus CAYVVT01. The sequence goes on along the minus strand of CAYVVT010000008.1, from coordinate 11,813 downwards.
GCACCAGCTCCGATTGGAGGGTGATCTCGAGCAGAACCCATACCTCATTGAAGGCGACCAGATCTTCATTCCATTCGCAGAATGGGGGGAAGACCTGGTTGCTATCCGCGGAGCGTCCTTCCAGAGAGGTTATTACGCAATGCAGGGGAACGAATCGCTCTCTTCCTTTCTGCGGCGTAACGTTGATCTGGCCATGAATGCTGACATAACGGATGCACTTATTGTCAGGAGAAGCGAGAAGGGTATCCAACAACTCCAGATTGGGGCGAATGAATTCAAGAATTTCATACTTCAGGAAGGCGATGTTATCGAGATCCTCGCTGAGGAAAATGTCAGAGTGAACGGATATGTCGCTGCGCCTGGGAAGTTTGATTTCGTGCCCGGGTGGACAGCCAACGATTTTATCGCGATGGCGGGGGGGATACTACCATCCGGCACGGACAAAAGAATATCCATCCTTCACAAAGATGGTACCAGAGATGATGGAATTGACATCCGTATCCGGCCTGGTGATATCATCGAAGTGCGGCGTTCGCCATTACATGTACTTTTTGGTGAGATCAGTATCCTGCAAGCCCTGACCTCAACGGCTACGTTGATCCTTTCGTACCTGGCTATTAGCAATTAGTAACTGAAAAATCATTCAAGACGAGTATGGCCATGAAACACAGAACTGACATCAAATACCTGATGGAGCTGCTTTGGCAAAAAAGAACCTTCGTTGTTGGTTTCACATCTATCGTCGCCATCATCTCAATCGTTGTTAGTCTGATCATGCCAGTATGGTATCGTGCGACTGCCGTCATCATGCCGCCCAGTTCAGAACCCACCAGTATGGGTATCGGCTCATTGTTGAGCGGTTTGCCCATGGGCGGATTTGGTCTGGACGCTCAGTCTCAGGCCACAAATAATTACATGTCGATCCTGCAGAGCCGTACACTCAATTCCGAGGTGATCCATCGTTTTGATCTCCTGAATGAATACCAGTCTGAGGATTTTGACCGCGCCCTGGAGGAACTTGCCGGCCATACCAAATTCATTATCCGGGATGAAGGCACGATCAGTATATCAGTCTATGACCGGGACCAGGATGAAGTTGCAGACATGGCCAATTATTATGTCGTTCAGCTCGATTCAATCAACAAACAACTCACCATGGAAAAGGCCAGGAACAACAGGATATTCATTGAGACGCGGGTGAATCAGGTCTATGCTGAAGCTGCTGAAGCTGAAGATGCTCTCCAGAAGTTCCAGGAAGCAACAGGGACCTTTGCTCTGCAGGTCCAGACCGAGGAAACCATACGCGCGCTTGCCTTGCTCGATGCGCAGGTCATCGAAAAGGAAATCGAGCTGGATTATATGCTTTCAACCCTTAATCCGGATCATCCAGATGTGAAATACAAGCGCAAGGAGATAGAATCGCTGCGCGAAAGCCTGAAGCGATTCATCTCTGGCTCCAAAGTGGGCGAGGTAATCTCTACCTTGGACAAGGTCCCTGAATACACAGTGGATTACGCCAGATTGTTCAGAGAAGTGGAGGCTAAGAATGCAGTTCTGACCTTCCTGCTTCCTGAATATGAACAGGCCCGCATCCAGGAAGCAAAAGATTCACCCACCACCCAGGTGCTGGATGCTGCGACCCGGCCATACAGAAAGTCCAAACCTTTCAGAGCCCTGATCGTTGTTCTTTCGACTATGGTCGCCTTCTTTATCTCAACCTACACAGTGATATTTCTAGATAGACATTTTGGATCCGGATCCGGCAATATCGAGTAGCAACCACACTGCCACCGGCTGGTGGAGGCAGATACTTACCTTACTCAAAGGCGCTAGTCTTGCTCAGGGGCTGCCGCTGCTGGTGACGCCGGTCATCACCCGTCTGTTTTCTCAGGCCGAATTTGGAATACTGGGAATATTTGTCGCAGGTAGTGCAATACTGGCGGTTGTGTTCACCGGTGGATACGATCAAGCCATCGTGCTACCTAGGTCAGACAGGCGGGCGAGGAGTGTGCTGGGTGTGGTCATCCTCATTGCTCTGGGCATGCTAATTATATCCCTACTGATTCTGGCCATCCTGGAAATAACTGGGATGACGATCCCAGTGATCCATGAAATCGATAACTTCATCTGGCTACTACCCGCGTCCGCAGCCGCCATCGCACTGTCAAACGGATTGACACAATTCCATCTCAGGTCCGCCTCGGTGGGGCGCATAGCAAACAGCCATGTCCTCAAGGCTTCCTCCCTGGTCTTGATCCAGCTATCTGCACTAATCGCGAATTTTGGAGCCCTGACACTGGTTTTCAGCCGTTTGATCTCCAATTGGGCACAGTTCACACTGTTGTCCAAGGATGTCATCACAAAAAACCTCCGCAATCGTATCACAAGCCTGCGGGACAGTATGCAGATATTCAGCAAATTCCCCCGCTACACCATGTGGGGCAACCTTGCGAATATCGCCGGGATCTATCTGGTTACGATCCTGGTTGGGAGTATCTACCCCATTGATGTCGTGGGGAATTTCTCACTGGTCCAGCGCATTCTGACTGTCCCGATCATTGTTGCCAGTCAGGCTCTGGGACAGGTGTATTACCGTAGTTCTGTAAAGGAGATGCAGCGTACGGGTTCTGCTCGAAGCAGCTTCATCCGGAGTATGAGATTACAGGCTGGGTTGGCGGTGGGACTTGGTTTGATCCTGTTCTCGATGAACGACAGGATCCTTGAGATCGTCTTCGGCCAAGGATGGGGAGTACTCAGTTCATACATCCACATACTCACACCATTGTTCATGGTAAGGATGCTAGCAAATCCAGTCAGTCATACCATGATCACATTTCAGCGCCAGGAGATCATGCTGCTGTGGCAGGTGACCTATGTGTGTATCATCATCTGTATTTTCCTCTTTGCAGCACAACAAAACTATGCGATTGAGCAGACACTGAAATTATACTCAATGTCCATCGGATTGATGTACGTCATTCAACTATTCTTGAGCTGGAGGTTGGCTCGTGGTCGCAGTTGAACGGATCATAGCAGCAATACCCTCTAATCGCTACTTCATTAACTGGAGAGCGGTGACAATGAACATCGCAGCCGCGTTTCTGGTAGCCAATATTGCCCTCCAGCCATTCTACAAGTATGCGGAACAGGTCCTGGGAGTACCGCGGATCAATATGTCATTTATCATGCTATTGTTGCTCATGATGTTTCTCGCTGTTCTGGTCCTGCGCTATGATGAATGGAATTTTACATCGCTTCCGTTGATTTTCTTTGCACTGCTGTATGTCGTTCTGCTGCAGGTATTCTCAATGCCATGGGTGATCAATGTGGGCCACGAAGGATTTATCACTTATTTCAAGGTCATCTCGAGATCCCTGATTGGATATTCTATGTGGTTTGCCGTCGGCGCCTATCTGTTCGAGATACTGGACAATCGGAAATGGCTGGTTGTACTCCTGATGCTCTGGGCTTCCATGGCCGTACTCTCACTGTCTATGGCTTTCAGCAACGTCACGGTGTTTGCAATAATTCTGAGTGGACCACTGATCTATCTGATGCTGGCTGACAGCTTCGCCCTGCTGTCAATCATGGTTGCATTGAATGTGGAAAACCGGATCCTGAGGCATGCGATCTTCCTCCTCGGCATTCTCGTGCTGTTCACACTGCTCTCTCGAACAGCATTGTACTTTTTCATCTTTGTGTATCTGCTCTATCTGTTCAAGGAGAACAGACGTTTCTTTATGCTCCTTCTGGGAGCGGGATTTTTCATGCTGCTTGCCTATAGTTCAGATCTACAGAATGAGAGAATGTTCAGGATCATCCTTGGCGGAGATGATGCCTCAGCAAGGATGCGTTTTGGATTCATGCAAGCGGGTTGGCAGGCGATAAAGCAGGAGTGGTTTCTGGGTACCTTCATGGGGGATATCATCGAATACGAAGGTGAGACAGGCCGGTATATTCACAGTTACCTTGCTTTCTGGAGGCAATTCGGACTGATCCCCTTCTTGGTTTTTGTAATAACTGTAGTGATCTATTATTCCAAAACCTTCGTCGTTTGGTGGACATCGAGATTGGAGCGGAACTGGGATTTCATATTCTATATCATGACCTTTCTGCTACTCGAGATCATCTGGGCACGTACGTTCCACCATGCCTATATCTGGATGTGTTTCATCCCGGTATACACGCTCTGGATGCGAGCAAAGGAGGCGGACCCTGATCGAATCCACTCATAAGATCTCCATCCTGGTGGCGGTATACAACGAGGAGAACTATATAGCCGAGGCCATCCGCAGCGTTCGTAACCAGACCTACCAAAATCTACAAATGATAATCGTAGATGATCTGAGCACTGACCGTAGTATGGAGATAGCCCATCTGGAGGCGGAGGATGATCCTCGGATCATTGTCATTGAAGAAGGCCTGAAATTGGGAAAGATCAATGCCTTCAACACAGCCTATGAGCACGCCGATGGTCGCTTCGTAACATTGCTGGGAGGTGATGATTACCTACCCCTCGAGAGTCTCGCAAATCGTATCAAACCCCTATTGGACACACCAAAGGGCTCTGCTTCTGTTGCCAGGCTGAAAATGGTTTCAGAGATCCCGAAATTCGATGGCCGGATCGTACCCAAAGTGGGAAAACGCGGTACTTTCAGTGGTGGGACCATCCTATTCGAACATGAGTTGGCGGAAAGGATATTTCCAATTCCGGAAACGTTGGGAAACGAGGACATTTGGTGTGTAGAGCATATTAAATGTTTCGCTGAGAATATCGAGCATATCCCAGAGATCTCATACTACTACCGTATCCATGAGTTGAACAGTGTCCCTCACACATTATCCTTCAGTGACAGGTCCCGGCAAACCCAGCGGAGGAATGAGGGGCGTAGTCTCTTTCTTCATCGCTACTCTGACGTGCTCAGCGATATGCAGAAAGAGACACTTCAGCGGTATCTACGCGCAGAAGAGCTGCGCCGATCCTCTGCCCTAATGAGACTGCTGTTCCTGCGTGGATTTCCGCTGAAAGAAAGACTCAGGTATACTGCATTCTCAAACCCTTTGCTCTATTGGATATGGAAAATACTTTACAGATTTCTGAGTGGTTGGTAATACACGATATGCTACTATCTATTATGCCGACAGGCGCCGCAAATAGAGAATAATTCGATATGCCCAGGATAGAAGAGCTTACCGTAGCAATTCCATACCACCATGGTACACAAGTTGACCATCTGCGTGAAGCTGTGGAATCCATCTTGGGTCAATCATATCCACCATCCACACTCATGCTGGTTCAGAATGGGGATGTGAGCACAGAATTGAAAGAATATGTCCAGGGGGTCTCTGCGGACCGGATGCAGATCCAGAGGATTCATGTTCCCGAGAAGGGATTGCCTGCAGCACTGAACAGGAGTATCCTGGCGTGTGAGACCACATTATATGCGCGGATGGATTCTGACGATGTGGCCCATCCCATGCGCCTGGAGAAGCAGGTCCGGTACCTTCAAAAACATTCTGAAGTACAGATCATCGGTGGTTGGGCTGTGGAATTTGCCTCAAGTTCCGAGAAGGAGAAGGGCGAACTGAAGGAGATGCCCACGGATCCACAGGAGATGGAAAACTGGTTTCACTACCGCAATCCATTCATACATGCCACCACGGTCTTTCGGAAGAGCGTATTCGAACAGATCGGATTGTATAACGAGAGATTTTTAACGGACCAGGATCTTGAACTTTGGGCGCGGGTTTTCAAGCACAAAATAGCCGTAGCGAACCTGTCTGAAGTAGTGCTGTATTTTAGAACAGATGAGATGATCCGGAAACGATCCCAAATGAGTGCTGTTTGGCGCCAGGTCAAAGCCCGATACAGCTATAATACTTTGTCCCCAAGACTGAATGCACTGAAGATGCTAGCTATACTTTTCCGATTAATGCCACTGAAGATCCGCGAATTTGGTTACCGTCATTTTCGCTGATTTGGACTGAATGATCAAGGTACCTGCTGCTGTGGAAAGAAATCATAATCCAAAAATCGTGTCGATCATTGGTGCTCGGCCTCAGTTTATCAAGGCGAGTGTGGTCACTGCTGCGCTGCGGGTAGCGGGCATTAACGATATCCTGGTGCATACCGGTCAGCACTATGATGAAAATATGTCAGAGGTGTTCTTTGAAGAAATGGGAATCCCTCAACCGCAGTACAATCTTGGTGTAGGCTCAGGTACGCACGCACAGCAGACTGCCGCCAGTCTTATCGGGATCGAAAATGTGCTTCTGAAGGAAAAGCCGGTTCGTGTCCTGGTATATGGTGACACGAATGCTACCTTGGCTGGTGCCCTGGCAGCAGCGAAATTGAATATTCCGGTAGCACATATTGAGTCAGGACTCAGATCCTTCAATCGAGATATGCCCGAAGAGATTAATCGTACGGTCTCAGATGTGATTTCTGATCTACTCTTCTGTCCAACTGAAACCGCGGTGAAGAACCTCGTGATGGAAGGCATCCAGACTGGTGTGCATTTAACCGGGGATGTCATGGTCGATTCACTGCTCCATTATAGTGCCGTCGCAAAACAAAAATCGCAGATCCTCAACAGGCTCGAGCTCTTGGAGCATGATTTCCTACTACTGACCATTCATCGGCCCTCCAATGCAGATCAGATCCACCGTATCAGATCCATTCTGGAGAAGTTATCAGATCTGGCACTCCCGATCGTGTTTCCGGTCCATCCGAGGACTCGCCGCGCTTTAACTACACTCTCACACAAGACCTTCGGATCAGGTCTGAGGCTCATCGATCCGGTAGGGTATCTTGACATGTTGCTATTAGAATCCCGGGCACAGTTGATCCTGACAGATAGTGGTGGCGTTCAGAAAGAAGCCTATCTGCACAGAACTCCCTGCATCACACTCAGAACTGAAACGGAATGGATCGAGACTGTAGAGGATGGATGGAACATACTGAATTATGACAATATAGAGGATCTACCTACCCAGATCGCTGAATTCGAGATTCCGGATCGCTGGCTACCTCATTATGGTGATGGACAAGCCTCAAAACGTATTGCTGAGATCCTGAGTGGGACCGCTACAGCTGGAGTAGAAAAGGAGTAAGGTTGATGCCGGTGAAACAGATATTGAAGAAAATCATCCCTGATTCGTTGCAGAAGGTGGTGCGTCCCATAATGGCGTTGTTCATAAGTAAGAATTCTGCAGCCCTCTCATTCTGGAAGAGCAGGATCAAGCTCGATAATGGTGTTTTCAAGAATGGGCATTACCGGAAACTGATGCTTGGAATGGCAGAGGAATCCGATGACGGTTTCATTTCCGGTATGGTAGTGGCTGATTTCGGATGTGGACCCCGGGGAAGCCTTGCCTGGGCTCAGCCGGCGCGGCTGAGGATCGGGATCGATGTACTCGCCGATCGCTATGCAGACGAGTTCACCAGTAATATCGTTTCTCATGACATGATCTATGTGAAATCAACAGAGAAGGTCATACCATTACCTTCCAACTTTGTGGATGTGCTGTTTACCCTGAATGCAATTGACCACGTAAATGATTTCCCCCTCATGTGCGCCGAACTGATCAGGATAATGAAACCAGGCGGGACATTTATCGGTAGTTTCAACCTGGAGGAACCGGCCTCACCCAATGAACCACAACGGTTGAACGAGGACATGGTGAAAACCCACCTGCTTGACAAACTCCAGATCCAATCCTACCGCGTCACCGAACCAGGTCCCAGCGATGATCTCTATGCCCCCTTTTTTAATGGTGATTTAAGCTACAGACCTGGGGAAGAAGGATTCCTCTGGGTTCGTGCCAGTAAACCTGAATGATTTATTTGCATGAGATTCGGGGGACTTAAATCGGGGGGTGCTGAGCATCAGGTGTTGTCGTTATTATGACGAATGACATCTCTAAACGGTCTACCAGTTGAACTGACCACCCAGATATACCCACAGTTGCTCTCCGGCTGAATCATATCCGATCCTGCCATGCAGGGATAGAACTGTATTTAGTAAATACCTGGCGGAGAAATACAAATTGCTTGATCTTGTCAAATCACCCATGAGCCAGGTCGTTTCCCAATCAAGGTCCTTATCACGGTCATTGTAATTATCAAGGGGATCACTTCCGAGACCGCTGCCCTTCACTTGATTTTCCAGTTTTGCTTCGATATTCAGTCGGGGCAGGGGATGGATGCTGGTAACCAAGCTCAGCTGCTGTGAATTTGGACCCAGGGGGAAACCCAGACCATGCTCTGCATGTGTGAAGGTGTTGATTGAATCACCGTGGGTGTACACCCATGGTCTTGCTGCACTCAGCTCAAGGCGAACATCAGGAATAGCAGGATTTGAACTGAAGACCCAGTGCAAACCTGCCTGCACCAGGAATTTGCTGCCCCACCAGGTGTCAAATACCTGAAACCAGGAAATGTCATCCCAGAAAAATGTGCCATAAGCCCTGAGACCAGGCAATGGTAACCAACTGGCCTCCAGCGCCATAAGGGTATTGTCCCGGTCCCCCAGCAGATGTTCTTCAGTGAAGAATGCGTTTACCGGAATGAGGTAGCCCAGTTCCGGCGGCCGATTGGCATAAATCACCATCTCGGTGAAGCTCATGGTAAAAGTCTTGCTAAATGCTAATTCAACTCGATGACCTGCGATATTTTTCTCGGGGATATCCTGTTCACGTTCGGGATCGTTCACAGGCAGCAACTGGCCGTTAAAGGACATGATCCTCAGACCGCGATACTTGAATCTCAAGCCCAGGAATGGATAGGAAGCAGTTTGAGCCGACAGGATGGGTGAGTCGTTCCGTGAAAATCCCCAGTAGATCTGCTCTTTACTGATCTCGAAGTCAAGGTGATCGCCGGAAAGCCTCAGGGTGGAACGATTGTGATCCCAGATCCGCCACTGGGTCTCAGAATGAACCAGCAGGAAACCCTGTTTATATTCTGGTGGTAAGGCAGGCACGAAGCCTTCCTGGTATCCCAGCCGGTGTTCTGTGAATTCAGTGAGGAATGAGATCCTGTCCGCGATACTGCCCTGGAAAGTGAGTTGGTCCTTGTACAATGGGCGTACATGTTCGCCATCGGACTCCATTCGTACCGACTCCTGCCAATCCACCCAACCCAGGATCTCTGCATCGCGATAGGTGATGAAATGTGGAAATTTGTCCTCTATTCCGGTGCTGCGCACATGTGAACCCAGGTCACGCCATTTATCCTTCTGCCAGGGTCCAGTCAAACCGGGTCGAGTATTTTCGAGCTTGAACTCAGCGAGGTATCTCTTCAATAGATCCCGCTCGCCGGCATTGGGAGCTAAAGACCGGTCAAGTGATTCCAGGGCAGTCTGGATCTCGTTCCAGGTGTAGGGTCGCATTCCGAGACTCAACCCACTCACCTTCCCCAGGGTGATCTCGCGATCCAGGAAGGAATATACCGGATGTCCCAGCGGTACAGGGACGTCCTGTGCCATGAGGAATACAGGAACGATTACCATGGCTGTCAGTATCAATACTGGCTTGAGTTTGCGAGGGATCCACATCAGCATGCCGGGAAATTAAGCAGAATCTCCAAGGGTGCAGCATTTAGTTCGTGGTTCTCGACCTTCGGATCGCACACAGTGGGCATTTTGAAACACCCATGTGCCGACTATATTTGAGCCGCTTTTAGTGGAGGATTGCATGAGAATCGGTCTGGTTGGTTGCGGACGTATTTCCAAGAATCATTTTGAGTCCATCAAACATTGTGGGGAAGACCTCAACCTGGTGGCTGTTTGTGACATCATCGAAGAACGGGCTTTCGCTGCCTCAAAGGAGTACGGAGGGAAAGTATACACATCACTGGAGGACATGCTCTCGAAGGAAGAATTGGACATTCTCTCCATCTGCACCCCAAGTGGATTGCATCCACAACACGGGATCCTGGCTGCTGAGCACGGGATCCATGTCATCGTAGAAAAACCTATGAGCATCAATCTCAAAGGTGCGGATGACCTCATCCAGGTCTGTGACAAACATCGGGTGGAACTGTTCGTCGTCAAGCAGAATCGTCTGAATACAACACTCCAACTGCTGAAAAAGGCTGTGGATAAGGGCCGCTTCGGAAAGATCTACATGGTCCAGTCGAATGTGTTCTGGACACGTCCACAGGATTATTATGATCAGGCACCCTGGCGCGGGACCTGGGAGTTCGACGGTGGCGCTTTCCTGAATCAGGCCAGCCACTATGTGGATGCAGTGCAGTGGCTCATCGGTAATGTCGAATCGGTAATGGCCAGTACGGCCACCATGGCCCGCAACATTGAGGCAGAGGACAGCGGTGTGGCCATCATCAAGTTCCGTAACGGCGTGCTGGGAACCATCAATGTCAGCATGTTGACCTATCCAAAGAATTTTGAGGGTTCCATCACCATTCTGGGGGAGAAGGGGACGGCCAAGGTGGGGGGTGTCGCCGTGAACCATGTGGAAAAGTGGGAATTCGAGGATTACGACGACGATGACCGCATGCTGGAAACAGTGAACTATCAACCTCAATCCGTTTATGGTTACGGGCACATACCCTACTACGAGAATGTGGTAGCCAGTCTGAATGGAGACAGCTCAACACCTTTCACCGACGGCCGCGGCGGCCGGAAATCAGTTGAACTGGTCATGGCTATCTATCGCAGTGCAAAGACAGGCAAACGCATCTCACTGCCGCTGGACGCATAGAGGCTGTCATGGGCGATAACGAATACTTTGTACACGAATCGAGCTATGTCGACGAGGATGTCACCATCGGCAAGGGTACTCGTATCTGGCACTTCTCGCACATCCAGTCCGGCAGTACCATCGGCGATAATGTCAGCATCGGCCAGAATGTGAACGTGGGTAATCATGTGAAGATCGGCAATTCGGTGAAGATCCAGAACAATGTCTCCATTTATGAGGGTGTTGAACTGGAGGACTATGTGTTCTGTGGTCCGTCAATGGTGTTCACAAATATCATGAATCCCCGGAGTGAGTTTCCACAGCGCGGAACCGAGCATTACCAGAGAACATTGGTAAAGAAATCAGCCAGTATCGGCGCAAACGCCACGATCATATGTGGTCACACCATCGGTCGGTACGCGTTCATCGGAGCCGGAGCAGTCGTGGCTCGCGAAGTTCCCGATCATGCTCTGCTGGCGGGTGTGCCGGCTCGAATCATCGGCTGGGTCTGCCGGAGAGGGCATCGTCTGAATTTTGATACAGAAGGTCTCGGTAGCTGTGGTCATGACGGATGTGAGAACTATCGCATGATCGACTCAGAGACGATCCGGTCTGAGGAGTCTTAATGCCGCGCTGGCTTGAACGGACAGCCCTGCTCATCAGCGATGTTCTGGGGTTCAATTTGGCTTTTATCCTCATTTTCGTACTCCGCTTTCACTCCGGGATGTACATGAACACTATCCAGTTGGCGTGGTCTGACATGGGCAATCCGGCCGTCATCCTCACCGTGTTCTGGGTGTTCCTCTTCGGTATCAACGCCATGTATGCCGTAGGCCGTACAATTTCACGTTCAGATGAGTTCCTGAACATCGCCAAGTATGTCTTCATCGGCATCTTCCTCATCTATCTCATCACGGTGGACCTGGACAATCCGGTGACCTTCGGCAAGAGCATCCTGGTCTTCTATGCTACAGCCCTGGTCGTCTTCCTAGGAGTAGGCAGAATGCTCATCCGCACTCTGCATCAATCCCGACTGTCTGCCGGCAAGGGGCTGGCCAATACACTCATTGTGGGTCTTAATCGTCGAGGTGTGGCCGTACAGGACGAGTTCC
>CAYVVT010000007.1:0-158065 GCA_964454335.1 uncultured Lentisphaeria bacterium | reverse complement strand
GTCTCTCTCAAAAAATCAGCCCATTCTGTGCCACATGTGCTGGAAGGCTACAGATGGAGATGAGCTGGACATACTCGTTGACCTGAAAAAGAGTGGCAACGCACCTTTCCTGGGGTCGCTCATCGCAACCATCACAGAAGAATCCGGGAAGGTCCTGAGAACCGAAAAGATCTTCCTGTCAGTCTATACTGATGGTGTGCGCCGCATGGACCTGGACATCTCTGACATGGATCGTGGATCCTATTTCTGTGACCTCAAATTGATACCAACGCGGGATGATATTCCAGATGGGAAGCTCATTCCAGCCCCGGAAGTCACCAAGAAAATAGGGATCACGAAAAACTGAGTTGCGACGCTTTTCGCTTTTCCTTGTTCTCCTACTAGTTCTTCCATTACCCACTGCGCTGCAGGCGCAGTTCCTGGATTATGAAGAGGAAGTGTTCCTTTCCTTCCGCTATCAGGGCGGGATAAACGAGATCATTGTTGCTTATCTGAGCTATGGTGAGTTCTACCTGCCCCTTACTGAATTATTTCAGCTACTGGGGATCGAGTACACCATAGATCCAGCCAGTCTGAGCGTCTCCGGGACCTATCTGGAGAATGGACCTTTCTATCGGTTGGACATGAGATCCAATTCAGCCAGTATCGGAGATAAGTATTTCCTGCTCCCGGCATCCCACTTCCTGGCCAAAGAGGTTGATTTCTACCTTGTACCCGAGGTTTTCGAACAGGTGTTTGGTCTCACATTCACCGTTGACATGAGCCGTCTGATCCTGAAACTGGAAACGAAGGATATCATGCCTGTCGTTGCCAGACAGCAGCGTCTTAAACGGTACGAAATACAGCAGCTGGGCTCCCTGGAGAGCGCTGAATTCCCACTGATCTATGATCGCGAGCGTCGGATTCTGGATGGCGGATTGATGGATTATACTCTGTATTCCTCGATGAATGCAGATAATCAGGTGATGAACCTGAATCTATCATTGGGTGGAGAAGTGCTGCTGGGGGATATTGAGGGGTCGATTATCAGCAGTGTCCACCGTGGTCTTGCCACACTGCCAGACAGTGGGATCGTAACCAATACCTCCTTCATGGGCTCGGATCTCCGCTGGAGATATGTCAGGCCCTTACCACCTTGGTTCACCACCCTGTCCCTGGGGCAGAATCCAACCAGTGGTCTGCTCAGTCAATCCTTCCAGGGAATCGTCCTCAGCAATGAACCGGTGGAACCCAAAGTGAGTTTCGACAATTACATCATTGATGGTTTCACCGAGCCTGAATCGGACATCGAGATCTACCAGGACAATCGTCTGGTGGATGTAGGCAAGGCCGATGAGTTCGGATATTACCGCTTCACCCTGCCATTGAATTACGGGACTTCAGATATCAAGCAAAGGATCTATAACAAACAGGGCCGTGTTATCGAGCAGGACCGCAGGATCCAGGTTCCATATAATTTTCTACCTCCGGGGGATATTCATGTTCACATGCAGGCCGGCAAGGTGGAGAACGATGAAACAAGCTGGGAAGCCTGGGATGACTACGGACAGGTGAGCATCAACGCCGGGTTGACCAACTGGTTATCAAACCGTCTTGCGATTGAATATATGCAGGATGCCTATCGGGACAGGGCCCTCATACACAATCAGTTATCGGCACGCATCTTTACCTATGATCTCGTGAGCCTGGATATCGCCCCGAACGCCTTCTATCGATTGACGAATCGCGTGGTTTATCCCTCATCCTCGAGTTGGTCTCTGGTATACACCCACTATGATGGTATCGGGCCATTGAACAAGCTGGGGCTGCACAGAGATATCAATTTCAGTTTCTATTACCCTTTTCAACTTGGCAGCATGCCGGTGACCTTTCGTTATTCCGGCTTTGCCCAGGAATTCCCGGAGTACATCTATCTGCAGAATGGCTTCTACGTGAATTCCTTTCTGGGCAGGGTTCGGATCAGAACCAATTACCGGGGCATAGAGAAACTCCAGGACTCTACCAGTACAGACCAGGGTTCGTTCAATATAGGGTTCACGTATTCAGTGCCACGTCGACCGGATATACGGAAGATCCTGCAAGGGAGCTATTTTCGCCTTGAACACCTCATCAATACAAAAACTGGAAAAGCCAGTGAGATACGCCTACAGATCCTGAAGCAGGTAGCCCGGCACGGACGCTTCCAGTTTTCCCTCAATCGTGATCTGGTGAGCGACGCCACCTCCGTGGAATTCACATATATGCTAGACCTGGAGCGTGTCCGCTCAACTAGTTCCCTGCGCAACGTGAGTAAGCCGGCCTCCTCTGGATCGATCAGCAGCGTTACATCGCTGAGCCAGACCGTCCGGGGATCGGTGGCCCTGGATCGCGACTATGGCCAATGGATCTGGGATAATCGGCAACAGGTGGGTCGTGCGGGGGTGACGGTGCGCATGTACGTCGATGAGAATGGATCTGACAGCTACGACCAGGGAGAGGAGATCATTCCCGGGAATGCCGTTCGCATCCACCGATCCAGCAGTCGCCAGATCTCCAAGGACAATATCTCCAGACTGACCCAGCTACAGCCCTACCGTAAATATAATTTTGTCATCAATGAGGCCTATATCCGTAATCCCACCCTGGTCCCACGTTACAAGGAATTTGCCGCTATCACGGACCCGAACCGTTACAAGCGTCTGGATATTCCCTTCATCACCACGGGGATCATCGATGGTCAGGTGCGAAGACTTATCGGCGGCGAGTTGATACCCGTTGGCGGTCTGCGGATCTACATTGCCAGTGAGGACGGAGAATTCGAGAAGATGGTCCGGACCTTCGGGGATGGGACCTACTACAGTATGGAGATCCCACCGGGCCACTATAACGTCAGTATTGATGAGGGCCAGTTGCTGTTCCTGGGCGCTCATTCGAAACCGGCAATACTGAACTTTGAGGTCAAAGCCCTGCCCGAGGGTGATTTCGTGGAAGGGCTGGATTTTATTCTGGAGTAGGTATTCACGAATTAGTGAATTATCGGATTATCGAATTATCGAATTATCGAATTATCGAATTAGCGGATTGGGGATTGGATCGCGCCAAAGGTGGGGGCGGATTGACAATTCAGTACAGAGGATCCGTAAATATCTATAAATGACTCATGACTGTGGGAGACTAGTTCTTTGCTCCTGGATTCTGATCCCGGAAATTCGCGTTCACTATATATCTGCACATATGCTTAAACTTGATACAACCGTTGACATCAATAACACGCCTGAGAATGTCTTTGACTGGATCAGGTCACCTGAGCATGCCAGACAGTGGATGACCAGCGTCACTGAAACGGAAATACTCGAAGAACATCCTGGGATGGTTGGAACGACCTTTCGGGAACGTGTTCAGGAGAACGGTCGGTCAACTGAATTGTTCGGTGAGATCACAGGCTATGTACCGGATCAGATGATCTCATTCCATCTTGAAGGTCGTTACAATGAAGCCAGCGTTGTATTCCATGTGCACAGAATCGATAGCGGAACCCGTGTCACCCAGAGTGCCAGGCTCAAATTCAAATCCTTCTCCAGGATCATGATGATCTTTGGTAGTATCATTCTCAAAAGGAAGATCCTAAAGCAGATGCAGCGGGAATTGGGTGCCTTGAAAGAATTATGTGAACAACATCGTAGTTGACCTACACCTAACACCTAACTCCTAACTCCAATCTCCCAACTCCCAACTCCCAACTCCTAACCCCTAAAGCCCGTGTCTTTTCCCCCGATATTCAAAGTAGGGAGAATGGAATGTAAGTAAAGATCGCCGAAGAACAGTTGCGTCAGGCTCAGAAGCTGGAGGTTATCGGTCAGCTGATCCCTAAGATCGCAGCCATGGTTATCGAGATGTCAGTCTAGAACAGTTCCGGTTCCGCCGGTCGATTATCCAGAACGGATTCAATCTTCGCCATGGCTTCAGCAGTCAACAACGGCAGTGCATCCAGAGCCTTGAGATTCTGTTTCAACTGTGAACTGTTGGAGGCACCGAGGATCACGGTGCTGACATTGGGATTCACTGCACACCAGGCCAGGGCCATTTCAGCGAGGCTGATTCCCAGCTCATCGGCAATCGCCTTCAGCTCTGCGGTCTTGGCAATCTGAGCTTGGCCTTCTGCGGATTCGAAGCGGCGTTTGAGAAATCCATAACCCGGCAGGTCAAGCCTTGTGTTCTCAGGGATGCCGTCAATGTACTTTCCCGTGAGCATACCTGAAGCCAGTGGCGACCAGATCGTGGTGCCCAGACCGATCTCGGAGTAGAGTCTGCGGTATTCGGCTTCAACCCTCTCACGGGTGAACATATTGTATTCCGGTTGTTCCATGGTGGGGGGCGTGAGGTTGTACTGACGGGCTATACCATATGCCTCCATGATCTGCTGGGCACTCCATTCCGAAGTACCCCAGTATAGAACCTTACCCTGCTGGATAAGATCATGCATCGCCCGCACACTCTCCTCAACGGGAGTTACCTCATCGGGTCGGTGGCAGAAATACAGGTCCAGGTAATCCACCTGAAGACGCTTCAGGGCTGCGTGGCAGGCATCCGTGATGTGTTTCCTGCTCAAGCCACGCTGGGTAGGTAGTTTGCCTCCAAAGAATACCTTGCTCGAAACCGTATAGCTGTCTCTGGTCCAACCCAGGTCCTTCAGAGACTGGCCCATGATCTCCTCTGAAGCACCGGCGGCATAAACCTCAGCATTGTCAAAGAAATTCACACCAGCGTCATAAGCCATGGTCATCAGCTCAGTGGCCAAACTCTGGTCCACCTGTTGTTTGAAAGTCACCCATGATCCAAATGAAAGCAGGCTGAGTTTAAGTCCGGAGGATCCTAGCCTTCGATATTGCATTTTCTGCTCCTGGTCATTGATAGAACATAAATATCAGAGTCACATCGCTCCTCAATATAGAGACTGGATTGAAAAGGTACAGATCATCCATACAGTCTGATAAACTTTGAGATCATGCTTGATCCGTGGGTATAAATGTTTATATTGTATATGTATGATATATACAATATTCACAATGGTAATGTTGCCCATGGAGGATTCTGAAGGATGAAGATCATCATTTCGAATTCATCACCGGATCCCATTTATGAACAGATCACCAGGCAGATCAAAGCCCAGGTCCTGAAAGGTGATCTTCAGCCAGGGGATGTCCTGCCCAGTATCCGTTCCCTGGCCAGGGAGCTGCAGATATCAGTGATCACCACCAAACGCGCTTATGAGGAACTGGAGCGTGAGGGATTCATCAACGCAGTCACCGGCAAGGGCAGTTTCATTGCAGATCAGAACGTAGAATTAATGAAAGAGAAACGATTGAAGATCATGGAGGACAGATTTGCCGAGCTGGTGGATGAAGCCCGTTTGCTGGGAATGAGCCGCAACGATCTGTTGAACATGTTGGACATTCTGTACGAGGAAATGTGAGATGAATGCAATTGAGATCCGTGGACTTGAAAAGCGCTACGGAGAGTTCGCACTTGAAAATATCAATTTTGAATTGCCCCGCGGCTTCATCATGGGTCTCATTGGCCCGAACGGAGCCGGAAAGACAACACTCATCCGACTCCTGATGCGTCTGATCCACAGGGATGCCGGTGGTGTGCAGATCCTGGGTATGGACCTGGATGAAAAGGAATACGCGATCAAGGAACGCATCGGATTCGTCTACGATGATTTCAGCTATTATCCTGATCGCAAACTGGAAACCCTGCACAAGGTGTTTTCCGTCAGCTATTCCAAATGGGACGAAGACCGCTTCCAGGAACTGGCCCAGCGGTTTGAACTGCCAATGCACAGGAAGATCCAGAAGCTTTCCAAAGGTATGAAGATGAAGTTCAGCCTGGCCCTGGCCTTGTCGCACAACGCAGAACTGATCCTCATGGATGAACCGACCGCGGGTCTCGATCCGGTATTCCGACGTGAATTGCTGGACATTCTCGCAGAACTCATGCTTGACGAGGATCGCTCGGTGCTGTTCTCAACCCACATCACCTCAGACCTGGACCGCATCGCGGACTATGTCACCATCATCGATCGCGGTGAGATCATCCTCTCCTGCAGTAAGGAATTCCTCCAGGATGGGTGGGGGCTGGTAAAACTGCCCGATGCAGATGTCCTGGAGGGTACTGCTCTCTCGATCCGAGGTCAGAGAACCGGTCAGTATGGTGTTGAGCTGTTAACGGATTCTGTTCGTGAATTCAAACGGTTCCTGGGGAACGAAGTGGTCATTGAGAAACCTACGCTGGAGGATATGATGGTACATCTGACGAAAGGAACTGGTCATGCTGAAGCTGCTGATTAGGGACTGGATACTGTTCAGATACATAGCATTGCTATTTCCCTTTATCCTCCTGACGATCATGGGGCTGGTGATGGCTGATCCAGAAGGATTCTTCATCCTGGGACCCATGATCGCCATCATCTCACCTCTGTTCGTCTTCGTGAACGAGGACAAGAACAAGGGCTATATCCTGGCCGCCAGCCTACCTGGGGATCGCCTGACCATCCTGAAGGCCCGTATGCTCTCTATCTGGATCCTGACGGCGGCAGTGTTACTCTATATCACCATCCTGGCCATTGTCCTGCAGCAGGTAAAACCGGTGACGGATGGGAGATATCTCACTGCGCTTAATCCGAGAACATTGTATGTCTATCTCTGGGTGATCACAGCCACCTACGCATTATTCATACCACTGTTCATTGGATTTATCGGGCGGGGATTGTACGTCGCCATCACTATCGGGCTGAGCTTGAACGTGCTGTTAGGGATCAGCGCATTCATCAGGGCTTCACAGGGAGGCGGTCTCTGGATGTTCGAAGCAGTGGAGCGTCTCATCCGCTTCGGCTATGCGAGTCACCACACCCTTGGACAATTCCTCCTGTCGACCCTGGGTCTGCTCGGTATCAATGCTTTCACCTGGTACATCAGCAAGCGATTGTACCTGCGCAGAGAATTCATATAGGGACATGACCATGACTATGATGAAGCCACTTCTTATGTTCACCCTGTTGGCAAATTTGTGCCCAGGCCAGATATGGACCCTGCAGACAAGTTCAATGCAGGTCGAGGTTCACGATATCCAATCTCTCAATGAGCTGGAACTGGAGGTGCAAACGGCTGAAGGGATGCTGATCGTCTCATTGGATGATATCTTCTGGATCCGGTCCACTCCGAAACTGAATCCTGACTTGGCACCGTGGGTTGCTGCTACGGCCGGAATGCTGGGTGGGATTGCCATGGTGCTGGCTCTGGATTCAGGCGGTAGTGGTGAACTGGGCTACGGTGAAATGATCGTTAGTGCCTCACTCACCGGCGGTCTCATTTCCGGTACTGGTCTGTTCATCTACCTACAGCACCGATCACGTTCAACCATCCATCTCGCAGGCATGTTGCCGGAAGAGAAATACCATCGATTAAAACAGGTCCTGGATATCGATAAAAATGAGAACTAGCCTTTTCGATCCATAGCCGGTAAGGCTTTTCACTTGACATGCTTTCGTGATAACCTATTTTCCGCCGAACTGGTCCCGCGGGATCTGTTCCATGGGTAGTTGACTAAGAATAAAACTGAGAGTGCGGGAAGATTATGAAAAGTGCGATCCTGATAGTTATGGCAAGTGTAATGGTCCTGGCTGGATGTACCTCCTGGGGATTTATCCCTGAAGAAGGTACTGGAGCTAAATTCAATCTGGCGACAGTCGATTATATCAAAGCACAGAACGACAGTTTAACTGCGCAGGTCACTGCCAATGTACAGGCTGCACTGGACACCCTGTTTGCTGAAGACCTGGAGAAGATCACAGAATTTGCCAGCCTGCTTGATTCACTGGATACAAGCCTTGCAGATCTTTATGCCAGAATGGATACGCTCGAGATGTCCACCAACCAGAGCGTTGCCAGCATGTCCAAGGAATTGAGTGCTGTAAAGACAAATGCCAGTAGCACCCGCATGGTGATCCGCCGCATCAACGACAATATCGAAACACTGCCGGTGAAGGCGCTGGAGACCTTTAATGAGGCCATCAACCAGTACCTGAGCTCTCAGCAGGAAGAGGAGGGCGGTCAGTAAAACGGCCCTTTCCCAAATAGTTTCAGGAATACCCCCCGCCACTGTTGCAAGTGCCGGGGGGTTTTTATATTACGGCCCGGGATTTGCCTTGTTTAGCATCATGATCCAGATCCGGATTTTTTTAAATCGAACAATGAAAGTTGTTACAGCTGTTTTTCATTCAAGGGAGAAAGTAGAACTATGCGGAAACCTGCAATCCTTGTAAGCGGCATCAACGGCGAGATAGGTCATGGCCTGGTTACATCGCTGAATCAAAAAAATGACCATGAGGTCATCGGGGTCGATCTGAACCAACCTGATCCCTTCATCCTGGAACGGACCCGGGAGTGTCTGGTGGGGAACATCCTGGACAAGAACCTGCTGGACCGGATCAACGCCCACTACGAGATCACTGCCATATACCATATGGCCGCGCTCCTCAGCACCCGTGCGGAATTCTCTCCGGTGATCGCACACGAAGTGAATGTGGACGGCACCTTGAATCTGCTGGATCTGGCCATGGAGCAGGCTGAAAGTCAGGGACGGGTAGTGCAGTTCTTCTTCCCCAGCTCCATTGCAGTGTACGGGATCCCAAGCCTGGCTGAGAAATCCACGGCCGGAGCCATCAAAGAGGATGAATACCGATATCCACAGACCATGTACGGATGCAATAAGCTTTACTGTGAAAGTCTGGGGACCTACTACGCGCACTACTACAAACGGCTGTCCGCTACCAGCGCTGCCGGCAAGGTTGACTTCCGCGCCATCCGTTTTCCGGGAATCATCAGTGCACACACACTACCCTCAGGCGGGACGAGTGATTATGGACCGGAAATGCTCCACGCCGCCGCCCAGGGAAATCATTACGACTGTTTCGTACGAGAGGATGCCACCATCCCCTTCATGACCATGGAGGATACCATCCTGGCGATCCAGCTTATCATGCAGGCACCGGTTGAAAGCCTCACCCAACCGGTCTACAATATCCGTGCATTCAATCCCTCAGCAGGAGAGTTCCGCGCCAAGGTCCTGGAATATTTTCCAGATGGGGATATTGGTTTTGTGGCCAATGACAACCGACAGTCCATCATTGACAGCTGGCCGGAAGACATCGACGACCTGCAGGCACGCCAGGACTGGAACTGGCAACCACAACACGATATGCACCGTGCATTTGAAGAATACCTAATACCCGAGATCAGGAGAAGATATGGACACAGCTAAAGCCCGCATCAGTGAAGAACTCAGCACCATCAGGGAGGCTGGTCTCTATAAGTCTGAGCGGATCATCGAATCCCAGCAGAGCGCAGAGATCCAGGTGGGAGGCAGCAGTGTCCTTAATTTCTGTGCAAATAATTATCTGGGTCTGGCCAATCATCCACATCTGATAAAAGCTGCCCAGGATGGCCTGGCCGAATGGGGTCTGGGTCTGAGTTCAGTACGTTTCATCTGTGGTACCCAGAGTATCCACAAAGACCTTGAGGCCCGTATTGCCGAGTTCCTGCAATTGGATGATGCCATCCTTTACTCCTCTTGTTTCGATGCCAACGGCGGTCTGTTCGAGACATTGCTGGGACCCGAGGATGCTATCATCTCCGACCAGCTGAACCACGCATCCATCATTGACGGAGTCCGGCTGTGCAAGGCACAGCGCTTCCGCTACGGCAATAATGACATGGAAGCTCTGGAAGTAGCGCTCAAGGAAACCCAATCGCTGCGCACCCGGCTCATCTCCACGGATGGCGTCTTTTCCATGGATGGCAACGTCGCACAGGTGGACAGGATCTGCGATCTGGCTGAGAAGTACAACGCCCTGGTTCATGTGGACGACTCCCATGCCACGGGTTTCTTTGGTCCCACCGGACGGGGTTCTTACGAACATTGTGGCGCTATGGGTAGGGTTGACATCATCACCTCGACCCTGGGTAAGGCCATGGGCGGAGCCAGTGGCGGTTTCACTGCCGCCAGCCGTGAGATCGTTGAGATCCTGAGGCAGCGATCTCGGCCCTATCTGTTCAGCAATACACTGGCTCCGGCCATCGTCTCAGCCAGCATAGCTGTGCTGGAGATGCTGTCCAGCACTACGGAATTGAGGGATCGCCTCGAAGAAAATACGGCCTATTTCAGAAGGGAAATGACAGACGCGGGTTTTGATATCAAACCAGGTGTCCATCCCATTGTCCCCATCATGCTGGGTGATGCACGACTGGCCCAGGACATGGCCGCGCGTATGCTGGATGAAGGGATCTACGTCATCGGTTTCTCATACCCTGTGGTTCCCAAAGAGCAGGCCAGGATCCGCGTTCAGATCAGCGCCGCACACAGTCGTGAACACCTGGATCGGGCCATCACCGCTTTTGTTGAAGTGGGAAAACAGCTTGGCGTGTTAACTTAGCGCCGGAAAGGTCCCGGGTATTACCATGAAGCAGATCACCATTGTCCGACACTCCAAGGCCGAAGCCTATCAGGCCGCACGGACTGATTTCGAGCGGGTGCTCACCCGCAAGGGACGGGCCAAAGCCACACTCATCGCCTCCCGCTTGAAGGCTGAGGACGTACGCGTCGATCTGATGATCTCCAGCCCGGCAGCCAGAGCCTTCGAGACCGCCCAGATCTACGCTGAACTAATGGACCTGCCGGGGGAGAGGATCAGGATCGAGGAGGATCTGTATACATTCGGCAGCTACACACGGGCCGTTGAGATCCTTCGCGGGCTGGATGACAGCATAAATCACGTCATGCTGTTTGGCCATAATCCGACCTTCACCGCTCTGGCCTGGTACCTCTGTTCGCGCTATCGCAATGAAATGCCCACCTCGGCCACCGTGGGCCTCGAACTGCCCATCGATCACTGGTCTGAGCTACAGCCGGATGAAGGGCGTCTGCTGTACTTCTACACGCGCAGGATCGTGGACGATCTCGAAGCAGGCGGCTGATGGCCAAACCCTTCCTCGTTCAGGATCAATCCCGGGAAAAGAACCGTATTCCCTGCGATCATCGCTATGCTGCCATCGATATTGGTTCGAATGGAGTGCGACTCCTCCTGTCCAGGGTGATCCAATCCGGTCCATACTGTGTTTTTACCAAGGAATCCCTGGTCAGAATGCCCATCCGTCTCGGCGCCGATGTCTTCGATACTGGCCGCATATCAGAGGAAAAGATCCGTCAGTTGGTTTCAACCATGCGGGCCTATCGTCACCTCATCGACGCATATGATCCCACCGATTCCAGGGCTGCCGCAACCTCGGCCATGCGAGAAGCGGAAAATGGACCGGAGATCGTCAAACTAATCCAGGAGAGCAGCGGATTGGAACTTGAGATCGTGGACGGCTCAAAGGAAGCCGAGATCATACTGGCCACACATGCCGAACAGGGATTGGATACTGAAGGTGGGTATCTGTATATCGATGTTGGCGGCGGCAGTACGGAACTGACAGTCTACTGCAAAGGCAAGCTGCATGCTTCCCGGTCATTCCCTCTGGGGACGGTTCGTCTGTTGAAGAATCCTGACCAAGCCGAAACATGGCTCAACATGAAAACCTGGGTGAAAAAGAATACCAGGCAGCATGCCTCCCTCAGCGCTATCGGGAGCGGGGGGAACATAAACAAGATCTTCCGTCTCGCTGGTAAAAAGACTGATAAACCCGTATCTCTCAAGAAGTTGCGCGATATTCAGGACATGCTGTCCAGATACAGCATCGATGAGCGTATCCGTATCCTGCATCTGCGTCCTGACAGGGCAGACGTCATCATGCCGGCTGCAGAGATCTTCATCTCGGCCATGAAGTGGGGTCGGATCAAGCATATATACATTCCACAATTCGGGCTGGCCGATGGCCTGGTCCATCAAATGCATGAAAAGATGATGGCCGGTAGTCTCGCTGAATAGCGGTCCATCTCCACTGTCAGGAAATCCGCATGTCCATCGCCGGTGATCTCGCCAGAATAATCCCCCTGCAGAGACGGAAGACACGTCTCATCGACCGACATAGTTATGCCCGGGATGCGAGCTTCTATCGTCTCATTCCCCAGGCTGTGGTACAGGTGGAGAATGAGTTGGAGGTCATCAAACTTCTGGAGTATGCCCGGACGCAGGGAATCCCGCTGGTCTTCCGGGCTGCCGGAACATCTCTCTCCGGACAGGCGATCACGGATGGTATTCTGGTTGAAGCGGTCCAGCACTGGCGGCACCACCATATCAGTGTTAATGCCGACGTCATCAGTCTGCAACCGGGGATCATAGGTGCTCGGGCAAATCAGCTGCTGGCACCCTGGGGACGCAAGATCGGACCGGATCCCGCGTCCATCAACGCTGCCATGATAGGTGGGATGGTAGCCAACAATGCCAGCGGAATGTGTTGCGGCGTGAAAGACAACAGTTACCACACCTTGGCCAGTATTCGAGCGGTGTTACCGAATGGATACATCCTGGACACCGGTTTACCGGGAGCTGATACCCGATTGGCCCGGGAATTCCCGGAACTGCATGCTGGCCTGCTGGAATTGCGTGACAGGATCAGGGCTGATGAGAAACTCTCTGCACGGATCAGGGACAAGTACAGTCGTAAGAATACACTGGGTTATTCTCTGAATGCCCTGCTTGACTTCGAAGAGCCGGCCGAGATCATGGCGCATCTGCTGGTGGGCTCTGAAGGAACCCTGGGATTCATCTCGGAAGTACGCTTCAGAACCCTCCCTGACGAACCCTGCAAATCGACCGCACTTCTATTCTTCGAGGACATAAGAGCAGCTACCGAAACCGTGATCCCGCTGCGGGATCTGGGAGCCCAGGCACTGGAACTCATGGATCGAGCTGCCCTGCGTTCAGTACAGGACGAACCTGGAATGCCACCGGAACTTCTGAAACTCCCTGAAGATGCTGCAGCCCTGCTGTGTGAATTCCAGGCAGGGGAGAATGATGAGCTGGCCACCATTGTCGAACGTGCCAGCCACGCTCTGCAGGATGCCAGGATACTCTTTCCTCCCAGGTTTACCGTGGAACAGCAATCACGCGATCTCTACTGGAAAATTCGTAAGGGCCTGCTGCCCTCTGTGGGTGCTGTGCGCCAGAGTGGTACCACCGTGATCATTGAAGATATCTGTTTCCGCCTGGAACATCTGGCGGATGCCACACTGGATCTGCAGGAACTCTTCAGACGTCATCATTACGACGACGCCATCATTTTCGGCCATGCCAAGGACGGCAATCTGCACTTCGTCATCTCCCAGGCATTCAGCGATGCCGAGGGGGGGGAGCAATACAGCCGCTTCATGGATGATGTCGTACGCATGACCGTGGGTAAATATGACGGTGCGCTGAAGGCGGAGCACGGAACGGGCCGCAATATGGCACCATTCCTGGAAACCGAGTGGGGTCCGGCAGCTGTGCAGATCATGAAGGAATTGAAGGACCTGCTGGATCCTCACCATATCCTTAATCCCGGAGTGATCATCAATCCTGATCCCGGAATACATCTTCAGAATATCAAACCCACACCCAGTATCGAGGCTGTGGCCGATCGCTGTATCGAATGCGGATTCTGTGAAACCTGGTGTCCCTCAAATGAACTCAGCATGAGTCCCCGGCGCCGGATCGCAACCTGGCGGGAGATCCAGATGCTGGAAGCAGGCGATTTCAGCGAGCGTGAAACAGCCAGATCACTGATACGCGATTATGCGTTCGAAAGCGTGGATACCTGTGCCGTGGATGGACTGTGTGCCCTGGGCTGCCCGGTGAAGATAGACACCGGGGACCTCACCCGGCACTTCCGCAAGGAACGACACGGATTGCTGGGTCTGAAGATCGCTGCCTGGACCGTCCGGCACTTTGCCACGGTGGTAACCCTGGTCAGGGCGGGTCTGAACCTGGCGACACCGCTTGTACGCCTGCTGGGCAGTCGCTGGATCACTCGCATGAGTCGGGGTATATACAGGATGTCCGGCAGACGAATACCAGCCTGGCATCCCTACATGCCAAGGGGTGGAAGGAAGCGCCCTGTGACAAAGCCGGGAGCGAATGCAGAGAGACGTGTCGTGTATTTTGTTGCCTGTCTCAATCGTGGTATGGATGACATCCCGGGCGAGAACTGGGAATTGAGTACGGTGGATGCATTGGTTGCAGTCTTGCACGCAGCCGGTATCGAGGCGCTGTTCCCGGCCCAGTTGAATGACCTGTGCTGCGGCACACCCTATAGTTCAAAAGGATATGACGAAGCATTTGTACAGATGGCCGTAAAGACCGTCCAGGTACTCTGGGAGGCCAGTGAGGAAGGTACCATCCCAATTCTAGTGGATACGTCTCCCTGTACCTACAGGATGAAGCACTACGATGAGCAGCTCGAGGGTGAGCTTCTAGAGAAATGGCAGGAACTGGAGATCCTGGACATCATTGAATATCTCCACGACAGGGTAATCCCTGAACTGGACCTGCAGCCTGTTCCCGGCACTGCAGTCCTGCACCCCACTTGCTCTTCGATCAAGATGGGTCTGGAAGATAAAATGCTGAGTATAGCACGTCAGTGTGCCGAATCGGCGGAATACCCTGATGAGACCGGCTGCTGCGGATTTGCCGGTGATCGCGGCTTCCTGGTACCTGAGCTTACATCTTCAGCAACAATGGTTGAAGCACAGGCAGTGTCGGCATTGCACGCCAAGGCGGGTCATTTTTCCACGAGCCGCACCTGTGAGATGGGCATGTCGGAGGCAACTGCGCAGAGCTACTCAACTCTGATCCAACTCGTTTATGCGGCTTTGTCCAAGGATATCTGATCCACTGAGATTTCTGTGGAAGATCTTGGGACGCTTGAGCGAATGATCCTGCGAGGGGGCGATTTACCCAGATATTTCGAATAGTGACAAGGTCACACATCTTTATCAATTCATGTTTATATTGGCATGCGTATGCTTTCAGGGGGCCCAATAGAAATTTGAAGGTGTCAGAAATTGGCTAGATCTCTCATTCTACTTTTCCTGGCTGTTGTGATCGGTCACGGCCAGGACTATATCGTCATGGGTACCCCCCGGGTGAATATCCGCAGTGGTCCGAGCACCCAGAATTTCGTGGTTGCCCAGGCACATAAAGGGGATGTTTTCCGAGTGCTGGGAAAAACCGGTGATTGGTACGAGATCGAAATGTTCTCCGGAGAAGGTCGCTACATCATTGCTGCCCATTTCGTCTATCCCCTGGATGAAGATGGTCTGGGAGGACGCTTCGGTATGGATCTGCCGGAATCTGACGAATTGTGTCATACCATTTACTCCAGCATTCAGGCAGGGCTTCGTCGGGCTGAACGTGAGGCGCGGGAGATCATCCCACCCAGTGTCAGCGAGGAGCGTTACAACAGCTTCGTGCGTCTGAGGGAGGATAAGATACTGTTTGATATGTTCCATAATTTTGGTCTGCAAACCCTGGTCTATGGTGAACTGATGGATCTTGCCCGGGACAAGGGCTGGTAGCAGGATCATTTCCATCGATCTAAGGGAAAGTCAATGCCTTTCAAGATATCCTATGATAGAGATAGTGACCTGATCGCCGCCAGTATACAGGGCCGAATGGACGCTGACCTGGTGAAGGAGATGGCCCCGGCTGTGTTCAAGCTGATGACCGAAAATGACTGTGGCCGTGTACTCAACGATGTACGCGAAGCTGAGATCACAAAATCAGCCATGGAACTCATGGTCATGTCCAGCAGCGTGACTCAGGCCGGATTTCATCAAAAGCATAAGCGGGCATTGGTAGTGAAAGAATACAACAAGGATGTTGAATTCTTCGAGACCGCTCTGAGGAATCGTGGTCACCAATTGAAGGTCTTTATCGATATGGACGAGGCCCGGGACTGGTTGCGGAATGAGGATTCACTCTCAGGCGTATAGCCACCATAGCCAGACCACGCTGAGTGCAGGACCCAGCAAACCCAACAACAATCCACCCTTGAGGAAATCGCGGCTCTCCAATTTACCTGAGGCATAGGCGATGGCATTCGGTGGTGTCGAGATGGGCAGGCACATGGCAGAGGAAGCTCCCAGTGCCAGTGGGATGACCACCGTCGCTTCGAAGCCGGCCGCCAGTGCGATTGCGATGGGCGCCAGGATATTTGTCGCTGCCGTATTACTCATGAAATTCGAGAGAATGGTAGTGGTATAGGCCAGCACGAAGGCCAGAGCCATGGCACCGAGCTGATCTGCTGGCAGAAAATTTACCAACCAGACGGCCAGACCCGTTTCACGGATGGCTACTCCAAGCGACAATCCACCAGCCAACAACAGCAGTACGTCCCACTGCAACCTGCGGATCTCGTGCACGGTAAGAATGCCCGTGATGGCAAAAATGGTAATGGGTATGAAGGAAACCACTGCCGTGGGCATGTGGTGCAGGGGACCGGTCATCCAGAGTCCTACGGTCACCAGGAAAACCGGCATCACCAACAGACGTTTCCACATCGCCAGTTGGGAGCCCGTACGGGTTTCCCAGTCCAGACCACGGATGTCTATCGCTGTTCCCTGGCTGGGGTGACTGAAGCGCAGGAACAGCCAGGCAACAAAGAACAACACAATGGCAGGCGGTAATCCGGCTTTCATCCACTGCAGGAAATCCACGTGAATGATGTTGGAGAGCAGGCCGGCATCAATGGCATTCGGCGGACTGCCGATGATGGTTCCCATTCCGCCGACATTGGCCGCAAAGGGTACACCCAGCAGAATGGCCTTGGCGAAAGTATCCCTGTGGTCCAGGCTGGCAACCAGTGGCGCCATTACGGACATCATCATGGCTGTAGTGGCAGTGTTGGACATGAACATTGAGAAGATGAAGGTTATGCCCATGGAGCCCAGCAGGATCGCTGCCGGACGTGTGCCGAACCAATGCAGGACATAGCGTGCGAACAATCGGTCGATCCCCGTTGTCTGAGCCGCCTGTCCCAGGATAAAACCTCCCAGGAACAGCCACATGATGGGGCTGGACCAGGGTCTGACAAAGATCTCCCAATCCTTGCTGCCAGTGGCAAGGACACCACCGGGGTGTCCCAGGATGAGGATCTCGAGTCCGATGATGAGAATTGCCACAGCGAAGGAAGGTATGGCCTCAGTCACCCATAATCCGGCGGCCAGTATCAGGATGAAGAAGGTCCAGCGCCCCGCTGGCTCCAGGCCCTGCCATTCCGGTACGAGGGCGATGAGTAAAGCTGCCACGGTGACGATGGTTATCTTGAGTAGAGCACTGTACGAGGAGAATTCGAGGCGTCCCAGGAGCCGGAAGACCTCACGACGGGTATCTAGCATGATCTATCCCTGGTCATTGTCCTCGATCGTCGTGAGGACCCTGGCTACACAATCCGCCAGATCCTGGAGATGATAGCCACCTTCCAGTCCCAGCATCAGTCTCGGATTCAGATCCAGACAGGCCAGGGTGAATTCGGAGAATTCCTCCGGCGTCAGGTTCATGCCGGCCAGGGGATCATTGACACTGGCATCGAATCCGGCGCTGATCAGCAGAAGCTCAGGTTCAAAAGCACGTAGAAAGGGGATGACCTCGTTTTCGAAGGCCTGCAGATACTCGCTTCTACCGCTCCCGGCCTCCATAGGAATGTTCAGGACGTTGCTGTAGTTACCCTTCTCATGGGCTGCTCCAGTGCCAGGATAGTAGGGCCACTGATGCAGGGAGCAGTATGCAGCCCGTCTGTCTGTTTCCAGGATGTGCTGTGTACCGTTGCCGTGATGGACATCCCAATCCAGGACTGCCACGCGATCAACACCCTTTTCTTCCAGGGCATAAGTGGCAGCCAGTGCACAGTTGGAGAATAGACAGAAGCCCGCGGCATGATCCCGTTCTGCGTGGTGACCGGGGGGACGGGAGAGGACGAAGGCGGAGCGTCGCTCATCCAGGACCGTATCAACACCCTCCAGCCAGGCGCCGGCACTCTGCAGTGCCACATCAAAGCTCTCCGGACTCACCATGGTATCCGGATCCAGGCTGAATCCGCCCATGATAGCCGTGCGCTCAACTGTGTCGATATGATTGGCTGTATGGATCAGGCTCAATTCCTCGCGCCGGGCTCGACGGGGCTCCTTCCAATGCAATACATCCGGGAATGATCCGTCCTTAAGTCTGGAGACGATTGCTTCCAGTCTTTCAGCACGTTCCGGATGGCCATAGCCGGTATCATGCTGCAGGAATCGGTCGGAGTAATAGATATCGATCATGACGTGAATGTATTCAACTTCCATACCAAATCCAGATCGAAACCAAGTCGGGATACCGGTGAATGAGGCTGTTCAAACGTGAAAGTGGGATAACGAGGGAAAGGCGTGCAATGCAAAATTACTGCTTGCGTCATGAACGATGAGTATTATATATGACCCATGAGTCAAATTATGAATAACCAGACGGAAAATGGACTCTCACGCAAGGAGCGGGAACGCCTCCAGCATCGTCGAGAGATCATGGAGGCCGCTGTGCATCTCTTCGCGCAGAATGGCTTCGAGAACACAAAGCTTGAAGAAGTGGCCAGCCTGGCCGAGTTCGGGAAGGGCACCATCTATAATTATTTCGATAACAAGATGGACCTGTTCAACTCCAGCCTGGAGTATGTCATCGATGACATGGATACCTTCCTGGCTGAGAAACTGGAAGGTGTTGAGCGCTTCTACGAGCGCCTGACAACCATCGTGAATACTCATTTTGAACTTTATCGGAAGAATGGGGATTTTCTGCGGATGTTCCTTTCCCAGCAGAGGATCATGTCCAGAGAAGGGATGTCCGGAGAACGATCTGAACTTGCCAGGAAATATCGCAAGATGTTCACCAGGCTGGTGGGGGAGATGGACTGCGCCATCGAGGGTAAAGAGATCAAAGCGGGTTCAGGGGAGCGCTATGCCCGGTACCTGCTGGGTATGATCCACAGCCAGATCCGTGCTGTGAACAGTGGGGAGATGAGCATCGATGAGATCTCACCCGATGAAATAATCGATCTTTTCTTCAAAGGAGTCAGCATATGAGGAGGCTTACAGAAGCTCTGGCCATCCTGCTCACCGTGGTTCAGATACCTGCACTGGCCGCAGATCCCATCAGGATAGATCTGGATCGGGCTGTAGACCTGGCCCTGGAACACAATGTCAGCATGAAGAATGCGGCTGAAGAACGCACAAAGGCGGAAGCTCAGCGTAAGGAAGCCTTCTCAGCGGCACTGCCGGTTGTCTCCAGCTTCGCCCAGCTATCTCACAGCTTCTCCATCGCTGGACAGCCAGTGAGCTTCCCGGTGCCCTTCGGCGTCATCGATGGCAGCGGGAATCCGGTTCCCCTGACCATTGACGGATCTCCAATCCCAAACACGGATGAATTCGGGAACATCGTTCCTGGAGAATTCCTGCAGGCCACCGGTATCCAGTTGGTCCCTTTTGAGTTCGCATTTGGGAACGACAACACGGCCATTTACGGACTGAATGTCACCCAGCCCATTTTCGAAGGTCGCGTCATCGCGGCCATCAGAGGTGCCAACGTCTACGGTGACCTGGCAGCATCGGCCTACGATGTAACCCGGCTCCAGGTAGAGGAACAGGCCAGCATCGCATTCTATTCAGCCCTCATGGCGGACAAGATGCTTGAGGTCATGCAGAATTCTCTCACGGTTGCCCAGCGTAATCTCAGCGATGCGCGGGCGCTCTATCAGCAGGGTAAGGCAGCAGAGTTCGATGTGATCCGCGCGGAGGTGGCCGTGGCCAACGGCGAGACAAATTTGAGCAATGCCCGCAAAATGCAAGAGATCGCAACTGCAGGCCTGAAACGGGCCTGTGGTCTTTCCCTCGATGCTGAGATCAACATTGAAGGCGACTTGGTCCAGGAACCTGACGCCCTCCCAACGCTTGAGGAACTTGAAGCACGCCTGTTGGCAAGTCAGCCCCTTCTGGATCAGCTGTCCGCCAGCACCAGGTTGAACAAGGAGAACATCCTCATGGCTCAGGCTGAGTACATGCCCCAGGTAGCGCTCACCGGCTCCTACCAGCAGATGAATCCCTTCAATGATGGGGAGTACGACGGCGAGAACTTCCGCGAGTCTTCCTCACTTGCTGTGGGTGTGAACATACCCATTTTCAAGGGATTTGGATCCAAGGCCCGAGTCCAGAAGGCCAAAGCCGATCATCGCAAGAGCCAGTACACGGAAGTCGATATGCGTGAGAATCTGCTCCTTGAGCTTTCAAATCTGCATATGAGCCTCCAGGAGGCAGTCGAGCGGATCGAAGCAGGAGAAAAAGGTGTCGAGATGGCCCGCAAGGGTGTGGAAATGGCTGAAAGGCTCTATACGGAAGGTATGAGCAGCCAGGTGCAGGTTTTGGATGCCCAGAATGCCCGTGATCAGGCTGAACTGGGCCTGTTCCAGGCGTATTATGAATACTACAGCGCGAAGGCCTCGTTGGTAAGGGCCCTTGGCGGTGAGATCTAATCTGAACGGGGAAATGAAAATGAAGTACAACACTATGAATACACGATACTACGTCCTGGGCCTGGTGGCAGTGGCACTCGGTGTGAGTCTGATCAGTTGCGGTTCGCCAAACGCCAAAGGTGATGAGGCCATTCCGGAGGTTTCGATCCCCGTTCGGGTAGAAGAGCTGGAACTTTCTGACTTCAATATTACCTACAACAGCATTGGCAGTGTGACTTCGGAGCACATGGTCAATCTACTTTTTGAAGCATCCGGGAAGGTAGAGGAGATCTATATCGAGGTCGGTGAGAAAGTCTCCAGCGGACAGGCCCTGGCTAAGATCAAATCGAATGTCTATGAAACGGCTTTTGCCCAGGCCAAGGCCATGTATGAGAAGGCTCAGAGTGATCTGGAAAGTTCGGAAAAACTCTACAGTTCCAATGTGATCAGCTCAGATCAGCTGAAGATGGCCAGCCTTGGCGTAGACAATACCCGCGCAGGTTTCACACAGGCCAAAAATATGCTGGACAACACTATCCTGCGTGCACCCTTCGATGGACATATCGTCACCCGGAACCTGAATGTGGGCGACCTTACATCCCCGGCAGCAGGTATGCAGCCACCGTTCGTGCTGGCCGATATGGAACAGCTCAAAGTTGTGATCCCTGTACCGGAAGCCCGGGTAGGTATGATCCAGATCGGGCAGCAGACAGAGCTTGAATTCAAATCCTTCCCCGACAGGAAGTTCAATGGCGAAGTACGCCGCATTGGTATGGCCCCCAAGGATCTGAGCAACAATTATGACGTCGAGATCTTCATCGACGATACGGACCGGATCCTGAAGCTTGGTCTGGTGGCCGATGTACATATCGTTCTGGATGCCTATTCCATGGCCACGACAGTTCCCATGAGACTCATCCAGGATGACGGTGTGGGTACATATGTTTATCAGGCAGCTGAAGGCCGGGCCAGACGTGTTCCCGTGAAGGTCATCGCCCTGAACGGCACAGATGCGCTTATCGAGAGCGAACTCATGGGTGGCGACACGCTTATCGTCCGGGGACACAAGGATGTACGTAACGGTTCACTCCTGGATATCGTCGAGTTGACAGGAGCATAGGATGAAAATATCTGAACAGGCCATCAACCATCCCATGGGCGTCATCGTTGCGGCCCTGGCGATCCTGGTTGCCAGCTTTATCTCCTATGCGACATTGCCGCTGGAGTTGGTTCCCAACATCAGTGTGCCCTACGCCTTCGTCTCGGCTACCTACGTCGGTGCCGCGCCCAGCGAGATCGAATCAGAGGTGCTGAAACCTCTTGAGGAATCCCTGGCCCAGCTGCAGGAGACAGAAGAGGTCACCAGCTACGCATTGCAGAATGCCGGTTTCATCACAGTAAAATTCAATGCCGGTACTGACCTGGACGAAAGTATCGATGATCTGCGCCAGAAGGTGAACGAAGCACTCCCGGATCTGCCGGATGCAGTCGAGAACGTGACGGTCCAGGATATCGATTTCACCGAGATCCCCATCAGCATCCTGAACATCTATGGTGAATTCTCACCTTACGAGCTTCAACAGGTGGCGGACCGGGTACAGGATCGTCTGGTGCGCGTGAACGGCGTGAACGAGGTGGAGATGTTCGGTGGACAGGAGCGCGAGATCACCGTTCAGCTTGATCCTGACCTCCTCCAGGCGAACAATCTCAGCATTCCCCAGGTCATCCGCGCCATGCAGAACAGCAACCTGAACTTTCCCGGTGGTGTCATGGAACTGAGCAATCAGGACATGTTCATCCGTACAGTGGGCAAGTACCAGAATATCGAGGACATTGAGAATACCATCCTTGGCGTTGACCGCAACGGCAATGTCAAACGCATACGTGATGTGGGTGTCGTCATCGACGGCTACGAACAGGCCAAGAGCTACTCCCGCTACGATCAATACAACAGCGTCACCCTGTTGATCTCTAAGAAACCCGGTGCGCACATTGTGGAGGTCACCGAAGAGGTTGAAGCTATCGTGGACGAGGAAGCAGAAGATTTCCCGGTGGAGATGGCCTTTGCCTATACCGCTCGTCAGGCAACGGATATTGAGACTCAGAACAACCAGTTGAACAAGAACGCTGGCTGGGGAATACTCTTTGTCGTACTGGTCCTGTTTGCCGGGATCGGATTCAGGAATGCAATCATTGTGGCTATCGCGCTGCCTTTCGCCCTGATGTTCTCCTTCCTGCTCATGCCTGTTTTCGAGGTGGAACGCACAGGTATTGCCATGTTTGGCCTGATCATCGTGCTGGGCATCGTTGTTGACGGTGCCATCATCGTGGCTGAATCCACCTACAGGCACATCGAGGAGGGACTGCAACGCAAGGAGGCGGCCGTTGCGGCCATGCGTGAAGTGGGTATCCCCATCATGACCTCGGTTTTAACCACCATTGTCGCCTTTGCCCCCATCATGTACATGACCGGCGTCATGGGACAATTCCTGTCGGTGATCCCCAAAGTGGTGATCTATACCCTTATCGGCGCCTTCCTGGCGGATCATTTCCTGATCCCCGTTCTGGCATCGAAGCTGATGACTCTGCGCTCAGGGAAAGGGCTCCTCAGCGGTGAATGGATCGGGAAGCGGGTCTACACCCGTACACTGGGTTGGGCACTCAGTCATCGCTGGAGTGTCATGTTTCTGGCAACCATTGCTTTCTTCGGAACCCTGGCGATCGTAGGGATCTCCTTCTCGACCGATCTGAAACTTGTTAAGGTACAGATGTTTCCCAAGGTACACCAGCCCCGGGTCATCATCGATATCAATACCG
Organism: uncultured Lentisphaeria bacterium; assembly: GCA_964454335.1. Classification (GTDB taxonomy): domain Bacteria; phylum Fidelibacterota; class UBA8477; order UBA8477; family JABMPR01; genus CAYVVT01. The sequence goes on along the minus strand of CAYVVT010000007.1, from coordinate 134,759 downwards.
AAACCGGGAGCCAGTTGGAGTACACCGACCAGGTCATCCAGGAGATGGAAGAATATCTCATGGGTATGCCTGAGGTGGAACGTTTTGTCTCAACCGTTGGGGAAAGCGGTGTACAGAACGTCCGTCTGGCCCAGGGCGGTGGTCGCGGGTCAGAGATCGGTCAGCTCAATATCGATCTGGTGGTCGCGTCTGAAAGAGATCGCGGAGTGGAGGAGCTCATCGCTGCCATGGATGCAGACTGGGGTCGTGTTCCCGGTGTTGAGGTTACTTTCCAAACCATTGAGGAAGGTCCCCCGGTGGCCACAAACGTCGTCATTGATATCAGCGGTGATGACCTTCAGGCACTTGAATTCGTGGCCGAGCGGATCAAGGACAAGATGGCCACGCTGCCTGGTGCCCTGAATGTAGCCTCCAGTATCGGTTCACGCCGTACGGAGTTCCAGGTGGTGGTGGACCACGACCGTGCCGCCAGCTATGGTCTGTCCAGCTTTGATATCAGCAATACGGTGGCTGCTGCCATGATCGGTATCGAAGCCACGCAATATTCGGATGGATTGGAGGATGTGCCGGTCCGGGTAAAACTTGATACGGAAGGCCGGGAGACCATCGATGCTATCCGTAACCTGAATATTCCCAATCAGATGGGTATGATGGTGCCCTTTGAGAATGTGGCCTCCCTTGAACTGGGCAGCAGCGAGGGCTCCATCAAGCATAGCAACTTCAAACGGAATGTCAGTGTGACCTGCGACCTCGCCAAAGGTGTGGATGCCAGTGACATCCGCCGCAAGATGGATCCATATCTGTCCTCGCTGAGCATTCCGGCGGGCGTTACTGTTGAATATGGCGGCATTGAGGACGAGGCTGCCAAGTCCTTCGCAAGTCTGGGCCGTGCGATGATGATCGGTTTTGTGATCATCCTGCTGATCCTGTCAGCACAGTTCCAATCCCTTCGGCAGCCATTCATCATTGGTCTGGCCATACCACTGTCCTTTATCGGTGTGGTTTTTGGTCTCATGGTGACCCGTGTGGCCTTCGGATTGATGGCCTTCTTCGGGGTAGTGGCCCTCATGGGGGTGGTGGTCAACGATGCCATCGTCCTCATGGCCTACGTAAATGATCAGCGCAGGTCAGGTCTGCCTTTGCGGGAAGCATTGATCAAGGGCGGCCGCAACCGTCTGCGTCCCATCATTATGACCACGGTTACCACCCTGGCCGGTATGATCCCCTTGACACTGAACTTTGCCGGCGGCGCGGAGTACTGGCGGCCTTTGGCGGTAAGTCTGATCTTCGGTCTGGCTGTGGCCTCGTTCCTGACACTCGTGATCGTTCCTGTGCTTTATTCGCTGTTCGAGAGTGGGACGGAGCGTCGACGCTTGTTAAGAATGGAGGCCGATACACCTGAGATCATTTGACGCATTCGATCAGAATACATTTGGGAAACCCCGCCTGTTCGCGGGGTTTTTCAATTACTTACATTTTGATTCTGATCCTGCCGTCAGGTAAATCCATGCTGCATATAATTAACTTTGGCAATAAGTTTGTAGATCATTTATGTGGAACCTTCATAACAGGTCTTAACCGAGGAGATTACGATGAGAAATTCAGTGGCAGTCGGTACAGTGCTCGTACTGGCCTTGTTCAGCATTGGTTTCAGTGCTCAACGCTACCCCCTGGCAGAATATTTTACCAACACCGGGTGAACGTTCTGCGGACCGCAAACGGTCTACCTGGAAGGTTTCCAGGAAGAGAACGGGGAAGAATATGTTGCAGTTCACTATCATGTCTGGTGGCCGGACGGCGGTGATCCATACTATAACCACAACACTGAGCCCGTACAGATCCGACGAGGATTCTACGGTTTCAACGGTGTACCCCACATGCGTATCGACGGTGTCAGCACCGGCGGTGGCGGGGCCACCTGGGCCGATATAATCATGACCAATGTCAATGTATGGGCGGATGTGAGTATTGCACTTGATGTCGAATTCGATTACCTGACAATGGATGGAATGGTCACAGTCGATATTATTCCGGAAGCGGGATTCAGCGGGGCTTACAATCTCCATGTGCTGACGATCGAAAACAACCTGGTATACCGCCAGCTGTCTGATGGCGTGTATATCGATCCATTCACACATATGAACGTCATGCGGGGCATGTTTCCGGTTCCCGAGGGTGAAGAGATCAATATTGTGGAGTCGGATACGACTTCCGCGAGCATAGCCATCGAGATCATGGATCCGGTCAACCCTGCAAATGTCCAGATTGTCGCATTCCTCCAGGATACAACGTCACAGACCGTGCTGAACGCTGCCAGATTGGACCTTGCAGAAGTGGTCCCGATCACTGTTCCAAATCTGGCCATTGAATCAGTCGACCTGGTACTTGCAGACACGGATGGCGATGGGAAGTGGAATAGGGGCGAGTCAACAGAACTGGGTGTAAACGTCTCAAACGCTTGTGATTGGTTTGATGCCACAGATGTGACTGCTTATCTATCGACGACCAGTCCCTATGTAACGATTGATGACAGCATCGGGGCGATCGGTGATATTGCTCAATGTGATCTCAGTTCCAACCTGGCAGATCTGTTCATGGCAAGTTTATCAGAAGATGCACCTCTGGTTGACGAGATACCCTTCTTACTGCGTCTTATGGCAAACTCCACATCTGAATATCCTTATGAGGTTGTTCGCGAATTCCAGATTACTCTGGACATGTTCCAACTGAATTATCCTGTTGAGTTTGATAATGCCAGCGGCCAGGGCACAGCAGTTCTGGACCTGGATGGTGACGGGCAGAAGGATATCATCCTGGGCGACGCCGGCGGACTGGTACATGCAATCTCAGGTGCAGGCAATGAATTACCTGGTTTCCCTGTCAACGTGAACGAGGGTGTACTCGGTAGTCCAGCCGTAGCTGACATTGACAACGATGGCGATATTGAAATCGTTGTTGGATCCAGGAACAACAATCTGTATGTCATCCAGCATGACGGTACTGCAGAGGCTGTCGTCACCGCAAACGGTTATCTCATGGCAACCCCGTCCCTGGCTGATCTTGACGATGACGGTGACTATGAGATCATAGCCCCCGGCTATGGTAACGACATCCAGGTCGTCCATCATGATGGTTCACCTTTCGGGGCTTCACCGCTGTACGTCGATCCGGAACGCATGGTACGCGGTGCCGCGGTAGCCCATATCAATGACCATACCCTCTGGGTCATCGTCGTGAGTACCCAGTCAGGCAACCTGCATGTCCTGGATATGCTTGGCGATGAACTGGCCGGCTTCCCGGTGAGCCTGGGTGCCGGGAGTCAGAGCGATGTCAGTGTCGCAGATCTGGATGGCGACGGGAACCTCGAGATCCTGGTGGGAGCAGACAACACTTCACTTCACTGTGTTTCCTTCACAGGTGAGATCCTGTGGACACACCAGAATGGGATCGCTCCCGTACGTTCTTCACCGGCCATCGTTGATCTGGTGGCGAATGGTGGTCTGGAGGTGGCCTTCATCAGTATGGATGGCCAGCTCTGGGTCCTGGATGCCGCCGGAGCTCTGGTTGATGGCTGGCCGCAGAGTGTGGGCAGTTTCTCACTGAGTTCACCAGTGGCAGCGGATATTGATAACGATGGCACACCAGAGCTGTTTGCCGGTTCAGATGATGAATACCTCTATGGATTCTACGCTGACGGTACCCCGGTTGAGGGTTTTCCTGTCTTTGCAGACAACATGATCAAGACGGTTCCCACCGTGGCAGACCTGGATGGAGATGGGAATCTCGAACTCATCGCCGGGACCAGCGCAGGTCTGACGGCCATAGACATCAAGACGGATGCAGGTTCAGCAGCCACCTGGTTCACGGATCAGGGCAGTTATCTGCGTGATGGTGTGTTCCCTCAGGGTGCCACACTCGTCGATCCCGGTGTCGTCCTGCCCCGGGAACTCAGCCTCAGTCCGAACTATCCCAATCCCTTCAATCCCGATACGCGTGTGAGCTATGGTCTGCCGGAAGCCGGTATGGCCAGGATCGCAGTGTATGATGTGTTGGGCAGGGAGGTCATCGAACTGACTCATGAGTTCCAGTCTGCCGGCTGGTATGACCTGGTCTGGCAGGGCGTTGATGAGGTTGGTCGCGAGGTGGCCACAGGTGTTTATTACATGAAACTGGACTTCGGGACTGAGAACCGTTTGATCAAAATGCTGCTAATGAAATAGACCGATGAAGCCCCTGGAGACAGGGGCTTCTTCTTTCACGGATCAGTGGATGGACAAAGTTTTCTTTGATGCAATCCTCACTCCCTGGAGATAAGTTTATTGGTTGGTTGGAACAAACTTCAAACTGAGCTAATCCGAGGAGCGAAAGATGAGAAAAGCTTGTACAGCCTTGACATTGACCGTCCTGTCCCTGTTCTCTCTTGGTCATGGTGCTGAGCGCATTGCTCTCGCTGAATACTTTACGAACAGCGGGTGACCCACCTGCGGACCAACTGAGGTCCTCCTGGAAGTTTTCCAGGCTGAGAATCCCAATACCGGTGTTTTCGTTAATTATCACATGTGGTGGCCCAGCAGCAGTGATCCATTTTACGTATACAATCCAGACGAAGCTGCGGCACGCATTGCCTACTATGACGACGCCTACACCGCGGGACCCGCTGGCGGCTATTACACACCTTCCCTTCAGATCGATGGAGTCTTCTACGACATCTGGTACATCGAAACCATTGAAGAATATGTTCAGTGGTGGACAGATAGTCTTACAGCCCGGCAGGGAACCTATACACCACTTGCAGTAACCATCACGGGTGAGTTTGATCATTTTGGAGGTATCGGTTCGGTGGATGTCGAGATCTTTACGGAGGATATTGTCCCCGGCGACTACGATCTCCAGGTCATCCTTACCGAAAGTGATCTGCCTCTGGGGATGAGTATGTTCCAGAACGTGATGAGGGATATGATCCCCGATGCCGGAGGAACCCTGGTTACCCTGGCTGCAAATGATAGCCAGGTCCTGACATTCGACATAGCCACACCTGAGCCGTTACTTTCACCAAATGTCCGTGTCACCGCCTTTGTTCAGGACACCACCACCAAAGCCGTCCTGAATGCAGGTTACACATGGCTTTCCGATATTGAGCCGGCTCCATTTCCTCTATTGTCTCTTGAGGAGTATAATCTCGAGATCGACGATCTCGATGATGACGGGAAACTAAGCCCGGGAGATGCTGCGGATCTGGATATCACACTTGAAAATTTCTGCCGATGGGCCAACGCCGAAGGAGTGACAGGTGTGCTGAGCAGCAGCAGTGAATTTATCACCATCACGGATGCGAATGTCACGTATGGGAATATTGATAATTGCGAAACTGCTTCAGGCGCTGGCGATCTGTTCGCATTTGAGATAAGCTCGGAAGCTCCAGGTGCCTATGAATTTCCTTTTACGCTGTCGTTGACGGCAAATAGCGGGGGTGAGAATCCCTACGCAGTCGATCTGACCTTTGAGATCCCCGTCGATATGAACCAGGTGAATTTTCCTGTCAGCTTCCAGGAAGCGTCAGGACAGGGGAATGCCATTATCGATCTTGACGGTGATGGCGAACTGGAAGTCATCCTGGGCGATGCCGGCGGCCTGGTCCACGCAATCAACGCAATGGGTGAGGAATTACCAGGTTTCCCCGCCAACGTGAACGATGGAATCTCCGGTAGTCCAGCTATTGCGGATATCGACAATGACGGCGACCTGGAGATCGTCGTCGGTTCACGTGACAACAATCTATATGTCATCCAGCATGACGGATCTGCAGAGGCTATCGTTACCGCAAACGGTTATCTCATGGCAACCCCGTCCCTGGCTGATCTCGATGATGACGGTGACTATGAGATCATCGCACCCGGATATGGCCGGGATATTCAGATCGTACACCATGATGGTTCACATTTCGGGGCCTCACCGCTGTACGTCGATCCGGAACGCATGGTACGCGGTGCCGCGGTAGCCCATATCAATGACCATACCCTCTGGGTCATCGTCGTGAGTACCCAGTCAGGCAACCTGCATGTCCTGGATATGCTCGGCGATGAACTGGCCGGCTTTCCGGTGAGCCTGGGTGCCGGGAGTCAGAGCGATGTCAGCGTTGCAGATCTGGATGGCGACGGGAACCTCGAGATCCTGGTGGGTGCCGACAATACCTCACTGCACTGTGTTTCCTTCACAGGCGAGATCCTGTGGACACACCAGAATGGGATCGCACCCGTACGTTCTTCACCGGCCATCGTTGACCTGGTGGCGAACGGTGGTCTGGAGGTGGCCTTCATCAGTATGGATGGCCAACTCTGGGTCCTGGATGCTGCCGGAGCTCTGGTTGACGGCTGGCCGCAGAGTGTGGGCAGTTTCTCACTGAGTTCTCCAGTCGCTGCTGATATTGATAACGATGGCACACCAGAGCTGTTTGCCGGCTCAGATGATGAATACCTCTATGGATTCTACGCTGACGGTACACCAGTTGAAGGTTTCCCGGTCTTTGCAGACAACATGATCAAGACAATCCCCACCGTGGCGGATCTTGATGAGGACGGTAATCCGGAACTCATCGCAGGGACCAGCGGTGGTCTCACGGCCATCGATATCAAGTCTACAAGTGGTACGATTGCCACCTGGTTCACGGACCAGGGCAGTTATCTGCGTGACGGTGTGTTCCCTCAGGGTGCTACGCTCATCGATCCCGGCGTGGTGCTGCCCCGAGAACTCAGCCTCAGTCCGAACTATCCCAATCCCTTCAATCCCGATACGCGGGTGAGTTATGGTCTGCCGGAAGCCGGTATGGCCAGGATCGCCGTGTATGATGTACTGGGCAGAGAGGTCATTGAGCTGGCTCATGAGTTCCAGTCTGCCGGCTGGTATGACCTGGTCTGGCAGGGCGTCGATGAGGTTGGTCGCGAGGTGGCCACAGGTGTTTACTATATGAAATTGAACTTCGGGACTGAGAACCGCTTGATCAAGATGCTGCTAATGAAATAGGAACTTCAGGGCCCCTGGGAACAGGGGCCTTTTTTAATGGCATTCTTCACCGTCATGATATCGTCATAATTTCCTTATCCACATTGGATTGCTGATTGCATCATATTCCTGTTGAAATATTTGATGATTGAACATGTAAGAAGGAGCACCAGAATGAAGTTTCGGCACACTATGAGTGCAATGCTGTTTCTGAGTCTATTCGCCATTGGCTTCGCCGCGGAAAGACTACCCCTGGCTGAGATATTCACCAACGCTGGGTGATCATACTGCGGGCCAGCAGATGCCTACCTGGACGGGTTCCAGGATGATAATGAAGGTACCTTTGCCATGATCGGCTACCACATGTCATGGCCGGGTGCAGATCCATATTACAATTATAACTCCGGAGAAGCCGACGCGCGTCGCAGTTACTATGGTGTGAATGGTATACCCACCATCCGCATCGATGGCTCGAATCCAGGTGGTTCCTACAGTACCTGGGGGAATGCCATTCTGGCCAGGGCAGATGTGCCCTCTGAGATCACCATCGATATTCTGGGAAACCTCGATTATGGGACTCTCACTGCCAATATCAGTGTGATCGTTGGCGCAGAGGCCACCATCTCAGGTGATTTCATCCTGCACTGCGTTCTGGTGGAGGATGGACTGTATTACATGGGATCAAACGGGAATCCCGATCATGAAAACGTGATGCGTGACATGATCCCCTCATCGGCAGGAACCTCCATCGAGCTTGTGGCTGGTGAGAACACCACGGTAGAACTCGAATTTGATGTGCCCAATCCCATCATCCCTGAGAATGCTCATGTGATCGTATTTGTGCAGAATCCCACCACCAAGGAAGTGCTGAACGCCGCAGATGTGTTCATCACTGACATGGGACCCATCAACGTTCCGAACCTCACCTTTGATTCTGTCGAATTGAACATCGAGAGTGATGACGGTGATAACAAACTGAATCCCGGCGAAGGCGCTTCTATGGCCGTCATGATCAATAACGCCTGCGACTGGGCCGATGCCAATGACGTTGTTGGTCTGCTGAGCAGCGGCAGTCCTTTTGTCACCATCAGCGAGGATGGTGCAGAGTTTGGACTGATCGTGAATTGTGATTATATCGCCAACGATAGCGATCCATTTCATTTCTCGGTTTCTGCCGAAGCTCCAGCCATTACTGAACTGCCTTTCACACTTATCCTGAGCGCGAATCAGGATACTGAGGATCCCTATGAAACGGTGATCTCCTTCACAGTGCCCATGGATATGTACCAGGCGCATTATCCCATCGAGCTGGCTCAGCCGGTCACCGGTGGAAATGCAGTGGTGGACCTGAATGGCACCGGAGGTAAAGAAGTCGTTGTCGCTGGTTCCGACAGCCTCGTGCATGTCTTCAATCACCTGGGCTTCGAACTGCCTGGTTTTCCTGTATTCGTAGGCAACAAGGTCCAGGGCAGCGTAGCTATAGGCGACCTGGAGAACGATGGCGATCTTGAGATCGTGGTGGGCTCCCGGGACAAGAAATTATATGTGATCCAGCATGACGGAAGCGTGGCTGACATCGCTGAGGCTGAATCCTACATCCTTTCAACACCAACCCTGGCAGATCTTGATCTGGATGGAGACCTGGAGATCGTGGCCACTGGTTTTGGCTATGATGTCCTCGCCGTCCACCATGACGGTACACCCTTCGGACCATTCCCCATCACCCTGGAAGGTGAACGGATGTCACGCGGCGCTGCTGTGGTCAACCTCGGCGGGGACGAGAATCCCGAGATCATCGTGGCTACCTGGGGTGATCAGCTACATGCCTTCGGCATCGACGGCTCCGAATACCCGGGATTCCCGGTAGCTTTGGGTGACAAAGCAGCATCCGCAGTATCGGTGGCTGATCTAGACCAGGACCTGGCCTACGAGATCCTGGTGGGTAGCGATGATGACAAACTCTATGCCATTGATACGGATGGTACGGTTATCTGGGCTGTGGATCATGGATCCGGAAATGTGCGGACATCAGCCGCCCCATTCATTGGTCCCGAGGATGTCACTGGAGTCGCATACTCGTCGGTGGATGCCAAACTCTTTGTGGTTGATGCCCAGGGTGACCTGCTACCTGGTTGGCCGGTAGATATCGGCTCATCCAGCGACAGTTCACCCATCGTCGAGGATATCGATGGAGATGGCATCCCTGAGGTGTTCGTTGGTTCCAATAATGGTAATCTCTACGGATTTGCCCTGGATGGTACCAGCCTGGAAAACTTCCCGATCCTGAACAGCAGTGCAGTTGATGGTATTCCTACGATCGCCGACATCGACATGGATGGGAATCCAGAGGTGGTTGTCGGTACCGATGAAGGACTCGTGGCAATCGATCTGAAATCCGAGTTTGCCGCTCCACAGGGCTGGTTTACCGATCGGGGTGACTACCATCGCAGCGGCGTCTTCCCCATGTCCTGGCTGGATGTGGATGAAAGTGCCGGACAGCCGGCCAATTTCACCGTGCTGCCCAGTTATCCGAATCCCTTTAACCCGGTGACACATATCCGCTATGCCCTGCCTGCAGCTGACGTGGTGACAGTTTCAATCCACGACATGCTGGGTCGGGAAGTGGCCAGCCTGATGAGCGCGCGTCAACAGGCCGGTTGGCATCAACTCAGTTGGGACGGGACCACCAGTGCAGGATCCGCCGCCACAGGGATCTATTATGCCCGTATTACCAGTGCAGAACATCAGCACGTCCTGAAACTGGTTCTGATGAAATAATATCCTTGAGATATTGAGGTCAGATATACAGGGGCGGGTCGTTGATCCGCCCCTTTCCGTTCCTGGTTGATTCAGGCTTTTGCTTGCGAAAAAGTCAATGGAGGACGATCATTCGTCGCGTTGCAGGTTGGCATGGAATTAGCCGGCAAGCGCTCAGCATGTTGGAGATCTGGTAAATAGAGGATGAATGATCATGACTGAAACGCAGGGATTGCGGGGGAAAGCGCTCTTTGAGAGGATCCACGATGATTTTGTCGGCCTGGAAACGGAATATCCCCTGGTCACAGGCGAATCCACGCGCCGGATCTATCTTGACTCCACAGCCAGTACCCTGATGATGCAGGCGCCATTTCGTATGATCGGTCAATTTCTCGAGCATTATGCCAACACCCACAGTGTGATGCATTACAGCGCCAAGATCGCCACTCAACAATATCGCTGGGCTCATGACCGCATTCTTTCATTTGTAGGGGCTGATCCGGAACAGTACACCTGTTTTTTCACTGGTAGCGGTACCACCGCCGGTGTAAATCGAATGGCGCGTGTGTTCCGGGATCTTCGTCCCCGCCGCGACCGTGCCATCATCTCCATCATGGAACACCATTCAAACGATCTGCCGCATCGCAAGCATATGGCGGAAGTCATCCATATACCGGTGGAGAGTCTGGACGAACGCATGATGTGTGTCAGTCTACCAGAGCTCGAAAGAGCCCTGCAGGAGAATGAAGGCAGGGTCAATTACGTGTCCATGACCGCAGTGAGCAACGTGACAGGGATAAAGAATCCGGTTCGTGAAGTAGCACACCTGGCGCATCGTTATGGCGCCCTGGTGATGATCGATGGCGCCCAGAGCGTTGCGCATCTGGTTACCGAGATGTGTCCCGCCGAGGATCCTGAAGGCTGGATCGATGCCCTGGTTTTCTCCGGTCACAAGACCTATATGCCAGGCTCGCCGGGTGTGGTCATTGCTCGTAAGGATCACCTCTCGGCAATCGAACCTGAAGAGGTAGGCGGAGGTATGGTGGACAGGGTCCTGGAGACCAAATATGTAGTCAAAAGCGATTTTCCCGACCGCGAGGAGGCAGGTACACCGAATATCCCCGGCGCCATCGCGCTGGCCGGTGTCATCGAGGTATTGGACCGGATCGGAATGGATCTCCTGGAAGAACTGGAGGATGAACTCCTGGAATATGCACTTCAGGAGATGCTCACCATCCCCGAGATCGTAGTCTACGGTGATACGGATATCAATAAATGCCCCAGAGCGGCATCCATTTCCTTCAACCTCAGAGATATGGATCATGGCCTTGTTGCAGCAATACTGAACGACTATTACAACGTTGCGGTACGAAACCAGTGTTTCTGTGCCCATCCCTATGTCAAAGAGATGATGATCGATGACCTGGAAGAGAAATTCGGCATCATCAATTTCCTTGAGATGGGTTCTGATTTCCTCATGAAGGCAGGTATGGTCAGGGCCAGTTTCGGACTCTACTCAACCCGCGAGGATGTGGATGAACTTGTCAGGGCACTGAAAGAGATCACCAGCAAGCGTGAGTTTTATGCACCGCTGTATAAAGCTGACGAAGAGGGTGACTATCACCATCGGACATTTGATTTCGACTGTAATGAATGCTTCAATGTTGAAGCTTCGCTGAACAGCATCCTGGAGTAAGAATATGGCAGGTTGTCAGCGCAGAAGAAGCATCCGACCGCTGTCGATCGCACTCTGGGTTCGAATGCTGTACAGATAAACCCCGCTGCTCAACGCCTCACCGGCTTCATTACGACCATCCCAGTAGACAGCCTGGGTTTCCTGCCACTGGTTGAAACCAGGTGTCAATATCTTAACCAGCCGGCCACGAATATCGTGGATCTCAATGGTCGCTGCCATACCCGCAGGCAGCGCATACTCGATCCAGGTACCTGCATTGAAGGGATTCGGGTAATTACCCTGCAATTCGAAGGTCTCAGCCACCTGGGGTACCAGCATGCTGCGGTGGTAGGTGGGGAAGTTGTCAATGATGAGCAGGGAATCACCGGGTGCAAACAGGATGAGGTCCTGGTTTCCCAGGGATTCCCAAGGTAGAGCTGAGGCTATACCCACCGAGGGCGGTGTACTCATGATGGCGCGGTGTTGCGTGGCAGCCTGATGCCAGGGTTTCTCCGGAATAGAGAAGCCGTCGTAATACCAGATATCGCTTGCTGGAGATGATCGATAGGCCCAGATCGACTCTCCATCGGTAAGCACGAAGTTCTTGACCAGGTTTGAATAGTTCTGCTCCAGCGTGTCCAGAGCTACACTCAAGCCCATGAGGACATCGCCATATTCCTCGATGCACTTGATCAACCAGAAGAACATGAGCTCGGAATCGATGACGGCATCCCATCCAGCGCCGGCCCAGGGGCCATGTCCATAGGTCTGAGGTGGATGCTGTGCCAGCCAGGCAGGCCCCAGAAGATCCCGGAGAAATACCTTGTCCATATCCCCATTGTGCCCGAAAGCGTAAGTCTTGCCACGCTGAGTTGTAAAAAGGAAGGGATGGGGATTTGGAATTATGTAGGCTCCGCTGCTGGCGTTGCGGACATGTCCCAGGTAGAGTTTCAGGTCTGGATCGATCAATTGTTCCAGGCTGCTGGTTAGATAAAGGCTGTCCTCATAAGCAGGCAATTCAGAGCGCTGCCAGTCAGTAAGTTCGTAAAATCCTTCACGGCTGTAACTGACCCAGGCCCAGCCATGGTAATTGGCAAAGGGCCAACCACCCGACCCACCCAGTTTCTCCATCTGTTCCAGTTCACTCTGGATGAACAAATTCAGGCTATCGCTGCCTTCAATGGTGAGATGATCACCGCGGAGAGGCATTATGGCCCACATTCGGCAGGCCAGGCTGTTGGAAACCAACGTCAGCAGCAGGAAAAGCGCCGAAAGGATTCTCATTGATTTGGATTGAGTCATGACATCTGCCTGTACTGTCATCAATTTAGGGTATATGCGCCTCGCAGGCAACTCGGCTGCAGCAGAACCATGCTTTATCTTTGTTGACATAGAGCGGGATCGTATCTTCACAACCTGGAAACTGAATGAGCATCCCTTTATACTTCACTGGAACACTTCCCGAGAAAGGAATCCCGACATGAGATCGAGCATATACAGAATTATGGTCCCAATCCTCGTCATCATGCTGTTTTTCATTGCAGCCTGCGACAGTAAACCGGAGGTGTCAGAATCACGCCGGATGATGCTGGAGGATACCTTGCGAACAGATATGGCCTATGCGGACTGGTTTGAATTTGCAATGGAACTCATGGAGAATTATCCCCAGACACGCTCTGCTGCCCAGGTGACCTTTCGGACTTTCGAACGGACCATTTTCGAAAATGATGAATCGGGTTTCAGGAGACTTTTCAGCTTTCTCGAGAATTACCCGGATGAAGGCATGCTGCAGACCATTGACCGGATCGCGATTGCAGATCGTGTGGCCTGGCTGATGGCAGAGAATATGTGGCTCCTTGACGAGGCAAAACGGAGCAATGAATTCGCCATTAAGCTTTTCGAGGCAAGTCGCGATACGCTCAAATGGGTCGATGAGGCTGGATCTTCGATTTACAATAATAGAGGCCTAATCGCGGAACTGCAGGAGGATCCCGAAGCTGCACTTGAGGCCTTCACACTCGCGTTGAGTTTTCTCGAGACATCCGAAGTCCTGTTGAATCGTGCACGTATACTGGAGGGACAGGAACGTTGGGCTGAAGCCCTGGAGGATTACGTGGTTGCACTCGGTCAGGCTCCGAACCAGGTCATGATCCAGACACGAGTGCGTGAACTCCACCAGATCGTGGAACCCGGTGCGGATACAGATACATTCATGCAGGATCTGATGCTCAGTATCAATGAGCAGCGTAAGGAGCAGGTCCTGGCAGAGATCTTCAACCTGCCGGCTCCCGATTACAGTTTCATGGACCACATGGGCAGAGCGGTGAATAATTCAAGCGCGATGGGCAAGGTCGTTCTACTGGATTTCTGGGCCACCTGGTGCGCCCCCTGCCGTCGGGAACTGCCGGAATTCCAGAAGGTCTTTGAGAAATACAACACCAATCCCGATATCATATTCCTGGCAGCCAGTACGGATCGGGAACGGGAAAAGGTAAAACCCTACATCCAGGAAGCGGGATACACCTTCCCATACGGCTTTGCAGATGAGTATGCCACCAAATTTGGAGTGGAAGGAATTCCCAGCCTTTTTATAATAGGACCAAACGGTAACATCCGCTACAAACTGGTGGGATATGATCCCGAGAAAGATTTTGTCCAGGAGATCTCCTGGCGGATCGAAAGTTTACTGGACACCTAGATCCTAAATTACGGGAGGGTAGGAGTATGCGTCATTCAATGATCCTGATCGTGATCCTGGCTTTTATTTTTTCGATTTCCATCGCTGAGGAAGGAAAATCGGGATGGGGTTTCGGCGGTGTTCCGGCAGTTGCCTACGATTCTGATACGGGATTCCTGTACGGCATCGTGTTTGAAGCCTATCAATTCGGAGACGGCAGCTATTACCCGGACTATCTCTATACCATACAGCCTACCTGGACGCGTACGACCAAGGGGAGTGGAGAAAATAAAATTTTCTTTGATTCAAAGTATTTGTTACCCAAGGACATTCGGGTCACTGCATTCCTCGGATACCTCACTGAACAGGCTTTACCATTCTATGGATTTAATGGCTACGGATCTAATTATAACTCCGCTTTCGAGGATCAGGATGATGATCTAGGGAAAACCCGGGTCTATTATCGACATGAGCGCAATACCTTACGCTTCACTGCTGATTTTCAGCGCCAGTTCCTTTCGGATAAGACCCGCTGGATTGCCGGCCTGGGATACATCGACACCGAGATTGATTCAGTGGATATTGACGGGCTTAACGAAGATAATGATGATCCTCTGAATAACGTCCCCACGCTCTATGAAGAATACGTTGATGCCGGTTATATAGCAGCGGATGAAGCTCTGGGCGGTAAGACTAATTACATCAAGCTCGGCTTGGTTTATGATACCCGCGATAATGAGCCAAATCCGATGAGTGGCATCTGGACTGAGGCCTTGCTTACCACCGTACCAGAATTTCTGGGAAGCGATTTCAGTTATACCATGCTGACGGCAACCCATCGTCAGTATTTCACACTCATCGAACGTGATCTGTCATTTGCGTACCGATTGGGATATCAGGGTGTCATTAGTGGTGATATACCTTTCTATATGCTGCCCTGGTATCAGAGCAGTTTCAAACTGCAGGAAGGAATGGGAGGTTCAAAATCCCTTCGTGGGATTCTTAAGAACCGTGTCGTCGGGAACAGCATTCTCATGGCGAATCTTGAATTACGCTACAAGTTCCTCCACACGGTGATCGCGGGACAGAATTTGTATCTGGCGTTAAATGCATTCACCGATCTAGGACAAGTTTTACAACCGTATGAAGTCGAAGGAACAACCCTACCTGAATTCAATGATGAAAGCATGCATGTGAGTTTTGGCGGCGGCTTCAGGATTGCTCTCAACGAGAACTTCATTGTAGCGGTTGACTACGGTATGGCCAAAGACGAGCAGGATGGGAACTCCGGTCTGTACATTGGACTCGGCTACCTGTATTGATGAAAAGATAGAATTGACGAACACCTCCATTCCGGAGGTGTTCTGCTTTTATGGTGATCAATGGAAATAATGAAACCATGCAAGTCATAAGGAGAGGTTCATGATTATGTTCTCTGAGCGGCAATTGAAGATTCCGCAGATGAGTAAACCGGTATACCTCGTTACCGGGGGAATGTCCAAATTTGGCAGCATCGACACCCTGACGAGAAACTGGTTCAAACTAAAGCAAAGGGGGGCGTGATGGATGTCGCGATATTGGGAGTTGGGTTCTGTGGTTCCTTTCCAAAATCGGATGGGCTTTCTTATCGGGAGTTGATTCGGAGGGCAGCCACCCAGGCCTATGCTGATGCTGGCATAGAAGCCTCTGAGCTTGAAGGCGCAATATCTTGCGAAGAAGACTTCGTCTCAGGCTATTCCATCGCCGACGAATATGTTCCCGATCAATTAGGTGTGCAGATGAAGTCTGTCTACACCATTTGCGGTGACTTTTTACACGGCTTCTCCTCGGCTACGATGCAACTAAAGACCGGTCGCTTCAAACTTTTGGCCGTCGAGTCCTATTGTAAAGCCAGCAATATGATCAATAAGGATGAAGTTTTAAACTTTGCCTATGACCCGGTTTGGAATCGTTTCGATGTCACGCCCAACTATTTGGCCGGCATTGAAATGCAACAATTCCTCGAACGCTCTGACTATTCCACCGACGATGTGGCGAATGTCGTCACCGACGCCAAGGCCAAGGGTCTTGCAAATAGTTTGGCTCCTTACGGATCGCATCTGCCCAAGAACGAAATTCTAGGCGGTCGGTCCGTCGCCAGCCCCGTTACAGAGTCCATGATTGCTAAACCAGCCGACGCCGCCGTGGTATTCGTTCTGGGAACACAAGAAGCGAATATCAAAAAAGCCCGCAAACCGGTCTTCATTTCCGGCACAGGCTGGAGTTCTGGCAATTCCGTCCTGGAACGTCGAGATCACGCTGCATCGCCTGGAACGAAAGAAGCAACCAAAATGGCGTTTACCGAAGCCAAGGTTTCTGATCCCAACAAAGATTTGGATGCAATCTATATATCCGATTTATACGCACACCGAGCCCTCATGCACCTGGATGCAATGGGAATAAAAGGTGGATTAAACGAGAAAATAAATCCAGATGGTGGATCCATCTCAATGGGTGATCTGATTGAAGCCAATGGCGGAGCCCGAATCTACGACGCCGTCCTTCAACTTCGAGGCGAAGCAGGCAGCCACCAGCTACCCAATGTGAAACGTGCCGTCGCACAAGGATGGAGAGGACTTCCCACTGATTCCTGTGCCGTTGTCGTACTTGATCAAGAAAGGACGGGCTAATCATGGGTTCAGCTAATCGAGTAGGTGTTATTGGTGCGGGAATGACTCGTTTCGTCCGTCGGGCGAAAGAAGCTCCCGGTGAATTGACGGCAAAAGCTGTAGAAATGGCTTTGGAAGATGCTGGATTAACCATCAACGATATCGATGCAGTCTGTCATGGAACAGCTCCCGATGCGTTTGATGGCGTGCACATGAAAGGTGAACATTTGATTGCCGGTTCTGGCGGCGCTAACAAACCTTATATGCGACATTTCGTAGGTGGGGGAACAGGCATCTTCAGTCCAATTCATGGTTGGATGCACATAGCCTCTGGTAAATTCAAAACTTGTCTGGTAGTATGTGAAGAAAAGATGTCTCCCTGTGTGCCCCACCCTGCTGGAGCCTTCTTAACCATCTTCGACCACACGACTGAGCAACCTCTGAAGCTCACGCTTCTTCATATCTTTGCCATCGAGATGTGTAGATTCATGCACAAGTATGGCTATACTGAAGAGGAACTGGCGCGCGTTTCGGTCATCAGTAAAAAGAATGCACTCGGCCATCCTGCCGCACAGATCGCGAAAGAAACCAGCGTGGAAGAGGTAATGGCCTCCCCTGTTCTTTCCTGGCCCGTCAAACGCCTGGATATCAGCCCGACTTCAGACGGTGCAGTGGCCATCATCCTGGCCAATGAAGAAGTCACACGCAAGCATTGCAAAGCTCCTGCGTATATCGACGGAATAGGTTTCCGTCTGGATACAGCTTACTGGTGCACACGTGACCTAGCCTATCCTGAGTACGTGTCCAGAGCTGCTGGCGATGCTTATAAGATGGCGGGAATCTCCAATCCAGAAGAAGAAATCGACTTCTGGGAACCCTACGATCCCTTTGATTACAAAGCGCTTCATCATATGAATGGATTGCTCCAGGATCCCACAGGAAAGAGAGTGAAAGAGCTTCTGCTGTCAGGCGCATTTGAAAGAGATGGTTCTCATCCGATTTGCCCATCCGGCGGAGCCTTGGGTGTAGGTAATCCCATTGCAGCTACCGGTCTTATGAAGATTGCCGAGCTTTACTTCCAGTTGACCGGCCAAGCCGGTGCCCGGCAGTTAAATGGTAACCTCAGACGCGGTATCGCCCAGGCCTGGGGTGACCTTATGCAAGTAGGTACAGTCGTCATTATGAATGCCGACAAAGGAACTGTCTCGACATCAACGCGATGGAAAGAAATGACGAAAGAAAACCTACCCGGCGGAACGCCCATCAAGGACGTAAAGGAGGTTCCATATGTCGATTACAAGCCTGAGATCAATTACTCCTGGGACAATGGTCGGGCCCTGACGACATACCTGGAAGGCTTCAAGGTTGGAAAGATTCGTGGAAGTAAATGTCCATTATGTGGTCGCATGATGATTCCGGCTCGCGCGTTCTGTGAAGTCTGCAATCTCAAAGAAGTCACAGATTATTACGATCTTCCTGATACAGGTACAGTCAAAACCTTCACCCTTTCAAATGTCGATTGGGATTCCTCCATGTTGGGCGATGGCAAGGTGAACATCTTTGCTGTCATCGAAATTGATGGCACACAGGAGAACATGGGCCTCGTTCATCGCATGATGGATGTGGATCCCAAAGATGTGAAAGTTGATATGCGTGTAAAAGCCGTATGGAAACCGGAAGAAGAACGCACGGGCAATGTCATGGACCTGGATTATTTCCGTCCCCTCATGGATGGAGATGCTACCGACGTCCAGCCGAAGCGCGTTAAACCGGTGGAACTCGATTCGGTAACGGCCAAATCGCATCCGGGACGGATTCCTTTGGACTATCGTTACACAGCCGGAATTGCGGGCATCAAGTTCTATGAGGATTTGGCCCTGGGCAAACTGACTGGAACAGAATGTCCGGAGAGTGGAAAGATTCACTTCCCACCCACGCAGTTCTGTGAGACGAGTATGTGCAGTATGGATGTGGAGGCCAATGCCAAAGAAATCGATCCTAAGAGTGGAAAGGTCGTTGGTTACACCATCGTTACGGAAGACCGCCAAGGGGAAGAATTGGCCGAACCGCAAGTGATCGTGCAAGTGGGTTTCGATGGAGTGCACGGAACGATCTTCGGCAAGTTGGACACGGACAACCCCGAAAGTGTCAAAACCGGCATGAACGTGGCCTTACAGCCTACAAAGGAATGTGGCCCCAACCACGTGATCTTTAAATAGAATGTAATTAAGCTCTGGAACTGTTGAGTACATTCGCCCCTCACGGGTGAATGTACTCCAGTGTCCGGAAGACAGCAGTGCGAGGATATTTATTTGAACGGGTAGTTCCAATTTTCAATACTAAAAATACCACCTACACGATCCTGGATCTGGCCTGGGTCCCGGTTGGTACGGACGCATCCGAGCTACCGGAGGGATTCAGCTTCTGATCCATTTTGCTGAGTGGATCACAGCTTGATCTTGTCAAAAGCCCCGCCCTTCTGGGCGGGGCTTTTCTTTCAACTTGGTTCAAGGAACAATTCTCGTATTTTCGCGCTCATGTATTGGAGGCAGCTTTGGAAGCATTCGTAGACTGGTGGCAGCATATTCCCGGGAATCTTGATCCGGTTATCTTCTATCTGGGCAGATTTCCGGTGAGATGGTACGGGACCATGTATCTGGCTGCCTTCGCCACCGTATACCTCATGATGCGCTATCGCATCAGCAAGGACAAGATCGATTTCGATGAGGATTTTGTCAGTGATGCCATCATGTGGGCTATTCTGGGACTTATTCTGGGTGCCAGGCTCGGATACGTGTTGTTCTATGGTCTGTCAGATTTTTTTGCCGAACCCTGGAAGATCCTCTCACCGGTCAATAAGGTCGGTGGATCCTGGAAATTCACGGGGATCTCCGGAATGTCCTACCACGGTGGCCTTATTGGTGTGATCGTGGGCTGGTACTGGTATGCAGCCCGGCGCAAAGTGCCGTTCTTCAAATTCACAGACACCTTTATTCCAGCGGTCCCGCTGGGTTACACCTTCGGTCGGCTGGGCAATTTCATCAACGGTGAATTGTACGGCCGGGTGACCGAATCAGGCATTGGTATGTATTTCTCACATTCCAGGGACGGACTTCTGCGGCACCCGTCACAGCTGTACGAGGCCTTTTTTGAAGGCATTGTGCTTTTCGCCGTACTCTGGTTCCTGAGGAACCGCTCATTCTTTCCCGGCTTCATTTCCGGCCTCTATGTTTTCGGATACGGTTTCGTGAGGTTCTTCATCGAATACTTCCGTGAACCGGATGACCATATCGGTTTTGTCTTCATCGGTCTCACAACTGGCCAATTGCTCTGCATTGCCATGCTCTTGAGTGCTGCTGTGATCTGGTACCTGGGCTGGTCCACCCGCAATACCGAGACATGATCTTTCTGGTCATAGCACTACTGGTCCTCATTGCAGGTCCGCTGCTGGCCAGGAGGATGCAGGGTAAACCGGCTTTCAACGAGTTCATCGACGGCTTTGTGCTGATCTCTATAGGGGGCATGGCACTGCTGCACCTGCTGCCCGAAGCCTTCATGCATATTGGTCTTGCTGCGCTGGTCATGGCAGGGATCGGGGCCCTGATACCCGGATTCATCGAACGGGCATTCGAAAAGAGTGAACGCCTGGCCCATGGCGGTGTGCTCATACTTGCGCTAAGCGGAATTTTACTCCATACGCTCCTGGACGGTATGGCCCTTTCCGAGGGATCACGGTCGCATGGCTCCGGACATCTGCTGGCCTATGCCGTCGTACTCCATCGTCTGCCGGTGGGATTGCTCATCTGGTGGGCCTTGAGACCGCTCTACTCGAATCTGGTAATTGTCAGTGTTGTAGTCATCATGTGCCTGTCCACCATCGCCGGCTATATGCTCGGGGGCCTGGAGCTGAACTGGCATGCCGCCGCATTCCCGACCTACTTTCAGGCACTGGTTACCGGATCCCTGCTGCATGTCCTTTTTCACAGGCAATTCCACGATCATGGAGCTCACGGCCATGAGTTGAGACAACCTCCAAGGCGACAGATGCGGCTTTTCGCCACCGCTGGTGCCATCGCAGGGCTCATACTCCTGGTTTACCTCCCGCTGGGTGAGGATTTGCCAACTGCGCATAGTATTGAGAGAACATTGAACCTGGGACTCGCCCTGGCCCTGAAAAGTGCTCCGGCATTGCTACTGGGCTTCATTTTGGCCGCAAGTATTCAGCTATTCATCCCGGAGGCCGGTCTGGGCTGGCTGAAAGCAGGACGCCGTTCCAGCCGAGTAACCAAGGGAATGCTGTTCGGTCTGCCGCTGCCCATATGCTCCTGCGGGGTAGTGCCTCTGTACCATAGTCTGATCCGCCGCGGAGTCCCGCTGGGTGCCGCCATGGCATTTCTCATCGCCACGCCCGAACTGGGTGTTGACGCGGTTCTCATCTCCGTTCCTCTTCTGGGTTGGAAGATGACCCTGGTGCGTCTGTTCGCCGCAGCGATTGTGGCCTGGCTGGCTGCCTATATCCTGGACATCCTGATCCCCAGTGAGAAGATCAATATGCTGGAACTGACACCTGAGGATGATCCAGCGAACGCGCCACCACCCTTTAAACGGTTCTGGAACACGCTCAACCACGAGCTGGTGGATGAGTTGGCACCCTGGATCATCCTGGGCCTCATGATCGCGGCAGTCACAGATCCATTCCTGGGAACCATCGACTGGGCATCCATGCCTGACTGGGTTGATATTCCACTCATGGCCATTATCGGGCTGCCCCTGTATGTTTGTGCCACCGGTGCCACACCCATTGCTGCTGTTATGTTGGTGAATGGCATCTCACCAGGCGCCGTGCTGGCATTTCTACTCACCGGCCCGGCGACCAACGTTTCAACCATCGGCATCATGCGCCGGCTGCATGGTAATCGGGTAGCCGTACTTTTCCCCCTGACCATTATCCTGCTTACCATCCTGGTGGGAATCGTCGTAAATCAGTTCACCGGCGAGGGGATCAGCCAGCAGGCCGCCATCAGTGGACATGAGCACTCAAGCTGGTATGAATGGGCCAGTGGTGCTATTTTGATTCTGCTCATCAGCTGGTCCCTGATCCGCATCGGTCCACGGGGCATGCTGGGGAACCTTTTTGAGGGTTTGGGCGAAATAGAGAATGAGGATGATGCCTGCTGCGATGATTGTTGAACGGAACTGGACGCGAGTGGATGCTGAAACAGGATATGATTTCTTGGGAGTATCGTTCAGCGTTCAATTGAATGGAGCGTAGATGAAGATTTTGTTGGCCGGTGGCGGTAGTTCCCGGGAGTGCGAGATCTCACTGAGAACCACAGACGCCATGGAGCGTGCCACGCGTGAACTAGGTTATGATGTCGATCGCATTGACCTGGCCGACGAGATGGATGTGGTCAGCTACTGGGATGATGGTCATGACCTGCTGCTGCTGGGATTTCATGGTCGCAGGGGAGAGGATGGACTTATTCAGGCTTATCTGGATCGTTTCGGTATCCCCTACAGCGGCGCCAACGCCGCCGGCAGTGCGCTGGCATTCTCCAAGGCGGCCAGCAAACGGTTATTCATCCGTGCCGGTGTCCCCACACCGGAATTTGAACTGCATCTGCACGAGCCGCGATCTCCGTTGCCTGAGACGGATCTGAGTTATCCCTATGTGATCAAACCTGATGATGAAGGATCTACCATTGGACTTTCCGTCTGCCGTAATGAGGATGATTATCCCCACGCCCAGGAGGTCTCCGGCGCCTTCAGCAGGTTGATCTACGAGAAATTCATTCCTGGACGTGAACTGACTGTCGGTGTGCTGGGTAAGAAAGCATTGCCTGTGGTGGAGATCTTTCCGGGTCATGAACTGTACGATTACGAATCAAAGTACACAAAGGGCTTGAGCAGATATGAGTGCCCTGCTGACCTGGATGAGGCTCAGACCCATATGCTGCAGAATCTCGCCATCCAGGCGATGGCGGGCTTGAACATAGAGGTTTACGGGCGGGTGGACTTTCGCTTCGCACCGGATGGCAGCGCCTGGTGCCTGGAGATCAATACCCTTCCCGGAATGACTGAAACCTCCCTGTTGCCCATGGGTGCCCGAGCCGTAGGCATGAGCTTTACAGAGCTGGTGGATCACATCATACGGGAAAGCCTGTTGAAGTATTGAACATTGAAGATTGAAAAATAGCAGATTAAGCTTAAGTAGGGAAAAGGATGTACTGTCGTAATGCCAGGCTCCCACAAGTTTCAAGTTTCAAATTTCTATCTTAAATCCAATTTTGGTTAAAACATGCCACTCCATTTCTATAACACCCTGACACGCCGCAAGGAAGAGTTCAACTCCCTCGATGAACGCAAAGTGCGGATGTACACCTGTGGACCCACGGTCTATGACTTTGCCCACATCGGCAATTACCGCACCTTCATCTTTGAGGATCTGTTGCGCAGGTACCTCGAATTCAGGGGTTATGAGGTCCAACACGTCATGAACATCACCGATGTAGATGACAATACCATCCGAAGGAGCGGTGAGCAGGGGATTGCCCTTGAAGAACTGACGGAAACCTACATCGAAGCCTTTCACCATGACCTGAAAACGCTGAACGCCCAGCCGGCTCATGATTACCCCAGGGCCACCCGCTATATCGACGGCATGGTCTCAATGGTCCAGAATCTGGTGGACCGCGGCTATGCCTATGTCGCGGAGGACGGCAGCGTCTACTTCAAGATCGACGAGTTCAGCGAATATGGTCAGCTTGCCCGTCTGAATCCCGATGACATGCTTTCCGGGGAACGTGTCGCGGACGATAGTTATGAGAAGGAGGGGATCCGGGATTTCGTCCTGTGGAAAGGTTGGAAAGAGGGTGACGGGGACGTAGGCTGGGATTCTCCCTGGGGTAAAGGCCGCCCGGGGTGGCATATCGAGTGTTCGGTCATGTCCACCGAGCTGCTGGGCCGGCACTTCGACATCCATTGCGGCGGTGTGGACAACATTTTCCCGCATCATGAGAACGAGATCGCCCAGAGCCGCTGTGCCACAGATGGAGCATTTGTGAATTACTGGCTGCATTCTGAATATCTGCTGGTTGACAATCGCAAAATGTCCAAGTCCCTGAACAATTTCTATACCCTGCGTGACGTGATGGACAAGGGTTTCAGTGCTGCAGCTGTTCGCTGGATGCTCATTACCACGCATTACCGCCAGAAATTGAATTTCTCACTGGACCGATTGGATGAGGCTGCTCGTTCGGTGGAACGTATACAGGAATTCCATGAACGAATGCTGGAGTACCGTGCAGATGGTCCGGATGCAGCTGACGATCTGGTTGCCGCCTGCAGAACGGGTTTCCAGAAGGCCATGGACGACGATCTGAACATCTCGGCGGGTCTGGCTGCGGTTTTCGATCTCATCCGGCAGGGGAACCGCCTCATGGATGAGCAGTCCCTCAGCCGGAGCGGCGCTAAGGGCATTCTCAACCTGTTGCATGACTTTGACCACGTGTTGGGTATTCTTGAAATGGCGCTGTCGGATGAAGATCCCGGGGAAGACTCGGCATGGATCGAAGCGCTCATTCAGGAAAGGATGGAAGCACGCTCCAGCAAGGACTTTGCCCGGGCCGATGCCATCCGTGACGAGCTGCATTCAAAGGGGATCGAGCTTATCGACACTCCCGACGGTACCAGGTGGAAGAGATCCTGACCTGGCAGATCTAAAATCGGTTCAAATTGAATGATCCCGGCCTTGAAGCCGGGATTCGCTTTATAAAAGACGCAGGAATCCTTAGGTCATAGCGAGGAACGAGAGCAGCGGGTGACGTGGCAATCTCGTGACCATGAGCAGGACCGACTGGATCACCACACCCTGGAGAAGCAGGGTTCGTGATGACTGTTGTTTCACGTATTCCGTTCCATACTCCTAACTCCTCACCTCCAACCCCAAATTTTCCTTGTCTTCGCTTGAGTGAAAACTATCTTTAGCGGCTTTTCGATAACCGGCCAAGGTAGCTCAGTTGGTAGAGCAGCGGTTTTGTAAACCGCCGGTCGGGGGTTCGAGTCCCTTCCTTGGCTCGGACACGGGTCGGTGGCCGAGTGGTTAAAGGCGGCAGACTGTAAATCTGCTCCCGGAATGGGTACGGTGGTTCGAATCCATCCCGGCCCACAGGTTTTTTAACAGAATTGGGGAGGCAACACCGAGTTGCTGTCAGTACCCGCGGGTGTAGTTCAATGGTAGAACACAAGCCTTCCAAGCTTGGTATGTCAGTTCGATTCTGATCACCCGCTCGATGACAGTACGGTGCCCCTTCTTACAGGGGCGTTTTCGTATCTGGAATGCTCGGGTAGCTCAGTCGGTAGAGCACCTCCTTGGTAAGGAGAAGGTCGGCGGTTCAAATCCGCTCCCGAGCTCTCTCGCCACCCCGATTAAACGAATGGATGAGGACACGGAGGAATCATTTCATGGCAAAGCAGAAGTTTGAGCGGACCAAACCTCACGTGAACGTTGGTACCATCGGTCACGTGGACCATGGTAAGACGACGCTGACGGCAGCGATGACGCAGGTCTTGGCAGCCCAGGGTTTGAGCGAGTTCCGTTCATTTGACAGTATTGACAATGCTCCAGAGGAGCGCGAGCGTGGCATCACGATTGCGACAGCCCATGTTGAGTATGAGAGTGCGAATCGCCACTACGCTCACGTTGATTGTCCCGGTCACGCAGATTACATCAAGAACATGATCACCGGAGCCGCCCAGATGGACGGTGCCATACTGGTGGTGAGTGCCGCAGACGGTGCGATGCCCCAGACCCGCGAGCACGTGTTGCTGGCGCGCCAGGTGAACGTGCCATCCATCGTTGTTTACATGAACAAGGTGGACATGGTGGATGATCCTGAGCTTCTGGACCTGGTAGAGATGGAGCTTCGTGAGCTTCTGGATGAGTATGAGTTTCCCGGTGACGACACCCCGATCATCCGCGGTAGCGCCCTTGAAGCCCTGACACATCCTGATGATGAAGAGAAGAACAAGAGCATTCTTGAGCTGGTGGAAGCCGTTGACACCTTCATCCCGGAGCCGGAGCGTGATGTTGACAAGCCCTTCCTGATGCCAGTTGAGGATGTGTTCTCCATTACGGGTCGCGGTACAGTTGGAACCGGTCGTGTGGAGCGTGGAGTCGTGAAGGTAGGCGAGGAAGTCGAGATCATCGGTATCGTGGACGAGCCCAAGAAGACCACGGTGACGGGAGTTGAGATGTTCCGCAAGCTTCTGGACAGTGGACAGGCCGGTGACAATGTTGGTCTGCTGCTGCGTGGAGTTGACAAGGACTGGCTGCGTCGCGGCATGGTCTGCGCGAAGCCTGGTTCGGTGACACCTCATACGAAGTTCAAGGCCAAGATCTATATCCTGAAGAAGGAAGAGGGTGGTCGTCATACGCCATTCTTCAATGGTTATCGTCCCCAGTTCTATATCCGTACCACGGATGTGACCGGTGTGTGTACGCTGCCGTCAGGGACTGAGATGGTAATGCCCGGTGACAATGTTGCCCTGGATATCGATCTCATACAGCCCATCGCACTCGAGAAAGAGATGCGTTTTGCAATCCGTGAAGGCGGCCACACCGTTGGTGCCGGCGTCGTCACTGAGATCATAGAGTAAGAGAGTCTATTTGTCATGCGAGAGATCATTACCCTGGAGTGCACCGAATGCAAACGGCGCAACTACACCACCAAGAAGAACAAGCGATTGCATCCTTCTCGAGTGGAGTTCAAGAAGTACTGCCCGTTCTGTAACAAGCATACGGCTCACAAGGAAACGAAATAGAGTATGATTCGCAGACAGGAGTGTAGCTCAATTGGTAGAGCAACGGTCTCCAAAACCGTAGGTTGCGGGTTCGAGTCCTGCCACTCCTGCTCTTCTTCATCCTCGGTGGAATGACATGATCAAGAAAATCAAAGCCTTTTTCGAAGGCGTACAGTTCGAATTCAAGAAGATCACCTGGCCCACGTTTGAGGAACTCAGAGGATCAATCTGGGTTGTTTTGGGTATGACGGGTATGCTGGCTGCCATTCTGTTCCTCATGGATAAAGTCATGTCTGCGCTTGTGTTAAATTTGATAATGGGGCGCTAAAATGGCCTTGAAGTGGTACAGTATACGCACCTTTTCGGGTAAAGAGAAAAAAGTCAGGGATGCCATCCTGCTGGAAGCCGAACTCGGCAAGCTCAGCGAACTGATCCCCGACGTACTCGTTCCCTCGGAAAATGTCGTGGAAATGCGCGCCGGTAAGAAGTATGTCCGCAACAAAGTCTTCTTTCCCGGCTACATCATGATCCAGATGGAGCTGACCAAGGAAACGCGCTATCTGGTGGAGAATGTCCCCGGTGTCATGTCCTTTGTCGGTCCCCGGGGAGAACCCGTACCACTCAAGGATGAAGAAATTCGAAGGATCCTGGGCGAAGTTGAAGAACGTGACGGCCGTGAGGTCATGGGCACAGCCTTCAAGACCGGTGATCCGATCAAGGTAATAGATGGTCCCTTTGTAGACTTTACAGGATTCGTCAAGGAAGTGGATGAAGCCAAGCAGAAGGTGAAGGTGGAAGTCTCCATCTTCGGGCGTCCCACTCCCGTTGAACTGGATTTCCTGCAGGTCGAGTTGGAAAAGTAGTAAGAAGGTTTTAAGCAATGGCCAAGAAGGTAATTAATACGATCAAGCTCCACATCCCGGCTGGTCAGGCCAATCCGTCCCCACCTGTGGGACCGGCTCTGGGTCAGGCTGGTGTGAATATCATGGAGTTTTGCAAGGCGTTCAACGCCAAGACTGAAAACGATCGTGGACTGATCATACCAGCAGTTATCACTGTTTACGCTGACCGGTCCTTCAGCTTTATCACCAAGACCCCGCCCGCTGCAGTTCTGCTGCGCAAGGCTGCCGGTCTGGAGAAGGGATCGGGTACCCCGAACTCACTCAAAGTGGGGAAGGTGACCCGGCAACAGGTCAAGGAGATCGCTGAGATCAAGAAGCCGGACCTGAATGCCCACGACGTTGAAATGGCCATGCGCATCATTGAAGGTACTGCCCGCAGCATGGGCATTACGGTGGAAGGCTAGGAGGTCCTGGGATGAAGAAGACCAAACGTCAGAATGGTATCCTGGCAAAGGTGGAACACGCCAAGGAATACGCCCTGAAAGAGGGTGTCGGCCTGGTTAAAGAGTGTGCCACTGCCAAATTCGACGAAACGATTGAAGTTTCAGTCAATCTTGGTGTTGATCCTAAATATGCCGATCAGATGGTCCGCGGTACAGTAACCCTGCCACATGGCACGGGTAAATCTGTCCGGGTGCTGGTCCTGGCAGATGGTCCCAAGGCCGAGGAAGCTGAAAAGGCCGGTGCCGATTATGTCGGACTGGAAGAATATGTCCAGAAGCTGAAGGATGGCTGGACCGATATTGATGTAGTGATCACCACGCCGGATAAGATGGGTACGGTGGGGAAACTGGGTAAGATCCTGGGCCCCCGCGGTCTCATGCCGAAT
Source organism: uncultured Lentisphaeria bacterium (assembly GCA_964454335.1). Classification (GTDB taxonomy): domain Bacteria; phylum Fidelibacterota; class UBA8477; order UBA8477; family JABMPR01; genus CAYVVT01. The sequence continues at coordinate 106,471 of CAYVVT010000007.1, read as the reverse complement.
CCCAAGAGTGGTACCGTCACCATGGATATCGAAAATGCTGTGAACGAATCCAAGGCCGGAAAGATCGAAATCCGTACGGATAAACACGGGGTGATCCACACCATCGTTGGCAAAGCCTCATTCGATCAGGACCAACTCGAAGAAAATGTTACCACACTTGTGAATACACTGAACGCCCTCAGGCCTTCAGGCGCCAAGGGTCAGTACATGAAGCGTTTGACCCTCAGTTCCACCATGGGACCCGGCGTCCGTATTGATAAGTCCTCGGTAGGCGCTTAAGCAGGGAGTAGAAGATGCCAAGCCGCGAAAACGTACAAGCACTGGACACGATCAAAGCAAAGATCGAAAAGGCGAAAGCCCTGTATTTCACAGACTACATGGGTCTCACCGTTGACGAGATGAACGCTCTCCGGTCAGATCTGCATGCAGCCGAGGTGGAATACCGTGTTCTCAAGAACACCCTGCTGCATATCGCCGCAAAAGATTTTGGTTATGAAGGCCTGGAAGAGATCCTCAAGGGTCCCACCGCCGTGGCATTCGGGTATGAAGATCCCACCGCCCCGGCCCGGGTATTCAAGGATTTCCTGAAGAAAAAGGGGAAAGCCAAAGAAAAGCCAGCCGTGAAGGGGCTGGTCTTTGAAGGTAAGGTCATGGACGCTTCCTACTATGTGAAGCTTGCTGATCTGCCCTCAAAGGAAGAGTTACTCGCCACATTGCTGGGAGGGCTGCAGTCTCCTCTCCAGAAGACCTTGAGTGTTCTGCAAGCTCCAATGCGCGAACTGGCGGGTGTCTTAGTGTCGTTGAAAGAAACAAAGAACTAATTCTGGAGGTAATTCACTCATGGCCGTTACACGTGAAGATGTATTGAGCTATTTGGAGAGCGCCAACATGCTGGAGGTCTCGGAACTGATCTCAGCAATCGAAGAAAAATTCGGTGTATCCGCCGCAGCACCCGTAGCCGTCGCTGCTGGTCCTGCTGCCGGTGCCGTAGCCGAAGAGGTTGAGGAACAGACCGAATTTGATGTCGTCCTGGAGAGTGCCGGCGAGAAAAAGATCAATGTGATCAAGATCGTCCGCCAGGTCACCAGCCTGGGTCTGAAAGAGGCCAAGGATCTGGTGGATGGAGCTCCCAGTAAAGTTAAAGAAGCCATTGCTAAGGCTGAGGCTGAAGAACTTAAAACGCAGTTGGAGGAAGCAGGAGCCACTGTTTCTCTCAAGTAGTACGTACTACGCAATTGCAATTTTTGGTTTCAGGCTCGCGGGAGCGAATACTCTCGCGAGCTTTTGCCCATCTAGCTGGTCCACATAACTAGGAGGTGGCTATTGTCCCGCACTAGTCATATCGAAAGACAGTCCTTCTCACGCATCGGGTCCCAGATACCCCTGCCTGACCTGCTGAATCTCCAGGTTGATTCCTGGACGGAATTCGTGCAAAAGGACGTACCCGCACACGAACGCGAGAACAAAGGCCTGGAAGCTATTTTCAGCTCCGTATTTCCCGTTGAGGATTCTCACGGTAATTACATGCTGGAATACGTTTCCTACAGCATCGGTCTACCCAAATACAGCATCGATGAATGTCTTGATCGCGGAGTGACCTTTTCCGTCCCACTGAAGGTGAAACTCATCCTGCATGCCACGGAAGAAGGCGCTGAACCCGGTGACTATACCGTTCACGTCGAACAGGACATATTCTTCGGTAACATTCCTTACATGACCGACCGTGGTTCCTTCGTCATCAATGGCGCTGAACGAGTCATCGTTTCGCAGCTGATGCGTTCACCCGGTGTCTTCTTTGATCAGAATGAGCACCCCAACGGCACCAAGCTGTACTCAGCACGGCTGATCCCCTTCCGGGGCAGCTGGCTGGATATCACCACCGATATCCACGATGCCATTCATGCCGTCATCGATCGTCGCCGGAAATTCCCGGTGACACTCCTGCTGCGTGCCATGGGCTTCTCGTCAAACCAGGCCATTCTGGAGGCCTTTGGCGTGATCAGGGAACTCCGACTGGCTGACAATGTGGGCCTCAAAGACTACTACGATACGCCCATTCCCACCGATGTGGTGAACGAGGAAACCGGTGAAGTCTTGATGGAAGCAGGAGAGAAGCTTTCCCGTGAACGCGTCCGTGACCTGAAAAAGGCCGGTGTCGGCGGTGTCTGGATCGTTCCGGAACCGGAAGACCTGCGTTTCGAACTCCTGGCAAATACCCTTTCCAAGGACCGCTCAGCCAATACGAACGAAGCTTTACGTATCTTCTACACGGAGATGCGCGGTGGTGAACCACCGAACCTCGACCTGGCTGAGAAATTCCTTTTCCGTCTCTTCTTCGATCCCAAGAAATACGATCTGGGCGAGGTGGGACGTTATCGCATGAACAAGAAATTCGGTATCGACGTACCCATGGACCAGCTGGTACTGGCACCGGATGACATCATCATGTCGGTTAACTATCTCATCGAGATGCGCAAAGGCGAACGCGGTATGGATGATATCGATCATCTCGGAAATCGTCGTGTACGTACGGTAGGCGAGCAGATCGGTAATCAGTTCTCCGTGGCCCTGTCCCGCATGTCCCGGACCATTCGTGAACGCATGAATGTCCGCGACAGTGAGAATCTGACACCCCAGGACCTGATCAATTCACGCATCGTGACCTCTGCGATCTCGTCCTTTTTCGGTACCAATCAGCTTTCCCAGTTCATGGATCAGACCAACCCACTGGCGGAAGTGACGCATAAACGGCGTCTCTCCTCACTGGGACCTGGTGCACTGACCCGTGAGCGGGCCGGCTTCGAGGTTCGCGACGTGCATTATACACATTATGGCCGTCTGTGTCCCATCGAGACACCGGAAGGACCGAACATCGGGCTGATCTCTTCGCTGGCCTCCTACGGTATCGTCAATCGTCTTGGATTCATCGAGACGCCGTATCGCAAAATCGTGAACAGCGGTGGGAAACCAAAGCTGTCCAAGCAGGTGGAATTCCTCTCTGCAGACGACGAGGACCGTGTCAATATCGCCCAGGCCAATACTGCCCTGAATGAAGAAGGCTTCATCCAGGGTGAAGAGGTCCAGGTCAGGATCCGGTCCGATTATCCCATGGTGAAGATCGCTGACGTGAACTTCATGGATGTCTCACCCCTGCAGATCGTGTCACCGGCAGCGGCATGTATCCCCTTCCTGGAGCATGATGACGCCAACCGCGCCCTCATGGGTTCCAACATGCAGCGTCAGTCGGTACCACTGCTATGGCCGGAAGCTCCCATCGTGGGAACCGGTTTCGAGAGGATCGTGGCCAAGGATTCGCGCTCCCTCATGCTCTCAAAGGTGAAGGGTACCGTGAAATCAGTCACTGCTGACGAGATCATCATCAAGACCAGCAAACGCATCGACGAGGATTCAACCTTAATCGAGCAGCCTGGTATCGTGACATATAATTTGCGCAAGTTCCAGCGCAGCAACCAGGACACCTGTATCAATCAGCGTGTACTGGTGAAGGTCGGTGATCGGGTCAACATTGGTGACGTGCTTGCCGACGGAATGAGCACGGATCAGGGTGAACTTGCCCTGGGCCGCAATATCACCGTGGCATTCATGCCCTGGCGTGGATACAATTTTGAGGATGCCATCGTTCTTTCTGAACGTCTCCTCAAGGATGATGTTTTCACCAGTCTGCATATCAAGGAAGTGGAGCTCGAGGTTCGCGAGACCAAGCGTGGGGAAGAGGAACTGACCCGGGATATTCCCAACGTCAGTGAAGAGGCCACACGCAACCTTACCAATGACGGCATCATCCGCATTGGTGCAGAGGTCAATCCCGGGGACATCCTCATCGGTAAGGTCACCCCCAAGGGCGAGACCGATCCCACTCCGGAAGAGAAGCTGCTGAAAGCCATCTTCGGTGAGAAAGCCGGTGATGTGAAGGATGCCTCCAAGCGCGCCGATCCCGGTGTCAAGGGTGTGGTCATCAAGACCGAGCTCTTCACCCGCAAGGGCCGTGAAAGCCGTCGTGACGAGAAGCGCAAACTGGATGTCCTGAAACAGCAGGCAACCCAGGACAAGGCCGCACTCACGAAGAAACGCAATGAGAAACTGAATAATCTGCTCATTGACCATAAATCTACCGAGATCAAGGATGTCGGTGGCCAGAAACTGCTCAAAAAGGGTACAAAGTTCACCAAAGAGGTGATCAGCGCCCTGAATTTTGAGCGGTTCGAACGCCGGCAGCAGTTGGTGGAGGACGAAGATGCCAACGCCAAGCTGCACAACCTGCTGAACGAGTACGAACGTCTCTACAGTGAGATCGAGCAGACCTTTGAGAACGAAGTTTACAAGCTGAAGGTCGGTGACGATCTGCAGCCGGGTGTGATCCAGCTTTCAAAGGTGCAGATCGCCACCAAGCGCAAGGTCTCCATCGGGGACAAGATGGCGGGCCGTCACGGAAACAAGGGTGTTGTCGCTGCCGTGGTTCCGGAAGAGGATATGCCCTTCCTGGTCGATGGCCGACCTGTTGACATCGTTCTGAATCCCCTGGGTGTGCCCTCCCGTATGAACCTTGGTCAGCTTTATGAGACCATGCTTGGATGGGCAGGCCGTGAACTGGGACTCATGTTCGAGACGCCGGTCTTTGACGGTGCTACTCTCGATGAGGTCCATGACCTGATGAAAAAGGCCGAACTGCCGGTAGGCGGCAAGGAGAAGCTCATCGATGGGCGTACTGGGGATTATATCGATAATCCTGTGGCCATTGGTGAGATCTATATGATGAAGCTCACGCACCAGGTGGACGACAAGATGCACGCCCGTTCCACGGGTCCCTATTCTCTTATCACGCAGCAGCCCCTGGGCGGTAAAGCCCAGTTTGGTGGCCAGCGGCTTGGTGAGATGGAGGTCTGGGCCCTGGAAGCCTATGGCGCAGCACATACCCTCCAGGAAATGCTCACTGTCAAATCAGATGATGTTGAAGGCCGCTCAAGGGTCTATAACTCGCTGGTTAAGGGTGAGAACCTGCCGGAATTTGGCATTCCTGAATCCTTCAACGTGCTTCTGCGCGAGATGAAGGGTCTGGGTCTGGATGTTGAATTAAAGTAAAGGAGTGATCCTTTGAACAATAAAGCAGTCAACGAATTTACCGAGATCACGATCCGCCTGGCCTCTCCGGAGAAGATCCTCCGGGAATCTCGCGGTGAGGTATTCAAGCCGGAGACCATCAACTACCGGACCTATAAGCCGGAGAAGGATGGTCTGTTCTGTGAGCGCATTTTCGGTCCAGTGAAGGACTGGGAATGTCATTGCGGTAAATACAAGCGCATCCGCTACAAGGGCATCATCTGTGACCGTTGCGGGGTGGAGGTCACCCGGAAGAAGGTCCGTCGTGAACGCATGGGGCACATCACCCTGGCCGTTCCCGTCGTTCACACCTGGTACCTGCGTTCGATCCCGTCAACCCTGGCACATACCCTGGGGATCAGTTCCAAGAACCTGGAGCGGATCATCTACTATGAATCTTACGTGGTGATCACACCTGGCAAAGCAGATGTTGAAGCCGGTGAGATCCTGGATGAAGAAGATTTTATTGAACTGGACGCCATCTATGGTCCGGATGCCGTAGGTGCCGAAGAGGAGGATGTGTTCATCGCCAAGACCGGTGGTGAGGCTATTCTGCAGATGCTTCGGGACCTGGACATCAAGAAGACCATGGCCGAATTGAAGGAACAGATCCGTACCACACGCAGCCAGCAGAAAAAGGCTGACGCACTCAAGCGCATGCGTATGATCAAGGCGTTCGATTCCAGTCCAGCAGATTCACCCAACAAGCCGGAATGGATGATCCTTACCATCCTGCCGGTGATCCCGCCTGAACTGCGTCCCCTGGTGCCACTCGACGGTGGCCGTTTTGCTGCTTCGGATCTCAATGATCTGTATCGCCGGGTGATCATCCGTAACAACCGCCTCCGTCAATTGATGGAGATCAAGGCTCCGGATGTCATTCTGCGGAATGAGAAACGTATGCTGCAGGAATCGGTGGATTCCCTCTTTGATAATTCCCGCAAGCAGAGCGCTGTTCGCAGCGGTACCCGCCGTCCCCTGAAGTCACTGTCCGACATGCTCAGTGGCAAGCAGGGACGTTTTCGTCAGAATTTGCTGGGTAAGCGCGTTGACTATAGTGGCCGTTCAGTGATCGTGGTGGGTCCAGACCTGAAACTGCATGAATGCGGTATCCCCAAGGCCATGGCCATCGAGCTGTTCAAACCGCATATCATTGCTGAGCTTCTGGTTCGTGGCTATGCCAAAACCCCGAAGCAGGCCAAGGTCATGGTGGAAGAGAAAGTGGTTGAGATCTATGACGTACTTGAATATGTCGTGAAAGATCATCCGGTGCTGCTCAATCGCGCACCTACCCTGCACAGACTCGGTATCCAGGCCTTCCAGCCCGTGCTCATCAATGGCCGGGCCATTCGCCTGCATCCGCTGGTCTGCTCCGCTTTCAATGCTGACTTTGATGGTGACCAGATGGCCGTCCATGTGCCGTTGTCACCCGAAGCCATCGCTGAATCACGTATGTTGATGCTCTCCAGCCACAACATCCTGCATCCGGCCCACGGCTCGCCGATTACCATCCCATCCCAGGACATGGTCCTTGGTTGTTACTATCTAACCAAGATCCGCCCCGAGGCACAGGGTGAAGGCATGGTCTTCAGAAATCGTGAAGAAGCCCTCCTGGCCCTGGACAATGGCTACCTTGATCTGCACGCACAGATCAAGGTCCGCCATAAAGGCGAATTGATGGAAACAACCGCGGGGCGCCTGGTCCTGAACGATACATTACCCGAGGAATTCCCCTATGTGAACGAGCTCATCACCAAGAAGCGTCTCGAACGTCTCATCGGTGACGTGCTGCGCTTTGCCGGAAACTTCCGTACCGTGAAATTCCTCGACGACCTCAAGACCATGGGTTTTGAATTTGCCACCCGCAGTGGTGCTTCCATTGGCCTCTCGGATGTTCTCATCCCCGAGAAGAAACACGATCTCATCGATCGGGCCACCAAAGAGGTCCACAAGGTCCAGACAGACCGCCAGGCCGGTTGGCTCACCGAGGGTGAACGCTATAACAAGGTTCTGGATATCTGGACCCATACCACCAACCAGGTCGCCTCACACATGATGGACAGCCTGCGCAAGAACAACTCCGGGTTCAACTCGGTGTTCATGATGGCTGATTCAGGTGCGCGAGGCTCTGCGGATCAGATCAAGCAGCTGGCTGGTATGCGCGGTCTAATGGCCAAGCCCCAGAAGTCCATCAAGGGTGGTCATGGCGAAATTATTGAAACACCCATCAAATCGAACTTCAAGGAAGGTCTCACCGTCCTTGAGTATTTCATCTCTACACATGGTGCTCGTAAAGGTCTGGCAGATACAGCCCTGAAAACGGCTGACGCCGGTTACCTCACCCGCCGTCTGGTGGATGTCGCCCAGGATGTGGTTATCCGCGACCTGGATTGCGGGACCATCAACGGGATCGATGTCTCTGCACTGAAACAGGGTGAGGATATCATTGAACCGCTGCGTGATCGTATCATCGGCCGCGTGGTCCAGGAAGATGTTTTCGACCCGCTGACGGACGAGCTCATCGTAGAGGCCGGTACACTTGTTGACGAGATCATCGCCGACAAGATCGCCGGTTCCAATGTTGAGATCGTACGTATCCGTTCGGTCCTCACCTGTGAGGCTGAATACGGCGTCTGTGCGAAGTGTTACGGCCGCAACATGTCAACTGGCAAACTGGTGAATTCCGGTGAAGCAGTGGGTATCATGGCCGCCCAGGCCATCGGCGAACCCGGAACACAGCTCACACTGCGTACCTTCCATATCGGTGGTACTGCGGCGCGTATCATCGAAGAGAGCGAAATGGTGGCCAAGTTCGACGGAATGATCCGCTATTCCGAAGGTTTGCGTACCACAGAGCCCGATGGGACAAGAGAGCGGATCGCACTGGTCCGTAACAACTCGATCGAGATAGTGGACCGAGACAATCGGGTCCTGACCCGGGCCAACGTGCCCTATGCCGCAGTAGTGGAAGTCGCCAATGGTGACGATGTCAAGGCCGGTCAGAGTCTGTTCCGTTGGGATCCGCGTACGGATTTCATCATCTCCCAGGCTGATGGCAAGGTTCGCTTCGTTGAGATCCAGGAAGATATCACCTTTGTTGAAGAATCAGGGGAGACCGGAAAACGCGAACGGACCATCATCGATGCCCGTGATCGCCGTCTCACCCCACGCGTCGAGATCGTCGATACCAAGGGTAACGTCCTGAAAAAGGAAGTTGTACTTCCGGTTGGCGCCGTTCTCACCGTCGATGACGGTGAAGAGGTCACTGCCGGTACCACACTGGCCAAATTTACCAAGGGCCGGGGTCGTACGACGGATATTACCGGTGGTCTGCCACGTGTGGCTGAGCTTTTCGAAGCCCGCAATCCCGCAGATCCCGCCGTGGTCACTGAAGTGGACGGCACCGTGCACTATGGTGAGTTGAAACGCGGTGTCCGCACCATCCATGTGGAGACTCAGGATAATGTGAAATACGAATACGCCATTCCTTACGGCCGTCATATCATCGTTCTGGATGGTGACAGCGTAAAGGCTGGTGATCGCCTCTGCGAAGGCCCGGTATCACCCAAGGATATCCTTCGCATCAAGGGTGAACGTGAAGTTCAGGAATATCTGGTAAACGAGATCCAGGAAGTCTACCGGCTCCAGGGTGTTCGTATCAATGACAAGCATATCGAGACCATCGTGCGCCAGATGATGCAGAAACTCCAGGTGGAGAATCCCGGAGATACTGACTTCCTGCCCCAGGATCGCGTGAACAAATTCCTCTTTCAGCGTGAGAATGAAGAGATCCTGGATAAGGTCGTCATTCAGTCACCTGGCGACACGGAATTCATTGAGGATCAGCTGGTTAGCCGGGAAGCACTGAGCGAAGCTCTGGAAACGGTGAAGGCCGAAAAAGGTGAAAAACCGGAATACCGCGATGCGGAACCAGCCACCCATACACCGCTCCTGCTGGGAATTACCCGCGCCTCACTGAACACTGAGAGTGTATTTGCCGCAGCCTCCTTCCAGGAGACCACTCGTGTGCTTACAGATGCAGCGATCCATGGGAAAACGGACGGTCTACGAGGGCTGAAAGAGAACATCATCGTAGGTCGACTGATCCCGGCTGGTACCGGTCTTGCGAAGTACACGGCACTCGGCGCTGAAGGACCCGAAGATGAGACCGCGAAACAGGTGGTTGAAATCCAGCAGAAACGCGCTGAGGCAAAGGCCCAGAGGCCAACGACAGAGCAGCTTGAAGAGGCTTAGTTACAGCTTGACTACCGAGGCCTTGAAAATTATACTTTGCGGCTTTTTAAAAGGAGAGTGAATGCCGACGATTAATCAACTGGTGCGGAAGGGTCGAAAGAGCCTGGAAAAGAAGAAAAAAGCCCCTGCTTTACAAGGCAGTCCGCAAAAAAGAGGTGTGTGTACAAGGGTGTACACAACCACACCGAAAAAACCGAATTCCGCCCTCCGGAAGGTGGCACGTGTCCGTCTGACAAATCAGATCGAGGTCACTGCCTATATCCCGGGTGAGGGACACAATCTTCAGGAGCACTCCCTGGTGCTCATCGAAGGTGGTCGTGTAAAGGATCTTCCCGGTGTCCGTTACCACATCATTCGTGGTACCCTCGATACAGCCGGAGTTGAGAATCGGAAAACCAGCCGTTCGCGTTATGGTGCGAAGCGGCCTAAAGCGTAAGAATTGAACAATGCGTAGACGTAGACCAGAAAAACGAGTGATCCTGCCGGATCCGGTCCACAAGGACCTGATGGTGGCGAGGTTTGTCAATTACCTCATGGAACGTGGCAAGAAAAGCCTATCGGAAGCTATTGTTTATAATGCATTTGACATTATTCAGCAGAAGACCAAGGCAGATCCGCTGGAACTGTTCAAGAAGGCCATTGACAATGTTGCGCCCATCGTCGAGGTGAAATCGAAACGTGTTGGTGGTGCTACCTACCAGGTGCCTGTGGAAGTACGCTCGAATCGTCGCCATGCACTGGCCTACCGCTGGATCATCGCTTTCTCCAAGAAGCGTTCAGGTAAATCCATGGCTGAAAAGCTGGCTGCCGAGCTAATTGCTGCGGCCAATAACGAAGGTAATTCCATCAAGAAACGCGAAGACACGCACAAGATGGCCGAAGCCAACAAGGCTTTCGCCCATTTCAGATAAAGGACTGACGGTTGAAACCACTGCCCCTCGATAAGGTTCGCAATATCGGCATCATGGCCCACATCGATGCCGGTAAGACGACCACTACGGAGCGGATCCTCTACTACACCGGTCGTACGCACCGACTGGGAGAGGTGCATGATGGCGCTGCCACCATGGACTGGATGGAGCAGGAGCGGGAGCGTGGTATCACCATTACATCTGCAGCCACCACCACGTTCTGGGAAGATCATCGGATCAATATCATCGATACTCCCGGTCATGTGGATTTCACGGTGGAAGTGGAACGGTCCCTGCGGGTCCTGGATGGCGCCGTAGCGCTTTTCTGTGCCGTCGGCGGGGTCGAGCCACAGAGTGAGACAGTCTGGCGCCAGGCCGATAAGTACGGCGTTCCCCGCATCGCATTCGTCAATAAGATGGACCGCGTTGGCGGGGATTTTTATAACGTGCTGGAGATGATCAAGAAACGTCTCGGTGCGAACCCGGTACCCATCGTGCTCCCCATCGGCGAAGGCGAACTGTTTACCGGTATCATCGATCTCCTGGCCAATAAGGCCATTCTATATAATGAGGGTACCCTGGGTGCTCGCTTTGAATATGGCGAGATCCCCAAGGACATGCAGGCCAAGGCAGATGAATACCGTCATCATCTTCTCGAAGAAGTAGCCTCATACGATGATTCGCTGCTGGAGAAATACCTCGAAGGGCAAGAGCTGGATGAAGCCGAGATCAAGGCCGCCATCCGCAAGGCAACCCTGGACAGCTCCATGATCCCCGTGCTGGCAGGCAGTGCCTTCAAGAACAAGGGTGTGCAGCGTTTACTGGATGCCATCATTGATTATCTGCCCTCACCCATGGATATGCCGCCCGTCGAAGGCCATGACGTGGATAACAACGAGAAGATGATCACGCGTAAAGCTGATGTTGATGATCCCTTCTCAGCACTGGCTTTCAAGATCATGACAGACCCCTACGTGGGAAAACTCACCTTCTTCCGCGCTTATTCCGGCGCTGTGAATACTGGTGAATCCGTGCTGAATCCCATCAGCGGGAAAAAGGAACGCGTTGGCCGTCTCATGATCATGCACTCCAACAAGCGCGAAGAGCGCAAAAGAATTGAAGCAGGTGAGATCGCAGCCGTTATCGGTCTGCGCGCCACCCGTACCGGCGATACCCTTTGTGACAACAAACATCCCGTGGTGTTGGAATCAATGGACTTTCCCGCGCCGGTGATCTCGGTGGCCATCGAACCTGAATCCAAGGCCGACAACGATGCCCTGTCCGTGGCACTGGCCAAGCTCTCCGAGGAGGATCCCACATTCGTGGTGAATCTCGATCAGGAAACCGGTCAGACCATCATCCGCGGCATGGGCGAATTGCACCTGGAGATCATCGTCGATCGCCTGTTGCGGGAATTCAAGGTGAATGCCCGTGTCGGTAAGCCCCAGGTGGCCTTCGTCGAAGCCATTACCAAGCAGGTTGAGCAGGAGACCAAGTTCTCACGCCAGACCGGTGGTAAAGGGCAGTTCGGCCATGTCTTTATCCGTGTTGAGCCGAATGAGCCGGGTAAAGGCTATCATTTTGAAAGCAAGATTGTCGGTGGGGCCATTCCCCGTGAATACATCCCCGCAGTCGATAAGGGCATCAAGGATGCACTGCAAAACGGTGTTCTGGCCGGTTATCCCCTCAAGGACGTCCGGGTGGAGCTCTACGATGGCAATTATCATGAGGTCGATTCTTCAGAAATGGCTTTCAAGATAGCCGGTTCAATGGCCATCCAGGAAGCCTGTAAGAAGGCATCGCCGGTTCTCATGGAGCCCATGATGGCCGTAGAGGTCGTGGTACCTGAGGAATATCTGGGAGATGTGATGAGTGATCTGAATTCACGCCGCGGCAAGATCGAGGGGATGAATCCCCGCAAGGATGCCCAGGTGGTGAGTGCCTTCGTTCCGCTTTCAAAGATGTTCGGTTATGCAACGGATCTGAGGTCATTGACACAGGGCCGTGCAGTATACACCATGCAGTTCGATCACTACGCAGGTGTGCCTGCCAGCGTAGCTGAGAAGATTTTAGAGAAGATACAAGGCAGGAAATAGAGATCCTGGAGGGATTCGATTATGGCAAAGCAGAAGTTTGAGCGGACCAAACCTCACGTGAACGTTGGTACCATCGGTCACGTGGACCATGGTAAGACGACGCTGACGGCAGCGATGACGCAGGTCTTGGCAGCCCAGGGTTTGAGCGAGTTCCGTTCATTTGACAGTATTGACAATGCTCCAGAGGAGCGCGAGCGTGGCATCACGATTGCGACAGCCCATGTTGAGTATGAGAGTGCGAATCGCCACTACGCTCACGTTGATTGTCCCGGTCACGCAGATTACATCAAGAACATGATCACCGGAGCCGCCCAGATGGACGGTGCCATACTGGTGGTGAGTGCCGCAGACGGTGCGATGCCCCAGACCCGCGAGCACGTGTTGCTGGCGCGCCAGGTGAACGTGCCATCCATCGTTGTTTACATGAACAAGGTGGACATGGTGGATGATCCTGAGCTTCTGGACCTGGTAGAGATGGAGCTTCGTGAGCTTCTGGATGAGTATGAGTTTCCCGGTGACGACACCCCGATCATCCGCGGTAGCGCCCTTGAAGCCCTGACACATCCTGATGATGAAGAGAAGAACAAGAGCATTCTTGAGCTGGTGGAAGCCGTTGACACCTTCATCCCGGAGCCGGAGCGTGATGTTGACAAGCCCTTCCTGATGCCAGTTGAGGATGTGTTCTCCATTACGGGTCGCGGTACAGTTGGAACCGGTCGTGTGGAGCGTGGAGTCGTGAAGGTAGGCGAGGAAGTCGAGATCATCGGTATCGTGGACGAGCCCAAGAAGACCACGGTGACGGGAGTTGAGATGTTCCGCAAGCTTCTGGACAGTGGACAGGCCGGTGACAATGTTGGTCTGCTGCTGCGTGGAGTTGACAAGGACTGGCTGCGTCGCGGCATGGTCTGCGCGAAGCCTGGTTCGGTGACACCTCATACGAAGTTCAAGGCCAAGATCTATATCCTGAAGAAGGAAGAGGGTGGTCGTCATACGCCATTCTTCAATGGTTATCGTCCCCAGTTCTATATCCGTACCACGGATGTGACCGGTGTGTGTACGCTGCCGTCAGGGACTGAGATGGTAATGCCCGGTGACAATGTTGCCCTGGATATCGATCTCATACAGCCCATCGCACTCGAGAAAGAGATGCGTTTTGCAATCCGTGAAGGCGGCCACACCGTTGGTGCCGGCGTCGTCACTGAGATCATAGAGTAAGAGAAGGACGCAAGTATGCCGTCGCAAACAATACGTATCAGCCTGAAGGCTTACGATCATAACCTGTTGGATAAATCCACGGTAAGAATCGTCCAGACCGCCAAATCTACTGGCGCGTTGATTGCGGGACCGATTCCGCTACCCACCAAACGGTCAGTTGTGACGGTGCTGCGGTCTCCCCATGTGAACAAGAAATCCCGTGAACAGTTCCAGACCAAGATCCACAAGCGTCTGGTAGACATTCACAATTCATCTGCAAAGACGGTGGACGCGCTCATGAAGCTGGATCTACCGGCGGGTGTCGATATCGAGATCAAGGTGTGATCATGAAGGGATTGATTGGACAGAAACTCGGTATGACCCAGTTCTGGCGCGAGGACGGCAAAGTATTGCCTGTCACCGTGATCCAGGGCGGGCCGTGCGTGATCACACAGATCAAGACCGAGGACAAGGACGGCTACAATGCTGTTCAGCTCGGTTATAATGATAAGCAGGAAGCCCGTGCGCTGAAACCGGAGCAGGGTCACTTCAAGAAGGCCAAAACAGCCGTCAAATACTTCGTCCGGGAGTTCCGGGACCTGGAGATCGGTGAGAAAGCTCTCGGCGATGCCGTTTCCGTGGACATGTTCGAGGTAGGCGAACGCATCATGGTCACCGGTACGAGCAAGGGTCGTGGTTTCAGCGGCGTCATGCGTCGTCACAATTTCCATGGCGGCCGCCGTTCACACGGTAAATCAGACCAGTTGCGCGCTGGTGGCGCCATTGGTGCGAGCTCTGATCCCAGCCGGGTCATGCCCGGAAAGAAGATGCCAGGCCAGCACGGGAACAAGAAGACATCCATCCGTAACCTGGAAGTCGTGTCAGTGGACCCCGAGAAGCACATCGTCATGGTGAAGGGTGCGGTTCCAGGTCCCAATAACGGCTATGTCGAGCTGTTGAAACAGGATTAGTTATGAAATTCACGATTTATTCACCAGACGGCAAAGCCACAAAGAAGACCATCGAGGGCGATCCAGCCGTCTTTGGTATCGAGCCCAACGAACATGTGGTCCACCTGGCGGTCAAAGCCGAACAGACCAACATGCGTCAGGGCTCAGTCAAAACTAAGACCCGCAGTGAAGTTCGCGGTGGCGGGGCCAAGCCCTGGAAGCAGAAAGGTCGCGGAACATCCCGTGCGGGATCCCGGCGTTCACCCATCTGGGTCGGTGGTGGACATACCTTCGCCATCGAGCCCAAGAACCACAAGATGAGCCTGCCCAAGAAGGTCCGTCGTCTTGCACGTCGTTCAGTGTTGTCTGACAAGGCCAGCAACAAAGCCATATTTGTGATCGAATCCTTTGCCTTTGATGCACCGAAGACGCGCCAGGTCCTGGATCTGCTGACTACCATGGAACTTGCCGGGAAGAAGATGCTGATCCTCACCGCTGAGTTCAACGAGACACTCTATCTCAGTGGTCGGAACATCAAGAACCTTGCGATTCTCGAGGCGGCCAACGCATCAGCCTATGACCTGATCGATAATGAGGTCATTCTCATGGATGCCGAAGCGGTAAAGACCCTCAACGAGCAGCTGGCGAACTGAAGGAGCAGGTAAGCGATATGTCTCAAGTAATTATTATCGAGCCCATTCTCTCCGAGAAAAGCGCCGCTCTGCAGGAAACTGAGCGGAAATATGCTTTTAAAGTGGCCAAGACTGCCAACAAGATCGAGATCAAGAGGGCCGTCGAGAACCGTTTTGATGTGCACGTGGACAAGGTTGCCACGATTAACATAAAAGGAAAGGTCAAGCGACAGACCATGCGTAGTGGTGGTCAGGTTATTCGCACCATGGGTGCCCGGGCATCCTGGAAGAAAGCCATCATTACCCTGCGTGAAGGTGAAAGCATTGACCTGTTCCGGGACGAACAGGCTTAGGACGGGTATAGAATCATGGCTGTAAAGACTTATAAACCAAACACACCCGGTCAGCGCTTCAAAACGACCTCTTCCTTTGAAGAGATCACGCGCACTGAACCGGAGAAGAGCTTGTTGTCACCACTGCGTAAATCGGGTGGTCGGAATAACAATGGCCGTATCACTTCGAGACGTCGTGGCGGTGGTCATCGTCGTCATTACCGCATCATCGATTTCAAGCGGAACAAGATCGGTATCCCGGCGCGGGTGGACTCTATTGAGTACGATCCCAACCGCTCTGCCAATATTGCGTTGCTGATCTATGCCGATGGTGAAAAGCGCTATATCCTGGCACCTGATAAATTAAAGGTTGGCGCGCAGATCATCTCAGCCGATGATGCGCCCATCCGTGTTGGCAATTCCCTGCCCCTGGATCGTATCCCCGCCGGTTCAATTATACACAATGTTGAACTGAAACCCGGCAAGGGTGGACAGATGTGCCGTTCGGCCGGTACCTCCGCCCAGATCATGGCCAAGGAGGGTAATTACGTAACCCTGAAACTGCCCAGCGGCGAAATGCGCCTGGTCCACATGAATTGCAGAGCCACGCTTGGTGAGGTCGGCAACAAGGAACATGAGAACATCACACTGGGTAAGGCCGGTCGAGCACGCTGGCTTGGCCGTCGTCCCAAGGTCCGTGGTGTTGCCATGAACCCGGTAGACCACCCCATGGGTGGTGGTGAAGGTCGTTCGTCAGGTGGCCGTCACCCAACGACCCCCTGGGGCAAGCCCACCAAGGGTTACAAGACACGTAAGAAGAATAAGCAGTCCGATAAGTTTATCGTTGCTCGCAGAAAGAAGAAATAAGGTCTTTTCATTATGCCTAGATCTGTTAAAAAGGGTCCCTATGTCGAAGACAAGCTGCTGAAGAAGGTGGATGCCGCCAAGGACAGCAAGACGCGCGTTGTCATCAAGACATGGTCCCGTAGATCAACCATTCTACCCGAATTCGTCGGGTTGACATTTGCGGTACACAACGGCAAGAAGTTCATTCCAGTATACATCTCTGAGAATATGGTTGGACACAAACTGGGTGAGTTTTCACCGACCCGTACCTACCGTGGGCATGTTGACAAGGCGAGGAAGGGCTAGAGATGGAAGCAGTTGCCAAAGCACGCCACGTCCGGCAGTCCGCACGCAAACTGCGTCAGGTACTGGAACTGGTGAAGGGTAAGCAGGTTGAGGATGCCATCAACACCCTGCATTTCTCACCAAAGAAATCAGCCCGGATCATTGAAAAAACATTGCATAGCGCCGTGGCCAATGCGGTGAATCGCGAAGGTTCGACGGTTGATGCCGATAAACTCGTCATCAAGAATGCATTCTGTGATGAAGGTCCTACCATGCGGCGTTACCGCGCCCGTGCCATGGGTCGCGCCTCCATCATCAGGAAACGGACCAGCCACCTCACCATCGTTGTGGCTGAACAAGAATAGCAGGGAGTCGTTTTGGGTCAGAAGACACATCCGATCGGTTTTCGTCTGGGATTCAACAAGAATTGGATCTCCAACTGGTTTGACGAGAAGAATTTTGCCGATAAACTGAATGAGGACATTCTTCTGAGGAAGTATATCCACAAACGTCTGGCACACGCGGCCGTCGATAAGGTGGAGATCCTCAGAACGACCAAGAAGATCACTATCACCATCGCCACTGCCCGTCCAGGGATCGTTATCGGCAAGAAAGGTGAGGAAGTGGATCGTCTCAGAGAAGAGATCCGCCGGCTCACCGCCCGTGAGATCCAGATCAACGTGAACGAGATCAAACGTCCGGAACTCAGCGCACGTCTGGTTGGCCAGAACGTTGCCGAGCAGCTGGAGAAGAAGATAGCCTTCCGCCGCGCCATCAAGAAGGCCATCCAGGCCACCATGCGTATGGGCGCCGAGGGGATCAAGATCACTGCTTCGGGTCGACTGGGTGGTGCCGAGATGTCCCGTACCGAGACCTTCCATGAAGGTCGTGTACCCCTGCATACACTGAGGTCGGATATCGATTATGCCCTTGTCGAGGCTCATACAACCTATGGTGTCATCGGTATCAAAGTATGGATTTGTAACGGCGAAGCCGTCGGTATCGCCGGTTAAGGAGAATTTCGAATGTTAATGCCCAGAAAGGTAAAGTTCCGCCGACACCACCGCGGCCGTAAGCATGGAAATGCTGCCCGGGGTAATGAAGTGTCCTTCGGAACCTATGGCCTGAAAGCCCTCGAGGCTGGCTGGATCACCAGTCGTCAGATCGAAGCCACCCGTGTGGCCATCGTACGTAAGGTGCGTAAGACCGGTCGTATGTGGATCCGCATATTCCCACATAAGCCCGTCACACAGAAGCCGGCTGAGACCCGTATGGGCAAGGGCAAGGGCGCCCCGGAATACTGGGTTGCAGTTGTGAAACCGGGACGTGTCCTGTTTGAGATCGATGGTGTAGATCATGCCACGGCAGCGGAAGCCTTCCGTCTGGCCGGTCATAAACTCCCCATCAAGACCAAACTGGCGACCCGTAGAGACATCCAGGAAAACTAAGATGAAACGTTCTGAACTATCAGAGTTGTCACTGGAAGAATTGACCAACAAGCTGTCTGATGACCAGACAGAGCTTGCAAATCTGAAATTCCAGAAAGCTCTTCAACAATTGGAAAGGACCTCCCGTATCAAGGAGGTTCGCCGTGAGATCGCCCAGATCAAGACCGTACTCAAGGAGTACGAACTGGGGATTCGTGAAAGAAAAGGTGATAGCTGATCATGGGTGAAAGAGGAAATCGCAAGATCATTTCAGGAACCGTGGTAAGCAATGCGATGGACAAGACCATTGTGGTCCGCGCCAGTCGCCGCTTACGCCATACTGTTTATGGGAAGTATATCTTCAAGAGCAAGAAGTTCAAGGCCCATGATGAGAAGAATGAGTGCCGGGTAGGTGATGAGGTCAGGATCATGGAAAGCCGTCCGCTTTCACGTGATAAGCGCTGGCGCCTGCTAGAGGTCACAAAACAGGCCCTTGAAGCCTAAGTGTTAGTGAGATAGCAACATGATTCAACAGGAAACACGACTCACAGTCGCAGACAATACCGGAGCTAAGGAAGTCCTCTGTTTCAAGGTGTTGGGTGGCAGTAAAAGGCGCTATGCATCAGTCGGTGATACCATCATGGTCACGGTGAAGCAGGCCATGCCCAACGGAATGGTGAAGAAGGGTGATATAACCCGAGCAGTGGTGGTGAGAACCAAGAAGGAGATCCGCCGCAAGGATGGCAGCTATATACGCTTTGACGAGAATGCTGCCGTGCTGCTCACCAGTCAGGGGGAACCCCGGGGAACACGCATCTTCGGACCAGTCGCCAGAGAATTGCGCGAGAAGAAGTACATGCGCATTGTGTCAATGGCACCTGAAGTACTGTAAGGACTTGGAGAATTTAGGATGAAGATCAAGAAGAATGACATGGTCCTGGTCACTTCAGGAGATGACAAGGGGAAGAAAGGCAAGGTTCTGGCCGTTTTTCCCGCTGATAAGCGCATCCTGGTGGAAGGGGTGAATTTCATCAAACGCCACCAGCGCCAGACCTCGGCCAACGCTCCCTCAGGGATCATTGAAAAAGAGGCTCCTGTCAACATTTCCAATGTGGCTCTGTTGATCGATGACAAGCCTGTCAAAGTTGGATTCAAATTTCTGGATGACGGACGCAAAGTACGTTATTCCAAAGAGAACGGCGAAGTGATCGACCGCTAACGGTGCAATGACTTATGAGTGAATACAAACCAAGACTTAAAGAGAAATACAGCTCCGAAGTGCTGCCGGCACTGATGGAGAAGTTTGAGTACAAGAGCAAGATGCAGGCTCCCCGCCTTCAGAAGATCACCCTCAACATGGGTGTGGGCAAAGGCCGGGAAGAGGCGCGCTTGCTGGAATCAGCTGTGGATGAGCTGACCACCGTCAGTGGTCAGAAGGCAGTGGTGACCAAGGCCAAGAAGGCCATCTCGAATTTCAAGATCCGCCAGGGTGACCCGGTGGGCGCACGTGTGACCTTGCGAGGCAACCGCATGTGGGAATTCCTGGACCGCTTCATCTCCATTGCTCTGCCGCGTGTCCGCGATTTCAACGGTGTACCGAACCGGTCATTCGATGGTCGCGGCAACTACAGCATGGGGATCAAGGAACAGATCATCTTCCCTGAGATCGATTATGACAAGATCGAAGGTATCAGGGGCATGGATGTGAGCATCACCACCACTGCAGATACGGATGAGGAGGCCTACGTGCTGTTGACAGCTCTGGGGCTGCCCTTCCGCCAGAAGCAGCAGGCATAGGACAGGATTATGGCTAAGAAAGCATTGATCGCCAAGGCGAAGAGAGAACAGAAGTACAAGGTGAGAGAGTACAACCGCTGCCGTGCATGTGGCCGCCCCCGTGGCTATATCCGCAAATTCGGTCTCTGTCGTCTGTGTTTTCGTGAGTTGGCTCTGAAGGGAGAGATCCCTGGTGTCGTTAAGGCCAGCTGGTAAGGAGTATTACGGATTATGTCAATGACAGACCCAATCGCTGATTTGTTAACCCGGATCCGTAACGCCCAACAGGCCCGGCATCGCTGGACGGATGTGCCCAGTTCGAATCTCAAACTGCGCATCGCCCTGCTGCTGAAGCTCGAAGGCTTCATCAAGGATTTTGTCATCGTTGAGGATGATAAGCAGAACATCCTGCGTGTGTACCTGAAATACGGTCCGGAAGGTACCGGCGTCATTACCGGAGTTACCCGGATAAGCCGTCCAGGTCGTCGTGAATATGTAACTGCAGATAATTTACCCCGAGTACGCAACGGTCTGGGTATTGCTATTCTCACCACCTCCAGGGGTGTGATCACTGAGAAGCAGGCCCGCAAGGAACGTATTGGCGGTGAAGTACTCTGTCACGTTTGGTAGAAGAGGTTTATTGTGTCCCGAATCGGTAAACAACCCGTTAAAATCCCTGAAGGCGTCGAGGTGACGATCAAGCCTGCGCTGGTCACCGCCAAAGGTCCCAAGGGTACAGATGAGGTCGCATACACCAGCCTGGTCAAGGTGGAGCAGGTTGAGAATGAGATTATAGTGACCCGTACCGCTGATGATAAGGAATCCCGCTCACAGCATGGTCTTGTCCGGGCGCTTATTCAGAACCTGGTCACAGGTGTGAGCCAGGGCTTTTCCCGTGAGCTGGAGATCATCGGGACGGGTTATACCGTCTCTCTACAGCAAGGTGGCCTGTTGATCAACGTTGGCTACTCGCACCCCATTTTTGTGGGTCCCATCGACGGTATCGACTATCAGGTCAAGGGAAATACCAATCTGTCGGTGAGTGGCGTGAGCAAATATCTGGTGGGGGAGATCTCAGCGAAGATCCGCTCCATCCGTCCACCTGAACCCTTCAAGGGTAAGGGCATCCGCTATAAAAATGAGTACGTCCGCCGCAAAGCTGGTAAGACGGTTGGAAGTTAAAGGATTTTTCCGTGAAGCATTCTAAGTCACCCAAGGAAGTCAAAAGACTTAAAAAGAAGAAAGCCCTGCGGTCAAAGCTCAGTGGGACGGCTGACGTTCCACGTCTGGTGATCTTCCGCAGCAACCGCCATATCTACGCTCAGGTTGTCGATGATAGCAGCGATCGCGTGCTTTTTGGTGGTTCGGACCAGCAGGAGGAGGTCAAGAAGGCCTTGAAGAAGTCGTCTACCAAATCAGATGCCAGTGTGGCGCTGGGCAAGGTCATCGCAGACAAGGCGAAGAAAGAAGGAATTCAGAAAGTCGTATTTGACCGGAACGGGTTCAAATACCATGGCCGCGTGAAGGCCCTGGCTGACGCAGTGCGTGAAGCCGGATTGGAGTGTTAATGAGACGGTCGATCAATCCCAGTGAAATAGAATTCAAAGAAGAGAAGGTCGTCAAGATCAATCGCGTTGCGAAAGTGGTCAAGGGCGGTCGTCGCTTCAGTTTTAATGCCATCGTCGTCGTTGGTGATGGCAATGGTCATGTCGGTATCGGTCTGGGTAAGGCCAACGAGGTCATGAGCGCAGTGAACAAGGGCAAGGAGAACGCCAAGAAGAATGTCGTTCGCATTCCTGTGATGAATGGAACCCTGCCCCACGCCGTGGTCGGACGATATGGCGCCGGGCGTGTCCTGATGAAACCGGCCTCCGCAGGTACCGGGATCATCGCCGGTGGTCCCATCCGCGCCATCATGGAGCAGGTCGGGATCACAGATGTGCTGGCCAAGACCCTGGGTACCAACAATCCGCATAATGTGATCAAGGCTACCATGGAGGGCCTGGAGCAGCTCGAGGATGCAAACGAGGTAGCCCGCAAACGCGGGATCACGATTCAGGAGCTTTTTAGTTAAATGAGTGCTGCCAAGAAAAAATCCGATCAGATCAAAGTGACACAGGTGAAAAGCCTTATTGGTCAGCGTGAGGACATGCGCCGAACCGTAGAAGCACTTGGTCTCAAGCGAATAAATCACAGCGTGCAACATGAGGATACCCCTGTGATCCAGGGAATGGTCTTCAAGGTGAAGCACCTGGTGAAGGTGGAGAAGGTCTAATGAAGTTGGGCGAATTGAAACCGGCCGAAGGCTCGGTTAAAAATAAGAAGCGTATAGGACGCGGAAATGCCTCCGGTTGGGGCCGCAATGCCGGCCGCGGAGAAAAGGGCTATGGCTCCCGTACGGGATCCAAGACTGCCGGTATGTTCGAGGGTGGTCAGATGCCCCTGCATCGCCGTCTGCCCAAGCGTGGTTTCAAGAACCCCTTCCGCAAGGAATATGAGGTTGTCAATCTACGTGATCTCGGCCGTGTCGAGGGTGACGTGGTGAATGCGGAGACCCTGGAGCAGGCCGGCCTGGTACGTAGTGTCGACAGCCGGATCAAGATCCTCGGCGAGGGGGAACTGGATCGTGCCATGGATGTCACCGCACTGGCCTTCAGTAAGAGTGCTGTGGAAAAAATTGAGAAGGCAGGCGGAAAGGTAACCCGTCTATGATCGATAAATTCAAGACGATCTTCAAAATTCCTGAACTACGTCAGCGTATTCTGTTCACGCTCGGTCTCATTGCTGTATTCCGTCTTGGAAGCCATGTGCCCCTGCCAGGAGTCGATGTCGACGTCCTGGGTGCCGCCATTGACAACCTGCAACGCGGTTTCCAGGGTTTCCTTGGCCTGTTCGATCTATTTGCCGGTGGTAATTTCAAGAAAGCCACTGTCTTTGCCCTGGGTATCATGCCCTACATCTCTGCTTCCATCATCATTCAGCTGTTGGGATCGGTGGTACCGTACTTCCAGAAGCTACAGAAGGAAGGCGAAGAAGGCCGCAAGAAGATGACCCAGATCACCCGCTACGGGACGGTGCTTATCTCAACGGCCCAGGCTGGCAGTATTGCCATCTTCCTGTCCAATATGGAAGCCTCCGTGGGCGGGGCAACCCTGCCGGTTGTGGCCTCCAGCGGATTAGGTTTCACCCTGATGACGATCCTGACCCTGGTCACCGGGACAGTCTTCCTCATGTGGCTGGGTGAACAGATCACCGAAAGAGGTATTGGCAATGGTATCTCGCTCATCATCATGATCGGTATCATCGTGCGTCTGCCCCAGGTGATCTTGAAAGAGATCCACTACGTCCAGAATGAGATCCATACCATATTTACTGAGCTGCTGCTCATCGGGATCCTGATCTTCGTCATCGGAGTGGTCATCCTGCTTACCCAGGGTACCCGCAAGATCCCGGTACAGTACGCCAAACGTGTGGTGGGACGCAAGGTCTACGGAGGCCAGTCCACTCACATTCCCATGCGCATCAACACTGCCGGTGTCATGCCCATCATCTTTGCACAGGCGATTCTGATGCTGCCGGGTATGGTTGGTGCCTATTTCGCAGAGAATCCCTTCGTGAACCGGATGTTGCTGTGGTTTGACTGGAACCATCCATTCTATCTGAGTGTATTCGCAGCCTTCATCATCTTCTTTGCATATTTCTATACAGCGATCGCATTCAATCCAGTGGATGTAGCTGACAATATGAAAAAACAGGGTGGCTTCATTCCCGGGATCCGTCCCGGTAAGCGCACGGCTGAATACATTGACAATATCCTGACGCGTGTAACCCTGCCGGGTGCCGTCACCCTGGCGGCCATCGCCATTTTCCCCACGATCATGATGAATTTCCTGAATGTGGATGGTGACGTAGCCAACTTTTTCGGTGGTACCAGCCTGCTCATTATGGTGGGTGTGGCTCTGGATACGCTGCAACAGGTGGAGTCTCACCTGCTCATGCGCCATTATGATGGATTCATGAAATCAGGTCGTATTCGCGGTCGACGCCGGATGTAACCAGACCTGATTCGATTTTTGAAATGATTCGGCTTAAGACCGAAGCTGAGATCCGCAAGATCAGACGGGCTGCCCGTATTGTCCAGGAAACCCTGGACATCGTGGCAGATAACGTCAAGTCAGGCACGAAGTTGAGTGAACTGGACGAGTTGGCGGAAGATTATATCCGCTCCCAGGGAGCCATCCCCGGATTCAAGGGCCTTTATGATTTCCCGGCCACACTCTGTCTTTCCCCCAACGATATGGTGGTCCACGGCATCCCTGATACAACCGTGCTGGAAGAAGGGGATATCCTGGGCGTTGATTGCGGAGCCATCATCGAGGGTTACTACGGTGACCATGCCCGCACCTTTGCGGTGGGGGAAGTCGATGAAGAGAAGCAGCAACTCATGAAGGTAACGGAGGAAGCACTATACCGCGGCATTGGACAGTGTGCCCCTGGAAACAAACTTCATGATAT
Source organism: uncultured Lentisphaeria bacterium (assembly GCA_964454335.1). Taxonomy (GTDB): domain Bacteria; phylum Fidelibacterota; class UBA8477; order UBA8477; family JABMPR01; genus CAYVVT01. The sequence continues at coordinate 82,135 of CAYVVT010000007.1, read as the reverse complement.
CGGTTACGCGATCCAATCCTACTGTGAGTCATTTGGCTACGGAGTTGTCCGAGAGCTGGTTGGACATGGGATCGGGAGGGAACTGCACGAAGAACCCCAGGTACCCAATTACGGTACCAAGGGTACGGGTGTGGAACTGAGAGCGGGCATGTGCCTTGCTATTGAGCCGATGATAAATGCCGGTGTAAAAGAGATCTACACCGGAAAGGACGGTTGGGCGGTTCATACGCGTGATGCGAAACCCTCAGCCCATTTTGAGCACACCATCACCATTACGGATGATGGCCCGGTGATCTTGAGTCAACCGGGGGAAACGGTATTTGATTAGGGTAGGCTATGGCTAAAGAAAAGATGATCACGGCAGACGGTACCATTGTGGAGAATCTTCCCAATGCATCGTTCCGCGTGAAACTGGAGAATGGCCATGAAGTGCTGGCCCATATATCGGGAAAGATGCGGATGCATTACATCAAGATCCTGCCCGGTGACAAGGTTACGGTGGAATTATCTCCATATGACCTTTCCCGGGGTCGCATCACATACCGGTACAAGTAAGAAAGTGGATGAGCAATGAAAGTACGAGCATCAGTAAAACCCATTTGCGACAAATGCAAAGTGGTTCGCCGACATGGCAAGGTGTACGTGATCTGCGAAAATCCGAAGCATAAGCAACGTCAAGGTTAAGGAGATCTATCTTGGCACGTATAGCAGGTGTTGATCTACCCCGCAGTAAGCCGCTCCAGCATGGGCTGCGTTACATTTACGGTATTGGTTTTACCACCGCAGGTAAGATCTGTGAAAGCGCAGGCGTGGACCCGGACATCCGGGTGCAGGACCTCACTGAGGCCCAGGTACGCGACATTCGCGAGGTCATCAACAACGAATACAAGGTCGAAGGTGCTCTGCGCAATGAAGTGCAGATGAATATCAAGCGACTCATGGACGTTGGATGTTATCGAGGACTCCGGCATCGCCGCGGATTACCGGTTCGAGGTCAGAATACGAAGAACAACGCTCGGACCCGCAAGGGCCGGAAACGCAATATCGGCATTAAGAAGAAGAGCTAAGGAGTAGGAAGTGGCTAAAGCACAGTCCAAGACTCGCAAGAAGAAAAGGCTCAAAGTAGATGCCGAAGGCATCGTGCATGTCAAAGCGAGTTTCAACAATACAATTATCAGTATCACCGACCTGGCAGGGAACGTGATCTCCTGGGCCAGTGCCGGTGTTGCCGGTTTCAAGGGCTCCCGGAAGAACACACCCTATGCCGCTTCAATGGCCGCGGAAAAAGTAGCCAAGGAAGCCATGGACCTTGGTCTGCAACGCGCAGAGGTCCGTGTAAAGGGTCCCGGCGGCGGTAGAGAAGCGGCGATCCGTTCAATCGCTGCCGCAGGCCTTGAAATTACTGCAATCAAGGACATCACACCCATTCCGCATAATGGTTGTCGTCCTCCCAAGAAGCGTCGTGTTTAAGGAATAGGCTAAATGGCTCGATATACAGGACCACGTGGAAAGATTTGTCGGCGTCTGAGTTTTCAGGCCTTCGAATCACCCAAATTTGCTTCACCGACCAAGGCATATCCTCCTGGACAGCATGGCCCCAGCTATCGCCGTCGTCCATCAGAATATGGTCTGCAGCTCCGTGAGAAGCAGAAGATGAAATATCTCTATGGCATTCTGGAAAAGCAGTTCCGGAATTATTATGAAAAAGCAAACCGCAGGAAGGGCGTCACGGGTCACCAGTTGGTCCAGTTGCTCGAATCGCGGTTGGATAATACCATTTATCGTCTCGGTTTCGCCAGAACCCGTCGTCAGGCCCGTCAACTGGTGGGCCACGCTCATTTTCTTGTGAATAACCGCAAGGTCAATATCCCCAGCTATCAGATGAAGCCAGGTGATGTGATCAAGGTGCGCGAAAAGAGCAAGAAAGCTGAGACCATCCACGACGCCATGCGCCGTGTGCAGGGAGAAGGCCCCTACCCGTGGCTTCACCTGGACAAGGCCAATATGGAAGGGACATTCATGGACTACCCCGAGCGGGACCAGGTCCATGATGAATACAACGAGCAGCTCGTTGTGGAATTGTATTCCAAATAATTAGGGAGAAGGGGTAGCATGCCGAATTTTAACGTACCGACATCTTTTAAAACCCTTGATGATGGTTCCGACACCAAGCGGACCTTCGCAGTCACTCCGCTGGAACGTGGTTATGGGATCACCATCGGCAACAGTTTACGCCGTGTCCTCCTGTCATCCATGCCCGGTGCTGCAATTACAAGTGTCCGCATCGATGGTGTACTTCACGAGTTCTCAACCATCGACGGAGTTAAGGAAGATGTAACCGACATCATTCTCAACCTGAAGGGTGTTCGCTTCAAACTGCTGGAATCAAAGCCTGAAAAAGTGCTGCTCACCCTTAAAGGCCCCGGTGAGTTCACAGCAGCCGATATCGGGAAGGACACCACCCAGTTCGAGATCCTCAACCCGGATCTTCATATTGCAACCTTGAACGAGGATGCAGAAGTCAATGTGGAAATGCGCATCATGCGCGGTCGTGGTTATGTCACTGCAGATATGAACAAACTGCCTGACTATCCCATCGGCACCATTTTCATCGACAGCATCTTTTCCCCAGTGGTAAGGGCCACCTATGAGGTGATCCAGCTCCAGGGCGCTGAGAATGAGAATCTCGAGACGCTGAACCTCACCGTTGAGACCGATGGCAGTCTCACGCCAGAGGAAGCCGTGAATTATGCGGCCAAGATGCTCATCGATCATGTTCGCATCTTCGTCACAGAGGATATCAAACTCATCACAGAGCCTGAATCCGAACTGGATGAAGAGGTCCTGCGTATCCGCAATGAACTGAGACGCAGTATCGATGAACTGGAACTTTCCGTTCGCTCCTATAACTGTCTCCAGGCCGCCGAGATCAAGACCATTTCAGATCTGGTTGCCAAGGAAGAACAGGAGATGCTACGCTATAAGAACTTCGGGCGTAAGTCACTCACTGAGCTGAATGAGAAACTGGCTGAGCTGGGCCTGCATTTTGGAATGGACGTAGATAAATACATCTCTGAAGAGTAATTAGGTAAGCGAAATGCGACATAGAAAAGACGGAAGAAAACTGAATCGGACCGCCAGCCACAGGAAGGCGATGCTTTCCAACATGGCTGCAAATCTGATCATTCATAAACAGATCCGTACCACTCATCCCAAGGCACTGGAAACACGTCGCCTGGTGGAAACCCTCATTACCAAGGCCAAACGCGGCGATCTGCATGCGCGCCGCCAGGTCCTGAAGGTCATTCCGCATAAAGACGTGGTGAAGATCCTCTTTGATGACATCGCTCCCCAGTATGCCGATCGTAATGGTGGGTACACCCGCATCATAAAGCTCGGTCAGCGTAAGAATGACGCCGCAGAGGTTTCTCTGCTCGCTCTGGTAGACTTTGATCCTTCTGGAGAGTTCAAGGCTGAACCCAAAGCCCCGAAGAAAGTGAAGGCCAAGGTCGAGGAGACACCGGTGGCGGAAGTCATTGAGGAGGTCGCAGCGGCCCCGGTTGAAGAAACTGAGGTTGTCGAACCTGAAGCAGCAGAAGCTGTGGAAGAGGATAAGCCGGCGGAGCCTGAAGCTGAGGAAGAAGCAGCTGACGATAAAGCATAAGAGAAGTAGTATTCTCAGCATATGAAACGATTCTATCAATGGGCAGGGATTTTCCCTGCCCTTTTCATTTTCCTCTCCTTCGCTGAAGCAGCGCCGGTAAAGGGGATCTGGGTCGTCCGGACCTCAATCACGACACCCCAGAAAGTTGCACGTGTGGTTGATTTCGCTTATCGGAACGGCTATACGGATATCTTTGTACAGGTCCGTGGTCGGGGTGATGCCCTCTACTCCAGTGAGATCGTACCGCGCTCACCGCTACTGGGAACACAGAGTTTCGATCCCCTGGCAACCATCCTGGCCCAGGCACACCAGCGCGGGATCAGGGTTCATGCTTGGATCAATGTCTTTCTGGCCTGGTCAGCCAGGAGCATGCCTTCGAATCCGAACCATGTCGTGAACCTTCACCCGGATTGGGTGGAGATAAACGGAAAAGGTCAAAGCGATCTTGACCGTATTGAAGGCAACGGCAGGAATGGGCAGGAAGGGGTCTATCTGTCGCCGTTCCACGATGGAGTGAAGGAGCATCTGATCAATATCGTCGATGAGATCGTCAGCAGATACGATGTCGACGGCATCCATCTGGACTATGTCCGTTTCCATGATCGTGACTATGGCTACAATCGCAGCGGTCGCAAGAAATTCCTCATCCAATACAGTGTTGATCCCATTACCCTGGGAAACGCCAGTGGTTCATACTGGTACCGAATGGGAGAGGCGGAGAAGGAAAAATACTGGGAACGCTGGAACGAAGCTCGTCGAAACGCGGTAAGTGAGATCGTGGCCCTGATACAGCATCAGATCAAGGCGCAGAAGCCTGATGTCATGTTGACAGCCGCTGTGAAACCGAATCCCAATCAAGCCCGGACCCGCTACTACCAGGACTGGAGCGCATGGCTGCGTCGAGGCTATGTGGATGCAGTGGTCCCCATGAACTATTCAAAAGAGGGACGCGATTTCGACAATAATATCTATCTTATCAAAGCTGAAGGCCTGGAGTCTTATAATATCTACATGGGTGTAGCAACCTATAATCAGCACAGTACTGCAGCAGCGGACAAGGTCACCCGCGCACAACGGGCTGGTTACAAGGACATCGTCGTATTCTCCTTCGACACATATGAGAAGAATCCGGCCTATTTCGATATACTGCACAGAGCATTCAAGTAAAAGGAGGGGACCTGCCATGGGGCGCGTCGTAAATCCACCGACTGGTACACAACTGAATTGCAAAGGTTGGCATCAGGAAGCCGCCTATCGTATGATACAGCACAATGTAAGCCCGGATGTCGCTGAACGACCGGATGATCTCATTGTCTATGGCGGGTATGGGAAGGCAGCCCGAAACTGGGAAGCGTTCGATGCGATCCTCGAGTCCCTGAAGTCACTTGAAAATGACGAAACCCTGCTGATCCAGTCGGGAAAACCGGTAGCGGTTTTCAAAACCTTCGCGCATGCCCCCAGGGTATTGATCAGCAATAGTATGCTGGTACCGAATTGGGCGACATGGGAGCATTTCAACGAGCTTGACAAGAAGGGTCTCATGATGTACGGCCAGATGACGGCTGGGAGCTGGATCTACATCGGTACCCAGGGGATCCTGCAGGGCACCTACGAAACGCTGGCCTCCCTGGCCAAGCAGCACTTTGATGGCGATTTGAAGGGGAAGCTGGTACTGACCGCCGGACTAGGTGGCATGGGTGGAGCTCAGCCACTGGCAGTCACCATGAATGGCGGTGTTGCACTCGTGGTGGAAGTTGATCCCAGCCGGATCCAGCGTCGGCTTGAGACACGCTACCTGGACAGATCAACAAAGGACCTTGGTCAGGCATTGGAATGGATCTCCGCCGCCCGCTCATCGGGTAAAGCTCTCAGTGTGGGACTGGAGGCCAATGCAGCCGATATCCTGCCTGAGCTTTATTCCCGACAATTCATACCGGATGTGGTCACAGACCAGACCTCTGCCCATGATGAGCTCAGAGGTTATGTACCGCACGGGATCAGTTTTGAAGAAGCGCAGGACCTGAGAGAATCTGATCCTGATAGATATATCGAGATGAGTTACAGGTCCATGGCACGCCATGTCGAAGCCATGCTGGGTTTCCAGAAGGCCGGCAGCGTCGTGTTCGATTATGGGAACAATATCCGAGCCCAGGCACAGAAAGCCGGCGTCGGCAACGCCTTCGCATTTCCTGGTTTTGTCCCTGCCTATATCCGCCCCCTGTTCTGTGAAGGTAAAGGACCCTTCAGATGGGTAGCTCTCTCCGGTGATCCACAGGACATCTACCGTACTGATGAGCTAGTGAAGGAACTGTTTCCGGATGATCAGGCTCTGATTCGATGGATAGACATGGCACAGGAGCAGGTGGCTTTCCAGGGGCTGCCCAGCCGTATCTGCTGGCTGGGTTATGGGGAAAGGGCAAAACTGGGCCTGGCCATGAACAAATTGGTGCGGGATGGTGAGATCTCAGCACCGCTCATCATCGGTCGCGACCACCTGGACTCAGGTTCAGTGGCATCCCCGAACAGGGAAACTGAGGGTATGAAAGACGGATCCGACGCCGTCGCCGACTGGCCTATCCTGAATGCTCTGACAAACACGGTCGGTGGCGCCAGTTGGGTGAGTGTCCATCACGGTGGTGGAGTTGGGATGGGTTACGCCATCCACGCCGGCATGGTGATCCTGGCCGACGGTAGTCCAGAAATGGATGAACGCCTTCAGCGGGTACTCACTATTGATCCTGGCATGGGTGTCGCCCGACATGCGGACGCAGGTTACGATCTTGCCATCGATGTTGCCAGGGAACGGGGAGTACAGATCCCCATGCTGCCACGCTGAGATGAAACTTAAAGGTATCACTGGACTGGGGGAGTGGGTTACCTGGGATCCTGCCAGGGAGAAGATGGTGATCGGGCAGGGTGGCACCTGGATCATTGAGGATGGTGTATTCAGTGAGCACAGGCGACAGGATTACTCCGATCCCGGATTTCTGAGGGCGCAGGGCCGATTACTCACGCCGGGTCTCATCGATCCCCACACTCATCCGGCCTTTGCAGAATCGCGTGAATTGGAATTTGAAATGCGCGGCCAGGGCCGCAGCTACATGGAGATTGCCGCTGCTGGGGGCGGTATACTCAATTCCGTAGCAAAACTCCGCGAGCTCGATGAAGACACGCTAACAACACTGATCAGAGAACGTCTGCAACTCATGCTGGCTCATGGAACCACCACGGCGGAGTGTAAGAGCGGCTACGGTCTCAGCACCGATAGCGAATGTCGTTCTCTGCGGGCCATCGGCCGGGCCGCAGAAGACCTGCCAATCCGTATCCGCAGAACATTTCTAGGTGCCCATGAAGTGCCGTCAGAATATCGGGAGCAACGGGAGAACTACGTGGACCTGCTGGTGGATGAGATGATCCCGGCAGTTGCAGTTGCGGGTCTTGCGGATTACTGTGACGTATTCTGTGAGGAAGGTGCCTATACCGTTACGGAGACCAGACGGATCCTGGAAACGGCAAGTGCACACGGTCTGCTGACAAGGATCCATGCTGACGAATTTGTCAGTACCGGCGGCGCTGAACTGGCTGCGGAGATGGGTTGTGTCTCTGCTGATCACCTGATGGCCATTAGTGAGGACGGGATCCGCGCACTGGCTGAAGCGGGTACAGTGGCAACCCTGCTGCCAGGTACCACTTTCTTTCTTGGTCAGGGTACCTGGGCACCCGCACGCAAGATGCTCGACTCAGGCGTGACACTTGCGCTGGCAACCGATTTCAATCCCGGTAGCAGCATGACCGTCTCTATGCCGTTCATAATGAGCCTGGCCGTGATCTATCTGCAGCTTACACCACTGGAGGTCCTGCAGGCCGCAACTTATGGTGGTGCCCGGGCCCTGGGCCTGGATTCTGAAACGGGCTGCCTGGCAGCTGGATACGCAGCTGACGCTGCCCTCTGGAGTTGCCGGAATCATCGTGAATTACCATATTTCTATGCCGTGAATCAACTGGCAGAGCTGGTGTCCGGCGGCGAGTTGGTCACAACTGACTGATAGCATTTTCAGCCCCAGCCTTAGAACTTGATTCGTGCTCTGCGCGACGTATATTCATACACTTTTTCTGTTGAAAATTCTATTGGAGGAACTGCTGTGCACAGATCCAGACTTTTAATGATCACAGTAACCATATTGCTTTTGGCAAGCCTGGGATGGGCTCAGTCAGCTGCGGCCATGTACCAGGAAGCGCAGCGAATCTTCAAGAGTTACCGTTACCAGGTTGACTATGCAGATTTCCAGTTGAAGACCTATGTTGAAGACGGAAAGACGATACTGCAGCTTTTGGTTGTACTGAATTCAGGCCGGAATCGGTTTGATGAAGCCTTGCTGGTGGGTTTCGCAGCAAGTGGTGCCGCCATCTCAAAGACCGGCAGCGAGGTCGATCGAGTAAGCGTAGTGGTTAAGGTCCAGTACAAAGACGAGGTATCCATTGCCGCCATTGCAGACACTCAGGATGTCGTTCGATTGTTCAAAGATGAGATCGATGTCGCCGAATTCATGGCTCGTGTGACCTGGTACTAGGATCGAGATCAAATCCATCTCATGAAGAACCCGCCAAACGGCGGGTTTTTTTTAAGGTAAAAATTCAGTATATATTTGCGCAGAACGAGAGGAACTGAACGTGTTACACAGACCAATATACTCAATCTTGGCCGTGGTGCTTCTGATAGGTTGTGCTGGCATCCTTGGACCAGCACTCAGGCCGGGCATTGATCTGATGCAAGAAGGAGATTACAGCGGGGCGACAGACTATTTTGAAGAACTGGTGGCGGCGGAGCAAACCAGCCCGAAGCTCTATCGCTTAGCATATGAATCCGCATTCCGAGCCGGGGAACTGACTAATGCCAAGGATTTCTACAACTCTGCACTGGAATCCGGGTTTGATGAGGATTCCCTCAATAGTCTGGCCAGGATCCTGTGGTATGATCGCGCCAAACGGCTCATGGCCCTTGACAAGTGGGGATCAGCGGAGAAATCGAGTGCCGTTCTCCAGAGTCTCGCGCCCGAATCGGTGGAGGCCAAATACTGCAGGCTCATGATGGCTGGATACCGGAAGTACGAGAAGGGCAGCCACAAAGGAATGTGGGACGCTCTGGATGATTTCACCCGGGCAGCAAACATCGATTCCACGTCGGGAATGCCCTTTCTCATGCTTGGCAGAACCCGGATAAAGAACGATCGTACCAATTATGATGCCGCCCTGGAAGAGTACTACATGTCCCTGGAGGTGGAACCCGATGCGCTGTTCAGATCTGCTGCTGAAGAAGAGATCCGCAAGATCGAGAACACAAAGAAGAAGATGCAGGATTTCTGGGGCAAATGACCGATTACGGAAGATGTATTGCTAAGAAAATCCTGGTTCAGATTCATTGAACACAGGTATCGGTTTATCCGAACCAGGACTTTTCAGATAAATGCTTTCCACCACACCCCTGGTGGTTTGTTTAGCTAATCCGAACTCTTTTTCTTGAATATCATCGCCCGCTCAAAGCGGTTCTCATTGCCCTCGAACATGCGTTTTATGTTGGATCGATGTGTATAGACAATGAAGAGAGGGATCAGAAGAGCAAAGATCTTGAGGGTGAATGAGGATTCAAAGCTGTCCCCCAGGAAGTATATGCACAGGGGCAGCGTAATTGCTGCCAGCATGCTGCCAAGGGAAACGATCCCGGTGAACAATAGTGTAAGGATAAAGGCTCCCAGACAGATTGGAACGGCAATGGGATATAGCGCTATAAGCATTCCGGCAGCGGTGCCGACGCCTTTACCTCCCTTGAAACCTGCGAATATCGTGTAGGTGTGACCGAGAACGGCTGCAAAGCCAGCCAGGATCATCAGCAGATCCGCATTGCTGGAGAACAACATGCTCTCAATATTCAACCTCCCTGCGACAAATGCAGGGAGCCAGCCCTTGAAAACGTCGATGATGGTGACGAACAACGCCGGTTTCCATCCGAATGTCCGAAAGATATTCGTGGCGCCTGCATTACCGGACCCATGCTGACGTATATCCGTTTTGTAGATTAATTTACTTGTGATGATGCTGGTGGGTGTGGATCCAATTAGATAGCTGACGATCAGCAGGACCAGAAGTTCAATCATCTGCGGAATCCCTATTGTTTAGTGGTTCCAGGTCAGTCTTCGAACTGGAATGCGATCCCCAGGGCATGGTGTCCGGCATGGGCGCCCAGCGCCGGGCATACCTCAGAGAGATAGCCTTCGGTACCCGGGAATCGTTGCTTCAATCGTTCCAGTATTCCAGTGGCCACATCAGCATGATCTGCATGCGCGACACCGATACGCTTGACGGATCGATCCTTGATCTTCTTAAGAAAATATCGCTCGAACTTATCCAGCACATTCCGTCGACCCAGAGTGACGCCCTCCAGGTCGATCTTGCCCTTGGGTGTCATGGTGAGAATGGGGTTCAACCTGAGCATGTCGATGAGCTTCTTGCGCTTCAGGCTGACCCGACCGCCACGTATTGCCGCGTCCAGTGATTCAATGTAAATGAACACCTTTACTCGGGGAATGGTATGCTCAGCCAGAGCGACCACCTCCTCATAGCTGTTTCCAGCAGCAATAGCCTCAGCCAGTTCCAGGGCGATCAAGCCTGTACCGATGGAGATCGAAGCGGAATCGAAGATTGTCTTGTTGTCAACATCAACGCTCTTTAAAGCGTTCTCTGCATTTTGCAGTGTACCACTTGATGCCCGGGGAACATGCAGCGAGATCAGTGCATCGTGATGAGTACCCAGAAAATTATACAGGCGCTTGAAATCACCGGGTGGGGGTTGGGAGGTTTGTGGGTGTCGGGGATCGGTCTGGAGTTTACGGTAAAACTCATCTGCATTGATGGTGACCTTGTCGATATAGTGGTCATCCCCGAAATTTACCCGAACCGGGACGACGTGGATGTGGTATTTCTCCAACAGGTCCACAGGGAGATCGCAGGTGGAATCCACCACAAGCGCTATGCCACCCTCGCTTGCAGCGCTTTCCTGCTGTGTCCGCATGTCGTCCACTTTCTGCTGTTTAACCTCACCGAAGCTTTCCAGAGCGGCGAACATCTCCCCGGGGCGGTCAGTGTGGATATGGACTTTCGCACGCTGCTTTGATCCGGCAACGATGATCGAATCGCCAAAGGACGACAGCCTGGCGCTGATGGCTTTCCGATCAAGATCCTGATGGACAATGATACACTCGGTACAGAAGGGATATTCGAGAGAGGTCAATTCATCTGCACTCATACTGCTGGGAGATGGAGTCGAGGCCGCGCGGATCTTGGGCATGTTTTTCAGGTTGCCCTGTTTCATGAAGGCTGATATCCCCTCCAGCATGCTGACAAAACCACTGCCGGCAGCATCTACAACTCCGTTCTCCTTCAGCACGGCAAGCAGATTTGGGGTATCGGCCAGTGCCAGGTGGGCCTCCTTCATCGACGACTCGATAAGGCTGCCAAAATCGCGGGTATGTTCAGCCTTTTCCCGCAGATCCTCACCCCAGCGACGCAACACGGTAAGAATGGTTCCCTCACGGGGCTCCGCCATGGCCGTATAGGCACTTTTCACGGCTTCCTGAACAGCATCGGCGAACTGGGTCGTGCTCAATTTGACCCTGTCGACGATCCCCTCTGAAAGCCCTTCGAAGAATTGTGCCAGGATAACACCTGAATTACCTCGGGCATTGTCCAATGCTGCGTCGGCAACAACACGGCCCAGCTCATTGAGAGGAACCCTACGATGGGACTGCATACCTTCCACTACACCCATCAGGGTGAAGGCCATGTTTGTACCTGTATCACCGTCGGGAACCGGGAATACATTGATCTTGTTCAGATAATCCTGGTCATCCAGCACCTGCTGAATACCCGCGTATAGAACGCGATACAGTCGTTCCCCATCCAGGTATGCAATCTTCATGTGGGTGATCCCTTGTTTGAGCCCGGCGAAAGTTAAGCGATATCTTCCCAATTCAAAACACACCAGATATCACAAATTGGGATTGAAATTTCATGTGCCCACAAACATATTAGTATCGGTCGTGGAGATTCTTGCTAAGACAAAATAGATTCTCCACGCAATTTATTTGAGCTGGTATGTTTTTTGAATAGTTTTGGGTTGATGCCGGTTCGGGACATGCTTCCGTCGGCATGCTCATTGGTATAACTTTACAGGAGGATTCATGTCTCTCACCATTACTGATGAATGCATTAACTGCGGCGCCTGTGAACCGGAATGCCCCAACGATGCAATTTACGAAGGCGAGGAGATCTACGAGATTAATCCCGATCTTTGCACCGAGTGCAAAGGACACTATGATGAATCTCAGTGCGTCGAAGTTTGCCCGGTAGATTGTATCCCTGTAGGGGTTGAGGAATCTGACGAAGTCCTCATGGAACGCTTTCAGAGGATCACTGGCAGCTAAGCATTTTGACCAAGTAAGAAACCCCGTCGCACGGCGGGGTTTTTTTTGGAACAATCCACTACCCCGGGCACTGAATAACTGGCTGAACAGCAGATCCCTCCACATGGCTGTTAGAACTCGGTTCAAGGTCCCTGAAACACCCTCGCTGCTTGCCGTGATTCCACTATATCCTGGATGCTCGAGCAGCTATATTTCCACGCTATTTTTGAATCGATGAATAATTGAGGTAAAATGAATCAGATCGACATACAAGAGATCCTGGCCAAGGTTAGATATCCCGGCTTCAGCAGGGATATCGTTTCCTTCGGTCTTGTCCGTGAGGCTGAGATCGTTGATGGCAATGCCCATGTCCGGATCAAGTTTGGTAGTGAGAATGATTCTGTCCGACAGGAGATTTTGATAGGCGTCCAGCAAGAGCTGCAGAAAGCCGGTTTTGCCGAACCTGTCATTGAGATCGAATCCGCTCCACCTGCAGAACAGGCGGGGATCCAGCAGCCGGAAGGCATGAACACCGTGAAGCACACCATCGCTGTCGCCAGTGGCAAAGGTGGTGTGGGTAAATCCACCGTCGCTGTAAATCTGGCAACGGCACTCTCTGTGCAAGGCTTCAAAGTAGGTATTTTGGACCTTGATGTCTATGGACCAAGCCTGCCGGTAACCATGGGTATTCAGGCAGTACCGGAAGTCGTCAACGGCAACAAGCTGAAGCCGGTAATGAAATACGGCATGGAATTGATGTCCCTGGGATTCATGCTTTCGGACAGTTCACCGGTGATCTGGCGAGGCGCCATGGTATCAAAGATGGTCCAGCAGTTCCTGAGGGATGTGCTCTGGGGTGAGCTGGATTTCATGATCCTGGATCTACCCCCGGGAACCGGGGATGTTCAGCTGACCCTTGTGCAGCGCCTGGCACTCACCGGCGCCGTCATCGTCACTACACCGCAGGATCTGGCACTCCAGGATGTTCAGCGTGGGGCGGACATGTTCGCTAAGGTCAACACGCCGGTGCTGGGCATCATCGAGAATATGAGCTATCACGTATGTTCCGAATGCGGGCATGTTTCGGAGATCTTCTCAACTGGCGGCGGAGAGCGGGAGAGCGAACGACTCCAGGTTCCGCTGCTGGGTAAAGTTCCGTTGAACGAGGAGATCATGCACTCGGCAGAACAGGGTGAACCACTGGTGATTTCCCAAACCGATAGTGATGCTGCAGGTATCTTCAATGAGATCGCCAGGAAGCTGAACGATCTGGTTGGACCTGCTTAACGCAGTCCGCGTACCTATCATGCCAGATAAGAATACCGTCATCGCAGCCCTGAAAGAGGTCTATGATCCTGAGATCCCGGTAAATATTGTGGATCTGGGACTGATCTATGCAGTGGAGATCGATGAGGATATGGTCCGGGTCAAGATGACCCTGACAGCGGCCGGCTGTCCCATGCATGGATTCATTTCGGAAAGTGCCCGGCGGGTGGTGGAATCCATCGAGGGTGTAAGATCAGCTGAGGTAGAGATCGTCTGGGAACCCCGCTGGACACCAGATCGCATCAGCATGGACGGCAGGAAAAGCCTTGGAATGCTGTAAGGCGGTGCGGCTGGTTGAACATCCTTCCAAACCCCTGCAGAGTGGCTTGACTAGGGGTGGCCATTCCTCTATATTTCCGCGCTTCAAACGAGGTTAGACAACAGGCTTGCAGGATATAGACGCGTACAAACAGGACATTCTCTCTCACGGTAACCTACCGGAGCATGTGGCTATCATCATGGATGGGAATGGACGCTGGGCCAAAAGCAAGGGGAAAGCTCGTGTGGCAGGTCATCGTGAGGGAGTTAAATCTGTCCGAGTCATTACCGAATTGGCCGGCGAACTGGGCCTCAAGGTCCTGACCCTCTACACATTTTCCAGTGAGAACTGGAAACGTCCTCCGCTTGAGGTATCTGCCCTCATGAACCTGCTACTGGAGACGATAAACCGTGAAGTTGCCGATCTGGACCGCAATAATGTAAAATTATCCATAATAGGTCATCTCGAAGACCTGCCCACTGGACCCCGGAAGGGAATGCAGCGGGCTCTGGATAAACTTTCTGGTAATACGGGTCTCATCCTCAATCTGGCATTGAGTTACGGCAGCCGGCAGGAGATCCAGAGTGCCGTGCAGGACATCGCCAGGAAAGTCAGGACGGGTGAAATCAACCCAGAGAAGGTGGACGATGAGACGATCTCTCAGCATCTATATACGAAGGCTCTGCCTGACCCCGATCTACTGATCCGCACCAGTGGTGAGTTTCGCATCAGTAATTTCCTGCTCTGGCAGCTGGCCTATACAGAGATCTTCGTATCACCGGTATTCTGGCCAGCCTTCAGGGAGCGGGAATTCCTTGATGCCATATCCAGTTATCAGAAACGGGAACGGCGATATGGCCGTGTCAGTGAACAAATCAAATCCTGAAACGTATGTTAAATATGAAAAAACTTATTCCTCTTCTTCTACTCCTGTTCGCATTCTCCACACTGCTCGGTCAGCAACCCAAAATCCGTATCGCCAGTATTGACGTCATTGGGACCAAAACTGCTGCACCGGACGTCATCATAGCTAGCTCCGGCATTCGGGTCGGCGGTAGCTATGGCGGTGAGGAGCTGGCCGACGCCATCCGACAGATCTGGAGTCTGGGCTTGTTCTCAGATGTCAAACTGATCAGTGACCGGGAGTCGCCAGAAGGTATCTATATGGTGATTTCGGTTGAAGAATACCCCCGACTCAGCAATATCGTTCTCGAGGGTAATAAGAAGATCAAAAAGGAAGATATCGAGGAAGCCATTGGGATGTATCCGGGCCAACCGCTTACACCCTACCTGGTTTATGAAGGTCACAGGCTGATCCAGAACCTGTATTACGAGAAAGGCTATCTTCTCGCCGAGATAGTTCCCACCACCTTTGAAGGCGAAAAAGAGAACAGCCGGGGTGTAAAGTTCGATATCGAGGAGAACAGCAAGGTCAAGGTCGGCGAGATCGTCCTTGATGGTGTCACCCAGGTCAAGGAACGGAAGCTGCATCGCAAGATGGAGAACATCAAGGAGCAGCGCTGGTGGAAATTCTGGGCCGAGACAGACTATACTATCGATAATCTGCGAGCCGATGAACGGTCAGTTGTCGAGTATCTGAAAACGATGGGATTCAGGGATGCCGAAGTCCTGGGCGACAGCATCTATTATAACGATGAGCGCACACGCATGAATCTGGTGATCAACGTGTATGAAGGCGCGCAGTACAAGTACGGAGATGTCACCGTCAGCGGGAATACCATCTTTGAAACTGAAGACATCCTGGCCGGGCTCAACATCAAGCGAGGCGATCGTTACAACAGTGAAAAACTGATGGAGAACCTTGAGCTGGGTGTTCGGGGCCCATATATGGATAAGGGTTACCTGTACGCCCAGATCAATCCCATCGAGAAGCCGGTGGCCATGGATACCATCGATATCAATCTCGAGATCGTCGAGATGAATCCGGTGCATGTCCGCCATATCAACATCATCGGCAATGAGAAGACCAAGGAGAATGTCATTCGGCGTGAGCTGCGGATCTATCCCGGGGACATGTTCAGCCGGACTTCGCTGATGCGCAGCCAGCGGGAGATCATGATCCTCAACTACTTTGCGGACGTTGTCCCGGATGTTGTGCCCTACGACGATGATGAGATCGATCTCATCTTTGAAGTGGAGGAGAAGAATACGGGCACTGCGACAGCCAGTGCAGGTTATAGCGAACGAGATGGCTTCATCGGGACTGTAGGTTTGCAGTTTCCAAATTTCATGGGCAATGGGCAGCAGCTTGGCTTCAATTTCCAGCGTGCCTACAGCTACCAATCCCTATCCGTCAGTTTTATTGAGCCCTGGTTGTTCAACACGCCGAATCTTCTGGGTATGAGTCTCTTTGATACTGACCGCACCCGTGGCAACCTGACCAATATCTTCGCGTCACAGAATTACTATTACACGCCCTATGACGTCCACTCGCGTGGCGGTTCGCTCACATTTGGCCGCCGTTTTCGCTGGCCGGACAACTATTTCCGCGGTCGCTGGCAGCTGCAGGCGGCAGCCAACCAGTATGATACCACCAAGGTCTATGACTGGGCCATCTTTGACAGGGTCAACCCAGCCAGGCTTGAGAAGACATCCGGGATCAGCCTGAAGCAGTCCATTACCCGTGACAGCCGGAATGCACCTGAATTTCCCACACAGGGTTCCGTCCTGGCCCTGGTCTCCACCTATAGTGGAGGTTTCCTTAGGGGCAATGAGAATTTCTTCAAGCAGCAGGCCAGCCTGGAATGGTACAGCCCTCTCTGGAAAGAGAAGTTGGCAATGCGGAATTATTTTGAGATGGGCTACATGACCCCTATCACGGATGATTCCACACATATCATCCCATATGATGAGTACTTTTTCATGGGTGGTGCAGGCTTGATATGGGGATCAGCTCTTCGCGGCTATTCTGAACGAGCAGTGGGAACATTGGAAGGCTCGAGTTATTTTGGGGGCAAGGCCTCATTCAAGTACAGCATGGAAATGCGTTTCCTGCTGAATCCGAATCCCATGATGTATCTCATCGCTTTTGCCGAGGCTGGTAACGTCTGGGATGGTTTTGACACTGCAGACATGTTCGACCTGAAACGTGCTGTGGGTATTGGCGGTCGAATAATCATGCCGCCTCTGGGGATGTTGGGTCTGGACGTTGGCTGGGGCTTCGACCGGGAATCGGTGGGCCTGCCGGCGGCCACGTGGAAAACGCCTGAATTCCATTTTATTTTTGGGCAACAATTTTAGTTGATACCTGGTTGATGAAGGGAGGATACATCTTGAACAAAGCCGTTATTTGGCTGAGCCTGCTTCTGATGGTCACAGCAGGTGCATTTGCACAGAAGTTTGGCTATGTAAATTCTGATTTCATACTGTCGGAGTTCGAAGATTTCCGTGAAGCTCAGAGTAAGCTGGAGGTCGAAGGCCGGAAGCTGGAGAAGGAATATTATGATATGGCTGCACGTCTTGACAGCATGCAGCGGGATTACGAGCGTCAGAAATTCCTCATGACCGAGGCCAACCGCGCTGCCAAGGAATCCGAGATGCAGCGTCTGGCAACTGAGATCCAGCAGTTCCAGGTGGAGAAACTGGGTCCGGAAGGTGAATTCTACCGGAAACAGGCCGCCCTGGCCGATCCTGTCCTGCAGAAGATCAACGAAGCCATCAAGAAAGTGGGGGATGAAGGTGGATATGATTACATCTTCGATACGGTGGCCGGCAATATTCTCTATGCGCAGGAGAAGTATGATCTGACTGAGAAGATCCTGGAAGAGTTGCGCAAGGGTGGAGATAAGTAATATTTGAGCTTATCGCTAGCTGATCTGGCCCGCACTCTCGGGGCCACGCTGGAGGGAGACGGGGGTATCGAGGTACATCACCTGAACGAGATCCAGAATGCCGTTCCAGGGGAAATATCCTTTATTGCCAATCCCAAGTATCGCAGATTCGCGGCTGAGACCAGGGCGTCTGCTCTGATCGTCGCCGAGGATCTGGAGATCGAATTTTCCAACCTTCTCCGGGTGAGAGATCCACAGGCTGCCATGATCAAGGTCCTGGAACTCCTGAATCAGCGTGATCGTGAACGCCGCCCTGGCATCCATCCCACCGCAGTCGTTGCAGATGATGTTCAGATCCCCGCCTCATGCGAGATCAGTCCTTTTGTCGTCATTGAATCAGGCGCTGAAATCGGTGAGGAGGTGATCCTCGAAGCCCATGTCGCCATTGGGCGGAATGCGAAAGTGGGATCCGGTACCTGGATGCATGCCAACAGCGTCCTCTATGATCATTGTGAACTTGGCGAGAAATGCAACATCCACAGCGGAACTGTCATTGGCTGTGATGGCTATGGCTTTGCAGCAGGACCGGAGGGTGTGACCAAGATCCCCCAGACCGGAAATGTCATCGTGGGAGATGATGTAGAGATAGGTGCTAACTGCTGCATCGACCGGGGATCCATCGGGGATACTACTATCGGGAATGGAACCAAGCTTGACAATCTTGTACACATTGCACATAACGTACATGTGGGTGAGAATTGCTTCATCACGGCCCTGGTGGGCATTGCTGGTAGTACTACGGTCGGTGATCGTGTTCAGATGGGGGGACAAAGTGGTCTCGTAGGTCACCTGAAGGTCGGGAATGACGTTTCTATCAGCACCCGGGCGGGTGTGACAAAGGATATACCCGATGGAACCACAGTGAGTGGATTTCCAGCTCGCGAGCATCGAGACGAACTCCATAAAGACGCTTTAATTCAACGCTTACCTCAACTTTTTGAACAAGTTAAAAGACTTGCTAAACAGCTAAATAAATCATAAGTGTCCGCATTGTGCAGGGGGGTGCAGTTGGACCGGAAAGCTAATTTTACATGTTGGGGGAGCGAAAGGAATAGATGACTGGATGCAGGATCGAAGACTAAAACAAAGGACCATCCGGAAACCGGTTTCTCTCTCCGGAGTAGGTCTTCATACCGGTGTGAATACCAGGGTTACATTCAAGCCCGCAGCCGAGAACACCGGTATCCGCTTCCTGCGAATTGATGTCGAAAATGCCAAACCTATTCCCGCTGACATCGACCATGTCGTAGACATCTCCCGGGGGACCACACTGGCCCAGAACGGTGTTCGGATACATACCGTTGAACATGTCCTGGCAGCCATCAGCGGTCTCGAGATCGACAATATCCTCATCGAGCTGGACAACAAGGAGCCACCGGTGATGGACGGCAGTGCAGAACCCTTTGTGGAAGCTCTGCTGAAAGCCGGTTTTGAAGATCAGGAAGCCAACCGTAATTATCTGGTGATCGACAAGACCATTACCTATTCCGACCCTGAAAAGGGTGTGGACATTCATGCCTTGCCCTCCAACCAGTTCCGTGTCACCTTCCTCATCGATTACAAGCTCCAGTCCCTGGGAACACAGTACATGTCATTCTACTCCCTGGAACAGGATTTTGTCGAGCATATCGCTCCGGCGCGGACCTTCTGCTTCCTTCACGAGGTAGAAGAATTGAAAGAATTGGGTCTCATCAAGGGCGGCAGCGTGGACAATGCCCTGGTGATGATCGACAGAAAGATCGAAGCCACCGAGCTGGAGCGCTTGAAACAGCTGTTCAGTATCAAGGGTGACCTCATCCAGGGTGAAAACGGAATTCTGAACGGTAAAGAGAAAAGATTCAAGACGGAACCCGTCAGACACAAGATCCTCGATCTCATTGGTGATCTGGCACTGCTGGGTATGCCTATCCAGGGCCACATTACCGCTGCGCGCAGCGGACACGAAAGCAATGTCGAACTGGTGCGCCTCCTGAAGAAGGAATATGAGAAACAGATCCTGGCCAAGCGCTTCCAGAGCCGCCCGAGAAAACGACGCATCCTCTTTGACACTGAAGCGATCACCAAGATCCTCCCACATCGCTATCCCTTCCTGCTTATCGATCGGATCGTTGATCTGGTTCCCGGAGAAAAGATTACTGCCATCAAGAACGTGACGATGAACGAACCATTCTTCCAGGGACATTTCCCGGGGAAACCCGTCATGCCCGGTGTATTGACCCTCGAGGCCATGGCCCAGGCCGGCGGCGTCCTGCTGCTGAACGCTGGAGATGAACCGGAGAATAAACTCGTCGTCTTCTCTGCCATCAATAATGTGAAATTCCGGAAACTCATCGAACCCGGTGATCAGATCATTTTCGAAATTGAGATGCAGAAATTCAGAATGCGTTCAGCTAAATTGCGTGGTCTTGGATTCGTTGATGGAAATCTCGCAGTTGAAGCAGACCTGATGGCAGCTATTGTAGATCGCTAGGCATGGCAACACGCATACACCCCACCGCAATCGTCAGTGATGATAACGTCCACATTGGTGAAAATGTCGTTATCGGTCCCTATGCAATCGTTGAGGAGAATACTACCATCGGTGATGGTGTCACTCTCAAAGCTCACACGCATGTTGGGGCCCGATCGACCATCGGCAAGAACTGCCGGGTTTTCCAGGGCGCCGTCATCGGTGAGGTCTCCCAGGACCTGAAATACTCCGATGAGGAAACAGAAACCATCGTTGGTGACAACACGACAGTCCGTGAGTATTGCACAGTGCATCGCGGCACAACTGACAGGTGGAAGACAGAGGTCGGCAGCAATGTCCTGCTTCTGGCTTACAGCCATGTTGCGCACGACTGCCGGATCGGTGACAATGTGATCATTTCCAATGCCTGCCAGATCGGTGGTCATGTCGATATCGAGGATTATGTCATCATTGGCGGCGCAGTACCGGTCCACCAGTTCTGTAGTATAGGTGCCCATGCCATGGTGGGTGGTGGATTCAGGGTCACGAAGGACGTCCCACCATATATCAGGGCAGCCAAAGCTCCTCTGGCCTACAACGGTTTGAATTCCATCGGTCTGCATAGAAGAGGTTTTGCCGCTGAAACAATCAACACGATCAAGCGCGTCTATACCATGATCTACCGCTCCAAACTCCATGTCGGCCACGCTGTTCGCTACGTGAAGGAAAACATGGAGATGACGCCTGAGGTCCGGAAGATCGTTGCCTTCGTCGAAGGCAGCCGGCGCGGTATCATCAGGGGATGATCCGGTCAGCAGGAAGCTAATCACCGCCCTCAGGGGCATCATGAACCGCTACCCAAAGAAAAAATTTTCCACACTGATCTTGCGAAGTTCGGTCCATCCTGTTGCTCTACTGATTGCTCTTTCAGCACCAGCACTTGCCCAGATCCCGGATGAAGGGGATGCTGCATCGTTCACCAATGATCTGCGCTTCATCAGCGCTATCGCAGCCCTGCCCGTAGAGGTGATGGAAGCCGCTACTTCCAGGTTGGCATTGGCCACTCATCTACTGGGCGCGAGTGCAGATGGTATTCAATCCATGCAGCGATTCGAGTACACGATACAGCCAAGCGAAGATTTTGCGCTACGCGCTGCGCTTGAGCGTTGGCCCGGCAACGAACCTGTGATCGGTAGTAGCCTGTGTGTGAACACCTATCGCAGGACAGATAGCAAGTATGATTATTCAGTGGGCCTGACCTGGCACCAGATCAAGGAAGCAGGGACCTTCACCCAGCGTGACCTGGCCTTCCAACTCGCCGGGATCAGAGCATTCGACAGGATCATTGTCCAGGCAGGGGGTGGCCCTGTTCTACGGCACAGCTATACCGAAAAAACACCCTATCACCTCAAGGACGGCGTGGAATGGACCGGATTCGCCCATCTCAGTTATGGTATCGCGAAGGATCTGGTAATGATATGCTCCATCCCCGTCACCCTGGACGGTTTCGGGATAAAGTTTGGTCTGGCTTGGGATCTTCACCACGGGATCGAACAGGGAACAAAAGATGAGCCAGAGCGCAAGTAGCTTGATGGACAGTAAATCGATCACTGTACTTGGATCCACCGGCAGTATCGGTGTCAATGCGCTCAATGTCGTCCGTGACTTCCCTGAGAACTTCCAGATCGTGGGGCTTTCGGCACACACTCAAGCCGATCTGCTTATCCAGCAGGCTCTGGAATTCAAGCCCAGAGCTGTTTCAATCGGAGACAGTGATCTGCGCGACAAGGTCAGAGATGCTCTGCCGGCTGAGATCGAGGTCATTGATGGTCGTGAGGGACTACTGGAACTCTCCGGCCGAGATGACGTTGATACAGTCCTGAATGGACTGGTGGGCAGCGCCGGGATGGAACCCACCATCCGCGCGATAAAAGCCGGACGGAACATCGCACTGTCCAATAAGGAGAGTCTTGTCATGGCCGGAGACCTGATCAACCGGCTGCTGGCGGATGGAAAGATTAAACTGTATCCCGTTGACAGTGAGCACAGTGCCATCTGGCAATGCCTTACAGGGGAGGATATGGCGGATGTCGAACGGCTGATCGTTACAGGTTCAGGTGGCCCATTTCGCACTCGATCCCTGGAGGATTTTGAGACGATTACAGTTGAACAGGCCCTGAAACATCCCAATTGGGATATGGGGCGCAAGATCACCATTGATTCAGCCACCATGATGAACAAGGGTCTGGAGGTCATCGAAGCGCACTGGTTGTTCAATATGCCCGGCGACAGGATCGATATTGTCGTTCACCCGGAAAGCATCATCCATTCAATGGTGGAATTCAAGGATGGTTCCGTCAAGGCCCAGTTGGGTTTACCGGATATGAAGATCCCCATCCAGTATGCCCTGACCTATCCGCATCATTTCCCGCAGCGTTGGGAGAACCTCGATCTTGCAGCCATTGGACGCCTGCACTTTGAAGAACCGGATCTTGAGAAATTCAGCTGTATCCAACTGGCCTATGATGCCCTGGAGCAGGGCGGCAGCGCAGGTACGGTATTGAATGTGGCCAACGAATTCGCAGTTTACCGTTTTCTCGATGGTGAGATCAGCTTCACGTCCATACCGAAGATCATCGAATCAGCCCTGGCTCAACATGAATTTCTTGAACACCCCTCACTTGATGATATTTTAGCCCTGGAAAAATGGGCTCGTGATTTTGTCAGAAAGAATTGATCGGCACATATGTATTTATTCAGCTCAGATTTTTTAATCACCATCCTCGCCGCGGTATTTACCCTTGGTATCCTGATCCTGATCCACGAGTTGGGCCATTTTCTGGCTGCCAAGCTGGTGGGGATCCGGGTGGAACGTTTCTCCATCGGACTGCCGCCACGAATGATGAGCATTCGCAACAAGTTTGACGGTTTGTGGATCAAGCTGTTCATCCCCTGGTTCCTGCAACGGCGCTTGAACGCCGAGACTGTGGAATACAGGGTTCGTCGTCGGAAACCCAAAGCGGGAGATACCGAATTTGCGCTGAGCTGGACCCCCTTCGGTGGCTATGTGAAAATGGCGGGCATGATCGACGAATCTCTGGATACCCAGGTGAAAGGAAAACCCTGGGAATTCACCAGCAAGAAGCGCTGGCAACAGCTAATGGCTATCTCAGGTGGTGTGATCTTGAACACCATACTGGCCTGGTTCATCTTTACCGGGATCATTTTGCACAGCGGCATCGAAGAGCCCCTGGAGGGCACCGGGGTCGGATCCCTGGTCAGTACAGAGGAACGGGAGACCTTTCCTGCAGAAGGTATTGGTATCCGCGAAGGTGATGTGATCGTTTCTGTAAATGGAGAATCGGTGAGCCGGTGGGAGGAGATGACAGCCATCGTGCAGACCAGACCCGGGGAGACCATCCCGATTCAATGGAAACGAGGCGGAAGCCTGCATTCAGATTCGGTGACCATTGTCAAGGAAACCATTCCAACTATCGAGGGGAACCGGGTGGTGGGGATGCTCGGTGTAGGTCGGATGACGAAAACCATCGAACCTTCCCTGATCGAGGCCTTCGGCTATGGGGGCCGCAGTACCTACCTATTCGGTACCCTGATGGCCCGAAGTCTGTGGCAGATGGTCTCAGGTAAAGCCTCGATGGATCAGGTAGGAGGTCCTATCGCCATTGCCAAGATGGCCGGCGAAATGGCGCGCCGTGGTTGGATCGATGTTTTCTATTTCATGGCCATCATATCCATAAATCTTGCGTTTATCAATATTCTACCCATACCGGGACTGGATGGGGGCCACTTCATCATCATTTCCCTGGAGGGTATTGTAAGGCGACCACTGCCATTACGGGTCAAACTGGCCATCCAGCAGGTTGGTATCATCTTTCTGTTGGGGCTCATCATTTTCATTACGGTCAACGATATTGCCAGGCTTTAAGCCCTGAGACAGCCGTACAGACCACATGGGTAAAAATCCATCTCGATCCAGATTCATCCTGAAATGGATTCGATATTCATTCGAATTCCTGTTCATGATGCTCCTGAATCTCGTAGTGATCATCATTCCCTGGGGAGTCGCCTGGCGACTGGGACGTGGGCTGGGCTGGCTCAGTTATCACATTTTTCCCATCCGCAAGGACATCATCCACCGGAATCTGCTGAGAGCCTACCCTGAGTTGAGGGATGAGGAGCGTGAGAATATCACCCTGTCCTGCTATCAGCATTGGGGTGAGAGCTTCATGTCCACGCTGAAACTCTGGATCATGCCCAAACGAAAGATCAAGCGATTGGTTACTGCACCGACTCTCACCGACCTCATCGATGAGGCCAGAACGGCCGGAGCAGCTATGCTCTATTTTACGGGGCACTACGGCAGCTGGGAAATGGCCGGTCGCTTTGTATGTGACTATGCCGGAATGGGTAGCTCGATCTACCGTGTGCAGAAGAATCCACTCTCAGAATGGTGGTTGAGCGGGATTCGCGAGGCACGCAATATGCGTCTCATCGGATCGCGTCTGGGGATCAGCACATTTATCGCGGCCATGCAGGAAAGTGGATGCATTGCAGTTGTGGGAGACCAGTATAAAGCCAATAATGCCATCACGGTTGAGTTCTTCGGTCTGCCCTCCAGGACCCCGAAGGGTATTGCCGTCATCGCCCAGAGATCGAATCCCTGGCTCATTTTCCTCGTTTCCCGGCAGACACGTGGACATTTCTATATCGATGTCGAAAAAGTTCCCTACGAAGCACAGGCAGAGTTGAACGACGAATGGATCAGAGAGGTCACACAGCTACTCACCCATAAACTGGAAGCGGAGATCCGGAAACACCCGGAACAATACTTCTGGTTCCATCAGCGTTGGCGGGATCTGGACCGGCGCGATCGCAAGGCCAGGGCCATTCCTTCAAACTAGAATCACTGTTTTGATCGAAAACAGCGGGCTATATTCCAATTCTATGCGTGTAATGTCCTGGATGCCGGACGCTCCTAATACTCGTTCATTGAATGAGTCGGCCTGCGATACCCTCGCAGGTGGAGGTGTTATGGCGTATCCTACGGATACCCTGTACGGTCTGGGGGCGGATGCCAGTTCAAGCCTTGCGGTGGAACAGATCGCTAGACTGAAGGGTCGCAGCGGAACACCGATCTCAGTCATGCTGGGGAGTGTCGAATGGCTGCTGGATGTTGCAAAATCGCTGAGTGAGAATGCAGTGAAACTCATCCATGCTTTCTTACCAGGATCCCTCACCGTGATTTGCGATACAGACCTGGTGGTAGCCGAATCCATCCGTTCAGAGAAGGGCAGTGTCGGATTCCGGATCCCGGATCATTCGCTCTGTCTCGAGATCGTACAGCAATTCGGTAAACCCATCACCAGCACCAGTGTCAATCCTACCGGGGCAGTACCTGCCAGGTCGGTTGAGCAGATAGTGGCGTATTTTGATGATCGACTTGACCTTGTTATTGATGCCGGAACATTGCCACCTTCACCGGGCAGCACCGTGATTGATCTCTGCGGAGAAAGACCCAACATACTCCGGGAAGGCGTCATTACCCGTGAGGCCATCAGGAAGGCGCTTGATTAAGATGTATCGACGAATTCTGGTACTTGTACGGCCTTACTGGAAACATCTTACCGGCGGTGTCCTTCTCTCAATGGTCAACGTCTTCTTCCAGACATTGACCCTGTGGTTATCAGCCTCATTCATCACCACCATATTCTCATCATCAGATCCGTCGGCCCCTTCTGCGGAAAAGGTCATTGGAGATTGGGACCTGAACGAACGTCTCAAGGAAGCAACCCGTGAGATCTTCTTCTCCGGTGATCAACTGGATGCGCTTCAGACCCTGGGGATCGTTATTCTGCTCAGTTATCTCATCAAAAGCCTGGCGTACTATGGTAATGCGATCCTCACCGGTATCGTACAGGCACGGGTTGTTCGGGATCTCCGGGCAAGGTTATATGAACATTACGTCCTGCAGCCTTTGCAATTCTTCCAGAGCAGGCGCAGCGGCGACCTGATCTCTCTGGCTATGAACGATGTGATGCGCGTGAATCATGCACTGGCCACGACGTTTCGACCCCTGATTGTGGAACCGCTCTATATCATCGCCTACTTGACACTCCTTTTCGTAATCGACTGGCAACTCACCCTGATCTCCCTGCTGGTGATCCCGGTGACGACCTTCTTCATCGTCCTCATCAGTCGCAGCATACGGCGAAAGGTGATCCGTGTGCAGCAGCAGCTGGGCGAGATTACCAGCAGATTCTCCGAGATGATAGGTGGTATCCGCATCATCAAGGCCTTTGTGAATGAGAATACGGAGCGGAAGCGCTTCCATGGCGAAGCCGGCTACCTGTACAAGCTCATGTTCCGCCTGGTCCGCCTGCAGACACTGTCTACACCGGTAACGGAGATGCTGGGAGTCACCATGGCCGTCGTTCTGTTATGGGTGGGGGGCCAACAGGTCCTGCGTTACGAGACCATCACCAGCGAAGATTTTCTCCGTTTTATCGTTCTGCTGTTCAGCATCTATCAACCCATCCGGAACCTTGCTAAGGTGAATATTGGCATCCAGACTGGTATTGCTGCCGGCTCGCGCATATTTGAGATGCTGGATATTGAACCGGCTATCAAGGATTCCGTTAAAGGAGCCGATCTACCACCCTTTGCAGACTCCATCGAGTTCGAAAATGTATCCTTCAAGTACTCGAATTCAGATCTGCCTGCCGTCAAGCATATTGATCTGCGTATACCCAAGGGTAATGTCATTGCCCTGGTGGGTCCCAGCGGCTCTGGTAAATCCACACTGGTGGATCTGATCCCGCGCTTCCACGATATCACCGAGGGAACGATTAGAATAGACGGTCAGGATATCCGGGGATTGACGCGGCGATCATTCAGGTCTCAGATCGGCATCGTCTCCCAGGACACCATCCTGTTCAATGATACCGTGGCAAACAACATTGCCTACGGGATAGAGAGCGCGCCCCAGGCTATCCAGGAAGCCGCCGAGCAGGCCAACGCACACGAATTTATCAGCGTTCTCCCCGAAGCTTACGACACCATGATCGGTGAGCGTGGCGCCAGACTCTCCGGTGGGCAGAGACAACGGATTGCCATCGCCAGGGCACTCCTGAAGGACCCGGCCATCCTGATTCTGGATGAGGCCACTTCCGCCCTGGATACAGAATCTGAGAAACTGGTGCAGAACGCCATCGACCGCCTGATGAAGGGCCGTACTGTCATCGTCATCGCTCATCGTCTATCCACCATTCTCAATGCCGATGAGATCCTGGTAATGGAGGATGGTCGTATCATTGAGCGGGGTAATCATCAGGATCTTAAAAATTCCGGGGGCTTGTACCAGAAACTCTATGAACTTCAATTTGCTGAGGAGAATGACCAGAACACCTCATGACCTTTCCCTTCAGCATCTGTTCCCGGCTATTCCTCACTTCGTTGCCCATCCTATTTCTGCTAGGATGCTCCGGATCCCAGGAGGATGACTTGGAGATCGATATCACCTTCCCTGAAGGTGCGTCTGTGATCCTGGCAGGTTATGCTGGTGAGTTCGACATTCCCATCCTGGTGGAACTGGAAAATGCCCCGGAGATCATTTCTGTGGGTTGTGAGGTCCATGGACCTGACGGAACGCTCATTGCAGTGTTACCGGATCTGACAATTCCACCCTACCGCTGGACCTGGACGGCTCAGAAGGTGGAGAATGGGAGCTACCGGATCATGATCCTGGTTATAGACATTGATGGTAAAGAATACACGAGATCCAGGCTGATGGAGGTGCGTACCCAGTACCACCTCGATTTCATCAACCATACGCTTTTCCCGGCTACCATTTTCATCAATGATCAGACCGTAGCTTGCGATTCAAACGACGTTGCCAGGGATATTCTGGCCTTCACAGGTGCGAACACCATCAGCATCAACATACAGGATAATCCGCCATTTCCCTATTTTGATGAGGATGTGATCGAGATATCAGACAATTCCCGGCTGGAGCTCTTCCAATCCCTCTCGGGAGACTCCTTCTATTACCTCGTTAGCCCTTAGGAGTCAGCGGATCGACTCCAGTATTGTTATCTCAGGCCGCTCGTCATACTCACCATTGATGAACTCTGCCCAGAACAGACCTCTGAATTCACCAGTGCTATAACCACGGGCATTGTCTTCCGGATAAAGACTGGCAAGACGTTCAAGCAGTTCCGGTCTGAGATTTTCCCCGTGACAGGTAAGGCAGATCTGTTTGACGTAAATGGGTTCCACATAGCCGATATTCCCACCGGGCAGCTGCATGACCTGCGGTGGCAGCGGATTGACGGCGGTCTCATACCTGGTCAGTTGATCGTCGAGCCAGGGTTGGGGAGCATTTCCGGGATTACGCAATCGATGACTGGTACGGCCAACCAGCAATTTATCCGTGGACAGGTTCTCAACGATCTGGGGAGCAGTAACCCGACATACGCCCAAACCTTGGGTAATGCCTTCAAGAAGGCTGGCTTCCAGTGCAGTCTGCATCTGTATCCTGAATGGTTTTATGGTTTCCATGCCTCGTTCCAGCCATTGATCTTGCTTGAAGCCATTGGTACCGCAACTCATCAAGATTAACAACAGGATCCAAACGTAATGTTTCATCTTCTCCTCTCAGATCATGTCTTTCGGAAATAGCACTTTAAAATGGGATGTTTCAGGTAATAATCCAGGTCTTCAATCCAGGTGATCCCCCTGCTCTTCCGAGAGGGATTGAAAGGTCCAGAGGTCATTCGCGAAATAATTTACAAGTGATGCCACCAGAATGGCCAGCAGATTGGCATAAATGTAATAGACCCCCGCGAATTCAGTCAGCAGGATCAACGTTATCCAGTTGATCACGCCGGCTATCCAGCTTACCAGGGTGAATTGGCCAAGCTTACGTAGGATGCGCTGGCGGCCACTGATGCGGCGGTCCCGCCAGGTGTAGCGCAGGTTCCAGAAATAATTATTGAATATGGCGATCTGAATGGCCATCAAGGATGCAAGCTGGTAGGGGAATCCCACCATCTCTGTGAATAGCCAGAGAAAGAAGGTATTTACGATGATCCCGCTGATACCAACGAGTGTAAACACGACAAAGCGCTGACGGAAACGAAGTGACATGAAGCAATTTAGAGTGCAGTGGTATTGGAACCAGTAAAAGGTTTTGTACATTTAATCATCTGATGGTTGGAAGAAATCAAACATGGTTGTCCGTACTGATCCTGACCGTTTTCGCTGTGCTTGTATCAGCACAGGATTCCACCATGGAGCGGGAATACAGGTTCAAAGTCCGCTACGGCATGCTCAGTGCCGGTCATGCGGTGGTACAGTATCAGCAGAAGGGCGATACCCTGGAAAGCCGGATGAACATGAACTCCAGTCCGTGGCTGAGCTCACTCTGGCATCTGGCTGACAGCATTGAGAACAGGGTTGACCTGCGCGAGAACCGCCTGCTGACACATGACAAGACCGTGAACCAGGGCCGCTACCATCGTCGCTATAAGGTGCAATTCAGTTCGCCGGACAGTGCCTGGATCAACGGTGAACGAATGGCACGGGATTCCCGCGGAGTCATGGATGTCCCACAGTTGATGCATTTCCTTGAAACAGTAGATCTCCGCGAGGGAGATACACTGCATTTTCGGATCTGGGACGGAAAGGCGGCTGATGATCTATCCCTGGTAGTGAAATCAGCCAGAAAACCATTGAATATCAATCCCCTGGTGAAGGTGGAGCGTGTATACGAGCTTACGCCACTGCAAAGTACGGTTAAGTCGAGGAAACACGGGATCCAGATGCGTTTCTGGGTTCGGGAGAAGCTCCCTCATCGGCCTTTGAAAATGGAAATCAAAACGCGCTACGGTGATATCGAACTTTCACGGCATGATTAAGGCTGCAGGCCTTAAAAGCATTCCAATTATTTCCGCATTTGTGTACTTTCGACCCTCGGGGACTAAAACTGATGCAACATTCCTAAATAGGTGTTCACGATGATACGAAAAGCCTTTGTCCTAGCTCTCACGCTTCCACTAACCCTCTTATCGCAGGTCTATCTGCTTGAAGTGCAGGGAACCATCGATATGGGATTGGCGCATTTCTTTGAACGATCAATACCTGAGTTGAATGACAGGGGTGGGGATGCCATCATCCTGGACATCGACACCTTCGGTGGTCGTGTGGATGCGGCCACGGATATGAAGAATGCGTTGCTGAAATCACAGATCCCCACCGTGGCCTTTATCAATACCAAAGCTATCTCGGCCGGAGCTCTGGTCTCGCTGGCCTGCGATACTATCATCATGCGGTCAGGTGCCACCATCGGTGCTACAACGGTTGTGGACGTACAGAGCAATAAGGCTGGCGAGAAGGCTCAATCCTATATGCGTGAGGAGATGGCTGCCACAGCTGAGGCCACGGGACGCAACCCTGATATAGCCATGGCGATGGTGGATGAAAGTCTGGATATCGATACGCTGGTAACCGCCGAAGGGGATACGCTTTACATTGACGATGTTGAAGGCGCAGAACCAGGTAAGTTGCTTACGCTGCGTACAAGTACAGCCCTGAAATACGGGATCGCGGACTACCAGATGGATAGTCTGGATGAGATCCTTGAGCATCTCGGTTTCAGGAAGCAGGACCTTGAGGAGATCGAACCGACATGGTCCGAGGCCATTGTCCGTTTTCTAACTGATCCAGTGGTGAGTTCATTGCTGATGACCATCGGATTCCTGGGTATCATTTTTGAACTGCAGAGTCCAGGTTGGGGGATTCCGGGATCGGTAGGCTTGCTGGCTCTGGCACTATTCTTCTCCACTTCGATTATTGCGGATCTGGCCAGCATGACAGATCTGCTCATCCTGCTGGCGGGCTTGATCCTGCTTGGTATCGAGGCATTTGTTATACCGGGATTTGGTCTGTTCGGGATTCTGGGGCTGGTGATCATCGTATATGGTTTGTTCACCTTGCTGATCCCTGATATCCCTACCCCTGGCGATATCAATCGTGCTCTGTGGGGTCTCACGATTTCCATCATTGGTGGGATCATCGGCCTCATTCTGCTGATCAAGCAGCTGGCGAAGTCCAAGATGTGGGGCAAGATCAGCCTGGAGACAGAGGAAACCCAGAAAGAGGGTTATTCCTCCAGTCTTGGTCTTGAGGATCTGGTTGGTAGATCAGGTAAAGCCCTGACCAAACTGCGTCCAGCCGGTACCGCCCTGGTGGGAGATAAACGTCTGGATGTCGTGACCGAAGGTGATTACATCAATGCAGAGGAAGAAATAGAGATCATCCGGATCGATGGCAATCGCGTCATCGTTCAGAAAAAGGGTGGTCTTGGATAGAAATATCATTTTGTACCTGACACAATAGGAGGTCCAATGGGTACTGCAACACTTGTCATAATACTGATCGGCATCATCGCCTTCTTCATCCTGTTCGGATATTTCATTCCGATCGGATTGTGGATCAGCGCAGCTGCGGCTCGGGTATACGTGGGATTGACCACATTAATTGGAATGCGGTTACGCCGGATTCCGCCACCGCTGATCATCAACTCACTCATCAGTGCCCGTAAAGCTGGCTTGGACATCAATACCAATCAGCTTGAAGCCCACTTTCTGGCCGGTGGCGACGTGAATAAAGTAGCCTTGGCACTGATTGCAGCTGACAAGGCCAACATCGATCTGCAGTTCCAGCGAGCTGCAGCCATTGATCTGGCTGGACGCGATGTGCTGGATGCGGTGAAAATGAGCGTTATTCCCAGGGTGATCGAAACTCCACGGGTCTCGGCTATCGCAAAGGATGGTATCCAGCTATTTTCTGTGGCCCGAGTTACGGTGCGTGCCAACATCGACCGTCTGGTGGGTGGGGCTGGGGAAGAAACCGTCATCGCCCGTGTGGGGGAGGGTATCGTCAGCAGTATCGGTTCCTCTGAGACCCACAAGGTTGTTCTGGAAAATCCGGACATCATCTCTAAGAATGTCCTGGCCAAGGGGCTGGATGCTGGTACAGCCTTTGAGATCCTTTCCATTGATATCGCTGATGTGGACGTTGGAAAAAATATCGGCGCTCAGCTGCAGATGGATCAGGCTAACGCTGACAAAAATATCGCCCAGGCCAATGCAGAGAAGCGTAGGGCCATGGCGGTAGCAGCCGAGCAGGAAATGAGTGCCCGTGTCCAGGAGATGCGCGCCAAGGTCGTGGAAGCCGAGGCAGAGGTTCCCAAAGCCATGGCAGAAGCATTCCGCGAAGGCAATCTCGGCATCATGGATTACTACCGGATGGAGAATATCAAGTCCGATACCACCATGCGGCAGAACATCGCTGATTCCGGTGAAACTGAAAGCGATGACAAGGACTAGGAGGTAGCGATCGATGGAAAATATCCTGCCGATCATTTTCCTGATCCTTTACCTGGTTATAAACACTGTTGTCAAACGGCGTAAGGCGTCGCAGGGATCTCCTGCGGCGCCCCGCACCGGACGGCCGCAGAAAAAACAGGTCTCACTTACCGAGATCCTGCAGACGCTGGCCGAAGACAGGAACATCATCGAAAAGGAGCCGGCCGCCCCCTCACAGAAGGACTGGTTCGGTATCCAATCGGAGCCGGTGGATCTGGAAGAAGAGATCGTCAAGGAAGAACAGGTCATATACCGGGAACCTGAAGCGATGGTTGACCCTGTTGAAGAGGGCATTCCCAGTGTTGACGAGCACATCACAGTATCGGATGAGGATCCCTATGCTAGGCCTGAGGATTCACCCTATGAGAGACCTGAGGATTCTCCCTACGAGAGACCGGACCCCGAAGTCTATGTTCGGCCGGTGGAACAGCCCTACCGGGAGACCAGAGCGGGTAGTGTCCTGGAATTGATCAATGAAATGCCCCTACTGCGTAAAGGTATCCTGTTGAATGAGATCCTGGGACCCCCTCGAGCCCTCCAGGATCCCAAAAGTTGGTTTGGGCGGTCAGGAAAGTAACGCAAAGACCTGAGATATTGAAAAAGGCCACCTGCAGGTGGCCTTTATATTTCCATTCCTAGATTGAAGCCTAATCGGCGGATCCTTCCTTATCGCTTCCTTCGGATTTCGGTTCTTCCGGGGATTGCTGATCCTCTGACTCCACGGGAGGTGTTCCTTCGTCATCCTCGGCGCTCTCTTCTTCCTCCGCGCGTTCATCCTCATCCTTGCGCTTGATGAGATCGTCATCATCCTTGAATTTGGTCAGAACGATGAACTCTGTAGCCAATCCTGTAGCCAGGGTAGCCAGTGTATAGGCTGGAATTGAGAGAAAGCCCAGGAGCGAAATGATGCCAATAAGTACGCCGGTTATGGTGGCCGTGACTCCTGTACTGACGTCAGGAGACTCCCTGACAACGTCGAGACAGCAGGGAATATCAAAATAGGTCGGTAGAAAATCGTAATTGCCGAACAGGCTTACACCCACCTGCTTCACCGCCAGGAAGTGCTCGCCCATGAACCAGTGATGGCCAAAGACCATTTCCAGGAGCTTGAAACCACTGAAGATGAATAAACCATAGATATGGTAGCCCAACATCGAGATCACGATGATGATAAACAGGTATGTGAGGAACCGTAACGGTTGATTCCACAGCAGTGTGTATGAACCGAACATTGAGCCCATGGTATCTTCTTCGGCACAGGCAACGATGCTGGGCGACATGATCACACTCACCAAAAATGAAAGCGCTGAGAAGGCCAGGAAGACGGCAGTGGGCAGGAAAAGGATGAAAAACAGCCCGTAGAAGATGATGTCAAGTACCGGCCATTGTGCAAACCAGCCAAAGATGGCTGCGAGGACCAGGAAAAAGGCGATGACGATGAGTATGGAAACGGGGCCGAAAAATACCGGGAACCAGTGTTTGACTGCCCAGGACCAGCCGTCTCTGGCACTGTAAAACAGGTCACCTTTGTATTCCTTGATCGTAATCTTTGAAACAGCTGTAAAGCCCAGATAAATAAAGATAAAGACGACAGCATACGCGAGGTAGAGGAGGATCTTCGCCAGAACGCCCGCGCCACAGAGACAAATAGGCGGCAGCAGGTGATGATCGGCCCAGATCGATCCAAAGGATTGTCCATCGATGAGCAGGGCCAGATACGTAAACACCAGCATGACCAGATACCCGCCAAACAGTGCTTCCAGCATCACCAGCATCCGACGGCCAAGCGCCAGGCGTGGTGCGCGGAACATATCCTTAAAATTGAAATACAGCTGAGTTTCCAGCATTATGCCTCCCAAAATTACGTTCGTATGTTTTTCTTCGTATCGGGGTCAATCACATTTCCTGGCGAACAAAGTCCACCCAGGCAGGCAGATCAGTCTGCTTACGGATCTGTTCGGCGTATGTATCAGCGTCAGTGTAGGAGGGGAAATTGCCTACCCTTATTCGATAGTAGACCTCGTCCTTATCCTTGAAGAATGCCCGCTGGACATAATTGTCGATACCAAATTGTTCAAGCAGCTGATCAGAGGCCATCTGGGCATCTGTCAGTGACGGCCAGGCCGAGACCTGGATCGTATAGGTCTTCGTAGCTTGCGGGATCAGATCAGCTCGATTTGGTTTAGGTTTGACTGCTTTGCGTTTTGAAGATCTGCGGGTGGCGGAACTTTTAACTGATTTCGACTTCTTCGAAGCAGGTGGAGTGACAAGCTTGGTCAGGTATTCGCGCTTCTCTCCCGTACTGGGGATGGTGCTCACGGCTGTCGTTTCAGGTGCGACAGTATCGGCCTGAGTGGCAAGAAAAGCAGCCACATGCTCAGGTGGTGCCTCCACCAAGGGGTCCCCATCCTCATGTAACACAACCTCGTATTTGAAGGTTTCCTCTTCAATCTCGCCACCGACACTGCGTATCAGCAGGATCTCATAGCTCCCAACGACATCGGGTTTGAACCAGACCAGCATGGCCGAATCTGTGGGTGTCAATTCCTGGAGTGCGCTTTCCTCGGGAAGTTCTGCGTAGGACCAGGCGTAGGTGTTCCCTTCTTCCATCAGCTGTGCAGGTAGAGTGACATACTGCCCGAGAAACACTTCTTCAGATTTTGAGAATAAACGGTTGAAGAGGCTGCAGCCTCCCAATAGAACGACCAGAAGTACCGCCGTAAATGCAGGTAAAATATGCCTATTTCTGGTCATCGAGGGCCTCCCCTAAACACATGTTTATTGGCTGTTTGCAATAAGTTCAGCCTGACTAAAGAAAAATGCAATCTCTTTCTCTGCGTTCTCATCGGAGTCTGCACCATGTACGGCGTTACGGCCTTTGTCTTCTGCATAGAGCTTGCGAATGGTACCATCAGCAGCCTCTGCTGGATCAGTGTTTCCAATGGTGTCACGCCAGGCCTGGACCGCGTTATCACATTCAAGGGCCATCACAAAGGTCTGGCCGGAAGACATAAACTCTGTCAATTCTGTATAGAAGGGGCGCTCACGATGAACGGCATAGAAGGCCTGTGCCTGCTCCAAGGTGATCCGTACAATCTTACCTGCCAGGATCTTGAACCCAGCCTTAATCGTTGCATCCAGTACCTTTCCCAACTTTCCGGAGCCCATGGCATCCGGTTTGACCATTGCGAATGTTTTGTTACCCACGAATGTTATCCTTTGATTTTTATAAATTTAAAGCTTGTTCAACTAGTTCACCGATCCCGGCGGGACTTTCAGACACAAGGATCCCGGCAGCCTGCAAAGCGGCTACTTTGTCTGCGGCGGTACCCTTTCCACCGGAGATGATGGCACCAGCGTGACCCATACGACGACCGGGTGGCGCTGTACGTCCGGCGATGAATGACACAATGGGCTTCGTGAAATTCTTCTCAGCCCAGGCGGCTGCCTCCTCCTCGGCAGATCCCCCGATCTCGCCGATCATGACCACCGCCTCGGTGGCCGGGTCCGCTTCGAATAATGTCAACAGATCTATGAATGTGGAGCCAATGATGGGATCCCCTCCGATCCCGATGCACGTCGTTTGACCAATTCCGCGGGTAGTCAGTTGATGAACTGCTTCATAGGTCAGCGTTCCACTGCGGGAGATGACCCCCACATTACCCTCCTGGTGTATGAATCCAGGCATGATCCCGATCTTGGCAACACCAGGTGTGATCACACCCGGACAATTCGGTCCGACAAGTCTTGTATTCTTACCCTGCATGTAATCATGGACCTTGACCATGTCCCGGGTGGGGATGCCCTCGGTGACACAAATGACCAGGTCCAGTCCAGCATCCACGGACTCCATGATCGCATCTGCGGCGAAAGCTGGTGGGACGAAGATGATCGATGTGTTAGCGCCGGCGATCTCCCTGGCTTCCCGTACGGTGTTGTATACAGGCACACCCTGGGCTGTTTCAATACCGCCCTTGCCAGGGGTGACTCCTGCGACAACGGGTGTTCCATATTCCATCATCTGAGCTGTATGGAATGATCCCTCGCTGCCGGTGATACCCTGTACAACCAGTCTTGTGGTTTCGTTTACCAGAATACTCATGCTAGGACTCCTTCACCACTGCTGTGACCTTTTCAGCTGCCTCAGCCAGGCCTTTAGCCACGATGAACTCCAGATCGGACCCATCCAGGATCTCTGCAGCTTCTTCCGCGTTGGTCCCTTCCAGACGAACGACCACAGGTACCGCGACTTCGACCTGTTCCAGGGCCTGGATGATACCCTGTGCCACGCGATCACAACGAACGATACCACCGAAAATGTTTATCAGAACCGCCTTGACATTCGGATCGCTCATGATAATGCGGAAACCGTTGGCCACAGTTTCGGGATTGGCAACGCCTCCGACGTCCAGGAAATTGGCTGGTTCACCACCGTAGAGTTTGATGATATCCATCGTACTCATGGCCAGGCCTGCGCCATTGACCATACAGCCAACATTACCGTCCAGCTTGATATAGTTAAGATTGTAGTTTGAAGCCTCCACCTCGGAAGGTTCCTCTTCGGTGGTGTCCCGGAAATCGACGATCTCGAGTTGACGATAGAGTGCATTATCATCGAAATTCATCTTGGCGTCAAGTGCAATGACATCACCACTGCCGGTTACCACCAGTGGATTGATCTCAATAAGTGACGCATCCGATGATTGAAACGCTTCCCACAGAGCGAACATGAATTTAACAGCCGATTTCACCTGGGTACCCTCCAGGCCAAGTGCAAAGGCCAGCTTCCGGGCCTGAAATCCCTGGAGACCAATCCCGGGCTCGATCCACTCCTTGACGATCTTCTCAGGGGTCTCTTCGGCGACTTTCTCGATCTCTACACCACCCTCGGTGGATACCATGAATACAAATCGACCAGACTGGCGATCCAGAACGATGCCCATGTAGAGTTCTCGCTGGATATCGATGCCTTCTTCGATGAGTAATCGATGGACTTCCTTACCTGCCGGTCCGGTCTGGTGAGTTACCAGCGTTTTTCCCAGGATCTCAGCAGCATGCAGCTGCACCTCGTCCACCGTCCGGGCAAGTTTCACGCCTCCGGCCTTGCCCCTTCCGCCGGCGTGGATCTGAGCTTTGACCACCCAGACATTGCCACCGAGGGTACGAGCAGCATCCACGGCTTCTTCAACCGTGAACGCCACCTGGCCCCGGGGGACAGGAACGCTGTATTTACGAAAGATCTCTTTTGCCTGGTACTCATGGATATTCATTGGCCACCCCTCTGGTCATAATTCCTAAT
The DNA here is from genome assembly GCA_964454335.1 of uncultured Lentisphaeria bacterium. GTDB lineage: Bacteria > Fidelibacterota > UBA8477 > UBA8477 > JABMPR01 > CAYVVT01. Next base: position 44,385 of record CAYVVT010000007.1, on the reverse strand, counting down.
TGGTAATGATCGTGCCGTTGTTCCCACTGGCATCCGCTTTGATATTCTCCAGGCTCGTGATGATCACGCGTTTTCCACCATTTTCAAGGAAACGAATGGATGCCTCGATCTTGGGTCCCATACTGCCCGGAGGAAAATGACCCGCCGCCAGGTATTCCCTGGCTTCTGCCACCGTCATGGCTTTTAGTTCACGAGCATCCGGTTGTCCATAGTTCAGGGAAACCCTGGGTACATTTGTCAGGATGTATAAAGATTTTGCCTTCACCTGGTTACCCAGGAGAGCGGAGGCCTTGTCCTTGTCAATGACGGCATCGAGACCCTCAAGGTTGTCGTTATCATCGTAAAAGGCCGGGACTCCGCCTCCGCCTGCAGCGATAACGATGGTCCCCAGAGCCAACAGTTGTTCGATGACCGAAGCATTGATTATTTCCTGTGGTTCAGGCGATGGAACAACCCGGCGGTAACCACCCTCGACGCGCTTGATATGCCAGTTAAATCGTGCCGCCCGATCCCGTGCTTCCGCTTCCGGTAGAACCGGTCCGATATATTTCGTGGGATCCTTGATGGATGGATCATTCTCATCCACCCGCACCTGAGTCACCAGGGTGACCACATGTCGCTTGATGGCTTCCCGATTCAAACGGTTCTGCAGTGATTGCTCGATCATATAGCCCATACCGCCCTCAGTGTCAGCAACATTGATCCCCAGGGGGAGATAGGGTGCAATATCTGAGGTGACCTCCGCTCGCAACGCGGCATTACCCACCTGTGGACCGTTACCGTGAGTGATCACAGGCAGCACACCTTCATTCAGCAGGTTCACAATTGCATCCAGGCTCTCTCTTGTATGCTGGAACTGATTGGATATCGAATCAACCTCACCAGGTGGTGAGATGGCGTTGCCTCCCAGGGCGACTATTGCAGTTTTCAAGCATTCCTCCAACAAATAAAAGCGGGTCAATCTATTGGATCAACCATTCAAACTCAACCCAAATGCCGATCGCGATTCTTAAGGAAAACCGGAACATTTACCAAGTGCTATTTTGGAGAAAATAACCTTACAGCCCTTTACATCTACATCAAGAGCGTCTAAATTTGCCGATCGGCATGCAACCTTGGTTACCGGTTTTGGGACTGAGTCGAGACAATGAGCAGTTAATGTCTGTCTGGTCATTCAATTTGTTGACTGTCAGCCAAAAGGAAAGAGGAGAGTTGTTGTGACACGCTTTATTCTTGTGGGTGTTGGAGCTGGAGTCCTGTTTGCCTTCATGGATGCCCTGCTGAATGCGAATCCGCTGGCCCAGCGTCTGCTGGCTGCCTACAAGCCGGTGATGAAGGAAAAGATCGATGCTGTTGCCGGTACCCTGGTGGATCTCATCTATGGGATCGTAATGGCGGCCATCTTCCTTATACTCTATGACTCGCTCAGCGGTGAAACAGGACTTCTCAAAGGGCTTAGTTTTGGCGTCCTGGTCTGGTTTTTCAGGGTTGTGATGAGCGTTGCCACCGAATGGATTACCCGCGAAATACCACAGACGACGCTGCTCTACAATCTTCTGGGTGGTCTGCTGGAAATGCTGGTTCTGGGGGCAGTGTACGGTTTAACCCTGAATCCGGAGATCTGGCTCTAGGCAACTTTATCGGTTGTTGAATCCAGGAGGCTGGTAGCCTTCTGTCACGTGCACAGACGTGATCAATAATATTCATCCTCTTCTTCGAACTCATAGTCCGGAATTCCCCGGTTCAACCTATAATTCCTGAACTCAAGAGTAATGAATCCGTCGATCCATTCAGGATTGGCTTTGATCTCCTCATCCAGCGTACGTATCTCGTTCGGCATCTTGCCGAACTGCTGCATCCGCTTGAAATCGGGTGGGAAGTGCATGCGCACTCTGGATCGTTCGGGTAGCCAGATCCCCTCTGCAGCTTCAACGAACCTGGTTTCTGTTGAGAACATCTCCACATCCTCTATGAAAACAACACCTTTTGGGACAGTTCCACGTTCGGCATCGATGAAAAGATTGATACTGGCGGCACTATATTCAAAAGTGTCCTCGAAACTGATCTCGAAAACCGGACGGCCATCCAGTGTCGACTCTCCGATCACGTCGAACATCAGGGTATCGGTAAGGAAGCGCATGAAGGGTTGGATCCCTTCCCGGGGGACCACGGCGAAACCCTGCACATCGATCTTCACCTTATCGGGAGCCTTGTACATGTAGTGCACCTCCCGGCGGGGCATTCTGAATCCCGGAATATCAATGGACATCACCATATCCACTTCGTAGTCCTCAATGCTGGTGATATTCTTCAATATCAGATCCCTGATCTCAGTGTAAGCCGGCAGTTCCTGAGCTGTACTCAATGCGCTCATGCAGAGCAGGACTGTGACAAACATTCTCATGACAGGATATCCTTACGTCGAAAGATCAGATAGGATGCGGCCAGGAACACGGATGTAAATCCCATGATGTTGAGAATGCTCAAGCGCAGGCTTCCCCAGGGGATGGGCTCAAAGAAAGCCTCCTCCCAGTTCCTGAAATAGGTGGTGAACAGGTAAGGCCGGATGCTGTCGAATGCCTCGAAAGGCATGGTGGAGACAGCGACGCCCAGGATGACGACAGCCATGGTCCCGATCACCGGGCCCACGGCGTTACGAACCATGCTGGAGAAGAATATGGCGATACCGCCGACCAGAGCCATATTCATCAGCGACAGGCCATAGGCAAGGATGAACCGTCGGAACGCCTCCTTGCCTTCAAGAATGAGAATACCATCCTGGAACACCAGCATATCACCTCCACCGTGCCACAGGATCCCCAGTCCCAGGCTCATGATGGCAATGTAGGCAATGAGGCTCAGAGTGTAGATGAGGGTGGCAATGACCTTGGAGAGGAAGATGGACAGTCGAGAAACCGGTCGGATAGCATAGATCCTGAAGGTGCCGTTGGCCTCTTCACCGGCAAACACATCACCACCAACCAGGGCAATTAGAAAGGGAACGTGCACCCAGAAGAAGTTAAGGATGAAGTAGGCTGCCGTATATCCGTTGAACGGATTTCCACTGATGATGAACATGCTCGAAAGCGATTCTTCCATCTGCTGTGCGGTGAAGTTGGTGCCGGCACCGTATCCCCAGAGGATAAGCGGCATGAGGATCGTGATGAGCGCGAACCCGATATAGGATCGTACCAGAGAGTAGATCTTGACCAGCTCGTTCAGGACAAGTTGTCTCATGCCTGATCCGTTTCCGCCTGATTGAGAAAGAACTCCTCCAGACGATTTCGTTGTGCGACAGAGAACAGCGGTATATCTGCAGCTGAGATGGACGTAATCAATTCAGGGATATCAGCATATGCAACCTTCAGCCTGTAACCACGGCTGGTGGATTGGATATCGGAAACCAGTTCGGACTTTTCCAGAAAGCTCCCCAGTCGTTCACCGGCTGTGGTCTCCAGGCTCACCTGGACCTGATCAAGATTCCGGAATATGATATCCAGCGGGCCCTGTGCGGCTAATCTGCCATTGAAGATCAGGGCGATGTCCGTGCAGATGTCCTCCACCTCATGCAGCAGGTGGGAGGAAAGGAATATGGTTACGCGTTCTTCCTCCGCGATACGCAGGATGAAATTCCGCACCTCACGCATCCCCAGGGGATCCAGACCGGTGGTGGGTTCATCGAGAATGAGCGCTCTGGGCCGGGGCAGGAGTGCCTGAGCCAGTCCCAGACGCTGCTTCATACCCTGTGAATAGGTCTTCACCTTGTCATGGCGACGCTCATACAGACCCACCAGCTGGAGCAGGTAGTCGATGTGATCCTGCTGGGCATGCCCGGTCAATCTGCCCAGGATGTGAAGATTGCGATTTGCACTGAGATTCTTGTAGAAATCAGCCCGGTCAACCATGGCGCTGATATGTCGCCGTACCCGATAACCCCGGCTGCTGGATTCACTGAAGATGTTGAAATGACCTTCACTGGGACTGATCAGACCGGTAAGCACGCGGATCAATGTGGATTTTCCGGAACCATTGGGACCGAGAAAGCCAAAGATACTGCCTTCCGGTACCTGCAGACTGACCTGGTGGAGAGCTTTGACCGTCTTGAATTGTTTGGAGACGGCAAAAGTCTCCAGGGCTAAGGTTGGCAGAGCTGTGTCCATGGGTTCCTAGCTGTCAACGCTGCTGTTGTCGGCTTGTTCCGTTTTCTTGGTCGGGATCTGTGAGCAGATGAATTCAGAAAGAGCGGTGATGGTGAGGCTGGGATTCACTCCCAGGTTGGCGGCGATCACCGATCCATCAACCACGAACATATTCTCGTAACCATGGATCCGGCCGCTATAGTCACAGACACCGTCCTCGGGACGGCTGCCCATGCCGCAGCCACCCAGAATATGGGCTGTGGATGACACGTCAAAGATGACCTCTGGCAGGACTGAGTATGCCCGAGCGTCCATTTTCGCTGCCATGCGTTCAGCGACTTCGTTGGCAATGGGGATGTAGGCCGGGACCTTGGGTACTCCTGGCACGATACGGGAGTTCATACTCCTTCTGCCCAGACGCCACCAGCGGCGCTTGAAATCAAAGCGCATGAAGTTTTCCACAGTCTGCATGACCAGCAGGATCGATACCCGTCTGGCCCAGTCGAATGGCCAGAAGGATTCGAAGAATTTCAACGGCCGAGTAAATAGAGCTGCCAGGAAACGCAGAGGCCGCGGTATTCTCCCGCCACCACCAATGAGAGTAGAGGTGAGTATGGCCATGACATCAGATCCCCTGGGGTATCGGACTACCTCGATGTGGGTGTTCTTATCCGGGTAGATCCCGGACGTGATCGCCAGGTGGTTGGTGTAATCCTTATCCTTGTCGCGGGTCTTGACACCCAACAAAGCTTCAGAATTTGTTCTCACAAAGTTCCCCAGCTGGGGCGAGAGCTCCGGGAGTGTACCATCGCTGCGGTTCTTCAACAGTAGTTTCACTGTTCCCATCACCCCGCCAGCGAAGATGACACCGCGCGTCTCATAACTCACCGGTGGATGCCGGAGACCGGTTGATTTACGGGCAAGTATCCGATAGTATCCCGTCCTGGGGATGACCTGCGTTACCTCGGTTTCCGGCTGGATGGTCACACCCAACTGTTCAGCCAGGTGGAGATAATTCTTGTCCAACGTGTTCTTGCCGCCATCACGGCAGCCCACCATGCAGGCGCCGCACAGGGTGCAGCCGGTTCGTTTCGGACCCTGCCCGCCAAAATAAGGATCATCGACGGTCTCACCGGCTTCGCCAAAGAAAACGCCAACCTCATTGACGTGGAAGGTATCCTCACCGGTGATCTCCATTCCGATCTCAGCCAACACATGATCAGCTTCTCCCAGGTCCGGACAGCGAACAGCACCCAGCATTCTCTGGGCTGTGCTGTAGTGCGGTGTCAGTTTAGCCTTCCAGTCACCCGGCCCCCATTCCGGTTTCTCGAAAACTTCGTCTGGCGGGATCAACAGGTTATTGGCGTAGACCAGACTGCCGCCGCCGACACCCGCACCGTGCAGGATAAAGACATGCTTGAGCAGGGTCAGACACTGGATGCCGTAAAGCCCCAGAGAGGGCAGCCAGAAGAACTTTCTCAGGTTCCAGTTGGTTTTTGCGTAATCTTCCGGCCGATAGAGTTTGCCCTTTTCCAGCACCAGTACCGAATAGCCCTTCTCGGCAAGACGCAGTGCTGCCACGGAACCGCCAAATCCGGAGCCGATGACGATGTAGTCCCAACGCTCTGTGGGTGAGGGCATGGCGGGAATCTACGATTCCAGGGATTCCTGGAAATAAAAAAGCTGCCTGCTGGCAGCTTTCAAGAGTATGGACGGGTTGACCGGGTCAGGCTACTTTGGCCACTTTGCCGGACTTGAGACAGGAAGTACAGACTTTCATATAACGCACTGTACCTTCATGCAGAACCCGTACTCGCTGCAGATTTGGCAGCCAACGGCGACGGGTCTTCTTGTGAGAGTGGCTCACGTTGTTGCCGGTTGTTGGTCCTTTTCCACAGATATCACATCGTTTGGCCATAGTATCATTCCTTCTTAAAAGCGCGCAAATATAGACGGCATGTGGAGGGCTGTCAAATGATTATTACCTATAAATCATGAACTTGCCGCTCATGTTCGTGATGAATGAAATAGCAGGTAATTCCAGCATTTGGTTTGAACCGGGCCTGACTAAAGAAATAGCTCCCGTTCCCGCCAGATCAGGGTGGCAAGATATATTGAAAAGATCAGGATCAGGGGAAACAGTAATGCATCGGTGAGTGCTCCAAAAGGCGACTTAAAGTCCAGACCATTCTCCAGAACAAGCTGTATTCCACCGATGACACCGTATGCCCACATGCCCGAAAGAACCAGAACAGCAGGCGGCGCCCAGCGTTTTCGCATCAGAAGGCCGATTCCGGCGCAGAGTGCCAGACCCGCGGTAATGAACTCGGATAACCAGGGAATGCCTGTGCCCGGCATCCCGCGAAAGAAGTAAAGCGCCCAGTAAATAACCATGACCAATCCAAGCAGAGGAACGATGATACTCATGATGAGTACCTGTTTTGATCGGTTCTGCATCAGCATGCCTCCAGGTTCTAATCAAGAGCAAAGAGTATGTCAAAGATATCCATGGCAGTCTCCTTCTTGCCCTCCAGTATCTTGGCGCTATAGGTCTCGGTATATCCGCAGTTCCTGCAGGACACGAAGAGATATTTATAGGGCTGTATATCCAGCAGGCGAGTGAGGCCCACTCCGGATAGGCTCAATCGTTCGACATGGCCGCCCTGCTCCTTGCATTTGGGGCAGCGAAAGACTTCTGCCAGCTGGTCATCAAAATTACTCATTGGTGATTCCTTTGCTTTGTGATCGGATTCAGGTTCACAGTGGCGGCTTACGCTTCAACAGGCGCGGCAATGCCCAGGGGTGTTTTGCGAGATAGTCAACGATGGGTGGAGCTGGAGCCCTGGGGAACTCAGGTCCCCCCGGTGGCTTTGACCAATCGAAGGGCAGGTGGACCATCTGTCCCGGATTGTGGATGCTCTCAAGGGCTTGAAAGATGGACTCCAGCACTGCTCGTTGACGATCAGAATCATGCGGATGCCCCAGAGTACGTCCGAATGGGTGCTCAATTGCGGCTATTCGGGGAACGCTGACGGAGGCAGTCAGATCGGGAATATTGGACAGGCAGATGGTGGTGAATCCTGCAGCTTCCATCTCCCTCTGGACCAGTCCCACGGACCAGCAGCAAATGGGTCAGGTCGGGACCAGGATGACAACATCCACTGCCTCTCCCTTCAGCACATCGATCATCGAAGGAACACTTTGCTGTAGAAGTTCCTCTGGCTGCAGGATGTAGCCCATCATGGAAAGATGTGAATGAGCCATACTTCCGATGCGACCGGACAGAACGGCATCCTGGAGATGATCCAGGGGCAGGACGCAGTTCAGATCGCTCTCACCGAATGCCGGATTGATATGCAGATGGCAGATGCGCACGTCCTCTGCTTTAGATCCAGAAGGAATAATGCGAAAACCGGGATCACCCCACCAGGGATCCTGCCGTTCCCGCTCCTGGTCGAAAGGTTTATCGGTCTTAAGTGTGATGGCAGCGGAACTTAGCAGAGCGACTCTCGATTCAGCCAATGGCTTTGACAGCGGTGTCCAGGGGATCTCCTCGGGGCTGGCCATCTTGATCCAGTTCTTGGCCAGTTTGGCTGTGAATCCGCGGATGAAACGGTATGAATCCACTCTCTTTGCGCTGGTACTCATCAGGGTGAAGATGCCATTAAATGCCGATTAAAGAAATCCAGTTGATCAGCAATACTCTGTTCGAAAGCAGCGCCTATGTAGATATCGAAATGACCGATGGGATATGATCTGACCTCAGCACGTTCACCGAGGGCCCGGGCGGTGTTCAAGGCTGAATTCTGTGATACCAGATTATCGTGTTCACAGATCTGGATCATCACAGGGCACTTGACCTCGGGCGCCTTCTTGATGGGATTATAACCACCTGTGGTCAGGATGGCCCGGGCGCAAACCTCATTCGTGAAACTGCTACCGGCAACGCTGGCATACCCCTCCTTAGCTCCCGGTGCCACTACCATTGCCAGGGTTCCCGTATCACCCACGATGGGTATTTTATGTGGGGGGAGTCCAAATCTTGACCGTCCCTTATCCCGCTGGGCGTGCATGAACAATCGCAGGAAGTATCCCCATCCGTTGCGTTCCAGGGCCAGTTTGCCATCTTCCTGGGAGTCAAGACCGGCGCACTGAGCGTAAACACAGGCGATATCCGCATCTTCTGCGGCCATCACCAACCCATAACCTCCACCGGCTGAAGTCCCCCAGACTGCAATTCGGCGAGCGTCGATCTCCGGTCGCTGCCGCACAAAGGCGATGGCGGCCCGGCAGTCGTCCAACTGGTCCTGGATTGTAAAAAGCTGTCTGGGTTCACCCTCGCTTTCCCCGAAGTGGCGGTAGTCAAAAGCAAGTGAGGCGAAGCCTGCTTCACGAAATCGCAGGGCATAATTCTCAAGCAGCATATCCTTGGTCCCGCCGAAACCCGTGTTGAGAATGATGCATGGTACGGCTGCCACCGTTGAATCGGGCAGATACAGCCAGCCACGGATCTGCATTCCATTCACATCAAAGCTGACATCCTCTCTGAATGGCAGGGAATCCGCTGCCAGCAGATCAGATCCAATCTGCAACTCTGAGAATGGCTGTTCCGGCACCTTGAATCCCGGCATGAAGATGATAATGGCCAAATAAAGGATAATGAGGCCTAGCAATCCACCTAAACCGTATAATAACAACATATTATCCCCCTAACTTTTAATCGCTGATCTTTTTTTTCGACGATGCTTTTGCAGCTGTTGCAGCCGGGCGCATATATCTCGCATTCCCATTCATGATCTTGCCACCGCTGATCATGTCAACCACCTGCAGACCTGCCTGCATGCTTGGCCATATCCCATTGCTGAATTTTGGCATGTACAGGTTCCTGATGGGTGTCCTGGTCTTCAGCCGATGCATGCCGAAGTTATCGGGAGTAGGCATCATATCAAAATTGGAGCCGGTGGGAGAGTTCAAGAAATGTGCGAAGGTATTTGGTGTACAGACATCGACAAACCTGATATGGCCTTTCAGGTCGGGGACCATGTATCTCTGTACCAGCCGGATGAAATGATCGGCTACCTCCCGTTTCTTGTCGAGATAGGTCTCGGGATCGTGCTCATGGGACTCCTGCCAGTCAGCCATGGCAGCGGGCACGACGTGAATGCTCAGTACCGGTTTCCCACCGGTTATCAGCGCCGGTGCGACTACACCGCAATGGAAGGTCTCCTCTGAGAGCAATTGCAGGTTCTCATCCCAGGCCCTGTACATGCTTTCAAAGGTACTGTGACCGGTGGTGAGCACATTATAGCCACAATTCAATCCATACTCGTTCAGATCGATCTCGTCATCCAGACCCAGGTTCACGAAAATGGAGGAAGGGGACATCTGCATCTGCTGGACTTTGCGTGCATAGCGCCGGTCCGCCGCCTGCAGCACTTCCAGGCCCACCATGGACAGCATCGACAGTTTTGCATCAGCAGTTGTGACCACGTGATCGGCTCTGAATCGGGTGCCGTCCTGCAGTTCAATACCACGGGCGGTGCCATTCTCCACGATGATCCGCTTTACCTCCGTCGCTGTGATGATCTCACCACCGTGATCCTCGATCTTCCGCCGCATCTGCATGGGGAATTCAACAAAACCCTTCTCCGGCCGGTAACTGCCAGCCAGACTCGCGTTTATGGCTGATGCCGTAAGCAGGGCCGCGCAACGTTCCGCCGAAAGACCGCTAAATGATGAGAACAGATCCAGGATCTCCAGCAGGGTTTCATCCTTGAATTTGAAGCTATCCAGGAACTGACGATATGTCCTGTTACTCTGGGAAATGATCTTGGGGCAATGGGTGAGGATCTTGATGATATTCCAGAAACCTGGCTCGGTTTTCAGGTAATGCAGTTCGTCGTGCATCCCGGCCAGGTAATCAAAGAAGCGTCTGATGGTCCTGGCTTCTGCCGGAAAAAGTCCCACCAGGTAAGCGATGAACTCATCACGGTTCGAGGGCACTTTAAAGGTTCTGGTGTCCCCGGTTCTCGGGTCTGCCAGGAAAAGCTGGGCATAGTAGCCCTCGAAGCGTTTCAGGCTGACCTCGAGATCGAAGAACTCCAGGAGTTCCGAGACATCAGGGATGAGCTGAGTGGTGTCAAAATGGTAGCCCTGGCGGGCATAGGTAGTCACACAGCCACCCACCAGCTTATGCTGCTCCACCAGCAGGGCCGGTTTCTCCTTCAGATCATATACCCGGGACCAGGCCAGCATGGTGCTTAGCCCCGTGATACCGCCACCGATGACAATAAGACCGAAGTTTTGCGGCATCGGCTTACTTCCTGGACGGTCGCCAGGCCATCTTCATATACAGATCTCCCTGCTGAAGTTCAGTGATCATCTGTGCCAGGCGCTTTTCCCTGGTTTCCTGGCGCTTGGCCCGTTTGATCCAGCTCAGATAATCATTGCGCTGGTAGGGTGGTCTTTCATCGTAGGCCTGCATCAGTCCCGTTTCTTCCAGGACGGTGCGCACAAAACCCGGCATGTCCTGGATGGGGCGCGACAGACTTGAGAAATCATCATTCATTGAACACGTGTCTCCGGGAAACTTAATAGATTATGCAGAGGCAGTCTCCTCATCGGTATCCTTGTCTACCTCCTTCTCAAATTCCTTCTCGATCTCGTTCACGATCTCTGTCTTGATCTCTTCCTTGATCTCAGCCAGGGGGCCCTTCTCTCTCTTGGATTTTCCCCTCGAAGCGCTCTGATTTCCGCTGCTGCCCCAGAAGCACATAACGCCCAGAAGGAAACCGAAGTTGTACCAGCCGCCGTTATTATGGACTTCGTAAATCGTGACGTTGTCATTGAACAGGGAGATGATGAATGTGAACAGGATAATGAAACCGTGCCACAGCCCCTTCAGGAATCCAGCACTTTTAACAACTTCAACGGTTTCACCCGCCAGAGGATTCGCACCGGCTGTACAGGCAACCATACTGAATGCCATCAACGCGAGTCCCGCCACTTTAAAATTCTTCATGGAACACCTCTATTCTTGGGTTGATCGTTCATATAACTCAGGTTCGGAATATGCAAATATACCCTTTGCATCGAGGATGACCATCAGGATCGACCGTATAGGAGCGGATACCTTCCTGGCAGCGGGATCACATTCAGAGCATGGTCAGAGCCTAGCCCGGTTCTGTGAGATGTTGATCGGGGAGCCAGCGTCAACGAGACTGATAAGTGATCCCGAGATCCACCGCAACCAGTTCATATACTTTTCTGTCACTCTCGCTGAAGTAACAGAATACGATCTGAAGGTCAGGATCTTGTTGCCCGATGTAGTTCATCGTCGTGTTGAGGGCTATACGCGTAGCCTCCTTCAGAGGATAACCATAGATACCGGTGGAGATGGCTGGGAAGGCGATGGATTTCAATCCATTCTGCACAAGTAAGGTAAGTGAGCGTCGATAACATGATGCAAGGTCAGCTGCTTCACCCCGGTCCCCACCATGCCACCGGGGTCCCACGGCGTGGGCGACATATCGGGCGGGGAGGGCGTAAGCCTTGGTTAATTTGACTTCACCCGTTGCAGCGCCTCCAAGGATTCTGCACTCCGCGAGAAGCTCTGGTCCTGCCGCACGATGTATGGCGCCATCCACGCCACAACCACCCAGTAGAGATGAATTCGCAGCGTTGACGATGATGTCGACGGATAGGGTGGTGATATCTGCTGTGGTTATCTCGATCATAGGATCATTGATTGTCACGACGCAGCTCAACCAGCCATTCCTCAAGAATATCCAGGTATGTCGATGCGTACTCAGTCCATCCTTGGCGGGATCTCATTTCACGTTCCTCGAGGCAGCCTGTCTTCGACAGGATGGAGAGCATGAGGGGAAGTATCCTGATACTGGCGAGTCGCTTCTTCCGGTATGGTTGAGACAGCTGAATCCTCAGATCTTTGGTCCACTTCTGCTCGATATGAGTGTCCATCGTATGATCCTGGTTCGGTTTCGACTTAAGGATGGAACTATCGGGATAGTTTAAGTTCAATGTATCCTGTATCAATACCGAGGAATAAGGATTACTGCTTGTCACTTGCATGACCTGCTACATCATGACATATTCTCTCCCTAATTATGATACAACCAAAGAGAAGCCATGACCTGTTGTGAACACTGCCAGGCTACAGAAGATCTGTTCAATCCGAAACTGGCTAAAAAGGATCTCCAACGATATCGCAGCAAGGGACCGGGGAAGGTCACAAACCTCATGCTGGAAGGTATACGGCAGACCGGGATCCGGGATGGGCACCTGCTTGACGTTGGTGGCGGGATCGGTATTCTGCATCATGAGTTGATCGGTGACCTCATAAGCAGGGTCACCCATATCGAAGCATCGCCGGCAAGCAGTGAGGCGGCTCGAGAGGAAGACCAGCGCAGAGGGTATGAGGCGAAAGTTGAATATTTGAATGGGGACGCCGTCGAATTGGCCTCGGATTGCGCACCGACGGAGTTGGTAACCCTGGACAAGGTGATCTGTTGCTACCCCGATTGGAAGGGGCTGGTAAGGACTTCTGCGGCAAAAGCCAGGAAGTTCTATGGGATAAGTCTGCCCCGGGATCGCTGGTATATACGCATGGTCCAGGGGATCGGGAATCTCTTCAGGTGGCTCAGTGGAAACGACTTCCGCTCATTCGTTCATCCGGTAGACAGGATCGATGACCTGTTGCAGCAAATGGGTTTCAGACGGTCTTTTCATCGTCAGACCTTCGTCTGGGATGTCATCCTGTACGAGCTTGCAGAGGCAAATTGATCAAGGGAGCAGCAGGAGTTAGAGGTACATTTATTCTCTTATATTTCTGGAAATTCCCCAGATCTATTCTTTGACTCAGTTTTCCTAGTAGCCGAAGACCTCCTCCAGGCTCAACTCCTGGACCGGGCCGTACTCTTCAAGAACATCCATATCCAGAGCTTCCACATCACCAATGAGTACTGTGGTGTAACTGTGATCCTTGATATACTCATCGAAGAATGACCGGACATCCTTCAGTTCCATTTCAGGTACTTGCTCATAGATATCCTTGCGAATGTCATGCTCGGACCATCCCTGACGCAGGGCTTCTTCAAAGTTCCAGAGAATGCTCATCTTGGTAATGCGCTCGGTCTGGATCTTCCGCAACTTGGCCTGACGTGAAGCATCGAAGGATTCCTCAGACTCAGCCATCTCGTTCAACAGGCCGCGCATTCCTCCGATGGCTTCACCCAGTTTGTCACCCTGGGTAGCGATATAGGCGAAGATGTAGTGGGCCCTGTCCTCCTTATAGGGTGATTGATAACGTCCATACACAGAGTAGGCCAGAGCCTGTGACTCACGCAGGGTCTGGAAGACCACCGATGACATATTACCGCCGTAATACTGATTGAACATGCTGCGCAGTGCGACGTTCTCCCGGTTATAGTTCACACTCTTGCTCAGGAGGACGATCTGGGCCTGTTTCATGTCATAATCGCAGATATAGACCTTGTCCTCATCAGTGGGCAGTTCCTCGTAACCAGCTATCTCCGGGATGGCCAGTAGTTCATCGGGTAGACGGTGGTGCTCGTCCAGGATGGCGATAAGCCCTTCCTCATCAGCAGGTCCGTAGTACAGGACTCTATGTTCGAAGTTGAGAAAACTCCGAATAACCTCGATAAGATCCTCAGGTGTCAGGGTCTTGAGCTCTTCCTCTGTCAATACCTGGTTGAAGGGTGAGATCTCTCCATACTTGGCATAGTAGTACAATCCCCCGAACAGGATAGTCTCCTTGTTCAGCTTCGCATCGGCACGCTGTTTCAGGATGTCATTGATGAGATTGTCCAGGATCTCCTTGTCAGGCTGGGCATCGGCCAGCAGATGTTCCGCCAGGATGAGAGCATCGGTGAGGCTTTCGTCCAGGCCAGTGAACCAGACATAGGTCATCTCATCAGAAGCGCTTGTACCTACGACACAGGCCAGTTTATAGAATTCCTGCTTGATCTCCTCCGGGCTGTATTTCGAGGTTCCCAGGTACTCCAGGTAACGCATGGCTATGGGTAGTAGTGGATCATGCAGCTTGCCGCGATCGGCAAGATAGTACATGGTGAACAGGTCATTGTACTGGTTGGCAGTATACCTCACCGGGATATTCTGCTTCATGTGCAAATGTTTGATATCCTCCTGGAAATCGAGGAATACCGGTTCGATCTCAGGTGTCTCCATAGCACTTAAGGTCTTCAGGAAATCGGATTGCAGATCCCGATTCAGTTCCACAGGAGTGATGGCTGGTTTTTCGATCTTGACGACGTTTGGATCCTGCCCCGTTCGCTTATAGACGACGACGTAATCATCACCATAGTGCTCATTTGCGAAGTCAACGATATCGTGTTTGGTCAGACTGTAGATATAATCCCACTTGGAAACCTCGGATTCCCATTCCTTTCCCTGTATGAACGCCATTACCAATGCGAAAGCCCTGCTCCAGTTCCGGTCGAACTGGGTGATCTCATTCTTCTTCAGGTTTCTTGCCACCGCACCTGGCAACCAATCTGGAAATGCTCCTGCCTTCAGAGAATCGATCTGGGCCAACAGATGATCCCGCACGTCCTCCAGGGTCTGGCCTTCCCGAGGTCGACCATTTAGATAATGCACTGAGTAGTCGGTCATACGGTTGAGAGCAGAATATGGATTGATCACCAACTGTTTCTGCTTGAGATTGAGGTCGATGAGGCCTGCCGCTCCGTTGGCCAGGATATTGTCCAGGACCAACATGAGTTCCGCATCACGAGTGTCTGTTCCGGGGAGACGGAAACCTATCATCACATTCTCCATGTCAGGCCCAATCACATCGATCTCGACTGGTTCGGCGATTGGATCTTCAATGGGCGGTTCCCACACCGGGATCCTTCCGGCCTTCAGCGTACCAAAGGTCTCGTCCACCATCCTGATCATGGAATCCGGATCGAAGTCCCCGGAGAGACACAGCGCCATGTTATTGGGCACATAGTAGGTGTTGAAATAGTCGTAGACATTCTGGATAGAGGGGTTTTTCAGATGCTCGACATCTCCTAGCGTCGTCTGAGTACCATAGGGATGGGACGGAAACAATCCGGCATATAATGCCTCCCACTGCTTGCTACCATCCCGGTCCATTGACATGTTCTTCTCTTCGTATACCACCTCGAGTTCTGTATGGAACAAGCGGAAGACGGGATCCCGGAAGCGTTCGGCCTCGATCTCCAGCCACTGGCGGATCTGATTGGAGGGAATATCATTGACGTAACAGGTCAGATCGTTCCCGGTGAAGGCATTGGTGCCCTTGGCACCGATAGAAGAGAGCATCTTGTCATATTCGCCGGCGATGGAATACCTGGAACCCTCATAGGCGATGCTGTCGATCTGCTGATAAATCCGTTTGCGTGTGAGCGTATCCGTCTCTGAGCTGTAGCGTTCATAGAGATCGGTCACCTGGTCCAGAAGGGGTTTCTCCTTTTCCCAGTTTGAAGTACCGAATTCATCGGTACCCTTGAACAGCAGATGTTCCAGGTAATGCGCCAGACCGGTGGTCTTTGCCGGATCATTCTTGCTGCCAACCCGTACAGGAATGCAGGTCTGGATCCTCGGTGCGTCCTCGTACACCGTCATATAGACCTTGAAGCCATTGTCCAGGGTATAGATGCGGGCTTTCAGCGGATCACCGCTGACCGTTTCATAAGTGTATCCACCGCTCTGTACGATCCGGGTCTTGGAACAGGACACGCAGCAGATGAGCGATAGGACCAGTACTATGGAACTGAACAGTCTTGCTGATTTCATAATTTCCCCCTTGGAAGAATATGATGCTAGGATTGCTGATTCAGGCAATTTGCCTGCGCTGTTGGTCATCGTAAATGCTCGTTGGTTAGAGTCGTAATTTCATTAATAATTGACAGAAAGCACGTGAATATTGACTCCTGTTCCCTTGAGGAATCCGGGACATTCCATTTGCCCAGTCCTTGCCGGCAACATATACTCGACCGCCATGTTCAGGATCGGACCCATCGAGATCAAATCGAAAGCCTTATTGGCCCCCATGGCCGGTGTCACCGATCACGCATTCCGTATGCTGTGCAAGCGACATGGTGCCGGTGTGGTGTACACTGAATTCGTCAGTGCCAACGGTATCATCAGAGAGAATGCGAAAACCCTTTCGATGATGCGCTACACACAGGAAGAACGCCCCATAGGCGTCCAGATCTTCGGTGAGGATCCGGAGATCATGGCTCAGAGTGCGCGGTACATTGAGCATACTGTAAAACCGGACATCCTGGACCTCAACTTCGGCTGCCCGGTACCCAAGGTCACAAAGAAGGGAGCCGGTTCAGCCATTCTGAAGGATCTGCCACTGCTTGACGATATGGCCCGGGCCATCGTGGAAGCGGTGAGTATCCCGGTGACCGCCAAGATCAGGGCTGGATGGAACCACTCCTGTATCGTGGCACCCGTTGCCGCCGAGAAACTTGAACAAGCCGGGATCACCGCCCTGACCCTGCATCCGCGTACAACCAAGCAGCTTTATACCGGTGAGGCTGATTGGTCGCTTATCAGGGAGACAAAGCAGGCGGTGGAGATACCTGTCATTGGGAATGGCGATATCAAGAACGCCCGGGATGCTGAGCGGATGCTCAAAGAGACCGGTTGTGATGCGGTGATGATCGGACGGCGGGCATTGGGGAATCCCTGGATCTTCACCGAGATCAATCAATACCTGGAAACAGGTAAACTACCGGCGCCCATCACGCTCCTTGAACGGGTGAAGATGTGCCGGGATCATCTGACCCTGGAACGTGCTGACAAGGGCGACGGCGTGGCGGCCAACCTCCTGAAGAAGCATCTCAGCTGGTACCTGAAAGGATTTCCCGGTGCATCTGCGTATCGAAAGGCACTGTATGTGATCTGGGATGCCGCTGAGATGGATGCCAAGCTGAGGGAGATCATTGAGAATTTGAAAAAGGATCCGGAATTGGCATCCTTCGCTTACCACGAGGACGGTGAATTACTCGCCGATGTCACTTACTGATCTTTCGCCGTTCTTTGGCTGGAAATTTGCACATGCCAGAGACGCATGAACACAACCAAGATTGATATAAAGGAGCAAGCAATGGAAGACGCAATCAAGGTCATAATCATGGGCGCTGCCGGGCGCGATTTCCATAATTTCAACACCTATTTCCGTGACAATCCCGATTACGAGGTCGTGGCCTTCACCGCCACCCAGATACCGGATATCGAGGGTCGTCGCTATCCCGCAGAACTTGCCGGTGATCTCTATCCTGAAGGCATTCCCATCCACGCTGAAGATGAACTGGAAGAACTGATCTATGACAAGGAAGTGGATGAGGTCGTTTTTGCCTACAGTGATCTTCCTTATGAATACGTCATGTCCAAAGCTGCCCTGGTGAACTATGCAGGTGCCGATTTCAAGCTCATGGGCGCAAAAACCACAATGGTTGCCTCCACCAAGCCGGTGATCGCCATCTGTGCCGTGCGTACGGGTTGCGGCAAGAGCCAGACCACCCGTCGGGTTTGCGATATTCTCGTGGAACGCGGTAAAAAGGTCGTGGCCATCAGGCATCCCATGCCCTACGGCGATCTGGTGAAACAGAAGGTTCAGCGCTTCGCCACCCTGGATGATCTGAAGAAACACGAGTGCACCATCGAGGAAATGGAAGAGTACGAACCGCATATCAACAACGGCACCATCGTCTATGCCGGCGTGGATTATGAGGCCATCCTGCGTGAGGCCGAGAAGGAAGCGGATGTCATCGTTTGGGACGGCGGCAACAATGATATGCCCTTCTACCTTCCCGATCTGATGATCACCGTGGTCGATCCGCATCGCCCGGGTCATGAGCTGAGCTACTATCCTGGTGAAACCAATCTTCTGATGGCCGATGTCGTGGTGATCAACAAGATCGATACGGCCCACCCGGAGGACATTCAGGAGGTCAGGGATAACATCAAGGAAGTCAATCCGGAAGCCATCGTGGTGGATGCCGCATCGCCTGTAACAGTAGAAGATCCTGAACTGATAAACGACAAGGAAGTCCTTGTTGTCGAAGATGGTCCCACCCTTACACATGGTGAAATGCAGTATGGTGCCGGTGTGGTGGCTGCCGAGAAATTCGGTGCTGCTGACTATGTCGATCCAAGACCCTACACCGTGGGTAAGATCTCCGAGACCTTTGAGAAGTATGAGGATATCGGGACCATCTTGCCTGCCATGGGTTATGGCGAGGAGCAGATGAAGGATCTCGAGAAGACCATTGAGAATACCGAATGCGACACGGTTGTCATTGGGACGCCTATCGATCTTCGGCGTGTTATCACCATCAATAAACCATCGGTGCGGGTGACATACGGTCTGCAGGAGATCGGGATACCGAATCTTGCCACCATCCTCAATGATGAGGTCCTCAAGGAGCTCGAAGAGGGCGTCAAAGAGGACATCTAATCGTCAGCAAACGGACAAGAATAGAAAAAAGCCCGGGATTCAACTGAACCCGGGCTTATTTTTTTACAGCATGAAAAGGCAGAAACGACAGAAGATCACGAGTGGGGAAGGTTGGACCTTCAATGCTGCCGGCGCAGGTGGATCTTCAACTCCTGCAGGCAGCAAGGCGGTCGTAAAATTGCGTATGGAACGCCGTCGTGGAAAACCAACAACGATTCTCTATGAGATGTCAGGCGTACCCAGCGTCGTCGAATTGTCCAGAAACCTGAAGCAGATGCTCAGCGCCGGTGGTACATTCAAGAATGGACAGATCGAGATCCAGGGTGAACATCGTGATCGCATACGGAACTATCTTCAGGAGCAGGGTTACCTGGTAAAGGGCTAGAATGACCACACTGATCCTCACCATCGCAATTGTGGCCGTAGCCATAGCATTTCTGAGCATCTCGCTCATCCTTACAGGTCGCAGTCGGGTGCATGGCAGTTGCAGCGCAACCGGTGACCTGGCCCATGAAGGCATTGACGCCAACTGCGAATTCTGCCCCAATGATGAGGACGAAGACCAGGTCACGACCCTGGCCAAGGCAGGCTATCCCGGCCGCCAGAACATCATCTCTGAAGAAGCCTACCGTGGAGAGGACCGCAATCTCTTCGTGGAGAAGCTGAAGTACCGCACCGGCAAAGAGTAAAACACCCCTCTCGCTTCCGACCTCCTCTAGTTAAAGAATCTTTTTTCAAGTTAACAATATGGGCTATCTTTCGCCGTTTCACACTGACAAACGAGTTACTGGGGCTGGATCAGCAGGGAACCATGATCAAGTACACGGTTTTCAACGAAAAAGGTGGCGTCGGCAAAACGACCATCTCCGCCAATGTCGGCGCAGCGCTGGCATTGCGGGGCTTGAAAGTCCTGCTCATCGATTTCGATCCCAAGGGTAATCTCACGGAATACTTCCTCGAGGAGAATCCGGTCCGGGATGTCCCGTTTGACGACCTATACGCCTTCAATCAGATAAAAAGTACTATCCAGGAGGTTCGCAAGAACCTTCACATACTACCCTCGAGTCGCAGCCTCTACGATTTCGAGTCCAGCCGAAGCCTCAAGAATGCGGTAAGGCAGCGTGTTCCCAAGGAAGCCTATTTCAAGAAGGCGCTCAAGTATTCGCGATATGACTATATCATCATCGATACGGTGCCCACCTTTGATTTGCTGACGCTGAATGCCATCGAATTCTCCAAGCAGATCATCGTACCCGTTTCGATGAACTTCTGGGCTCTGCGCAGTCTGGTCCATCTGGACCAGAGTGTCTTCAACAGGACATCATCCGGACGGATCTACAAGATCATTCCGAATCTCTACGAACGCGTGACCACCGTTTCCAGAACCATTTACGAGGATCTGCGCAAGACCTTCCGTACAGCCGTAACACGGACGGTGATCCCCAAGCGGGTGAGCCTTGAACGCGTCTCCTCCGAAGCCAAAACCATCTTTGAAGTAGCTCCCAACGATGAGATAGCAACGGCCTTCATGAAGCTCTCTCGCGAGTTGATGATCCAGTAAACCATCTCCTGAGAAAGTTTTTACATCACTGCTACCAGGGTCCAGCGGACCGTGTGTGGCAATCCAGTCAGTCCTGTGCGATGCCCACTAGATCACCACACCCTGCTGAAGCAGGGCTCGTGAGGACGTAACCATAGGATTATGTACTCAATCTAACTTGCCCGATCACATGGACATGGTCCAGCGCATAGGCTGCGGTAATCACAGCGTAATGCTCATCTTTTCCTACCAACGACCTTTCAAATGTCTATACTGTGTGAAATTCAGAAGAGAGGATCACATGCAGACAGCACCTTACGGTACCTGGAGATCGGTCATCAGCCCTGAATTGGTTGTGGAGAATGCACTGCATCTGGGTGAGATCCAGATTGTTGATGACGATATCTACTGGGTGGAAGGCCGGGCCAGCGAAGGTGGCCGCAGTGTCCTCATGCGAGCCTCAAGCGGAGGTGATATCTCTGAAATGCTACCGCAGGATGTCAACCTGCGTACCCGTGTGCATGAATACGGTGGCAGGGCTTTCCATATCACCGCAGAGGCCATGTTCTATGTGAATTATGCCGATCAGAGCCTTCACCAGAGGAATTTCGATGGCGAGGATCGCATCCTGGGGATGGACGGCAATAACCGCTTCGCCGATTTCTGTGTCGATACTCGGGAAGAACGTCTGTTCACCGTCATGGAAGTCCATACGAGACCTGGGGAAGAACCCCGGAATCTTATCGCCGCAATCGATCTTGCAGGGGGATCATCTCATACCGTCGTGCACAGTGGCCACGACTTCTATTCAAATCCCGTCCTGGATCCCTCGGGAACAAAACTGGCATTTCTCAGCTGGAATCATCCCAACATGCCCTGGGATGGTACCCAACTCTGGGTGATGGAAATTTTAGCAGATGGGGGATTCGGAGAAGCGCAGCATATAGCCGGAGGCGAGCAGGAATCTGTGTTCCAGCCGCAATGGGGCTCGGACGAAGTGCTTTACTTTGTCTCAGATCCCACTGGCTGGTGGAACCTGTATCGTTGGTCAGGCGGGCAGGTAGAGCCAGTGCTGCCCCTGGAAGCTGAGTTTGGCTTGCCTCAATGGGTTTTCGGAATGTCCACTTATGCTGTCCTGGATGAAGATGAACTCATGGCCATATTCCATAAGAATGGTGAAGACCATCTCGTGCACATCCCGGTGGGTAAGGGGGATGCACATTTCATTGAAACACCTTTCACAACATTAACACAACTTCGATCTGGAAAAGGAAGCGTCGCCTTCATCGGCGGTCGTGCAGACATCCCCAGAGCGGTGGTGCGCATGGATCTGGAGACCGGCTCTTTCGAGGAATTGAGACCTGCTCAACAGATCAGCGTGGATCGGTCGTATTTTTCCGAACCGGATAATCTAACCCTGGATATCCAGGGCCGGGACGTTCAGGCCTGGTACTATCCTCCCAGAAATCCTGAATATTCGGCGTCTGCGGCTGAGCGACCACCCCTGGTTGTGAAGAGCCATGGCGGACCCACCTCCCGGAGCGAGGCCAATCTCAGTATGGAGATCCAATTCTGGACCAGTCGCGGATTTGCGGTGGCCGATGTCAACTATAGCGGCAGCACCGGTTATGGGCGCGAATACAGGGAGCGGCTGAATGGGAACTGGGGCGTGCTGGACGTAGAGGACTGCACCGGTGTTGCAGAAGAATTAAGCCGCATGGGTATGGTGGATCCTGACCGTCTTATCATCCGGGGTGGCAGCGCCGGAGGCTACACAACCCTCTGTGCTCTGAGCTTGAAATCTGTGTTCAAGGCAGGTGCAAGCTATTACGGGGTGAGTAATCTGGAAGACCTGGCAACAGAAACGCACAAATTTGAGAGTCGCTATCTCGACAGTATGGTAGGGCCGTATCCTGAGAAAAAGGAACTCTACCAACAACGTTCAGCGATCAACCATCTCGAAGGACTGGATTGTCCAATCATTTTTTTCCAGGGAGAGGAGGATCCGGTAGTTCCACCAGCTCAAGCCGAGATGATGGTAGCAGCCATGAAGGAGAAGGGGCTTCCCGTGGCATATGTCAGTTTCCCCGGTGAAGCACATGGATTCAGGCAGGCCGAAAACATCATGACCGCTCTGAAAATGGAGTTGGCATTCTACGGCCGTGTCTTTGGTTTTGAACCGGCTGATCTGGACGTGGACCTACCCCTGGAGAATGCAGCAAAATTGTAGAATGATGCAATTCGGTCAAAAACCCCTTCACCTACGATGGCAGTTCATTGACCGGATTGCAACTCCCCGTCACTGACTGAGTTCGTTTGCTTTGCCCTTGTGCTCATCTGGCTGCTCTGATGCCAGTAGCGGGGAGCAGGATGACTGTATCTGTGAGTTCCCCAACTCACTTGGTAATCCCCAATTCCTAATTCTTAATTCTTACTTCCCCCTCAGGGCATCGGTTGGTGTCAACTCGGCGAGTTTTCTCACCGGAAGCCAGCTGATGAAAGTAACGGCCAGAAGAGAAATCGCTGAACTGGCCAGGACCAGAGAGAGAGTCGTGATGGGATACAGGACTTCCGGGAACAGAACACCATAGGATTCCACATCGACAGGGTATCTGATCCCACCTATGCTCGCCCAGGCGATGAGCGGGCCGCCCCATACCAGAGCAGCTACTGCAGCAAGGACACCCGTAAGCAAACCCTCCAGGGTAAACAGCCGGATCAATCGACCCCGGGGCATGCCCAAGGCCATGAGGGTGCCGATCTCCTTTTTACGCCGCCAGACAGAAAGTACCTGAGTATCAAAGATGGCCAGGAGTGCCAGTGAGAAGAAGAAGATGTAATAGAAGGATGATCCCGCTCGTTCCACGGCCATCAGGGTGCGGATCTGCTCGCTAAGATCGAATACACTCAAGGTAATCCAATCGCTGTCTGGTATCCTGTCAGTTGAAAATCCCTCTCTCAGAATCAGATAAGTGGCTGCGTTTTCCTTACCGATCATGTCTGTTAATACAGAGTGATCCAACCAGAGGAAGCCCTTATCCAGAAGGAAATTCTCAGTTTCCATGATATGGTCTATCACCACATCCCGAGCATCGTAGCTGCCATAACGGTCACGCCACTGGATTGTGAAGGTTTCACCCTCCTCGATCCCCAATCGCTGGGCCCACCGATATCCCATCATTCCGGGGATGCTGCCATCCACACTTGCTGGCAGATGATCCGTTGGCAGCTTGATGATGTCCTGATCGCGGGGAACCGCACGGAGGATGGCTCCCTGACGGAGGTTATTGGGATAGATTACCGCTGGATACAGGAGTACGGGTATGGCATCACCGGTCCGTGTTAATTCCAATAGAGCGGGTGGGAGAGCGGCATTCATGTCCTGCAGGGTCAGCATGTCGTAGGGATCATACTCAGGTGACCAGATCTGCCCACCAGCAAACTCAGTTTCCCGACTGACACGGTATTGCATATCCTCCCACCCCTCCAGGAAAGCCTGGAGGAAGATCAGGGTGACAAAGGCTACCGAGAGGATGGCGACGTTGAGCCAGGTGCGGGTACCTGCCCCGATAACGTTGCGCCATGCTAGTTTTGGAATGACCATAATACCCTTCGTCCCGAGACGTCACCCTGAGTAGTCACGAGTGCAACGAGTGACGTATCGAAGGGTCATCACACGTTTGCTATCCATCGATACGCTCGTCACTTCATTCCTCGCTACTCAGGATGACTTATTTCCTGTTCTATTTTCTACGAACTCTCCCAGTGTTTGAAACTCTCGGAGAGTTACAGCTGATCACTTCTTCAGCGATGCCTTGGTGAACATCATCTCAGGAATATCCTGATCGAACTGGATACTGTCGATGATGTATTCCGTACCCTTACCCTGCTTCAGAACATCCTTGAATTCCATTCTTTTGGGATACCAGCGGCCATCCACCTGGAAGACTTCCAACATATCGGTGGTCTTCAACAGTTTGCCACTCTTGGCGAAACGTTCCTCGCGCAAAGGAATGAACCGTTCTTTGTCCACCCAGACCTTGCGCTTGTGATAGGCGACATCCTCCACGGTTGCATCCATCTGGACAACCCAGCAGTCGCGTTCATACCGGACCTCTTCGTCTACGACAGTTGCATCATAGATGCTATAGAAGTCCTGGTTCTCGGTGAAGTCCTCGTAGGAGAGATCAGAACCCATGACGGATTGCCGCAGCATGTGTCCGGCAATCTGGATAACGCGGTCCGTAGATGGGCTGTAGATCCAGAGGGCATCCTCCAGCTTCAGCATCTTGGTCCCTTTCTCCCGGGCCGGGGAGAGATACTCGGAGAAAGAAGCTTCCTCACCTTTGATGTAACTCTTGGCCGTCATGGTGCGGCTGCCGCGGCGGCCGTGGACAATCATGGTGGTCTCCACGACCTGGTTATCGGAGACCATATTCTCGTCCATCTTTCGTAGAATGGTCTCACCGTCCGGAAAGTCCACCTGGGCCAGCACCGGGACGGGTAGCAGCGAGCCCATGGTCATCAGGAGACTTGCGAGTAGTATGCGATTCATCGTTTTCATCATATACCTCAATAACTCTCAAATTCCTTGAAAAGAGAGGCCGTTTGTCGTTTGTAGATACCACGTCCCGCCACGGCAGCTCCCAGCAAAGGAGCGATAAGACCGGGAAGGAAGCCGACGTAGAGAGTCTCAATCGTGATCTGCGCTCGGATAACTTCCCGGAAGAACATGGTCGTATTACCCATCATCTCAGAAATATTGAATCCGTGCACCTGGAGCGGCCAGGCGCCCAGCAGACCCAGACCGGTACCAAGGATGGAACCGATGATGCCGATAAGGACAGCTTCCCACAGGAGCGAGCGATAGATGTGACCCTTGGACTCGCCCACAGCCAGCCTGAGGCCCATTTCACCATAACGTCTGAGACTGCCCATGAGTCCGGTATTCCATAGGACGACGAACATGGCCCCGATGAAAATAAAGGTCATAATTCCCAGCATGACACCGGCATAGTCCAACATGGCACCCATATCGTTCTGATCTTCAAGTCTGATGGCAATCGGGCTATAGGGATCCTCAGGATCCATGAACATCTCATTCACACGATCCCGGACAAGTGTTGTCGCCTCTCTATCATAGAGCCCGGACCGGTACAGACCAAGGATCTCAGAACTTGCGTCTTCCATGTCCATGGCCAGACCCACGCCCTGGAGATCAACCACGATGGCTCCACCCTTGTCCAATACGGGTATTCCAAACCGGATGGTGCCGCTGATGGTGAAATTGGTGAAACTCATCGAGCCGAACATTGTTGAGCCAATAAGGGTGACATCGTCGCCTACACCGACTTCCAGGATCTCAGCCAATTGATCACCGATGATGATCTCTTCAGGACGTTCAGGAAGCCTGCCGGCTACCAGCGATGACTCCAGGGACATACGTTCGGGCTCATTCGAGCCGGGTGACAGGATATCCATTGACATACCTGCCACTGTGGCCTGGGATCTGGTTTCACCGTCCGCGTCCGGGACGTCCAACAGGCCGCCGAACCTTGTCCGGGCCACCCATTCGAGCTCTGGGAATTCAGCATCAAGCTTGGCTATGAGTGCGTCGCGCTCGGTGATGGCCAGATCGATGGGCATCTGGTCCATGTTCTCATAGTATTCCTGGGTCATGATCTTGAGGTGACCGGTGTCCATTTCAGCCGTAAGGCTCATCATGTCTGTGATGGCACCCTCCATATATGCGGCCAACAGGACTGTGAGACCGACACCCAGGGAAATGGTGATGACGGGAAACAGGCTGCGGGATCGATCCCGCAGGATCCCTTTGAATAGAAAGTGTATCATGACATTTTCCCCCTCAGTGCATCCGTAGGTTTCAGGTCAGAGATCTTGCGGACAGGCAAGTAGCTGACGATTGTGACGATAGTAAGAGTCAGGACTGTGGTGAACAGGATCAGACCCAGCGTATATGCGGGGAAGATGACCCTGGGCATCAGGAAGCCGATCATGTCTTCGTCATAAGGCAGTTTAAAACCAGCCGTCATCTGCCAATAGAGCAGCGGTCCACCCCAGATCAGGGCTGCGATGGCAGCCATGATCCCATGCAGGGAGCCCTCCAGGGTGAAAAGTTTAATGAGCCGGCCCCGGGTCATCCCCATTGCCATCATGGTGCCCATCTCCTTCTTTCTCCGCCACAAGTTCAGAACCTGGGTATCAAAGATGGCCAGTCCCGCAAGAGCAATGAGAAAGCCATAGAAGAAGACGCTACCGGAGCTCTTGGCCACCACGAATGCACGGACATCGGCACTCAAGTCGTAGACACTCTGGTAGTTCCAGTCTGTCAATGGGATCTGCGTTTCTGGAAAATCCTGCCTGAGAATGAGATATGTAGCCGCATTTTCAACACCGATCATATCCTGCAGCAGGCTCAGATCGATCCACAGATTGCGACTATCCAGCAGATTGTTCTCGGTTTCCATGATGTGGATGACCTCAGCGTCCAGGGCATCATAGGAGCCGTTGGCATCACGCCACTGGAGTGTGAAGGTCTCACCCTTCTGGATATTTAGGTCACCGGCCCAACGCGAACCGATGACAACCGGGAGGGTCCCGTCCTTCTGTTCAGATAGCCGGCTTGTAGGCAAGTTGACGATCTGCTGTTCCCGTGGCAATCCACGTAAGACCACACCCTGACGCAGGTCCTTGGGATAAATAGCGCCAGGATACATCAACATCGGTGTCGCATCACCAGACTCAACCAGTGCCAGCAGAGCAGGAGGTAAAGGTGTGTTCATGTCCTGGAGGGTCAGCTGGTCATAGGGATCATACTCGGGAGACCATATCTGCCCACCGCCATAATGGGTATCCACAGCGATCCTGACACTCATGTCACCGATCCCGTTATAGAGACCCTGTAAGTAAATGAGGATTACAAAGGCCATGGAAAGCACGAAGACGTTCAGCCAGGTGCGGATCCCTGCGCCCTTGATGTTCCTGTAGGCAAGTTTGAAAATGACCATGATATCCTCCTATCCGCCGTTGATGACCTTGTCCTCGACGACCTTGCCATCTTCAAGACTGATCTTGCGCCGGAGGTATTGCATCACCTTCTCATCATGGGTGGCGAACAGGAAGGTGGTATTAAGGTCCCTGTTCAACTCCTCCATGGTCTTGAGGATATGATGGGAGTTCTTGGAGTCCAGATTTGCTGTTGGTTCATCAGCCAGCACCAGGGCTGGTTTCTTCACCATGGCGCGGGCGATGGCCACTCGCTGGGATTCACCACCGGAGAGTTGAGCGGGGCGCTGGTTGACACGATCGGTGAGGCCCACCCATTCCAGGGCATCCATCACCATCTTCTTTCGTTCATCAGCGTCATACTTGAGCAGTAACAGGGCAAATTCAACATTCTCATAAACCGTGTACACGGGCAGGAGATTGTAGGTCTGGAAAATGAATCCAAGGCTCTCGTTACGCAGAGCGGCAGCTTCAACATGCTTCAGACTGCCTATATCCTTGCCCAGGACCTCTGCAGATCCACTGGTTGGTTCATCCAGTGATCCAACGATGTTCAACAGGGTGGTCTTGCCGGAGCCGCTGGGACCCACCAGGCCGGCAAATTCACCGGCATTGAAGCTCAGACTGACATCACTCAGGGCCTTGAACTCACGATCGGCGATTGGGTAGGTCTTTACCAAATCCCGGGTTACGATCTGTGGAGATTGCTCCATGTTTTCCTCCAATCCTACTGAGGCAGATCGCTCCGCATCAGTGGTTAAATGTCACAATAAATTGTATTCCATCGCCTCCGAGCCGGGTGCTCTGGCCCAGCGTCAGAGTGCTGTTCCCTTCTGGATAATCAAAAGCTGTTAGGCTGAAGCCCAAACGATCATAGGTCCGGCTCCAGGTGAGCATGGCGATGAGGTGTTCACCCTCCCAATCATACAGGGAGATGAACGAGACCTGATCAAAGAAACCGATGGGGTAGTCGATCATCAGTGCACTCATCTGGACCTTTTCATCTGTATCCGGCAGGAGTCCTGCGTCAGGAAAATCAAACTTCAGCTTGTATACGAGGTGCTCGATGCTGTAGTGGATCCCATTCCCGACACCCAGAGTATGATCACCACCCAGCATAAACATGATCTGGTCACTGAGAGCGTTTGATGCGAAGGTTTCCATGTTCTTGTACATGAGCTCGAACCACAGGCCGATACCAATGTCAAAAAAGCCATCCAGGGCAAAGCGATATTCCTCAACTTCGTCATCTGAACCGAGCAGATATATAGGCAGGTCCACCATGCGATGGTGAATGCTCTGACCCAGTTCTCCACCAAACAGGGGTAGTGCTAGCCGGGCACCCAGCTCGGTCTTGCCATCAATGCCACCGAAGGCCTCCCAACCGCGGGGATCACCACTTTGCAGTATCCAAACACGAAATTGAGTGAGACCCCTGGTATAATGCTGAGCAGTTACTCCAGTCACGCCATTGGCAATTCCAAGTGGATCACTGGGATCGAGTTCGTCAAACCACATAAGGGGTCTCAGGAGGCGACCCGGGCCGAAATTCAATTTCTGCAAACCGACGACGATCTCACTTCGTTCAGTTTGCAGCCTTGCGTTCAGGCGATAGAGGTCATCATCGATATCTTCTCCGTCCAATCCAAGTTCCTCAACCGGGTGACCCCAGCTGAGGCGATAACTGGCCTCAGCCTGCAGGTTGAACTGGTCATTCAGTTGATCTTCATATTCGAACAGCGGCAGATAATGCCACCCCACATAGGCTTGTTTACCGCTCGATATGAATCCTGCCATCTCACCCCTGATCCCGATCCCGGCAAAGACTGTCGTAACAAGAGAGAGAGCGAGGATCAGCAGCAGGGACCTAGGCATGCTTTTCTCCGTCGGGAGGCTGTTTGACGAAACCGAACATGAGGAATTTTGTGAGGAAGCGGGACATCTCTGCCCAATCGCCATCGAACTGACTCAGAATGAGGGGATCCCGTACCAGGCTTCCCAGATGATTGAGGGTCAGAACATACAGTTCCGGAGTAACCCAGGAGTGAACATCCCCGTTCTCAATGGCCTTTGCGATGGTCTCAAGCTGAAGATTGACCGCCTGCGCCTGGGCATCCGCCATAAGAGCGCGTATCTCTTCATCGGCATTCTCAAGTAACTCCTCCAGGAAGGTGAAATCATCGTCAATCACTGAGTTCAGTTTGTACTCAACGAACTGAGCGATCCGCTCGGCATAGGGAATGGGGAGGGAGATGACATCATGGAAGTGTGACCGCATGTCAGCGAAGATGCTGTCAAGAATGTACAGGACGATGTCCTTCTTATTCTTGAAGTATTTGTAGAAGGTCATCTTGCTTACCTGGGCGGTTTCGCAGATCTCCTCGACGGTGATGCGTTTGTACCCATGTCGTTTGATGAGCATGGTGCCTGCACTGATGAGGTCTTTGACCTTGGGGGAATCGGGGAGAGGTGGTAGGGTTGACGACATCTTACAAATATTTACGAATTATGTCATTTCTTACTAAATTCGTAAACAAGTTATGTCATCGTATAGTCAGACGCAAGGACTATTTTCCTGAGAATTTTTGGTGGCTCAATTTCTCACGCACTTTGTATATTTCATATGAAAATGAAGCCTGCGAGGGGTTTGCGATGAACCAGTTCATAAAAGCAAGATTGATGACCATAATACTTGGTGTGCTGGTGCTGTGTGTTCTGAGTTGCGATCGGTCGGGATCTGATGGCGAGTCCACCACGCGCTACAGTTCAGATCTGGAAACCTCTGGTGAGGTTATAAACTGGTACCGTCAACTGTTCCTTTCCATTGCTCCCGGAGATACGGCTCTCACTGTTATCCAGGGGGAGTATATCAAGATCTTCATCCAGGAGAGCTTGAATCAGCATGAGATCTTTCAGTTTGAGATCCCTGACCTGGAGATCGATGCGGGTGTAAGGGGCGGTCGTCGTACAAAGCAATACTTCAAGTTCACTGAAGCCGGGGATTTTGACTTCACGCTGGCAGATGCTGAAGGGACCATCAAAGTGCTTGAATACAGGAAGCCCAGGTATCGTGATGTCGAACCTGCTGATGCCCTGAGCCTGGTCCTCGAGGTGAAACCATTGCTCCTTGATGTGCGCGAACCTGAAGAATACCGGACAGGGACCATTGGTAAAGCCCTGAATATCCCGGTTGAAGAATTACCGATGCGTCTCTCTGAATTGGCACTGTACCGGCACAAATCTGTCATGGTCTATGGCAAAACAGGACGTCTGAGCAATGATGCAGCCAAGATATTGCGTAAGGATGGATTCACCGAACTCTACCATCTGAAGCACGGTATCGTCGGCTGGGCCAGTCAGGGCTACAGTGTCAAATTCTTTTGATTAGCGGATCAGCGGATTGAAATCAGAACGGCGGAGGTTTACGCAATCGCCAGGGGATGGGGTATTGATTCTTGAATCTTCCCTCATTTGAGATCTTTGCCCAACCCAGGTTCAGCCCCCCACTTCTTACCAGAACCCGACCAGTCATGGACCCTGCATCCAGTTCCAGAGATGTATGCGACAGGTATTTCAACGCCTGTGGGCGATCCAGTGTCACAGCGGGTGTGTCAGCGGGCAGTGCCTGACTCCAGGCGAGTTCGGTACTGGGTCTGAAAACCCGCCCCTGGATCCTTCCGAGGAACAATCCCGGTCGTTTTACCCGGAGTTTCCGTGAAAGCAATTCAAGGTCATCTCTGAATTCATGTGTAATTGCATAGATGAGATCACCCTGTGTGATAACCTGATATTCTGTATCCCGTGCCAGGTATTGAGCGGGAATAAATGGTGATCTGGAGGATGTTAGCTTCCTCTTCACGTTTGAGGTGCGGATATAGGGTTTCTGAGCAGACCCCTCTTTTCTGAGCACTGCAAGGAAGAACCCGGCTCCCTGCAGCCGATGTGGCCAGAAGCGGTAGAATGGAAGGATCCCGGATTGTGACAGGGTCTCACCCTGTTCGATATTCCATCCGACATCGATGGGGATCTCAACACCCGAGAATCCGAACTCATCGGCGAACCACTTGATCTGGTCCTCATTTTCCGCTGGGTTATATGTGCAGGTACTGTAAACCAGATATCCACCCGGCTTAAGCGCAGCCTCCCCGTCACTGAGGATCCGTTTCTGGCGGACTGCCGAATGGGTGGCATTTCGTTCTGACCACTGATCCACAGCTGCCGGGTCTCGGCAGAACAATCCTTCCCCCGAGCATGGGGCGTCCACCAGGATCAGATCGAAATAATGCTCCAGATGCTTGAAATCCTGAGGATCCGAATTGGTCACGACCGCGTTCTTTGCACCCCAGCGACTCAAATTCTCCGCCAGGATCGCCACCCTGCTGCGCACGACCTCATTGGCCACCAGCAAGGCATTGGGCCAGGCTGATCGGATCAATGTGCTTTTCCCCCCAGGTGCAGCTGCCAGATCAAGGATCCGGGCCTGCTCCGGACCATCTATCTCACCAAGGACATGATGCAGGAACATGGAGGATGCCTCCTGCATGTAGAATCCACCGGCATGAAAAGCCGGTTCATGGGCCGGGATGAACGGTTCCACTATGTAGAACCCGGATGAGCACCAGGGCACCTGTTCAGATCTTGAATCGGGGACAAATACTTTGTCCGGATTGATCCGCAAAGAACGTGGGAACTTCTGCTCATGTGATCTCAGGAATTCGTCTGCCTCTGATCCCAGTTGGATCCTGATGCGTTCGATCCACCCAGTTGGTAGTGCAGATTGCAAGGGAATGAAACCGCTAATGGACAGTCAGTTTAAGACTCAGCACCTGTTGGAATTGATCGTAATAACTCAGAGCGAAATAGGTGTTGAAGCGATCCAGCTCTTCCAGTGTTTCCTCCCGGCTGAGAAGATTCTTGATGCCGTAGGTACCCAGCAGATCAAAATGCTCGAAGCTCCGGTAGTAACTGAAGGTGATGTCCAGATTCTCCCTGGAGTTGTACAGCTCGATACTGCCATCCGGCAAATATTGCTCGCCTTCAGCCCAGAAGGTCCCGTTCATTCTGAAACCTGATCTCTGGAATGTATAACCCAGGATATACCGGTAGGTCGGCTTGCCGGCGAAGACCTCGGCATGGTCCATCTTCAGGAAGGTGGCACCCGCATTGAACAGGTTGAGTTTATTCAGTGATTCTACCTGAACGTCAATCTCATAGCCCTTGATCATGGCGTTGACGGTGTTGTAGGGTACTGGAGGCTGGGCCGGTGTATAGATATAGTTCAGTTTGGAGACATAGGCATTCTTGAAATATCCGAGATTCAGGTCGATCCTGGAAAAGGGATAGTCCGGGGGAGGTTTGAATGCCAGTTCAAACTCGAAGTCCACCGTATTGACAGTCTCATGATCCAGGTTTCGGGCACTGTACAGGATCACATCGTTGGTTTTATGGAAGAAATAGTCCTGCAGGGTGGGTGTCCGGCTGTTGAATCCCTGCCCGTAGAAGAAGGCGTAGCTGCTGCGCTCGGTCTTGCCACTGCTTTTCACACCGATCCGCTTTGACAGGAAGTAATTATGTCGCCGGTATTTTTCCTCCTCGTGCACGATACGGGGATCAGGGGATCCAACGCTGTAATAAAATCGATCTTCTAAATAATCATATCGGGTGAGTATGTCGTCGTAACGCATACCAAGTTCGACCTGTAATTCCTGCAAACCTGTATATGGTGAGATGATCTTGTACTTGCCAATACCCACATAGGATGTGGTGTTGCGATCGAGATCAATGTCACTCTCACGGTAAAAACTGGGAGGAATGGAGATCTTTGACGGTCCCAGATACGCCTGCCGGTTCTGTTCGGTCTTCAGCAGCCCCTCAAATGCACCCACCTCGAAGAGCTTGGCCAGTTCGAATGCATACTGATTGCCATGAGGTTCCTGCTCGTAGGTGGGAGAATTCGGATTCACGGACCAGAACATGGATCCGTGCCTGTCGCTGCGGTAGGACAGGTCCGCCTGCCAATCCTTGCCCAACCGGGGGACGAGGCCCGTGTACCTCAGATTCAACAACTGGTTGTCGTCACTTACTGAGCTGCCCTCGCTGAAGTCATTGGCTGTTTCGGTGTACTGTTTGAAATACTTGAGACTCAATGCCGATTCCTGATTTCCCCAGCGCATACTGCCGGAATGAAAGCCATTCCGCGAGGTAACGGTGGCGAAATATTCACGATCCCGTTGGGAGAACTGGTAGGAACCAGCCAGGTTGTCGTGAACGAGATACAGCGTCCCATTCTGGGAGCTGTTCTCTGAATTCACCGCATCCAGCGCCGTTGAAATCGAGGCTTCTGTCTTGGTCGGTACCCGGGTATAGATATTCACGACACCACCGAATGCGCCGGTCTCATAGGGCAGCGAAGCCGCGCCCTTGATGATCTCCAGCTCCTCGATATCGTTGATGTTCAGGAAGGAAAGATCGGCGATGTTGGTGAAGGTGTCGTTGATCTTGACGCCATCCATGTACACCGGTGTTTCGTTGGGATTCGCCCCGCGGATACTGATGGTCTGCACACCACTGTGCTGACCCTCAACACGGACACTGCTGATGGAGCGGGTGATCTCCTGGAAGTCCTGAACTCCCCGGACGGCCAACTCCGCCGAATTCATGCTGCTGGTGGAGGAAGTCACATCGTACTGACTGGGTAGCTTTGTAACGGTGATATCCACCTCGTCGAGTTGCAGGGCGATGGGAGTCATGAGGATCTCCAGGGAGGTGAACATGAAGATCGGCTGCTCAACAGGCTCATAGCCAATATGGGTGATCACAAGGGTGATGGGCAGTTTGATCTGCCCCACGATACGGAAATACCCGTCCTCTTCAGTTGTGGTACCGATGCCAAGCGACTTAACCAACACATTTACGTTGTAGATCGGCTCGTTTGTCAGGGCATCCCGCACCCTGCCTTCCAGAACCTGCTGGCCCAAGACTGGCAGGGATAGAACGCTGAGGTATAAGCTCAGCAGGGCAATCTTGTGTCTGTAAAATCGCATGTTGGCAGATTCTTCCGGCGAATATAGAAGCAGCGTGCAATGAATCAAACCGTTCAACCGTGTGTGATGGGATCGTGACTGGTGTTGGGTGACCAGAGAACCGGAAAGGGGAAACAGGGAGCTGAACGACAACCGCAAGACCTCTATCCCTGCAAGCTGAGAATGACCCGGAATCTCAGCATCAACTGCCAAATTGGAACGTTTTTCGTGTAATCGACGTAATTTGCGGTTCTTTATAGAAGCAACAGCCCCCTGACGGAGGCTGTTCTGGGAGGATCCCATCTATGTGAAGCGGGGGGATGGAGGTATCAGAATCTACCCCGGCCGCCAGAATGCCGTCCGGGTTGATGTCCGCGTTGCGAACGATCGTGTTTGCGCATGTCCTGGCGCTTAAACTCCTTCATCTGCTTCTGCTGTTCGGGGCTCAATAGGGCTCGTACCTCGAGATGATGGTCAGCTCTCAACTTGGCCATCTCTACCCTGGTGGCACCGATCCGGTCGATCTGGGCGTGGATCTTCTTCTGGTTTGGTGAGTCTTCACGCTGGAGTTTTTTCAACTGCAATTCCTGTTTCTCGAGTCTGGCTCTCAGATCGATCATCTCTTCACGCTGATCCATGCGCAGATCTGCGATCTTGTCCTGCTGTTCCTCACTGAGATTCAACTCTTTAACGGGTATCGGTGGTGGACCCCCCTGGGCACCTGGCTTGTTGAAATCATCGGCCAGTGCTACCGTAGACAGCACGCCCATCACCATGGCGGTCAAGATCAATGTTCTGGTCGTATTATTCATGTCTCTCTCCTGTGTTTTCATTTCAACCATTCTCACACGGTTAGACTTGGCACCGTGCAGGAAGGTTAAGGCGATTTTAAGAATCAGGGGAGAGCATCTGTCAAGAACCGGCGACCTGATGGGGAAGTCAGGGTTGTTTGGGATAGAGACGGTATCCCGGATCGCGCAGGGTCTCTATCAATAGAAGATGTGTTCCAGCATCGCCCTGGAGCTTATAGGCAGCTTCAACCTCTGCAGAAGCAACCACGAAATCCTTTTGGTTGAATTCATGGGTATTTCCATTCGTTCGCAGGCGTGCATCGCCCCGCACAGCCAGGATGTTCAACAGGTGCCCACTGCCGAGGATGGCTTCGTGATGGGCAGATTCATGAAAACGAAGATCTGTGATCCGCGCGTCTGTTTCCAGGTAGTCTATGGGAGTATCCGGGCCGACGATCCCCTTAACTTCATATCGCTCGTCCATCGAACTATTGATGAATGCATCAAGAGCATAATCACGATAGACTGGTGTTTTGTGCTGCGTTTCCATGAGATTTGGCTCCAGCCAGATCTGAAAGCCTTCAACGCTATCGTCCAGCGTATGCTCCTCGTGGAAGATCCCCCGACCGGTCTGCATCACCTGGACACCACCGGTCTCCATGATCTTGTCGTTGCCCATGGAATCCACATGACGTCCCCGCCCGCTGATCATATAACTGATGATCTCAAATGCGGAATGCGGGTGCATTCCGATCTTACCTTTTCTGGTAGCCTTCATCCAGGCCCAGTAGAAAAGCGTACCGCTGCGGTTGAGTCTGGATCCTTCTCCTGAAAATCCGATAGGCTTCTGCTCGATGATGGCACCATTGTCGAATTCACCGTAACCCTGTTCTTCCGGTGGATATATGTCAACTTGCATATTGTTCTCCTGTAATTTGTGCACCGCCAAATAAATAGTTTGACATTAAATAATTCAACATTAAAATAAATTCATCATGGGAACACACTACACAGGCTCGCCACAGGAAGAACAGGTCCTGGATACCTGGATCAAAATGGCCCGGTCGATCCATTCAGTGGCGTTCCAGATCAAGTCATCCTTTGAGGATGCCGGGCTTACTGAAACCCAGTTCGGTTTAATGGAGATACTCCTTCATCTGGGCCCGCAGCAGCAGAAGTCCCTGGCAGAGAAGCATCTGGTCAGCGGTGGGAACATCACCATGGTGGTCAATAATCTTGAGCGCGATGGTCTGGTGCAGCGGGAGGTGGATCCCAATGACAAAAGGGCGCATCTGGTCCATCTGACCCCGGCAGGCAGGAAGCTGATCAGTGATGTTTTCCGGGCTCACCTCAGCGAACTGATGAACGCCTTCGAGTGTTTGGACAGTGCCGAGATCAACCAACTGGGGACATTGTGCAAAAAACTAGGTACACGCTGCGGTTTGAATAGTGGGGACGAACGATGAGTGTGAATGGAAGAATTGCCGTGATCACCGGTGCGAACCGGGGTTTAGGTTTTGAGATCTCCAGGCAGTTGGGTCAACGTGGTTATAAAGTGATCCTTACCAGCAGGAATGTTCAGGCTGGCGAGAAAGCAGCGAGGATCCTGGAAGGTGAGGGACTCGATGTCCAATATCAGCGACTTGACGTCACCAGCCATGTTGATATCCAATCGTTGAGTGAGCTTCTATTGAATGAGCATGGCGGTGTTGACGTTCTCGTGAACAATGCGGGAGTCCTGCTTGAAGGGGAACGGGTGCAGCCGCCGGTTCCCTCAGGAATACTGGAAACGGATCCGGACCGGATCAGGGAAACATTTGAGATCAACACAATGGGACCTCTCCAATTGGCCCTGGCGCTCATCCCGCTTATGCGCAATCGCTCTTATGGCCGCATTGTGAATATTTCATCCGGAATGGGCAATATGGGGGAGTGGGGTCCGGGCTTTCCGGCTTACAGGATCTCCAAGGTGGCACTCAATATGATCACCCGTCTGTTGGCAGCCGAGGTCCAGGGTGAGAATATACTGGTGAACAGCGTCTGCCCGGGCTGGGTGCGTACCGACATGGGCGGACCGGATGCCAACCGCAGTCTCGAGCAAGGGGCCTACGGACCCGTGCGTCTGGCCACATTGGACGATGATGGTCCAAATGGGATGAACTTCAGGGATGATCAGGTGATCCCATGGTAAGCAAGACCAACCTCGTCTGTATGCTGACTTCCCTCCTCCTGGCGGGATCAGGGATAGCTCAAACCCTTGAACTGGATGTGGAACAAAGCCAGGTATTCTGGATGGGTAAGAAGTTCAGTGGAGAGCATAGCGGTACCATCCAACTCAGATCCGGTACGATCACCTTTGCAGGGGATCGGCTCGTATCCGGTAACTTTCTCATCGACATGACCAGTATCCGGGTAACGGATATCAAGGATCCTGAGATGAATGCCAAACTTGAACGTCATCTCAAGAATGATGATTTCTTTGCTGTGGATAGATATGGGAGCTCGCGGTTCACTGTACTGGAAGCGACCTTCATCGCCAATGAGGGCAAAGGCCAGATGTACACCATCAGTGGAGACCTGGAGATCAAGGGTATCAGCCATCCGCTGGAGTTCTCGGTCTGGATCGTTCGGGGTCAGGCAGCAGTGAGCGCCCGCGGTGAGGCCTCTGTGGATCGAACCCTTTATGACATCAGGTATAAATCAAGCACCTTTTTCCCGGAGATCGGGAATCGAGCCATAGATGATGCCTTTGAAATCCGCTTTGAGCTGATGACCCGTACGCTCGACCACAGCGATTGAACCATTGCAGTGACGACCTGACAGCTAACAGCTATGTTGCAGCGTGCATTTCTTTGGGGAAGCTCTAAATTAGCCCGGTCTGAAACCGGGTTTTTTTATTTTACACAAGGTTAATAATGGATCTCATCTATCTCGATTATAACGCTACCAGCCCCATTGATCCACGGGTAGCTGCTGCCATGCAGCCTTATCTCGCGGATCATTTTGGAAATCCTTCCAGCAGCCATGTGTATGGTCTGGAGACGAGACAGGCCGTGGAGAAAGCTCGTCGCCAGGTCGCAGACATGCTGCATTGTGAGACGGACGAGATCGTCTTTACATCAGGTGGGTCTGAATCCAACAACTATGCCTTGAAAGGCGTGTATGGTGCCAGCGGACCAGGTACACGGCACATCATCACCTCAGGTGTCGAGCATCCCAGTGTCAGCGAGGTCTGCAACTATCTGGAGGGTCAGGGAGCCAATATCACCGTTTTACCGGTGGATGAGCATGGATCGGTAGATCCCGAGGACCTGCGAAACGCCATCCGACCTGAGACCATCCTGGTGAGTATCATGCACGCAAACAACGAGGTAGGCACCATACAACCCATCGCGGAGATGGCCGCCATCACGAAGGAAAAGGGGATCCTCTTTCATACGGATTGCGCACAAAGTGTTGGCAAGATCCCAGTGCATGTGGATGAACTGGGTGTCGACCTGCTTAGCCTGGCCTCCCATAAATTTTATGGTCCCAAGGGTATCGGCATCCTGTATATCCGGCGAGGTGTAACGCTGGAAAAACTGATCCACGGGGCCAATCACGAACGGGATCTGAGAGCAGGTACCGAGAATGTCCTGGAGATCGTCGGCCTTGGTGCAGCCGCAGAACTGGTCCAAGCTGAAGAGAAACGATCCATTGAACACTCCCTGAAGCTTCGGGATCGACTGGAAACAAAGCTTGCTGAACTCACAGGGACAAAGGTGAATGGTCACCTGGAGAATCGTCTACCCAATACATTGAGTATCAGTTTCAAAGGCCTGGAAGCCAATACGCTTCTGGACGAGCTGGAGAATGTCATGGCCTCGGCGGGTGCTGCGTGTCATGCGGAACACGTCGAAATCTCGTCCGTGCTGCAAGCCATGGAAGTTCCAGTGGAATACGCCATGGGAACCATCCGGTTCTCAGTAGGACGCTTCACCACGGAATCCGAAGTGGACACTGCCGCAGATGATATCATCCGGGTGGTCAACCAGCTTGCCGTTGGAAATGAGCCGGCTGAACAGACCGTCGGGGAAGGCGATTTCAAACTGACACATTTCACCCACGGTCTGGGTTGTGCCTGCAAGTTGCGTCCCCAGGTGCTGGAGCAGGTCCTGGCCAAGATGCCGGAGATCGATGATGAGAAAGTACTGGTGGGACTCAGACATTCTGACGATGCAGCTGTTTATCGATTATCGGGTGAGCGAGCGATCGTTCAGACCGTCGATTTCTTTACTCCAATCGTTGATGATCCCTACACATTCGGCGCTATCGCAGCGGCCAATTCCCTCAGTGATATCTATGCCATGGGCGCCCAACCGCTGTTTGCCCTGAACGTGGTAGGCTTTCCCTCCAGCCGGCTGCCGGTGTCCGTTCTGGAAACCATTCTCAAAGGCGCGGCCGATAAGGCTGCAGAAGCAGGAATTCCCATCGTAGGAGGCCACACCGTGGATGACACGGAACCCAAATTCGGTCTGGTGGTCACAGGTGAGGTCCATCCAAACAGGATCATCAGGAATCGTGGCGCCCGGGCAGGTGATCAATTGATCCTCACCAAGCCACTTGGGACCGGGATCCTGGCAACCGCTTTGAAACGCCGCCTGTTGACTGAAGAGCAACGTGATATCCTGGTCTCACAGATGGCGACACTGAATGACACAGCCGCAGTCAATATGGACACGACTTCCGTTCATGCCTGTACAGATGTGACCGGATTTGGTCTTCTGGGCCATCTTCTGGAAATGATCCGGGACAGTGAGGTCGGAGCCGTCCTGTACAGCGACCAGGTCCCGTTCCTGCATGGACTCGATGACTTTCTGGACCTGGAAATGATCCCTGGTGGCACACTTGACAACCAGGCATTTACTGAAGAATATGTGGATTTTGGTGACGGGATTTCACCACATACGAAACTGATCTTGAACGATGCCCAGACATCAGGAGGACTATTGCTGGCACTGCCCCCACAGGCGGCCAGTGTCTTTCAGGCTGAGTGCAAGGCCATGGATCTTGATACGTGGATGATCGGAGAATTTCGCGGTGATGATCCTGGCAGGATCGCTGTGAAATAGAAAATGAAGTCTATCTGCGCTCCTGGATGTTCACAAACTGGATCCTAATGAAACACTAACAAAGGGTGTTGATATTTCACGTATGTTAGGTGCTACAGATACCCGAATTCTCGTCGTCGACGACGAAGAAGACATCCTTGAACTGGTGTCATTCAACCTGGGAAAAGCTGGTTTTGAGACCATTCTGGCAAATGATGGCGAAACAGCATTGAAGATGGCCCGGGACGAGAAACCCGCACTCATCGTGCTGGACCTCATGCTGCCGGGGATCGATGGGCTGGATATCTGTCGCATCCTGAAGAACGATAGCCGCACGGAGGATATCCGTATTCTGATGCTTACGGCGAAAGGGGAGGAAGCTGACATTGTGCGTGGTCTTGAGATCGGCGCTGATGATTATGTGACCAAACCATTCAGTCCCACTGTCCTGGTGGCACGGATCAAAGCTGCCCTGAGAAGACAGGCAGGCGGTGGCAGTCTGGGCGGGGTCATTGAAACCGGCGATCTCTATATCCACGAAGGCCGTCATGAAGTACGCGTCGCCGGGGAGATTGTTGACCTGACACATACTGAATTCCGCATCCTGTATTTCATCGTGTCGAATCCGAATTGGGTTTTTACCCGTAGTCAGATCATTGAAGCTATTCGTGGAGACAACTATCCGGTCACCGATCGTTCAGTTGACTTCCAGATCGTTGGTTTGCGCAAGAAACTGGGATCCAGCGGTCAGCAGATCCAGACCGTTCGTGGTGTAGGCTATCGCTTTGTACCCGAGGACGAAGAATAGCTATGGCCCGTGCCCGCAAACTGTTGCTTTACCAGTTCCCCTATTACATCATCGTGATCCTGGTTACAGTGATCCTGCTGATCACCTACGTGACGCGCAGTTTTGACGCCTTCTATGTGGAAGCGAAGGTGGAAGACCTCTACGCCCGAGCTTACCTGGTGTCACAGATATTTACCGCTACCGAAGCTGACAGCAGCGCGGATCTTCAGTCGCTGAGCGAGGTTCTTTCAATTGAGCTCAATACGCGCATTACCCTCATCGAGAGGAGCGGGAAAGTACTTATCGATACCCATGAGGATCCAGCGAGAATGGACAATCATGCGGATCGGCCTGAGTTCATTGGTGCTCTGCAGGAGGGCCAGGCTTCTTCATTGCGCTACAGCTACACACTTGAAGAGGAACTCCTCTATCTGGCAGTACCCATAGAATTTCAGGGCGAATCCGCTGTTCTCAGGGCAGCCGTACCAACAACCGATCTGGCCCAAGCGCTTTCACGCGTCAAGAACCGGATCTTCTGGGGCAGTATCGTTGTCATGCTGCTGGCTGTATTTCTGAGCTACATGTTCAGCCTGCGCATCCTGAAACCGATACAGACGATCCAGGGCGGCGCACAGCGTTTCACTGGTGGAGAGCTTGATCTGCGATTGCCGGAGTTCAACATCGCTGAGATCAATTCGCTCTCGATCTCGATGAATACCATGGCCGAGCAGTTGGATGCGCGACTGCGGGATCTCACTGTACAGCGTGATGAGACGCGGGCCGTACTTTCCAGTATGGAGGAAGGCGTTATAGCCATCAGCGTTGATGACCAGATCATCAGCATGAACAAGGCTGCACGACGCATGCTGGATATCAAGAAGAAGGAATACAAAGGTTTCACTGCACAGGAGGTCCTGCGCTACTCTGAGCTGCTGGATTTCCTTGAAAAGGTCAAGGACCGGAAGAAATCCATGTCGGCTGACATTACCGTTCACCAGGATCCTGTCAGCTACCTGCGCCTGGCGGGTCGGCGGATGTACTGGGATGATGGCGAGGTCAGGGGCATCGTGCTGGTGATCGACGACATCACCCGTACCCGGCATCTGGAAAATATCCGACAGGAGTTTGTCGCCAATGTGTCCCATGAGCTGAAGACCCCGATCACGTCAATCAAAGGCTTTGTGGAAACCATGCAGGCCGACGAGAATAACCAGGATGATCAGAATCGTCGGTTCCTGGATATCATCAATCGTCATGTCGATCGCCTGAACGCCATCATCAATGACCTCCTGGAATTATCGCGGATCGAAGAGGAAGGCAGTGCAAAGACGGTTGAGCTGGAGATCCTTCCACTTAAACCGCTCCTGGAAAAGGTTGAGCGCAATTTCAAGCCCATCGCTGAGCAGCATAAGGTGAATCTCGTACTGGAGGCATCAGATGATCTTCAGGTCAGTATGAATGCCCATCTGCTTGAGCGAGCGCTGGACAACCTGTTGGATAATGCCCTCAAGTTCAGCGAGGCAGGATCAACCGTCAATCTCACTGCCGAGAAGAAAAAATCACGAGTGACGCTCTCTGTTCGGGACAGTGGTCCCGGCATTGCCGAAGAGCATCTTGACCGGATATTCGAACGTTTTTATCGCATCGACAAGGGGCGCAGCCGTGGCATGGGGGGCACCGGATTGGGCCTCGCCATCGTAAAGCATATCGCCGCTATCCATGCTGCCGAGATCCGGGTGGACAGTAGACCTGGTACGGGTAGTAAATTCAGTCTGATATTCCTGACCTGATCCGACATACCACTTGAAATTTCCACGCCTGTTTTCCACTGGTCTGCAAATGGATCTTGTATATCCAGGATATTGAAAAATCACCGGATCCAATCTCCCACCTAACACAACACTAACAAATGATCCATAAGGTGTTCCATGAATCATTCAGAATTAAAAAACGCCAATCCTGCTATCTCGGAGGAATAAATGAGTAGACTATTCATCCTGTTAATCTCGATCCTGGCATCGATCCCCGCATTTGCCGACGGTGCAAAAGTCAGTGGTGTGACCTTCATGCACTATGCTTTTGAAGACGCTGACAACAATGAATTTGTGATTCAGCGGGCCTATCTCACCTATGCGAACAAGGTGAACGATGCAGTGTCCTACAAATTCCAGGCTGATGTCGGTTCAGACGGGGGTTTGTACTACACCGTTTACCTGAAGAACGCGAAGGTGGACTGGAAGACCGATTTCGGCAAGGTCACCATCGGTCTTCAGGGCATGAACATGTTCAAGGTCCAGGAAGGCACCTGGGGATATCGCTTCATTGACAAGACCGCCATGGACCGGAAGAAGTTCTCAAGTTCCGCAGACCTGGGCGTGGGCTGGTCCAATTCATTCGGTGCGCTGGCCGCCAGCGTTATGCTCACCAATGGTAGCGGCTACAAGAAGGCGGAAAACGACGGGCACAAGAAGCTCTCCATCCGACTTCATACGGGTGATTCAAAGTTGAAGGAAGGCTTCAATGCCGGTGGCGTCCTGAGTTATGAAGGCGTCGACTATGACGTTGATTCCACAGGCTCTTCCATCATCGTGGGTGGCTTTGGTGGTCTGGTTGCAGGTCCGCTAACTGCCGGAGCTGAGTACAACATGCGGATGGTCAGTAAGGATGTTGATGTGAATAGCAGTCTCATATCGGTCTATGGACGTTTTGATCTGGGTGAGAAGCTGAATGCATTTGGCCGTCTCGACCTCTATGACGCTGACACTGAGTCAGCTGATGACCTGGAGACCTATA
Source organism: uncultured Lentisphaeria bacterium (assembly GCA_964454335.1). Lineage (GTDB taxonomy): Bacteria > Fidelibacterota > UBA8477 > UBA8477 > JABMPR01 > CAYVVT01. The sequence continues at coordinate 700 of CAYVVT010000007.1, read as the reverse complement.
TCATTGCCGGGGTGAATTACATGGCAGAGAAGGGTCTCAGTATTGCACCGAATCTCCGGATGACAACACCTGAAGGTGGTGATGCCGCTTTGGTCTATCATGTGAATTTTCAGTTCAAGTTCTAAGTGTTGACCAACAGCTCGCTAACAATCGAATCCGACATTGCCGTGCGTAATTCGAGAGAAGCTTATTTGAAAGGAAGGTTTTGAATGAAGAAGTTTTTTGTAATGACACTGGTCCTGACACTGGCAAGCCTGTTTCTGGTCTCATGCGGGGGTGGCGACGGGACTGCCAAGGTGGAGGTCAATTATCTCACCCTGAAAGGTTCTGATACCATGGTCCATCTGGCAAGTACCTGGGCCGAAGCTTACATGGATACTCATCCGGACGTGGACATCTCCGTCACCGGTGGTGGTTCCGGTACCGGTATCGCCGCTCTGTTGAATGGTACCACTGATGTCTGTATCGCTTCCCGCTCGATCAAGTCCAAGGAAGTCACACTGGCCCAGGAGAAATCAATCAATCCAGTGGAAGTGGTAACCTCCAAGGACGGGATCGCCGTTGTGGTCAATCCGCAAAATCCCATCGGACAGCTCAGTATCGAGCAGATCGGCAAGATCTACACCGGCGCATACACCAATTGGAGTGAACTCGGCGGACCGGACGACGATGTCGTTTCCTCCCACCTCATTCTCTTTTT
>CAYVVT010000006.1:24374-179915 GCA_964454335.1 uncultured Lentisphaeria bacterium | reverse complement strand
GGCAACAGCACGAACGGACAGACGGGCTCTCCGCCTGAACTCATTGTGGACCAGACGGTGCCGCTTGTCGATGACATTGCAGCCAGTGCAGGAACGGATACACTGGAAATAGGAGAAACAACAGACATTACAGTTACTTTCAGTGAAGAAGTGACTTTAGCCGGCACGGGCGCTCAACTTGACGTCGTATTGAATTCCGGGACGACGGTCAGTCTGCTTTCCCTGAGTGGTTCTACTACCAAAGACACCACTTATGAAGTTGCTGAGGGCGATTACGCCCTGGACCTTACCGTAAATGCCCTCAATCTCACTGTAGGCACCCTGCGTGATGCTGCAGGGAATAACGTCGATGCCAGCGGGAGTTCGCTGACGCTTCCCGGAGCTGGCAGCAATATCGGTGGTCAGAGCGATATCCTTGTAGACGGTATCATTCCAACTCTGGATGCCATCAGCTCAAGCTCAGCAGAAGCCAATTACGGTCAGGCTCAGACCATCGATATCACCCTGACCTTCAATGAGCCCATGTTCCTTAATGCAGACAGCCTGCTCATTCAGGTGAATGCATCCAGCAGTAACGTGACGCTTACTTCCATCAACAACCTGGATGAGGTAAGTGCCGTATATACCGTTTTAACCGCTGATGAGACGACAGCCCTGGAGGTGACCGGATTTACCGTGAGTGGCGGAACGTTGGAAGACGTTGCCGGGAACGAAGTAGACCTGAGCGATATCAGTGGAATTACGAATATCGACGACGCCAAGACCATTGCCGTGGACGGATCACCGCCTGACGCATTCGATGTCACGTCCGCTGTTCCACAAGGTGGCAATGAGGTGGCGGGCTACTGGAATGAGGATAGCGAAAACCTAGCGGTCACTGTACCCATTGCATCGGATCCCTCGCTTGAGAATGGCACTGTCCAAATACGTGCCAGGGTCGGGAGCAATGATCCCACGAACCTTGGCGGTCCTTCCACCATCCTCACTACAGGTACCTCAAAGGTCATCACCATCGACAATACGGCCTTCGAAGCGCTCAGTACAGAACTCGAGGGATCCACAGTAACCGTTGGTGCCCGAATAACCGATAATTTCTCCAACTATACGGATTCAAATGAACTGAACGATATCGAGATCGACGTGGATCAGATCGATCCAACCATAACAGAGATCACTTCCGAGACGGACCCGGGTAATTACGGAGTGGGATCAAGTATCAACGTCAAGTTACGTCTATCGGAGAACGTGACCCTGGAAGGCGGCGGGACCTTGTCCGCCGTTATAAATACGGCCTCGAGTCCACTGGAGACCACTACCATCTCGGATGCTGATAGTGTCATGCTCTCCTTCACCGTACAGGAAGATGACAATGCCGTTCCGCTGCAGGTGGCCGGAGTATCGGCCACTGCAGATAAACTTTTTGATGAAGCGGGGAACGAAGCTGATTTCACCACGCTTCCAGGCGGGGAACTGCTGGAAGACAATGTGGTCTTGAACATTTATGGCCAATCTACCGAGATCCTGTACGTCACCAGCACCAGCTCGGCAGGAGACAAGAAGTTTGGGGATGTCGTTACGGTCGTCATCAAGTTCGATGAGAATATCGAGATGAATGCAGGTGATCTAGAAGTGCTGTTTGAGACCGGCACCACTGACAGATCCATTCTCATCAATCATACCGAGGTTGCGGATGACACCAGTGAGATCCATTTCGATTTCACTGTGTTTGCAACGGACCTGGTAGATACCCTAAATGTTATCAGCATTACGGATGCTGGGGAAGACCTGGTGAACGCGGCTGTGGGGAACCCAGTGGATGTCAGCACCATTCCCGCTGGAGAGAATCTTGGCGATAATGTCGTCTTCAATGTAGATGGGATCCTGCCGGCTACCTTTGCATCCGGGACGATCTATACCACAGACGATACAGAAAATGCCGCCTTTTACTGGAACTCCGAGCACGACAGCCTGCAGGTTTCCGTTCCGGTTGACGGTTCGGATCCATCCCTCATCGATGGGACGATCCAGCTGCAGGCCAGTATCGCCGGTGCCGGTATGACCAACATCGGTGATCCTTACACGGTTACAATCCTCCAGGACCAGGTCATGTATGTTTCTCGTGCCCAGCTTGAAGGCCACCCCAATTTTCCGCTGGTGGGGAATACAGCCATTCTGGCGATGACGGCCGTGATCACTGACGCCGTGGGCAATGAACGCACGGGTGCGAATAGCCCGAACACTCTCGAGATAGATGAAGGTCCGCCGGATGATTTTACAGTCACCAGCGTCGTTGCGGTTGGCGATCCTGTTTCACCAGGATATTGGAATGAGAACAATACTGATATTCAAGTGATCGTACCAATCCCTGAGGATATCACGATGGTCAACGGAACCATCCAGATTACCTCGAAAAATGGAGACGCCGGTTCCTGGGAATCTATTGGATCAGAAGAGGTTGTCTCAAACCATAATGTTCCACGCGCGGTCAGTATCAGTCGAACAGATGTGGAAGCGATCCCCGGCTATTCCGAAGGGGATACCCTCCATTTTGCTGCAATTCTCACGGATAGAGCTGGAAATTCCACCACTGGAAATGAAAGTCCTGATCCGGAACATGCAATTATTGTCGATGAAGTGGGTCCGACACAGGGAACCGTTGGAAATGTAACTGCCGTAGGTGATCCGGTGGAAGCTGGATACTGGAATACGGTCAACACTGATCTCGAGGTAACCGTACCCATTCCGGCTGATGCAAGTCTGGAAGGTGGTACCGTACAGGTCCTCACCGGTCTGGTGGGCGATCCCAGCACCAATCTGGGTGATCCGGATCCAATCACAGCTGTAGGGACGGACCAGGTCATCAGTTTCTCCGAGGCCGTGTTTGAGGCGTTACCGGTTGTGAATGACGGTGTCGAACTGGAGTTTGTAGCCATCGTGACCGATGCTGCCGGTAATTCCGTCCAATTCCTTGCGAGCACAACCACCATCACCGTTGACCTGACGCCGCCCACCACAGCCACAACTGGTGGGGTTGCCAGTGCTGGCGGTGTGATCGTTCCCGGATATCTGAATATCGGGAATACGGATGTAACTGTGAATGTCAGCTGGGGCGCCGTACCTGATCCCACCATGATCGGTGGAACGATCTTCATTGAAGGCCGTATCACCTCCGCAGGTCCTTCATTCACGCGCTTCACAACCACTGGTTCCATAACTCAGGCCCAGGGCAACCAGGATATGCTCATCACCCGTACAGAGATCGACGCTCTCGGCGATTCTGATGCACAGACCCTGGAATTCCGGGCTGCGGTGAGGGATGCCGCCGGAAATGAGACCATTTATTCTCCCAGTACTGAGACCCTGCTTTCCGATCAATCCAATCCGGTGGCACCACAGGCCAGTTCGGTTACAGCCATTGGGCAGAACATGCCTGCTGGTTATTGGAACGATTCAGCAGACACGCTGACCGTTTCATTCACGCTGCCGGTAGGTGATCCAACGCTGATCGACGGTTTCGCCAGGGTAAAGCTGGGTATCAACACGGGAGTATCTGGATCAGAATACATTGAAGACGTGAACATCCCCATCGCCTCCGAGGGTGAGAGTTTTGTCGAAGAATATGACTCACTACTGGTGGAAGGTATTCCTGGCTGGCCGGATGATGCCGACAGAGACACCCTTTATACCTTCATCCTGGTTGTGGACCAGGCTGGAAATCGTGATTCCAGTGCCGCAGCAACAGGATTTCTCCTCGTGGACCAGTATGCGCCACTTGTGAACTCTGCAACCAATTTCCTGGCCACAGGACCTGTAGTAGTCGATGGATATTACAATCTGAGCAATGAGGGGATCGGCGTGGACAACCTGGTGCCGAATGATTTCAGCCTTGAAAACGGAGAACTTATTCTCCTGCTGGATGCCGGTGGCGGTTACACAGATATGGAAACCACTGTCATCACCGGTCCGATGCTTGGTAATACTACCGGTATTCTGCTCGACAGCGCCAGTGTGAACAATGTTGCTGGATTTACGGACGGTGGAAACTTGAATGCAAGTATCGCACTGGTGGATGCAGCAGGCAACCGCGCCGAAGCTGAACCACCGTATCCAGGCATTGAGATCGATTTCTCACCTCCAGCACCATTCACCCTCACCAGTCTCACTACAACTGGTGGTGTCGTGGTCGACAGTTTCTATAATGCATCCAATGATGGGATCCTTTTCGAAGTACCGATCGCAACTGATCCAACCCTGCCTGGTGGTGAGGTCATGACCTATATGACCTCAGATGGCCAGCCGGATTACGATCAGATAGGTCCGGCCACTGATATTACTGCCGCGGGTGTTACCATCAACCATACGAATACGGAAGCGGAACTTGAGTTACATGGTGGTTTCGCATTCGATGGTCTGGAGCTACACTTCTTTGTCATGATGCAGGATCGAGCTGGGAATCAGACCTCCTCTGACACTCTCCTGAACCGATTGGTGGCAGACCGAATCGCGCCACAGGGAGGAGCCTTCATCACTGAGGAAACCATTGATCTGGATTATATCAATGTCTCAGACAGTCTGTATGCTGCCTGGTCAGGCTACGATAGCGGCGTGTCTGGGTTGGAGCGCTATGATGTCTCCGTCGGGCACAGTGTTGGGATATCTGATTTCATGGATTGGATCAATGTCGGCGACTCATTGAATTTCGATACAGTGCTGACCTGGGTTCAGCCCGAATCGTATTATCTGAATCTTCGAGCAGTGGATGGTGCCGGTAATGCTTCAGATACACTCAGTACGAGTGGGGCATTCGCCGATCTTACTCGTCCGCTTGCCGGTGAAGATATCGATCCCTACTATCATGTCATCGACTGGGTAGATGTCAATTCTTTTGGCGGTACCTATTCAGATGAATTTTCCGGCGTGGATTCCATGCATATTGATATCATGCGCCTATCGGATAGTACCTACTGGGATGGTACTCAATGGACATCAGACAGTACGGTGCTTGAGCCGGACTGGGCGGGGGGTCTCTGGGATTACGATCTCGCAGATGATTCCCTTGCGAATCGTGGTAATTATCAGGTCAAGATCATGTCTGTTGATAGTGCCAGGAACCGGTCGTTGACAGCCGTAGACACCTTTCAGTTCGTGATCAATTCCGATCCCTTCTTCACGGATGGTTTCGATTCTACAGCAATCGAGGATTCTCTGTTCCTTTATAGTCTCCTGGCGGATGATCCGGATCTTGGTACGATCAGTGGTGACACCCTTTATTATTCACTCTTGTCCGCTCCTGACAGCATGACCGTGGATTCATTGACAGGTGTCATAAGCTGGACCCCCTTGAACGCAGACAGTGGTGAGTGGGTTATCGATGTCCGCGTAACCGATGCACTTGGCGCATTCGACGATACCACTTTTACCATCGATGTGACCCAGGTGAACGATGCGCCAGAAGCTGTATTCCTGGTCTCACCAGCCGATGGCACGGTCATTCAACCTGAGGACAGCCTGCTGCTGACCTTCACCTGGCTGGAGGCGGTGGATATCGAGAATGATCCATTGCGGTACAAGGTCTTCTTTGCGCAAGAAGGTGAGGAACCCTTTGACAGTCTGGACTTCACGGAGTTCCTGGGGGATACGGTTGATATCTCCGAAATGGACTTCCCCGTACCGGATCCTGTGGAATGGTATGTCAAGGCTTACGATACGTCACTGGTCTCAGCAGTAGAGACTATTTGGGAATTCACGAGCTCTGCGGCCATTGCAGTCGCGAATCCGGATTCACTCTACAATCGAATGCAGCGAGACGAAGTAAAGAATGACACATTCCAGCTGCGGAATGACGGTCTTACAGATTTGCGTTGGGCACTGCTGGACAAGCCCAGCTGGATAACGCTGCCCATTGATACAGGCACCATCGCATTCCAGGATTCCAGTGCCATCATTATAAACATTGATCTGGAAACACCTGGATTCAATGTGGGCGCGAGGCTGGACACCATACTTATATCAACCAACGATCCTTTACAGGACACAATGCTGGTAAAGATGGAGATCGGTATCTTCGAGGTACCCAATCCGATACTGGGTCTGTACGCCAATCCTGCTTTCATGACCCTGTATGAGCTGCTTATTGTTGACAGTCTGGGCCAGGCAGATTCTGTAATGGCGACATTCAACGATGATGAGATCGAACTCAGCCAGGTGGATCCTGAGGCGGGCAATTATGTCTGGACCGGCGTGGTGAATTTTGACACTACCGGCACGAAGGAGCTCGAGGTCTTTGCCTCCAATTGGGTGGGGGATACCACCATCACCAGTTCGGTCACGCTTACATTGGTTAAACCCGCAGCAGCATGGTTGGCCAGAAGTGCAGATGAGAAGTTCGAGGTGCAGGGTGATCGTGGCAGCCTGGAACGATACAGGAATGTCGCAGTGCTTGAGAATGAACTGATCAGGGACAAGGAGGCATTGTACGCCATTCTTCCTGACAAGCTGAAACTCGCTGAACCCATCCTGTTGAGAATGACCTCAACGGGTCCGGACCAGGCGATCTATCAGCTTGGTGAGAATGGAGAATTCCGAGAACTGATCTCCCTGGGGGATGATGAGGAGGTCGTCGCCTGGACCAATCGTTTCGGTGCTTTCAAACTCGGACCGCAGACCATCGTTGTGCCGGAGATCAGCAGTCTGTCGCAGAACTACCCGAATCCCTTCAATCCTTCCACCACCATCGCATTTGATATTGGCTTCATGGATGGATTGACCCAACATGTCGATCTGCGTGTTTACAATATCCTGGGTCAGGAGGTGAGATCGTTGATCAGCGATCTCTACCAGCCGGGACAGTATAACCTGGAATGGGATGGCATGGATGCCCGGGGAGCCCCAGTGGCCAGCGGGATCTACTTTGCCCGTCTGATGACGGACAAGGGCTATTTCAAATCCGTTAAAATGCTTGTGCTGAGATGAGGTGGATCATGAAGAAATACACAATCCTCATTCTATCGATCCTCATTCTGGTCCTGGCAAATTGCCGTGACAAACTAGAACCCGAAGTCGACGATTTCGTGGAATACGGCTGGGTGCTTTACGAGGAACGGGATTTTGCAGGCGCATTCGCAGAGTTCCAGTCCGGACTGGATATGGATTCCAGTTATGCGGATGGCTATAACGGCATGGGCTGGTGCTATATCGAGTTCGATGACGCTGATTCAGCCTGGTTGTTCTTCGACGAAGGTCTATTGTATGACAACGACGACAGCAGTCAGGTCCGTTTCGAGATGTTGGCGGGTATCGCGTTCGCCTACCATGGTATGGGGAATTACAATGATGCCATCATTGAAGCGGAGGAATTGCACGACCTGAACCCGATCTTTGAATTCTCGCATAACTTCCGGATCAATTTCAAGGACATCATGATCCTCATCGCCACATGCTATTTCTCCGAAGGTGACTTCGTCCAGAGCAAGTCGTGGATTGAGGATCTGCTGGTGATCCTGGATCTGGAACCGGATTGGGATCCGGATGTCTCAACCCCTCAGGGCCAGGCGGAACTGGCCTTGATGATCGAAGAACTCCAAAAGCATTGAGTAGACCATGAAAAATCGATTATTGTTGTTCCTGTCTTCCAGCATCGCCCTGCTCGTTCTGATGAGCGCCTGTGCCAGTCCTCCAGACACCACCGAAGTGGACCAGAGGCTGAAGGCCCTGTTCGATCAGAATGAGAAATTCCAGAAACTGGCCATCTCCAAGATCGGTGCCCTGGAGAAGGATGTGAAGACTCTGAAGGCAAATCAGGCCAAACTGGCCAAACAGATCCCGGCCATCGTAAAGCAGATCAGAACCCTGCGTGCTGCCGTGGCCAAAGCCGGCCAGGCTCAGGGCGTCACACCCGAGATGGAAGCCCAGTTGAACGACATTCTCACCAGCCTGGAGCTTCTGGAAGCCGATCTGGCTGATGTCAAGGAAAGCGGCGTACCCATGACGGAACCGATCGAAGAACCTGTGGAGGAGCTGGATCCCATCGAGGTCTTTCCCGGCTCTGACCAGGAACTGGTTCTCCGTGAATACGGCCGCCCTGCTGAACGCTACACCATTGACAACAAGAACCAGGTCTGGCTTTACGACAATGGCGTTGTGGTCTTCGATCTGAAGGGGAGCCTGATCTCGCTCAAGTTCGAATAGCATTCTGTTTTCCCATTTCGAGAACTCCCTGCCATCCTGAGCTTGTCGAAGGAGGCAGGGGGTAGATAAAGGAACAAAGGGTACGCAATGCGGGCCCTTTTTTATTTTGGAGCTTATTTTTCTTGTCGTACACCTTTTGTACACCTATCTTTGGGAAGAAGACAGGAGACAGAATGCAGGGCGATAGGACACGGGTTTGACATGAATGCAAACATGAAATATCCCTCGGTCATTGCGAGGAGGTCGACAAGCTGGAAGCTTGTCGAACGACGAAGCAAACTCCGATGCAAAGCACTGCACCTCAATAACGAGGTTGCTTCGTCGTTCAAAGCTGCTGCAAGCAGCTTTGCCCTTCTCGCAATGACCAGTGAAGGTCTCAATTTCCGTCCAAGGAGAGCACCATGCTAACGAAGAAGCAGCGTGAGTTGTACAAGTTCATCGCCAATTTCATCCAGGGCCAGCAGATGGCGCCCACCATCAGTGAGATCCGGGAGCATTTCGGGCTGGGATCCAACTTCTCCATTCAGAAGAAGCTGGGTATCCTCAAGGAGCGGGGCTACATCGATTTCGACAGGTCCGGTACCGCCCGGAACATCCGGCTTACCGGCCTCATCGGTGACATCACCCTGGTGAACATCCTGGGCAACGTCACGGCCGGTATCCCCATCGAAGCCGTGGAAGTGCCCGAGCCGGTGGAAGTCCCCAGCTATCTCCTGAAGGGCACCAACAATTTCGCTCTCCGGGTCCGGGGAGACTCCATGATGGACGCCAACATCGAGGACGGTGACGTCATCATCGTCAAGCCCCAGGAAAAGGCCGAGAACGGCCGCATCGTGGTAGCCACCATCAACGGCGAGGCCACGGTGAAGAAACTGGATCTCAGCCCTGCGAGTATCACCCTGCGTCCCTGCAACAGCTCCGGCCAGTACCAGCCCATCGTGGTGCAGGAAGATGACGAATTCGAGATCAAGGGCGTGGTGGTAGGCCTGCTCAGGCAGTATCAGGGATAACAGGACGCGGATCTGAGATGAGCAGAAACCAAGAATATTCAAATGTCATTGCGAGGAGGCCAATGCAAAGCATTGGGCGACGTGGCAATCCAGTCAGTCTTGTTCGGTGCCTGAATAACAAGATTGCCGCGTCATTCACCCCGCTACGGCGGGGCTCATTCCTCGCAATGACCGGTGAGTATCTACGATTTGAATGAAAAAAGATGTTCTCCATATCGACGTTCCCTCCTTTCCCGCCACGGTGGAGCAGGCGGCGAACCTGGAGTACCGGGACCGGCCGGTGGTGGTGACTTCCGGTGCCGGCAGCCGGGCCATCGTGCTGTCCGCCTCCATGGAAGCCAAGCGAGAGGGGATCGGCAAAGGCATGTTCCTGAAGCAGGCCCTGAAGATGGAGCAGCATGTCATCGTGGTGGACGCCAATCCCGAACTCTATCAACGCGCCATGGGCGCCATCACCAAGAAGCTGGCCCACTACTCACCCTATGTCGAACCGGTGAAATATGGTCAGATCGCCGTGGATATGACCGGCACCACCCGTCTTTTCGGACGGGTGAAGAACAGTGCCTACCGCATGCACAAGGAGATCCGCGAATCCCTGCGGCTCACCTCCAGTGTGGGTATCTCGGTGAACAAACTCGTCTCCTCTGTGGCAGCCCGCTACATCCGGCGCTATGCTGAGCTTTTTGACGTGTTGCCAGGCAATGAGCGCACTTTCCTCGAACCCTTGGATGTGGCCATGCTGCCCGGAGTGGGACACTCCACCGACCGGCTGCTGCTGGAAGAGCTGAACATCTGCACCATCGGCATGCTGGCCGGTGTGCCGGTGAACAAACTCGTCCTGGTGGTGGGAAAGATCGCCCTGACCCTGCACCAGAAGGCCATGGGCATCGATGACAGTCCGGTGCTGCCGCCTCAGGCCCGGCCGGAGATCAAGGAGGAATACACCTTCAGCGAGGATACCAATGACGATCTGATGCTGGTGGCCGTGGTGGCCTATCTCATCGAGCAGGGCTGTGCCCGTCTGCGCAAGCAGCACAAGAAGAGCAACCGGGTGCGCATCTTCTGCCGTTACTCCGACAGCAAGGTCAGCGCCCGCACCCTGCAGCTCACCGAACCCACCCACGACGAGTACCTCATCCAGCATCGGGCCTGGAAGATCTTCGAGAAACTGTTTGAGCGCCGTACCCGGGTGCGCTACCTGTCCATTGCCTTTGAGAACCTCATCCACTCCGCCCGGCAGACCACTCTCTTCGGCCAGGTGGTGAATCCCGAGGCCGAGAAACATCGCCAGTTGTACCAGGCCATGGACCGTATCCGCAACCGCCATGGCTATGTGGCGGTCCAGTTCGGGAAAACGTACCCCCTGGCGGTTGCGAGTTAAGAATTATGAAACGAAGTAACGAATCAATCTCCGCACGGACCGCAATATGATGCGACCACAGAGTATTGAGGGCCAGGTTAGATGGCGGAGATTGATTCGTCGCTTCCCGCACAACAACCCTAGCACACACATATGTGACGGTACTGTCATTGCGAGAAGGTTAAAACTGCTTGCAGCAGTTTTGAGCGACGAAGCAATCCCCGATGCCCAAGCACCGCACCTCAATATCTGGATTGCCGCGTCGTTCATTCCTGCCGCCGGCAGGAATGACCTCCTCGCAATGACATTGAAATAGACTGAGACCTTTGCTATGACAAACACCCAGAGATACGTACCGCTAGAAGTCCACACATACTATTCCATGATGCGCAGCACCCTGCCGCCCAAGCACCTGTGCAAGCTGTTGCTGGAACGGGGCTACAGCAGTTTTGCCCTGGCGGATACCAATAATCTCTACGGTATGATGTTCTGTCATCAGATCGCCCGGGAGCAGGGTCTGGACATGATCGTCGGTTCTACCCTCAATGATGATCAGAAACGCAAGGCCGTCCTGCTGGTAAAGGACTCCACCGGCTACTCCAACCTCACCAATCTCATTACGCAACGCAAGGCAGAAGGACCCTTTGACCTGCTGGCAGCCCTCCGGGACAGACTGCAGGGACTGGTGCTCATCACGCCGGACCGCGATCTCCTGCGTCACTACAATTCCAACGATACCTATGTTTCCCTGGAACCCGGCAGTTTCGGACTGTATCGCTGGGCCCGGCAGGAGAACATGCAGACCGTGGCCAACATTCCCGTATACATGGGTTCTCCCCGGGGGTATCACCTGCACCGCATTCTTCGGGCCATTGACCTGAACACCAAACTTTCACGTCTACCTGAAGAGGAACTGATACCCCCGGACTACTATCTTCACGATCCCGGCGGCATCGAGGAGCGTCTGCCCTTCGCTCCCGACGCCATTGCCCGTACTGAGGAGGTGGCCGACAAGTGCCGCTGGCGGCCGGAACTGCACGAATTCATCTTCCCGGAGTCAGATGGGGACAAGGACTACCTGGAGTTGAAGAATCGCGTCTATGCCGGTGCCCAGGAGCGCTATGGTGCTATCACCAAGCCCATCCGGGACCGCATCGAGCATGAACTGAAGACGGTACGCGATAAACACTACGCGCCCTACTTCCTCACCGTACAGGATATCGTACAGCAATGTCCCATCACCTGCGGGCGGGGCAGTGCCGCCGCCAGCATCGTCTCCTACACCCTGAAGATCACCCACGTGGATCCCATCCAGCACAATCTCTTCTTCGAACGCTTTCTCTCTCCGGGGCGCAAGGATCCGCCGGACATCGATGTGGATTTCCCCTGGGACACCCGGGACGAGGTCCTGGACTACACCTTCAGGACCTATGGCGAGAGCCATTCGGCCATGATCTGCAATCATGTCACCTTCAAGGCCCGGGCCTCCATCCGCGAGGTGGGGAAGGTCTACGGGCTTACCGAGTCGGAGATCGGGCTGGTGACCAAACGTCTGTCCCATCTCTGGTACGTGGCGGATCCCTTCAAGCAACTGGCCAGCAATCCGCTGCTCAGCGACCTGGATCTCCAGGATCCCTGGCCGGAGATCGTGCGCAACGGCTTCTATCTGGCGGGCTTCCCTCGTCATCTCAGTGTGCATCCCGGTGGGGTGGTGCTGACACCACATCCCATCGCCAACTATGTTCCCGTGGAGCGCGCACCCAAAGGCGTCCAGATCATCCAGTGGGAGAAGGACCAGTCCGAGGATTTCGGATTGGTGAAGATCGACCTGCTGGGAAATCGATCCCTGGCGGTCATCCGGGATATCCTGGCTGACATCAAGGAACACTACGGTGTCGATATCCCGTACTGGAAGCTCAATCCCCTGGATGATCTGCGAACCCAGGAACTGGTGCGTCATGCCCGGACCATGGGCTGCTTCTATGTGGAATCACCGGCCACCCGACAGCTGCTCACCAAGATGCGCACCGGTGACTACGAGAACCTGGTCATCGCTTCCAGCATCATCCGTCCCGCCGCCAACAAATGGATCCGGGAATTCGTTCGCCGGCTGCATGGCGGTGAGTATGATCCACTTCATCCATTACTTGAAGATACCCTCAAAGAAACCTATGGGATAATGGTATACCAGGAGGATGTCACCAAAGTTGCCATGCATCTGGCCGGTTTCACCGCTGATGAAGGTAACGAGCTGCGCAAGGTCATGTCCAAGAAGCACAAGGAAGCCAAACTCCGGGATTTCGCCTCCCGTTTTGTCAGCGGCGCCCGGGCAAATGGCGTGGACTATGATATCATCGCAACCATCTGGGACATGATCATGTCCTTCTCCGGCTATTCCTTCTGCAAGCCCCATTCAGCCTCATATGCGCTGGTCTCATTCAAGTCCGCCTATCTGAAGGCCCATTACCCTGCAGAGTTCATGGCTTCAGTGATGAGCAATCTGGGTGGCTACTACTCGACCTTTGGCTACTATTCCGAGGCCCGGCGCATGGGCATCAGGATCCTCATGCCGGACATCAATGCTTCGGAGATCCGCCATACAGGCCGCAACAACTGGCTGCGCATCGGCCTCATGCAGCTCAAGGGCATCAAGCAGGATGCCCTGGAGTCCATTGTTGCCGAACGCCGGCAAAGGGGAGAGTATCAGTCCTTTGAAGAATTCCTGAGACGCCTGCCCGAACTGGACCAGGCCGATGTGCGCATTCTCATCAAGGTCGGCTGTTTTGACGACATTGCTGGCGAGGGTGCGAGACCCCAGCTCATGTGGCAACTCTACCAGGCCAAGGCCACCGACCGCCAGCGCAGCAGCTCAAAGGCCCTGCTGCCCCTGAATGGGCGTGAGGATTACTATCTGCCGGAGACCGGCCAGTATTCTCAGAAGACCATGCTGGAACACGAGATGGACGTACTTGGCTTCCTGGTGTCCCGGCACCCTTTGACCCTCTACAAACCCATCCTCAAGCATCTCAACTATGTGCGCGGCAATGAACTGCACCGCTATGTGGGGCAGGAAGTGAACATGGTGGGCTGGCTCATCACCGGCAAAGTGGTACACACCAAGGATGACGAGCCCATGGAGTTCATCAGCTTCGAGGATACCTCGGCCATCTACGAGACCGTCTTCTTCCCGGAAACCTATCGCAAGTTCTGCCGCATGCTCAGCTCCGTGCGGCCCTACCTCATCCACGGTCTGGTGGAAGAGGACTTCGGCGCCATCTCTGTGACGGTGAAACGCATCGAGTTCCTGGACCGCGTGAAGGTCCCGAGGCGAAAGAAGCAGTTGGCCCAACCGGAGGTCAGGGGCCAGTTGCCGGATTCAGTACAAGTGTTGAGTTAGACAGGTTCTTCGTTTAGCAGTACAACTGTAAACCGATCACCCACTTCCTGAGGAATGGGAATCGATCTACCGGTCCTCAGATCCACATAGACCCACATGGTCTCCGCTCTTGCCAGCACACGGCCATCATCTTTACGCAGGAAGATGAATTTCCGCAGGGAACTGCGGTTCTCCTTGGTGGCCACCCAGGTCTTGATGAGGATCTCGTCCCCACGCAGAGCGGGGTAGACATACTCGATACTGTGTGTCTTCACCACCCAGATACTGCCCAGTCTCAAATATAGGTCCATCGTAGCACCCACAGCATCACTGTGCATGATGGCCGCATCCTGCATCCATTGGATGTAAGCGACGTTGTTCACGTGGTTCAGTTCGTCGATAGCCTCGTCCGGAACGGTCAGATGATGTTCGAATACGGGAATGCCCATGAATGATTACCTGCCCTTCTTGTGACGTTTCAACCAGTACTTGTACTGCCAGTGAGCCAACTTTCCTTTGCCCTCCAGCTCACGCTCCCGGATCCAGCGCTCACTCCATTCCAGGCCCGGATTTGGTTCCGTGAAGCCCACGCTCTCGTACACAGCTGAATGCACGAGGTGCCGCCAATCGAAGTAATTGGGATACTTCCAGCTGCGGTGAGGGTGAACGGCATTGGTGAGCAGGATGACGAATATCTGGTTGCCAGGATCGATCCATACCGACGTACCCGTGTAGCCAGTGTGGCCTACAGCGTTTGAATCAACATAGATCCCACCCGAGGAATCTTCCCAGGGACCGCCCCAACCCAGCGTGCGGGTGGCACCATAACCCTCTTCAACGATACCCGCTGGCTGCAGGAATAACTCGATTGTCTCCGGCTGGAAGATCCGGACATCTCCCAGGATCCCATCATTCAGGATCATCTGCGCATAACGAGCCAGATCCAATCCGGTTGAGAACAATCCGGCATGACCCGTGACGCCTCCCAGTGAATGAGAATTCTCATCATGGACATAGCCATGTATCAGTTCACCGGCCCAGTCGCTGATCTCGGTGGGTACGATCCTGTCTCTGGGGATCAGCGTGGGTGTATAACCGGTACTCTCCATACCCAACGGTTCGAAGATGGCTGTCCGCGTATATTCATCCAGTCCCATACCTGTTATTCGTTCGATGACCTTGCCCAGGGTGATCATCCCGATATCAGAATACACATACTCGATGCCTGGAAGTGTATCCAGCGGAGACTGAAAGACACTGTCGAAACGTGCCGTAATATCCGGAGCTTCCATCGTGTAGAATCGTTGAAATGGCAGCAAGCCTGATGTATGCGTGAGCAGATGCCTGGGGGTGACACGTTTCTTCCATTCGGTCTGGAGAGAATCAGGGCCCTGAAATTCCGGCAGATAGGCCACTACGGCAGTATCAAGATCGAGGCGGCCCTCCTCATAGAGTTTCATTGCGGCGGAAGTGGTGCCGATCACCTTTGATACGGAGGCCAGATCGAAGACATCAGCTCGATAAGTCCCCATCTCATCATCGTAGGTATGGGTTCCAAAATATTCGTTCAGGAAGATCCTTCCATCCTTGCCCGCCACCAGCACGCCACCAGGCCATGCATTTTCGTCCAGTGCTCTGCGCATGACGGTCATCACCTTGGCAACATCGTAGTCCATTTCTTCAGGATCAACGAGAGGCAAGGGATCAGTTATTTCGGAAGGAAGATCCTCAAAGGGACTGTCTGTTGCAGTCTGGGTATCTACTGCATGAGGTTTGACCTGGATCCCGGCTCCATGCGGGGCGATCCCGGGGATGGTCACCGGCAGCCTGCCGCTGACGGCAGAGAGGCCCAGTATTGCTTTGGCTGCCGCTTCCTGGACCTCGGATCGTCCACCATAGGCACAGAGATAGGTCTGGATGTCAGGAAAGGCGTACAGCAGGTACGGTGTACCGAAACTGACCAGAATGACGCGCTCGGATCTGGCTGACAGGCCATTCACAAATTCCTGCTGATGCTGTGGGAAGAAGATGCGATCCTTGTTCATGTGGATGCTGCAGAAGGCGTTGATCAGGATGATGGCACTGTCCGGGATGGCAGCGCTGACCTCGTCATAGCGTTGCTGTGGCTCATCGATATCCAGGATGTAGTTGGTCAGTTTGACATTGGCCCCTCGTAGTATCCTCTCAACCCTTGTCGGCGAATCAGAATGCGCCCTGTCATAGAGGTCGATGCAATAGACCCGTTCGTGCCGGATGGCATCATTCAGCAGTAGACTGTCCCTGTCCCGGACCAGCGTGATGGATTTCTCAACGATCTCAGCACCCTTCTCCAGGTTGGCCCCATGTCCATAATTGTGACGCGTGAGGTTAAAATCCACCGTTCTGCGCTTATGGAGACCCAATTTCGCTTTCAGGGTGAGAATGCGGTATGCTGCTTCATCGATACGCGATTCACTGATCATCCCATCAGTCACCGCCTCGATCACCATGTTCACAGAATTCCTGTAATCATAATTCTGGATGATGAGGTCGGATCCCGCATTGATGGTTTTGATCAGCGCTGATCGGTCGGTATAGTGGTTCGTGATACCGCCCATTCCCATGTTGTCAGTAATAATAACACCCTTGAAGCCCATCTCATCTCGCAGGATCCCGTTCAACCAGTATGGGGAGAGGCTGGAAGGCACACCTGGTTCGTACTGGAAATCCCCGGCATCCAGATGGCCCACCATGGCCACCTCGACACCTGCATCTACGAGAGCTTTAAAGGGCTTCAATTCTATATCCCACAGTCTTGCTGAGTCACTGGGGATAACCGCCAGTTTGGAATGAGAATCGGTTTCCGTGTCGCCGTGTCCGGGGAAGTGCTTGGCGGTCCCGGCCATACCATGCTCCTGCATCCCTTTAAGAAATGCCGATGCGTAGGTGATCACCTGGTCCGGATCCTCGCTGTATGCCCGCGTATTGATAATGGGATTAAAGGGATTGTTGTTCACATCGGCTACCGGTGCCAGCGCTAGATGAATTCCCACCGCCCGTCCTTCGATGGCAGTGATGCGACCAGCCTCGTAAGCCAGTTCCGGATCCCAGGTAGCTGTCTGTGCCATGGGCCAGGGGATATGGGTGCCACCGGGGAAACGCGCGTTCAAGCCATATTCAAGATCAGCCTGAACCATGATGGGTACTTTGGAGCGGCGTTGCATCTCGTTGAGGGTTTCCACGGCCGTTCCCAGTGGACCTCCCCAGACATGCAGGACACCGATACCTTCATCTTCCAGTATGGTTTCGATCTCCTGCCATTTTTCCGATCCCTCGGGCAGGTAATCGAGACGCATATGATACACCATCATCTGGGCCACTTTCTCACGCAGGGTGAGTGATTCCAGAGTCTGTCTGGCCCAGCTCTCTTCTGGTGTCAGTTTCTGTGAACTGCAGCCAGCCAGGAGGAGAAGTACACTCAGTGCGAGAATAGTGAGGAAGGAGGTACGGAACATGTGGGGCTCCCCGATTGCAAGTTGAACAGGTTCAGCTGTATTGGACACGCGTCGTGATCAGTTACCAACGGATAAAAGGTGCAGGATCATGTGCCAGAGCCCGGATGACAGACTCGGTTGCCGCAGTCAATTCTCGGTTGCGGCGTCCCAGCACACGCTTGGCAGTTTCCAATGCCTTCTCGATCTGGTAGGTCCCGTCGCCCCAGGAAAATGAAGGCAGCGACCGCGGTGGGAATCCGGTCTGGAACACATTGCAGAATACGCCGATCATGCTGCCGGTATTCAGGCGCGTGCCAATGGCAGTCTTGGTATGATCCCCGATGATGGAACCCAAGAACAGTCTCCTGGTATCGAAGAATATGCCCTCCCAGGCCACGCGGATGGGGCTGTAGTTGTTCTTGAGATTACTGCTGATGGTGTCTGCCCCAAGATTCACCCAGGAACCCAGGATGGAATCACCCAGGTAGCCGTCGTGGACCTTGTTACTGTGGGCATGCATGATCACGTTCTTGATCTCGCCACCCACGTTCGAGCCTGTACCGACAATACTGCCACGAATACTGGAATGGCTGCGAACCTGGCAGCGTTTTCCGATATAGGTGGGACCCTGGATACTGCTAAAAGGCAGGATCTGGGCATCGGCATCGACAACGATAGGGCCGTTGCTGGCGTCCAGGTGAACATAATTTGACACACGGGCGTTCTGGTGTAGCCGTATACCCTCTTCTGCGATTGTGGATAGATGTCCCGGGAAGCTTTCCAGGACGACATTCTCCTCTACCCACTTTTGTAGATCATGCTCTAACAGCCTGGGGGCCCAGTCCAGGTGATCCCAGATCCATTCAGGGATCGATTCTGGGAAGTCATGCGGTAATTCGAGTTGCGGGAGTTCACTCAGACTATCCAATTCCTCAGGTTTGAACTGCAAGGTCCTGTTCACCTTTGCTGCCAGCACCTGGTCATTGAACATGAATACGGCCTCATCAACCGAATCAAAACTCTCCATGAGCGGTTTGTACAAATGTGCCGGCAATGAAGCGTGGAGGAGGAGCGAGTTCCGGGCGATAGTCTGATTAATTCCGAGATCCGGGTGTTCCTCAATGCAGAGTTCTGCCAGAGCCGGTCGTATCCACATACCCTTTAGACGACCGGGATACAAGAGCTGGCAGCGTCTCACGTTCGAGTAGATGCCACTTTGCAATTCCGCCAGTGGCCGCATGAGGGTCAGTGGTCCATAGGCAGTGAGATCACGGGGTTCGAAGAGTACGATGGGGGACATCCGGCGACCTTTCAAAGCTGATTTTCACGATGTTGGTGAGAATTAATCTAAGCGTGCGGTTTGTTGATGTAAAGATACAAAGCTATGGAATTAGTAAATTAAAAATCCTAACTTACTCCAGGTTTTCAAACAAAAAGCAGGTCTTCTATGAAAAAGTCGAATTTCCACTTTGTTCGACAGATTAACGAGATTTCAGTTTTACGCATTATCCGTGACGAGGGACCGATCTCACGATCTGATATTGCACGACGAATGGGTGTATCGAAGGTCATCATCGGTGGGATCGTCAAGCGGTTGCTGGAAACAGAGATCCTCTTCGAGATCGGGAAGGGTAAATCCACCGAGCAGGGTGGTCGTCGGCCAGTCTTGTTGCAGTTCAATGCTGATGCCTGGTATGCCATTGGTGTGGAGATCCATCTCCACCATGCCAACGTCCTCGTGACCAACATGAATGCTGAGGCCATCGCGCAGAAATCAGTGACTTATAGCGATAATTCAGATCCAAAACAGATCCTGAACCGGATCGTACGCACTATCGAGCGTCTGATTTCAGACCCGGCTAAAAGACGAGCGATCCTTGGTGTCGGCGTTGCGCTACCCGGACTCATTGACTATGAGAACGGTTGTCTGTTGAACAGTCATTCCCTCATCTCATGGGTTGGATTTCCCATACGAAGCTTTCTGGAAGAAGCCCTGGATTCTACCATTTACATCGAGAATGATGTAAAAGCCATCACCCTGGGGGAATTCCACTGGGGCGCTGGACAGGATGCCGATAATGTGATCTACGTGTGGCTGGGCGAGGGCATCGGTGCAGGTATTGTCATCAATGGGGACATCTATCGTGGTATGACCGCTTCTGCAGGCGAATTGGGCTACAATGAGATCTCGGCCCTGGGGATCAACAAAGGCAAATATCCCATCCTCTACCAGGATCAGCGGCGATTTGGTGAGATCCTCACCAGCCGGCATCTGGAAGAGGCAGTGCTGCGCCAGTTGACAAACAATGGTGAGGACTCCAGGCTGTCACAGGATGACCTGTCCTTGACCAACATCGCCAATGCTGCAGGGAAGGGAGATAGCCTGGCCCGGAATGCGCTGGAGGAGTATGGATCCCTGCTGGGAGTGCTGCTCATCGGTGTGATCAACCTTTTCAATCCTGAATTGATCATACTCGGCGGTCCGGTGATCGATAAAAGTCCTTTCGTACTCGAGAAGGCCATCGACCGAGCCGAACAGGACGTTCTTTCCGTACCGGTGGAGCATGTACAGATCAAGGCTGGAGCCCTGAAGAATCGAGCCGGGACACTGGGGGCAGTGGGCATGGTTCTCCAGGACCTGTTCAAACCCCCTATCATCAATATGGCGACCTACAGGTCATTGATCCTACCGGAATAGGACCAGATCCGCTTCCAAATCCTGATAAACCAGTTTTAGTGTGAGTGGTAAGCCGCTGTCAATCAGCGGATTGAGAATATTTGCTGATCTGGTCCCTCAAGGCTGCAGCACGCTCATAATTCTCTGATAGCAAAGCCATCTGCAACTCGAACTCCAACTTATCCTGTGGTGCGATCTCTGAGGGAACACCATCATCGGTGATGCGGTGCTGGAGTTCCTTTAGTTGATACACTTCAGGGGCCAGTTCGGGCTGATCTATGTCCAGGACTGTCTTATAGACTTTCTTGATCTGCTGGATACCTATTCGCAGGATGCTCATCGCCTCATCGTTCTCATCCTGGTGAATTTTCTCCATGACCTTGGCAGTTATGTTCATCATCATGACATGGGGGCGATGCTGCTGGACCATGATATTCTCAGTATCCGAAGCATGTTTGGAGATGAATTTTATGATATCTAGATTGTGCCTGGTATCACGAATGACCGCCCTGTAATCCTTCAACTGATGAAGGCTCAGATATCTGTGATAATACTGAATGGCCTCCTGGCGCAGCTCAAAGACCATTTCGCTGTTGAGACTGAATTCCGTCTCCAGCTCTCTCTTCGACTGATAATAATCCAGAGCAGTAGGGAAGCCATGCGGGCGGTATCCATCTGGTCGGTCATTGTATTCCATCTGCATGACGCCCAGATCGATTCGCAGTTGGACCTTGGTCTTACCGTCATCACCGACAATTCGTCGGGCAGTGAGGTTAAGCGGGTCGAAGGCCCAGTCGCGTAGTAGTTTGGTCAAATCCATAGGCGCATAATTAATAAGATATGGATACCCGGCACAACCGAAAGCTTGCCCTGAAAAAAAATTCTCGCAAGGATTCAGATGTCCCTCCAAGAAGGGTGCCCAACCGTGAGAATTTGTGTGGAAATGAGACCGTCCCTCGCTGGAACGTTTTACTTTTCGATCTTCGATGCACCATACTACCGCTTAACTTACGCGCCTGATGTTGAGATCCCGAACATCCGTCGATGCAAACTGGGAAAGGGCTTGGGAGGACTAAGGACTTGTATCCGCTCCAAATGATACTATTATAGTCACAATTTTATGAGTTACGCTTTTAAAACATACGCTTTGATTATGGAAAAAGGTTTAGAACCAGAGGTTTAATTTGGCAAGTGTAAATATCACCAGGGACAGCGATCCCCAGGAAACCCAGGACTGGATCGAGTCTATTTCAGCCGTCTTTGAGGAGAGTGGCGTGGATCGGGCTTATTTCCTGGTCAACGAGTTGATCGACTACGCCCGCCGACACGGAGTCAGGCTGCCCTACAGTCCCAACACATCCTATCTCAACACCATTCCGGTCTCACAGCAGACACCTTTCCCCGGGGACAGGGAACTGGAACGTCGGATAAAATCGATCATCCGCTGGAATGCAATGGCGATGGTCGTCCGGGCAAACCGCAAGAACGAAGGTATTGGCGGCCATATCTCAACATTTGCATCCGCGGCAACCCTCTATGAGGTGGGCTTCAATCATTTCTTTCGCGGTGCCGGGGACGAATCAGGCGGTGATCTGATCTATTTTCAGGGGCACGCTTCACCTGGTATGTATGCCCGTGCCTACCTCGAAGGTCGGATCCCGGCGGATAAACTGCATCATTTCAGGGAGGAACTTGCAGAGGACGGGGGCCTCTCGTCCTATCCACATCCCTGGCTGATGCCTGATTTCTGGCAGTTTCCTACCGTCTCCATGGGTCTTGGACCCCTGCAGGCCATTTACCAGGCTCGTTTCATGCGTTATATGGAGCATCGTGAACTGGTTCCCGTCACTGATCGTAAGATCTGGGCCTTTCTGGGAGATGGAGAGATGGACGAACCGGAATCCCTGGGCGCTATCACCCTGGCATCCCGGGAGAAGCTCGACAATCTCATCTTTGTCATCAACTGCAACAAGCAGCGCCTGGACGGACCTGTTCGGGGCAACAGCAAGATCATACAGGAGCTTGAGGGTGCATTCAGGGGCGCAGGCTGGAATGTCATCAAAGTGGTCTGGGGTTCTGAATGGGACGAGTTACTGGCCGCGGACAAGAGCGGACTGCTGGTGAAACGGATGGAAGAGATCGTCGACGGGGATATCCTCAAGTACGTCGTTGAAGGTGGTGCCTACATCAGAGAGCATTTCTTTGGTAAGCATCCGGAACTGCTTGAGCTCGTTGCGCACCTCAGTGACGAGGATCTCACGAAATTGAAACGCGGGGGCCACGATCCTGCCAAGGTCTATGCAGCCTATGCAGAAGCAGTTGCTCACACAGGCCAGCCCACCGTCATCCTTGCGAGTACAGTGAAGGGCTACGGGATGGGAGAAGCAGGTGAAGGCAAGAATATTACCCATTCACAGAAGAAATTGAATGAGGAGGAGCTCAAGGCTTTCCGTTCCCGATTCGGGATACCCATCTCGGATGATGATGTGGCCGAAGCGCCATTCTATCGACCCGATGCAGACAGCGAGGAACGCAAATACCTCCAGGCAAGACGTGAGGAACTGGGCGGTCCAATTCCGGCTCGCAATTCAGATGCGGCGGCGCTGACGGCTCCAGGACTGGAAAGCCTTTCAACTCTTACCGAGGGCAGTGGTGACAGGAAGCAATCCACGACGATGGCCTTTGTAAAGCTCCTATCAGCCCTGACCAAGGACAAAAGTATCGGTAAGCACATCGTTCCCATCATCCCGGATGAAGCGCGCACCTTCGGTATGGAAGCATTGTTCCGCAGCCTGGGGATCTATTCCAGCGTGGGCCAGCTGTATGATCCTGTTGACTCGGATCAGTACCTGTATTACCGGGAGGACATCAAGGGACAGATCCTGGAAGAAGGGATAACAGAGGCAGGCTCTGCCAGCTCCTGGATCGCTGCCGCGACAGCTTACAGCAACCATGGCGTGAACATGATACCTTTCTACACCTATTACTCAATGTTTGGGTTTCAGCGGGTTGGTGACCTGTTCTGGGCCGCCGGGGATCTGAGAGCCAGGGGCTTCCTCATGGGTGCGACTGCTGGACGTACTACCCTGGCCGGGGAAGGTCTGCAGCACCAGGATGGCCACAGTCTGCTGGCAGCCACAGCCATTCCTAACCTGCATGCTTACGATCCAGCTTATGCTTATGAATTAGCCATCATCGTCCAGCATGGGATCAAGCGCATGGTGGAAGAACAGAGGGATGAGTTCTACTATATCACCATCGAGAATGAACCCTACGTCCATCCAGCCATGCCCGCAGGCTGCGAAGAAGGTGTGATCCGGGGGATGTACATGGTTGATTCCACCGGGGATCCCAAAGATAAGATGCATGTCCAGTTGCTGGGCAGCGGAGCGATCCTGGCAGAAGTACAGGCAGCTGCCATGTTACTCCGGTCAGACTGGTCGGTCACAGCAGATATCTGGTCCGTCACAAGTTATTCTGAGCTCCGGCGTGACGCTCAGGATGCTCAACGCTGGAACCGGCTGCATCCTGACCAGGAGCGGCGCAAGGCCTACGCCTGTGAACTTCTTGAGAACCAGGATGGCCCTGTGGTGGCAACATCAGATTATGTGAAGTTGGTGGCCGAACAGATCGCCGTATTCATTGAGAAGCCCTTTATGGCGCTGGGCACCGATGGTTTCGGCCGCAGTGAGACCAGGTTCAAGCTGAGGGAATTCTTTGAGGTCGACCGCTACTCTATTGTGGTAGCAGCTCTGTTCCAACTTTCTAAATTGGGTGTCATCGAAGGGAAGGTCGCCAGAAAGGCCATCGAGAAATACGGGATCGATGCTGATACACCGAATCCCGCGACATTGTAGAGTCTGAGAGGAAGGGAAAGGATCGAGGTGTGCTGAAGGATATTGTGATACCGGACCTGGGGGAAGGCATCGACGCCGTCGATGTTGGTGAAGTGCACATCAAACCCGGCGATCATGTGAACGTGGATGATGTTCTCGTCGTACTGGAAACTGAGAAGGCTTCCATGGAGATCCCCGCGGAAAGACCGGGAACCGTAAAAGAGGTCCTGGTGGAGGCCGGGGGACAAGTGAAAGCTCAGGATGTCATTGCCCGCATCGAGATGGCTGATCAGGCTGAAGAAGCGGAACCTGCGGAGGATGCAACGCAAGCGGAGCCCGCAGCTGACCCAGCGGTTGAGTCCGAATCAGAACCAGAACCTGTCCTGACGCCGATAGCTGAGGAAGATGTCCCGGAACCACCTCCTGCTGTACCCGCTCCACCGAAAACGACTCAGACTGTCCTGGCAAGTCCCAGTGTCAGGCGTTTTGCCCGGGAACTGGGGGCGGAAATCAGTGAGGTCTCAGGGACGGGCGCCAAGGGCCGGATCATCAAGGAGGATGTGCAGGCCTTTATAAAAGCCCGAATGCAGGCACCTCCGATGTCAACTGATTCTGTACCTGTTCAGCCTGAGATCGATTTCTCCCAGTGGGGTGAGGTTGAAAGCGTGTCCCTGAATAAGATCCGCAAGGCTTCCTCCCAGAACCTGCAGAATGCCTGGCGGACGATCCCCCATGTTACTCAGTATGATACGGCCGATATCACCGAGTTGGAAGAATTCAGGAAGCAAAATCGGCAAACGGCAGAACAGCAGGGAGGCAAGCTCTCCATCCTGCCTTTCATCATGAAGGCCAGCGCCAGGGCCCTGCAGTCATTCCCCGATTTCAACAGCTCCCTGGACAGTCGCGCCGAAAATCTGATCCTGAAGAAATACATTCACCAGGGAATCGCCGTGGACACCCCCAACGGACTCGTCGTCCCTGTGATACGGGATGTGGACCAGAAGAGTCTCATTGAGCTCGCTGTAGAGCTGGTTGACGTCAGCCAACGCACCAGGGACAAGAAGATCCTGCCGGCTGAACTCATGGGAGCCAGCTTCTCCATCTCAAGTCTGGGCGGGATCAGCGGTACAGGATTCTCGCCCATAGTGAATCCACCCCAGGTTGCGATACTGGGCGTTTCGCGTACGGAAATGCGTCCGGTGTGGAATGGGGAAGAGTTCCAACCCCGACTCGTTCTGCCATTTTCACTTTCCTACGACCATAGGGTCATTGACGGTGCCGCTGCGGCACGCTTTACCAGGTTTCTCAGTCAGCAATTGACTGACATTCGGCACCTGTTGCTTTAATCCCGGAGAGTTAATGGATAATCTGAAAGTTGACGTGGTTGTACTGGGAGCCGGTCCCGGTGGATATGCTGCAGCCTTCCGGGCTGCAGATCTGGGTAAATCAGTTGCTTTGATCGAGAAAGATGCAGAATTGGGTGGTGTCTGTCTGAACCGTGGCTGCATTCCGTCAAAAGCCCTGCTCCATCTTGCCAGAGTAAAGACCGAGAGTGAAGAAGTGGCCGGATTTGGTCTTAAATTCCAGGAGCCTGAATGGGACCTGGATGCGGTGCGCAAATGGAAGGACACGCGTGTTGTCGGTCGCCTGACCAAGGGGATCCAGCAATTGGCAACAGTGAGGAAAGTCACTGTCATACAAGGTGTTGGTGCATTCACATCCACGAATACTCTAAGTGTTGAAATTGGGGATGGGGAAATCGAGGTCAATTTTACAGATGCCATAATAGCCGTTGGATCCAGACCCGCCATGATACCTGATCTCCCCGAGGACGATCGCATCATGGATTCAACTGCCGCTCTTGAACTGAGCGATGTGCCGGATCATCTCCTGGTGATCGGTGGGGGTTATATCGGCCTGGAAATGGGCACCATCTATGAAGCCCTTGGATCCAAGGTCACCGTGGTGGAGTTCATGGATGGTCTATTACCGGGGGCTGATCCAGATCTGGTCAAGCCACTGGCCAAGATCCTGGGCAAACGATTTGAAGCCATACACCTGGGTACCAAGGTTACCAGTATCACAGCGATGAAATCAGGTTTGAAGGTAAATCTTGAAAGCAAAGAGGGAATTTCTGATCTGAAAGTCGATAAGGTCCTGGTCTCGGTAGGACGGAAACCCAATTCAGAAGGCAGTGGATTCGATACACTGGGGATCGATATCGATAATCGTGGATTTATCAAGGTGAATGAGAAGCAACAGACCTCGATCAAAAATATCTATGCCATTGGCGATATCGTGGGAGATCCCATGCTGGCACACAAAGCCACACATGAAGGCAAGGTTGCAGCAGAGGTCATTGCCGGCGAACCGGCGGCCTTTGATGCCCGTGCCATCCCTGCGGTGATCTTCACCGATCCTGAGATCGCCTGGGCCGGACTGACGGAGCTCCAGGCCCAGGAACGTGGTATTGAGTACGAAAAGGGTATTTTCCCCTGGTCCGCCAGTGGCAGAGCTCTTGCCCTGGGTCGCACCGAAGGCTTCACGAAAACCCTGTTCGACAAAGAGAGCAAACGGATACTGGGTGTTGGTATCGTGGGGATCAACGCAGGTGATCTCATCGCTGAAGCTGTTCTGGCCATCGAGATGGGCGCTGATGCGGAGGACATCGCTCTGAGCATTCATCCACACCCAAGTCTATCTGAAAGCGTAGGCAATTCCGCTGAGATCGTAGCAGGTACAGTCACAGATATCTATGTTCCACAAAAGAAATGAAACTTTGTCCACCAGCCCACAACCGTGAGATTATCCTGCTGGGACTACCGGCGGTAACACCGGAAGTACCTGGGATGTGGCACAATGGCTATCCCGTCCATCAGGGAGAGACGGAGGCCAGTATGAACTATGCGACTCTATATGCTCATGAACAGGGCATTATCCCCGATCAGATCCTTCTACGACAGGAATGGCTGAATTTCATCCATATGCTGCTCACAGCCGGTTTCCATCTGCACATTGTGCCCTTTCCCGAAGAGTTGAACCGCCCGGACAGCCTGTTCCACGATGCCGTCTTCATTCGAGATGCAGGCATCATGTTCCATGGCATCTGGATCAAGAGCCGATTCAGCGTTCCGGACCGGGTAGTGGAGGGTGAACATCACACGAGCCTTATTCAGAGGAAGTTCGATAAAACAGTGATCACTCTACCTGAGGGTGCCCATCTTGAAGGCGGAGACATCAATTACATCGAAACGGGAGTTGGCAGCTTCTATTTCGGTGGTCTGTCCCGCTCTAACAAGGAAGGGCATGATTTTGTACGACAGATCATCAAACCCGACCATTACATCCTCATGGAATCCGAAGGATATCATCTCGACACAGTCTTTACACCTGTGGTAGATCGTGAGAATGTGCTATCCGCGCTCATCATCACCACCGGAATGATAGCCGAGGATTCACTGGATCAGCTCCGTAAACTCAATGTAGATATCATCGAGGTCGAGCCCATCGATTCCTCGGGAAGTCAGGATGTTCTCGGTGATTACGCCATCAATGCCCTCATCGCTCCCGGGATCATGGTGAACAGCAGCCATTTCCAAACCTCAGGCGTAGAGAGACGCCTGGAAGAGATGGGTATCTGCCGTTTCGTGGCACCCCTTACCAGCTTTCGCTATGCCGGTGGTTCGGTTCATTGCCTGACCAACGAGATATATTAAAAGAATAAACCCGTAATCAGTCACTGCGAGAAGACCATTACTGTCTTTGGCATCAATGGGCAACGTCGCAATCCAGTTATTGAGGTGCGATGCTTCGTGAACTGGATCGCCACGTACTATCCACCGGATAGTACTCGCGATGACAGTATAATCTCATAAACGAAAAAAGCCGCCCATGAGGACGGCTTTGGGAGCAAAAATCCGGACCGGATTCAGCTGAGTGAATTCACATGTTTGGCTACACGGGACTTCTGGTTGGCGGCCTTATTCTTGTGAATGATTCCCTTTGATACGGTCTTATCGATCACAGAGATGGCATCGCGACCCAGTGCTTCAGCTGTTTCTTTAGTATCTGCATCAAGGGCTCTCTTGATCGCAGTCTTCATCTTCGAAGTATAATGTTTGTTCCGCACGCGTGATTTCTCGGCCTGGCGGATTCTTTTCGCTACAGTCTTTTTGACAGGCATAGTGTTTCCTTCTTCTCAAAATGCGCGCGAATATAGATTCTTAGTTCAGGTCTGTCAACGGTTTAGATAAAAACATTCAACACACCGGTCAATCTCTGCAGAAAGGAAATCCGCGATATCGGCCTGGATGGGTAATTTTTTAATTTCTCTGGCATGAAAATTGGCCTACTTTTCATCAAACCCGCATCATTGTGTTATGAACTGGGACGCAGGGAGTATTTGTAACCAACACCACTTCATGTGGGGATCACCGGATGGGAGAAATTTTGCATGGAAGAGGCTAGAGAAGCTGTCATTGACACACTAAGATTAGTCCCTCTTTTTGCTGAACTGGATGACAAGGTCCTTGAACATTTAGCGACAGTTTGTCAGGGAAAGCAGTACGAGAAGGATTCACACATTCTGCATCAGGAAGAGCAGGGGGACAACTTCTTCATTATTGACACCGGTTCAGTCAAGGTAACCCGACTGGCGGAGGATGGGCGCGAGGCCGTTCTTGCTTTCCTCCATGAAGGGGATTTCTTTGGTGAACTGGCCATCCTTGATGGTGAGACCCGATCTGCGAATGTGATCACACTGGAACCCTGTAAGATCCAGACCATCAACCGCCGTGAATTTCTCGATCTGCTTGAACAGCACCCCAAGGTAGCCATTTCGCTGCTCCGGGAGCTGGCGCTGCGTTTGCGCAAAACTGATCTCCACCTTGAATATCTGACCTTGAGTGACGCCGAGGGCAAGATCGCCGCCATCCTTATTGAACTTGCTGAAGAATATGGCACATACAAAATGGGTGACGTCACTGTCGGGCAACTTCCCATGCAGCAGGATATTGCGAACATGGCCGGAACCACCAGGGAGACAGTCTCGAGGATGATCAAGAAACTGGAGGACAAGAACTGGGTACGCCGCGATGGCCAAAAGATCGTGATCATGAAGTACGCTAAATTCAAAGAGATGTATCAATCTAAATCCTAGGAGTCCCGAACACTCAGAATATGACACTAGACCTCCCAGGAATTTTAGAAGCTGAGCGCCTGGCCATATCCCGGGCGCTTTCATTTGTTGAGAACTCCAGCGATGATGACATCGGTCTACTCGATGAGATATTCCCGCATATCGGTGGGGCCTATCGCGTGGGGATCACGGGGCCGCCAGGCGCCGGGAAGAGTACCCTGGTAGATCAGTTGATCGAGATCCTTCGTTCTCAGGACAAGCGCGTAGGCGTACTATCGGTTGATCCCACCAGTCCCTTTTCTGGTGGAGCCATTCTCGGGGACCGGGTCAGGATGACGCGTCATTCGGCCGACACCGGGGTCTATATCCGTTCCATGGCAACCCGTGGGAGTCATGGAGGTCTGGCCATCCGTTCACAGGATGCGGCGGATGTGCTGGATGCCGCTGGCTTCGACATCATACTGTTTGAGACCGTAGGGGTGGGGCAGGTGGAGTTGGACATTGCCAAGGCTGCCGATACAACGGCGGTGATCCTGGTTCCCGAATCCGGTGACGATATCCAGGCCATGAAGGCTGGTCTGATGGAGATCGCTGACATCTTCGTTCTGAACAAGTCCGATAGACAGGGTGCCAACCAGGCCCAGATACAGGTGCAGACCATGCTGGAGATGAGACCCCTCCAGGAGCATGGCTGGATCCCGCCTGTATTGAAGACCATTGCTCCCCAGGGAGAAGGCATTGAAGAATTGTCCACCGCCCTGGATTCGCATCGCGCCATGCTCCAGGAACACGATCTGAAACATGCGAATTTCAAACAGCGCCTGCGGCTGAAGATCCGCAGCGTTGTTCAGCACAAGATCCAGGAGGACTTCTGGACTGCCCAACGTGAATCCTTTCTGCAGGAAAGTGTCCTGAAAGCCGAGATCAGTCCCAGTGAGATCGTGAAGAAATTGCTGGGTAGTTGAGCTTGCTGTTTTTGAATCTTCAGGCGTGATGTATCTTAGCTGCTCATGAGTAAAGATCAATCAGGAGAAATGCCCCTGCTTGACCATCTGGAGGAGTTGAGGTGGCGGCTGATAAAAGCACTGGTTAGCATCGTGCTGTTCGCCGTTGTCGGCTTCATCTTCTCCAACGCCATCATCGAGATCCTCAAGATCCCCATCGACCAGACGGAACCAAAGCTCGCATTGCTGAACACCACCATCCTGGGAGTGTTTCTGGCCAAGATGCGCGTGGCCATCATGGTGGGTATCGTCTTCTCACTGCCGGTGATCATCTATCAGCTCTGGAAATTCATCGCTCCCGGTCTCATCGCAAATGAAAGGGTGTTCATACCGGTCCTGGTACTCACGACAATATTCAGTTTCGTCGTGGGAGCGTTGTTCTCCTATTTCATCATGATCCCCTGGTCCCTGAAATTCTTTGCGGTCCTGAACTATGGTCTGCCGGACCTGGTTAATTACGTCACCATCGCCGATTATCTCTCGTATATCACCCTGCTGCTCACCTTTACCGGAATCGCCTTTGAACTACCCATCGTGGTTTTCATCCTGGCGAAACTCGGTATTGTCACACCATCAATTCTCCGCAAGATCCGCAGGTTTGCCTATCTCATCATTCTGGTCATTGCAGCTATCTTTACACCTGCAGATCCATTTACCATGCTGGGTGTGGCTGCTCCCGTGATCCTCTTGTATGAGTTGAGTGTATTCGTAGCCTATATGGTCAAACAGAAAAAAGAAGCCCTTGAAGAAGAGGAGCCTGTCCGTATTGAAGATCTCATTGAATGACCTCCTGAGACCGATTCAGGCTGAGTTGAACCTTTTCCAGCGACACTTCGAGAAGTCGCTGCAATCACACGTATTCCTCATCAATCAGGTCATGAAATATGTCATTGCACAGAAAGGCAAGAAGATGCGGCCCATGCTTCTGTTGCTCTCTGCAAAACTGAGCGGGGAATGCAATGAGACCACTTACGCTGCGGCCACGCTTGTAGAGGTCCTGCACACGGCCACCCTGGTGCACGACGATGTGGTGGATGAGGCGGAAACCCGTCGCGGGATCCCCAGTATCAATTCCATCTGGCGCAACAAGGTCAGTGTGCTCATTGGGGATTACCTTTTTTCAAAGGCACTAATCAAGATGGTGGAGCTCAAGGATCCACTGATGCTGGACCTGCTTTCGAACACGGCGGACCGTCTGGTCACCGGTGAGATCGACCAGATCGATCGTGCCCGTTCTGATACAATGACCGAGCAAGCCTACTACAATATGATCGAGGATAAAACCGCCTCACTGTTGGCCACGGGCTGCAAACTGGGTGCGATGACCACCAGCAGCGAAGAAAAAGCCTGGAATGCCATGTGCGAGTATGGGCGTTCATTCGGCATCGCCTTCCAGATCAAGGATGACCTTTTTGACTTCGAAGGCAGGGCTGCCACGGTGGGGAAGCCCATTGGTCTGGACGTGAAGCACAACATGGTCACCCTGCCCATCATTCATGCGCTGTCGCAGGCAGACAGGCCAGCACGCAGGGAATTCCGGAATCTGATGCGTCGCGGTCTAGCTGATGGCTCCCAGTACAAGGTGCTGGCGTTCATTACCGACCATGGCGGCCTGGACTATACACGCAAGAAGCTTCAGGAATTCAGCGATCAGGCCAAGAGCGCCCTGGAGATCTTCCCGGACGGCCCTGTCAAGCACTCACTGATCCAATTCGTTGATTTCAATATCCAGCGCGAGAAATGATCCCAGTGCCAGCTGATGCGATCCGTCTGGAAGGGATCTTCCTGAATTACCGGTGGAGACGGATCGAGAAAACCGTCTTCTCAGATCTTAACCTGAACATCGCCAGAGGCAGTTTCACGACGATCACCGGCGACAATGGCAGCGGTAAAAGCTCATTGCTCAAACTGATCCTGGGAGTGCTCGTTCCTCAGAAGGGCAGGATCTACCTGGATGGAGCAGAGGTCATTCCCGGCGAGCCCAGAACCCTCGCAGAGGCGAATTGCGCCTACCTGCCACAGAATCCCATCGATTTCTTCCTGGGGGAGTCGGTAAAGGAGGAGCTTGAGATCGCCACGGATCAGCAGCTTGACCGCATTCGGAGCCTGGCTGAGGTCTATGCGCTGAATTCCCTGCTGCACAGGAGGATCCGAACGCTTTCAGGTGGTGAACGGCAAAGACTTGCCCTGGCCTCCTTCTTCGGTCCCCGCAGTGCCTTCCTGCTGCTTGATGAGCCTTCATCGTTCCTCGACCGCAGCAACTCAAGACTTCTGAGGAATTCTCTTGAAAGCGCCCATGCTCAGGGAGCCACCATTCTGCATGTGAGTCAGTATCCTGATGAAGTCAGCTGGGGTCAGCAACACGTACAACTTTCGGAAGGAAGCTTACACGAGGGATCACGATGATCCTGCCGGCAGTTCAACATACATATCCAGAGAGTGGCTTTGCTGTGGACCTACCAGAGATAGACTGTCAGTCCTCAACCATAGGATTGATCGGTCCGAACGGCAGCGGCAAGAGTACCTATGCCCGGCAACTCGCGGCCGGGGCGGAATCAGATTGGTTCTATCTGCCGCAATATCCTGAGGATTTCCTGTTCGCGGAGAACCTGGAGGAGCAGCTGTCTGAACTGCTCGACCGGAAGATGGATATGTACCAGGTGCGGCAGACACTCCTCGAATTGGGGTTGGATCGCGTTGAGGAACTGGTTACCCTGCCTTTTCACTTTCTCAGCAGTGGAGAGTTAAGACGTGTGGCACTGGCCTGTGCATTCTATGTTCAACCTGCTGCTATCATCCTGGATGAACCCGGGATCGGACTGGGCTTGAAAGAAAAAATGGTCATTATTGAGAAAATAAATAAGTTAGCCTCCGTGAATACTCGACTCCTGGTCATAACCCACGATCTGGACATCCTTGAAGCGACGTCCTCTGTCCTGGTCCTCGAGGAGGGCCACCTGGTGTATTCCGGGGTTCGTGACCAGTTCCTGGCAACTGAGCCGGTTTTATTTGAAAAGTGTGGGATCCGCGTCCATGGCAGCACCTGACAGACAACAGATGAAGAAATACCTCACGCTGGCCAATCTCATGTCAGCTGCCCGGGCGTTCATGGCCATTCCCATCGTGGTTCTGTTGAATGGCTGGGATGGGAGGCTGGCGGATTTTCCTCTGTGGGCCGTGTTCTGGATATCGCTGGCTGTTTTATCGGATTTTCTTGATGGCTGGTTCGCACGTTCCTATCACGAGATCACCCTGGTAGGCAAGTTCCTGGATCCCATCGCTGACAAGATCGTCATCTTTGCCGTGCTGTTCTGGGCCAGGCCGGTAGCAGAGCGTGTTCCGGGATGGTTCGTGTGGTTTATGATCTTTCGTGAGAGCCTTATCGTGATCATCGGGTATATCGTGAATCGTGAGCGCCGGCACGACATGGGAGCCAATCGAACAGGGAAGTGGTCCATCTTCCTCACCACTGTGACCTTGCTGCTGATGATATTCAAATTGGAACCCTGGGCCATCTACTGTATGTACCTTTCCGTCTTGCTGGCATGCATCTCTCTTTTCTTCTACCTGCAACAGTACTACCGGTTCTACCAACTCAACAAGCAGGCCGAAGCCTGATCTTCTGTCTGTCCCATCTGACATTCAGGATCCATGATGCTTAAATCAGCATATCAACGACTAAAACAGGGATTGAGCCGCACCCGCGTCGAATTCAATAACCGGCTCAGCAAGGTCTTTACCGGATCCGTCCCGTTGACCGACGAACTACTAGATACCATCGAGGAAACCCTGATCTCAGCGGATATCGGTGTTGATCTCGCCATCGAGCTCATCGAGGACCTGAGGAAGAATTTTCCTTTGAACAGGGTGGTCGAAATGGATACGGTCCTGGATTTCCTCCGGGAGGATCTCGTGAAAAGGCTGGACGACCATTCTGCCAGGGAGATGGGGCCACAACGTCCGCACGTGATCCTGGTGGTAGGCGTCAATGGAACCGGCAAGACAACGTCTATCGGGAAACTGGCTGCATTCTATGGAGCCTCTGGCCATCAGGTCATGCTTGTGGCAGGGGATACATTTCGAGCAGCCGCTATCGAACAGTTGGAGATCTGGGCCCAGCGTTCCGGAGCTCAGCTGGTCCGTAACGAAGCAGCCCGGGATCCGGGAGCAGTGGTGTACGATGCATTGAATGCCGCCCGCAACCGGGAAATGGATGTTGTGATCATCGATACAGCCGGGCGTCTGCATACCCAGAAGAACCTCATGGAGGAACTGGCCAAGATCAGACGTGTGGTGCAGAAGGTCATACCCGAAGCTCCACACGAAACGCTGCTCACCATCGATGCGACGACCGGTCAGAACGGACTGATTCAGGCCGAACAGTTCTCGGCGGCCGCTCCTGTAGACCACTTGTTCCTTACCAAACTGGATGGTACTGCCAAAGGCGGCATCGCACTGGCCATCAATCAGCGTATGCAGATCCCGGTCAAGTACATTGGCATTGGCGAGAAGGTAGATGATATCCAGGATTTCAATGCAGAGGATTACGTCCGTGCGATCTTCGAGGTACCCAAAGGCGCGTCCGGCAAGCAGAATGGAGAGAGGGTGTAGTGGAGGTTAATAACTTGAAAGGATCTCATCAGAACCGAAGCTGCGATATCGGAGTGGCGGTACCTCTGGACGCAGTTCTTTCCACACCTACAAGATCTGACCTCTCCATTTTCGAATTTCAAATTTCAAATTTCAATATTCTCAATAACAACCATGCCTGATCCCCAACAAACAGATAAAGTCCATATCATCTCCCTGGGATGCGTGAAGAACACCGTGGATTCCGAGATCATAGCCGGTGGGCTTGAGAATGCCGGGATCCAGCTTGTGGAAGAACCCGGTGATGCTGAAACCATCATCATCAATTCCTGCGGTTTCATAGGTGACGCCAAAGAGGAGTCTGTGGAGGTCATCCTGGAAAGCGCAGAGCTCAGGAAGACCGGGAGCCTGAAACAATTGCTGGTGGCCGGCTGTCTGTCCGCCCGCTACAAGCGCGAACTGGAAAGTGAAATGCCCGAGGTGGATCGCTTCTTCGTCACCGAGGATTTTCAGCGCATTTTCCAGCACCTTACGGATAAACCGCATCTCGCTGCAGATCCGGATCACCAGAGGAAACTGCTGACCCCCCGGCACTATGCCTATCTCAAGATCACGGAGGGTTGTGATAATGTCTGCAGCTTCTGTGCTATCCCCATCATGCGTGGCACGCAGCGTAGCCGTGAGATCGATTCACTGGTGAATGAGGCTGGATCCCTGGCCGATCGGGGTGTTCGTGAGCTCATGGTCATCGGTCAGGATACCACCAGCTACGGCTGGGATCTGCGGCCCAAGCAGTATCTGCATGAGCTGCTTTCAGAATTGGACCAGGTCGATGGTTTGGATTGGATCCGTCTGCACTATGCGCATCCCGCCCATTTCTCACGCAAACTCATACCCGTTTTCCGGAATGCGAAAAAGTTACTGCCCTATCTGGACATTCCGGTACAGCACGCATCAACCGAGATGCTGACTGCCATGAAGCGGGGGCTGGATGCTGAGGGTTTGCGGAGATTGCTTCGCGACCTGCGGTCAGGGATCCCTGATCTTGTTTTGCGAACCTCGCTCATCGTGGGTTTTCCGGGTGAGACGGAAGAGGACTTTACCACTCTGATGGACTTCCTTGAGGAGATCCGGTTTGAGCGGGTGGGAGTGTTTACTTATTCTGAAGAGGAGGACACCTCTGCCGCAGATCTGGATGACGATGTCCCGGAGGAGATCAAACGCGAACGCATGGATGCCATCATGGATCTCCAGCACAGCCTGTCAATCGACAGGAACCAGGAACTCATCGGGAGGGAACTGGATATCCTTGTTGACAAACCGGATCCGGACATCGCAGGGCAGATGCTGGGGCGCACCATCTGGGATGCGCCTGAGATCGACCACAATGTCTATCTGGATGCGGATCTGGAAGTGGGGTCACTTGTCCGGGCAAGGATCACTGACGCAGGTCCCTACGAATTGTACGCCGAGCCATTGGGAGGGGACTAGGAGGATACTGTTTTGAATGACGGGAAGAAACCTGATCTATATCTCATTGACGGCTCGGCTCTGGTCTACCGTTCACATTTTGCTTTCATCCGGAATCCTCTCATCAACTCCAAAGGTCAGCTGGTCTCGGCCATCTATGGATTCATGAACTCCCTCCTGCGTCTCTTGATCGACAAGCAGCCTGAGTATCTGGCCGTGGTGATGGATTCAAAAGAAAAGACCTTCCGCCACGAACGCTACCCGGAATACAAGGCGACCCGGGAGAAGATGCCCGACGAACTGGCCGAGCAGCTGCCCGTCATCGATGAGCTTGTCGAGCGACTGGGGATCAAGGTTTTGCGCCAGCCAGGATTTGAAGCTGATGATATCATCGGTACCCTGGCAAAGAGAGCCTCGGCAGAAGGGAAACAGGTCCAGATCCTCACCGGTGACAAGGATTTTGCCCAACTGGTGTCACCATTGGTGGAGATCTTTGATCCTCGCAACGAGGCGTACTGGACACCTGAGTTCGTCCTTGAGAAATGGGGCGTTGGTCCCGATCTCATCATCGACCTGCTGGGTCTCATGGGTGATTCCAGCGATAACGTCCCCGGTGTACCCGGCGTGGGACCGAAGACCGCTGTCAAGCTCATCAATGAGCATGGGGGCATACTCGACATCTATAAGAAACTCGATGAGATCAAGAATCCAAAGCTGCGGCAGAAACTCGAGGACAACCGTGAATCGGCAACACTCTCAAGGGAGCTTGTCACCATCCACACGGATATGGAACTTGGTGACAGTTGGGACTCCACTGCAGTGGATGAGGCCAATATTGATGCTGTCCGTTCAACCTTTCAGGAGCTGGAGCTGTTCAGTCTGTTGAAATCCCTTGAGGAGGTCTCGGCCATCATCGGTGGTGCCTCCGGGTCTGCACCACAGATCGAGAAACACTATCAGACCATCACCACCAGATCGGATCTTGCGGTTCTGGCGAACAATCTGCTGAACAAGGATCTGGTGTGTTTTGACCTTGAAACCACGAGTCTTGACGTACTCACCACCGATATCGTCGGTATCGCGTTCTCCTGGGAAGCGCACCAGGGGGTGTATGTGGCTTTTGACCATCCAGATCAGCAGGAAGGTGACTTTACCCGGAATGATGTTAAGCCAGTCCTGGAGTTGTTGAACGGTTTCTGGCAGTCCACTGACGTGGGCAAGACCGGTCATAACCTGAAGTTCGATCTCGCCGTACTCCTTCAATACGAGATCCTGGTGGAGCACGTCACATTTGATTCCATGCTGGCCGCCTACCTGGTGAATCCAGGTGGACGTGGCTACAAGATGGATGAGCTCAGTCAGCAGTATCTCGGCTATGCACCGGTTCCCATAACAGATCTCATCGGCTCAGGAAAGGATGAGATACAGATGAACGAGGTTCCTCTGGAGAAAGTGAGCTTCTATGCGGCCGAGGATGCCGATGTCACGCTCCAGCTCACGAACCAGCTCATGAAGAGGATCGAGGACTACGGAGTACAGAACATCCTGGAGGACATCGAACTGCCCCTGCTGCCGGTCCTGCTGGATATGGAACTGGAGGGAACCTTCGTCGATGTTGCTTTCCTTGAGGAAATGTCAGCAAATCTGGCCACCCAGATGGAGGGCATCGAGAAACAGATCTATGCCGAGGCGGGTGAAGAGTTCAACTTGAACTCACCGGCCCAGTTGGGAAAGATCCTTTTCGAGAAACTGGAGATCCCACCGGTCCGCAAGACCAAGACAGGGTACTCAACGGATGTGAACGTTCTCCAGACCCTGGCCAAGAAGCATACCATCCCGCGATTCATCCTTGAGTACAGACAGCTCACCAAGCTGAAATCCACCTATACGGATGCCCTTCCAAAACTGGTGCATCCCAAAACCGATCGCATACACACTTCATTTAACCAGACCATCGCGGCAACAGGCCGCTTGAGCTCAACAAATCCCAATTTTCAGAACATTCCCATACGAACTGAACTGGGTAGGGACATTCGGAAGGCCTTCAGAGCCCAGGAGAAGGGTTGGTCCATCCTCTCCGCAGATTATTCACAGATCGAACTCCGTTTGATGGCCCATTTCTCAGGGGATCCTACGCTCATCGAAGCATTCCGGAATGGGGAGGATATCCACACCGCGACGGCTGCAAAGGTCTTCGGAACAGATCTCTTCGGGGTCACCGAGGAGCAGCGTCGACAGGCCAAGGTGGTGAACTTCGGCATCATGTATGGCGCAGGCCCCTTCCGTATGTCCAACGAGCTGGATATCAGCCGGGGAGAGGCTGCGGCTCTCATTGACAACTACTTCAACACCTATCCCGGGATCCGGGAATACATCGATTCCACCCTGGACTTTGCCCGGGAGCACAAATACGTCCAGACACACTATGGCCGCCGGCGGCCGGTCCCTGATATTGATGCCAGCAACAGGATGACTCGTGAAGGCGCGGAACGGGTTGCTACCAACATGCCCATTCAGGGGACTGCTGCCGATATCATCAAACTGGCGATGATCGATCTGCATGGCGCCATGAAGACGGCTGGACTGAGCTCCAAGATGATCCTCCAGGTCCATGATGAATTGGTATTTGAGGTGCTCGACGGGGAAGTAGAGAGATTGGAGGAACTGGTTCGCAGTTGCATGGAATCAGTGGTGGAGCTTTCCGTTCCGCTTACGGTGGATGTCGGAGTGGGGAAGAACTGGTTGGAAGCCCACTGATCCTCAAAATTGTGATCACCTGCATAGCGACCATAAATCACGGAACAAGGACATTTCTGTAGTTAATTAATTTTTTTTATTAACTCCACTGACTTATATTCGCCACATGCCTGAAACAGGGGTGTGAGAAAACCATGGAAATATCCTGCTATTAGCGGAGAGATTTGCTTCTGGATAATTGTTACTTTCTCCTGAACGACAGAAATACTCTGATCACTTCTGGCGGGGTTTCAGGCCAATTACCGGGATGAATTTGTATCGAATCATAAATACAGGTAGGGTCATATGATGAAGTGGACACGTTTCACCTTCGTATTCCTGTTGCTCAGCGCAAGCATCTTCGCTGCAACCACGGGAAAGATCGCCGGTTACGTCTCGGACAGCAGCTCCGGCGAAGCATTGATCGGTGTAAATATCGTTGTTGAGGGCAGCAGTCTTGGCGCTGTTACGAATCTGGAGGGCTATTATGTCATCCTGAACGTACCACCTGGATTCCAGACCATCACGGCTACCATGATCGGTTACAGCCGTCACCAGATCGAGGATATCCGGGTGGAGATCAACAGGACGTTCGAACAGAATATCAGCATGACCCAGGAGGTCCTCGAGGGGCAGACGGTGGTGATCACGGCCGAGCGTGAGGTCATCAAGATGGATGTCGCCGCCAGCCAGCGTAGCATGGACGCAGAGACCATAGAGGAGTTACCGGTCAATTCCGTTCAGGAGGTCCTGACTCTGCAGGCCGGTGTTTCCGGTTTTGAAGTGCGGGGTGGAAGTACTGACGAAACGACCTTCATGGTGGACGGGATCGAATTGAAGGAACCCCGGACCAACAGGCCTATCACGGGTCTTCCTCTGAGTGCCGTGCAGGAACTGTCAGTGCAGACGGGCGGATTTGGCGCACAATATCACAGCGCCCGCTCCGGTGTTGTCAATGTGGTCACGAAAGAAGGAGATCCACACAGTTATGGCGGTTCATTCTCCATCAAATACAGCCCGCCTGCAGACAAACATTTCGGGATGAGTCCCTATGATCCGGATTTCTACTACCTGAGACCATTCCTGGATGATGCTGTTGCCTGGTCTGGCACTACAACCGGCGAGCCATTCACAGATTCAAATGGGGACGGTTACTGGGATGAGGGCGAGGATTTCGTTGACTACAATGGTGATGGGGAAAGGACATATTGGGATAAATATGAACGTCGCCAATACGAGGAATTCATCGGCTGGAATGCTATCTCCGAGAATTTGCTACTCAGCCCAACCGAAGAGGATCTGACGCCGGCAGCGGCGCAAAAGCTCTTTACCTGGCAGTATCGTAAGAATGGCCTCGTCGTTCATCCGGACCGTCATATCGATTTTGGCTTTGGTGGACCGGTTCCCTTTATCAGTGAAAGTCTTGGTAATCTAAGATTCTATCTATCCCACCGACATGAACAACTGGCATACCTATACCCGGTGTCACGATCGAAAGCAACAGGTAGTAAGACCATGCTGAAGCTTACCTCCGATCTGAGCAGATCAATGAAATTCACGGTTTCTGGTATGCTGGGAACCCTGTATGCCACCTCAGAGAGTCGAGGTGGAGGAGTGGATTATTTCTCAGCACCCTGGGAACAGGCCAGCGCATTGAATACAGCTGGATTTACTGTGCCCTGGCGGTTGTATACCTGGGATTACTGGGCTCCAACACATACAAACGATGCGATGGTCTCTGCAAAGTTTACCCATTTAATTTCGAATAGTGCCTTTTACGAGGTTGTGTTGATGCGGCTGACTAAAGCCTGGGATACGGGTCCAGGTATTGCACGAGATCCTGATGAATTGACTGAACTGTTCCCGGGCTACTTCGTAGATGAGGCGCCTGTCGGATTCTCGGGTGACCCGAATACATCTATCGATGGCAATATCAACATGGGCGGAGCTGTGAGCACCTCCCGCGATAGTAGTTCTACAAGTTCCACCACCTTGAAGGCCGACTTCACCAGTCAGGTCAATGAGCGAAACGAAGTTCAGGCTGGGTTGAAACTCGTCTGGGACCAGATCAGACTGGATCACGGTGCGATCAACTATTTCCTGCCTGAGGGTAATTACTGGTCTGAGATCAACCGAAATCCATATCGTTTTATTGCCTACATCCAGGATAAGCTCGAATTCGAGGGTTTCATCGCTTCTATCGGTTTGAATTTCGAATACTATGCTGCCAATGGTGAATGGGTGGGAATAACTGACGTCTATGACAAGAGCTATTATGGTAATGCCTATAGTGAAGATGTTGAGGCCGCGGTCGAAAAGGACAAAATCAAGCCAAAAGTCTATCTCAATCCCCGTTTATCAGTTTCCCATCCGATCTCTATCAATTCCAAGCTCTATTTCAATTACGGACACTATCGGCAGGTTATACATGCTGAAGAGCTCTTCCGAAGTTATAGGAAAGCCATTCTTGGAGCAGATCGAGAAATTGCTGCTCTGGGTCAGATCAACGAGATCGGTGATCCAAACTTGCCCTTCGCCAGAACCATATCCTATGAATTGGGTTATGACCATTCCATTCGTAATACCTATTTGTTTCACATGGCTGCATACTACAAGGATATATCTGATCAGCACAATACTGTCGAGTATTCAAATATGATACAGGATCTTACATACGATCGTTTGGCGGCCAATAACTATGAAGACATCCGTGGATTCGAGGTCGACCTCACCAAAAGGACTGGAGACTGGTTGACCGGATTTGTTAACTATGAATATCGGGTCAATACATCAGGATATTTCGATTTGAGAGAGGTTCATGAGAATCCTGCAGCAGCACGAGAGTATCTCTTGAAGCGTCCTACCCAGGAAAAACCTTTGCCACGACCACGGGCGAAATCTGTGATCGATTTGCATACACCAGACTATTTCGGACCGAAAATCGGCACCGACCATATCCTCGGTGATTGGCGCATCAACCTCATCAGTCGATGGACTGCCGGACGCTGGTTCACTTACAATCCAAACCGTATCCCAGGTGTGGAATACAACCTGCGCTATAAACCTACAACCTCAGTTAACGCAAAGTTCTCCAAGACATTCACCGTTGGCGAAACCAGGATCAAATTCTTTGCTGATGTAAACAACGTCTTTAACATCAAGACCTTCTCCACCTACGGATTCCATGACGGTTTCGACAGGGATTTCTACTTCCAGTCTCTTCTCATACCGGACAAAAAACGGGAAGAGATGGGATTGGCCATTTTCCCAAGGCTGAAGAAGAATGACACCCCTGGTGATGTGCGTCCTGATGATGTGGATTTCGTACCCTTCGAATGGATCACTGATACTCAACTTTTGAGTTCGCCTGAAGAGCGTCCCATTTACTATGATGCAGCCACGGATACTTACAAGAGCTGGCACCATAGCTCCGGCTGGCGTGATGTAAGTGATTCTGAGTTGGATCAGATCGTTGAAGACAAGGCCCATATTGACAATCCCAATTATGGATCATTTGTATTTCTCAATCCTCGGGATGTCTTCTTCGGTATTGATATCAGTTTCGATTTTTAATTCCGGCATGATGCGAAGTTGAGGGAATTCAGATGATTACACGCAGATTTTATTTTAGATCACTGGTCGGCATCCTCCTGGCATCGAGCCTGTTGGCCCAGCCCACGAGCAAGTGGATCGCGGTTGGTCAGTTGCATAACTGGTTCTCCAACCTGGGTTGCGAGATCGAAGTGGGCCGAACCGGCCAGATCCCTGATCAGCAGGACGGCTTGCGCTGGCCGGCGCAGTTCAGCTACCAGGATTGCCAGGCTGCCAAGTCCATGTGGATCGGTACCATCAACTATTATGATCCGCTCGTGGACAAGACCTTTGACTACAAGGTTGTCCATGTCGGACCACGCGGTCCCGTGGATCATCAGAAGGAGATGATGCCCCAGAAATTCACCCTGTATGGACGCCATGCAGCTCCAACAGTGGTGGTGGACGGCGATATTGCCACAAACATGCAGTTCATGGACAGCGTCGACAGTGTTGATACTGAACAAAATGCTGATCGCAAGCTTGTGAATATTGTGAACACTGCCATAGGGGTTACAGTTAAGCGAACTATCAGTGCGTTCTCGAATCAGTACCACGATAACTACCACATCTACGAGTTTGAATTTGAGAACACCGGTGTTTACGACCGGCAGGGATCCACGCAGAGTGTCACCCTGGAAGACGTGTACTTTCACTGGCAGTATCGCTATGCCGCCAGCCGGGAGGGTGGTCCCTATGGTAGTAATTATTGGTTGCCGCAGAACACAGCGTGGGGTGCCAATACCGTGAACCAGGTTATAGGAGAGGATCCCGATGACGGGGATCCATTCAGAGCCGGATATTCCTGGCATGGTCTGCATAGTGGCGCTGGCTT
This sequence comes from uncultured Lentisphaeria bacterium, assembly GCA_964454335.1. Lineage (GTDB taxonomy): Bacteria > Fidelibacterota > UBA8477 > UBA8477 > JABMPR01 > CAYVVT01. Next base: position 136,633 of record CAYVVT010000006.1, on the reverse strand, counting down.
CGATAACGTTGGAGCACCCTATTTTGGCGAAGGCGGTGACGGTCATCTCTCAGCACAGCAGTTCATGGGTTTTGCAACCCTGCACGCAGACGTATCATCCAGCGATCCATCAGACGATCCCTTACAACCTTCAACAACCTGGTGGGTAGGCTCCGATTGGCCCATCACGCAGAACAATGATCAGTTCAACGCTTCCAAGATGCTGGAACGCTATCAACATATGTCCGTTGGTCACCCCGAGCTATCACATGCGGATCAACTCATTGCTGAATCAGGCACACCCTGGGGTGGACTGGCCGATCAATGGGGTGACGATCCCGGAGGCTATTCCCAGGGACAGGGCTTTGGTCCTTACCAGCTCGCGCCGGGTGACAGGGTCCATATTACCATCGTTGAGGGGGCCGCTGGGCTGAGTCGCGATAAATGCTATGAGATAGGTGAGAATTGGTTCTCACCAGATATAGCCCTTGGGGACCTGACCCTTCCTGGAGGTGGAGCACCGGCCAGCAAGGATGAATACAAGAACTACTGGGTGTTCACCGGCTATGATTCCCTGATGCAAACCTTTACTCGGGCTCAGAGCAATTATCTGTCGGGTTATGATATTCCCAAACCACCACCGCCTCCAGACCAGTTCAACGTAACCTCAGGTGGGGATCGGATCACTCTGAGTTGGACCAATAATGCGGAAGCATGGTCTGGATTCAGGGGATATAAGCTCTACCGTGCCATGCACAAACCAGACACGACCTTTGAGGAGATCTTCAGTTGCGAGGTTCCGAACATCGTCAATTCCTTTGATGACGTCACCGCAATACGCGGATTCGATTACTATTATTATATCGTTACTTATGATGACGGGAATACCAATGATATCGAACCGGGTGCTCCACTTTACAGCAGCCTGTTCTACACGAGGACAAACAAACCGGCCTCACTGAAACGACCTCCGGGAACATCACTGGACGACATCCGCGTTGTTCCAAATCCTTATAATATCCGCGCCCTGGAGCTGCAGTATGGCAGCAGTGGTGCGGACAGGATCATGTTCCTGGACATCCCACCCGTTTGTACGATCCGGATCTTCACTGAGAGGGGTGATCTCATCGAGACCATCGAGCACACGGACGGCAGTGGTGATGAGGCCTGGAATTCCATCACCAAACACCGTCAGGTCGTTGTCAGTGGCATTTATCTGGCTCACTTCGAGACGCCTGAGGGTGAGTCAACCTACCGCAAATTCATTGTCATTCGTTAGGGGAGAGGATCATGCTTAGTGTTAACAGACTTGATATGAGAACGCTGGGAATGAGCCTGTTCCTCGGGCTTGTCCTCGTGTTCACGACTTGTGAGGATTACCAGGACGAAGAAGTACTGATTTCCGATTTTGACGGTGAAGCCTGCGAGCTGCTCGCTGATACAGTGTTCATCGCTACCACTGCAGGTGACCTGGCATTGCTGGGACCGGCCTGGACAGATGATCTCATTGAAGATGCCCTGGTGGCCGAGAACCGGTTGGATGACAGCTGGTTGAACTCTGCTCGGGAGATCGTCCCTGGTGTATATGCATTCAAGCATGGTTCCGATACCCTGGCCATGCTGGAGATCGCTGATTTCGTCGACGTAGATGGCATGTCTGTGGACAGCATCACGGTGAATGTCAAATACAATGCCGCAGGTACACCTGATTTCTCTGCTGCCACCGACACCAGTTATTTAATCGAGCATCCGGCTACGACGCCTGTATATCTAAAGTTTACCAGTGGATTGGTGACTGCTTCAGATGCCTGGGATCTCAGCTTTGACGATGCGACGATCGTGCAGGCTGACGATCTACAGATGGCATATGTGGCCGGGGCCGTTCTCGCGGACCAGACCACTGCACCAACTGGTCCCTATCACGGTGAAGGGCTCGGTATCGACGTGGCTTATGAACAGCTGGAAGCTGATACCAGTGTTCTGGACCAGATCGTTTCCCAGGCCCGTCTTACGCTGCAGAGCGAGGACAATGCAGGATACGTTCTGCTGGACTGGCAGGGACAGACAGCCGGTGAGGTGACATTCTTCATGAACAACTATCTACAGGTACGGATCTGGGACGAGACCGGCGCTGAACTGGAAATTATAGGCAGTGAGATTGCCCTGTCGACGATAGCCTACTGCCCGGATCTGCTCAGTCGCTACACCTTCGAATTGGGAAATGAGGTCTACCTGGTGCAGTTCAATCCCGGTGAACAGATGACCAGCCTGGGCTTCAGGCTCGTTTTGATGGAGGGAGAGTGATCATGCAACCATATCGAATGAGTAAAGGATCAATCATGCTGCGCCTGATCGGTATTACCACCCTCATCGCATTCCTGGCACTTCCCCTCGTTGGTCAGGTGAAGCTGGCCCAGACAGGCGCTCAATTCCTCAGTGTGGCCTCAGATGCCCGCGGCGGCGGGATGGCCGAAGCCATGACCACCTTGAGCCTCAGCAGCGGATCCCTGTTCTTCAATCCGGCTGGAATGGCCAGGATGAGTTCTACAGTGGAAGTCATGGCCAGTCAGAATCAGTGGATCGCTGATATTGTGCATAATTCCTTCGCACTGGCCTACAGACCAGCCAATGGACGTTTTGGCGTGTTTGGCGCCAGTGTCATGAACGTGGACTATGGAGAGATCCAGGGCACCATGGTGTGGGCCAACACCAAGGGATACATTGATACGGAGATCATCAAACCGATGGCATTTGCCATGGGTGTGGGCTATGCAAATGCTCTCAGCGATAAATTTGCAGTTGGAGGACATATCAAATATGTCGGTCTGAACTATGGCCATAGTGTATTTCCGGATGAAGAAGATAATCCGGATACCGTAAAAGCGAATCTGGCCTTCGCCAACGCCTTCGACTTCGGCACGATCTATCATACAGGCTGGAAGAGCCTGGCCTTTGGAATGTCTGTCCGCAACTTCTCTGACGAGATCAAGTTCGAAGAAGAGGGCTTTCAGCTTCCATTGACATTCTCACTGGGTATTTCCATGGACATGTTCGACCTCATGCGGGATCGCATGGGTATGCAGCAACTGCTGTTATCCATTGATGCCCTGCACTATCGGGCTCATCCCGAACAGATCAAGGTCGGCATCGAGTACAAACCGCTTGATATGCTCTCGTTGCGCACCGGCTACTACTCCAGCACCAGTGAGCACGATCTCACCTTCGGTCTGGGGATCGAACAGTTTGGTCTGGGGATCGATTACGCCTACACGCCATTTGGTGTGTGGAACGAGGTCCATCGGATTACGGCGAGATTCAGTCTCTAAGAAGCAAGACAAGGGTCTCAAGTGCTGAATACAATGCGACTATCCATCGCATCCCTGATCCTCCTGACATCGCTCCATGCGGGTCAGACAGGGAAGATCTCAGGGCATGTCACTGACAACGATACAGGTAATGACCTGATCGGTGTCAATATCATTATTGAAGAGCTTGGAACGGGGGCATCCACGGATATTGACGGATATTATACCATCCTCAATGTTCCGCCGGGTACCTACACCCTGAGATCCAGTATGATCGGATATACCACCATCATCACTGAAAACGTGCGAGTAGCCATGGATCAGACCACCAGACTGGATCTGGAGTTGATCACCACGGTCCTGGGGATGGAGGCCGTAACCGTCGTCAGTACCAGACCTGTCATCGAACGGGATATCTCCGCCAGTCAATTGAATGTCGACGCGGAGACCATCAGCCAGATGCCGGTCATTGATGTTCAGCAGATCGTAGGACAACAAGCCGGTGTAGAAGGATTGTCAGTCCGGGGTGGAGCCCATCAACAGACCGCGTTCTACCTCGATGGTTTCCTCATGAATGACACCAGGTCATACGTTCCCATCTCAAGTGTTTCTTTAAGTGCGATCAGCGAGATCCAGATCCAATCCGGCGGTTTCAACGCCGAATATGGGAACATGCGGTCGGGTGTGATCAACGTGATAACCAACGAGGGTTCTACAGAAGGTTATAATGGCTCAATATCCTACCGCTATTCAGCCCCGGCTCAGAAAAACTATGGGCTTTCTCCCTACGATGAGAATTCCTATTACCTGAGACCTTACCTGGATGATGCAGTTGCCTGGGTTGGTACCTATGATGGTGACTGGGATGACTACACCAGAACGCAATATCCAGCTTTTGATGGCTGGAATGCCTATTCTGAGACCACCATGTCCGATGATGATCCCAGCAACGATCTGACACCCGCTGCGGCACAACGGGAATTCCTGTTCCGGCATAGACGCAACGGCGAGATCGCCATTCCGGATTACACTGTGGATCTTGGTTTCGGAGGTCCCGTGCCAATGCTGGCGGATCTCATGGGGAACCTGAGATTCCACCTATCCCATCGTGGTACGCAGACGGCCTTCGTGGTTCCATTGTCCAGGGATGCGTACATGATCGGGACCACCCGCCTGAAGTTATCTGCGGATATGACGTCAAATATGAAACTCACCGCTACCTACCAGTATTCGCAGGAGAGATCAGTCATTCCCTACAGTTGGAAAACCACACCCACCGGCGGATATCTGGATGAATCCTATGAAGTAGCCAACCTGGTTAGCGGCGGTAGCAACGTCCTTTTTAAACCCGGCTATTACAGTCCAACATCCATCTATCGAACGATGGTGGGCTTGAAAATGAACCACATGCTCAGTGAGAAGACCTTTTATGAGGTCATTCTCCAGCAAATGCAGAACCGGTATAACAGTTTCGAAACAGAACTGAGGGACACGACCCTCATCGAGATCATTCCTGACTATTACGTCGACGAATATCCCTTCGGCTATGATGGCGACGAATGGATGAATCTGGGGCGTGACAAGACCACCATCAGGACGACCATCGTTAAGGGGGATTTCACGAGTCAGGTCACCAGACATCACCAGATCAAGACCGGTGCTCAGCTGATGTACAACGACTACCGCGTGCGCTCATTCATGGAGAGCAACAAGGATACCTGGAGCCGGAGCCTGGTCTACAATGTCTATCCCTACCTCTTCAGCCTTTATATCCAGGACAAACTTGAGTTTGAGGGCTTCGTCGCAAATCTCGGCCTGAGGGGTGAATACAGTCAGTCAAATACGGACCTGTACCTGCTTGATGCCTACGATCCGGATCTGACCAGCGGTGCAGGAGCTGATCTGGAGACAAATGCCGAAACGGTTCCCACCAAAGGCACCTGGACGCTGAGTCCCAGGCTTGGGATCTCCCATCCCATCACGAACAGATCCAAGCTTTTCTTCAATTATGGCCACTTCTATTCCGAGCCGGCTTCCAGTTATCGTTTCAGGATCCAACGGGAGTATAGCGGTCTGGTCACCCACATCGGGAATCCGGATCTGGAACTAGAGCGGACGATCGCGTATGAACTGGGCTATGATCAGAGCATTTGGGACAATGTTCTCCTGAAGGTCGCAACCTATTACAAGGACGTGACCAACCAACCTAACTGGGTGGCATTCACCAGTGCCGATGGTTCAGTCAACTATGTCAAGGCAGAGAATAACAACTACGAAGATATCAGGGGCATCGAGCTCACAATGAGCAAGGGGCATGGTACCTGGTGGTCAGGCTTCGTGAACTATACCTATCAGGTGGAATCCGAGGGCTATTTTGGTCTGCGGCACCACTACCAGGACCCCCAGAAGCAGAGAGACTACATTCTGCGCTATCCGCCGGCCCAGGTCAAACCACTCCCGCGCCCTTATTTTCGTCTCAACCTTGTCCTGCATAGCCCGGCTCGATTCGGACCGAAAGTCCTGGATCGACATCCACTGGGCAACTGGCAGGCAAGTTTCCTCGGCAACTGGAAGGCTGGTCAATACTCGACCTGGAATCCGAATGAGATCCCCGGCCTGTCAGCAAATGTCCGCTGGGTGGATTCAGTGAACGTGGATCTGAGATTCAGTAAATCAATACAGCTGAGAGGCAGCGAATTTGAGATCTTCGCCGACATCGAGAATCTTCTCGATACCAAATACCTGTCCTATGCCGGATTTTCCGGGATCCGTGATTTCGAATCCTACATGTATTCGCTCAACTTTGATTTCGAGGAGGGTGTCGAAAAAGGCAATGACAGGATCGGGACATACCGTCCGGATGATGTCGATTATGATCCATTGGAAGCGAATCCTTATGATGACCCGGACATAGCAGCGGCGAACAAGCGCAGGAAGGAAACGAAAAGCTATATTGACAATCCTGACATTCGCTCGATGACTTTCCTCGATCCCAGAAAGATAAACATCGGTATCAGGCTGAATTTCTAAGTATGATTAAGACTACCATTACATCCGTGATCCTGCTCATGGTGACATCCAGCCAGCTTCTCTGTCAGGTCGATGCCGCTGCAAAGCGTTACATCCGATTGGGATCCCTGCAAAGTCATTTTACCGCATATGGATCTGAACGCGCCTGGAACAATACTTACTATGAAGGCCTCATCTGGCCGGCACAGTATCCTGAGCAGGACAATGCTGTCATCAAGCGGTATTGGATAGCCTGTGAGGATTTTGATGATCCCAGTGGCCGCAACTGGGAGCATTATGGAGTGTACGTCACCGCAAATACCGAGGGTATCGGTGTTTTTCCAATGGAACTCAAGCAGAGTACGCGTTTCATGCCCCCCAGCGTCTACGTGGACGGTAACGATCTCAAGGCCATTTTCAACAGTGATATCGACACGCTGAATACCGATCAGATCCCGGATCGTATCGTCACGAATGTGGTGAATACAAGTATGGGACTTACCATGACCCGGACGGTCTACGCCTTCAGTCAGCAATATCATGACAACTACTTCATCAAGTTCTTCACCTATACCAATACGGGGAACACCGATTGGGATGCAGAGATCGAATTGGATGCCCCGCTGAATGGTGTCCGCATCGGTTGGGGCACACGCTATTCGCTGGGACGCGAGGCTGCCTATGTCATCGGTGACGGTCAATCCTGGGGCAAACACAGCTGGGTGAGTAGACGTGGTGAAGATTATGCCCTGCATTATACGGATCCGATCACCCTCGATGCGCCTATCGTTGATTGGCTGCGTTGTGGATTTTCATGGGCAGGCCAGACGAGCAAGAATGCCTATGACAACGTTGGTGGACCGGATATTGGGAAAAAGGGTCGGCTTACCTCGCCACATCACGCCGGATCAGTTGTGCTGCATGTCGATCGCAATGCCGCAGATGCCACTGACGATATTTCCCAACCGACCTTTCTGGGTTGGCACGCCGGGGACACCTATCCCAACATCGGCGATCTGAGACCCAGGGATGCCATCGCCATGACCCAACTGTACAGCATGCTCAGCGGGAATCCTCATGGGGGAGATGGTAACGGGGGTACAAACCGTTATTGGGATGACATTGTAGCCAGTATAACGGATCCATACGATCCCTGGACCTATCATAATGATGGCGGTGGTACGAACGTAATGATGACCTATGGGCCTTTTGACCTGGCTCCTGGCGAAAGTGTGACCATCGTTGAGGCAGAAGCCGTAAATGGCATCGATAGGCAGACTTGTGAATGGGTGGGTGAACGCTGGAAACAGGCCTATGACAACCCCTCCGATAATGGCCCCTTCGATCTACCTGATGGCGGTACGACCGGCGACCTGAATTACTTCAAGAACAGTTGGGTACTGACGGGCACCGACAGCATCCTGCTTTCCTTCAGCCGGGCAAAACGGAATTTTGACAGCGGTTTTGGCATTCCACAACCACCCCAACCGCCGGCCAGTTTCACAGTTGAATCCGGTGGTGACCGCATTTTCCTGAGCTGGCTACCCAGTCCATCCGAGTCCAATGAAGCAGATTTTTCCGGGTATCGCATCTTCCGGGCCATTGGTAAACCGGACACCACCTACAGTGAGATCTTCGCCTGTGGTGCGGGTACGGATAATCCAGAGCTGGTTTATCATTATGATGACACCAGTCCCATAAGAGGACAATCTTACTACTATTATATCGTTGCCTTTAACGATGGCTCCAACAACAACACTCAGATGAATCCGCATGGTGAGCTGCACAGCGCGATCCTGCTGACCAGGACTACACAGGCCGCCTATCTGCAGCGGCCGCCGGGAGAGACGTTGGACGCGGTCAGGGTGGTTCCCAATCCATACAATATCAAGAACCGCCAGCTGCAGTATATCGGTGAACCAAACAAGCTCATGTTCCTGGACCTGCCGCCGTATTGTACACTTCGGATCTTCACGGAACGTGGTGACCTGATCAATACCATCGAGCATACGGATGGCAGCGGTGACGAAGCATGGGATCTGGTGACGGAATCCAACCAGATCGTCGTCAGTGGGATCTACCTGCTGCACGTGGAAACGCCTGAAGGCGAGTCGACATACGAGAAATTTATAGTGATCAGATAAAACGAATGAAATGTCTGTATAGGGGATAGAACCCATGAAGAAAAACAAACGATACCTGCTGACGACATTTGCTCTCATTGCCGGTATTTTCCTGTTCAGCTGTGAACGGGAATCGGAGAGTATCTATGACGAGGATGATACAGGCGCAGCTACACCGACCATCACCTCTGTCGATCCTCCGGATGAGAACTGGGCCGGTGTGGGTACCCTGGTGATCACCGGGACCAATTTCTCCTCCGTGGTTGAGGAGAATCTGGTCTTCTTCGACAGCCACCTGGGTGAAGTTCTGTCCGCAACCACCACGGATCTTGAAGTCCGTGTCCCGGCTTATGTTGCAGATTCCGTACAGATCAAGCTTTCCGTTCAGGGTGCCTTTCTTTTTGCAGAATATGATCAGCCCTATGATCTGAAGGCTGCGGCCATCGATTATGGTGGTTTTGATGAATATGACCAGCTCTCTTCCATCGCCTGCAACTCAGGGGATACCATATTCGTTTCAGCCTTCCCTGCGATTCACCTGATACCACCCGACAGCAGCAAGACCGATGATCCATTTATCCCGGATATCAGGCCGCTGGCCGGTGCCGGAGCCCTGAAGGTGGGGCCGGGTGGCTACCTGTACCTCGCGCAGCAGACGGCAGTATTCCGCTATGATCCTGAAGGAAACCGGGACGCCACCTGGTTCGTGCTGTTGGGTGGGAATGCCTCGGATTTCGATTTCACCGAGGATCAGAATATCCTCGTGGGTTCCCAGAATGGTGAAGTCTATTACCTGGATGTAGAGGCCAAGACCAGCACCAGTTGGGCAACGCACGCGGATATCAACATCAGCGCAGTCAGGGTGTACGACGGTGATCTCTATATTGCCGGCTATTACGTTGGGGATGACTCTTCCCTGGTCCAGGAAGAGATCTGGAAGCGGGAGATCCAGGCCGATGTGCTGGGAGATTCCATCCATGTTGCCGACTGGGACGCCTTTACGCTGGGTTCCGATGCGCACATCACCTGTATGACCTTCAGTGCAGCCGGGATTCTCTTTGTCGGCAGTGACAAGGATTACGCCCTGCTGCAACACGACGGCAGCGAATTCCTGCCCTTCTATGAGCAGATCCTGTACGCTCCCACTCGGAACATGGTCTGGGGTGGTGGTGATTATCTCTACATGGTCAGACAGGCTGGTGGAACTGAGGCCCAGAGGATCATTCAGGTCAATATGCTTGAACCCGGAGCACCGTACTACGGCCGTTAATGTGTGACATTTAGCAAAAATTATTATTAAGTTTGTGCTCATACATAGAAACTAACAGAAGGAGGAAGCACATGAGAAAAACGGTTACAATATTGACCGCCAGCCTGTTGATGGTGAGTATGGCCATCGCCGGCTGGGAATTCGACTCAGTCTTCTGGGTACCTGAAGGGCTGGCAATGGAACAGGACGCCTACGGGATGCACGGCGTTGCTGTTGATCCGGCCGGGAATGTCTGGTTCGCCATGTACGGTTGGCCCACGGATACGCTGTATCCGGGCACTGATACTGTCGAGGTCTATGGTATTTATGCCTATGAGCCAGATGGGACCGCCCTTCCATTCTCACCCATTACCATTCTGACCATTGATGGTACCCCGGATACGCTCTTCAAGGGCTGCCGCGGGATGGAAATTGGTCCTGATGGCAACATCCTGTTCGCTTCGAACAGTGGTATCCTGCGCAAGATCAACTATCAGACTGGTGAAGGAATGGCCAAGTACACCCATCCGGCCGCTGCATCACTGCAGAAGCCAGGTGTCGATGGCTCCGGCAATATCTATGTCGGTACCGTCGGTGGTGGAAACGCGGTAACGATCGTCAATGCCGATCTGGTGGAACAGGGAACTGCCATCGATACCCTTCCGGGTCTCAGCCGTGCTCTGGTTGCGTCTGACAATGGCCAGGAGCTCTACATCGCCAGTACCTGGACAGGTGTGGGTATCAAGCATTTCCATAGCGACATACCGGGTGTGTTCCTGCATACTCCGCTGGATACTATCGGCTATGGCTGGCAGGTAGACGACACCACATTCTACACCATGTGGCCGGAAGATGTATCCATGGGTCCGGACGGCTATCTCTATGCCGCCAATGGCCAGGAATCACATCTCACGGATCCCGTCCACAGCTCACTGTGGTTCGTATTTGATCCTGCTACAGGCGATGAACTGTACAGCATCGGCGAACGCCTGGGTGACTATGACGCTGGCGGTATCTTCAACGGTCGCGGTGCTGCCTGGAGTGCAGATGGTGAGACCATGTATCTGGCAGATTACGGCTACAATTCCGTCACCGTATGGAATGCCGTACCTGACGCCATCGATTCACCCATCAGACTGCCCTCAGCTTTCGTCCTGGAACAGAACTATCCGAATCCCTTCAACCCAACCACCGCCATTCCCTTCGAGCTGAAGGAAGATGGTATGGTTTCCCTGAAGGTCTTCGATATCCAGGGACGTGAAGTTGCCTCACTGGTCGACCAGGAGATGGTGGCCGGTAGTCACACAGTCGGATTCGATGCTTCATTGCTGGTATCCGGTCTGTATGTCTATCAGCTCTCCTTCAACGGCGAGGTGAGTGCCAAGAGCATGCTGGTGGTCAAGTAGGACCGCGGTATGTGATCGAATTGCAAGAGGGCTGCCGTCTGGTGGCCCTTTTGTACTTTATGTCCTCGGAGACCGAGGATTTGGAGTGATTCAATGAAACAGTTGCTTTCTTTTTTCTGTCTTCTCCTGATTTTCTCTTTTGTATGGCCCCAGAGTGAGAATGAAGAATTCAGAGCTACCTGGGTTATAACCTGGGAACATATCAACCGCTATGATTCCGTAAGTGAAAACCAGCAGCGTGTACGCGACATCATGGACAATCACGTCGCGGCCAATATGAACGCTGTACTGTGGCAAGCCCGGCAGAGCGGTACCGCATACTATAATTCATCCTATGAACCGTGGGGGTACTACGCCGGAGGGAGCTATCCGGGTTACGATCCTCTTGAATATGCCATCGAGCAGGCCCATGAGCGGGGACTGGAGCTGCATGCCTGGTTTAACGTATTCCAGGCCTCATCCACAGCCCCCGGGGCACCGGCAAACGAACATCCTGAGTGGGTCTGCCGCGATCAGGACGGCAATCCCATGCCGTCACACAGGGCACTGTCGCCAGGTATGGACGAAGTCCGCGCATACACGGTGGACGTGGCCATGGAGATTGTGAACAATTATGATATTGATGGTCTGCACCTGGATTATGTCCGCTGGAACGAGTATTCTGACCTGCTGCTCAACAGTGGTACAGTTGATCCGGTGGAAGAGATCAGCATGCTGGACGGTCAGATCTCACCGGAAGCCCTGGATGCACTGCTGAGCGGTCGAACAGGGCGCTATCTCTATGATGTCGACCATCCTCATTCCGCAGGGGTTCCTGAGGGCTATGCCTCCTGGGAATCCTGGTGGCGCGCATCTGTCACAGCCTTTGTCTCAACGCTGCATGACTCTATTCAGGCCGTGAAGCCCTGGGTGAGACTGTCACCTGCTGCACTGGGTAAGTACAACTGGAGTGGTTGGAATGGTTATGGTGTGGTCTACCAGGATGCGGCCCTGTGGTTCAATGAGGGCTATGTGGATCAATTGACGCCCATGCATTACCACTGGACCACCAGTACAGGATTCTATGATATGCTCACCGGAAACTGTCCCCAGTGCTGGAGCCAATGGATCCAGCCGGGCATCACTGCCGGTAGACTGTTCACCGTTGGACCCGGCTCATACCGGTTCGCGGAGGATAATGTCTGGCATCGGCATCCCGGAGTGGTGAACACCTGCCGGAACATCTACTGGACCGACGGCTTCCAGTTCTTCAGCTATGGTAGCTGGCAGGATTATCAATACTGGCCGATAGCCGGCGAGACCTTTTTCAACAGGATGACGAAGGTGCGTGGCTCAGGCATTATTGATAACGAGCCACCGGTTGCACCAACCATCAGCCTCAATCAGTTGGATCCCCTGAATTTCGAACTCAGTATCCATCCACCGGACACGCTTTCATCTTCCCATTGGTTTGTGGTCTACCGGTCAGCGGAGGATGGATTCTCAATCGACACATCTGATATCATCTTCCGCGGATATTGGGGGAGTGCAGAGGACATCGTTGTCAGCGAAGCTTTCGACGGTACCCAAGACCATATGGGTTCCTATTACTACAGTGCCACCATGCTGGATAGGTACTGGAATGAGTCCGTTCTATCCGATGGGGTGATGAGCGACGAGATCCCTTCCTTTCCACCACAGGTTATGGGACATACGCCTGAGGATGGCGCTACGGCCGAAGTGAACACGCCTATCCTCATTGAATTCAGCAAGCGCATGGATCAGGCTACGGTGGAAGAGGAACTCACGGTCTCACCTGCGGTTGAGGTCGCTGAATATCTGTGGTCCGAGAACGATCACGTTCTGCAGATCTTGCCAGCGGCGAACCTTGAATTTCTCACCAGCTACACAATCACTTTGAGCGAGAACTGTCTTGATATCAATGGCACACAACTGGACGGTGATGGGGATGGAGAAGCAGGGGATGAATATTCCTTCACATTCTCCACCAATGAAGCAGATGAGACTGGACCGACGATCACGTCGCTCTATCCGGATGATTGGACAACAGCCAACAACTTCGATGTAGATGCCGTGGTCTCATTCGTATTTGACGAGGCTCTGGACGAATCAACGGTCGATGAGAGCAGTATCAGCTTCCTGCGGGGTACGGAAGCCGTAGACTATGATTATCTGCTGATGATCAGACAGGGACATCATGTCCTGGATATCAAGTCCTGGGGACCACTACCTGCCGCAGAGGATTATACCGTAACCCTTGCTGCCAGTATAACGGATACCCTGGGTAATGAGCTGGGTACGGACTTTGGTGTAGCAATCTCCACCTTTAACTGGCACTATGCCGAGGTGATCAATATCGATCGCTTTACAGTACCGGGAAACTGGTGGGATCCTGAGGGTAGTGGTTCAACCGCCGGAACTATAGGATCGAACACCTACTTCGGATACAGTACTGGCACCTATTTGCCGGCTTCAGCACAGACACCAGGTGGATTGAAGTCAGCATATATCAATTACGAATGGGACACCTCGGTGGATTATCATCTACTCAGGGAGTACCTGTCAGGTGGTCCGGCGCGAGACATCCATTTCGACACGAGCTATGTATTACAGTGCTACGTTTACGGTGACGGAGGGATGAACCAGTTCAGATTCGCCATCGATGAAAGCCTGAACGGCAGCGACTGGCCGAACCATGAGGTCTCGCAGTGGATCACCATCGACTGGGAAGGCTGGCGTCTCGTGGAATGGGATCTCGGAGATCCAACAACGGTAGGTACATGGATCGGAAATGAAGCCTTGGACGGGGTAGCCTACCGGATCGACAGCTTCCAGATGACCTATGATCAGGAAGTAGGAGCTGTGACTGGCAGGGTCTTCTTCGATGACCTGCGTCTGGTACGGAAGATGCCGGGCGTCAGCATCGAGGACCGGGCTGTACTGGTACCGGATGATATCAGGCTTTTGCCAGCATATCCCAATCCGTTCAATCCGTCTACAACACTGAGTTTCGAACTGCCCAGAACCATGAAGATCATTCTATCCGTCTTCGATGTACGTGGGCGCGAGGTCGCAGTCCTGTTCAATGGTGTTCAGGATGCAGGCCGTCATCAGATCCTGTTCAACAGTGATGGACATCCTTCTGGTGTCTATTTCGTCAGGTTGACTACAGAGAACTCGATACAGAGTGAACGTATTCTGCTGATGAAGTAAAACTCAGATCCTACACAAAAAGGCCGGTGTTCACCGGCCTTTTTCATTATACGACTTACATGGAATAACGAGAGCACCGAGCGCCAAGGGGTGAAGCTCGTGATGACATATTTTCTAGCTGATCAGGATGTAGAGCAGAACAAATATCAGCGCGGCACTGACTGTGCAGCTCACATTCACCCAATCGTTATCCAGTTTCGTCCAGCCACCAAGATGGCTGGTATCCTGTCGGCAATGGATCCTTTTCTCCGTTTGTTTTCCACAAACTTGGCAAAGGTATTTGCCCTGCAATGTTGCCCCGAGGATACTGTCGACGATGCTCCCGAGGAATCCGGCAACGGCGATCAGAACTACAGTTAGCCACGATTGTAGCTGTGGGAACACAAGCATTCCGCTGACAGCGATGAGACCGGCACCGAGGATACCGCCAAAGGTCCCCAGGGCAGTGATTCCACCGCTGAAACCCTTAGGAACGCTTTCCCAGCTCAGAATGTGGCGGGGCAGCCAGGGTGAGAATGACCCGAACTCAGTTTCCCAGGTGTCCGCATTGGCTGCGGCGATGGAAGCCAGGAAGGCGAAAAAGATAACATCGTACTGATGGCCGGTGAGATACCAGATCAGGATGAGTATGAGCCCGATACCAGCATTCGCATAGACCTGGATGATATCCCGGTTGGATCCCTTGGCTGCCATCTGTGCATCAGCCTGTTTGCGGTCTGCAAATTTTGAGAGAATGCTTGAAAGCACGAAAAAGAGGATCAAAGGCAGGACAGCTGCCCAGGCACCAAGCCCGTAAAGGAAGGTTCCCAGAATGAATGCACCGATAGCTCCGCTGGGATTCAATGCCCGCAGCTTGTACGAGATCCAGAAGGCCAGAGCAAAACCCAACATCCAGAACAGCAGGTACGGAAGGGTTCCCTGATCCAATGCGCGTAGAGTAATGTCCATTGTGAAGGCTGCGGCCATGGTAAGGGTTAGGTTATCAGATCCCTGGCGAGAAACAGCCTCGGTGAGTGTAGCCATCAGAGCAGTCAGGACACCCAGCAGTAGAATGATCGAAAGACTAGGAATACTGTCTGAAATGAAGTGCCAGAAATAAGGGTAGAAGAAGATGGTGATGATGAAAGCGGTGATAAAAAAGGCCGTACTGCCCTGAACACTTTTCAGGTCTTCCCACAGTCTGAATTTACGTTCATCCGGTACGCGTTCACCCACCAGTGTGGCTATCGTATCTGCGAAGGCCAGAATAAGCATTGCGGTTAGAAAGATCGCTGGATTCCGGTCCCAGTATATCCACACCAGCAGTCCGAAGGCGATGGGGAAGTAGATTGTCCCATAGGAGATACGCTCAGTAGCATGCATGCCCTCAAAGGATTTGCTCTTGAGCGCTAGATAGTTCACCAGTGTGAACACGACTGCAAGTATGAGCGCCCAGTAGGAATGCTCCAGGATAAAGGGAGCAAAGCAGACCAGGACACCTACCATGACATGCACTAGTTTGCGGGTGACCTCCGGTCCCCAGTTCAACGCTTTACGCAGCAGCTCCGAAAGACCTATGAAAAAGGAGATGAAAAGGAAAAAGACCAGGAAGGCGAGCCATTCACTTGAGAAGGTCAGGATCTTTGGCATGATAACAGGTCTCCGTACAGCTGTTTTCTTTCTTGAAGAGAATGGGATATTCTAAGCATACCAGGGTGTGAATCAATCGCATTCGATAAAAAAAGGGCTCCCGGAGGAGCCCTTTTTGATTGCGTGTGAACCGTGCTTACTTCAGCAGGGTCATCTTGGCAGTTTTGACAACATTTCCGGCCCGGAGCTCATACAGGTAGAGACCTGCAGGAGCCAGGCGGCCATCTGCATACTTACCATTCCAGACGACACTATGATCGCCCTTCTGATAATAGTTGTCAGCCAGACGAACCACTTCGCGACCCAGCATGTCATAGACAGTCAGACTGATATCCTTTGCCAGTGGCAGGGAGAACTCAATCGTGGTGTTGGGGTTGAAGGGGTTGGGATAGTTCTGAGCGAGCTTGTAGTCAGCAGGCGTGATCACGTTCCATTCGGCTACGCCGACTGTGTAATCAGCTGCGAACTCGGTCACTGCAAAGACATATCCTTCCGGATTACCGGTAGTGCCAGGCACTTCCAGGAATCCCTGAATGATCTCAGCATGGTTGTCACCGTCGATATCCTCGCCAAAGTCCAGAGCGAATCCACCCATGGTCCCTGACCAGTTCTGCACGACTTCCTGTTCCCAGACACCAGCATCGTAGGTATAACCGTAGATACGTGCATGGCTGTAGTCAACCGTGTAGAGTTCCGGCACACCATCAGCATCGATGTCGCCACCGGTGATATCCCAGGTTGCGCCAAAGTCACTGATGATGGTGATGTCGCCATTCTCAAAGGAGATATCGGAGGCATCGTCGCCTGCGGTTACACTCCACAGCCAACCGGCTGAGTAGGCACCACCGTAGATCTCGTCATGGCCATTGCCATCAACATCCGCCACGAATGTCTGGCCATAGTTGGCCTTGTCCGTAAAGGCGGAATCGATCATCACCGCAGTCTGCAGCTCATAGCTGTCTTCGCCTGTGGCTTCGACAACCAGGAGTGTCAGGTGATCCCAGGCCAGGAAGAGAGCTTCCAGGTCGCCGTCACCATCAAGGTCACCCATGTTCGGGCAGCCCCAGGGGGATCCACCGAAGATACCGGCGTTCTGATCGACCACGTATTCTGTGACCAGTGAGAAGAAACCGGATTCGAAGGTTCCATCCACGGATGCGATCATGAAGACGTCATAAGCATGGTCAGAGCCGTTGTTGGCAATGAGCAGCTCAGTAACACCATCCTGGTCAACATCACCGACGTTCACGGGGTATTCACCGTAGTAACGGTCAACCTCGACACCATCGATCTCGATGTTCAGGACGTAGCGTTCATAGACATCGCTGCCATCGACACCGTCCCATTCCCAGACCTGGATTCCGTTGTATGGTTCTTCAGCAGCACGCATACCCATCCAGATGACCTCACCACGACCATTGCCATCAAGGTCACCGGTGATGACCGAGCGGGGTGTGGCCCAGTAGGTGGTGGAATCGTCTGCCAGAGTTGCAACCCATTCCAGGGTATTGTCGGCGGTACCTTCGAAGATATGGACACCATGGACCTGATAGTCAGTCACAATGACTTCCTTCAAACCATCATTGTCCAGATCGCTCCCGGCGGAAATACCGCGGGTCTGGTAGCCTGGTTCCTGGCCGGCTTCAGTTGCCATGGCGCTATAGACCAATTCAGCATCGGCCCAGAAGAATCCGTCATGTTCGTAGATGATGATCTGTGGATTTTCCACGTCGACCACTGCAATGTCATCAAGACCGTCATTGTCGAAATCGCCAAGCGCAAGATCCTGCATTTCAAGATCAGGGATGGCGGGACTGTGAGCGATCTCGAAGACGTCATAGTTCAGCGGATCGAGGACATCGCCATCTTCTCCAACCCATTCCACATCAAAGAGAATGCTGTCGGAGCAGAAAATGATGTCGAGACCGTCGCCACCACGCCATGAATCAACGTCACGGATATGGCCACCATAGCCGTTGTAACCGCTCTCGAAGATCATTGCGAAGTGTTCCAGCGGATCGAAAGAACTCAGATCACCATCATTGGTGTAGACATAGACGTTACCGTTGTTGGAGGGCAGAACGACTTCGGTATAACCATCGCCGTTTAGATCGGCTGCATCCAGTGAGCGGAGTGAGCCGCCGTCCTCTTCGGTAATGTCATCTGACCAGTAGATGTTCTCATAGTCATCGGGACCGAGGACATCATAGAAGGCGATGGCATTGTAATCCCATTCCTGGAAGGCGAAGTTCGTGGTGCCGTCACCATCGAAATCGCCAACCACTGTGGACCATGCGGAATAGTCGAAGGTCGAATCGACGAATTCTGCGTTCCACTGTGGGAAATCAAATGTCGAAGTGGTGTCCAGTGAGATGACCATCACATAGTCTGCTTCAGTCTCACTCAACAGGATCTCTTCAACGGTATCACCGTCGAGATCGCCACCCCAGAGGGTGATCACAGAACCACCGGCGCCAGTACCAGCCACCACATGGGGCTGGAAGGAGGCCACCCGGGTAAGAGCAACATCTTCTGCTGTGGTATCCAGCTCGAAGATGAACACACCGTCGTAATCACCTGAAAGACCAGCTTTGCCACCCACCACGATCTCTGGCAGGCCATCGCGGTCCATGTCCATCTCCTGATCAGCCATCTCATAGCTGTAGATCACGTCGGAGATGTTGTGGCTCCACTTCTGTACATAGGCATCGTCACCATCATTCTCGTAGAGATGCATCGTGATCCCGCCATCATCCGTATAGCCGATGAGCTCTTCGTAGCCATCGCTATCAAGATCGAAGGGGCCGCTAATGCCCCAGTAGACGTCTCCATCCGTGGCATCCGTATCCGAGTAGACCATGTCGAACAGGTTTACACCATTATTGCCCTGAGCCAGTGCAAAGCTGGTGAAGGATACCAAAATCAGCAGAAACGCTAGTTTAGGTAGCTTCGTACCCATACTTCCTCCTTGTTTAAGTTTCTAGATATTTGCATGTGCAAAACGATACAAGAGAGGCTTCCCCTGGCCTCTTTTATGTATCACTTCTTTTGACGATAGGTCGAATCTATCGGCTACCCAAATAATTATCAAGCAAAAAGGCCTGATTTCGGGGTAGATCGTTAATTAACTTTTCCAAACAAACTAAGTTTGTTGACAAAAAGAAACAATGCAACTATACTAGGTTTCATAGATGTAGAAATACTCACGAAAAACGGAGCTCCCATGCAGTTTAAACCAAGCTCTAAGTGTACACCATTCTGGCGTACCATCCTGCTCGGACTTATTACCGTGAACGCCCTTTTTGCCGGGACTACGGGTAAGATCTCGGGTCGGGTTGTGGATGGTGAAACCGGGACACCTTTACCTGGTGTGAACGTAATGATCGAAAATACCGTTTTGGGCGCTTCGACGGATCCTGATGGGATCTTTTTTATCATCAATATTCCCGTGGGAACCTACATCGTTCGTGCAGAGATGATCGGATACACGCCCATGCGTGTGACAGAGGTTGAAGTTCGCAGCGATCTTACCACTGAAGTGAACTTTGAACTCACTGTCAGGGTCCTCGAATCAGACCAGGAAGTGGTGGTGGTGGCGGAACGTCCCATGGTCCAGAAGGATCTCACCTCAGGACGTGCGATCGTAGGGGCTGATGAGATCAAGGAGATGCCCGTAGAATCGCTATCGGCCGTGATCTCAACCAAGGCCGGTATCGTTGCCGATGCCGGTGGTGGCATCCACGTACGTGGCGGCCGTTCCAGCGAGATATCATACCTCATCGACGGCGTGCCCATTACCAATCCAGCCTGGGGCGGTCTGGGTGTGGGGCTGGAAAATTCGGCCGTCCAGGAACTGCAGATCCTCAGCGGGACCTTCAATGCCGAATACGGACAGGCCATGTCAGGGATCATCAACATCGTCACCAAAGAGGGCGGCCAGGATTTCAATGGGAGTTTCTCCGGCTACCTGGGTGACTACAGATCAACCAATACAGACATCTTTGAACATGGTGACGAATTCGACCTTATGAATATCCGCAACCTTGAAGGCAGTCTCTCCGGTCCCATCCCCATTCCCGGCCTGCAGAACAAATTCTCCTTCTTCGTATCCGGTCGCCTCTACAATAACGGCGGCCTGTACCGGGGTGTTCGTGAGCATTCACCCAGTGATGTGAATTTTCTCACCTCCCGACAGGTGGAGGACTTGCGGGACTCACCTTATGGCCGGGCAGGTCTGCTGAACTTTGCGGAACCTTTCAGCGATACCGACGGGGATGGTATGCTTGCTGAAGGCAGCGAGGCGTATATCGATTTTGACGGCAGTGGTAATTTTGAACCCGGTGAACCTTTTCGCGACGTCAACGGGAACGGGTGGTACGACCACAATCTGGACCTCAATTTTGATGATATAACCGATGCCGAAGAGCGGGAGTTCGTTGATCTCAACGGGGATGGTGTTCTCAATGGCGATCCCTTCTTTGATTTCAATGGGAACGGTGTATTGGATGGGGAACCCTTCATCGACTTTAATCAGAACGGTGTCTGGGATGACGGAGCCACTGGCGACGGCTCAATCATTCGAATGAACACCATCGATCGCTACAACCTCCAGGGAAAAATTACGTGGCGCATCACACCCAAGATGAAACTCAACATCAATACCTTGAGGAATTTCTCCGAGACCCAGAGCTACACGCGATTGTACAAGTATAATCCTGACGGACGGCCTACCAGTCAGAACTCATCTACATCCCTGATCCTGGATTTCACGCATTCTCTCTCCGAAAGGCTCTTCTACAACATCAAAGGCTCTTACTATGAGAGCTATTCAAAATCTTTTTACCACGATGTTGAACCCGATGAGATCGTGGACAGTGTTTTCATCGACTACGGAACTGATCTCACAGGCTTCGCCAACGACGTGATCCTGGGCGAACTCGATGAGGGCACCTTCTATGGTTCCGATGCTGATTCCCTGCTGGTCCTGAGCGTCGATATCTTCATCGTGGATAGTGCGGGTTTTGAATTCCACATTCGCGATGACGTGCCTTCACTACACGGTCTGGGTGAACAGGTGTTATTTTTTCTAGACCTTATGCCGGGGTGGCTGATAAGTGCCCGGGCTGAGCTTGTCGTCAATGATGTGACGAAGGCATTGTTCCTGCCAAACGAGATCACCGAAGCTCCAGACAATGAATTCTATGGCGGAGGCCACTCACACTCATTTTCCGAACGCCGCAATCAGACCTACCTCCTGAGCGGAGCGATCACCTGGCAGATGAACAATACCCATCAGTTCAAGACAGGTGCGAGTATCAAACAGCATTATATGGGTTACCGCGGCTATACAGTGTCAGTGGATAGGGGCGGGGAGTATGATTGGATCCCCGTTGTCAAGGACACGAGAGTATCGCTTGCCAATGACAGTTATAACAACTGGCTGAGCGAAGATTCCATCGGCATGTCCAGGATCGGGATGCAATATACCGATCGACGACCCACTGAGATCGCCTTCTACGTCCAGGACAAGATCGAACTGACGGATATGATCGTGAACCTCGGTCTGCGCTATGACTACTTCAATCCGAACTACTTTGTCCCTGATGACTACAAGGATCCCGACAATCCTAAGTACTACCTCTACACAGTAGAAACCGGCGAAGAGGGCATGATCGACACCCTGTTCAGCCAGGCAGGCGAAGTGGGTGACTTCATTGAGCTCCTGGATACTCTGGATGCCCAGGGTGCCCAATGGCGCGATTACCCGGATTATTACCAGCCGGTGGACCCGGTGCACCAGTTCAGTCCCCGAATCGGTGTAGCCTATCCTATCACTGATCGAGGGATCATTCATTTCAGCTACGGACATTTCTTCCAGATCCCCACCTTCGCCTATCTCTACCTGAATCCTGAGATGGAGATCAGCAGTGACAACTTTGAGTCCACGCTGGGAAATGCCGGTCTCAAACCACAGAAGACGGTAACCTATGAGATCGGGTTACAGCAGCAGCTGACAGACGATCTGGGTATAGAGGTGATCGCATTCTATAAGGATTTCTCAGGTTTGCTCAGCTCAGAGATCCAGGAGCGTTACAACACAGTCCGCTATACAGTATATACGAACAGTGATTACGGGAACAGTCGTGGTATCACATTAAGCGTTACCAAACGCCGCACCGGATTATTGTCTGCAGCCGCCGATTACACCTATCAGGTCGCCCAGGGTAATGCCTCCGATCCCAAGGCGCTGTACAATGCCAATCAGACTGATCCGCCACTGGAAGTGACGAAGAAGGTCATTCCCCTGAACTGGGATCAGCGGCATACGGTGAATGTGAACGTCTCCCTTTCCAAACCGAGGAAATGGGGAGTCACGGCCCTGATGAAGTATGGCTCGGGTCTGCCCTATACACCATCCTTCCAGGGATTTCGAGTGGATAAGCCCAACAGTGACCGACGCCCGACCTATTTCAATGTCGATGTGAACGCGCACAAGGATGTGGAGATCATGGGTCTCCATCTGAACGTCTTCGCCAAGATCTACAATCTCTTCGACACCATGAATGAGCGTTCAGTATTTACGGATACGGGCCGAGCAACCTATTCACTGATACCAACCTATACAGTTGACCACGGGAACGAGACCGGTCGCCACAGTCTGGCGGACTGGTTGAACCGCCCCAATTACTTCAGCAGCCCGCGCCAGTTCCGGCTCGGTGTCTCGGTAGCATTCTAGGAGGTGCTGGAATGAAACGCATTACTCTCCTCTCCCTTGTTGCTGCCATGCTGATTTCAGTCGGCCTATATGCAGCTGGAACACAAACAGAACCACTTCCACCTGCGGACAAGTCCGACAGGGTTGGCTGGTTGAAGTATTACCATGAACTGGAACAGCAGGACCGCCTGAGCAAGTCGAGTGCACTGAGCCATCGTCGCTCAGGTATTCACAACGGCAACCGTGTGCGGACATTGTTCTATAATTATGGATCCATCGGGAAGCCCAATACGGAACCATCCATGGAATGGCCCATCGGATCAAATCGCGGTTACGCCTTTGAATTTGGTGTTCTGGCTGGCGCAAAAGTCCTGGGTTATGGAGGTGATCCGGACGATCCTCGGGATTATTATCCAGTGGTAAGTGACGGACTGGTCACAGCCGGTGTCACCGAAACCGCTCCAGACAACACCGTTGCCGGTGACTGGCAACCCCTACCCGGCTATCATGATCCTTTCGCTTTCACCATCGCCATGAGTGATGTTGCCGATGAGAACCGTGATGGCAAACCGGACTCCTGGCCCAACTCCTGGTACGACGCCTTCTTCGAGGATTATGTCTGGCCCGGTGAATATGGTAAGGGCATCACCACGGCTGACCAGGAATCCTACTACATCATGGACGATTACTTCGTCAAGAACTACAACCATTACTGGCCCACCCTGGGTGAACCCTGGTCCGATTCGCTTCGGGCAGGTGAATTCTATCCCGCCCCTGTAAACGATCCTGTGCGCGGTGGTCTGGGACTCGAAGTGATGGCCCGTGGCTACCAGTGGGTGTCAACGCGAGCACAGAACGTCATCTTCTTTGTCTACGAACTGACCAATGTTGGCGAGGATACGCTCAAAGGCGTTTACTTCGGGATGTATGGCGATCCGCATATCGGTGGAGCCAACGACTATTCCGACGATGACGCCTATTACGACACCTTTCTCGACATGGTCTATGCCTGGGATGACAATGCCCGCGGGGGTCCGGAATTCAAGCAGACCATCCCCGGTTTCTTTGGTTACAAGTTCCTTGAATCTCCTGGTGAGCCCAGGGACGAATTTGACAATGATGAGGACGGGATCGTCGACGAATCCATGCAGGATGGTATCGACAACGATGGTGACTGGCGCACATTCACCGACTGGAACCTCAACGGGGAGTGGGATGAAGGGGAACCGGTGAACGATGATCTGGGTGCCGATGGCGTAGGTCCTGAAGATCCCAATTATCCAGGTCCGGACATGGACGGTTCTGAAGTGAACGGGATCCCGGACCATGGTGAGCCCAACTTTGATGAAACTGATCTGGACGAAGCGGACCAGATCGGATTGACAGGCTTCGTCGTGGAGGAGTATACCAATTCCAGCAGGACAGGTGACTATTATTACAATAACCGTCTTTCTGCCACCATCATTGATTCCTTATTCCAACAGGCCCAGGACAACATCTTCATGTATTCTTCAGGCCCCATCGTCATGGCTCCCAATGACACACGGCGATTCTCCATCACCATGCTGTTCGGGTACAACATCACCGGTGCCACGGGTGAAGATCTCTACCAGGATCCACACAACACCCGGGACCTGTATGCGACAGCGGCTGTCATGCAGGAGATCTATGATGCCGGCTACCGCTTTGTAAAACCGCCCAACAAACCTCGGCTCACAGCTGTTGCAGGCGATGAGGAAGTGACGCTTTACTGGGATGAGGGTGCCGAGAAATCCAGGGATCCGCTCTATGGGAACGATTTTGAAGGGTATGCCATCTATCGTGCCACGGATTTCGGGTTCAATGAATCACTGGATATCACCGACGCCTACGGTAGTCCCTACCTGTGGACGCCCATAGCAAAATTCGATCTCGATAACAATCTCAGTGGACCCCATCCCATCGAACAGATCGAGGGCTCAGGTCTGCATTTCGATGTTGGATCCAATTCTGGTCTGGTTCACAGCTATGTGGATGATGATGTGGTGAACGGACAGCGCTATTTCTACGCGGTCTGTGCTTATGATTCCGGGTCGGTGAGGGATACCATCCCGCCAACTGAGACTGCCAAGACCATCCAGGAGGACTATAGTGGGAACGTTAGTCTGGATGTCAATACGGCTGTGGTCATTCCACGGGCCCCCTCAGTGGGCTATGTCCCTCCGGACATCCCCATGGAAGACCAGCTCCATGATGGACCCGGATCGGGCCGCATTGAATTCAGGATCATCGATCCCACCCTGATCCCCGACGAAAAGACCTTCGAGGTCCGTTTCGTGGATTCCGGGATGGATGTCGTGGACAATGACGGTGACTGGCAGTCGTTCGTTGACGATACGCTGACATTCGACAATGGCCTGTACCTTGATCTCGTGGTCCCGCCAACGCGAGACTCCACGATCTTTCACCTGGCAAACAATGATACGATGGTGATGCGAGCCGATTCCGGTGAGACCTTCAGCCATCGCGGTCAGTTGTGGCTGATCAAGACCTACATCGAGGCAGGTACAAAAGATACCGTAGTGATCTACCCAATGGATCTGGAATTGGCGCCAACCATGGACGTCTGGGAACCTCTTGTGGATGGCCCCGTCTATGATGACGTCGGTGTGGACGGTTGTTCAGACGAATTCGAGGACGGCTTCGGTGGCTGCCTTGACGTGGCAACGAACGCAGTTGGTAGTGACCTGAACCAGGACAACTGGCATCCGGTGAACAATCCTGACGGTACCGAGGCGAATGGACTTCCCAATACCGGTGAGCCGGATGTGGACCAGAACGACCTCGAGGAAAAAATGCGCGAGACGCAGTCTTTCACGGTTGTGGATGTTTCGGATCCCCTAAACGAGACGACCGTCATGGACAATCAGACAGCATTGAACGGTGAGGACTTCAATGCCATCAGCAATGGCTTCCAGGTCTTTGTTTACAACGATACCCTCAAGATAGATGAACAGGCGCTGACCTGGACGAACGGGAATAGTATCTGGGAAGCAGATATCGAAGTGTATGAATCCAGTTCGATCCATGGTGTGGCATCACCGAATGATTTCCGCCTGGAATTCTACGACCATGTAGTGGACACAGCCGTTGTGGCCACACTTGATGGGTTATTCAAGACTGGGAAACCACTGGTAGTCAAGGTCTATGATACCATTGCGGAAGAGTACATGGACATGCTGCAGATTGGTGTACGTGACTCAACACTTGAAGTGGGCAGTCAGATCCTGCCTATCCTGTACCAGCGCGAAGACAAGGTTGGCGACTGGATCCCCACATGGCGCTTCCAATTCCATTCTCCAATGGAGGTGGTACAGGAGATATTTGAACTTGAGGATGGTGTAATTGCCGGCACTGCCTACAAGGGCATGCACATCTACAGTGAAGAGAATGACACCTGGCAGTCATATACAATGAGCTCAACCGGCGGCGGTCTGATCAGCAATAATGTGTCTGATGTAAAATACTATGACGGCATGTTCTGGATCGCCACAGGTTATGGACCCGTATTCTTCGATGGTTCCTCATGGTATCACAATGTCAGACTGGAGACCATTTTTGATGAATGGGCACCGGATGACGAAAAAGAACTGGAAGATGAAGAGAAATCCAAGAAGTACGAGGGCTGCAGTGCCATCGCACGGGACCCGGATGGACTCGTTTGGCTTGGATCGAAACGCAATGGTCTCGTGCGGGTGAACACGAACGGGACCTACGACACTTCTATGGACGACAGCCTCGAGTTCTATGTGACGCCGGATTCAATCATCGAAGTGTTCGACTTTGACGATGGTGATCTCAACGATCTCTTCGTCGATGATGATCGCACCGTTTGGGCCGCTACGAATTCGGGCATTGCTGCATACAACTACCAGGATTCCACCTGGAAGACCTATATCAAAGACAATGTGAATGGTCTGGAGAACAAGAAGATCACCTGCATAATCCAGCTGCCTGAAGAATTCGGGAATACTCTCGTTTTCGGTACAGAGAAAGGTATCGCATTCAAGGTCGGCGAGATGTTCACGGTCTATACCAATACCGATGACTATCTGCCCCATAACAAGGTGTACAGCCTTTATTACCGGAATGCCAACGAACTTTACATCGGTACACAGGATGGCTATGCCGTCTTCGATATCAGCCAGGCCAATTCCGATTTCACCGCAGGTATCACCTCTGAGCTGTTCGAGGCGTCCTGGGGTAATGAGACCATTTATCAGGACTCCAGGATCAGGGCTATCGAGTTCGTTGGTGACATAGGGTATTTTGGCACCGAACAGGGTGTCGAACAGCGCTTGAGCGCCAATGAATGGAATACCTTCGGACCTCAGCCAGGCGATGTGTTCGATATGAGCACGGACAAGCCGTTCAGCAGCTTCGACACATATCAGTTCACAACCTATGGCGGCCAGGAAAGCGCTTCCAAGGTCGCGGACGACCTTTCCGAGGTGGCTGTGGTACCGAATCCCTATGTGGGTGCTGCGGTCTGGGAAAAGAAACCTTACCTCCAGTCCGGTCGCGGTGAACGGAAGATCTATTTCATCAACCTACCCCGGGACTGTACCATCAGGATCTACACCCTGGCAGGTGAACTGGTGAAGATCCTCGAGCACCATGACACGGTCTATAACGGACAGGAACCATGGGACCTGCTGAACGCGGATAACCTTGAAATTGCATACGGTATATATGTGTATCACATAGAAGCCGAGAATGCAGAAACCGTCGGCAAATTTGCCGTGATCAAGTAGGAGGTGTGATCATGAGAAGAATACTGATTTTCCTGCTTGTCGTAACGGTTTCCATTGGCTTCGCACAGTACAAGGGTGGTACCACTGCGGCCCAGTTCCTGAAGATCGGTGTGGGCAGCCGGGCCATTGGGATGGGAGAGGCCTATGTAGCCATGAGTGCTGATGCCTCGGGTCTGTATTGGAATCCCGGAGGGATCTCACGGGCACAGGGCGCCCAGCTCATGTTCGGCTATACGGGCTGGATCGCCGATGTCAATATCAATTACTTCGGTGTCATCGTCCCACTCTACGGACTGGGTACCGTAGGCGTCAGCCTCACCTCGGTCACGATGGGGGATA
This sequence comes from uncultured Lentisphaeria bacterium, assembly GCA_964454335.1. GTDB lineage: Bacteria > Fidelibacterota > UBA8477 > UBA8477 > JABMPR01 > CAYVVT01. The sequence goes on along the minus strand of CAYVVT010000006.1, from coordinate 108,873 downwards.
TGATCGTACGCACTGAAGAGGAACCGGATGGAACCGGTGAACAGTTCTCTGCCAGTGATCTGGCGATGCAGCTGAGCTATGGAAGGAGTCTCACTGACCGTTTCTCAATTGGATTCAATTTCAAATATATACAGCAGCAGATCTGGCATATGTCGGCCATGGGCGTGGCCATGGACGTGGGTACACTGTTCCGGACACAATTCAATGACATGCGTCTGGGAATGAGCATATCGAACTATGGTACATCCATGACCATGTCCGGTCGCGATGCACTGATCCGCCACGATTCTGATCCGAACGCCGAAGGGAACAACGACCAGATACGTGGTGATATCGGCATGGAGGCCTGGGACCTGCCCCTGATCTTCCGGGTCGGTGTGGCCATGGACGTTCTGGAAATGGGTGTTTCCAAGCTGACGGTTGCCGTGGATGCCCTGCATCCCAACGACAACTATGAATCCATCAATATGGGCGCCGAATTCAATGTGCTGGACCGGTATTTCATTCGGGCCGGGTACAAATCACCCTTTGTTGAGACCAACACCAGTCTGGAATCGACCAACCTTGAACGACGGGAGGAAGGGTTTACCTTTGGAGCAGGGATCGATATTCCCATCCCAGGAGGCGGGCCCGGTCTCAAGTTCGATTACGCGTTCGCAGATTTCAACCGTCTGGGAGATGTGCAGAGATTTACACTGAACCTCACATTCTAAAGACTAAACCTGAAGCGGGTCCTCATCGATCCACCGAGGTTGATAGATAATAACTGAAGGAATAACTCGAGCACCTGTTGCAGGTGCTCGTTTGCATTGAATATTCGGAAAGAATAAGCAGAAAGAGGCTCTCATGTCGAGGAATTGGGGATTGCAGGCAGTTATCGTCTTCTTATTGCTGGCGGGTATCAGCTTTGGGGGTACGACGGGGAAGATCTCGGGACGGATCACTGATGTTACAACAGGTGAACCACTTATCGGTGTGAATGTGATCGTATTGGGTACGGGTCGCGGCGCAGCCAGTGACCTGGATGGCTATTACATGATACTCAATATTCCACCTGGGACATACGAAGTCCAGTTCAGCATTATCGGGTATACGGAAACACGCCTGCAGGAAGTCCGGGTCATGGTGGATCTCACGACACCACTGGACGTGGAGCTCCAGGCCAGTATCCTGGAAGGACAGACGGTTACGGTGACCGCGGATCGTTCCATGATCCAGGCGGACATCACCCATGCCCAGGCCAATATCAGTGCAGCAGAACTTGAAGCTTTGCCTGTTGAGAGCTTTCAAGCCGCCGTATCCCTGCAGGCCGGCGTGGTGAAGGGATCTGACGGTGCCATGCACGTGCGGGGCGGTCGTTCTTCGGAAGTGGCTTACATGATCGATGGTATCCCGGTCACCAATGTATTCGGCCAGAACATGGGTGTGGGTATCGAGAACAATGCTATCCAGGAACTCCAGTTGATCTCCGGTACATTCAACGCCGAATACGGACAGGCCATGTCCGGTATCATCAATATCATCACTAAAGAAGGTGATCTTCAGGAGTATGGAGGTGACTTCACATACCGTTTCGGACGCTATATCAGTCCGGATCCGGAGATATACCTGGGTGTGATCCCCGGCTATATTGATATCAAGGATGATCTTGATATCAGCAAGGTTGACATCTGGGGCTTTGACAAGAACACTTTCACACCGGAGGGCCGACATGACTTCCAGTGGAGCTTCAATGGTCCTGTGCCGGGATTGAAGGGCAAAACATCCTTCTTTCTCTCTGGACGTTACGAGGATCTGAAAGGACGGCTCTATGGCGTACGGCAGTTCAATCCCAACAGCTTCCAGTGGGACGTGAATGAATCCAGGCCCATCGAAAGCGGGGAATACTTCTCGGATTTCTGGGATTTTGGATCAGATGGCTGTCCGGATTACTGGGAGGACGGCAGCGGTGGCTGTTCGGGTTTTGGAATTGATTACGGCGTTGATCCCAATGGTGATAACTGGGATCCCTACCTGAATCCAAACGGAGCGGAGGGCAATGGCCAGTTCGATCCCGGGGAACAGGGCAATGGGATGTGGGACGGCGGTGACAGGATCACCGCGCTGCATGATAACATCTGGTATAACCGTTCTGATGATTTCTGGTTCTTTGACATGGACCAGGACGGGCAGTTCAGTGCTGCGAACGATTCGGTTGTGCTGTTTCCAGACCAATATATCGAATATGACGATCTGGACGGCGACGGTCGACTTACCGGTGAATGGTATTATGACGAGAACGGTGACGGAGATTGGACGGGGAACCGTGCCGATAATGCAGTCGTGCCCCTGTATATCTCGACTTCTCTCAACCTGCAGGGTAAGATCAGCCATCAGATATCAAGTCAGATGAAGCTTTCGCTCAATGTGTTGTATGGCCAGGGCGAGACCTATGATTCGGATGAATTGAAATGGAAGTACTCACCGGAAGGACGCCGGACGGATTACGGGAACAATCTGAACCTCGGTCTCATATTCCAGCACAGTTTAAGTCCTGAGACATTCTACACAATCAAGGGTTCAGTCCTGGGGAATTACGCCCGTGAGTATTATCAGGATATTTACGTTTATAACGATTCCAATGGCGATGGCGTGATCACATCGGACGAACGCAAGTCTGATAATCGTTACAGCTGGAACGGGGCATTCTTCAAGAACCTGTTCAAGTGGTCGGATTTCAATATGCCCGAAGCTACGGCATTCGATTCCTCAGCGCTGAACGACTATTTCCTGGACAACAAGATCCTCAGGGCCAGTACCGGATATCGATATAATCTGGGTGGGATCTCCCGCTACCATATCTACAGAATGACACGAACCCAACTGGCCAAATGGGACCTCACCAGTCAGGTGAACAGGGCCCATCAGCTCCAGGCTGGGCTGGAATACAAACATCACAGCATTTTCAGAAGGGATTTCACCATCCTCTACGATCCGGCACAGGGGATAACCTTTCCAATGATCCAGACACCTGATAATGTTAAAACCTCGGAGAATTTCAATGAGATGGTTGTCAACCCGTACGAATTCTCCATTTATCTCCAGGACAAGATCGAACTGGTGGACATGATCGTGAATGCCGGTTTCCGCTACGAGATCTTTGAACCGGATGGGGTGGTCCTGAACGATCTATCGGATCCCAATCCACTGTCACCCCGGAAAATGATCAACAAGTTCAACGATCTCAATGGCGACGGTGTCATCGATACTACCGAGGATTATGTTGGAAACACCATATCCGACGAAGAACGGCTGGCCTACTGGTACAAGGACGCCAGCAAGAAAACCCAGATCAGTCCACGTCTCGCTATCGCTTATCCCATCACCGACAGGGGAGTGCTGCATTTCTCTTATGGGCACTTCTTCCAGATCCCTTCCTTCAACTACCTGTACAATAATTCCGAGTTCGAAGTACCTGAGGGCAGCAGCGTCGCCTCGGTGAGAATGGGCAATGCTGACCTGGAACCACAGCGTACGGTGCAGTACGAAGTGGGATTCCAGCAGCAATTCGGAGAGAACATCGGTGTTGATGTCACGGGATTCTACAAGGACATATCCAACCTCCTGGGTTCCCGCATCGTCTCGACCTATACCGGTGATATCTACGGTCAGTACATCAACAGGGATTACGGGAATGTCAAGGGACTCACCATTGCGCTTACCAAGCGCATGTCCGGTGGATTTTCGGCAAATGTCGACTATACCTTTTCAGTAGCTGAAGGGAACGCCTCGGATCCCAATTCGGCATTCTGGGATGCCCAGAACAACCGGGAATCGGAGAAGCAACTGGTCTACCTGGATTGGGATCAGCGCCATACCTTGAACGGGTCGGTCCTGTTCAAACTGCCCTATAACATCGTTGCCAGCTTTATTGGTGGATTCGGATCAGGACTGCCTTATACACCCTCGGTACCCAATCTGGGCACAACCTTCGAGAACAGCGCTCGAAAGCCGCCAACATTCAACGTGGATGCCCGTTTCTCCAAGACTTTCGATCTGTATGGCCGCGAGATTGCCGCTACGATGAACATCTACAATCTCTTCGATATACGTAACGAGGTTTCAGTTTATGGTGATACAGGATCGGCGACCTATTCGCTCATTCCCACCTACACCTCTGAAGATCTCAGCTGGGGTGTGAACACCCTTGGGGAGTATCTGTATCGACCAGGCTATTTCTCAAGTCCAAGACAGATCCGCATCGGGATCTCAACCTCATTCTAACCAGGACCTCAGGAGAATTGAAAATGAAGAAGAAGATGATCAGCCTGATACTGAGCCTGCCGATCCTGGTGCTGGCAGCTGACCCAAGCGGTGCTGAAATGGGACTTGCTCGTAAGGCCAGTATAGGTATAGACGCGAACAATCACGATTCACATAAGATCAGCCATCATAATGGCAACAAGATCCTTACCCGCTTCCACAATACGTGCGGAATCGGCGACTTCTTGGTGCCGGGACGCTTCGACTGCGGGATCTATCCCATCGGTTCCGGTCATTCGTATATCGCTGAGTTCTTCCCGATTGTGGCCGTAGAGGCGCGCAGTGCTACCAACCACGTCATACACGTGGTTTCGGATGCACTTGTTTCACATACCAGCAGTAATCCCTTCGATCAACCGGATGGTGGGAACTATGTCTGGCAATTCCGGCCTCAGCTGGGATATGCGAATCCCAACGACTCGCTCATCGCCATGAGCGATGATTCCCTGTCCTGGCCGTTCACATGGCCGGGAAGGGCATCGGACTGGGATGGATTCTGGGATGGGCAGTATGGGAAGTATGCCCGGGCCGACCAGGAGAGCTACTTCCATGCAGACGACTACAATAACGACGAATTCAACCTGTATCCATTCCTCAGGGATGAGGACGACCATTTTGCAGAGATAACGCTGCCGGTGGATGATGATTCCAGCGATTTTGCCTACCTCACCGATTACGATACAATGCTGAACGGCCTCGTAAGGGATCGAGCTACCCTGGATTCCCTGGATTCACGTACGGGTACTCGATCAGATGTGATATCCGTGGATGGTGATAAATGGTACTTGGTCGTTGAGAGCCTGAACTCACATCAGCTGTTACTGGAAACCTTTATCGGTGACGCAAATGTCAGCCCCTCAGGAACCCAGTACTGGATCTACGATGGTGTGAAGCGGGGTATCGGGGTCGAGATCGCAGCCCGGGGCTACCAGTGGTCGCATCCGGCGGCCGATGATATCCTCATCTTCACCTACTGGATCCAGAACCAGGCCTCCAGGTCCTACGACAAGGTGGCTTTTGGCATGTATGGGGATGCTGACGTGGGGGATGACGGCGACCAGCGCGATGATGATGCCTGGTTTGATACGGTGAATGACATCGTCTATCAGTGGGATCATGATCTCTGGTCCATCGTCAAGGGCGGGTTCAGACCAGCGTATTTCGGCTGGAAGTATCTTGAATCTCCCGGTAGTCCCCTGGATGGTATCGACAACGATGAGGACGGCATGACGGATGAGAGTCAGTTCGACAACATCGATAATGATGGCGACTGGGATCCCTACGTAGATGACCTTGGAACAGACGGGATCGGACCGAATTTCGGTGAATATATCGAGCCTGATCCCGATGGGACCGAGGGCAACGGTATCCCGGATGCAGGTGAACCGAACTTCGAATATACGGACAATGACGAATCCGATCAGATTGGCCTCACCAGCTTCATGGCCGGCGCCTGGCCTGCCATACCCGTTCGAGATGATGCCACTATCTGGAACATGATCACACCGGGTAATTTTTCAAATATCCGGCAGACCGTCGACATCATCTTCATGTATGCTTCGGCCTATTTCGAACTGCCTATGGATTCAGAGAGGAAATTCGCCGTTTCCATCGTCTTTGGATCGGACTACGACGATATTCTCCGAAATGCACAGACGATGCAGCAGATCTATAACAGTGATTACAATTTCGCCAAGCCGCCGAATAAACCTGTCGTGACGGCCGTTCCCGGGAATGGTGCAGTAACCCTGTACTGGGATGATCTGGCTGAATACAGCATGGATCCCATCTACGGTCAGGACTTCGAGGGATACCGGATCTACCGGGCAACCGACCCGGCCTTCAATGAGATCTGGACCATCACCGACAGCTATGGCAATCCAACGTTCAACAAACCAATCGCACAGTTTGATTATGATAATGATCTCTCCGGTCCCCATCCTCACGGGCTGAACGGCATCCACCTGGATATGGGTTCAAATACCGGTCTACGGCATTCCTGGACGGACTATGATGTTGAGAACGGCCAGACCTATTACTATGCGGTGGTCTCCTATGATAAGGGCTACGATCTTGATTTCTATGAGCGCGGTCTGACGGACATTCCGCATCTGCAGCCCATCACGCCTTCTGAATGCAACAAGAAGATCTCGATCAATGCCTCGGGACAGGCAGTGGAATTCGATATCAATACGGTAAGTGTCGTACCGAATGCCCCTTCACTTGGCTATATCGCGCCAAGATTCCCGGTGGATACCGAGAGCAGCGCTTCAAGTGGAGACCTGATTGTCGAAACCATCGATCCTTCTCAGATCCGTAATGGTGATGAGTACATGGTGACCTTCAAGGACTGGTCCAACGACGTCATCGACAATGACGGTGACTGGCAGACCTGGACGGACGACAGCACGGAGGTCGAATTGCTGTCAACGCTCACCATGCTCATTCCGCCCAATACCGATACACTTGAGGTCCAACTGAGTGAGGCTAAGGTTGTTAATGCCATTGAGGAAACCACCACGCGCTTCTACCATGCCGGTTACTGGTTTATCACAACCTTCGTGGACTCTGAATCCGTGGTGAATCCCGACACGAGCTATATCCGCTGGTTTGTGGATGTACCGGACACGGCATTCACACTGGATCCGACCCTGGGTCTGTGGGACGGTTGGGAAGAGCTACATGACGATCTCGGTGAAGACGGTTGTAATGACGAATTCGAAACAGGCGATCCGGATTCCCCCTGTTCGGAGAGCGCTCTGAACCTGGGAGGAGATCCCAACGCTGACAACTGGCATCCCGTCTTCAACCCCACTGGTACCCAGGCGAATGCAAAGCCCAATACCGGGGAACCACACGTGGATATGGATGATGTTGATGAAGCCATCAGGAATACGTCATCATTCAGCGTGGTAAACCTGACCACAGGCTCTGTTCTGCTGCGGGACCGGACCGATTTTACCGGCGAGGGCCGCGGTCTGGTCACCGAGGGATTCAAAGCCAGCGTCAGGAATGAGGATATAACGCTGCTGCCTCTGGAATCCGGCTGGACCCGCAGCGGGATCAATATGGATGTGAGTTTTTCACTCACTGATGTTTTCAGCTACACGGATATTGCAGCACCTTTCGATTATGTGCTGACCATCAGTGATGCCGTGGTGGATACCGCCGTCAACAACAAGCCCTCGGTCTTCGACATCTATGATATGACCAACGAGGTCTATACAGAGTATATCTACATGCCCACGGAAAATGATACCATCCTGCGACATGATGCCAAGGTCTTCCCACTGCTTTCCGGAGCAGGTGAGGACAGGGTGAGCTGGAGATTCTATTTCCAGACCAAGGCCAGCAACATCTCCAGCATCGTGGAATGGAACGACCTGGTGTTGTGTGGCAGCTATACCCGTGGTATAGCAGCATTTGACGGCGAGAACTGGACCACTATGGATGAGGATCAGGGCTTGCTGAGCTCGGATATCCGCTGCCTTGACTTTGACCGCAGCGGTCGCCTCCTGGTGGGTTCCGCCGGCGGGTTGAGCGTCCATACCGAGGATGGCTGGGTGAATTTTTCAGTGGATATCGCCACCAAGAGCACGGATTCAGATAACCAGAAAGTAAACTTTGTCCAGTTTGACCGCATGGTTGAGGATCAGAATGGTTACCTCTGGTCTGTTTCCACCAAGGGTGTGGTCAAATGGGATTGGAACCGCACGTCCAGAGCCCAGATCCTGAAACCGGGTAACATCGTCACCTTCATTGACTTCGCGGATGGAACCTGGGGTCCGGATACTCTGGACAAGGATACAGGTTTACTCCAGCGGGAGGCCCTCGATGTCGCTGAACTTCCCGACGGCTCCATCGTCATTGGTTCGAAGTCAAAGGGATTGCAATTCTACCATCCCGACACGGACAGCTGGACCTACATTACCGAAGATAATTCGGAGATCCCGGCCGACGATATCCTGTGTCTGGAGACAAAGGATGATGAACTGTGGGTGGGTACGAAACGCGGTCTGGGGATCTTCAGGCTGGCGGACAGTGTATTCACATATTCAGTATCCAATGACAGTCTTCCGGACCGCAAGGTGAATGCCATCGAGTTCGGATCGGACAACCGGGTCCACATCGCTTCGCCCCGCGGTTATGCCATCATGACCCTGGGAACGGCCGATACGACCTTCGAGATCCTCACCAATGATTCGGTACCGGAATTCGTGTCGAACAAGCTTCAAGCCGTATCTGAGCTCTCAGATGGCAGTATATGGATCGGTTCCGAGTTCTCCACTGCCAGATTACTGGATGGGGAATGGGAAGATTGGGCACCACAGCCCGGTGACCAATGTGTGGTCAAGACCACCAAACCATTTTCAGCTCTGGATACGTTATACTTCACGGCCAACGGTGCGGCAATCGAGAGCGCCCTGGATGAAGATCGGCTGGAAGAGATTGCAGTCGTACCGAATCCCTATGTGGTGACGGCTTCATGGGAACCGCAGCATCTCTTTGCCACCGGCCGCGGTATTCGCAAGATCGACTTCATCAATCTACCACCACAGTGTACGATCCGAATCTACACTCTCAGTGGCAAGTACGTGGCCATGGTGGAGCATAATGATGTGCTTTGGGATGGTGCTGAATCCTGGAACCTGCTGTCCAGGGATGGATTGGAGATTGCCTACGGCGTTTACATATACCATGTCGAAGCACCGGGTATTGGTAATCATATTGGCAAATTCGCGGTAATCAAATAGGGAGCATGATCATGAAAAAATCCATAAACAGCATGTTCGTAGTTCTGATTATGATCCTTATCGCCGCACAACCGGTGCTGGCTCAGGGAGTTTCAAAGGTTGGAACCACAGCCGCCTCCTTCCTGGAGATCGGTATTGGGCCCCGGGCGGTTTCCATGGGGGGCGCCTATGTTGGATTGGCTGACGATGTCAGCTCCCTTTACTGGAATCCGGGCGGACTGGCGCTGATGCCCAAGAGCGAGGTCACATTCATTCATACACAGTGGCTGGCCGGGATCGAGTTCAATCATGTTGCCGCTGCCTTCCCCATGGGTAGCATGGGTACCATCGGAGCTGCGGTGACCACCCTCAATTCCGGGGAGATGGAAGTACGTACCATCGAGCGGCCTGAAGGTACCGGAGAGCGTTTTGATGCTTCGGACATGAGCATCGTGCTGGGCTGGGGTCGCAGTTTTACCGACCGATTCAGCTTCGGAGCTAACATCAAGTATATCGAACAGCGGATCTGGCATATGAAAGCCAACTCGATGGCTGTGGATCTGGGTACCACTTTCCGGACCCAGTTCAAGGATATGCGTATCGGTATGAGCGTCTCGAACTTTGGCAACAAGATGCGGCTTGAAGGGCGTGACACACAGATCAACTATGATATCGATGAGGAGAAAGAGGGTAACAACTCCAAGATCAACGCACACCTCGATACCGATCAGTGGTCGTTGCCACTGCTGTTCAGGGTTGGTGTGGCAGCGGATGTGATCAAGATATCCCACGGTAAACTGATCCTGACACTGGATGCAGCGCATCCGAATAACTATGCAGAGAGCATTCGTGTAGGTGCCGAGGCAAATCTCATGGATCTGGTCTATCTTCGGGCCGGTAGCATGACCTACCTCAACGACACGGATGACGATGGAAAACAGTATTCCCAGGAAGGTCTCAGTTTTGGGGCAGGATTGAATTATCTGGTTACACGCGGCTTGCGCGTGAAGGTGGATTATTCCTACGGCGATTTTGGGATACTCGAATCGGTACAACGTTTCAGTCTCAGTCTGGTCTTCTGACCGGCTAAGATTGAGCACAGGAGGATGAGGATGCCGAGGAGACTGCACCTGGCGATCATATTGACCTTGCTGACAGGGACACTGGTTTCTGCAGAATTACATCGGGAATACACCGCACCAGTGCGCGCTACCGATTGGCTCACCGCCGGCGGGGAGCTTCTGGGCGTGAAGGGCAAAACGGCCGTATACCTGCAAATGGCCTCTGGTCTGCAGAAGGTCTTCCAGCATTCTGAGCTTGCCGATGTGAAGCTCTCAGAATCCGGCGAGTATCTCGTCGCGGCAACTCACGAAGCGCTGCTGTCCCCGGACCAGAAGAAGCTCAGCTCGGAATATGTGGTGCTGGATCGCAGCGGTGAGATCCATTACCGTGCTGCCCAGATCATCAACGCTGATGAAAAACGCTTTCAGGCGGCGGTTTCTGACGATGGTCTGCTGGCTTTGGTGGATCCACTGTTCCTCTATTTGCGTCTTTACCAGGATGGAGGGGTGATCTCCGAAGGCCAGTTGTTCAAGCTGGAGGGTGTACGCAGCCTAGAGCGCAAGATCCGGCTGTGGTGGCACAACGATTTTCTGTATCTGCTGGTGGAGCGTCCCAGCCTGGACAGTTATGCGCCTGATACGGTCTTGTTGATCAAGGTGCACCGGGATGGACGCAGGCAGACTGTGAATGAATTGCCCTTCAGTTATCTGCTTGACGCTGCGAATGTGGAAAACCAGCTCTTCGTGAGTGGTTATGATTACGATCCCCGGGAACAGAAGATGAAACCCATGATCATCGCACTGGCACCCGACGGAGGAGTGCTCTGGAACCATGCGCACTTCGGTCATGAACTGGTCCTTTCGGAGGACGACAGATATCTGGCGGCACTGCGTTCTGACACCGAGATCGCCGTATTCGATCTCGAGAATGAGCGCTGGCGCAGGTATGCCCACGATGTTCCTGAATCCACCTACCTGGGCATCGCGGTGGACAATGCGGGTGAGCCAAGTGCCTGTCTGGTGCATAAGAAGTTCTTCGTACGACGCCAGGTGGCCGACATCCAGATCGATTTTCCAGCGAAAGCTGTCAGGGGAACGGTGACAATGGATCCAGGACATCCCGGGATGATACGCATCTTCTGCAATGGAGCCCGTCATTATGTGGGCACCCAGCATGAATGGCTGGAGGTCAGGCCTTGAGGATTCCCATCGTCCTGCTTGGTTTGACATCGTTCGTACTCGCCCAGATCAATAATTTTCCCTGGCCGATATCTCCGATGAATGAACAGCATCGGATCTCAGCAACCTTCGACGAATGTAGGGGAGACCGGGACCATTTCCATAACGGGACGGATATGCCTCTGGCCCAGGGTGGGGAGGTGCTCAGCATCATGCCCGGCCAGGTCCTCAGTTTTGATTCCTACGGAGGGAATGCTTATATCCGGGTTGAGGATTTTGCCTATGTCCATGTGGATCCTGATCCCGGGCTGCATGTAGGTGATTATGTGGCCCAGGGCCAGGTCATCGGCTGGACCAACAACCAGAACCATATTCATATGAATTACGGTGGCGGCGCCAGCGGACATCCTACGGGTAATCCGCTGCTGCCCAACAAGATCCAGCCCTTCTCCGATCCCTACCACCCGCGTTCCCCGAATGTCTGGTTCGTTCAGGACGGGACCCATGACCGATTTCCCACCAACAATCTGAATGGTCGCGTGGATATCGTGGCCCACGCTTCCGATACGACGGATACTGAATCAAGTATCGATATGAACAATGGTGTATATACCATCGGCTGGGCCATGTATTCTGCGGACACCAGTACCGTTCTGGCAGGTCCGAGCTTCTGGTTCGAGGCCGATGAACTGTATTCGAATTCCTATATCGAGAATGTGTATGCTCCAGGATCATCCACCAGCACCTACTACTACATCGTGACCAATCGGGTGTTCTCGAACGGTTATCTCAACTGTGACCTTTATACGCCAGGACCCTATGTTGTGAGTGTCATGAGTTCAGACACCCGGGACAATTGGGATACCACCTATGTGCCCATCACGATCCGTGAGGAGGATGTCCTGCCACCGGAGGCTCCGGTCCTTCAATACGTGGGACCTGATGACGTGGGTAACCTGTTGATCATGTGGGAGCCATCCGAAAGTGCTGACCTGCTGGGTTATCAACTGGATTTCTCCTTCAATGGTCAGACCTGGGATTCCAATCATGGTCCCGATCAACTGACGGCTGATATGACCAGTTTCACTGTTGAGAATTATCCCGAGAACTCGTTCATCTCATTCCGTATGAAAGCCCTGGACACCGCTCCATTTCCAAACAGCAGTGAATTCACGGATACCTACGGTGTATTGCTATCAAGCGATGATCCCCAGGTGCTCATCGTGGACGGTTTTGACCGGACCACCGGTTCCTGGGCCGCCGCACAGCATGATTTTGCACGGTATTACGCCCAGGCCATCTATGACAGCGAGATACCGAACGCGATAGCCACTGTCACCAATGAGTGGGTCGGCATGGTGGGCTCACTGGAAGGCTTCGATGCGGTCATCTGGTTTGTCGGTGACGACAGCCGTACGGATGAGACATTCTCCAGTGTTGAACAGGCCATCATTGAGGACTATCTGAATGCCGGAGGAAAATTCTTCGCATCGGGATCCGAGATCGGATACGACCTTTCAGCCGGTGACGGGGATGATGTAGCCTTCCTCAACGAGGTCCTGCATATAGATTATGCCGGCGATGACTCGCAGAGTTATACCGTGAATGGCTTTGGCTCCTGGTTTGAAGGTCTTTCCTTTACCTATGGTGTTGATCCCTATGAAGAGGACTGGCCCGACTATTACACCACCTCCAACGGCGGCATCGTGGGACTGCGCTACAGTAACAACGACATTGCCGGTGTTTATTATGCCAGTGGTGAGGAGAAGACGTTGACGCTGGGTTTTACCTTCGAGACGATCAGTTCTGCCAGCGCCAGGGCCAATCTCATGTCCCGCAGTCTGGCATTCTTCTATAACCTCACATCCGCTGAAGACGCCTTCAGCATGGATTTCCAGCTCGGAGCTCCTTATCCCAATCCCTTCAACGGACAGGTCAGTATACCGGTGAGGATCGAGGAAGCAGGGATCTATCGCCTGGGGGTCTACGATATCCTGGGTCGGATCGTACGAGCGGAACGTGCGACATACCTGGGTGCTGGCTGGCAGGACCTGTCCTGGAATGCCCTTGATGATGAGGGACAGTCAGTAGCCAGTGGACAGTATCTCATGGTCGTGCAGGATCCCGCGGGACAGCGAATCGGCCGTCGACTCACCGTATTGAAATAGCCAATCACCACATTTTGGTGTTAATTATAGCGTGTTTTTCAGACTGACCATCCTCTGCGTCCTATCGGCCCTCGGGATCGCCCAGGACAATGCAAACATTCGTATCATCCCTGCTGCTCAGTGGACCTTCGATGAGGCTCCTGAAAGGATCATGTTCAGAACCCGTGAAGCAGGCTTTCCACTGCGCATGCTGGCGTATGCAGATTCGCTGGTGTGGTTCGACAGGCAGGGGAATCGAGAGAAGGCCGTGTTGCGGGAAGCTGGTGACACCCTGATCTGTTCTCCACAGAAGAACTTTATGGCTCTGATGCTGGAGACAGAGCAATTCACCGCGCGGGCACCTGCGGGTGTACTCTCGGTGAGGTTGTTCTCACGCTCGGGAGAGGCGCTTTATACGCATTCTGAGACATTCTCCCTGACAGGGAGTGATCCGCGCATCAGCCTGGCAGACAATGGCAATCTTTTACTGGGCGACGCCAAACACGGCCATGTCAGAGAATATGCTGCGGAGCAGTTGGTCTGGCAGGATTCACTTGAGAATTATTTCCCAGAGGGAATTGACGTGCTTAACAGCAGTGTGTACCGCCAGGGGGGTGCCGGTGCGCGGCTGGTCAGCGCTGATCTGCGACAACTGGACCGTTCGGACTCTTTGTTTGTGTGGTTGAGATTGGGAAGCGATACCACCGATCTCGTTCAGGGAGGTCTGCCTGGCAAGTTGAAACGGCTGGAGATCATACCCGGCAGCTTCTACTCCTTGTTGGAGGTGACCAGGGATTCAAGTTCGATCCTGGTCCTCATGGACAGGCTGAACCAGATCGCAAGCTATCCATGGTCGACATGGACCATGAAGCACTTGAACTCCAAGGAAGTCCTCCTGATCACACATGAGAGTTTCATGGTGATCAACCTGGCCGACGGCAACATCGCCGCCATGGTCCAACCTCACGATCTCTACGAGGTGAGCGATGCCACATACATCCCCGGACCGGATATCTTTCTAACCCTGCGTGGAGAACCGTTCTTCACCCGGGAGGGACAACTGGCCTACCGTAATTTCGAACTCGATGCCCAGGACAAATCGGGACGCCTGGTGTATCGGGGTTCCTTCGGGGCGTGGTCACCGGAACTACCAACCCTGGAAACACTGGATGCGCGCAGGTTCGCCATCCATCTGCATAATGCAGTCCTCATGTACAAGATCTCATATTAACAACATCTTACCGGATACTAGGAGAATAAGCATATGTATCGAATCCTGGCGCTGAGCCTGTTGATCATATTCATCGCAGCCTGCTCACAGCAATCTGTAACAGACATGCCTGAAACTCATAGCACAGATGGACCTCGTCTGGGGACAGTAACCCAGATGACATTTGTCGGCGACAATGGTGAAGCCTACTGGTCACCCGATGGCAAACAGATCATTTTCCAGAGCAAACGAGACGGACATGGCTGCGACAAGATCTATATCATGAATGCCGATGGCAGTAACCTGCACATGGTGGGTCCCGAACTGGGGGCCTGCACCTGCAGTTACTTCAGCGCCGACATGTCGCGCATCATCTTCGCTTCCACCCATACAGTGGTGGACAGCTGTCCGCCACGACCTCGTCCACAGGCTGGGAAATACATCTGGCCACTGTTTCCCTACGATATCTTCACCGCCAGACCGGATGGTTCGGATCTCGTGAAGATCAGGGAGAATCCCGGTTACGATGCCGAACCTACGGTACACTTCACCACCGGCAGAGTGATCTTCTCATCGGCTGTGGACGGTGATCTGGAGCTTCATTCGATGAATATTGATGGTTCTGACGTGAAGCGCCTCACCCACAGGTTGGGTTATGATGGCGGTCCATATTTCAGTCCTGATGGCAGGAAGATAGTCTGGCGGGCCTGGTATCCCACCACCCGTGAGGATTCGCTGCGCTGGTTGGAGAACATGGAGCAGAGTATCGTTGAGGCAGTACCGCTTGATATCTATGTGATGTCCATCGACGGTAGCAATAGGATCCGGCTCACGGACAATGGAGCCACCAATTGGGCGCCATCCTGGCATCCAGATGGCCAACGTGTAGTATTCTCTTCCAATATCGATGACTGGCAGGATGAACATCAGGCCTACGGGCACAATTTTGAGATCTACATCATCAATATTGACGGAACAGGATTGCAGCGTATTACCTCAAACGAGACCTTTGACAGTTTTCCCATGTTCAATCCCGCAGGCACGAAACTGGCCTTTGCCTCGAATCGCGATGCAGAGAATCCACGCGCAACGCATATCTATGTTGCCGACTGGGTAGAATGAAGAAGGGGACCAGGCCGCTAACTGTTATCACTGGTGCATCCAGTGGCATCGGTGCAGCCTGTGCCCGATACCTGGCTGAAAAAGGCCACCGGCTGCATCTGCTATCCCGTCGCAGGGACCGTCTCAGCGCTTTATGTGATGAATTGAACTCCCATGGGCAGGAGGTGGCCAGTTTCAGCTTCCTGGATGTGGCGGATCTTGGATCGATCCCCGATTGTATGGAAGACATCATCAACCGGTACAGCACTGTGGACAACCTCGTGCTCAGTGCAGGATACTCCATATTCGGCAAGGTCGCCAATACCTCCATGGGTGAGATAGAGCATCTGACCCGGGTCAATTATCTTGGCCGGGTAGCTATGGTAAAAGCCGCCCTTCCTCACATGGTGGAGCGCGGGGGAGGCTGCATCTGTGTCATTGCCAGCATCACCGGGCAGCTTGGATTTCCAAATTACGCCTCCTATGGAGCATCGAATTTTGCCATTTCAGGCTTTTTCAAGGCACTGTACCACGAATTGAGACCCAGAGGCGTACACGTAGGCATCGTCTATCCTTCTGGCACTGATACGGAATTCTTCGATCATCCCTCCTACGCAACACAAGCTCCTGCGAGGTTCTACAGGATACAGGCACCGAAGGTAGTGGCAAAGGCTGTGTACAGCAGCATCACAAAGCGTAAACCTGAACTGACCAGGCCAAAATACATGGGATTCGCAGTGGCTGTGATCCGTCGATTATGGCCATTTACCAGACCTCTAGTAGCTTACTTAAACCATGGAGATGATGATGCCTAATCGTCTATGGCTCAACTACATACCCTATGGCGCCATTGACCTGATCCTGGTCATCGCCATCATCTCGGAACTGGTGAACAAACGATTTGATCTGCTGTTGGCGAATGTACCCCTGCTGGGCATCGGATTGTGGTCTTTCAGCCGCAAATTGCGTGAGGCGCTTGATGATCCTGCTGACTGAGTTCATAATCATTCTCATCGCGGCAGGATTGATGTTCCACGCCTGGCGTCTGGAGTCTCAGGCCTACGTTCTGGCCTTCTGGGGTGGTGGTGCCGTACTCGGTCTTCTCAGGGAGCTGGTGGTGGTCAAATTCACGCCTCTGTACACCTACGGCGATTTCACGCTGATGATCCTGGGTGTACCCATCATCATGATCCTGTTCTGGAGCAATTTCACCTATATCGCCATGCGCTGGACAGAGAATATCCTCGATCGCAGTTTCACAGATTCACCTCGTGTAGATGATCAACTACCTCTGATCTTCCTGGTCATGGCTGCCATTGCCATTGCCGTCGAGGCCTATGCCTCTCAATTTGGAATGATCGTATGGAAGGCAGAACCAGTATTGACCCTCTGGGGTGACACACCGGCCATCGTGCCCTTCGGCTATGGGGCTATGGGTGTGCTGTATGCACTTGCCTTCCGTGGCGTTTGGTTACGTGTTGCGGGTTCATGGCGACAGGCACTGCTGTATCTCGCTGTTCTGAGCCCTGTGATCATTCTTATGCAACTGGGATTCCTGCTGGTGGTGAAGGTCCTCATCGGGCTTTCTTTCAGTGCCTGAACACGATCTCCGACGACACTCAAATAGCAGCGCAAAGTCCATTGACAACGGTGGGGGAAGGATTTACATTTGCGCGCTTTTTTAAGGCGCCCGGGTGGCGGAATTGGTAGACGCGCTAGGTTCAGGGTCTAGTGTACGCAAGTACGTGCTGGTTCGACTCCAGTCTCGGGCACTCCACACTTTCCTAACTATTCGATACAGAATCACTTTAATTATTGATCATGGATGCAGAACATGTATTACACGTATGTCATCTACAGTGAAGATTACGATCGACGCTACATTGGGCACACCAGTAATCTTGAAGCAAGACTCAAATATCATAATGCAGGTAAAGTCAGGTCGACAAAGCCCTGGCAACCATGGAGACTGGTCTACACCGAGAAGTTTGAGACACGCGCAGATGCTGTCAAACGCGAGAGATATTTAAAAACGGGTTGGGGCAGGCTCTGGTTGGATAAGATCCTTCAGTGATAAACGTGCTGGTTCCCTGCCTGCTTGACGCTGCCGGCCAGCTGCCGCAGGCAGGCTGGTCAAGCGGCAGGCAGGGACTCCAGTCTCGGGCACTCCACACTTTCCTAACTATACGATACAGAATCACTCTAATTATTGATCATGAATACAGAACATGTATTACTCGTATGTCATCTGGCAAGTGTCATTGCGAGAACAGCCCGGCTTGACCCGACGAAGCTATCAGGCAAAGACGGGCGGACTCTACGTGGCAATCCAGTCGGCAAAGCGAGGTATCCAGAATCACTAGATCACCACGGTTTGTCCGGCGGACAAACCTCGTGATGACAGTATCATTCTGGTTTTTACGTGGATGCTGTCAGCGTCCCATCTCTGAACGATTCATCACAGGTAGCAGCAAATATCTGCCAAATCCCAAATTCTCATTTCACCCTATCCAGATTAATGACGATTTTAACGCAGTTCTCAACTACCTTTTCCACGAATCGCTGAAAAACAACAAATATCAGGAGAGAATGATGGGCTGGAAGTTCAAATTTGAGCTGGATAAATATGAACTGGAAGATCTGAAACTGATCCTGGAGAAGCTCAAGAAGAAGGAACCCAAGACTGAGATCTCCATCAATGGGGATGTACGCAAGCTCGCACAGAACATGCTCAAGGCCATACTTGACCAGGAAGAATTCTACAAGGATGAACGCTGGTAGGATCGGTACAGGGAATGGAATCCATTCAGCATATCACACCCCGCTGGGAATGGCGCCGCTTCGATGCGGAACCCATAGCGGAGGCAGACCACCTGCATCAACTGACTCTACTGCGGACCAGCGAAACCAGGG
Organism: uncultured Lentisphaeria bacterium; assembly: GCA_964454335.1. Lineage (GTDB taxonomy): Bacteria > Fidelibacterota > UBA8477 > UBA8477 > JABMPR01 > CAYVVT01. The sequence continues at coordinate 90,227 of CAYVVT010000006.1, read as the reverse complement.
AAACCTACATACTCATACCGGATTCCAATTTCAACCTGAAGATCCGCAACGAGCAATTCGAGATCAAACAGCTAATCGAACGTAGCTCTGATATGCTTGAGAAATGGATGCCCATATTTAAATCCGGGTTTCCACTCATCGATTTTGACTGGTCACCCTGGTCCGAGCTCAATGAATATCTGGGGGATCTTCAGGAACGACCGGTTTACAATGCGAGAGAATTCTGCGATCGATTCCGGGAACACCGTGAGGTGCATGTTGTCATGATTCGCAAACTGCGCCAGGTGTTTGGACATGGTATGACCCATTTTGATTCAGTGATCATCAACGCCGATGAAGGGCAGAACCTGTTCTCGCTGGCCTGCGAGGATGAGAATCAGAACAACGTGAGGGAATGGGTGGGGAAACTTGGATTCGATCTCAGTACCAATCAGAATTACATCCGCGCCCTGAAGAAATTGCGGGGAGTCTGAAATGCCTATCGAGATCGAAAGGAAATTCCTGGTGACAGGAAATGCATGGCGCACTGGTGAGGCAGGTGTGGTATTCAAACAGGGTTACCTCAACTCCAGGAAGGAGCGGGTCGTCCGTGTGCGCACCATGGGTGATCGTGGACGCCTGACCGTCAAGGGATTGAACAAGGGAATGCAGCGTCTGGAATTCGAATACGACATCCCGCTGAATGATGCACTTCAATTACTGAAGGAACTCTGCGAAAAACCGATTATCGAAAAAACCCGATATTTCAGGAACTACGAAGGACTTCTCTGGGAGGTCGACGAGTTTCATGGGGAGAATGAAGGACTTATTGTAGCTGAGGTCGAACTGGGGTCCGAGGACCAGCGGGTACCACTGCCGCCCTGGATTGGTGAGGAGGTAACAGATGATGCGAGATACTTCAATTCAAATCTTATCCAGCATCCATTCAAGGATTGGCACGATTAGCCCGACAATCCCCCGTCTGACTCTGTTTCTGGCCACTGCATTACTCCTCCTGAGTGCAGCACCATTGCTGGCGGCGGATGATCCTGGTGACTCCATCCGCTGGGGATTCCTCATCATATGGCTGGCAGGTGGACTGTCCCTCTTCCTCTACGGGATGGACAAGATGAGCACCGGTCTCAAGAAGGTGGCTGGTGACGGTATGCGTAATATCCTATCCACCCTTACCAGGAACCGTTTCATGGCGGTTGGCATAGGTGCCTTTGTCACCATGGTGATCCAGAGTTCCAGCGCCACCACGGTGATGCTGGTGAGTTTTGTCCAGGCCCAGCTCATGGCATTCGCGTCATCTATCGGCGTTATCCTCGGGGCGAATGTCGGGACCACGGTGACAGCACAGCTCATTGCGTTCAAACTCACGGATTATGCTCTTTTGATGATCGCTGTGGGCTTTTTCCTGTCCATCTTCGCCAAGACCGAGAACCAGAGAAATATCGGCGAGGCCATCATGGGTTTCGGGATCTTGTTCTTTGGCATGAAGCTCATGTCGGATGCCATGAAGCCACTGCGAAGCTACGAACCCTTTATCCAGATGCTGCGTGACCTGGAGAATCCGTTGCTGGGATTGCTGGCCGGCGCGATCTTCACCGCTCTGATCCAGAGCAGCAGCGCTCTTACCGGTATTGTCATCGTCCTGGCCCAGCAGGGCGTACTGTCCTTGGAAGCGGGAATTCCCCTGATCCTGGGTGCCAATGTGGGAACCTGTGTAACTGCGGGGCTGGCGAGTATCGGTGCATCCCGCGAAGCCAAACGTGTGGCCATGGCCCATGTGGTCTTCAACATTACCGGTGCTGCGATATTCTTGTTTCTAGTTCCTTTTCTTGCCGAGCTGGTTCGCAACATCTCTCCCAGCTCAGATCTGGAGGGCATGGCCAAACTGGCCGCAGATACACCGCGTCAGATCGCCAATGCACATACCATATTCAATGTCTCCGTCGCAGTGATTTTTATACCGCTCACCAAAATCCTAGCAGACCTGATCATTCGCTTCTATCCGGAGAAGGAAGTGGAGAAAGGGATCGCGCCTACGACGAAGTATATCAGCGATGTAGCGCTGGGAACACCCTCCATGGCATTGGATCTCGCCCGCAATGAGGTCGCCCGTATGTCAAAGACGCTGCGGAAGATGCTGGCTTCCATCATTCGGCCGTTCTTTGATGATACAGCTGAGTTCGATGAGCGTAAGCCGGAACTAACGCTGGTGGAGGGCATCGAGATGCGTGACGGCAAGCTGGACTACCTGGAACGCCGTCTATCCGACTTCCTGCTCAAGCTCAGCCGCAAGGAACTTTCTGATAAACAGGCAAACGAAACATTTGCCCTCATCAGTATTGTCGATCACCTGGAGAGTATCGGTGACATGATCGTGCGCAACATGCTGCCGCTGATTGCTAAGAAAAAGACTCTGGAGATGGATTTCTCCGCCGAAGGCAAGGAGGAGTTGGAAGCCTATCATGGCAAGGTCATACAACAGATCACCCGCCTTTCGGACGCGCTCACCGAACTGGATGAGATGAATGCCCGCAAGATCATGAAGAAAGAGCAGAAATACATCGACCTCGAAGCGAGGTTCCGCAGTTCCCATCTGGCACGTCTTCACGAAGAGCGGCGTTCCTCCCTGGAAACACACCATATCCATATGGAATTGCTGGACATGATGAAACGTATCAACGTGTACGCCGGTGAGATAGCCAAGATCATCTTTGAACTGGCCGATCATAGCGAAGAGGAATTCTGATCGATAAGGAACCACCCATTCTCGTATCTGCCTGCCTGCTGGGCGAAAAATGCCGTTACGATGGCGCCCATTCCCGCCGCGACAACCTGCTGAACGATCTGCAACATGTGGAATTACTCGCAGTATGTCCCGAGGTGGAGGGGGGATTGAGCGTTCCACGCCCACCTGCTGAGATCGTGGGTGAACGCATCCTGCGGCAGAATGGCGAGGATGTCACAGCCCCGTTTAAGAAGGGAGTCACTGCCTGCAGCCGTCTGGCCCGGGAAGCTGGTGTTAGGGTGGCCATTCTCAAGGAGCGCAGCCCAAGTTGCGGTTGCGGGCAGGTGTATGACGGGAGCTTCAGCGGTAAACTGGTTGCTGGCGACGGCGTCTTCACCAGGGAACTGAAGGCCATGGGCATCGAATGCATCCCTGATGAAAGTGTCACCCCCATGACGATTTTGAGGTCGGCGGGATCAAAAACGTAACCTGCATCGAATATCGGTATCCAAAGGCTGTGTATGGAGCAGACAACAACGAAATGAATACAGCGCGATAAGCGAGTTTGGAGGTATGATGCCGGAGAACCTGACAAAACAGGAATTCATCGACAAGGTCTTTGATTACGAGAACAGCAGCGAGTGGGAATACAAAGGCGATACGCCAGCGATCATCGATTTCTGGGCAGAATGGTGTGCACCCTGTAGAATGGTGGCCCCTGTCCTGGAGGATCTGCAGAATGAGTATGGCGATAAGCTGAAGATCTATAAGATCAATACGGAAGAAGAACAGGAACTGGCTTCGATCTTCGGGATCCGGAGCATTCCTTCATTACTCTTTGTCCCTGTGGGAGAAAAACCGCAGATGGCCGCTGGCGCCCTGCCAAAGGAATCCTTTGTGCAGGCCATAAATGAGGTCCTGGGCGTCCCGCCAGTCAATTAAGCCTAAACGGCTTCGATCAAGGGAGTGCAATGCGCTCCCTTTTTATTTTTACCACTGGAGGGAGAACCGATCGTGGAAATCCGCAATTGATCCTCCTGGACAGGCATGATCGAGGAATCCCCGTGAGGACAACCGATTCCGAACTTTCTTCTTTCTTCTCAGCATTTATTTTCACTGATCGTGGATCATGCTCAATCGTCTACCCTGACTACTTCTGAAAAACTCATCGCCGGTGTAGATGAAGCCGGTCGGGGGCCTCTTGCCGGTCCAGTGGTAGCGGCGGCAGTGATTCTTGATGCGGCCAATCCCATCGAAGGACTGCGTGATTCCAAATCACTCAGCGCAAAACGCCGAGAGATCCTGGCAGAGGAGATCTGGAACTCTGCTTTATCCGTGGGTATCGGCACCGTCCATGAACAGGTCATCGATGAAGTGAACATCCTGCAGGCCACCTATGAGGCCATGCGTCAGGCGGTACATTCCCTGGACACAATGCCCGCAAAACTACTGGTGGATGGCAATCGCACCATCCCGGACCTGAAGATCAACCAGCAGGCCATCATCAAAGGTGATGCCAGCGAGGCTGCCATATCGGCCGCGAGTATCATTGCCAAGACCTCACGGGACGCCATGATGTGCTCTTATGCACTTCTATTTCCGGAGTATGGCTTTGAAGGTCACAAGGGCTATGGCAGTGAGAGGCATATGGCCGCACTGGAGAAATATGGCCGCTCACTCATCCACCGCCGGAGCTTCCATCCGGTGGATAAGACCAGCAACCTCCTGTACCGCTATCACGGTAAACCATCGGCACATGGACGCATGGGGGAGATCATCGCCGGGATGTATCTGGTGCGGGAAGGCTACCGACTCATGGCCCATAGCTATCATGCCGGACGCAGTGGAGAGATCGATCTGGTGGCCATGAAAGAGGGAGAGATCAGCTTCGTCGAGGTAGAGAGTATCTCAGATCCAAATGGTGATGAGATGGCCGTGCAACGTCTAGATCCCACAAAACAGAAACAGGTCATCTCCGTCGCAGAACGGTATTTGCAGGATGAATACAAGGAGGAGGTCGATTGTCAATTTGATCTCATCACTGTGAATTTTGCATTTGATAAACCAAGGATTGTGCATTACAAAGAAGCCTTCTCAGCCTATTAGAAACAAGGAAACCATCGTGAAGACCAGAATAACCCTTACCATTTTCCTGCTGCTGACATTTACCAATCAGGTTTCCGCCGGAATGCCGCCGGTCTACGGAAAGCAGGGTGTCGTGGTTGCCCAGACCAGGGAAGCCACGGATGCTGGTCTTGCCATGCTGAAGGCAGGGGGGAACGCCGTTGATGCTGCAGTGGCTGTTTCCTATGCCCTGGCAGTCACACATCCAACCGCAGGCAACATTGGCGGTGGTGGTTTCATGCTGATCCGTTTTGCCGATGGCAGGACCACTGCCATAGATTACCGTGAGAAGGCTCCGGGTGCTGCCGGTCGTGATCTGTTCCTCAACGACTCCGGCGCCGTGGTGGAAGGACTCAGTACTACCGGCGGACTTGCCGTCGGGGTGCCTGGTACCGTGGCCGGTCTGCAACTGGCCCTGGATCGTTATGGTACACTCAGCCGGAAACAGGTGATGAAACCGGCCATTCAGCTTGCCCAGAAGGGCTTTCCCATCTCGTTCAACCTTGCATACTCGCTTTCATGGCTAAATGAGGAGGCGAACTCATTTCCTGAAACCCGACGGGTATTCTGCCGTAATGGCGTTCTGTATGATCCGGGTGATGTCTTTGTTCAGCCCGATCTTGCTCGAACGCTGAAACTCATCAGCAAACTGGGGAATCCGGGATTCTACACAGGGACTGTGGCCGATGCACTGGTGGCGTCCGTGCAGAAACACGGCGGGATCATCAGTAGGGAAGACCTGGCAGCCTACGAAGCCGTGGAACGTGAACCGGTTCAGGGTGACTATCGCGGTTATGGCATTATCTCCATGTGTCCACCTTCTTCCGGAGGCATTGCACTGATCTCCATGCTGAACATGCTGGAAGGTGTGGACTTTGACAGTGTGGGCTGGCATTCTGCGGAACATGTCCAGGTGGTGGTTGAGGCCGAACGCAGGGCTTATGCGGATCGCAGCCGCTGGATCGGTGACTCGGATTTTTTCGACGTGCCCGTGACCAGTATGCTCTCTGAGGAATATGCACAAATGCGTTTCCAGGATTTTGTTCCCGGCTCTGCAACCCCCAGTTATTCCGTAGCTCCCTTTGACCAGGCCACTATGGCCGGTGTGCAGAAGGAGAGTGAAGAGACCACACATTTTTCAGTGGTTGATCAGTGGGGGAACGCCGTCAGCGTCACCACCACCCTCAATTGGTCTTTTGGTTCATATGTCACAGCTGCAGATGCAGGATTCCTGCTGAACAACGAGATGGATGATTTCAGCTCAAAACCGGGTGCCCCGAACTCCTTTGGTCTGCTGGGGAGTGAAGCGAACGCCATTGAACCCGGGAAACGTATGCTGTCCAGCATGACCCCTACCATCGTCACCCATGAAGGTGAGCTGTTCATGATCGTCGGGACTCCGGGTGGTGCCACCATAATCACTTCGGTAATGCAGGTGATCCAGAATGTGGTGGACTTTGGTATGCCGCCGGTAGATGCTGTGTATGCACCTCGGTTTCATCACCAGTGGGTGCCGGATCTGGTGTATTACGGTCCCCGTGCCTTGAGTACCGAGACCCGGGAGAGCCTTACTGGAATGGGCTATACGCTGCAAGCGCGCTACTACCTGGGTGAGGTGAACGCCATCATGAGGGACCAGCGTTTTGGAGGTTGGATCGGTGTGCCCGACTACCGGCATGCTTCCTCTGGCAGCGCTTACTAAATGCATGAACTTGTTGCCCCATTGCTCGTAGAAGTAGTATATGCTCGCCAGAGAGATCGAAGGAGACCAGGGAATTGAGTGAAAAACCATCATCTGTACCAGAGCGTCCGGGTTCCGGCAGTTTCTTCAGGGGATTGCTGCACATCATCGTATCCGTTCTATTGCTGAGAGCCACTGTTATCGAGGCCTATAACGTTCCCACAGGATCCATGGAGACTACCATCAAAGTTGGCGACTTCATCCTGGGCAACAAATTCGTCTATGGGATTCGCACACCGGACTGGATCGGGATCCCCTGGACCAAGATCGGATTCAGCATCCCGTATTATCGTCTGCCGGGATTCGAAGAGCCTCAGACCGGCGATGTGGTCATCTTCCGCTACCCGAACGACCGCTGGCCGGCCAACCGTATCGGACCTTTCGATCCGAGTCTGAACTATATCAAACGCTGTATCGCTGGTCCGGGCCAGACCATGGAGATCCGCTCAAAACAGGTTCTGGTGGATGGGGAGAATTTTCCTCTCCCTGAGAATGGAAGGGCTTCGCGTATCAATCTCTATGCTGAAGATTTCACAGAACGGCACATCTTTCCCCGAGGCCTGGGCAACCGGGATCATTTCGGTCCGCTGCGTATCCCTGCGGCGGGTGATACACTGGTCTTTGGCGAGGAACCCATTGACCTGTGCATGAACGTGATCTCCATTGAGGGCCACGACGTATTTCCCACCAAGAACGGCACTCTAGTGGTGGACAAGGTGGAACGAAGCAGTTATGTCTGTGAGCAGGACCATTATTTCATGATGGGGGATAACCGGGATAATTCACATGACAGTAGATACTGGGGCCTGGTCCCGGAGAGCAATATCATTGGTGAAGCACTGATCACATATCTGTCCTGGGAACAGACCGAGCCGAATATCCTTAAACGGATCTTCAAGATCAGACCCAGCCGGATGTTTCGCTTCATCAGCTGATCGATCCCTGCGCTGTACAATTATTCTCAAGCCCCACGTTTGTGGGGCTTCTTCTTTTCCCTAGTGTACTGAAATCATTGCGGCAGGGTGTGAAACTGCTTACACAGCAAACGTTTAAGTTTTATACTACCGCGTTTAAAATTTGAATACCGAGGCGTCATGACATCCAAGGAAATCCGAAATCAGTTCATTCAGTTTTTTCGTGACAAGGACCATAAATTCGTTCGATCCGCCGGTGTGGTACCCTTCGACGATCCAACGCTGCTGTTCACAAATGCAGGGATGAATCAATTCAAGGGGATCTTCCTGGGAAATGAGAATGTCGATCATCCCCGAGCGGTAAATTCACAGAAGTGTATCCGCGTCAGCGGGAAGCACAATGACCTCGAGGAGGTAGGGAAGGATACCTATCACCACACGTTCTTCGAAATGCTGGGCAATTGGAGTTTCGGGGATTATTACAAGGCCGAAGCCATCACCTGGGCCTGGGAGCTCTTCACGGATGTCTGGAAGATCCCCAAGGACAAGCTGTACGCCACAGTCTACCAGGATGACGATGAAGCATTTGACTTGTGGAAATCACAGACGGATATCATGCCAGAGCATATCCTGCGCTTCGGGGCCAAGGATAATTTCTGGGAAATGGGGGAGACCGGCCCCTGTGGACCCTGTAGTGAATTGCATGTCGATATCGGTGGGGATAGTGTCATTGCCGGCAGTGACCCGGACAGGGGCGTGAACACGGATAATCCGCGCTTCATGGAGCTCTGGAACCTTGTGTTCATCCAGTACAACCGTGACGAGGAGGGTGAACTCAGTGAACTGCCGCATAAACATGTGGATACAGGCGCTGGCTTTGAACGTATTGTCGCCTACCTCCAGGGGAAGGACAGCAATTACGAGACAGACCTCTTCATCCCCATCCTGGAGAAGATCGCCGATATCAGCGGTGTAGCCTATAAGCGGGATGACCGAGGGATGCCCCACCGAGTCATTGCCGACCACCTGAGGATGCTGACATTCTCAATAACGGACGGGGCATTACCGGCAAATGACGGTCGGGGCTACGTTTTGAGGAGAATCCTGCGACGAGCGGCACGCTTTGGCCGTAATCTTGGAATGACCAAGCCCTTCATATCAGAACTTGTGCCCACTCTGGTTGAGGTCATGGGAGAAGCCTTTCCCGAGATCGCCGAGCGCTGCGATTACGTCCAGCGCGTCATCAGAGCAGAGGAAGAATCATTCAGCGTAACGCTGGACCGGGGAATTCAGATCTTTAATGGTCTTGCCAGTGAGCTTCAGGGATCGGGAAAGAATACGATCCCGGGCGAGGATGTCTTCAAACTATACGACACCTATGGATTCCCTGTAGATCTCACCAGGCTTATGGCCGAGGAGCAGGAGCTGGCCATCGACGAAGAAGGTTTTGAGCAACAGATGGACGCTCAACGGGAACAGGCCCGCAGCCAGCATCGCTTCAAGCAATCCGGTTCAGGTGAGAATGAGTGGATTGTCCTGCGTGAGGGTAAGGATTCAACTTTTCTTGGATACACCCATGCACAGGCTGATGCACACATCCTACGCTATCGTTCTGAAGAGGACGGCTACGTGGTGGTGCTTGACCGGACACCCTTTTACGCTGAGAGTGGTGGTCAAGTGGGGGATACGGGCTTGCTGCTGGGTCCGGAATTCCGCGCCGTCGTTACCGACACGCAGAAGGAAGGGGACAGCTATCTCCATTTTGTTAAAGTTGAACAGGGAGAGCTCTCCGGTGAACCTCTCATGGCCGAGGTGGATGAATCCCGTCGCAACGCCATTCGCCGGAACCATTCGGCCACCCACCTGCTGAATGCTGCACTTCGCAATGTATTGGGTGACCACGTAAAGCAGTCTGGTTCACTAGTTAACGACGTACACTTAAGGTTCGACTTTAATCACTTTGAAAAGGTCACGGCCCAGGATCTCAGGGAGATCGAACGCCAGGTTAACCATCAGATCCGACAGAATAATACCACACTCGTGCGGCGGCTGGATTTTGACCACGCCCGGGAAGAAGGAGCGCTGGCATTCTTTGGTGAGAAATATGGAGATGAGGTCCGCACTGTCAAATTCGGCGATTACAGCCATGAGTTGTGCGGTGGTATTCATGTGCATGCCAGCGGTGATATCGGTTACTTCCGCATCCAGTCTGAGAGCAGCATAGCGTCCGGTGTGCGTCGTATCGAAGCCATCACAGGCAGAGCCGCCGAGGAGCAGGCCCGGGAAGAGCGTGAGATCGTGGACCAGCTTAGAAATCTGCTGAAGATGGACAGCGCTGACCTGGTGCAGAAAATAGATGATGCCTTCCAGGAGCGTCGCAGACTCGAAAAGGAGTTGAAGCAGCAGAAACTGCAAAGCACCACCAGCAATCTTGACAATATCCTGGACAAATCAGTGGACATCGAGGGGATCTCGGTCCTCATCGACTCCATATCCGTATCGAACATGGAAGAATTGAAGCAGGTAGCCGATGAGTTGGTGCTGAAAATTGGCTCCGGTGTCGGTGTGCTTGGAACGGTTATTGAAGAGGCTCCCTACGTTGTCTGTACCGTGACCGAGGATGTCATCGCAGGTAAGAAGCTTAAAGCCGGTGATATCGTTCGGGAACTGGGTGCACGCCTGGGTGGCGGTGGCGGAGGGAAACCGCATATGGCCACAGCCGGCGGTAAGGATGCAGAGAAGTTGGAAGAAGTATTGGCAGAGGTACCGGAGATAATCAGAGGAATGCTTGCATGAAGGACAAACTGATCATCGAGCGCAGCCAACCGGGACAGAGCGCAACGTCACTTCCCGAAATTGATGTGCCCGAAGCGGAACTCAGTGATCTCATCCCGACAGGATTTCTACGTAAGATCCCACCGCTGTTACCGGAAGTATCAGAACCTCAGGTCGCTCGCCATTATGTAAACCTTTCAGCGAAGAACCACCACGTGGACAAGGACCTGTATCCGCTGGGATCCTGTACGATGAAGTACAATCCCAAGATCAATGACTGGACGGCTGGACAGCCGGTTTTCACTGAAAGCCATCCATACCAGCCCGAGAGTGTATCTCAGGGTAAACTGGGACTCTATTATGAACTTGAACGCTTTCTCTGCGGTATTACCGGCATGGAACGCTTCACACTGCAGCCCGCTGCAGGCTCCCAGGGCGAACTGGTGGGTGTTCTCCTCATGCGGCGATACCATGAGTTGCAGGGCAATGAGAAGACCACGATCCTTATCCCTGACGCTGCTCATGGCACCAATCCCGCTTCCGTTGCCATGGCAGGTTACAAGGTGAAGGAAGTAGCCAGCAACGAGCACGGGATGGTGGATGTTGAAGATCTGAAATCCAAGATCGATGCCAGCACAGCCGGCTTCATGCTTACCAATCCGAACACGCTGGGACTATTCGAGCAGAATCTCAAGGACATTGCCGACGCCATTCACGCGGTTGATGGGCTTATGTATATGGACGGCGCCAATATGAACGCCCTGTTGGGCATCGCTCAACCGGCAAAACTGGGTTTTGATATCACCCACCTTAACCTGCATAAGACGTTCTCAACACCACATGGAGGCGGAGGCCCAGGTTCAGGACCCATCGGCGTGGTGCCAAAACTTGTTGCCTATCTGCCAGTGCCCTGTGTCGAAAAGGATGGTGAACGATTCTATCTCAACTACGACCTGCCTGATAGTGTAGGCCGTCTGCATGCCTTCTACGGCAATTACGGGATCCTGGTGAGGGCCTGGACCTACATCAGGATGTTGGGATCCGATGGATTGAACGAGATCTCCCGCAGTGCCATCATTAATGCCAATTACCTCATGCGCAAGCTGACTGACAGCTATATCCTGCCCTATGATCAGCCCTGTATGCATGAGTTTGTGCTGTCAGCTGAGAAACAGAAGCAGCAGGGTGTCAAGGCAATCGATATTGCAAAAAGGTTGCTGGACTACGGGATTCACGCGCCTACAATGTATTTTCCCCTCATCGTGAAGGAAGCCCTGATGATCGAGCCGACGGACAGCGAGAGCCGGGAGACACTTGATCGTTTCATCGATGTCATGGAAGAGATCGCCAGGGAAGCGCAGACCGATCCCGAGCTGGTAGTAAACGCGCCGCATACCACACCGGTTGGCCGGGTGGACGAAACGCATGCGAACCGCAACCTGAATGTCAGGTGGACAGAGGGAGCGTAGCGACCTGCGGCTACTCCGTTTGATAACTTTTTAAGGGGATGAGGGTGTCAGTTCATCAACTGACAATGAAACCTGTCGGACCATCACCGAGAATGGCGAGTACCTCCTCAGTCTCATAATCCAGGATCACCTGTCTTTCAACTGTGAACATAAGCGAGCACATGTAGCCGCAGTAGCTGGTCCATTGCAGTCGTTGTGTGACGACGGTGACCTGACCGTAAGATCCTGCAGAGATGTGAAAATCGTCATAATGATCTACCGAAGCTTCATAGCTCAACGCGGCAGTCCTGTTCTCCCGTGATCCAGCTCCAGGGAAGATCCCCTGCTCATATAATTCCAGAAGGTCCAGGTAGTATTGAACAGCAGCCCAGGGGATAGCGTAGGGGATCCGTACGCTGTCAAATTGGGTGTACCACCACAGGGATTCATCACCGGGGATGTCTGAGGGCTGCATATCGCCATGGATAAGAATTGAATCCGGTGGAGGAAACAGCGATTCAGTTTTCTCTAACGATCTTCTCTGGTGATCGGACCAGGGATAGAAACTTCGGCTTATCGAATAGGTGAAAGCACCACTCGAATCTGCCAGGGTCCAGGGCATCTCCTCCCATAATGAGGTTTCATCAAGGTAGTACCCGGCAAGGTGGTCATGTGGATCAGGTTCTGTTGTGGAGGATTCACATCGCAACAGCAGGACAGCCGCGAGCACGGTCAGAAGTGAAACATGGAACGGGGATATCTTATCGAGTGGAATCGCTCTGTTTGGCGTTGAAACCATGCTGGAACAGTCGCTGAAGAATCATCAATCGATAATGGCCTGAAATTCTAGCCATCCTGACCTTCTGATCGTTCGTTCTGAGCTGTTGGGACGGGGAGAACAGCGCATATTCTTCAGCTGGAATACGACGGCCTCATCGGGTAGATCAGCATCGAAATACCAGACACCCCCAGCGGCCAGATCGGTGGTACTCGCAGTAATACCGCCTACGATATTCCCGTCTCCATTCTTGAGAAGAACGTCGATCTGAACATGATAGTATGACTGGTTCGTATTGTTCTGCAGTCCAACGGTAATAAAGGCCTGGCCGGTCGTGTCAGCAATGATCTCCGTTTCCACAAGGGAGAAGTTATCGGCAGGATCCGTTGCGATCACTGCCAGGATAACTAGAAGTACGGCCAGTATTGAGGTCAGGATGGTAATTCTAAGGTATTTCTTCATGATCGTCCTCTGGTCTACAAACATTCAACGGATCTACCCGCAAATATACTCATTACCCGGGCACTTGCCTTGACAACTTACTAAAGTACGAACATACTCCCAAAGTACCGGACAAGAAGTTGTTTTACAGGTCCCGGTAACCGATCAGTTGGATGTCACGCCTCTTGATGACCCGCTGGAGTTCAACATCGGTCAACGCCCGGGTAACGGCATCCCTGTACCGGGCATCGTCTTCTGCACCTGGATGCCAATGGTTCTCAAGACCTTCGATGAGCATACCGGGGTGTTCATATAGTTGCCAGGTGCCTGGCTTTAACTCTTCAAGGGTGGCAACAGCATTGGAGACCATCTCCTCTACCGTATAAGCGTCATCGAAGAGTGAGATCTGCGGTATCGGCCAGGGTTGCAGATTGGCTGCGATATCATATTCCTGCATGAGATTGATCACCAGCCTACGCACACTGGGGGAGATGTCCTGAAATCCCATATGCGGTGTGACATGACTGATGTTGGGAAGATGCTCAAGTGCCAGTTCGATCTGTGCCCGCAACTCCCGCTCGATCTCCTCAAATTGCCAGTCTGACGTCCCCAGTGCCAGGTGATCGGTATTGGGCTCGTCAGGCCATACCATGGGCAGAAAGAATCCATCGTCGCCTACCAGACTGGGCGCATCTGTGAGAGGACCCCACCTGATATTCACCCATTCACTCGTGAGGGTCAGATGGATACCAACATCCAGATCAGGGCATTCTTTCAGAATGGTCACAGCCTCCAGAAAATGGTCACACGGGACCATGATCTCCACGGCGGTGAGGATACCATCCCGGTGCGCTCGGAGACAGCCTTCGTTGGCAGCGTGCGAGAATCCCATATCATCTCCCCGAACGATGAGACGGATTGGCCGATCAATCACCAGCAATACGGTAACACCCGCTATCAGCAGTAGTCCTGCGAGGGTAATGGTGAGGCGAAAGGTGCTATCTTTCAACTATCCTGTTCCTTTGGTTATCGGGTCTTCCGGGCAAGGACGATATCCACCGGCAGACCGAACATGGTCATTTCGGTCTCGCTGGTGATCTGGAATCCAGCATTCTCAAGGGCTTCCCGGACATGGATCGGTCGGCAGTCCACGAGATTTGTATACCTGCGTTGCGCCCATTCATAGAGTCTTACCATCCACCCCGCCGGTTCCTTTCTCGCCATGGATACGACAGAGATGCGGCCGCCGGACCTCAAAACCCGACGACACTCGTGGAGTACCACGGGGATCTCAGGAGTATCGAACAGCTCCAGAGTGAAACTGGTGTAGACCGCGTCGAAAAAGCCTTCCTCCCAGGGGAGTTCTGTGGCATCCCCTTGAACCAACTCCGCCCTTCCTGATAATCCGGTTCTTGCGAGTCTCTTATGTGTTACGGAATGCATCCCCACTGACAGATCGATCCCACAGACCTTGCCTGAGTGTCCCACCGACTGGATCAGCTTCTGGAGGCACCATCCAGTTCCAAAGCCGATCTCGAGGACAGTCTCGCCGGACCTGACATTCAACTGTCGCAGCCCTGTTTGCTTGTACTTCTTCTCGGAAACACCGGCCAGCAGATCGTAGCAGCCGCTCAATCTGTCATAACTGGCCCGGGCTGCTTCCCTGGTCCGGATTACTCTATTTATTTGAGAAGTAAGAACCATGATGCATCACTGAACGTAACTTAAGATAAGCAGAACATTCGTCTGATCCGGTAGCATTGTGGTCGATAAACAGGTTGATTGACCCACACGATGGAATCAGACGCAGACGATTATCCCTCTTCGATACCTTCAGTGTTCGTCGCACCCTGAAGGGCCATGAAGGCTGTTGGTGCCGCGGCTAAAATCAAGAGGATCCCTGCGCTCACGGTGAGCTTCAGGAGGGTGTAGATCGCCATGAATAACAGGATGCACGTGCGGATGATCTGTCCCACACGCGGACCGCCTACCTGACGGCATCGAATACCGGAATAGACGATCAGACCCCCTGCAAGCAAACTGGCAGCCAGGTCAGACCATGGCGATAGTTCATGAACCCAGCCGTTTGCTCCATGCAGAACAATGAATACTACCCAGATGATGATACCCACCAGCATGGTTGCTGCAGGCAACAGGAATCTGTTGGACATGATTGAGTTCCCCCTCTGATTTGCTGCGACTCACGGTCTATATCAGACCGTACACCTCTTTATTGCTCGCTGGCAGCCTTGATGTCATCAAGATCCTGCTGCAGCGCCTTAACGGTTGCCCCCTTGAATAGAGATCCCATCGTCGCGGACAGGATCTTGGCACCCAGGGTTTGCGCTTCGCCGATAAATTCCATTCCTAATACTGCATCTCCATCGACTCCGCTGATCTCATGCCTGGTCTTGTAGATCGAGCCATGGCTTTCTGCCCGGGTGGAATAGGATCTACCGTCCTGCACCTCGGTGATCCACATGACCTCGGTGGCAGTCTTACCGAACATGGTTCTGGTTTCACGCCATTTCAGTCCCAATATACCGCTGTCCGGTTCTTCAAGGACCTCGATCAACTCAATCGCGGAAACAACATTTACAGCGTTCTTGATATCGGAAATGACCTCCCAGATCCTTTCGCGGTTGGCATTGATGTTCACCTGTACTGATAATTTCATATCTCATTCTCCCTGGATGATTTGGATTCAAGAGCAACAAAACGGCTCTGGATACGCTGGATCCAGCACCTCGCATGAATATAGACCTGCATATATTACAAAATGTATCTTCATTTGTTTGCGCAAATCATCTTTATTCACCCCCCATGAACTAGCGCCGATGGCGTCTGGCAGCCCACGATGGCCGGTGCTGCATGGATCAGCTCGTCATCCTCCAGTGCTTCAACCATGAACAGTGCGAAATCCACACGACGGGTCATATTGCTTTCAAGGATTGGATCACCGACGTGTGGGCTCCATACCGGTAGACCCTGGCTTTCACCTTCCTCCAGGTCGCTGCCACGTACGACGGTCCAGTTGCTGTCACTCTCGAATATCCGCCGGCAGGCTTCCACCTGGTCATCGATATCGATAGCGCGGAACAGGCGACCGAAGAAACCGGCGACACTTATCAACCGTTTGAAGGATGGTGAATAGACGTCCTGTCCATCCATCGTGATATGCCAGCCGCAGGAGAAAATGAGACGTGCGCCCGGGGGGGAGTGGTCAAGTACTGCCTGGGCCGTACCCGATGAGTACTGGCGAACACCCCATGGTACAAGCACGGTGAGTACTCCGTCACATCCTGCTACCGACTTCCTGATGACATCCTGGTCATTGGTGTCTCCCGGAATAATGCTGATCCGGTCTGCGTACTCGTCAAGCTTCTTGATGCTGCGCTCCCGACACACGCCCACAACCTCATGGCCGTGGTCCAGTGCGTGCTGCACCATGTATTTCCCGAGCTTCCCGGAAGCTCCGACGATACAGACCTTCATCCTGTCCTCCTGTCCTTGTCTGGTAACGTGTACTGATATGCATTGCCGATCTTGCCCCTCAACACGATCACACCTGCCTTGCGCAGACAATATGCCGCCCTCTGGGCCAGTCGGATCCTGATGTCCATCACCTCCGCCAGCTCTCTCGCAGTAAACCTATCTCCCAGGTTGGAAGGTAGAAGTGCCAGTAGATCCGCCGGGTCTTCAAATAAGTGCCGATCCATCACTTCCAGAAGTCGCCGTTCCTCGATGGCCCATCCTTTTCTGCGCCATCTCCGCTTGCCTACATAGCGCCTGTGCTCTTCTTCTTTGATCATCAACACCTCCAGGGAGAAGTTGGGATTCGCCAGCAAACGAGGCACACTGACAAGTTGCCCGAATAGATCCACCACTCTTCCTCTTCTTGGTGATTTACGGCGAGTCGACCCACCAATATCATTCTCTGCAGGTTTGACGATCCATTTCTCGCGAGCGATGGGGTAGAGCAACCGGACACGATGCGAACCTGTCAGCTTGTTCAACTTCGTTTTGATGGAGGCGAAATTACCGGTCTGGATCTCCAGAAGCAGATCATCACGCACGATATCAATGACAAATCCATCCACTTTGACTTCGAATTGGTCTCCCGGTTGTGCATACCACTCCTTCAGTGAGGCATGCAGCGGCTTTTCGTTCAGTATACCAATTCCAGTCATGGTCATGTCTGAGGATCAGGCGACTCAGCGTGCACGATCTCGTACTTGATCCCTTCCAGATCCTTGAAGAAAAGAGCATAGTAACCCGGTGGAGTGTATTCCGGATACACCCTGGGAGGGCTGACGATGGTCGCTCCAATTCCCTTCACCTCAGAATAGAGCCTGTCGACCTCAGCCCTTGACCTTGCTTTGAAGGCCAGATGATGCAGGGCTCCCGGTCTTCTGCGATGGACCTTGTCTGTCTCAAATGCGCTTCTTGGTGATGTGATGGCAAAGGCCAGCTTCGGGTGGCAGTACTCGATGACATGAAACTCATGTTCTTCAATAATCGCACTGGTCTTGTTCTCAAGATCAAATCCCAGGAGAGGCATGAGCTTATCATAAAATGCCTCGGCGATGCCCATATCCTGGACAGTTATCTGAATATGGTCTATGGTGGGTTCCATGGACTCCCTCCTCACCATCCGGGGGTTAATCACCTGCGACTTGCACGTCCATTATCCCTTTGCTGATTATGCTACTCAGTACGGTCTGATCCTGATCGAAGGGTATACAGGAACAGTATGCCTCCAATGAACAGGAAGAAGATCCCGCCGTACCATTTAAATGCGCCTTCAATAAACACGAAGATGAGGGTCGCAAGTGCGAAGAATACAGTGGCAGTCGTTAACACGGTTTTGTTCATATGCAATCCTTCATGTATGTGCTCTGATCCATTCCAACCCAAAGCCGGTTTCCCTGGTCGTCAAATCAGATTCACCCGGCGGTCAGGTATCTATCCCGAAATGCTGCAGGACCCTCAAGGCTCTCAGTGTGTTCCAGCGGCTGGGACCACCCGTTTTTTCCATATCGAAATGGGTCTGACCTGGATGCCTTGCCTGAACCGGCCAGCGGCCATCCTTCTGCCGCTTCTTCCACAGGACATCAAGCGCATCCTGCATCCTGGCATCGTAATCGATCCCGGCATCCCGTAAATAGTCCAGTGCCCGCAGAATATCATATCTCCACCGCGACGGATAGGAAAGCATCCGCATCTTCTTATCGATGATTGCACCGGTTCGATGAGATCGGAAGAGCTTGTGCTGCAGCAGGAATTCTTGTGATTCACCAGCCGCTTTCTGCAGCTCCTCCAGACAATACGCGTAACCATTCCTGGAAAATTCCAGGATCCCCTCCAGGACTGAGATCGTCGAATGCAATGAGCTGTGAACTGCACCAACCCCATTCGATTCGCAATTGAAGCCGCCATCCTGCATCTGTTCTGTAAGTATGAAATCAACGATGGACTTCAGATCATCCTCATCCATCCGGAAATATGCCGCATAGTTCAGGAACATTCCATTTACGCAAACATCGCTTCTTCTTTCAATACCTATGGGAAGGATCCCTCCGTCCGGGCTTTTTAATGTGTCCAGAACCTGGGATATGGAGTCCCTTATCGCGTGGTTGTCCTGGGGGATAGCGAGATTTTTCAGATCCAGTAGCGTGTAATGCGTTGATATCCATTTAGGCTGATAGAAGCGCTGGCCCCAGTGCCCTGCGGATTTTCGGAAGCTGAGAAAGCGGGCACCCCAGCCCTCAGTGGCAATTCTGGCCCGGAGCTGTGGTTTATCAGCTGCCAGTAGATCGCGATTGACCTGATATTGTATCGCGACATCACCTTCAAGCAGCCAGCGGATGAGCTGTTGTTCAGTCATTCTCACTGTGAATTCCTTCACTTAGCTTCATTCCCCCTTTGACTCTGGAGGAGGAGGTGAGGCTGCGCTTCAACCTGATCCGAGCTTCTGTTCAAACTGAACGAATTGCTCTTCCAGTTTCGTGACCCGCTTCTCCAGATCTCGGCGTGGTACACGATCGAAAAGACGGTCTTTCAGCTTCTCGGCAATATCGAGAATTTCAAATAAAAGCAATATGACCACAACCGCTGCTACAATGCTTACGACATCCCACATAAATCAACCTCCCTATACTCATATGACCGTTAAGTATCCAAACTTCCCTCGAACCGATCAACTTTGAACATCCGTTGAAATATACGCTACCCATGTTCCTGTTGCTTGCTCAGAACGCTTCCCAGGATCACTCGAGCAGCCGGAGACATTCGAATTTATGGCCAGGGATCCGGGACGGAGCCTAGCAGGGCACTGTCCAGCAATACATGGAACAAGCTGTCACTGAATACATTACGGAAATCATTAGTAAGTCGCACTGCCTCATCCTTGTTTCCATGTAGTGATAGCACAGCTATCATGGTTGTGGCCTCATGAACGAATTTATTCTTTGTGAATTCAACAAAATAATCCTCCCAATTGTCTGTCTCTGCCATTTGAAGCTCCTCCTGGAATCTGCTGACAAGTTGGATTGCCTGAAGGTCGGGATCGAGGTATTTCAGATAAACAGTGTATTCCTTGAATTTGATTAGAACGGGCTGAGCTATCCCGAAGACTTTTTCAGCCACACCGGGGGATAAAGTGTCGAGCTGCAGGAAAAGTGCGGCAGTCAGTGAATCTTCATCAAGGATCCAGTTTATGGCTGAGTAGTCCTGGAACGAGCGCTGAGGATTCTGCTTGTCCAGGATATCATTCAAGGCAGCATCACGGTAGCTGATAAGTGCGTCCATCGCCGGTTCGTATACCTGTCCAAGCTTGTACAAGTCGTTGAGGGCATATGAGAGTCTGACACCCGCCATCGCGGGCATGTATCCCAACGCATTCTCATGGAACCATATATGTTTCGCCAGAGCTGCCTCGTAGCGCTGCTCATCGTAATCCAGTCTGGCTTTCTCCAGGATCTCCCTTGGATCAGGATTCTCCGGTGGTGTCCATACCGGTCCGCATGAACACAGTATCGTTAACACTGTCAGCCAGCATATGGATCTCATCGTTTCCCCCTTTTCATCACGGATGATTGCATGATTGATAGCTAGAAGCTAACCACCGTATCAGCATTTGCCGTCAGAAATGCGAGTTTCTTCATATTGCCAACTTCAACACTTTCAATCAAATCTCCTTGCTCGATCCCGCGAGCGTCCATACAGGTTCCTCAGGTGTATACGGAACCATTACTCAGGATATACTTGATCATTCTTTCAATGTTGTAGTAGCCTGAGGGCGTGTTCTGTCCCCCCACGGCACACTGGACACCGTCGCCCATCAAAAACACATCCGGTGTTCCATGCTGGTGTTTCTGCAGGTTCATGGCCAGCCTGAATCCATTGTATGCTCTCTCATCACCATAGGGACCGTTGTTGATGATGATCAGGTAGGTTTTCTCTTGGTCTGAGTGCACCTGCAGCTCCATTCTCCACTTGTTCATTAATTAAGCTAACTTGCATTCCCAATATTGCTTACACCCGAATCAGACATCTGACTATACATATGATGCAAATGTAAACTTGTGGATTTCTGCTGGTCAGTCGGGGAAGGAATTTCAATCTGTATCTTGTATTTCAAGGATATACACAACTGAGTTCTTAGTCAAAACCAGGTATTCACTCATGAAACAAAGATGTAAATGAGAGTTGTATGATTGGGATTCTGCAAGGAGATCTGCATATACGACTCCGATATGGTTCCCAGATTCGTCAAGGATGGCGAACTCATTCTCCCATTTAGATGTAAGCCAGATCTCACCAGGTCGATATGAAATACCGAAGGCACCCCAGCCAATACTGTATGGGCCGTAGGGGCTCTCAAATTCTGCAATGATATCCAATCCATCTGTGGTGATGACATCAATCCTATCGTAATTGAAAGTTCGAAACAGACGTTGTCCATCTGAGGAAATATCCTGGATCCCTCCAATTGTTGCATAGGTAATTACTATTGAGCCATCTGTCGGGTCTATCTTTTTGATCTTCAGATTGGATCTGCCGCTGTCAAAGTAGTTAACCCATAGATAGGTACCATCCCACGCAAGAGACGGCGAAGATGTGTACTCGTCAGTATACTCGAATTCTTGAACTACTTCCTCGGTCTCAGGATCAAATTTGACCAGGTTGATCAGATCCGGATCATAGTATCCTCCGATCGGTGAATAGAGCAGGATCCACAAATACTCGCCATCGAAATCAACACCTGATATCGTTTCACCTAAACCTGTGAATTCGGCAACAACATTGATCTGATAATTAACGCTGAAATTATGTTCGTTCTCCCATCGGTTTGTCGTAACACGCAGGATGTTGCTCGCAGATATCTTCGCTGGGTTGCTTGTAACAAATATCCTATAGTAGCCTGCATCCTCAGGCGAGGGTCTTCCATCCACGCTCAGATCATGATGAAAGGTAGTGTCGGCAGCAGAATCCGATGAAAAGACTAAAATCCCAGCATTTCCGTAGTCAGGATGTGATTCATATCTATACAGGTCATATGTTTGAAAATCCGGCCCAGAACTTGGAGACCAATGTAATGTTGCCGTTGTCCAGGTAACTTCGATCGGTTGATATAACTCAACTGGAGCGGGCAGTCTTACTGTGGGTAACTCAAGATTAGCGGACAGGTTGATATCCATTGAATTTTCAACGTAGCTAAAGTCATCAAATTCCAATCGACTGGTTAGTCTGTAATAACCTTCGGCAATATCATCAAGTGTAAACTCACCCTCCGATCCCGATATTGTCTGTTGAACGATCTGATCTTCAGCCCAGAGGTTGAGCTCGACACCGCCGGTGAATGTCTCCATATATATAACGGTACCACTGATCGAATACAGGCTGTCTATGTCGTAATGAGTCGTTGGATCGTTTTCAGATGGTAATTCTGAACAGGAACTGATCAGACAGAGAAAAAATATTGTAGTGAGAATATTGAGAATCATCTGATACCAGTTCTCGTCTGTTCCAGTTCTCCATCTCCGGGTAGTGGGGTATTTCAAGAAGTTCACTTGATCAAGGTGACTCGCTGGAGTCGGTGATCGGAATTTATGATTGTTCTGACCAGATATATACCACTAGAGTACTTCGAACTATCCCAGCGATACTCATGGGTGCCTGGAAATACTGATCCCCTATACAATTCGGCAATATTGCGACCGGACAGATCAAATAATGAGATCTTACATGCGCCAGAAGAACTAGTGATTAAATTTAATGATAGCTCATTATTTACTGGATTGGGATAGATGACTAGCTCGAAACTTTCTGGCGAATCGTTGGAATTTGGGGACGCGTTTGAGATCCCATTCATATCCATTTCTACAAGATAAATACCGTAAGGCTGTACACTCCCTGATAAAACGTATCCTGTCGAATTACGGTTAATAACCGAACTACGCCTAATATCTAACCCAGAGCCAAAGACGTGTTCCCATAATAGTTCGTAATGAGTTGAGATCTTCGTCAATAATATACCACCATTTGTACCATCCCAGAAGGAGTTGCTGAAGACAAGATCACTCCAAATGTCCTCAATCAGCTGGTTGCCTGAAAACTCATCCTTGCTCCAAGCAATGCTTCCACTGTCACTGACCAGACTCAGTGATGAACCAAGCATGAGGAATGTTGTGTCTGGCCGGGGGAGAATAGAGTTCACATCATGAATATTTTTCAGCCAGATCATCTCACCGATCGAATCAGTCCTGACGATGAAAGGATAGACGTCGTTTTCCATGCCAAATGTGACACCAGCGGCAATAAATCCGCCATCGCTACTCTCTGCTAGTGCCTTGGCATGTGCGTGTCCCATTCCCGCATGATTTGAATATGTTTCCATCCAGATTATGTCTAGATCGGCACTGAGTTTACACAAGAGCAGTTCTGAATAATCCCATGGGAAGTCTAACTGCCAGTGATCTGTATCCATATACATGTAATTGCCGTCACTGGTTCGAATGACTGAGGCCCTGTAGCTTGTAAGCCATGGCGGGAAGTGGACGCGAGAATGGATCAGCTCTAGATCGGAGTTCACTACAACCGTATATAGACTATCAGCTAAGCCAGGCCCTGATAAACTGCCAATTAGAAGAAAATTACCGTCATGAGTTTCAATGCATGCTTTCAGTTGTGCCGGTCCCATACCGACTGGATTCTGTGCTATTATGTCGCCCTGTTCATCAATTTTGATCAGGTGGAATACAGGAGGAATAGTGATGTATGAAGTTCCACAGAGAAGATATCCACCTTCCTGAAATTCGATAACACCCCCACTATAAGGCGGGACGACACCAAGCCCGATTCCGTATGTGGACTCAAAACCATCCAGCTGTGCGTTCAAAGCAGCCAGAATAGTCATTAAGACCAATCGATTCGGCCAATACTTAATGTATATCTCCTTGTGAACTAGTTCCAATTTATGACATGCGTCCTACCTGACAAAGAAAGAAGTCGGACCTCTCAACAGGATACTGCGTCAGGTAGTAAGGCATGCGCATCGGTTAACTATGAATCAGCTATTACCTCGTTTATGACATTAAGGGCTCTCTGCGCCTTGTCCGGATTGGAATCCTCATACTCCAGGAATGTGATAAGACCTTTCCAGAGTGCCCAACCACGTCCCCTTTGCCAGGTTGCTTCATCCAGGGGCAGAACTGCGCGGAATGACTCTCTGCTCTTCCCGGATAACAGGGTCCAGGCTATGGTCAGATCGCATGCCGGGTCACCGATCGCCATACTCCCGAAGTCGATGACGGCATTTAAACAACCCTTCCTGACCAAAAGATTTTCAGTGCTGAAATCGCCATGCACCCAGATGGGCTTTCCCTGCCAATTCGAATCAAGTGCCGTTTCCCAGATGGCCGTGACAACCCTGCTGTCAATCCTGCCGGGTAAGGCAGCGATCGTGTTGCGTGTTTCAGTATCATATGTTAGCAAAGCCCCCCCGCGAAAGAAATTATGATCTCCAGGCAGGGGACCACCATCAATATCGATCTGATGCAAAGCATTGAGAAAATGTGCCAGCTCCGTCGCGAATTGGTTCAGATCATCGATATGATCAGGAGTGACGTTCTCACCTTCGATCCATCTGTTCACGGACCAATGCCAGGGAAAGTCATCACTCGGATCTCCCAATGCCAGGGGGACAGGTATGGAAAGGGGTAGATGTGAAGCGAGAATTGGCAGCCACTCATGTTCCTTGATCACTTGTCCTGAATAGGCCTGCCCACTGGGTAAGCGCACGGACATTCTGTCACCTAGACGGAAAGTTCTGTTGTCCCAACCATCTAACTCGACTGGTTTCACAGGAAGACGTGCCCATTTGGGGAACTGACTGTGGACTAATTTGCTGACCAGGGCTGTGTCGATATTCATCTGTCTCACCGAATGGACTTATATCCGTCCATACTCAATGAGCACCGATTAACGGACCGGAACGGGCCACCTTGCGCAACTGAAGGTGCGGTCGTGGGAAGAGCTACCGTGCTAACGGGCATCATGCCTGATCCTGTTCAGGGCAACTTTCTGTCTGGTCCAGGCCAGCAGGAGGCTCGCCAGAATTGCCATCAGACCTGCAAGCACTGCGGCTGTAGCCAACAGCCAGTATTTCCGTTCCCGCCTTGAGGTGAAGAGCGACATGGAATGAAGTATAACATTCTCCTTTTCCCCACCAAGGTTACCAGAATCTGGGATCATTCGGAGTCCGGGCTAATTGAGGGCGGTTAGACGTCGTGGACTGCCCTTTAAGCCCGTTGCAATGGCGTGATAGTCTGAAGCCCCAAGATGCTTGTCAGGGCTCAGGATCGATCTGTCGACTGCCGTTGGTCAATATTGAGAACCAATCAATATTCTTGGTGAGGTACATAACGCCTGCCAGGGTGACAAAGAGTCCCAGACTGCCAATCAGAAGGGCATAGTCCTGCAGTTGAAGGACGATGTACAGGAAGCCATACAGCAAGATCAGTATTCCCAATACGATGATGGTGTGGTGAACGGTCCTTAATACGCTTCGACTATAGACTGTGATCAATCCGATTATACCTGTGCTCGAAAGGATGTAGGCATTTCGGAACCCGATATGTTCAGAGAGTGACAGGAGCAGTGTATAGAACAACAGTAATGCAAAGCCAACCAGCAGGTATTGCATCGGATGTATGTTATTACTGGTGAGTAACTCAATAAGGAAGAATGACAGAAACGTCAGTGAGATGAACATGATGGCATATTTTACCGTCCGCGTTGTCTTCTGATACTCATCCACCGGCAAATAGAGATCGACACCGAAGGTCGAGGTGGATGGATTGAACTGGCTCCCGACCCACTGCTGTGGATAATTCCTGTTCAAATGCAGGATCTTCCATTTTGCGTCAAAACCGGATGCAGAGATCTGGCGGGATTCAGGAAGGAAATTCCCTGTGAAACTGGGATTTTGCCAGGTGGACGAGATCCCCAGGTCAGTTGTCTTTCCAACAGGGGTGAACATCAGTTTCGAACTGCCGTTGAGACTCAATGAAGTTGAAAATTCAAAACCACCGTTGATGGCATTGCTCAATGAAGGTCTGATACTGATACCTGAGTTTATCAGATCATTGGATATCACGCCGGGATTGGCAGCATACTCTTCCTGGTTCCAGCGGATCCCAGCCACATCCTTGATACCCTTCATATCAGATATACCGATGGTCAAGAACGCGTCATCCCACCGGATATCTTGCACCTCACCATTGATCAGGTTGAAATCCGGGTAGGAGAACCTACCACTGATATCCAGGCTTGAATTATACAATGCGACCTCATGTATCCCCCGGTAACGAACTTCGGGATCTATGGAACCCTCGATCACCAACGCTTCCGGTAGAAAGTGAGCAAAGTATACCTTTGTGCTGTCCTGCAAGGGGATGCTGAGGATCGGACCGGTGATGATTTGACTCTCACCCCATTTTTCGCTTATCTCCTGGACGGCAGCATCCCTTCTTTGCTGCCTTTCCTGTACCAGGGAGTGGATCATGTTTGCAGGTATCAGCAGGAGCAGGGATAGAACAGCGATGATCAGAAGTCGTAAACCCAGGGAGTTCCTGCGGAAATGATGTTCGGCCATGAGAGATCACATCCTTTTGATTCGATTGTTCTACTCTGAAACGTCCATAGCGAGTAAATGTTCTTGATTTGGTAGTTGGGAATAACAGATCAGCAATTACTGGACTTTGAGGGGAGTGTTAATAAGCCGACCCTCCATGCACTGAAGCCTGTGACTCAGGCGCTCAGAGCCACTTTTATGTCCTCAGTGTTCTTCACCGCCAGGACAATACCAGTGATAGGACCGAAGAAAAATCCCAGGAAGAACCAGAGCCAGGCGTTCCGGCTGCTTCCCTGTGCCCAATGTGCGCAAAAAATGCCAAACAGGAAATTGACGTAGGCTACTGATGCATACGATTTCTCCATTACTCACTCCTATCTTGTTCTTCAGAATGCGACTGACAGCCCTGTAACTCACCTCAGCGCAGCAGGGGGAGTGCTATCTCTCAATTTCCCCGAATGATGCCTGCATTCAGGTCCATTCCAACAGGTACTGACGTCATGATCGATCTCGATGTTTTGGATTGCGTTTCATGCTCTTCATGATGGATTTCCACTCTGACAATGCTTCGGCCCTGGCACGTGGGTCGCTTTTACGATGTTCATGGGCAGCCTCAGCCTGCAGTTTTCGATAGCTCGCCAATCGTTCACTATTAAGGCGACCGTCTTCAACTGCTGCCAGAACGGCACAGCCCGGCTCTGAATCGTGGCGACAGTCCCTGAACCTGCAGTCGGCGGCAATTTCTTCTATGTCAGGAAATGTTTGGGATAAACCTTCCTCCATAACCCAGATGCGCAGTTCCCTGATCCCGGGTGTATCCAGGAGACAGGCGCCGCCAGGGATCCGGAACAACTCTCGTCGTGTTGTTGTATGCCTTCCTTTTCGGTCACCGTGGCGCACCTCAGCGATTTTTGCTACCTGCTCCTGCGAGAGGGCATTCACCAGCGTTGATTTACCCACACCTGAGGGACCGATCAAACAGATCGTGGTCCCAGCGTGGAGCTTGTCCCTTAGCAAGTTGATGCTATCGAGATCCTGATGGCTCACGCATTCCACATTAATGCCGGCAGCTGCCGACATCAGTTCAACCTTGGTCTCTTCCACATCATCCGCCAGGTCCGATTTTGTGAGAATGATCTCGGGTATAGCGCCGCTTTCCCATGCAACTGCCAGATAGCGTTCCAGACGCCGCAGGTTTAGGGCGACATCCAGGCCGTGCACGATCCATATCCTGTCGATATTGGCTGCAAGGACCTGTTCAGAATGACCCGTTCCGGCTGATCCTCTCGATAGCTGAGAGCGTCGGGGAAAAACGTCATGGATAGTCCAGGGATCGGCTTCCAACGGGCCTGGTTCGACAGAGGCCCAGTCACCAACCACCGGCAGGATGGGGAGTGGTCTGGATGTTGGTACACGCGCCAGTGCGGAACCCTGAACGGTCCTGATGGACCACAGATCCCTGTCCTGACCTATGATCCGGGCCGGTTCCCTGAGGTCTGTGCACAAGCTCTCAGCTATTTCGTACCAGGCAGTACTCCAGCCCCAATCATCAAGCGTCTTATGAAATTCTCTCCAGGTCATCGGATTTTTACGATGGACCTGCGCCCATCTTCACTCATCAAGACCGTCAGGTCTGAGGAAACCAACGGTCCTGCAGGTGTATCAGCTGCCAAGCTATTCCCTGCCTGAAGGTTTAATTCTGAAATTCCGGTTTTCGATCCATCCATTCGTCGCATCCTCACGATGGTCGAATTTGGGAACATAAGGTTTAATGTCAATAAGTGGTGTCTGATCCAGTACATCTATCTCATTTACAAACAGGATGTTATTCTTACGTTCCAACAAACGAACAACTGACATCCCGATCCCATTTGGTCTGCAAGGGTGTCGGGAAGCGAAAACACCGTGGGATTCATCATCGAGGAACGTTGGCCGGGACAGTTGTAACTCACCTGCCCGATCGAACAGATAGAACAGGATGATGTGAGAAAAGATCTCGATCGTGCTCAAAGCCTCTTCATATTTCGGGAAGATCTCAATCCTGCCTCCACCTTCAGGAGCGATTATCCCCTGGATAGGGCACTCCTCCTTTGTTTTATATGGTGAAGTGATGGTTCCTATAGCTGTGATGGTATAATTTTCCATTTTCATACCCAGAAAAGGTCAACATCGATCCTCAATCGTGGAAATCTGATGGACCGAATGAACGGGCAATTTGCATGCGCCCATTCTGTTAGCCTTCTGCTCCTGTATTTGATTATCTGGCCTTGATCTTGAATTGCATGACCCTGTCAAGGTCTTCGAGAATCCGTTTATCCCGAATTTCGAATATACAGGGTTTGGACTTGCCTACATTCTTTGTAGTCCTGATCCGTTCTATTGTCTCTGGACCGATTTGAAGGGCGTAGACCTGGTCAATGAGTCTCAAGGGGACATATATCGTTGCCTGCATAAAACCTTTCCAGGCAGACATCCATATAATCGTTTGCTTTCCTTTCTGGACCTTGCACAACCAGGCCTTCCCGTCCTGATAATAGCGCCATTGATATGTCATCTGGTTCAGGTCATAGAGCTCCAGCAATGCGCAGTAGGGGTCATAAGACTCAACCAGAACGGATCTCAACACCTGCTCATCCGGATAGGTAGACTCGTCGCCTAGTTCGATCTTATTTATGGTATCCATTCATGATCCAGTGTCATGTTCACTCGATTTCACCCAGCAGCCAGTGGATGACATTCAGCACGAAGTTCTTGTTGTCGTAGCCTGGATAATTGAATCCCGCACGAATGGTTTTAAAGAAGATGCGTACTTCCTGAGCGGTAAACATTGCCGCCTCTCCGGCTATCACGATCCGGCCCTCACCGTATTTACGTGCGATGAGTTGAGACTGACCGGGTACAGAAAAATAGGAGGAACTATCCACTGACGCGATTGCCGCATCTTCCCGTGTGTAATAATTCTGAGCTGAGGTTGAGAGTTGCAGGATCGAGGTCCAGGTCGAATCATAATCCAATGATTGCCCCGTGAAGGTAATTACCCGCTTCACTGTTGATGGAGGAGAATCGAGTTGCAGGATCCCATGTTCTCCAAGACCATGGTTCTCCCTGCTGAATTCCAACCAGGTGGTTCTGCCGATATCCTGATTCATTCTGAGTGTGTCAACCGTCCAGACGCTCTCCATTCCCACACCCAATGCCGTGGCCAGTTCGGCAGCCGCACTCCCGAAAGGATCGTGATCGGCGATAAGCAGAAGTGAACCTCCTCTCTGTACCCATTCCGTGAGTACCTGGATCTCACTCTCTGAAAATGCGCTCGAAGTGCCATTCTGCTCCTGATCTGTTGAGGTGGCGTTGGCTATAATGAGTAGTTCTGCGTCATTCAGGGCTTCTTCCGAAAACAGTTCCTGATGAATGCTCAGCAATACACCATCATTTTCCAGTAGCGTGGCGAAGGGTTTATATGTCGTCTGGATATCATGAAAGTTCCCATGACCTGCATCGAATAGGACAAGAGGGGAGGAGGTCGCATCGAATCGTGGCAGGTCAACAGACATGTCCGCTTGCATATCCGGTCGCTGGTAAACACAAGAGCTAAGTATGGAAATAGCTACTAGTGTTTGGAGTATCCTGATTGTCTTCATTTTAATTCCGCCTGATTACAACTTTCAGAACATGTGGTGATCCAATCGATCATTCTTCATGCTCTGCTGATTCATTCTTGACTACTCCAGACCTGGATTTGATTAAGCCCAATCCGATCGTAGCTACAGGGATACATAGGTATGTGATACCGATATCCGCCATGTACTCCCCGAAACTCATTTTCATGGGTCCACCGAAGAGCATGAGTGGAGCATCGATCAGTACCGGGATCAGATACCATAAGATACCAAGACGGATGCTTTCTCTGCCAATGGCATCATCAACGGCACCCAGATAGAGAATGCCAAATCCAATTGCCGCTGAACATACTGTAACGGCCATGATTGATTCAAATAGCGGTCTTGAGGATTCGTGGATTGAAAAAATAAGTATTGCTACAATGAAGGGTATCAACCAGATCAGAACTCCATATCCAATCGCTTTGCCCCATGATCTCATGATCTTTTCCTCCCGGGTGGTTTCTCCTACAGACCTGGATCAGAACCTGACTCCACTCACCTGGCTACCAGTCTACGCGCATTCGCAGCTCCAACCCGGTACGAGGTGGGTATGCAAGGATTCAGAGGTTCAGGTCGATTTCAACTATGACCTTGGTGCCGAGAACCACGCATGTTGACCAAACTGGTTGCGAGGTACTGGTTCACCTCGTGTAATATACCATTCAAATCCTTTTACCACTGAGGTCAGATAACTTTCAAGTAGAGGAGCCACGCGTAAATAATGAGGTGCCCAACGGATCAGAACAGGAATATTCTGCAATACATTTGGATATACCGTTATTCGCAAGCTCGATAGCTGATCTTCGATCTCTGAAATACGCCATGACACGAAAGATTTCCGTCCACCTGGTCGCCCGATCTCGAGATCGTATCCCTCACCATCGATCCAGTTGCAGAATTGTCGTTCGAATTTCCATCCACTCAGATAGTGCACTTCATCATGTGACTCATCTCCAGGCCAGTGATAAACCGGATTACGCGCGCAGAATGGATGGCAGTTCAACAGATTTCCTGGAGCGGAGATGGTCTCCCATACTGCATCAACCGTTGCCGCAATGCCGCGGGTTGCTGTCACAGGCCACTTGAACCCAGTTATATCTGAAATAGGATCACTCATGAGGATCACGAGACAGGGAATACAGATCTGTCGATAGATACTTCAAGCCAGAATCACAGGCAAGCGTGGCAACAGTATGACCGGGTCCCAAACGAGTCGCCACCTGAATGGATGCGATGATATTTGCCCCAGTTGAAGTACCCGCAAAAAGTGCCTCTTCTCTTGCGAGACGTCTGGTCATCTCCTTTGCTTCATCGGTGGACACCTGAAGGATTTCATCAGCCAGCTGACTGTTCCAGATTGGAGGAACAAATCCCGGTCCTACTCCTTCGATCTTGTGGGGACCGGGTGATCCTCCGGAAAGTACCGGGGATTCGGTGGGTTCCACTGCGACGATGTGAACCAAAGCATTCTGCTTACGGAGAGCGTTCGAGACTCCAGTGATGCATTGTGCTGTCCCCACCGACTGGACGAAGGCATCCACCTGGCCACCAGATTGATCCCAGATCTCCTGGGCCATTGCAAAATACCCGGTGGCAGCATCAGGATTATTGAATTGATCCGCAAAGTAAGCTCCAGGGGATGAGCTCAATTCCTCGGCTTTGGCAATCATTCTCTGAATGAGTTCCCTGGTCGTTTTACCCCCCTCGCTTGGCAATTCAAGAACATCTGCTCCCAACGCTCGCATGTGGTCTCGTTTTTCCCGGCTGAAAGCATCGGATGTCACAATCGATAGCTGATACCCCAGAGCGGCGCAGACAAAGGCAAGAGATGTGCCCGTGCTCCCACCGGTATATTCTACAACCCTTCCATCTTGAAACAAATCACCGCGGGAGATGGCACCTTCCACAACGGCACGCGCCATACGGTCCTTCATGCTGCCGGTGGGATTGTGACTTTCAAGTTTCACGACTATTCGCGCGCAACCATCAGGTACAACATGACGCAGCTCAAAAAGGGGAGTATTTCCGATAGCGCTTAAGATTGCCTGTTTGTCGTTCATGGATATAATGTACTCGTACTGGAGCAGGCGATTGTCAGATCCCCGCTTTCTTCTGAGCGAGATAAACCTTTGCTGAGTAAGAATTCTTCTTCTCACAGTCCATATAGACCACAAACTCCTGGTCCTGAAGCAGCGCCAACGATTTTGCACTAAGCCAACTGCTGATCTGTCTCGTCGTGTAGCGATACATGATGGCTGTGGTATCGGTTCCTGTAACTTCAGGGCCCAGTATCATTTCTGATTTCTCGTCGGATTTCCGGTAACCGACCACGAACACAAATACACCCTCTTCTCGTAAAATTCGGCCTACCTCACTGAACGCTTGATCCAGGTTTTCCAGGAAATCAAGTACACCGACGCAGACAACGTGGTCGATTGAGGCATCTGCGTAGGGGTATGGTGACGTTGTGAGGTCATGTTTATCGAGGGCAGTCACGAACTCCTTACTGCTGCAGGCTGCCAGCATTTCATCAGAAATGTCCATCCCAATGACTTTCAGACCAGCCTTGTGAAAGAGAATCGAACCCAGGCCGGTACCTATTCCAATATCGAGTACGGTCTGGCCGGCGCGGATATATCTATACGCAAGACCAAATGCTATTTCTGGTCCCAGCCACCCCGATTCGGTAGCTGATCGATCATAACTTTCCGCTATGGATCTTCCGGAATTGGCCCCGTCCATGAGCATGTCCTTTCTATGGATCTAGCGGATCTGCAGGAAACCTATTTCACGCCCTGGGTAATGTCGTATGATTCCTGGAGCCAATCCTCCCAAATCGACTTTGAAAGCGGTTCTTCCATTGTGAATCGGGCTGTTACCCAACCTGTCGAACCAACCTCGAACTTATCAGGGCTGGCCTCTGCCAAATCCTTCGCCTGTTGCACAGACTCCTTGAGCTTGAACATGGCCTTGTAACCAATTCCCTTGGCCCCAGGTCCAATGAACAGGAATGATCCTCGCTTCGTCTTGAAGGAGTTCTGGTTACATGAGGTACCGGCCACTACATCGCTAAATGAGGCTGCAGCTTCACGGATCGCCAGGGTTGGATCTGCACTGTCATTCATATTCATTCTATTTCTCCATTTACTCCAATGCGGCTAACGGATCTACTCAAGGCGCTTGTCAGGCACAAAATTCAGAAGTTCACATCCCAGACGGTCTCGTACTCTTAAGCAGGTTAACGTTCCTTGTGCAAAGATAACCAGCAGCGAGGAAGGTATTTCCGGAATCAAATGATGCGGAATCCAGCGTCATCCAGTAATACTCCCACAACACTCTTAAAAAGAGATTCTGGCGTGTAACTGCCGGTTACTTCTCCTGCAGAAAAACTTTCTATTTCAAGATCCCAGTTCAAACCATGGCCACGGACGCTGATCTTGTGTCGCATCGTATTCGAATCAGGATCCGCGATCACTATCGATCTCGTAGACTCAAAACCGATACCCGCAAGAGCGATGGCAGCATGAACATTGACATTTCGGGGGAACCTTCTGCACGCGTCCCGGGCCGATCCTTCGAAAACCACCGTGGGCTTGGTGAACTTGCTGTCAGGAATTCCCAGGCTCCCAGGGTGTTTGGTGGTTCTGATGCAAACGCTCTCCAGGAGCGACCTACCGTCACGCAGACCGTCCAGACCAAGCACAGCACCATGGGGTATGAATATCTTCTGATCTTGTTGCTCGGCCTCACTCTCCATCCGACTGCGCAGTTCGGGATCAGCCAGACCTGTCATGGAGGCCATCATCAGATGGGCGCCGGAGGTGATCCTGGGCCACAAGGCGTTCACAACATCAGGATGCGCTACCTCCACAATCAGATCCAATGATCTCGATCCCAGATCCTCAAGATCAACACATATCAGTTTACGGTCCAACCCAACCGTCTTCTCAGCGACGGGCTCCCAGACAGCCTCCACGGCGATTTGTTCATTCTCCTGTAAACGCTTATAGAGATAGCTCCCAATGAAACCGAATCCTGCTAATCCAATCTTATTCATATGCACTCACCGTCAGGGAGATTGCTGAAGTGAGCCTCGAGCAACAACCCCCAGCAGATCCCCAATTCCATCCAATATTTAGTGCTCAATCTCAAATCCAGATTTCATGCGCCTTGCAGGTCCAGCATCATACGTGCTTAAGGCGCATAGTCGGTTCTGATTATTTACGATACAGACCAACCAGCGATCAAGGTATTCTGAAAGGATAGACCTCTGCCTGCTCCAGCGTAAGCAAGTTGTTTCTGATCACATTTGCTACGGCTCTGAATAAAATAATCCCGAAGAATCCGATGAAACCTGCACGATATCCGATTATCGTCGTGAAAGAAAGGACAATGGGTAACCAATAGATAACGTTGTACACCACAAATATTATGTTGAGTGGATGAGTACCACTCAGCTTAATTGGATTCGGATCCTTCAAATTATTTCTCTCCCAGGCGAACCGCCTGGCCGAATGCACTTCGACAACCGTTCAGTAAACCGCTCCAAGTACAAACATCCCGATGAAGCCCCAAAATTCCGATATCCCGGATGAGGACAGGAATAACGTAGCATAGATGATCGTGGGGAGGCCTAGACCAATCGTAAGCCAGTTATTCCAAGCTCTTGTAAGGAACTTTCCGGAGGACATTTAGACATCCTTTCATTTATGCATCGATCAATATCTTCCAGAATCTCACGACTCTGCGACTGAGCCCGCCTACTTCAAGGCCTGGGTCATCGCCTTTCGGCTTCGACCGCACCCGTCGGCGGACTGTGCAGGCTGTTCTCGAATCCCGCAGAAGGTGAGGTAGGCGCTTGTCAGGCGGTATGATTATTTCTCCACTAATAATTTTTCAGCCTCAACAACGCAGTAGAAAGCTTCGATATTGAGTTTTTCGCCGAACTGCCTGTATTCAGTCATCCTTAATCCAACTTCATTTAGATATGACCCCACTGCAACTCTGGGATCATCTGACAAGTCTAGACCAAACTTCCAAGGCTCTCCCATTTTTTCAATAATGCCCTTGAACTTCTTTGCCGCTCTTGAAAAATCACAATCAACCATAGCCTTGGAGTAGAAATCTTGAGCAATGATGCTTCCGTCTACACACAATTCTCCCATTCTGCGGAGTGTGGCACTAACAGTATCGGGTTCCAGGTATAAAGAAACGCTTTGCCAAACGAACAAGGTCCTCATCGATTTGTTAAATCCAGCTTCCAATAATTTGGAATCCCAGGATTCAATTGAAAAATCAACAGGGATGTAGGTGATCCAGTCGCAATCAATGTTGGCTTTCTGCAACGTCTCAACCTTGACATTGAGCGTATTAACCTGATCGATCTCAAACACCGCGACGTTTTTACCCTTTGTGAAATGTAATGCTATCAGGTCAAAACCAGATCCAAGCAGGACAACCTGGTCCACTTTATCCACATGTCTTTGCATAATCCCGTCAAAAGTAAGCACCCGAATACCTGCCAT
This sequence comes from uncultured Lentisphaeria bacterium, assembly GCA_964454335.1. GTDB lineage: Bacteria > Fidelibacterota > UBA8477 > UBA8477 > JABMPR01 > CAYVVT01. The sequence goes on along the minus strand of CAYVVT010000006.1, from coordinate 54,962 downwards.
GGTGTCCAGGGATTCTTCGCCGGGCTCAACGAGTTTTCCGAGCTTTTCAGGGAAACCAAATAACCGTTGGGAGATAATGAGAGCACCCAGAATCGACCACATACCGAAATGTGATTCGCATGGAAAATGTTTGGTGAATGTAACGGAAAGTGAATCTGGTCGGGTGTTGAAGTAATGCATCATCCATCGGTACTGAAGCGCTTTAATAGCCGAAAAGGAGACGGCAAGTCTCTTACTTCTCCACAACTCCTTGTATAGAGCCACGATCAGACCAATAATTGCGAGTGGAATAAAGATTATTTGAATGGGTACATAGAGAATGATTTGTAGGAACTTGATAAAGAAACGCAAAACTACTGGAATCTCAATTGTTGTGTGAGTATCTGTCATAAGCTCCCCCGCTAATAGGTTTGTCTATGTTTACCAGTGCTGTCATCTAGGGCTTCAGGTTAGTTGCGCCTGACGGATCTGCGACTGAGCCCGCCTGCTGCGCAAGCTGGCAGGAAGGCCCGGTAGGGCGTAGGCTGTGCTCCCAGCCTGCCTGCGCAAGCTGGCAGGTAGGCGCATATTAGTTGGCAATTACTCTAATCCTCTAATTGTTCAATCAGGCTGTTTGTCATCATACTCAGTTGAGTAACCTTTTGCATTACGACGAGACGAACGGTATGAACTGCGATCAATTTATTTACAAATTCGTCATCGCTTCTGAGTCGTCCTAAAACCAAGCCTCCGGGATCAGATTTGAGCGAGACATTTAATGCTGAGGCTATATTGAGCATTGCTCCGGACTTTCCAGCCAAGTTCATTAATTCCTGGCTTCCACTGAGTAGGGTTGGCCCGATCTCGAGGATGTCATCTGCTTTTGTCAACCATGCTCCAAGTGCATTTCGTAGATCCAAATCGTCAATCTGAGTAAGGTTGCCTGCGGTCAACGACCCTTGAAACGGGGTGAACGTGGCATCTATTAAAAGGGCCATGATGATTGCGAACGAAGAATCATTTGAGATAGAGCTCAATTCCACCGGTGTCGCCTCAAGAAAAGAGAGAAAAACACTGTCCGTGGTTTCATACCAAGAATGAACTCGCTCAATCTCCTCAATGTTTGCTCGGAGATCTAGTTTGACTGTCGAGAGAATCTCCTTCTCGCGGATACTTTCTTGACGAGTATCCCAGGTTGCATCTATCGAAAATGCTAGAAGTATGCTCCCGACTATTACCACAATCTCGACGAGATGAGTGGACCAGTTTGAATCTTTACTCATGGTGGAGAATCTCCAATGTTACTGTCCATCTAACGAACCTGCGACTGAGCACGCCTGCGCCAAGGTACAGCCTACGTAGCCGAAGCTACTTCGGCGTAGTTGGCCTTCGGCGCACTTCGCAGCAGTTGTATTATTATAGTCTTCAAGTTCCCCCTCAACAGCCGCCCGCCTGCTGCGCAAGCTGACAGGAAGGCCCGGTAGGGCATAGCCTGTGCTCCCAGCCTGCCTGCGTAAGCTGGCAGGTAGACGCGTGTTGGGCTGCCGATTTGAGGATTGGCCAAACGTACTCAACGATCATCGGAATACCAGTATCTTGCGGCGACACTCTTGCCCACAGACGGCCAGACTGCTGCACGGACGAGTGACGGGATAATTCTGAAGAAAAACCAGTCGCCGTGCTGGTCGAATTTGCGTGTCGACACGATAGTCTTAACACTCGTGAGGTCCACCAGACGCTGTTTACGTGACTTGGCTAATTGATGCAACGCCATCATGAATGCCGCATCTTCCCCGACAAGGCGCTGCTCGTCGAATTCGCCCGCTGCGTAGAAATCGGCACTGCTACAGAAATATACGCCGGCATCTACTTTGGTCTGAGCTGAAAGCGCTTGCACCAGAGCGTACGTCAGCGCGATTCCTAAGGATTGTCGCTCGAACCGACAGCCTGTAACTCCACCGATGATATCGGCACGATCCAGTTCAACCGAGATAGCGTTGAAGGTCTCGGGATCAAGGCGAGAGTCAGCATCTGTGAAACATAGTATATCTCCGTTGGCAACTCTTGCGCCGCCATTCTTAGCGAGAGCGATTGAGCGTTCCGGCACAGACACAACCGAACACCCCCGATGGGCTGCGATCTCAGCCGTGTCATCTGTTGAGGCATTGTCCACCACAATGACTTCGATTGCATCTCCACCGTTGACAAAACGCTCACGCGCGACGTCGACTGTGTCAAGCAACCTGGGTAACAGCTTGCTTTCGTTGTAAACAGGGATGATCAATGAGAATTTAGTCATGTCATTTACAGTGAATCGGTCAAGCCCATCAGATGCCGAGCATCAGGCGCGTGTTCACACGTCGCCTGCATGCTCTTGTTGGGAGTCCGGTTCTTATCCCGTCAACCAATGCTTTGCTTCATGGATATCTGTAAAGGTCTTCACGAGTTCTCCCCGGTTAACAGCCACATTCTCATAGAACTGCCAATCCTCAGCATCTCTGGCGAAAACAATAGCTCTCTTTGTGCAATGCGTAAGGCCCTCTTCACTCCGAGTCTTTCGTATGAACTCGGGAACTTCGTAGAGGTCCATAATTGGGAGCTTGAGATCGACTTCGGTGAAGTCCTGCAGAACCTGAGTGCAGTTGTACTCTTTAAGCAGAGCTGCAAGACCGGAGCAGTACTGGGGCAAATCGGACTTATGAAGCTGCCCTGACATCTTACATACTATGCTATTGGTGTCAGCGTCATGTGTCATCACGCATTTCATCTTGTGCCTCCAAACGGATCAGCGACTCTGCTGTGCGGGTATTCTCGCACAGACATCTCGCGTTTGTTCAATTCTTTTTTTGTTCTTCAATTCTAACCCCCTGAATTAAAACCCCCGCATCAGAAGCAGGCGCGTGTTAGGCAGCTTTGAATAGATGTCGCCGGATATACAGCCCAAGCCAAACTTCAACTATTCCGAGAATGAAATAAAGACCATGCAGCCAACCAATTGATCTAATAATGATAACCTGTATTACAATCCATGAGACCAAGATAGCACCAAGGCTTATAGCTATTTCTTGAGTGTATCGTCTTTTGGTAAAAGAAAAAACAGCCCCAATCAGACTCCCAATCCCATTCACCATAAATAGGAAAATCCCTGGTATTAAGTAATTAGGGAAAAGCGTTCCTTCGAGTAAGCCGGATGGAAGCCCCAGTTTGCTACCTGAGGGATCTATCACAAGCAATAAACCCCCTCCTATCGCGCCTAAACCAATAAAAGCTTGTAATGCCCCAAGTCCAAAATACGCTCTCTTCTTCTCAATGAAATTATCCATGGTATTAAGTTCTTTTGCGTTGTCAGTTAAATTGTCTGCATAACGGACCTGCGACTGAGCACGCCTACGCTTCGTCTTGGGTCTTCGCCTATCGGCTACGCCCCCACAAGTCGGCGTGCTTAGCAGCGTTAGTTGGATTGTGATCTTCAAGTTCCCCTTCAACAGCCGCCCGCCTGCTGCGCAAGCAGGCAGGAAGGCCCGGTAGGGCGTAGGCTGCGCTCCCAGCCTGCCTGCGTAAGCTGGTAGGTAGGCGCTTGTTAGGCGGCATGATATTTCAAATTGTTGGTACAGCAGTCCAATGTATATGTCCTACGAGGAAAACGTACAAAGGAGAATGGATACTACGATCCTCGAAAGCTTCATTAACATCACACACCACAGCAAACACTAAAAGTAGCCTCCAGAATCCGGCGAAAATACGAAGACTAATCCATCGTGTTACTTATTCTTGTTCTTTTCTGGTCCAAACAATGTCATCAACCCGCTAAGACCACCTCCGACAACCAGAAGCGAAGCAGCCGAGCATCCGGCGAGGATGTTCTGTATCTGCTCATACGCGCCAGTACCGCTCAACTCTCGAGACGACATGATCATCGCGAAGCCCCAAATGCAGGCGTTTACCAAAATGATTATCCCAACCAACACGGCTCTACTTTTCACACCAAATTCTCCCTCCTTGTGGTTTTCTAACAAAAGACCGCCTAACGGAACTGCGACTGAGCAGCAGACGGCACGGTTCGATTAAGCTGATCGTATCGCAAGCTAATACCCCCTAATGTAACTGGACTAATACCCTTGTTCTGTTTTCACTAGGCGCATGTTATACTGCGTTCATTTAAGCAGCATTACCTTCCGCCTTGCACTATAGTTACTTTGTCTGACTTCAACGATATACACTCCGGAATTATACGTTGAACCGTCCCATGCAATACCATGGTGGCCTGGTTGCAAAATACCAATTTCCTGGGTATAGACGCGTTGGCCGAGGGTGTTGTAAATAGTGAGGGTGATATTATCCGGTTTGCTCAGTTCAAGTTCAATCGTCGTGATGGGATTGAATGGATTTGGATATACCTGATGCAGATCAAAACCGAGCTGCTCTTCATCGTCAATACCAACAACATAGTCTGGATGCACCATCTTACAAATGGTGTTCGTTTCGATGTCATTTACCCAGAACGAGGTTCCATCATACACTATCCCTGATGCGAGGAATGGAAGCCAGAATCCATCCTCCCACACTTCTTCTGCGAAATTGCCATTAAGCGATAACCTGACAATTACATTACCATTCGGAGGATTCCCTTGTGTATGCCGGATAATCCAGTGGGCCCCATCAGAAGTAGTCATACCTACCGGGTGAGGACAACATATGGCGGTAATTTGATTTTCATTGGTTAGATCAAGTTTGGTAATACATGGCCCAAATCCCCCATTGAATGAGATATATAAGCTCGAGTCGATAGCAACCATTCCCAAGCGAGAAGCTAGGTGTGTCGCATATATACCATGATAGGCAATTGAATCGGTCGTAATGTGTGAGGTCAAATCACACTCGAATAGCATCCACGTCGAGTCCTGTCTGAGTGAATCATCTGCGACCCAGAGTTTATTCCCGATTCGAGCCAATCCTCGCGGTCGAAGCGCAGGTGTAGGAAATGAATCGAGTAAATAACCATCCGATGACATCTTGTAGATCATCCTGGTTTCACTATCACAGGCCAACAAATCATCACCTAAGATTTCAATACTCCAGATGTTTTCCGAAGGAGCGGGGAATGAATATGCAACCACCAAGGTGTCGTCTGGAATCTGCGAGAGTACCAGGATTGGGGTGATCATCAATACCATTCTCTTCATCTTATTCACCATGTACACTCAAAGACGGTATAACGGACTTGCCACTGAGCACGCCTGCGCTTCGTCTTGGGTCTTCGCCTATCGGCTACGCCCCCACAAGTCGGCGTGCTTCGCAGCGTTAGTTGGGTCGTGATCTTCACGTTCCCCCTCAACAGTCGCCCGCCTGCTGCGCAAGCTGGCAGGAAAGCCCGGTAGGGCGTAGGCTGGGCTCCCAGCCTGCCTGCGTAAGCTGGCAGGTAGGCGCATGTTAGGCCGTTCCTTCATTGTCCCGCCGGGTTGAACTGTATTCAAGCGCACTCCATTCGAGAGATCCTTTAAATGGCGAATCATCGCACCTAGTTGCGTACCCCCATTTTACCTTTTGTGCGAATGAGCATCATTGTCACCCCAATTATTAAAGTGGAGCTCGTCCAGATCCAGTAGCGTGGTTGTGCCACACTTGCTGCCAGTACAATTGTTGGCATAAATGGAATAAATGCATTGGCCAATCCGTGAAGATACAAACCTGTAAATCGACGACCGCCTGATAGAGCCATAAACCAAGAAAAAATGTATGAATAGCCAATGGTGTTGAGTAGGAACCCGCCAAAGTGCATGTAGGGCTGGTTCATACCTGCTATGAACCAAAGGGGTATATGCCATACTGCCCAGATAATGCCCAGTAACAGATTGCCTAACCACAAGCCTAGACTATCCTCCAGCCTAGACATTGCGTATCCCCGCCATCCAATCTCTTCCTGACCGCCACCTATAAGAATCATCAGAACCAGGTATGGAGGAAATACCCAAATTGAGGGTGTCAGCATAGGTAAACGTTCCTCGCCAAACCACTCAGGAATAACCCATGCTCCAAATGTGCTGAGCCCGAGAATCAGAAATGGCAGTACATAAACTTTCCAGCCAAGGCGAAAATCAAGGAAGGACTTCAGGTACTCTTTTATCGCTCCCTTGCCCAGCTCTCTTCTGATAGCGAGAAGTGCACCTGTCATTGGACCAAAAACTCCAATGCCAGCCAACGGCATTGTGATCATCTTGATTCTGTCTTCTGGGATAGAGAATAACCCATAACTCACCAGGACTGCGGGCAACCAGATCAACCAGGAGAACATAAATGTGGTAATAACGAAGCGTAACAGGTTATGTTCACTCTTGCCCATCATTACCTCCTTGTACCACAATCCCGGTGCATAATACTCCTGAGTGGCTATGAATCGGTCTAACGGTTCTGCACTCCTGCTGTGCGGGAATTCTCGCACAGTGGAGCGATCGCCTCAAATTGACTGTCCTTGCTCCATACGAGTGACCTTTTCTCCAGCACCCGCAACAGCAGTAGGCGCGTGTTATACGCCTGAGGTGGGAAATACATGTCAGGATTCATTCATTCAGCGCTTTTAACTTTGTCTCGATCTGCTTGATATCCAAATCCATAATCCAAATATCATAGTTACCCGACCTAGTGCTGGTAAACGCTATCTGTTTGCCATCTGGAGACCAGCTAGCTCCTTCATTGAGGCTTCCACGTGTGACAGCAAGAGGAAGTGGTTTCCCTCCTTCAGCGGGCATGATATACAATCCTAGATATCTATCCTCTTTTGCAGCATGAATAAGAAATCGACCATCAGGAGAGAGTGCAAGATATCGGTAGAAGTATTTATGATGCCTCTTGATTTGAGTAGTTTCTTTCCCATCCAGAGAAATTTTCCATATAGTCGACACTCCAGTTTTTCTATCCTTCAGCGCAATAAGGACATGCTTACCACTGTTTGACCAGCATCCAGGAAGCAGCAGCATTCCTTCCTTGTGGAAAATGCGTTTGCTTTCACCGGTGTGAAGATCAAAAACATACAATGAGTAAGTAGAATCCTTAAATGCAATTTTGGATCCATCAGGTGCCCAACACGGAAGCCCACCTTTGTTTATACGAATGGAGTCTGGCAGGAACTTGATAGCGTCTCCACCTTCGGCAGGCACCATTTTTATACTCTGCCCAGTGTCTGCATCAAATACTATATATTGACCATCGGGTGACCACTGCGGGTGTTCAGCAATTCCCTTAACAATATGTCTTTTCTCACCTCCATGAGGAGATATTTTCCATAGTCCATTACTTCCAGTTGTGTCATAGAGATCAGTGTATTGAAAGACAATTGAATTTCCGTCAGGTGACCATGTTGGAAATCCTTGTTGGGCTGGATCACTGGTCAATCTTCTGGCTGTGAACATGTCTATACATGATAGGCTTATTGTGAACATTACCAGGGCTGTGATTAGAAATATTGTTCGACTCATAGTGCTAGCTCGCTCATTAACCACAGTTTCCACACGGATCGGGCTGAGGCGTATAACGGATCTGCGACTGAGCACGCCTACGCCAAGGCTTCAGCGTGCTTCGCGGTGATTGTTGAATTCTAATCTTTAAGTTCCCCCTAAACAGCCGAAGGCCCGGTAGGGCGTAGGCTGTGCTCTAGGCGCTTGTTTGGCCGTTTCCTCTGATTTCATTCTCTCTTGGCAAATTCAATCGCTCCCAAGGCAACTATGCGTTGATTGTCCTGCGCCCCAACAATTTGACAGCTCTTGAAAACATCTTTAAGGGTGAATTTCTCAGCGGTTGCCAGAGCTGCATCCATATAACCAACATATGCAGCGGTCGATCCACCAACTACGATGATATCAGGATTGAACAAATGCTCAATGTTGGTCAAGATGTACCCAAAATATTTTCCGGCTTCGTGAATGATCCGGCAGGCTTTGGGTTCATTTTTCTCAATTCTCTTGAGCAATTCAGGCACTTCGCATTGGGCACGCTGCAATATTCCTGCCCCGCCAGCTAATTCATCCACCGTCTGTGGTCCATCTTCAGTTTCACTCAAGATGCAATAACCCAACTCACCTGCGTAGCCGCTACCCCCTAAAAACATCTCTCCGTTGGTGTATACACCGATGGCAATGCCGGTGCCACACATAATGACTGCGAGGGTCTCGCCGTCAGGATAATTAGCAATTTCTGCCCAGGTAGCGGCTATGACATCATTGACAAATCTACCTCGCATTTTACCGGCCGTGAAATACTCGATCTGAACCCCATTCAGATGATGCACATCCGAATATTTAACTACTGAATCGCCATCAATAAGACCAGGAACGGCCAAGCCTAACGCTTCCACTTCATAAGGCAGTTCAGCGATAAACTCATCGATTTCTTGCTTGATGTGTTCGATTTTACAATCCAGTCCCGTGGGTGATTTCCGATCAACATATTCCCCATATACTTTGGCTGTGATATGCATTTTGGTGCAACCAACATCTACTCCAACTACGTTCATCATGATCCTTTTATTCTGCTCGCTGCGGCCTAACGGATCTGCGACTGAGCAGCTGGTGCTGCGAGGCGCTTAGTTGCTTCGTTTAACTGACTCATACCCGTGAACTTTCCTCGGCTAATGACCGTTTTCCAGTCTGCTCCAGGCGCGTGTTAGGTGGCGGTTGAATCATCGTCATTTTGATCAGGTCTTCTACTCTCTCTCATTGCTTTTGCCCCTACGAGGATAAAAAAAACGGCTGGTCCAATAAAGGCGATGTTCACGGTTATGGCCAAAGGAATGAAGGCTAAGCCGATCACAATATATGCTGATAGAGGATTAGCTTGTTTTTTCATATTTCTGATCCTGTCCAACTAACGGATCTGCGCATGAGCAGCGGGACCTGCAAGTCGCTTCTGTTTAAATACGTTTCTCAAGCTAATACCCCCGCCGCTTGTTAAGCGCTCTGATTTGTCCCCGTCTGCTCTAGGCGCATGTTAGAGAGTTGGTTACTTATGAAAAAAATGCCCAACACTAATTCTAAACTCAATCGCTTGATCGACATATTGATTTGGTGATTCTGCATACTGGAAATAGGGCGAAATGAAAAAATTCTCAGTTGCGAAGATGTAAACCCCACTTTTTAGTATCCAGCCCAATGATGTCTCAGCATTAGTACCCCCACGATCCCAAAAATGAATAATCGGACCCGTGGTCACGAATAATGGTAATTGGAAAATCCCAGTTACAGATGTGATTGTTGGAGTGATACTATAGTCCGTGCGGTGGGAATAATCATCGCGGGAATGATATAAATACAGCTCACCTCCCACTCCGATATTCTTGCTCAGAAAGCGCTCTGAATTTATTCCAAGACCTACATTCATGTACTCATACTCAGATGAAGAACGCTTACCTAGTGAAAATGCACCAGAGAAGTGGGTAGACCCTTTTCTTATAGGATTATCAGCGAAACAGGTGATTGATATTACTAGTAAAATCGGAATTGCAATTTTCATAAATAATCTCTCTAACGGACCTGCGACTGAGCAGCAGGTCTGCGTTCTGTTAATTCTGGCTGTTCCACAAATCAACCCCCGATCGTAGATACTTCGAGCTAGTTCGTTCCTGTCTGCTCTAGGCGCATGTTAGAGGGCTTCATTTCATTAAGATGAGTCTACGAGATTCCGACCAAGTATTTGTACTCATCTTTAAAATGTACAGTCCAGAGTTCAAATGAACGGAGCTAAAGTTGGAAGCATCCCATCTATAGAAATGAGTTCCCGCACTTTGATTTGGTAGGACCTCCTCCCACACAACTTCTCCGGTTATCCCATATATACTTATCTTCACATCACTATTAGTGAACAGCTGAAAAGGGATTGTGACCGCAGGATTAAATGGATTCGGATATGGTGGAGAAAGTATCAGAGTCGAGGGCACCTCCGGGTTAGCTGTAGACATAGATTCGACAACTCTTATCAAATCTGATTTCACTCTTTCTCTAACTTCACCTTCATACTCAACGGTAAGTTTTACAGTAAAAGCTCCAATTTCATTGTAAGTATGAGAGGGATGCTGTTCAAATGAATCATCAACTCCATCACCATCAAAATCCCAGGCAATGCTCTCCACGGTGTCAGCACCGTAGCCAAGTAACGTCCAATCGGTGAACTGAACAGTGAATGGAATGACACCAATCGTTGTGTCTTGTGTAAAATCTACCCTGAATATTTCATCTCCTTCATCATAGAATGAATCAAGCAAACCCTCACTGAAGGAGAAATACCAATGACGATGTGAAATACAACCGTTTGGACAGTCACCGTAACGATATTCAAAATTATAGAGGCTCGAAGTCGAATCGTAGCTTACTAACTCTTTCCTATGATAATCGGTTGTTAGGTCTGGGCCGGCCCATTGAACTCCCCACGCTGACTCGTATATGTCTCCCAGTAGCCATGGATTGTAGATAGTCTCAAATTCCAGATCGAAATACCTAAAAATGAACGGACCTTGAATTGCGATTAATCCATATACTTCGTTCAAACTATCTAGATGGTGATACTCACCGTTGTTATAGAGTGCTAGAGCCTCATCTGTAAGACCAATTATAAGGCTACCAGGTACCCAGCCGGGAAGCATGTAAAACGAATCCATAGCGGGATAGGCTTCATTAATTTGCTCAACTTCTGATTCAACTCGATTGAGGAGATCAGTTGGCGGAACAAGCTCCCCAGAGGCAACTAGGGCAATGACATAAGCTTCGTCAAAATCATATTCGAGAGCATTTAGAGTAATAAACATGCAGAGTGAAAGGAAGAGGAGCCGATGAATGGAATGTCTTTTGGGGCTAATCATTTAACTATATCTACAGTTTTCACGGTCCCTCTAACGGACTTGCGACTCTGCTGCAGGGCAGCAGCTAGCAATTCTTGGTATTTGTTCGTGGTGGTTCAATCACCCCCCTGATTATGTCCTAATATAGCATCGTTCCCTGTCAGCAGCAGGCGCTTGTTAGGCGCCCGCATCATTTTCTTTGCAAACCTGACCTTTTCAGACGCAAACCTCTTTGTTGAGTCAACTCTCGGTACTTAGACCAACCAGGATCTGAATGATGGTGAGATTCTGCACGCATTTGAACGCTTTTTATCTAATAACCGATTTGTACGAAAAGCCGGGCAGCACCGTGGAGCTGAGGTGTCGACCAGCACAATACTTGAAGTACGCAGGTGGGGCCGGCGCTTAATCAAAATGGCCACGGACATGATAGAATAGGACAGAGAGTTTGAGATAGAATATGGGTGAGTGTTGGCCTGTTTTGATGGCAGCAATTTCTGTTTTGGTGTTATGCTGATTTGTGGATTGCCATCATTTCAGGCGGAGCGCCTAACGGACCTGCGACTGAGCAGCGGGAACGTGAAGGTAGTAGTGGTTATTGTGTTCGTTTAGGTTCCCCACGGTCCCCCCATTCAAGGCTATGTTGTTCCCGTCTGCTCAAGGCGCATGTTAGAAAGCATTATTCAATCAGCTCAAGACAGCTTCCTTAACGGGTACTGTCAATCCGCAGATCCCGCATTAAAACCTTCAATAAATTCTGGAATGCCTATTAGAATTAGACAAGCGAGGATTACCAGCCCGATTATAAGCATCTTATTCCCTGATTTAGTCCTGGCTCCATCAGCGCCCTTTTCTCTAAATCCAAACACACACAATGTTATCGCAGATACCCATACGATCAGCTCCAGTATTGTCTCAAGAAATCCAAACATTTCATTTCCTCCTGTTTACACAATCCTTGATATCTATATGTCTTTCTAACGGATCTGCGACTGAGCAGCAGGGGAGACCTTGCTGCGAGTCAGTACTTCTTTGTCGTGATGTTTCATACCCCCTCGTCTCTCCTGGCTAGTAACCGATTCCTGTCTGCTCTAGGCGCTTGTTAGGCGAGCATTGCTATCTATAAAAGAACCATCAAAAATTAGCTAGTCAATCTAGGGATAATCCTGCCTGATTTTTTCATGTACTGATGGTACTCGTCACCAAATAATCCAATCATTGATTCCTCCTCTCGTGGAATTCTAATACTAATTACGGCTAGAATCAGAATTAACGCAAGCGGTCCAGCGATGAAATTGGGAATGAGGAGGATTTGAGCTATCCCCCACAGTACATGTGCAGCATACATAGGGTGACGAATATTCTTATAAACTCCCTTAATTACTAACCGACGCTCAGGATCGGGCTCGACGCGAGGTGACCATGATTTACCGAGATCTGTATGTGAGCGATGCAATAACCAGATTGAGATCAGGAATAGGGCTGTGCCGGTATATCCAGCCAACGCATAAACCTCAAAAGGGAAATCTGCAAAGTCGAGCCATGTACCGAATATAAAGACTGCTGGTAGCACGCTAGCCGCTATCCCCCAAAGCATCATCAGGATTGCCTCAAGAGGCGGGTTACCCTTCAAGCCTGTGCGTTGCCCCGCCTTGCGTTCATGTGCTTTTCGTACAGTGATGATTACGATCAGTAATACAAGCCACACCCAATTGAATATCTCCTGTGACATAGAATTTCTAGCTCATTGACCTGATGGTATGAATTAGTACTAGCACGAGTTTCGCTTTAATAGGAAATATATTAGAGCTAATTATTAGCATGTCCGCCTAACGGACCTGCGCTTGAGCAGTGGCCAGGTCTATGAGTTCGATATACACGTTTATTTGGCCTTTTCTCATTGGCAATAGCTTGGTACTGTTCATTCTGCCATCTGCTCTAGGCGCATGTTAGGAGGTTTATCGGATGAACACCAGCTTCTCAGTCATGCTAAACCAATCAGTTTTGAATAAGGAAAAGTAAATCCCAGATTTAAGCTTCTCACCATTATGATTCATACCGTTCCATACAAATCTATACATTCCCGGAGATAAATATTCACTATACTGCTCGCTAACGATTTGACCGTTTATGTTATAAATAGTGATATGGAGTGAGCTTCCATTGGATAGCGAGTAATCGATATTTGTCGTGCTGTTAAATGGATCAGGATAATTTGATGCAATTTTCAGAGTGGAAGGAATAACAACTACATTCTCTATTCCAGTCGTACAGCCAATATTCTCGTATCCCATGTTCGATCCAAATTGGCCCGAAGATATACAGGGTGAATCTTCAGCCAGAGAAAAGTTCACCATCCCGGGTTGGCAAAACAAAGGATCAGAGTTAATGTTTCCAGAGAGCCACTGGATTAAGTCATTATTGTTATGAAGTATCCCTTCAAAACCATATTGAATATCAGTGTACAGAATCGTGATTGAACCGGAATTACTCTGGACTTGATGTTCAGTCTCCCCCCAGGAGTCGTTCTCCCAGAAAATGCAGTTCTTAAATTCGCTTGTAGAATTCGGTGATGAATAGACTGCAGAACCATATAGTGCTGTGTTTTCACTGAAGGTTACATGATTGGTATTAACAGTTGAATAGCTTCCAACATGTGCTCCTCCACCATATGAACTACCAAGTGCGATATTGTGTGAAATCAAAGATGTTCGGATATCGATTTCAGCCTCGGAACCAAGATATATGCCGCCGCCACGGCTTGATGCGGTGTTGTAATAAATTTCTGAGTCACGAACAATGAAACCATCGTTTTCAGTAGCTAAGCCACCTCCATTCCATGCTGAGTTGTTAGTAATCTTGCAGTCTCGAATCGTGGGTGAACCGCCTCCTGACCAAATCCCACCTCCGGCTGTAGTAGCATTACAATCGGTGATGATAACTTCGCGAATTGTGGGTTTATCCATATCGATTCGTATGCCTCCCCCATGTGATGAGAAGCCATTGATCAGGGTAAATCCTCGTACTTGGGTTGACTCGAAATAGCTTGCGTAATCAGGATTGAATTGGAACCAGATAACAGGGGCAATTTCGTTTCCATCAACTACACAACTGTCAGGCCCAGTACCAATCAACTGAATTTCAGAGCGAGGCGGCCATATAATATTTTCCAAATAGATTCCAGATGATACCAAAACCCGATCACCGTGATCAGTAACATCCAAAGCTTCTTGGATAGTCGGATAATCAGCCGGAACGTGATAATCGCTGGTCCAAGCTTCAGATCCAACCAGGATCACGATGGTGCATATCAAGTGGAGTCGTCGATGACCAACAAGAGCATCCAAAATAATCCTCCTAACTACGCACTATACACTTTTGCATCCCCTCCCATATGGACTCTTTTGTAAGAAGGGAAGAATTGATGTTGTAGAATGGGGAGTTGGGCCGCGAGGATCCGCGCAGATCGCACAATCTTGTGGAATTTCGCTGGTTTAATCGCACGTGAATACATAACCCCCTTTTGAAATGACCGGAATTGGTATAATTTCCAGTCGCCCAAAGTTCGACTAACCAAACGATAAAACGAGGGAAAAATGAGAAGATCACCTCTTCTGGATGAGGTGCGTCGGATCTGCCGACTGCGTCATCTCAGTACCAGAACAGAAAAAACCTACGTCCAGTGGATCACACGCTTCATCCACTTCCACAAGCTGAAACATCCACGTGAACTCGAAGCAAAGCATATCGAAGACTATCTCAGCTTCCTGGCCAGTGAGGAAAAAGTGGCTGCCTCTACACAGAACCAGGCCCTGAACGCCATCCTCTTCCTCTACCGACGCGTGCTAGGCATCGACCTCGAGAAGGTCGAAACCTTCGTCCGACCGAAACGGAAACGCAAACTGCCAGTGGTGTACTCAAAGAAAGAAGTGCACCAGGTCCTGTCCGCCCTGAAAGATCCCCGCTACAAACTCATGGCCAGGTTGATGTACGGCTCCGGCCTCCGCTTGAATGAATGTGTCACCCTGCGCATCAAGGACCTGGACCCGGAATACAAACAGATCCATGTTTACGTCGCAAAAGGGGATAAGGATCGACTCACCATGCTTCCTACATCCCTTCTGCCCGCCATACACCGGCAGATCAACCATGCTGAGCAGATCTTCAAGAAGGATCAGGCCAATCCAGACATCCGCATTACCATGCCGGATGCTCTCAGCCGAAAATATCAGAATGCGGCCCGTACCTGGAAATGGATGTATCTCTTTCCCGCCAAGGAACTGACATTCAATAAAACAACAGGTAAACCCTTCAGACATCACGTCTATCCAACCTCCCTGCAATCCGCAGTTCACAAAGCCGTTCTGCGATCCGGTGTCTGCAAGAAAGGAAGTTGCCATACCTTTCGCCATTCCTTTGCCACTCACCTCCTGGAAAATGGCAGTGACATCCGCACCGTACAGGAACTGCTTGGGCATAAGGACGTCCGCACCACCATGATATATACCCATGTGCTCAAGATCAGCCAGCATGGTGTGAAATCCCCTCTTGACCTTTGATGCCTGCAGCCCATTTTTCACGTGGTTTCTTTTGACATCCATGTCCAGACGTTTTACTTAGTAGAAATTCAATAGAGGGCATTATGAAAACGATCATATCGACACCGGCAGCACCCGCGGCTATCGGTCCCTATAATCAGGCGGTGGTCAGCAACGGCATGCTATTCACCGCCGGGCAGATCCCCCTGGATCCTTCGACCGGTGAGCTGGTGTCAGGCTCCTTCCAGGACCGTGTGCATCGGGTCATGGCCAATCTCGCCGCCATCCTCTCTGAAGCCGGCAGCGATTTCAGCAAGGTCGTCAAGACCAACATCTACATCACTGACATGGGCCTGTTCCCGGAACTGAATGCCGTCTACGGTGAATACTTCGCAGCCGAGAATGCTCCTGCCCGGGCTACTGTCCAGGTCGCCGCCCTGCCCCTGGGAACGGATGTTGAGATCGACGTGGTAGCCACCCTGTAGAATGTTGCGCTGCCTCACCACCATATTCATTCTTCTGGTCTCAGTGTCCTCAGTTCTCAGCGCTGAGCCAAGTCAGGTGGATTCAACCCGCTCCAAGAATCCACGACTGGCCCTGTTCCTATCGGTGATCCCCGGTATGGGTCAGCTCTATAACCAGCGCTATCTGAAAAGCATTCTCTATCTGGGAACCTTCAGCTACTTCACCTATGAATATGATCAGGCTGTACAGGCCTACAATGCAGCCGGGGAAGGCAGTACGAACATCAGCAGCCTGCACCGCACACGCAATGACTACGCCTGGCTCATGGGACTCACCTGGACCATCAGTCTGCTGGACGCATTTATTGATGCCCATCTCTGGGATTTTGACTCCTATGAGGTGATCGACACCGTCCCGGATGACACACTAACCGTTGAACCGCAAGAAATAGGGATAGACAATGACAGAGAATAGAGAACGCTGGGGCTCCAAGATCGGATTTATCCTGGCAGCCACCGGATCAGCCATTGGCCTGGGGAATATCTGGAAGTTCCCCTATATCGCCGGAGAGAATGGCGGCGCAGCCTTCATCTTCATCTATCTCATCTGTATCGGCATCATCGGTTTTCCCGTACTCATGGCCGAGGTTCTCCTGGGACGCACCACACAGCGGAATCCCGTAGGCGCATTCAGGAAACTGTCCGGCAATACCGGTTGGATCGCCGTCGGTGGCATGGGCATCCTGGCCGGTTTCCTTATTCTCTCCTTCTACAGCGTGGTCGGCGGCTGGACCCTAGGTTACGTGGTGGAATCTCTCCGGGATTCCTATATGAACATCAATTCACCGGAAGAGGCCGGTGCCATCTTTGAACGGCTTTCAGGCAATCCCTGGTGGACCCTCGGATTTCATATGACCTTTTTCATCGTCACCATGCTCATCGTTTACCGCGGGGTCCAGAAAGGCATCGAACGCAGCAGCAAGATCCTCATGCCGGTCCTGTTCTTTATTCTCGTAGCCCTCATGATCCGCGGACTTACCCTTGATGGCGCCGATGCCGGCATGCGTTTCCTCTGGTCCCCGGACTGGAGCAAGATCAACGCCCAGAGCATCCTCATCGCCCTGGGTCACGCTTTCTTTACACTAAGTCTGGGTATGGGCGCCATGATGACCTATGGCAGCTACATGTCGAAGCAGGACAGCGTACCCCTGGCTTCCTTCCAGATCGTTTTCCTGGACACACTCATCGCACTTATGGCCGGCGTGGCCATCTTTACTGCGGTATTTGCCTCGGGATTGAATCCCGCTGCCGGACCGGGACTCATCTTCCACACACTTCCTGCAGTTTTCGCCGGTATGCCCGGGGGAGGCTTCTTCGGATTTCTCTTCTTCCTTCTCCTGGGGATCGCGGCCATTACATCAGCCATCTCCCTGCTGGAGGTCGTGGTGGCCTATTTCGTCGATGAGAAGCAATGGGACCGCCATAAGGCCGTCCTCGTCTTTGGGATCTCCATTTTCCTGCTTGGTGTACCCTCGGCGCTGAGCTTCAATCTGCTGGCAGACGCCAAGATCTTTGGAATGACATTCTTTGATATCGTCGATTACCTGGCATCGAATATCCTGCTGCCCTTCGGCGGATTGCTTATCGCCATCTTTGTTGCCTGGATCTGGCGACTTGATGAGGTCTACCGACATATGCGCGAAGGAGCTGAACGGCTGTTCGAAACCTATACATGGTTCGGACCGGTTTGGATGGTCTTCCTGCGCTTTGTGGCGCCGTTGCTCATCGCTATCGTACTACTAAATGGATTGGGTCTCATATAGGACGCCAGTGCCGTTACGGTAGGGGGCTGTCTGAGAATCATCGCCCCTTCCATCCGCCTTCGCAGGAAACCTCGAGCTTTCGCGGGAAGGAAAGCTTGTTCCAGCCGATTCGGCGGGAAGTCGCCATTCCCCCCTGGCGGATGACCGTTGCTCAGACGGGTCATCTACTGGGAACCACGGCTTTATGCGTGAAGCTCCATTTTATCTCTACTGTCAACCGATCAGAGGGCTATTTTTATCGTGCTTCGGGAACACTCTCCCGATACCGTTGTTGTAGTGCAAATGCATTGAATTAAACGCCTCAGTACAGGGTTTTTTAATAATGATACATGTAAAAGAGAATAAATGTGATTTCTGCGGGACCTGCGTAGCTGTCTGTCCCGTTGATGCCATCGAGCTTTTTGAAGCCGATATCAAGATCATCCACGATACCTGCATCGATTGCGATATCTGCGTCTGGGTCTGTCCCATTGACGTCCTTGAGACACGGGAAACGGTCGAGGTGGTCGATGGCTGACTATGACGTCATCGTGGTGGGTGGGGGACCGGCAGGCTCCACTGCTGCCCTTGAGACCGCCAGAGCCGGCCTCAGCACCATCATCCTTGAGAAGGACCGTGACATCGGCTACCCGGTGCGCTGCGGTGAGGCCGTTAGCGACGAAGGGCTGCGTCCCTTCATCGAACCTGATCCCCAGTGGATAGCAGCAACTGTAAGCCGCATCCGCATGCGCTCGCCCTCCAATACGGCCATCGAGTTCAGCACGCCGCAGACCGGCGGTTATGTTCTGCACAGACGCCTTTTCGACTATGCCCTAGCCAGCAGGGCTGCCGATGCCGGGGCCGATATACAGACCCGTGCCTACGTCGATGGACTTAAGATCATTGACGGGGCTGTCTGTGGAGTGGAATACCAGCATTTTGGCGAACGCCGGACACTCACGGCAAAATTGGTCATTGGCGCCGACGGTGTGGAATCCAGGATCGGCCGTATGGCTGGATTGCGTACGGCTCTGAAGCTGCACGATACGGAATCAGGATACCAGGTCACCGTGGGGAACGTGGACGTGGAGCAGGATGTCATCGATTTCTATGTGGGGATGAACTGGGCTCCGGGAGGCTATCTCTGGGTCTTCCCCAAAGGTGAAGGCATGGCCAACATCGGGATCGGTGTGGAAGGTACCTATACAAAGGAATACAGCCCCCAGCAGCTGGTACATGCATTTCTGGAGAAGTATTTCCCCGATGCCGCTGTCTTGACCGCTGTCGCCGGTGGTATACCCGTAGCCCATACCCTGAAGAAGATCACCAGCGATGGACTGTTGCTGGTAGGGGATGCTGCCCGTACGGTCAATCCTGTCACCGGTGGCGGTATCGTCTCGGGAATGCACTGTGCCCGCCTCGGAGGTCAGGTCGCCGCTGAGGCCATCCAGGCTGGTGATGTCAGTGAGAAGGGATTGAAAGAATATCCTGCCCGCTGGCACAAGGTGGGCGGCAAGAACTACGAACGCATGCACCGCATCTCCAAGGCCATCCGCGACCTCTCCGACGAACAGTTGGACAACATGGCCCAGGAGCTTTCACAGATCCCGTCGGAGAAACTGGGTCTCCTCAAGGTATTTGCCACTGCCGCCAAGCATAAACCTTCCATTCTCATTGATGTAACCCGAGCATTTGCAGGCCTCTAAGATACTGATACACAGAAAGATATACAGAACATCTCATAATGGAATTTAAAGACTATCTCCAGGGTTTGGGCCTCGGAACCTTCATCTCATACGACCTCGAGACCACCGGTCTGGACCCGGTAAGCGACTATATCATCGAATTCGGTGCCGTGAAGGTTGTGGACGGTGTGCCTACGGAACGTATGCAGCAGTTCGTCAAGCCGCCTATACCCATTCCTGAATTTATCACCCGCCTCACCGGCATAACCGACAAGATGGTGGCCAACGCGCCGGAACTGGAGGAGGTATTCGACGATATCTACGATTTCCTCGGCGACTGGCCGCTGGTGGCACACAATATCCAGTTCGATTTTGCCTTTCTACAGGAGAAGCGCACCCATGTGGATGGCTATCCACTTAAGAACCAGCTGGTTGATACACTCAGCCTTTCACGCGTCTTCAGATACGATACCATCAACCATCGTCTGGCCACGGTTGCGGATTTCTACGGCATATCAAGGGAAGGCGCCCACCGCGCCGATTATGATGCCGACCTGGTGGCCGATATCCTGCTGAATCTCGTCTCAGAGATGAATCGTGTCGGCGAGGATGAGCTCA
This sequence comes from uncultured Lentisphaeria bacterium, assembly GCA_964454335.1. Classification (GTDB taxonomy): domain Bacteria; phylum Fidelibacterota; class UBA8477; order UBA8477; family JABMPR01; genus CAYVVT01. The sequence continues at coordinate 35,054 of CAYVVT010000006.1, read as the reverse complement.
AGACCCTGGTGGCGGTGCTCAAAGGCACTGAGCTGCCCAACCGTGAACTGTACATCAACGCGCTGAACTGGCTCATTTCCGGAAAAGAGCCCATCCCACGCCCGGATTGGCATCCACAACCCTTTCAGAAGAAGCCTAACATCCGTCACAGCGAGAATGGGAAAAGCGCCTTTCTGCTGGACGATATCTTCAAGACGGATGGCTTCCTGTCCCAGAAGCTGGATGGCTACGAACCACGCCAGGCCCAGATCGATATGGCCGCCGATACCCAGCAGATCATGCAGGATGATGAATTTCTGCTGGCGGAAGCCGGCACCGGCGTAGGCAAGAGCCTGGCCTATTCGGTCCCGGCCATCCTGGCACGTAAACAGATCGGTGAGGACGCCCCCCTGGTCATCAGTTGCAACACCAAGAATCTCCAGGATCAGCTCTTTCACAAGGAGATCCCTTTTATTCAGAATGAGTTGGGCATGGATCTCCGGGCAATTTTGCTGAAGGGCCGTGCCAACTATCTCTGCAAGACCAAGTGGCAGCACGCCATTCGTGACCTCGACTGGCGATTCACGGACCGCGATCGGGAAGCTCTGCAATCCCTTGTGGTCTGGGCCAGGGAGACACAGACCGGTGATATCGATGAGCACAACGGATTCTCCACAGCGGGGAACGCCCTGTTGTGGTCGAAGCTCTGCAGCGAACCAGGTTTCTGTACCACGCCCATCTGCGCATCCAATGAACACTGCTACCTGGGACGGATCCGGCAGGAAAGCGGTAAAGCCGACCTGGTGGTGATCAATCACAGCCTGCTGCTGGCCGATGCCGCTGCCGGGCACGCCATCCTGCCGCCCTATGAACGTCTCATCGTGGATGAGGCGCATCTGCTGGAAAAGAGTGCCTATCAATACTTTGCAGGGGAATTTTCCTACAAGCAGTTGCGCTATGTCCTTGACCAGCTCTTCTACCGGGGAAGGAAGAAGACCGGTCTCAGTATCGAATTGCGGCACATGCTGGTTCCCCTGGATGAGAATGAGAAATCGGCCCTCATGACCGAGGTGAACGATCTGGAGGACAAGATCGAGGATTGCCGCAAGGCACTGAAGGAATTCTTCGATGAGTTCCGGGAAACCCGGGCATCCCAGCTTCAGCATGCCACCTTCACCTTCAAGGAATTGTACAAGGCCGAGGATGACGTTTTCGGACCGGTTCAGGGGACCTGGTACCAGTTGCTCTCCGAGCTTGGTGTACTGGGGGATATAACCCGACGGGTGATCAAACAGCTCGAAGCCCTGCCGGAAGCCAGCCTGTCGAGGCTGGGAGAGATGCAGAAACGTTTCGAGGGCTATCTGGATAACCTCAAAGGCACCATCGGACTGATGGAGAGCCAGGCAAAGGCGGATGACGAGACCATGATCTACTGGTTTGAGATCATTCCCCGACAGAATGATCCCCAGATCCGCTTCTTCCAGGTTGCGCTGGCCGTGGGTGAGCAGATCGTCTCGGAAGTTTTCGAGGATCTTTCATCCCTGATTCTCACTTCAGGTACACTGAGTGTTGATGGCAGTTTCGACTACGTGGTGAAGCGCCTGGGTCTCATGGGTAACGATCGCCTGACCACCAAGGACTATCCATCACCCTTCTATTACGAGGACCAGGCCCGCATTTTTGTGCCTACCTACCTCGGATCCCAGAATGCCAGCACCTATACCGGCAGGGTCCTGAACGCCCTGGACGGTATCTGGAAGGAGCATCCCGTGGGCACCATGATCCTTTTCACCTCCTATACCATGCTCCTTTCCTGGCAGGAGGAACTGGAGGAACGCTACAAGTTCTCCAGCCGCCAGATCCTGGTGCAGAGTAACCGTGCCAGCCGGGCGGATCTCATTCACCAGTTCCGCAATACACCGGGCAGCATTCTCCTGGCCACCGATAGCTTCTGGCAAGGGGTTGACATACCCGGCGAAGCCCTGCAGCTGCTGGTCATCGCCAAGCTGCCCTTCCAGGTGCCATCAGAGCCCATCGTCAAGGCGAACTCAGAAGCCCTGCGAGCAGCCGGCGAGAATGACTTCATGGGTTATTCAGTACCCGAAGCAGCTATCAAGTACAAGCAGGGTGTGGGCCGCCTCATCCGGACGACTTCGGATTTTGGCGCCATCATCTCCCTGGATGACCGTATCTTCACCAAACGCTATGGCGACTATTTCCGCAACTCAACGCCGATACCACATGTTCCTGCACCAAATGAAAATGAATTGGTGGAAGGGATTCGGGCATGGTATCGTACACATGGACTGTAAGGGGAATATCATTTTAGCAGAACTCTGTCACGGGAGTTGACCATGATCCTAGATGGTTTTTCACTCGATCTGAGATCGCTGTCAGAGGAACTTTCCGAACCCTCTGAGCTTAGACTTGGTCCAGAGGCGATTGACCGCATCAATGACAGCCGGCGTCTTGTGGACCGGGTCGTTCAGCGGGATGAGACGGTCTACGGTGTAAATACCGGATTTGGCAAACTTGCCAATACTCGTATTCCCGCAGACAAATTGAGAGAGCTGCAGCTCAACCTCCTTCGCAGTCATGCCGCCGGTGTGGGTCCATATTTTCCCGAGGACATCGTTCGACTCATCCTCATCCTCAAGATCAATAGCCTCGCCCGGGGCTATTCGGGTATTCGAGTTGAGACGGTGGAAACCCTGGTACGCTTCTACAACAAGGGGCTGTTGCCTGCGATCCGCAGCCAGGGCAGTGTTGGCGCCAGTGGCGATCTTGCCCCGCTGGCCGACCTGGCATTGCCTTTGGTAGGTGAGGGCAGCTTCCTCATCAACGGAGAGGCCCAAGAGGCTGAAAGCCATCTCATCAAGGCCGGTATAGTACCACTCAAACTCTCAGAGAAGGAGGGCTTGTCACTGATCAACGGGACCCAGGTCAGTGCTGCCCTGGCGGTGAAAGCCTGTCTCCGTGCACGCCGTTTCTTCTTCTCCGTAAATGCAATGGGCGCATTTACTACCGAAGTGCTCATGGCTACCAATACGGCCTTCCGACCCGAGATCCAGGAAGCACGAAATCAGGCTGGACAGAAGAAGGCGGCCGAAATACTCGAGAAGCTTATGGAGAACAGTGGCTACCGGGCGGCCCATGAGGACTGTGAGGAAGTACAGGATTTTTACAGCATCCGCTGCATGCCCCAGGTCCATGGCTCCCTCTGGGACATTCTGGAATTCAGTGAGAATATCGTCAGCCGGGAACTGAACAGTACCACGGATAACCCACTGACCTTCACCGATTCCGGTGAGATCCTTTCCGGGGGTAACTTCCATGCGGCACCCCTGGCCCATGCCATGGATTACATGGCCATCGCCATCACAGATGTCGCTGCCATGAGCGAACGACGCATTGCTGCGTCACAGGATACGCTGCAAAGCCATCTACCCATGTTCCTCAGCGAGGAACCCGGTCTGAACTCAGGCTACATGATCGCTCAGGTGACGGCTGCAGCCCTCGCTTCGGAGAATAAGATCCTTTCCCACCCGGCGTCTGTGGATACCATCCCCACCAGCGCCAATCAGGAGGACCATGTGAGCATGGCTCCTGCCGCCGGTCACAAGCTGAATCGCATTCTTGATGGGGCTGAGTCCATTCTCGCCATTGAATACCTCTGCGCCGCACAGGCCTCGGACCTGAATGACAGATACAAGCTGGCGCCAAACAGCCAGGGCATGTACGATCGTCTGCGTTCCAATGTGCCCTTCGCCCCCCAGGACACTGTATTGAGTGAAAACATTGACCGGGCGCGGGCCAGCCTGCTTGATTTCGATTTTGAGACTGCCGTGGAAAGGCTTGGTTCTGAATGAATGTACGCATCTCAATCCTGTGTCTGACGGCATTCCTGTTCCTGTTGAACTGCGCGGACCGTACCGGCATCTATGACATGCCCAGCGTTCGATCGGGTCTGCAGCCTGGCTGGGTGGGTGTCACACACCCAACACGGGATACGGTTTATGTCGTCATCGACCTGCCTGCGAGCTACAGGGGCGATATTCAGCTCGCCGGACAAACGGCACAATCCATGCTAAATGAGCGGCTGGCGTCCAGTATTGAACCCATCATCACCGGTTTCTTTGATGAGAAACTGCCCGAACTCAACCCGGAGCAGCGCTTCAATTACCTGAGCGATCTACCCATTATCATCGAACAGATCATGCAGCATGCCGGTGTCATGGACGGTTGGGAGAATGAACAGGGGATCTCCATCCTGTGCGCCATCGATGCGGAGTCTGCAGCACTGGCCGTTATCGAGAGTATGGAACTGCCGGAGCGAAGTTTTCTGGTTTATTTCAAACGACAGCTGGACCACTGGGTTCGGGATCTGGAACAGAATTAATTCCCATGCAGTTCGTAGACCTTGCCAGGATAGCTGTCACTGCCGGTAAAGGCGGCGATGGCTGCGTGGCGTTCCGCCGTGAGAAATTCGTACCAAAAGGCGGTCCCAGCGGTGGAAATGGTGGCAGCGGTGGTTCAGTGGTCATGGTGGTGGATCCTCAACTGCATACGCTTCAGGATGTGCGTTATCACCGCAATTACAAGGCCGAGCGTGGACGCCATGGCGAAGGCAGCCTGAAGCATGGTAAGAGCGGCGCTGATGTCGAGATCCGTGTACCCCCCGGGACAGTGGTCCGGGATCGTGAGACAGGGGAGGTCCTTGCCGATCTGCACGAAGATTTTGACCGGATCACTGTGGCCCATGGCGGCCGTGGTGGCCGGGGCAATGCCGAGTACGTGACGCCTACCCATCAGGCCCCCCGGGAATGGGAGCCAGGCCGAGAGGGACAGAGCAGGGACCTGGACCTCGAATTGAAGGTGCTGGCGGATGTCGGGCTGGTGGGATTTCCCAATGCAGGTAAATCGACGCTGCTTTCCGTGGTGTCCAAGGCCAGACCAAAGGTCGCCGATTATCCCTTTACAACACTGACACCCAACCTGGGGATCGTCAAATCCGGAGAATTCACCAGTTTTGTGATGGCCGATATACCCGGGCTTATTGAAGGCGCTCACAGGGGCAAGGGTCTCGGGGCTCAGTTCCTGCGTCATGTCGAACGCTGCAAGGTGCTGCTCTTCCTGGTGGATGCCAATGACGAAGAGCCCGGCGAGTCCTATCGCAAACTCTACGACGAGATCAAGCTGCATAATCCTGAACTGCTGGAACGCAAACGCATCCTGGGGATCACCAAGATGGACAGCATTCAGGGCGTCCCCAGGATGAGCGTCTTCGAGCCGGTGGAGGTCCATCCTTTCAGCGCTGTCAGCCGCGAGGGTCTCGATGCGCTGGTGCAACGCCTGGCAACACTCATTCAGGAGCATGAGCATGCAGCGTGACCTACTGCGCTTTCTCTGTATACCCGGTATCGGTCCGGTAAAGGCACTCGACCTGCTGCGATTCTTTGACGATATCCAGGGGATCTTCAAGGCGAAGTTCGCAGATCTGATCACCGTTCCCGGTGTTTCTGATGAGCTGGCCAAACGCATCCTGGCGACACCGGATGATGAACTCCTGGATGCCCAGGGAATGCTTATGGATAAATACTCGGTGCAGCTCATCGCCCAGTGGGATGAAGCCTATCCACAGATCCTTCGAGAGATATATGATCCGCCAATCGCTCTTTTCTGTCGTGGGAAAGCGGATCTGCTGCACCTGCCGGGTATCGGACTCGTAGGCACGAGAACACCCAGCAAGTATGGTCTGGAGGTCACGGAACGCCTGAGTACAGATCTCAGCCGTCACGATTTCTCAGTGGTGAGTGGTGCTGCCAGGGGTATTGATACCGTTGCACATCGCACAGCCATGATGAATGGCGGGAGTACCGTTGCAGTAATGGGCTGCGGTGTGGACCGGGCCTACCCGGCGGAGAACAAGGGCATGCTGGAAGAGATCGCCGAGAAGGGCCTCATCATATCAGAATTTCTCATGGGTGCCAAACCGGATGCTCAGAATTTTCCCAGGAGGAATCGGATCATCAGCGGACTGTCGAAAGGCGTTGTCATCATCGAAGCCGCTGAACGCAGTGGAAGCCTCATAACAGCCTTCCTGGCGCTGGATCAGAATCGTGAGGTCTTTGCCATACCGGGATCCATATTCAGTGGACAGAGCATCGGCACCAATCGCCTAATCAAGCAGGGCGCACACCTGGTCTGCAGCATCGAAGACGTTATGGAAGAACTGGGCGAGCGTTACCGCATGGGCAGATCCCCAGGCCAGACAGAATTGCTATTTGCCCTGGATGACGAAGAACGCAGCGTATTCATGGAGATCGGGGAGGAAGCCCGGCACATAGACGACCTTTCGGCAGCCCTTGAGCTGCCCACCTATTCATTGCTGGGTATATTATTGCGACTTGAGATGAAAGGACTCATCAACCAGTTGCCCGGAAAGTATTTCACTCGTAAGGGGATGTCATGATCAACGACGAACATATCATCAACGACCTGTTAGCCTATCTGGACAAGGGGATTACTTCATTCCACGCTGTTACGGAATCGGAATACCGCTTGAAGACCGCCGGTTATACCCGACTGTCCGAGGCGGACAGTTGGCAACTTACAGCGGGTGAACGCTACTATGTCATTCGCAGCGGATCCGGGATCATCGCCTGGCAGATGGGTCAGGAGAATCATCTTGGCGTACGAGTTATTGGTGCCCACACAGATTCCCCGGGACTGCATCTGAAGGCCAACCCGGTCTATTCAAAGGCAGGCTATCTGCAGTTTGGTGTCGAGGTCTATGGCAGTCCGCTTCTGGGTACCTGGACTGATCGAGACCTGGGTCTTGCCGGGAGGATCTCGTTCAAGACCAAACAGGGCATCGAACAGAAAGGCTTGCGCATAGACCGGCCCATCCTCCGTATTCCTCAATTGGCCATTCATCTCAACCGTGAGGTGAACAAGGAAGGTCTGAAACTGGATAAGCAGAAGCATCTGGCCCCCATGATCGCCCTGGACAGCGGTGATAGCGAGGTGGATACGAATACGCTTCTGAAGTTGCTGGCTGCTGAGCTCGAAATCGATGCGGATTCCATCACAGGCTGGGACCTGGAGCTCATCGATCTGCAGGCTGCAGTACAGGGCGGGCTGAACGGCGACTTCATCTACAGTGGCCGTATCGACAATCTCATGATGTGCCACGCCGCGCTGGACGCCCTTATCGAGCAGGGTGAGGATCTTCCGGTTACAAGCGTTATCGCACTTTTCGATGCTGAGGAGATTGGCTCCAACACTGTGAATGGAGCAGCTTCACCCTTTATCCGCGATGTCCTGCAGCGGATCTCTCAAGCCCTTGACGAGGGCGCAGATGCCCTGCCCCGCATGATCGCCCGCTCATTCTGCATCTCGGCGGATGGTGCCCATGCGGTGCACCCGAATTATTCAGAATACCACGATACCCAGCACCAGGTGATGATGAACGCCGGCCCGGTGATCAAGGTGAATGCGAATCAGCGCTATGCCAGCACCGGTGGCTCGGCCAGCGTCTTTCGGGCTCTGGCGAAGGAGGTAAAGGTCGATATCCAGAACTATGTCCACAGGACTGATCTGCCTTGCGGCTCTACCATCGGCCCTATCACTGCAACCAATCTAGGGATCCGTACGGTCGATGTCGGTAACGCCATGCTGAGCATGCATTCCATCCGGGAGACGGCCGGATCGCATGACCAGGCCAAGATGATCAAGGTTCTGTCCCACTTCTTCGGCCGGGAAAGGAAAGAACTATACTGACCACACCCAGATTACCCCAGCCTTCAGGCTGGGGCCAATCCTTGCTAACCCCACAATTACATTGAAAAAGAAAGAGCCTCCCGATCGGGAGGCTCTTTTTAACGGACGGTAGAAACCGCCTAGAAGGCGTATTTCAGACCTAACTGCATTCTCCAGCGTGAAAGTTCATCAAATGAGTTCACGTAGGTCTCTTCAGCACCGTTGAACGAGAAGATCGGTTCCGGTTCCGTATCTGTAGTCCAGCCGGTAAGGGTCAACGGAGAGGCGGCCAGTGGATTGGCAGCCTGACGAACACCCCAGTCGGAGTTCAACAGATTCATTGCATTCAGGATATCGAAAGTAAGCTGGAACTGATGTGTCCGGCCCATGGCCTCCACATTGAAATCCTGTGCGATCTTCAGATCGATGTTTGCGAACCATGGTACCGTGGAGCTCATGCGGTCAGCGATCTTGCCACGGTTGGCACTCAGGTAATCGTCCTGCTCGATGAAATCATCCAGCAATGCCCAGTCAGCGGCATCCGCCAGATTGATATCATTTTCATCTTCAGGGATATAGATCAGATCGTTACCCGCGTAACCATCACCGTTCACATCCCCGGAGTAGATGTAGGAGAAACGGTTACCGCCGGCAGCGGTGAACTGATTGCCCTGAGCCATCTCGAAGAACAGACCGACATTGGTGCTGGTGAGTTTCGACCAAACCATACGGTAGTTGAAAGTACCGATGACGCGATGCCTGCTCCCAAATTCAGAGAAGCTCAGATTTGGCTGGTTCGGATCACCCTGGACGGGCTGATTTTGCCAGAGGACAGAAGCAATCTCGGTGGATTTGAGATTATTCTTGGCTTCCAGGAAGGTATAGGCCAGGCTTCCACGCATATTGGCAGAGAACGCCTTACTGAGCTGAGCGGTGAGGGTCATATTGTACCCTTCGTCGGTGTTATCGATGACATAGATGCCAGCATTCTCACCGGGATAATTGGTGTTCAGCTCATGTTCGAAGGTGGCTGCACCAAAATAGGGGCGGCCATCTGCCAGGTTATACTGCGGCGTTACCAGATCGGCATTACGCATATATATCGCGTTCAGGTCCTTGCCATAGATCCCTTCCACCGTCAGCAGGAAGTCACCTGGCAACAGCTTGTCCATGGCCAGGTTGGTGGTCCATACCTGGGGCCACTTGAAATCATCCACCATGGCGTTCAGATCAAAGGACTGCTGTAGAATAGAGGTTCCCCGATCACCACCTTCATCCGTTGTGTGATCGGCAAGGGCGTCAGCCTCGCTGAGTGTGGGATACAGATTGGGGTTGGACCCAGGGTTCGAGATTACATTGCCGAACCAGACGAATGGAATGCGTCCGGTGAAGATTCCGCTACCACCACGAACCTGAAAACTGCGATCACCACTGATATCCCAGTTGAATCCCACACGAGGGGAGAACATCAACTGTGCATCCGGTAGCTTGGCCTGATTGATTTCCTCTGCCTCATCATTTTCATCCAGTGCAGTCAGACTGGTGGAAAACGGATTGGGCTCAGGCTCAGTGTAATACTGCGGCATGTCTACTCGTAAGCCCACAGTGACATTCAGGTCCCGGGAAAGTGCCATTTCATCCTGACCATAGAATGCAAGCTGTCCTACATCGATGTCCTCACCCTTGAAGGGTGCAGTCTCCGGTGTAATGAAGCCGGTCAGATTATAGGCACTGTCCGGATCCGTCTCAGCGAAGAATTCATCCAGCGTGGAGAAAGTGCCTCCAATCCCCCAGGCTGCCGGCAGCATGAATAGACCATGCCGGAAGATGTTGAAGGAGTTGAAGAACTTATAGCGTTCATAGGTAAAACCCACCGTGATGGTGTGACTACCCATGAAATAGCTCAGGTTATCAGTGATCTGGATGACATCTTGATCCAGAATATTATGGATGGAGAAGGGCTCGTGACCTAAGGTCGTATAGGTCACACCATCCTCAGCGATCTCCACGGTGGGGAAGGGTTCGCTGAAAGGATCGCGGGAATCCCTGAATACGTTGAGACTGAAAAAGAAACGGTTCGCGATCTTGTTCCCGAAAACACTGTTCAGCTCTGCAGCGTAACTGCTCAGATCATTGTTGATCTTATAACCGGAATTCCTGAAAGGCAGACTCGAGGTATTAGGCCCGCGTCCGGTGTTGAAGGCACTCAGAACAAATGGGTGTGGACCCTGTTCCCGGAAGGCATCCAGATAATTGTAGCGGAATGTGAACTTGTGAGCATCAGAGAGGTTCCAGTTCAACTTGACCAGGAACTTGTTGTTATTGGTTTCATGGATATAGTCCTGATATGGACCCGTATCGTAGTTGTACACATCCAGCATGCGGTCCCGGATTTGATCCATGACATCCGCACTGACACGAGACTCACCATCAGTGATGGTACCATCCTCGTCAGCGACATAGTTGGTCCCTGGATCATCACGGCGTTCCATTTCGGCATTCACGAAAAAGAAGAGCTTGTCCGGGATGATGGGACCACTGAGGGTAAAACCGGACTGCATGAACGATAGATCCGGATCCTCGAATACCTTCACACCAGCAACCTCGTTACCCAGCATAGCCTGGTTCCGGTTATAGCTGTAAAGTGAGGCCTTGAACTCGTTGGTCCCGCTTTTGGTCACCGTATTGATGCCGGCGCCGGTAAAACCACCCTGACGGACATCGAAAGGCGCCACGGATACCTGCACCTGCTCGATGGCTTCGAAGGGTACAGGTTCTGCATTGGCCTGCCCACCCGGTGAAGGATCATCCAGCCCGAATGGATTATTGAAGTAAGAACCATCCAGTGAAATGTTGTTATAGAGCCAGTTCCTTCCACCGAAACTGTAATTGCCATCACTGCGCGGATCCATCCGGGTCAGATCACGGGTACTGCGCCGG
>CAYVVT010000006.1:0-24274 GCA_964454335.1 uncultured Lentisphaeria bacterium | reverse complement strand
CTGCGCCGGTACGCTCACTGCTCAGCACCTTGTGCCGTTCGGAGACCACTTCCACGGCTTCACCTTCCACTGCGGCTGTGGCAAGTGTGAAGTCAAGCCGCTCCGGTGTACCCAGACTCAGGAATATATCCTGTTGTTCCACCATCTGATAGCCGATGAAACTGACTTGTACGGTGTAGGGACCGCCTACACGCATGTTCAGAATGGTATAAATACCACCTTCAGCAGCCGCTGCCCCATAGACTGTTCCCGAGGGCAGGTGCGTCGCTATGACATTAGCACCTTCCAGGCCGCTACCGTCTGCACCAGTCACGTAGCCCCTCATGGATGAGGTGGTTACGCCCTGACCGAAGATCAGCACGGGGAACAGGATGGTCACGAGCAGCAGTTTTGACCAGGAATGGTCAGAATGTCTCATGATAAATCCTCCCAGAGTTTGACATTGAGAAACACTGAATATTAGCTGTGATCCAGCGAACATCAAGTTTGTTTAGTTCCTAATTTTGTGCTATATATTGTGCCTCATCCAAAATTCCGTGCAATATGTTGGGTCTGTCAATCAATCCGGAACACCAGGCAGACGTTTCATGCTTGCCTGTGCTCGCGAGCTTGCATTGGCTTGCTTGAGGGGTACATTATTCAGCTTTTTATGGCAGGCGAAATTCATTCTGACTCCGCTGATGCCAAAGGGTTTACCGGGTCTTTCGCAATGAGCACCAGCCCAACTCCGTCAGGTCCGGAAGGAAGCAGCGGTAAGCTTCGTGATCATGTGCCGAGAGGGTGCCCGGTTGCCCGGCATCATCGGGGTCAGATTCCTTTTATTCCAGTAATGGAGGTCCAGTAACCCGTGAGCGATCAACAATCAGCCTACATCGTGTCCTCACTGAAATATCGTCCCCAGACCTTCGATGATGTCATCGGTCAGGAACACATCACACGAACCTTGAGGAATGCGGTGATCAGGGAGCGGCTGGCCAACGGGTACCTCTTTACCGGTCCACGAGGGGTGGGGAAGACCACCACAGCCAGGATCCTGGCCAAATCGCTTAATTGTGAACAGCCTGTCGACGGGAATCCCTGCAACAGCTGTAACCATTGCGGTGAGATCACCGGCGGACGCAATCTGGACGTCCTTGAGGTGGATGGCGCATCTACTCGCGGTATCGATGCCATCAGGGAGCTTCGCGAGGTGGTAAAATATCCACCTACCAGTTCCCGCTATCGCATCTATATCATCGATGAGGTCCACATGCTCACCAAGGAGGCCTTCAACGCGCTCCTGAAGACGCTTGAGGAACCGCCACCACAGGTCCTGTTCATATTCGCAACCACCGAACCCCAGAAGGTACCCCTGACCATTCTTTCCCGCTGCCAACGCTACGATTTCCGCAGGATCGCCGTTGATCAGATGAGCACCCACCTGGAACAGATCAGCGTCGCAGAAGGCTATCAGGTTCAGAAGGATGCTTTGCGTTTACTGGCCCGCAAGGGCGGAGGCTCCCTCCGGGATGCCTTGAGTCTCCTCGACCAAGTTACCGCGCTGGCTGACAAGGATATCACCATTGAACTGGTGCGTGACGTACTGGGGATCCTGGATAATGAGATCTATTTCACGCTTCTGGATCTGATCCTGGCAAGGGATGATGCGCAACTCCTGGCATACTTGAAAGAACTCCTGGAGCGCGGGATCGCCATATCCGAATTCCTGCAGGGCTTCAGCGATCATCTGAGAAATCTATTGATCAACCTTGTCTCCGGCGACGCCAGTCTTCTGGAATTGTCAGAAACGGAGATCAGCTCTCTGCAACAGCAGACCGAGAAACTGAATGAACGTGATCTGATACGTTACCAGAATATGCTGCAGCAGGCTCAGCGAGACTTGCGGACTACCAGTAATCAGTCCGTCGCCCTGGAACTGCTGTTGCTGAAGATGTCCCATCTCACTAGCGCGGTAACACTGGATTCACTCATGTCTGGCAAACAGGCAGTTGTTCCACCGCAAGAAAAAGTCAGTGGAGCTGAGTCCAGGGAACAGACCGCACTGAAGATCCCACCACCGCCTCTGCCTGAAAGTACTGAACCGGCAGCGCAGAAACAGGCTGCTCCCGTTCAGGAACCTGAACCGGCCCCACCGGCAGCTTCACCACCTCCCGAACCGGATCCGGAACCGGAGCCAGCACCGGGAGCTGGCCCGGAACAGGGAACACAACTCGATCTGGATGGTATCAAGTCCGGATGGGAAGCTTTCCTGCAGGTATTGAACAAGGAAAGCCATTCACTAAGATCATTCATGTCCGAGGGAGAACCGGTGGGCTACGCTGATCGAAAACTGGAAGTGCATTTTTCTGCAGAGCATGCCTATCACATTGAACGACTGGAGAAGGACAGGCACAGGATCGAGGAGGTCCTTGAGAAACACTACGGTGACAGGATCCGGATCAAGTACATCAAGAACAATGAGAAGAAGCCCAAGAAACGTGAGGATGATGAGATCCTGGGGCATCCTACATCCCAGCATGTCCTGAACATATTTAACGGTGAAATAATTGATAAGTAGCTATCCTACAATAAGATACACTATACTATTAAATCATAACATGAAATACGGATTCACAAGGAGAACCATATAATGATGCCAAAAGGAGGCATGGGCGGGCTGTTGAAACAGGCCCAGAAGATGCAGAAGGAAATGGAGCAGGCTCAGGAAGAGCTGGTGGACATAGAGGTTGAAGGCAGTTCAGGTGGCGGAATGGTCACCGTGCGTGCCAATGCCAAGATGCAGATCCTCTCACTTAAGATCGAACCTGATGTTCTGGAGGATGATCCGGAGATGATCGAGGACCTGGTGGTAGCCGCCGTGAACCAGGCCTTGAATAATGCCCAGGAAGCCGCACAGTCAAGACTTTCCCAGGTTACAGGCGGGATGCTGGGAGGACTTGGTGGAATGAATATTCCGGGACTTGGATGAAAATACTGCCGGACAGCCTGGATTACATAACCGAGCAATTTGCCCGGTTCAGCGGAATCGGTAAAAAAACGGCACAGCGCATGGCTTTTCAGCTACTGGAATGGGGTGAGGAGGATGTCAAACGATTTGGCGAGACCATCGTTACCGCCACACAGAAGATCGGTTTTTGCTCTCAGTGCCATCTCATATCCGAAAGTGATCCCTGCCCGGTATGCAATGATCCACGACGCGAAACGTCCATGCTCTGTGTGGTGGAAGATGCCAAGGACGTGGTGGCAATCGAGAAGACCGCCAGATTCAAGGGCCGCTACCATGTGCTCGGCGGTGTGCTGTCACCCCTGGATGGCATCGGCCCCGATCAATTGAATGTCCAGACGCTGATTCCACGCCTGGAAGGGGTCACAGAGGTCATTCTGGCCATGAATCCCAGTGTTGAAGGTGAGACCACGGCACTCTACCTGGCCAAGATCCTCAAGGAACGCGGTATTCAGGTTACCCGGTTGGCCAGAGGGATCCCCGTAGGCGGAGATCTGGAATACATAGATGAATTAACCCTGGGGAGAGCTCTGGACGAAAGGCACGATCTTTCATGAAGCACGTTCTACCGAACATCCTTACGATCTTCCGGATTGTTGTAACACCGCTTATCGTCTGGTTGTTGCTGGGATTCAATAATTTCTTCATTCATCTGGCGGCATTCTTCCTCTTTCTCATTGCCTCGCTGACAGACCTCTTCGACGGGATGCTGGCCCGCAAACTGAAGGTCGTGAGCGAATTCGGGAAATTTATGGATCCACTGGCAGACAAGATCCTGGTGAATAGCACCTTCATCACCCTGAACATTCTGGACATCATCCCGGTTTGGATCACAGCTGTGGTCATTCTGCGGGATATGATCGTCACCATGCTGCGCTGGGCCATGCTGTCCACCGGGGCCTCCATGGATACCAGTAAACTGGCCAAGATCAAGACCACCTTCCAGTATATCTCCATGTACGTGGGACTGGTGTTCATCCTGTTGACCCACTGGAGCGTCTTCGACTCCATCACCGCATTCCTGGTGGACTGGTATATCACCGAGACCATCTTCACCATTACAGGCGTGGTCACCGCATACACCGGTGTGAACTACATCTGGTTACACCGTCAATTCTTCGCCAAAGCATTTGAGGACGACGTTTGATGCGATTCCTGCTGGCCTTCACCACTGTGGCGTTTGCAGGCAGGGCTCCGCTGGCTCCGGGAACCGTCGGCAGTCTGGTGGCGCTTCCCGTGATCTTTGTCTGGCAATTTCTTTTTCCTGAACGTGCCCTCCTGACCCTTTTTGTGATCCTCATCCTGGCATTGCTGGGTGCATTGGCCTCAACGCGTGTCGCCCACCAACTGGATAGGGAGGATCCCCAGGAGATCGTCATCGATGAGTTCGTCGGGCAATGGCTGGCTCTGCTGGCGGCGCCCATGCTCTGGTGGTACTGGCTGGCGGCCTTCATTATGTTCAGGATATTCGATATCTGGAAACCCTCCATTATCGGCAGATCTCAGGACCTTCCCGGTGGCTGGGGTATCATGGCTGATGATGTCCTGGCGGGTTTGTTGACATTTCTCATTCTGCAAGGAGTCCATGCCGTTTTATGAGAACGCTCAGGGCCATAACCATCTCCGTCGGTGATGAGCTCCTATCGGGCAATACCATCGATTCGAACAATGCCTACATCAGCCGAAAGCTTGCGACCCTTGGAATTCCCGTTGTCCAGAAGATCATCATCGGTGACGAGGAGGATGACATTGTCAGCAACCTCGCCGACGCCGTGGAAAACGCCGATATTGTCACCATTACCGGTGGTCTGGGACCGACGCATGATGATATAACCAAGCATGCCCTGTGCCGCTTCTTCAATACAGAGTTGATCCTCCATGAGAATATCCTGGACGAGATCAAGGCCCGCTTTGCGAAACGTGGTATCAAGATGGCCGAGGTGAATCGCAACCAGGCTGAATATCCGGCCAATGCAACCCTGATCCACAATCCGGTCGGCTCGGCAAAAGGTATGGTTTTCGACCATCAGGATCGGAAGATCCTGGTCATGCCCGGCGTGCCCCGGGAAATGACGGCCATGCTGGATGAGCAGATCCTGCCGCTGTTGGAAAGTCAATCTCCCGAACATGTTCAGGTTCTTGACGTTCTAACTGCCGGTATCCCTGAAAGCACCCTTTTTGAGCGATCAGAGTATCTTTTTACACAGACCGATGGATTGAAGGTCGCCTTTCTTCCTCGCTATTCAGGTGTCACCATCAGGCTCAGTCTGGCAGGTGGCGATGATGCACGAAAGATCCTTGAAGACCTGTACCACCAACTGCTGGAGCAGTTCCCAAAATATGTTTTTGGACGCGATGAAGACACCTTGTCCAGCGCGGTTGGCCGCATGTTGCTCAAGGAGGGTCTGCAGGTGGCTACAGCGGAATCCTGCACTGGCGGACTGATCGCCAGTACCCTTACCGACAGCAGTGGCAGCAGCGATTATTTCAACACCGGCTACGTGACATATTCGAACCAGGCAAAACACGATCTGCTGGGTGTACGTCTTGAAACGCTCGATGCCCACGGCGCCGTCAGTGAAGAAACCGTTGCCGAGATGCTTTCCGGATTATTGAACGCCACCGGTGCAGATTATGGGATAGCTGTTTCGGGCATAGCCGGACCAACAGGAGGAACTGCCGAGAAACCGGTAGGAACAGTGGTCATCGGGGTTACGGATGCGGAACGCAGTACCATTCGCCGTTACCAGTTCACGGATGACCGGATGATCAATAAGGAACTCACAGTGTCATCGGCCCTGCAACTCCTACGCCTGCGACTGATGAAGGATTTACCAGCCTGATATGCTTCGGACCTTTCTAGCCATTCCTTTACCGGAATCCATCAAGAACTATCTCACTGACCTCAGCAGACAGATGCAGTCACTGTATCAGGATCAGCATGATCGATTGAAGTGGGTTGTCCCGGAAGGGATGCATATTACTCTGGCGTTCCTGGGAGATACACGAGAAGAGGATATCGACCCCCTGGCAGATCAGCTGGCTGTAACTTTGAGACATTTCATCCCATTCAGGTTGACCCTGACAGAGTCAGGCACATTCCCACATGCCAACAAACCCAGGATCCTGTGGGTGGGGACGTACACGGATGATGAGCAACTGCCCGCAGTGAAAGCAGACGTCGACCGTCATCTTTCTGGAGCAGGATATACCATTGAAAAAAGGAAATTCAGTCCCCATATTACCCTCGGTCGCATTAAACGGCTCGTCCGTAATTCTAACCTGGTCCATAATTATCTCAGTCACAGTGTGACAGCGCTGTCCTTCGAGGTCGCCGATATCGTCTGGTATCAGAGCATTCTCAGACCCGAAGGGGCGGAGTACAGTATTTTGAAACGATTTGCTCTAGGAACGGAGGCATAGAATGGCCGCAGATAGCAAAGCACAGAACGAAAAGAACAAGGCAATAGACCTGGCGGTCTCACAGATCGAAAGGCAGTTCGGTGCCGGGGCGGTCATGCGCCTGGGTGACGAAGCCGCCGAGGTGAAAATTGAAACGATCTCCACAGGTGCATTATCCCTGGATGCTGCACTTGGCATCGGCGGGATACCCAGAGGACGGGTCATCGAGGTATACGGGCCGGAAGCCTCCGGAAAGACGACCTTGGCCTTGCATATTGTCGCCAATGCACAAATGTCAGGTGGATATGCCGCCTTCATCGATGCGGAACATGCACTCGATCCAAAGTATGCCGGTCAGCTCGGTGTCGATATCAAGAACCTGCTCATATCCCAGCCGGATTCGGGTGAACAGGCACTGGAGATCACCGAAACCCTGGTTCGCAGCAACGCCCTCGATGTCATCGTCGTGGATTCAGTCGCAGCACTGGTTCCCCGGGCCGAACTCGAAGGTGAAATGGGGGATAGCCATGTCGGTTTACAGGCCAGGCTGATGTCCCAGGCATTGCGCAAGCTCACGGGATCCGTGGCCAAATCGAAGACGGCGGTTGTATTCATCAACCAGATCCGTGAAAAGATCGGCGTCATGTTCGGAAATCCCGAGACCACCACAGGTGGCCGCGCACTTAAATTCTATTCATCTGTCCGTATGGACATCAGGCGCATCGGAGCTCTGAAGGATGGTCAGAACGATATCGGGAACCGTGTACGCGTGAAAGTGGTCAAGAACAAAATGGCCCCACCATTCAAGGACACCGAATTGGACATCATGTACGGGAAGGGCTTCTCCTATGAAGGCGATCTCCTGGATCTGGCCCTACAGGGGAATCTCGTTCAGAAGAGCGGCAGCTGGTTCAGCTACAAGGAAGACCGTCTGGGGCAGGGCCGTGAGAATGTGAAGCATTTTCTCATGGAGAACGAGGACCTGAAGCAGGAGTTGGAGGTCGAGGTCCGGCAGTTCCTGGGCATGATCGAGGAATCCGAACCGGAGAAATAGACCAGCGCAAAACCCCACATGCCCGTCATAACCCGTATCGAACCGCAGCAGAAACAGCGGGACCGGTTCTCGATCTACCTCGATAAGGCTTTTGCTTTCGGTGTATATGCGAACACACTTGCAAAGATCAATCTACAGGTCGGCGATGAGATCAGCCAGGACCGTCAGCGTGAGATCGTCGCACTCGATCGCTGGGAAAAGGCCCTTCATGGTATTCTTGAATTCATCGCCTATCGGGAGCGCTGCGAGTCTGAAATAAAGGATTGGTTGTACCGCAAGGAGTTCAATGATCTCAGGGACGAGATGATCTCATATCTGCAGGAAAAGGATTACCTGAACGAGGAACGCTTCGTTGAGCTTTTCACAAAGGAGAAAGCCCGACTGAGAGGCTGGGGTCCTACACGTCTGCGGCATGAAATGATCAAGAAACGTATTCCCAGGTCCCTCATTGACTCCGCGTTGAGTAGAATAGAGGAGGAATTCGATTTTAACTCAGAGGCCATGAAGCTGGCCTCCAAGAAATATGCACAGTTGAAGCAGCCCACCATGCAGGACAAGAAACGCATCTACAACTTTCTGCAGCGCCGTGGGTATAACAGCGAGACCATCAATAAGACACTTTCGAGTTTCGAGTTCAGATCAGGATCTGAATAATTGAGCGGTGATCCGCGTGACGTCGTCACCGGATCCATTCATATCACTTTCTAACACTCACAAAATGGAATTATACCATGAGATCCATGGTAAAACGGCCGATTGTGCTGCTGCTTGGTCTTTATACCATATCCATGTTTGTCGTTCAAATCGGCTCCGGTTCGATTCTGTTACCCATCATCACATGCCCACTGGTGCTTGTTGTACTCAGGCGCTACCTGCCTGGCGAGTGGATCTATCTGTCCTGTTTTTACGCAGCCGCGACGGTCCGTCTGCTCGGCTTCCAGGTCGTTCAGCCGGATGACAGCGGGCACTGGCAGCTGCAGGAGGAGTGCTCCTACCACCTGGAAATGGTGGTAACTGACACGGGCCGGACCGCTTCGGGTACACAGCGTATCGAGGTCATGATTTTCAGGTTAAACGGTACCCGGGTCAAGCAGAAGACACTGATTTATTCAGCAGACTCGTATGACGTTACGACCTCCGATACGCTGAGAGGATATTGCAGATTTGAGATGCCGAGTCGTGCGCGAAATCCATTTGAATTTGATTATCGGCGCTATCTGGCTACAAAAGGTATCCGGTGGATCCTGCGACCCGAAGGGCGTTTGGATATCGGCGATCGGGATGCATCAGAAATTTCTTCAGCACAACTGCTGAGTACGATACGGACTGGCGTGCGTTCCCTCATATATGCTCATCTGGACCGGGATGAAGCAGGTGTTCTGCTGGCCCTGATCATGGGTGATAAGGGCGGACTCGAG
Source organism: uncultured Lentisphaeria bacterium (assembly GCA_964454335.1). GTDB lineage: Bacteria > Fidelibacterota > UBA8477 > UBA8477 > JABMPR01 > CAYVVT01. Next base: position 15,396 of record CAYVVT010000006.1, on the reverse strand, counting down.
CAGACGATCAGGGAGGATTTCGCCCGAACGGGCACGATCCATGTTCTGGCGGTGAGTGGATTGCATGTCGGTTATGTGACGCTCATTCTGTTCGTGATCTCGGGATTTCTGAGATTACCCTATGCTGCCAAGGTTTGCTTCACGATAGGTGGATTGATCCTGTATATCTTGTTCACTGGTGGTGCACCTTCTGTGATCAGGGCGAGTATGATGGCTTCCGTTTATCTGCTGGCGTCCATATTTCAACGTAGATCCGATCTATATAACATTCTGGCAGGTGCGGCACTGGTGATGCTCATCGTCGATCCAGGACAGATACGACAGATCGGTTTCCAGTTGTCGTTCGCTGCTGTGTTCTCCATCGTCACCTTCCATCCCATTCTCAAGGGATTCATCATGAAGCATTTGCCCGATCCCTTTTCCAGGGGACCAGTGAATGCAGTGATCGATCTACTGCTGGTTTCACTGGCAGCCCAGATCGGAACTCTGCCCTTCACACTGTACTATTTCTACCGGCTGCCATTGATCGGGTCTCTTGTGAATCTCATCGTGGTCCCCACAGTGGGTTTCATCGTTGCCCTGGGATTCGCACTGCTGTTCCTGGGCAGTTGGGTGCCACTGCTGGCATCAGCATGGGGAGCGTTACTCACAGTGGTCATCAAATTGATGACCCGAACGGTTGCATGGGTGGCTGAACTTCCCATGTCGTATCTGGATACTCCAGCGATATCCGGTTTCATCGCAGTTCTGCTCATGATCAGCGTGCTCCTCATTTTCCTGCTTGAAGGACGGAGAAGGATCATACTACTGGTGTTCTCCGTCCTGGTGATCATGAACACAGTCCAGCTGATCCGGTTGATCCACCCCCCACCTGTTGCAGAATTGATCTTCCTCGATGTTGGCCAGGGTGATGCGGCAGTGCTGCATACGGCAATGGGGGAGACCATCATATTCGATACGGGACCATATGTATACGGACGGGATAGCGGAAAGGATGTCATAGCTCCCTACCTGCGCAGGAGAGGTTGGAACCGGATCGATCTGCTGGTCCTGTCACACCCGCACAATGATCATGTCGGGGGCACTTCCTATCTCCTGGATCATTTTCGTGTGGATCGACTCTGGATACCGGGCGCCGAGTATGATTCCCGCGGATACAGACACCTCATTTCCCTGGCGAAAGAGAGGGATGTACCCATCGATACCGTTCACTGTGGGATCTTCACCAATCAATTCGACCCGGCTATTCTGCAGGTACTGGGACCTCCGAAACACTGGTCACAACATCAGCCCTCTGCACTGAATGACATGTCGGTAGTTGTGAAGATCAGCGTGGGTGAGAGCACGGCCATCATCACCGGGGACGCTGAACTTCATTCGGAGCGTGAACAGTTGCCCTTTGCCGACATTCTTGAATGCGATCTGCTCAAAGTCGGGCACCATGGGTCCATTACAAGTTCAAGTCTGAGATACCTTGAACTGACCTCACCGCAGCATGCAATCATCTCTGTCGGTGCGAGGAATAAGTTCAAGCATCCATCTCCGCTAACCGTGGCAAAATATGAGCGAGCGGGTTCCAGCGTCCTGCGTACAGATCAGGAAGGCGCAGTAATCTTCAAGACTGACGGCCGGGTGTGGGAAAGGGTGGACTGGAGGGATGATTGAATAAGCTATGAAATCATATACCGGGTCTTCAGGCCCTTTTATTTCTACAACAATCCACCTGTAAAATCATAGATTAGCTGCGAATCATTGCGAGAGGATTGGCATGCACGAACCCCTATTGATAAAGAATGCGACCATTGTCAGCGGAGCTTCCGAAACCAGTTCCGATGTGCTCATTGAGAACGGGAAGATCAGCAGGGTAGGCTCTGATATCCCCGATTCCACAGGCAATATCCTGGAAGCCACAGGTTTATACCTGATCCCTGGAGCTCTCGATCCTCAGGTTCATTTCCGCGAACCTGGACAGACCTGGAAAGAGGATCTGGCCAGTGGCTCCCGGGCAGCCGCTGCCGGAGGTGTTACCGGCTTCTTTGATATGCCCAACAATAAGCCATCAGCTATTACTGCAGACGACATCGCCGCGAAGAAGGCCCTGGCGGCTGAGAAGTCATGTGTGAACTATAATTTCTTCATTGGTGCCACCAGGGATAACCTTGATGAACTCAATGCTGTGGACAATGTCTGTGGGATCAAGATCTTCATGGGCGCATCGACAGGGGATTTGCTCGTCAGTGACAGGGAATCCCTGGAAACAATTTTTGCCAACGGCGAACGTCTCATTGCCGTACACGCAGAAGATGACGACTTCATCAATGCGCAGAAGCCCAAATATGCGGATTCGACAGATTTTGCAGATCACCAGCACGTTCGATCACCGGAGGCAGCATTGAAGGCGACTCAACTGGCAGTGGAACTGTCAATGAGATACAAACGCCGCTTGCACATATTGCACCTTTCCACTGCCGACGAGGTCGTCTTCTTGGATGAGAAGAAAGGACTCGGACCCATCTCGGTTGAGGTCTGTCCACAGCACTTTCTGTTGACGGCACCGGAGGTCTACCAACGCTTAGGTGCCCTGGCCCAGATGAATCCTCCTCTCCGTACAGAGGAGCATGCTACAGCACTCTGGGAAGGACTCGTTAAGGGCACCATCGATTGCATCGCCACGGATCATGCCCCCCACACCCTGGAGGAGAAGGGACAGCCCTTCGGCAAGGCACCCAGCGGCATGCCAGGCGTGGAGACCTCCTTGCCCTTGCTTCTGAACCAGGTCAATCTGGGACGCTGTAAACTCACAGATGTGGTGCGCTGGATGTGCGAGAACCCGGTGAAACTATACGGCGTCCAGAACAAGGGCTTCATCAAACCAGGCCATGACGCGGACCTTGTCCTGGTGGACATGGGCAGATCCAGGACCATCAGGGATGATGAATTGCACACCCGCGTGAACTGGAGCCCTTATAATGGATGGGAGACACAGGGTTGGCCCATCATGACGATCGTCGGTGGACAAATGGTCTATCGGGAGGGCGATTTTTTTGATGAGGTCCGCGGCTCTGAGATCGTCATCGATCCGGCGAGGAACGCCGCTGCGCCAATACTCTAGATATTTTCGATCCCGGAAATGAACTCATAAAGACCGTTGGCCAGCAGTTGGTGTCCGGCCGGGATGGCGTGGATGTGATCCTGCGCCCAATATTCCGGAGGATGCTGTTCACACGCATTGAAGAACACCAGCTGTGAATCAAATACCGGCAGGCTGTGATCCAGACCGATCAGTTTTACTGCATCGCCGTACTTGGACATGTGTTGCAGGATCGGATTTTCGCCTGCGTTCATGATGAAATAAGGAGTGATCAGGATGAGCTTCATATCAGGTTGCTCTTGCAGGAGAATGGCAATCAGCTCACGGTAAACCTTCTCATAGCCAACCAGACCACTCGTTATCCTCCCCTGATGATGCAGATCATTCCAGGCGTCATTGATCCCGATCTTGATGAAAACATGGTCAGGATCATAGGCCAGTACATCCCGATGCACCCTTGAGAACAGTCCCTGCACGGTTTCACCATTGATACCGCTATTGATCACTCGGCGATATTCTGCGGGATATTCCTTGTTCAACCTTGCGGTGAACATCATTACGAATCCATCACCCAGCGGTGGAGCTGTACTCTGGCGATTACAGGCTGTGATACTGTCTCCAAAGAAAACGATGTTCCTTCCAGCAGCCACTGATTCGATCATTCTCATTTGAAAGTTGCGATCTCTGACAAGGTTTTACGCCTGATCATCGGAACCTGGACATCCTTTGCGGGATAGCCAACCACCAGCAAAAGAAAGGGTTTTTCATTCCGTGGTCGGTCCAGGACCTGGTTCAGGAATTTCATGGGGCTGGGTGTATGGGTCAGGGTGACCAGGCCGGCACGGTGCAGGGCGGTTATGAGCAATCCAGTAGCGATCCCTGTGCTTTCATTTGAATAATAGTGCTTGCAATGGGTTCCATCCTCTTTGATACCGTACTTCTGTTCGAAGATAGCAATGAGACAGGGTGCCGTTTCCAGAAAGGGTTTGTTCTCATCTGTATCGAAGGGCCGCAGCGCATCAAGCCACTCCTGTGGCGCTCGTTCCTCATAGAAGGCACGCTCTTCTTCTTCCGCCGCGATCCGGATCTGCCGCTTCAATTCCTGGTCAGTTACCACGACAAAATGCCAGGGTTGCAGATTGGCACCGCTGGGCGCAGTACCTGCGGCCCTGATACAATTTTCGATGATATCCCGGGAAACATCATCGGACGAATACTCCCGCACAGTTCGACGCAGCTTCATATGTCTGTAGAATTGCTCAGCACGTTGGGACATCTCTGTCTTCGAAAGACGTTCGTACCCTTTCAGGGATTCAAATGGGGGTTTCTTCACAATTGACTCCTTTAGCAGTTTCAATTTGCTGCAGGAGTATCAATTATTCAAGCGTTGGATGAATTGAGGTTGATCGATCAAAGGTCGAGTGCTGCAGGATCGACCTCAAGCCACTCAGCAGCAAGATAAGGATCGAGAAAAACCCGGATCTCCATATGCTTCAGCTGACTGAAGGTCTGGTGCATCTTACCTATACCGTATGCCAGGTTATTCGGTGCATAGATAGCATGTTTGATCCTGACTCCGTCTGGACAGTCTTCCCGTCTGATCCTCTTGGACCTATTGAAGATCTCTGCAAAGCTGATACTGATGTCAGTGACCCTTGAGGTGTCAGTGAACCGGTTGAAGCAATTTTCATAGCTTTCTTCGGTTCCATCGATGAAGCTGAGGATCTGCTGAAGCTTCTCAGCACTAAAATCCCCAGCGGGTCTGATGACGATCAAAGAATTCTGTGCATCTGCCCAGTATTCACGTTCCATGGTATTCAGAACTACAAAAATGACACCAATCGATTAATTATCAGCAATCTGAAATTTGAAATATGAGATCTGAAATTTGGAATTTGTGATAGGCTTGCTTGCAGAGTCGCGGTCTCCTCCGCTCTATCGAGCGAAGTCTAAAGTCGTTTCTTTGCAAATGCCCGACCTGATGGAGTCTTTAGGTAGCGCTCAAAGTCAAGAGCCGGTTGCTTCTCTGAGAATGCGATATAGGTCTTGATTCGCCACGGCATATACTTCTTGGTATATGTGTCATGTCCCCGATTATGATCCTTGATTCGTAGTTCGAGATTTCGGGTGAATCCTGTATAGTACCTCGAAGGGTAATCCTGGGATTGGAGGATGTACACTATATACAAATCCTGCTCCTCGAGAGTGCTGCGACGTAGCTCTATTGATTATTGAAGGTTGGATAACCCGCCTTCGCTTGCCTTGGGCAGCTCCGGCGCGGTCTCCTCCGCTCTATCGAGCGAAGTCGAGTACCAGGGGGGGGAGTCGAACCCCCACAGTATTGCTACCGGCGGATTTTGAGTCCGCTGCGTCTACCAATTCCGCCACCCTGGCTGGAGCGCGCAATATTAGACTTCAAAGTATGTGCTGTCAATAATTACGAGACCAGAAGCAATATGAGTCTCACACAAAGGTCCAAAGGACGAAGAGATGTAAAGGCATTATCCAAAGGCATGATCGTCTTTGTGCCTTCATGTCTGCTTGAGAGTTTAATACCAACACCTCTATCTCAATAAATTCACTGTCCAAATTAGCGAAAAATCCTTATCATTACCTGCTTCACAGTAAATAGGTAGGAGGAATAGACGTGGATTATCAGACGATTCCGGCAATGTTTGTTGGTATAACGAACAACTATGCTGAAAAGGAACTTTTCAGGGAAAAGGTCGACGGGGAATGGATCGGTATTACTGGTAGGGAAGCCCGAGAGACCGTCGAGAATGCAACATATGGCCTGGCGGCCATGGGTTTACAGCGGGGAGACCATATCGCCATCCTCTCTACCAACTGTCCGCGATGGGCATTCTCAGACTATGCCATCGCCTGTTTTGGCGGATCTTCAGTATCGGTTTATCCCACCCTCATCGCTTCACAGGTGCAGTACGTCGTCAATCATTCAGAATCAAAACTCATATTTGCACAGGATCAGGAGCAGGTGGATAAGGTCAGGGAGATCAAATCCCAGTGTCCGCATCTCCGGACAATCGTGTGTCTGGATGACACACTGACCTTTGATGAAGACTATATCATCAGCTTCAACGATCTCCTTGAGAAAGGTAAGGGTTACCGGACCGGCGCGGATGCTTTCAACTTTGAAACACGTGTCTCAGAAGTCACACCCAATGATGTCCTTGCATTGATCTACACGTCGGGTACCACTGGTAATCCCAAGGGTGTGATGCTCACCAACGGGAACATGTGCAGCAACATCGACGGTGGGCTCGATCGGATCACGGTGGGCAACGACAGTGTGTTCCTGTCGTTCCTGCCCTTGAGCCACAGTTTTGAGAAGATCGTCGATTACATCTGTACCACGGACGGGGGCACGGTCGCCTATGCAGAGGCAATGGACAAGGTCATTGACAACCTGAAAGAGGTCGAGCCTACGCATGCATGCTCGGTTCCAAGGCTCTTTGAGAAAATGTATGCCGGTGTCCAGGCCAAGTTCGCCGGCGGCTCCTTTATCAAACGTATGATCGCCAATTGGGCGGTGAAGACAGGTTATGCCTATGCCGATGCCAGGCGCAGCGGGAACGTGCCTGATAAACTGGCCAAGAAGTACGCCCGTGCTAACAAGCTTGTCTTCAGCAAGGTCCAGGCACTGCTGGGGCCTAACTTCAAATTCTTTGTGAGTGGGGGAGCACCCTTACCGGCTGAGATCGGCCGGTTCTTTGAGGCTGCCGGGATCAAGATCCTGGAAGGGTATGGACTAACCGAAACCTCACCTGTCATTGGTCTGAACCCCGAAGACGATTACCGTCATGGTACGGTGGGCCCACCCATCTACAATGTTGAGGTCAAGATCGCAGATGATGGCGAGATCCTCAGCCGTGGTCCTCACATCATGAAGGGTTATTTCCGGGATGAGGCTGCCACGCGGGAATGCATCAACGAGGAAGGCTGGTTCCATACCGGTGACATTGGCGTCCTGGAGGATGGCTATCTGCGGATCACCGACCGCAAAAAGAACCTGATCGTAACCGCTGGCGGTAAAAATATCGCCCCAGCGCCTATCGAAGCAGCCCTGGTCCTGGACAAGTACATCGAACAGTCCCTGGTGCTGGGCGATCGCAAGAAGTTCATCTCTGCCATCGTCGTCCCCAATTTCGCGGAACTCACCACCTGGGCCGAGGAGAATGGTGTCGCTGAGACGGATCCCGAATCACTCATCGAGAACGACAAGGTCCGTGAGCTGTTTGATGATGTCGTAGAAAATGCCATGTCTTCGTTCAGCCGTTTTGAGGCAGTGAAGAAATATTTCCTCATGCCCAAGGAATTCACCATTGAGGATGGTACACTGACTCCCACCCTCAAGATCAAAAAACGGATCGTTGAGGAGCGCTACAAGGACAAGATCGACGCCCTGTACGAAGAACAGTAGGAAACAATGCAATAATCGAGAACGGCTCCTGTTGATCAATGTCGACAGGAGCCGCTTCATACAAAGGAACTAGTGCATGAGAATCGGTGTTATCGGATCTGGAAGCTGGGGAATGACATTGGCCATCCATCTGATCAAGAATGGCCATGATGTGACCACCTGGTTCTACTCTGACGAGGATTATGAGCAGGCCAGCACCCAGAGGACACTGCCCGATTACCTGCCCGGGATCGATCTTCCCACTACGATGTCGTTGACGACTGATCTGTCCGAGACGGTACAGGAGAAGGATATAATTGTCATTGCGGTGCCTTCACATACCGTACGGACGACCATAAGTGGGATACACAACGAGATCCCGGATCCAGCTGTGCTGGTAAACGTCTCCAAAGGCATCGAAAATGACAGCCTGCTCACCATGAGCCAGGTTATCCATGCGGCGGCACCCGGTCATCCCGAGGGGTTGATCACAACCATGTACGGTCCCACGCATGCCGAAGAGGTCGTTAAGGGTATGCCCTCTACCATTGTTGCTGCAGGACCCGAGGAAATGGCTACTCGAAAGGTCCAGCAAGCGTTCATGAGCGAGACACTCAGGGTTTATACCAACACGGATCTCCTGGGAGTAGAACTGGGTGGATCACTCAAGAACGTCATCGCCATAGCCGCTGGAATGTTGTCCGGGATGGGTTTTGGCGACAATACTCTGGCAGCCCTGCTCACCCGGGGCTCCTTTGAGATCACCCGGCTGGGTGTCAAACTGGGCGCCAACGAACAAACATTTGCCGGTTTGAGTGGCATGGGCGATCTCATCGTCACATGTCTCAGTGAGCACAGTCGTAATCGACATGTAGGTTTTGAGCTGGGACGGGGGCGTTCGCTTGATGAGATCCTGGCCAGCATGAAGATGATCGCCGAAGGGATCAAAACAGCAAAATCAGTTCATCAACTCATTCAGAAAACCAATGTTGAGATGCCGATCTCAGAACAGATATACAAGGTTCTATTCGAAGATAAACAGGCAACCCAGGCGGTCGCTGATCTCATGGGCCGGGATCCCGTGTCAGAGCGCCATTCACTGGATTAACTACTCACTCTATCACAATTTTCATTCTGATCTGAAGCATAGCCTCGCAGGGGAGTCTGAAGTGCTTGGAAATGCATACCCGGGAACTATATTCTTCGTTCTGGTCGGGTTGAATTCGACCATGATACGAAGGTATGGAAAAACAGATTTACAAACCCTCTGAACCCGGCAAGTGAGACAGCGAATTGTCATCATCCACAGCAGATCCGAACAAGCGCAATTGGGAACCTGTTCTCAAGATCATCCGTGATTCCCAGCAGTTCATATTCTCGACCCACGTCGAACCCGATGCCGATGGAGCCGGTAGTGAGCTTGCCCTGGCGCGATACCTGAAGAGCAGGGGTAAGCAGGTCAGTATCATCAATCCGACAGCTCTGAGGTCGAACCTGCAGTTCCTCACTGATGGGGATGAGATCGAAGTTTATGATGAATCCGTGCATCTATCGCTCATAGAATCTGCGGACGTCTTCATCGCTTTTGATATTGGCAGTTTTGAACGTCTTGGACCACTGGCTGATGCAATTCGCCGGAACGGTATCCGGAAACTGAGTATTGATCATCACCCCGGGGATAAATCTCAATTTGATCTGCTCATCGATGATCCCACCGCCAGTTCCACCGGTGTCATGATCTATGACCTTCTGAAAGAACTTGAGCCTGGTTTCGTACCGGACCTCGAACTGGCCAACCCACTCTATGCCGCCATCATGAGCGACACTGGCAATTTCCGATTCAATAACACTGATGTAGAAACCTTCAGTGTCGCTGCTGTATTGATCAAGAGCGGTGTGCGACCATACGAGATGTTCGTCGAGATCTATGAGAATCTCAACACTCCGGGACGCATCGCCGTCATGCGTTATCTGCTGGAAAACCTGCAATTCGCCGAAGAAGGTCGCCTTGCCTGGGCCAGTATCGATTTCGCGGCAGTTCGCGATCTGGGGGCGCAGGAAGACGATCTCCATGGACTTTCAGATTTCATAAGATCCATCAAGGGCGTACAGATCGGTTTCGTTGTCGTGAAACTGAATGATTCACCTGTTGATGTCAGTCTGCGATCCAAGGGCCGCTATCCTGTGAATGGCGTTGCTGGTCAGTTCGGTGGAGGCGGTCACGCTTTTGCTGCTGGATGCAGGATACCAGGCAGTCTTGAATCTGCCGCTGAGGGCCTGGTCAAAGCGTTTCACGAGGTGCTGTCCGATGACTGAGGGCAGACATCTGCGGATCAGTGTGGCCAAGGATGCCGGATTCTGCTTCGGGGTACGTGATGCCATCGACAAAGCCAGGGAAACCGCCCGTGACCATGGCAAGGTTTACATGCTGGGTGACATCGTACACAATGAACGCGTCGTGGCAGATCTGGAGCAGGAGAATGTTCAGGTTGTCAGTTCTCTGGACGATGTTAAGGACGCACCAGTACTGTTCAGGGCTCATGGTACCGTCCCGGAACTCTGGGAAGCAGCTCGGGAAAAAGGTCTAAAGATCGTGGATGCCACCTGCCCGCTGGTCCATGAGATCCACGATGAGATCAGGAAACTCCATACAGAAGGCCGCAAGATCATCATAATCGGTGATCACGGGCATGACGAGGTTGTGGCCATTCAGGCTCAGATACCGGATGCCGTTGTGGTAGCGACGCCGGATGAAGCCCAGAGCCTGGCCCGTCACAAGCAGGGCGGTGTGGTCTCACAGTCAACCCAGATGATCGAGAACGTTCACGAGATCATCGGTATTCTGATGATGAAGATCTTCGATCTGCGCTTCGTGAACACGATCTGTTTCCCAACCAGAAGAAATCAGGAACAGATCAGGGACCTGGCACATAACAGTGATGTCATGATCGTCATCGGCTCCTATACCAGTGCCAATACAAAACGATTGGTGGAAGTAGCCGGCGGCATCAATCCTCGGACCTATCAGGTCGAGGCAGCAGGTGATGTCAACCCGGATTGGTTCTCCGACAGCAGATCGGTGGGCGTTTCAGCCGGTGCATCCACACCTGATGATCTGATCGATGAGGTGGTTGACCACCTGAAGCATATTGAATTAACCCCGGTGAGCTGAGGGAAAGAGAAATGGCAGAGAAAAAAGGGACATTTGAATTGAAGGTCGGTCTGGCGGAAATGCTCAAAGGAGGTGTCATCATGGATGTCACCACACCAGAGCAGGCCAAGATCGCTGAGGACGCCGGTGCAGTTGCAGTCATGGCTCTGGAACGCATACCCGCGGATATTCGCAGGGATGGTGGCATTTCCCGTATGTCAGATCCAGTCATGATCAAGGGGATCCAGGAAATCGTTTCCATCCCGGTGATGGCCAAGTGCCGCATCGGACATTTTGTCGAAGCTCAGATCCTGGAAGCACTGGAAATAGACTATATCGACGAAAGTGAGGTCCTGACACCGGCTGATGAGGCCAATCATATCTGGAAGCATGACTTCAAGACACCTTTCGTGTGCGGTGCGACCGAACTACCGGAAGCACTGCGCAGGATCGGAGAGGGTGCCGCACTCATCCGGACCAAGGGAGAAGCTGGTACCGGCAATATCATTGAAGCTGTCAGGCATATGCGCTCCATCAATCGTTCCATTGGTCTGCTGAGCAAACTCGGAAATGATGAGCTCATGGCCGAAGCCAAAAAGATGGGTGCACCTTTTGCCCTGGTGAAACAGGTTGCTGAGACCGGCCAATTACCGGTACCCAATTTCTCCGCTGGTGGGATAGCAACACCCGCAGACGCTGCCCTGATGATGCAGCTGGGTGCCCAATCCGTATTCGTGGGCTCAGGTATCTTCAAATCCGAGGATCCTGCTTCCCGTGCCAAGGCAGTGGTGCAGGCGACAACCTATTACGATGATCCCGCAAAACTTGCGGAGATCTCTCACGGTCTTGGAGATGCCATGCGGGGGCTGGATATGTCAGAGATCCCGGAGGACGAACGTCTTGCGGACCGTGGTTGGTAGAAATCTATAGTATATTATCAAGTGATCATGGTTAAATCACTGAATATAGGGGTATTAGCACTGCAGGGCGGTTTTGATTCCCATGTGCGCCTGCTGAAATCCCTTGGCGTTCGAGGGCAGCTGGTTCGCTATGCTCGGGAGTTGGAGAATTGTGATGCCCTGATCATTCCCGGTGGTGAATCCACAACGATGACTCGTATCCTGGAGAACCAGCAGATGTGGGATCCTGTCCATGAGTTCATTTTATCAAAACCCGTTTTCGGGACCTGTGCCGGCAGCATCCTGTTGGGCCAACAGATCGGTGACCCACGTGTGCGCTGCTTCTCCAGGATGAATATGACGGCTGACCGGAATGCCTATGGCAGGCAGGTCGATTCATTCACGACCACCATAGCTGCACCTGCTCTGAATGAAGCTCAATTGCCGGCAGTCTTCATCAGGGCACCCAAGTTCAAGGATATTGATCCCGCTATTGAAGTGCTGGCCCACTATAGGGATGAGCCGGTGATCCTGAGACAGGACAAGCTGCTGGTAACGGCTTTTCATCCCGAACTGTCGGATAATGCCTCAGTTCATTCCTATTTCCTCACACTCATTGAGGAGAGCATCCATGTCGGATAAATATCCGCTGTTGAATACGATTGACAGTCCTGCCGATCTCAAGCAGCTCAAACTTGAGGATCTCAAGCAGCTTTGTCATGAGATGCGACAATACACCATCGAGATTGTTGAACAGACTGGGGGACATCTGGCACCGACGCTGGGAGTCATCGAGTTGACCATAGCCCTGCACTACATTTTCGATTCACCCAAGGACAAGATCATCTGGGATGTGGGCCATCAGGCCTATGCTCACAAGATCCTCACCGGCAGACGCGATGCATTGAAGACCATTCGTCAATATGGTGGTATCAGCGGCTTCCTGAAGCCCAGTGAGAGTGATCATGACATCTTTGGTGCCGGTCATGCCTCAACTGCCATCTCCGCCGGTGTGGGTTTTGCCATGGGGCGTGATCTGAAGGAGGAGAATTACCAGGTCGTTTCGATCATCGGTGATGGAGCTCTCACCGGTGGCCTGGCCTTCGAAGGTCTTAATAACCTTGGCCACCTGCGCACGCGCATGCTGGTGATCCTGAATGACAACGAGATGTCCATCTCCCCGAACGTCGGGGCCATTTCCAAATATCTCAACAAGATGGTGACCAATCCTTTGTACAACCAGGTCCGTGACGAGATCTGGAAGATGACGGGTAAATTACCCGTAGGTAGAAGAGCTGTCCGGACCGGTGTGCGCAAGCTTGAGGAGAGTCTCAAGAACCTCATCGTACCCGGCGTCATCTTTGACGAGATGGGCCTGAGATATTTCGGTCCGCTGAATGGTCACGATCTTCCCATGCTTCTCGAAACCCTGAACAACATCAAGGACATCAATACGCCGGTATTGCTGCATGTGCTTACCAAAAAGGGATACGGCTACAATGAGGCTGAGCAGGATCCCGTAAAATTTCACGGTGTTGGTCCATCACAGAAAGATACGCCCGGGGATTCTGAAGAGGCACCGGCGTATCTGAAGGTCTTCGGTGATTCACTGATCCGTATGGCTGACAAGGACGAGAAGGTTGTCGCAGTCACTGCCGCCATGCGCGAAGGCACAGGCCTGGTTGAGTTCTCCGACCGCTTTCCTGAGCGATTTTTCGATGTGGGGATTGCCGAAGGTCACGGAGTGGTCTTCGCGGCGGGACTGGCAGCCCAGGGTCTGCGTCCCTTTGTGGCGATCTATTCGACATTCCTGCAACGTGCCTTTGACATGCTGGTACATGATGTGGCCATCCAGAAACTACCGGTTGTCTTCATGCTTGACAGAGCAGGTCTGGTTGGTCAGGATGGACCCACCCACCACGGCGTACTGGATCTATCATATCTATCTGCCATCCCGGGAGCTGTTATTGCTGCTCCGCGTGACGGTGATGAACTGGCAGATCTGATGCAAACCGCAAATGAACACCTGGATGGACCCTTCTTCATTCGTTACCCCAAGGCCTCTTCGTCCCGATTCGATGCTCAACGTGAGCCGCAACCGCTCGCGATCGGTATATGGGAGGAGTTGAAGCAAGGCAAGCAGCTGGCCATCCTCTGTGTGGGGGTCATGAACGAGATCGTGATGAACGCGGAGAAGCATTTCAAAGAATTAAATATCGATCCCACGGTTATCAACGCCCGCTTCATCAAACCTTTTGATTCTGAGATCCTTGATGGCGTATTGAGCGATTATGAACACGTGGTGATCATCGAGGAGAATGTCTATACCGGTGGGGTTGGTCAGCGGGTACAGGCCTATTCGCGGGAAGGTGAATTTGCTGCAAAGGTCCATGTGATCAGTCTGCCCGATCGTTTTGTTACCCACGGTACACGGGGTGAACTGCTGAATGAGGTAGGTCTTACGGGTGAGAAGATCGCTGCCACAATCAATGATTTTCTTGGAAGAGGGAAGGGAGCGTAGATCATGTCGTCTGAGAAGAAAAGTCGTAAGAACTTCGATGACGCGAAACGGCGCTGGTCTGAAAAGATCCGCGATGCCAGGCAGCGCGACTACGATTTTGATACAGTATCAGGCTTGAGCAACGAGCTGCTCTATCTTCCCGATGAAGAATCCACCAACCACGATCAGTACATGGAGAAGCTCGGATTCCCGGGCGAGTATCCTTTCACACGCGGTGTACATCCCAACCTCTATCGCGGTCGGTTATGGACCATGCGTCAGTTCGCAGGTTTTGGGACACCCGAAGATACCAACAGACGTTTCAAATTCCTTCTTGAACAGGGGCAAACGGGTCTCAGTACTGCCTTCGACATGCCCACCCTCATGGGTTACGACGCCGATGACGAACTAGCCGAGGGAGAAGTGGGGCACTGTGGTGTCGCCGTCAGTTCCCTGGAGGACATGCTCAGACTTTTCGATGGTATACCTCTGGATCAGGTCTCCACATCGATGACCATCAACGGTCCGGCCGTGATCCTGCTGGCATTCTACATCGTCGTTGGCGAGAAACAGGGTGTGAGTTCGGATCAACTGAGCGGTACCCTGCAGAACGACATTCTCAAGGAATATATTGCCCAGAAGGAATTCATCTTCCCGCCTGAGCCGTCCATGCACATCATCACGGATATGATCGAATGGTGCACGGATCAAATGCCGCGTTACAATACGATCTCCATCTCTGGTTATCACATCCGGGAAGCCGGTTCAACGGCTGCCCAGGAGCTCGCATTTACACTTGCCGATGGTTTTGCCTATATCGAAGCTGCACTGGAACGGGGTCTTGATGTTGACCGCTTCGCACGTCGATTGAGCTTTTTCTTCAACTCGCATATCGATTTCTTCGAGGAAATTGCCAAATTCAGGGCAGCCCGGCGCATCTATGCCAAGCGCATGCGTGAGAAATACGGTGCAAAGGACCCACGGTCCTGGATGCTGAGATTCCATACCCAGACTGCCGGTCATTCTCTCACAGCCCAGCAGCCGGAGAACAATATCAGCCGCACGGCTTTCGAAGCCCTGGCCGCCGTTATGGGCGGTACACAGAGCCTGCACACCAATTCAATGGACGAGGTTCTGGCCCTGCCTTCTGAAAAGGCGGCAGAGATCGCGCTGCGCACCCAGCAGCTCATCGCTTACGAAACCGGTGCAGCCAATGTCGTCGATCCACTGGCCGGCAGCTACTACGTTGAAGACCTTACCGATCGGATGGAGGCTGAAGCGGAGAAATATTTCAACACCATTGACGAATTCGGGGGCGTGGTTCCCGCCATCGAA
>CAYVVT010000005.1:0-260348 GCA_964454335.1 uncultured Lentisphaeria bacterium | reverse complement strand
CCAACAAGGCTGTGCTGAAGAGGGACATGGATCTCACCGATGACGCGCATCCTGAGTTCTACAATATCTGGTATACGGGTTTTGGCAGCTATGCCAGCTATGACTGGCCCAAGGTCCTCACCAACTGGGACGAGTCATACGTGGACTAAAGAATTGGTATTGAACGCACCGTATTGGTATTGAGCACGGCTGAAGCGCATCAAAAATCCCCGGAATCCCCGGGGCTTTTTGTTTCTGGGGGAAAGCTGTTATTTAATCAGGACTTCGCCGCAGCGAAACCGATGAGTTTCTGCTGCTCTTCATCCCAAAGCTTCAGCCGTATACAGCTGAAACTCTGTAGCAGCGTGAGGGGTTTGATCTCGCGTAAAGCGCTGACGGATCTAAAGGACTTCTGTAGATTGTAGTTCGGGATGCGGGCATTCAGGTGATGGATATGATGATATCCGATATTGCCTGAGAACCATCTCAGTATCCCCGGAAGACTATAGAAGGAGCTGCCTTCCAGAGCTGCCCGGAACGCATCCCAGTCATCGTGACGTGCCCAGTAAACGCCTTCGTACTGATGCTGGACATAGAACATCCAGATACCCAGGGCACCAGCCATGATCATGATGGGGATCTGTATGATCAGGTAATTGACAAAACCGATCATCGATCCCAGAGCAAGGATCACGACAGCCAGGGACAGGTTCGTGAACCAGATGCTGTGGATCTCCTTCTTGCGGGACCAGGGACTCCGATAACGCTGTGAGATCAGGAAAATAAAAATGGGACCCAGCACCAGCATCACGAATGGATTCCGTACCAGGCGGTAACCCAGGCGGCCAGAACGACCCATGGACCTGTACTCTTCTGTGGTAAGCGTCCATACATCCCCCGCCCCCCTGCGATCCAGGTCGCCCGCGGAGACATGGTGCAGGTTATGAGCATAGCGCCATTCTGCAAAAGGTGTGAATGTGAGGATGCCGGTGAGATTCCCTACCAGGGTGTTCAGTCGTTTCGAGCGGAAGAAGGAGCCGTGGCAGCAGTCATGGAAGAAAATGAATATCCTGACCAGCAGCAGTGCTGCCGGCACCATCAGCGCAAATGCGTACCAGTATGAGTAGCCCCCGGATAGCAACAGGACTATCAGGATCCACAGTCCGACATAGGGTATTAATGTATTCACTAATTGCCAGGCCGCCTTCCCATGGTGGGGCTTGCTGAATTGCATCAATTCAGGCAACCATGCAGCTCTTCTATCATTATTGGTGATCGTATTTATTCTGTCCATAATTTCCTATTTCAACCTATCCTCTGCTGCAAATCCAAAATGATCCTTGAATAAGGATTCGAAATATACAGCATCCTTGAAACCGACACGGGCAGCCAGTGATTCGATGGAATCCACCACACCCGCACTCAGCAGTTTCAGGGATTGCTCCAGTCTGATCTGCCGTACGAAACGAGCCGGGGAGACTCCTTCCAGTTCCAACAGACGTTCTTCAAGTAGATCAGGTTCGATACGGCACTGTTCCGCCAGATAGCTGATACTGAGATCGTAGCTGTCGATATGATCTTCGATGACATCTGACAGCTTACGCAGGAAGTGCAGGTCCTGTTCCGCAATACCTTTGCCGTGGTGCTCCAGTGGAATGACCGGTTGTGCCATAGACCTCAAGTGCTGCCGCATCTTGACCAGGCCCATGGTCGCAACCTTCAGCTCGGCCATGCTGAAGGGTTTTGGTATATACAGATCGGCAAAATGTTCGTAGCCGCGTACGCGATCCTGCTCTTCCCTGAGTTGGGTTAACAGAATCACGCCGGTAAAGGCAAGCTCGGGGATGGTGCGTACTCGTTTCAGAAGGCTTAATCCCGACATACGCGGCATGCGGATATCGGTTATAATGCAATCTGGTATGAATTCAATTGCCGCGGCAAGCCCGGCCTCGCCATCGTATGCCAGTCGTACATCAAAGAATTCACTGAATTCTTCCTCCAGCAATTTGCAGAGGGTCACCTCGTCTTCAACGACCAGCAACTTTCCGATCTTTGATTCGTCATTCATTTGCGGAATGCGTCCCCATCTAATATAGTCACGAATCAATTTGGATGATGAAATGATTCTTTTCAGTTGCATCCCCACACGAATGGACACATATAGCGCGCAGTTAAAACAGGAGTAGGCAAACAGCTTATGCGTAAGGGTAAATTCAGGAATATCGCCATCATCGCCCATGTTGATCACGGCAAGACGACCCTGGTGGACGCCTTGCTGAAACAGAGCGGGATCTTTCACGAGAATCAGACAGTAGCCGACCGGATCATGGATTCCATGGACCTGGAACGAGAACGCGGTATCACGATATCAGCAAAGAACACGGCAGTCTGGTACAGGGACGTTAAGATCAACATCCTGGATACACCCGGACATGCTGATTTTGGTGGGGAGGTTGAACGCAGTCTCAGCCTGGTTGATGGTGCGATCCTGCTGGTTGACGCCAGTGAAGGGCCCTTGCCACAAACCCGCTTTGTACTTAAGAAAGCACTTGAGAAACATCTTCCTATCATGCTGGTTATCAATAAGATCGACAGGGCTGATGCTCGTATCAACAAGGTGCTCGATGAGGTTTATGATCTTTTCATCGATCTGGATGCCGATGAGGACCAGATCGAATTTCCGGTGCTCTACACCAATGCCAAGACCGGTGTGGCCCACCAGGAACTCGGGGATGACTCCCAGGACCTGCACCATCTGTTCGAGACCATCCTGGATCGCATACCGGGACCGATAGCCGTTGACGATGCGATCCCACAGTTCCTGGTGGCAAATCTCGATTATGATTCCTATGTGGGCCAGATCGCCATCGGCCGCCTGTCGAATGGAGTACTTTCCATGAACAGTCAGTATTCGTTACATGGTGAAAGCGAGATCCGTAACGGTATCAAGTTTACGGCGCTGTATAACTTCGAAGGATTGAGGAAGCAGTCGGTGGAATCGGTTGAGGCGGGTGACATCATTGCCCTGGCCGGGGTGGAGGATGTTCAGATCGGTGACACCATCACTTCTGTGGACAATCCTGAACCACTGCCCCGTATCAGCGTGGATGAACCTACGGTTTCCATGATATTCTACGTTAACAATGGACCCTTCTCGGGACAGGATGGCAAGTATCTGACCTCCCGACACCTGCTGGCACGGCTGGAGCGTGAAACACGTCACAATGTGGCCTTACAGATCCGCAAGACTGAGCGTGCGGACGCATTCGAGGTACGCGGCCGGGGAGAACTGCAGATGGCGGTGCTCATCGAGACCATGAGGCGTGAGGGTTTTGAATTCCTGGCTGCAAAACCCCATGTGATCACCAGGGAAGAGGATGGCGTCGTGCTGGAACCGGTGGAAATGCTCTACCTGGATATCCCTGAGGAGTTCGTGGGGGTCATGAGCGAGAAGCTATCGCTGCGCAAGGGACGTATGGTGAACATCATCAATCATGGCAGCGGACGGATCAACCTGGAGTTCCGTATCCCCTCTCGCGGGCTCATCGGATTTCGCAGCCAATTCCTCACAGACACCAAGGGTGCCGGGGTGATGAATACCATCATGGAAGGTTATGCGCCCTGGTTTGGCCGGATCCCACAGCGTAACAGTGGTGCTCTCGTGGCAGACAGACCCGGCAAGGTGACCACCTACGCCAGCCTGGCCATGGAGGATCGAGGAGAGTTGTTCATCGAGGTTGGTACACCTGTATTCGCAGGCATGATCATCGGCGAGCGCAATCGACCGGGTGATCTGGATGTCAATATCTGCCGGGAGAAGAAGCTCACCAACATCCGCAGTTCAACTGCGGAGGCGACGGTCACCCTGCGCAAGCCTCATCTGCTGACCCTGGATCAATCCATCGAATTCATCGCCGAGGACGAGGTGGTGGAGATCACTCCTGACAACATTCGTTTGCGAAAGATGGAATTGGACATGAACAAGCGTCTGGTCCAGAGACGCAAGGAGAAATACGACACCTAGATATGGTGTTGCAGGTCTGGATCAACTGCTCTGGCCATGGAAGTGGCATCCACTCCCCCGAGAAACTTCGAGATCCGTTCCGCCTCCTGCTGTGGATTATCCAGCACTGCCTGATATTCCACCTCTGTCAGATCGATGTTCCGACGGTGCTCGCACCAACTCAGCGTTTTCGCCACCTGTTGCTGGAACGTCCTCTTTAGAATATCCATATTGCCGGCCGCAGTCTCGCCCTGCAGCTTGCGGATCAACTCATTCTGGGATCGAACCACAGCTTCAAGATCCCGCTGCATGAAGATCACCCGATAATCATACTCTTCCGGCAGATGCTCGAGGAAGATCGAGATGATCTTTACAACCTTTCCCTCGGCTGATTTCAGCCAGTCTTGCTCCTGAATCAGCCGTTTTACAGGCTCATACTCGAAATAGCCCAGGGGATTACCGTCATCCGCTTTGCGGATTTCATCCATAAGGATTTCCAAGCCACCGGCAGCCAGCATCTGCATCATCATCGATGTGCCTGAGCGGGGTAAGCCTGAAACCACTGTGATCATGCTTCAGCAGTCTTTCGTCGTTTACTTTGTTCCTGGATCTGGTCAATAACCAACTGGTGCTCGAGCGCCCGATCCCCCTTGTTCAGATAGTTCCTGTAGAGCATCACCAGCTCCTTCCGCGGCAGCAGGAAGTTGGGAGCCATGGAAAGCGTGATCTCCATGGCTTCAGCTGCCCGGACGAAGTCACGTACACCGATGAAGGCCATCCCAACATTGTAATGCGCTTTTGGGTGGTTGTAGATCAATCCGACAGAGGTCAGCCCGCACTCAAGTGCTTTCTCATATTCTTTAGTCCGTAGATAGACCTCGGCCAATCCATTGAATGCGATATGATTCTCCGGATCCAGCTTCAGGGCCCGGTTGAAGGCCCGTTCCGCATCCTCGAGCTGATCCAGGGACAGAAAGGCCTTCCCGATCTGCTGATGCAGGCTGGGAAGTGCCGGTGAATGTGCTTCGGCGGTGAGAAAATGTTCCAGTGCAGTTCTATAATCCTCCTCTGCCAGCGCTAAGGATCCCTCCAGCAGGTTTAGCTGTGGGTGCGTACTGCGCACCTGGATGGAGATCTCCTCCACTGCAAAGCGACAATCATCCACGCGTCCCAGGTGCTGGTAACAGCGTGCCAGTCGGAAGGTAAATCGAATGGCGTCTGGATCCTGTTCATGGAGTTCTTCAAGAATTGGCAGGGCTGCGTTGTACTCATTCTTATCCATCAGGGCCCGGGCCAGGTAAAACTGGGACTCTCGTACACTATGTTCGATAGCCAGTCCCTTATCCTCCTCAGGTTCATCCACGTAGCCCAGCGCAATGAGCTGGTCCAGCGCCTGTTGCTCTGCCAGGGGATCGACATAACGATCGGCAGGGTGACGACCGTCATCACCAGGAACGTCCTCCCAACTCGGAATGTGTTTCGGAATTACATCTTCATCAAATATCTGAACAAGCGCCTTGCCATCCATATCTTCACCCACCGGGAGACCGAGCATGGTAAGGATCGTGGGAGTAACATCCAGAAGGCTGGCACCATAGATGAGCTCATCTTCCCGGATCCCGGCCCCATTCGCAACGATAATTCCGTATTGACGATGTTGGGCAGCAGGTCCGGCTGGTTCCTGCGGAGGTTGGACCTTCAGCAGATGATCGCTATGAAAACCATGATCAGAGACGATGACAACCTTAGTTTCCGGCCCGGCCAGTTCCAGCATACGGGCCAGCATCATATCGCAGAACTTGTAGCCTGATCGGACAACATGCTGATAAAGTTCAAAATCCTGTTCAGGGATCCCTGGCTGGCGCGGTGGATGATATTGCATGAAACCATGACCGAAATGATCCGGAGCAGTATGGTATACTGCCAGAAAATCCCATTCCTCGTTCTCCAGGATCCAGGTGGCGGCATTGTGGATCGTGGCGGCCTCGGCGAGGATCTTGGCCACAGATCCCAGGCGGCGATCCTTCTCCTGGTCAATCTCCTCGAGAGCTGGAATAAATGGTTTCAAGTGGGCGGCTGTGAGCTCATGCGGGAATAACCGCAATTGATCAAAGACTGGTGCCATGGATTCGGGATGCACGGTCCCATCGGCCATCATGGCGGGTTGCATACCATGTTGTGTCACGTGGGGATAGAAATTGGAGATGGCCACACCATTGATGGGCTCTGAGGGGTGACTGGGCCACCAGCCAACCGTATGGACCTTGTAGCCTTCCTGCATGAGGATGTTCCAGATGGCCTTCTTCTTTCGTGAAAGACCCGATACCGGACGGATCTGCTGCTTCTTGGGATCCGGTTCAGTGAAGTTCAGGATGCCATGTTTGTCTGCATGCATACCGGTGGCAATTGAGGTCCACATGATGGGCGACAGAGGAGGATCGAGAGTGGCCAGGTTGCCGGCTGAGCCAGTTTCCACCAGATGTTGGAGGGTGGGCATCATCCCAGCGTCGATGAGGGGGTGGATCACCTTCCAGTCTGCAGCATCCCAGCCGATAAGCAGGAGCTTAGACTTGCTCATCCTGATCCTCCTGCTGCTCCTCCTCATCCTTTTTCTGTTCCACCACAATGAAGTCGGGTTTAACACCAGCCTTTTCCCGTTTGATCCGCCAGGGGATCACTCCTGCGGCTCCCAGGGCCAGAATGCCCAGAGACCCTTCTATGGGTATGTCATCATAGAATTCCTGGTAACTGGAGTAGGTCTTTTCCCCCTCTGGCTCTTTGTTGAGATCGGCCTGTTTCCTCGGATCGGTCATATTCTTCCTGATAAATAAAATGTGGTGTAATTATGAAAAACCCCAGGCTAAAGGCCTGGGGCAATCAGTCTATAACAATGACGGATTCTATTTCAACAGCGTGATCTTCTGCATCTGCCGTTGGTCGCCAGACTGTAGTTCGAGGAAATAGACGCCCGCCGCCACATCGGCAGCATCCCATTCGAGTTGGTGTTCGCCAGCCGGGATAGCTTCGTTCAACAGCGTGGTGATCAACTGGCCTCTGAGATCGTAAACCGCAAGCTGCACCTTGCTTTCCTCCGACAAATTGAAACCGATCCTGGTGGCAGGATTGAACGGATTCGGAAAGGAAGGGTGCAGACTGAAGGATGCTGGCTGAACAGCATCGACAACAATACCGGAAATAACTACCGGTTGGCCCCTGTTCACCGTGGAATAGCTCACATCACTGAGCCGGTAGTCATACGACTTTCCAAATTCTACCTGGTCATCGATATACTCATACTCTGTACGCACGGTTGAATTGCCCTGCCCCACCAGTTCGGGATGGGTCTGGAAGCTGGCGATCTCCTGCCACTGCTTCGTGCCTGATGTGCATCGTTCCACGATGAATCCCTGGTTTTCGATCTCGCTCTCTGTGATCCAGTTCAACACAACGGTGCGATTATCCTGAATTGCTTTGAAATCAACAAGTGTCACAGGCAACGATGTTTCGGATCCTGCGAGAATACCCAGGTTTTTAATGGTCTCATAGGCATGGCTAACCACCGTGATGCTTGCGCCATTTGACGGTATCTGTAACCTGACCCAACTGTAGTAGTAACCCGTCGAATCTGGAAAACTCAATCGAATCCCAAGATACTTATCATCACCAATGAAATCTTCCAGATCATTCGCGTTGGTTACCCAGTTATCAGCAGAATCAAACCGGGCACCGGCAGCATAAGGTACAGCGTTGTTATTATTCTGAAGACCTCGATTGCCAACCATGGAGACTGTGCCACCCGCGACATAGCTGAACTGGCAAACCCTTATATCGTTTGTGCCATCTCCATCAAAATCGATGTACAGACAGTTGTTTACCAGGGTGCTATTGGGATTTACAACAACGACTTCGCCCTGCGCTCGTCCTCCTATCAGGAAAGTTGAAGCCAACATTGCATATGTCATAATCCGATTTTCGCGATTGGAAAAATCAGCCGATGCGTTACTCATGGAGTTCCCCTCTGCGTATGTCATAGAATATTAATTCCAACGATTTACGATCGTGAAATATAGCCTGATCAGCACAACATTCATATTGGTTACCCTATTGCAGGATGGAACAACAAAAAGGCTGGTAATATACCAGCCCTATTTGTGAATGTGGTTAGTTGCTATTTGAGCAGTGTGATCTTCTGCATCTGGTGCCGGTCAGCGGAGAGTAGCTCCAGGAAGTAAACACCCGCTGCCACATCACCTGCATCCCATTCCAGACGATGTTCTCCGGCTGAGACAGCTGCATTTAGCAGGGTTGTGACCAGCTGACCCTTGAGATCGTACACTGCAAGCGTCACTTCACCCTCTTCCGGTACATTGAAGCCAATGGTGGTGGAGGGATTGAACGGATTGGGATATGCCGGATGAAGGCTGAAGGTGGACGGCTGTACCGCATGAACGGCGATATTCTCCAGGACTGCGGGCTGTCCTCGGTTCGCAGTGGAAAAACTGACATCACTGAGACGGTAGTCATAGGACTTGCCAAATTCCACATTCTCGTCGATGAATTGATATTCTGTGCGCTCTGTGGTATTCCCCTGACCCTCCAGGTCAGGATGGGTTTCAAAACTGGCGATCTGCTTCCAGTCACCGCTGCCAGTCACACATTTTTCAAGAATAAATCCCAGGTTCTCCACTTCAGATTCTGTGGTCCAGTTGAGGTTAATGCTCTTGCCATCTTGGACGGCTTCAAATCTGGTAAGCCTTACAGGTAAGGAGGATTCCTCATCAGGAGTCGTAATAGCGGTATTGTACACCGTCTCGTATCCCCAGCCATCCACCGTTACCTGGTTCATGGGATTATAATTTGTCGATAATCTGATATAACCGTAAGAGTGACCGGGACTGTTCGGAAAACGAACGCCGATATATTTGTGCTGTTTGTTTGCCCAGACACCGTGGAAAATACCCCCAGATCCATCTGTCTGCACCATATCACCGGAAGGATTGGTTGCCCATACTTTGCCACCACTGATCACTTCATTCTCATTGAGGACCTGCGCGTTTACACCCGTCGTATTGGTCCGGATGAAATTGGTATAGTAGAAGTAGGCCTGTAAATTCAGAGTATAGTTCTCCCCCTGGTGTTGAAGAGAGATCCTGAATTCCCTGTTCCCGCCATCAAAGTCGATATCGAGGTAATTACCAGGTGTAATGGTGACCCCGCTAGGCGTTTGCACCACGGCTGCAGAAGCCTGTCCAGCTATAAGGGCTGCCGCCAGTGCCGAATAGGTCATGATCCTGTTTTCAGTTCTGGATTGATAGTGCATCGGTTCCCCCTCCGATTCAATCGTCGTTATGGTTGTGCATAACTCCTGTTGTGTAGCGAATATATGCTCAAGGATGAGTTTTTCCCAGTCTCCATACTAAATGGGGAACAGGGGTTATTGCAGCAGGTGATACACAGCTGCATACCTGTCTTAATTATCGTTTGCTGGACAGGAAAATCGTTGCATCTTTCGAAGTCTGAACAAACCAGGCAATCATGTTTCGAAAACACTCAATCTTGATCAATTTGCCCATAATGCACATCCTCTCCAGACCTGGTATCATTCTGCTCGCCATATGCTTTGCTATGACGGGACTCCTGGGAGCCGACGAGCATGCAAGCAGTCAGATAGATCTGAGAGAAGTGGACCTCAACGGAGGTGAGATCGCCTATTTAACGGGTCCCTGGTACTTTCATTGGGGAGTACATGTGGATTCGGCCAACAGCTCACATCTTGCTCCTGCTGTACCCATTGAGGGACAATACTGGAATGAGGTGGAGATTTTCGGCGAGACTGTGCCTCCCCGGGGTTATGCCACCTATGTCAGCCGGATCATTCTGGATTCCGCACATGTATATGCACATCTCGCTTTCCTGGTGAGGGAGAACAATCTGGCCAGCAGGTATTTTGTCAACGGGCGTGAGATCGGCAGCGTCGGAAATCCAAGTATCGACCCGGCCCTGGAGATCGGCACCTGGGAACCTCAGGTACTGGGATTCCGGGAACACAGTGACACGCTAGACATCACGGTCCATGTCTCCAATCATCAGTTCCGAAATGGTGGGCTGGGTCGCACCGTTGCATTCGGTACAGCAACTGCGGTGATCAAGCTTCTGGATAACCTCCGTTATCGGGACCTGTTCTTCATAGGCATATACCTGATCCTGGCAGTGTACCACCTCGGGATCTTCATTTTAAGACCCCGAGATATCTATTCCCGTTGGCTAATCGCCATCTATCTGCTGCTCGTCGCGAGACTCCTTTTCTCAGGAAATTTCACGATCTTCATGTTTGTCGAGCACATCCCCTGGAGTGGCCAGATCAGACTGGAGTACCTGAGTCTTTATCTTTCCGTGCCCATAACAGCACTGTATTTTTCAGATGCATTCAAGAGTAAACTGATCCCCTTCACCCGGCGGATCATTCTTGTCATCATGTTCGTATTCCTCTCGACTCTCATCATCCCGAATACCTATGCGATCTCACAGATCGCACGCATATTTTTGTTCCTCATCATTCCCATTTGTGTGCTCCCATTTATAGCAGTCTACCGTTCGGCGTGGCACGGTGACAGGAATGCAAGGATTATCGTGGGTGGCGCGGCGATCCTGGGATTGGCGGCAATAAATGATTCCCTGTACACGCTGGATTACATCAACACAGGTTTTATCGTTCCATATGCCTTTCTCCTTTTCATTGTGAGCCAGGCATTCCTGGTGGCACGGAACTATGCCCTGGCCTATGAGTCGATGGAACTCAATAAGCAACAACTGGAACAGGAAGTGGACCGCAGGCTGGAAGCGGAGTCATTGCTGAAGAACAACCAGCTGCAACTCCAGAAACTTGTGGAGCAACGCACTGCAGAACTGGCCAGGATGAACGTTGAATTGAAGAATGAGATCCAACACCGGACCAGACATGAGGCTGATCTTGAGGATTCAAACACCACCAAGGATAAATTCTTCTCCATCATAGCACATGATCTGCGCGGCCCGGTGTCCAGTCTGGCTCAATTGATGGAACATGTTGGGAATGAATTCAAGACTTTTGAGCGGGATGAGCTGGAGGAGATGTTCACCGAAATGAGCCGCACTGCGGGGAGTGTCCATAAGCTGGTGGAGAATCTGCTGGCATGGTCACGCCTGCAACTCGGCAAGATCAGTTTCGAACCAGGGGCATGCTTCGCCCGTAAATTGGTCGACGAAGCCGTGGAGATCATTCGTGGCCAGGCCCGGGCCAAGGATATCAGCATCACCAGTGACGTACCGCGCAAATTGAAGGTCATGGCGGATCCACGTATGGTGGACACCGTTTTACGCAATCTGCTCACCAATGCCATCAAGTTCTCACACCGTGGCGGCAAGATACAGGTGAATGCGATCAGCACAGCGACCTCGAGAGTTCTCTTCCAGGTCGTGGATGAAGGGATAGGCATGACCCAGAAGCAGGTTGATCAGTTGTTCGATGTCGGTATGAATTTCAAGTCCTTCGGTACGGAAGACGAGGTTGGGACCGGCCTGGGATTGCTGTTATGCAAGGAGCTGCTTGAGAAACACGGCGGTAAGATCCATGTCACCAGCAGTCAGCAGATGGGAAGCACCTTCGCCTTCACCCTACCGATCCCCTGATCCCAGCACGACCACCCTGATTCAATCAGGTCTGATCACCGGTCAGCGGCGCATTTTTCCGTTCGTCGAATAAGGCTTGGGTCCCACCCGGGTACCAGCATATCAAAATCATATGGATTTATATCATTTCTGAGCAGCGAACAGCTAGGATCATCATGTGATGATCTGAGAACTGTTCCACTCTTATCCTTTATTTACAGGTACTTACAGATAGATATCTGAATAATGGCACAACGGTTGTGTTAAATATTGACATGTCATTGAGACGATAACACAGGTGAGTACCACGGAGGTAACAGGATGAGAACCACATTAATTATTACATGCTTACTGCTGCTGGGATCCTTTGTCATCGCAGAACCGGTCATGACCCAGTACTATAGTGCCCCACATCCGGTAGGGGGATCAGAAGCATTGAAGAAGATGACCCATTATCCCAACTGGGCCCAGGAAATGAGAATGGAGGGACAGGTCATCTTAAGTTTTAAGATCGATTCAAAGGGTAAGGTGACCGAACTCGAGGTCGTAGAGAGCGGTGGTCATCTTTTTAATGAGGCTGCAATGCAAGCAGTCAAAAATGTGAAATGGCAACCAGCTTCACATGGTGAGATCCCGGTAGAATCTCAGTATCTGTTACCCTTCGAATTCAAGATCTCTCAGCGCTAAGCGCACCAAGACCTCAACTACCTCTGCCAGACCACCCAGCCTTCTCCAGGCTGGGTGGTCAATATCATCCTGCATTCCTTTATATAATATCCATATTCCCCTATCATACAGTCTATTACAGGATCTTTGCATACCTATCTTAATATCATATTGATATGAAAATATATCATTTCTCCGGAAGTTTGTCTTCGTCTGGAGATCAAGGACTTTTTCCAATCCCGTAAGTGTCTGTATATCAGGCATCTGGCGATGAAGCGGCATCCTGGCACATTCCTTGAGAATATTGTACTGAACCAATTGAAAAGGGGGTTCTCATGAATGGAACGAAATCACTCTTCATCCTGCTGGTGGTGGTTGGACTGGGTCTGGCAACGGAACCAGCAATTCAACAGGATCTGAAGCCACCCAGTCCCAAAGGTGGCATGCGTGCGCTTCAACGTCATCTCTATTACCCTACTACAGCCAGGGATCTTGGTATTGACAGCCAGGTCTTACTTCAATTCCGTATCGGAACCGACGGCCGAGCAACGCATATCAAGATACTGGAAAGCGGTGGACATGTCTTCGATCGTGCCGCTATCCGAGCCGTGGAAAGGACAAAATGGGAGCCTGCAGTCATTGGCGACCGCAAAACCAGTGTCCACTACCGCCTTCCATTTCACTTTGTTGCCTCTGGTAGCTGAACTTCACCTCTGAGACTGAGCCGGCAGCCCCTTCAGCAGAAGGGGCTTTTCTATAGTTCGCAACACCGCTAAATGTGGCTTGTGAAGAATTTCACTGCCTTTATAATAGGGCTTCAATCAAAATCCACACGGGTCGGGGAAGGACGCCATGCAACCAGCACCAGCTACCCAGGCATTCAGTGAATCAACGGATTACAAGCGTGACCTGGGACTCGTTGAGGCCATTTCCATCGTTATCAGCCGTATCATTGGTTCGGGTATTTTCCGAACACCCGCTCCGATCATGGCCCTGGTGGGATGCACCTCCCTCTTCGGGCTGGTATGGGTCCTTGGCGGGCTCGTAACCATTTTCGGCGCGGTCATCTACGCCGAACTGGCGGCTATGATGCCGCGCTCGGGTGGTCCCTACGAATACCTGAAGACAGCCTATCATCCATTCTGGGCCTTTCTGCGCGGCTGGGCCATGTTCTTTGTTTCCGAAACTGCCTCCATCGCCGCTGTCGCCCTGATCTTCGCTGAATATCTCAACGCCCTGTGGATCATCCTTTTCGGAGAACCTTATGGTCGTCCGGCCCTGTATGCCATAGCACTTGGGACAATCTGGCTGCTAACCTCGGTCAATCTGTTCGGCGTATACCTCAGTGGTAAGGTGCAGAACTTCTTCGGTGCTGTCAAAGTGGTGGCGGTGGGCGGCATCATCGGAGTTGCCTTCACGTCCTGGAGCACTGGTAATTGGGGTAATTTCACCAATCCCCTCCTGCCTGAAGCTTTCACCGGATCGACGATCCTGGTGGTCGGCGCTGCCCTGCGCTACAGTTTCTTCGCCTTCAGTGGCTGGGAGGGAGCCACCTATATCGCCGAGGAGGTGAAAAATCCGCGGCGGAACCTGCCCCTGTCCCTGTTCATCGGCATTGCCGGGGTCATGGTCCTGTACCTGGGTGCGAATTCAGCCTATCTGTTCCAGCTTTCACCTGAGCGCATCGCTGAATCACCCTGGGTGGCCACGGAAGCCATGAAGGTGGCTCTGGGTGCTTCAGGTGGGATCCTGATCTCGGTGGCAGTCATGCTGAATACCTTCGGGAATGTGAGTACACAGATCCTCTGCAAGGCTCGCACCTGGCAGGCTATGGCCAGGGATGGCCTGTTCTTCAAGAGTTTCCGGAATCTTCATCCGAAGTACAAGACACCCAACAATGCGTTGCTGGGCCAGGGCATCTGGGCTACCGTTCTGCTGACATTCGCGATCCTGGCAGAGAATTCATACGAAACGATCATCGATTTCTTCTCGGCAACATCTACGGTCTTCAATGTGATGGTTTTCGGATCCATATTCGTACTACGCAGGAAATATCCCGATGTGGATCGTCCTTACCGCGCCTGGCTTTATCCCTGGAGCCTTATCATCATCCTGGCCATTTACTGTGCCTTCTTCATCATCACGCTCATGACTGCCTTTCTGCCATCGTTGATCGGACTGACACTGACGGCCAGCGGAACTGTGTATTATTACTTCAAGGTTGTAAAACCGGGACAGAGCGCAGGTATCAGCTAGGCGGTCCTCCAACATATTTCATCCGGCGGTTAAACTTTTCCGCATTTCTCCGACCCTCGTTGAGTCTTGTGGATAAGACAGCTCGTGTGATCCTGGTCATATCTTTCAGACAAAGCTGCGTAGCCACAGTATTTCCCAGAAATACATGTCCCTGTAAACTATTGTTTATAACCATATTGCTATAACCCATTCAAGTGGCACAATAATTGATCATATACTTGTAGTATTGAGTTAAGGAAGGCGAGGTTTATCAGCATCGGCACATCAAAGGATCCAACACAGCAAGAAGGCCATACGCCCCTCACGCGGAATGACAAAAGCCTGAACAGCTCAGGAGACCTTGCGCGTCAGAGTGTCATGATCGTTGAAGATGATCCAGCCTCGCGCAAATACCTGCGGCTGATCCTCACGCACCAGGATTACAATGTAATAATTGCCGTCACCGGGGAAGATGCTCTGGAGCAGATCGCATCATGTGATGTGGATGGAATGCTGGTGGATATTGCCCTGGGATCAGGTATTTCCGGCCTGGATCTGGTTGTGGCTCTCAAACAGGATGAGCGATTCTCAGAAACGCCCTTGATCGCTGTCACTGCCTATGAACGAGATAACCTTGGTGATCTGGATGATAGCGGCTTCACAGGATACATCCAGAAACCTTACTACCCACACGAACTCTGGGAGGTCCTGAAGGACCAGCTTTCCAGAGAGACTTCCAGCTGATCCATCTTTAAATACCTCACCGCATTCTACACCCGGCCTCTGACCACAAGACTTTCATGCTCAATCACAAAAAAATGATGACCTGAGAATACGAGGTCCTCGTTAACAGAAGTTCCCTGGCACCGCCCTCCGCCAGGAACTGCTTTCAATAAGCCTCACAAGGACTATCGGAGTATGTATGCAGGCCTTGATGCATGGGACTTGAACACTGTCTGCAGGATGCAGACAACGTGAAAATCTGTGATCATTCCATCGAATAGAAGACTCTTCGATAGAATGTGTTGAAAAACAATAAAATCAGAGAATGGGAGCTAGAAATCCTTTTGCCGGAAGGCCCGGTGACCCAGCCAGTATGGCAGCAGGAACCATAGCATCAGGGAGCTGATGGACACAACCAGACCCAGTGTTCCGCCGAAGAATCTCTGGAATATGGCACCGGTATAACCCATCAGGGCGGAGATGTCGAACTGGATCAGCAGCAGGATGCGGCCCAGATCGATGGGATTCAGCATGGACATGATCAGCACCAGCCGGTCCAGCGGATAATCCTTGAGCAGGATGATCATGATCAGCATGGCACCGTCATAGATGATGGCCAGAGCCAGCCAGAGTACGATGGCAAAACCGATGCCTTTCACCCGCTGATCACTCCTCACGGCAATAAGGAAGGCGAGCGCAGTGGACGTTACGCTTAGAAGCACTCCCACCAGCAGGAGGATCATGAATGTCGAACTGTAGCCGCCCACATGGTACAGCGGCGGGATCCCCATCCCCACGAGCAGAGCAAAGATCAACGAGGTATTGAGCCCGAGGTACAGTCCAAGGTATAGGACCCACCGTCGGATCGGCTGCGCCAGCAGCAGTTCGATGAATTCCCGGGAGTTATAGTAGAACAGGGTTCCAAAGACGAGTCCGATGAGAGGAATAATGAACAGGATGATGTTCATGAGACTCAGGGAGACCCGTTCTGCATCCGCCCCAAAGCGGAATAGTCCATCCGTGACGGCAAAAAGCAGCAGGGTATAGAGTATCAGCCAGCGGCTGCGGATCATATCATGCAGCTGATACTTGATGATCTTCCAGAGGGCGTGATTCAAAATGCTCTCATCAATCTGGCGATGGCCCGTTCAAGATTAGGTTCCTGATTATCCGCGATGAGATCCAGAATGGTTCCCTGATAGACGATCCGACCGTCATGCAGGTAGACGATGTGATCAGCCAGTTCCTCAAGCTCACTCATCATATGCGAGGTGATGAGGAAGGTCTTACCGGCATCCCTGTCGGTCTGGATCCTGTCCTTCAACAAGCTGCTGGCCAGGGGATCCAGACCGGCGGTAGGCTCATCCAGAATGAGGAATTCCGGATCGAACATGAAAGCGATCACCATGCTCACCTTCTGCCGGTTTCCTCCGCTGAGTACCCTTACAGACTTCTCCAGCTCCGTTTGGAGACCAAAATATTCGATCAGTTCAGTTCTTGCATCCCGGGGATTGCCCCGTAGATCGCTGATCATATCCAGGATCTCGCCAGCGGTGAGGTTTTCGGGAAATCTGGCCAGCTGCGGCATATAGCCGATCATTTGGCGGTGGTCCACTTCACCGTTCAGCTGCTTCCCCTGGAAATGGACAGCTCCCCTGCTGAGGCGATCCAGACCCAGGATACACTTTATCAGCGTAGTCTTCCCCGAGCCGTTGTGACCAACCAATGCAGTAACGGATCCTGTTTCGATCTGCAGGTCCAGGTCCCGTAGTACGTCAAGCCTGCCAAATGACTTCCAGAGCTTCTCAATGCGGATCATGGGATACGATCCATGCTCGGTTCGGGATCCAGAAGGGATTCGGGTGTGAAGATCGGCAGATAGCGCTCAGCGGCATCCAGCATCCCGATAAACAGACTTCGCAGCAGAACCAATGCCGGGTCGTTGTTCTGGGTCAGGACGGAAAACATGCTCACGGGACGGTGAGGTACATCCCCCCTTCCATCGTGGTCCAGATCGTAGCCCGTGTACCTGCTCCAGAAATTGCCGCTGTATGTATTGAAGTTCTGGACGCTGTTGGTGGCAACGTCGAAGGAATTGTCGATGAAGTTGTTGCCGGATATGCTATTCTCCATGGAATTCGCCATGATCTTCATGGCCCAGCCATTGTGCTGGAATGTGTTGGCCAGGACCTCCACCCGGCTGCTGGCTTCAGCATAGATCCCGATCGTGTTGGTGGTGAATGTGTTCGCTTCGATACGGCTGTCATAGATGTCCTTCAGTAGCAGTCCGTAGGATGCGCCACCCCAGTTCTCCAGGAACTGATTGGAAACCATATCCACGTTCCGCGAGTACATGACTGCCACCCCGGCTCCATTGCGTACAAAGACATTCTCACTATAGCTGTTGTTGTCGGAGAACATGAAGTGCAAGCCGTAGCGGATGTTCTCATAACTGTGATTGTCACTGATCCTGCAATCCTCGACGAATTCCAGGTAGATGCCGTCTCGGTGACCACTGATGCCGTTATCCGTAATGAGGATATTCTTGCAATACCATAGATGGATACCATTCCCTGACTTGGATTCGGTCTTGGCCTGGCCTTGGATCCAGTTGCCCTTGATCACGCAATCGACGGATCTGGCGAGATATATGGCAAAGAAATTATCCTCGAAGATATTGCCTAGAATGCTGCTACCGCGGGAGTCGTTCAACTTGATGGCTGCATTGTCGTCGATGTAGCTGAGGCCTGAGCGCAGAAAGGTGAAGCCCCGGATGTGAGTGGAATCCGCATTGACCCTCAGGATCTCACCTTTACCCTGCCCATCGATCTGTACCTCCCCGATTGCCAGCAGGATCAGGGGGTGATCTATGATGAGGTCGTATTCTGGATAGTAACCGCTATTGACTGTGATGGTGTCATGCGGCTGTGAACGTGCAATCGCGGTGGCCAGGTCCTGGAACTCATGATCCGCCCCGACCTGTATGAGCCTGCCCAGAAGCAGCACGGGTGCGAACAACAGGAGAATGACTCTGCCATGGTAGCGCATCTACTTCTTCCATTCCTCCTTCACAAGCAGGACCACAGCACCCCAGGACAGAGATGAGCCGAAGTACATCTCGGCAACATGGTCCGCTACTCTGGCATCTGAATGGGCTGAAAGATTGAGGCCCATCGGACTGGGCAGACGTACGGCATGTACAAAGATGGCGGAATCCAACGGGATCAGTTCACCCGGATGTTCGAAATCGGCGAGATAGTAGGAATGTTGACTCCGCTCAGCCACTGCCAGGTCCAGGTAATCAGCCGCAAGGCATTCAACGGAATCGAAGGTAAAGCGTTTACCCTTATCAGTCAGTCTGACACCGCCATACAGCTCTTCTACGATGGTCATCTTGCAGTATTCGCATTGGTCCAGACCATAATGGATGGGATCAGGCTGGTGCTGGCAGTTGAACAGCAGGAACAGGCTAGTCGACAGCAGGAATATCGTCACCCGCATTGGAACCCCTTTTAATTCTCATGAAGAAAACTGCGTAGCCCAGGCACAGGGACAGTATAGCAGAGATCCCACCTGCCGCCGGCAACGAGGTCGTTACGAAATTAAGCATTTGTTTCCGGCCAAAAACCGGTGGTTGATAGGTCATCCCCTCGATCTTGATGGCTGCAGTCTCTGTGTTGAGATTGTGTCCGAAATCATAATTCCACAGATAGAAATCCACCAGGCCGGCGATGGCCAAAAGGGTGAACAGACCCAACCAGAGGATAAGCCATTTCCTGAACCAGAGTACAACGGCGATTCCACTGACGATCAAAAACGCCACGATATAGGGCATAAATCGCAGCTCGGGGATTGAATCCGGGACGATCTCCTGCATGCCGATGTAATGGTTCACCAGATTGATATTGGCGAGGTCGTTGGGATGATGTCCGGTGATGTTTGAGATCCTGATGTACAACCCCAGACCCTCCGGATATTGGGGCGCTTCCAGCGTAATTGACCACAGGGGCAGGAAGAAACACGGGATCAGCAGGGCGAGAGCGATGAGCAGGAGCGGAGTATCGGTCTTTTTCATGATGATTTAGTGGAGCAGCCGGTTTAACCGGCTGCTCCGCAATGAATCCCCTAGTTGAAGTTGAGAGCGATGTTACTCCGGCTGGGAGAAACCCGGATGTACCCCTGCATTTCCTGATGCAGAGCTGAACAGAAGTCTGTACAGTAGAAGGGATACACACCGACTTTTTCCGGCTGCCAGAGCAGAGTTGCAGTCTGGCCCGGCATCACCAGCAGTTCTGCATTGTTGGCACCCATGACGGCGAAACCATGTGGAATGTCCCAATCCTGTTCAAGATTGGTGACATGGAAGTACACGTTATCGCCCACCTTCACACCTTCGATATTATCCGGCTTGAAATGGGTTCGGATCGTCGTCATGTATATATGGACATCCTTGCCATCCCGTTCCACGCGGGCATCGTTCTCCGATAGGGTTGCATACGGATGTTCATTCTCCTCCAGCGGGAAGATCTTGGTGGTCTTGTCCATCAGGACTTCCGCTGCGATCCCCTGGGCATAGTGCGGTTCACCAACCGTGGGGAAATCCAGCAGCAATTCCATCTTCTCACCGGAAATATCGATTAGCTGGGCTGCGTGAGCCAATTCGGGTCCGGTAGGTAGATATCTATCCTTGGTCATCTTGTTCAGGGCGACCAGGTACTTGCCCCAGGGTTTGCGGCTGTCCCCGCCGGGGATCATGAGATGCCCGATGGAATAATAGGTGGGGATGCGGTCCACGACCTCCCAGGTACCCAGCTTCCATTTCACCACTTCGGAGGTAATGAAAGCGGAGGTGTAGGCGTAGCCCTTGCCGTCGAATTCGGTATGCAGCGGCCCCAGGCCGATGTTGGTGACCTCACCGGCAATGGTGGCGTCATAATCAAGGATGGGGATCCCACCGGCCTCGCCGATGAACTTCTCCTCAGCAATGGCAGCCTTCATCTTTGTGAATGAGTGCACGGGAATAAGCGCGGCCAGTTTGCCGCCACCCACGATGTACTCACCTGTTGGATCGACGTCGACACCATGGGGCGATTTCGGTGTGGGCATGTAATAGATCAGGCCTGGGCAGTCCTCAGGATAAAGAACGGTCACCGAGTTCTTGATCTCGGTCTTGGATCGGTGTTCGGCGTGATCCATGTAATTCCGGTAATACTCCGCCTCAATTTCCTTACCCTTTCCCTGTGCGAGATACTCCTCAGCCAGTTGCCAGTTCACGGCGGCTATGAAGTCCTTGTCATTCTGGGAGGCGTTCACCTCCAGCAGTGTATTGGCCTCTTCGGTATTGTAGCATGTAAAAAATGCCCAGCCGTGTGAAGGGCCCTTGCCAGAATGAGCCAGGTCATAATCAAAGCCCGGGACCAGGATCTGGAAGTTGAGATCGAGATGGCCGGTAGCCTGGTCAACCTTGATGAAACTCAGGGTACCACGGAAATTTTCCTTGTAGGTATCGATGGGTACATCCTTCTGGGGAATGGGAACACTGAAGCGGGTGGAAGCCACCACGTATTCCGTGTTCTGCGTGATGAAGGGTGAGCCATGGTTACCACCGGAATTGGGGATCTCAATAATCTCATCGGTTTCAAAAGTTGACAGATCGATACGAGCAACCCGGGGGGTATTGTTGCCGTTGATGAAGATCCAACGGCCATCCGGAACGCCATCGGTCTGGGAGAGTTCTGGATGGTGGGAATCGTCCCAGGGGATAAAACCGTAGGAGGTGTTCAGCATACCCTTGGTCTCTTCGTTGAACCCGTAACCGTTCTCAGGATTCACTGAAAAAACGGGGATGTTCCTGAACAGTCTTCCCGAGGGCAGTCCGTACACACTCAGTTGTCCACTGAAACCCCCTGACATGAATCCATAGAATTCATCATACTCCCCCGGCGCCACATACACCTTGGAGGCTGCATCTGACGTTCCCACTACCTGTTTGTTGCCTGTCGTGCATTGGGAGACAATGACAAAGGAAAGGATGACCAGGGTGAGAATGGTCAGCCTCGTAAGTGTCTTCTTCATGGTTTCCTCCTTGATATGATTAAACATCTTGATCCTGTGAGTCTGTCTGAACGGCTAATGAACGGAGATATTCGAGTATCGCCCGGGCATCTGGTTCACTGACATTCTGAAATGTCATGGGCACATAGTAGGTCGCCAGCATGGCTCTGACCTCTGGATGGCGTTTGACCATCTCATCCGGGTTCAGTATCATGTTCATGATGAATTGCGGGGATCTGCGCTGGGTGACGTCAGCCAGGGGCGGGCCCACCAGCCTTTCATCTGTCTTGTGACAGGCCACGCATTTCACATCGAAGATCGTTTTACCGCTACTGACCAGCGCAGTGTCGATCTCCCCCAACTGCATCTCAGTCACAGGACCTATACCATGCTCCAGTTGAAATTCGGTGAGTGGTCTGTCAGCAGCTGGAACTTCAGCTGCCTTGGGTTCTTCCTTTCCGCCACAGGCGATCACCAGCAGGATCATCGGTAGAGTGAGGATGCGGCATATTGATTGAATTCTTGTCATCGAAGGTCTAGCCCCTATTTTTTTGTTGTGAGAAGGAATCAAGCTTGGTTTCAACCAGCAGATACAGGATGTCTCGTCTGATCGAATCCCATGAGTCGTGAAGCGGGCATGCATCCTGGTCGCTGCATTCGTCTCTGCTGAACAGGCAATCTGATATCAGTGTATCCTCGTCGAATTTCTGAATGACGTCCCAAAGCGCGATCTCATTATCCTTTTCTGGCAAGGCATAACCGCCATGACGCCCACGGGTGGACACCAGAAAACCAAAGCCGCAGAGCTGCTGGAGGATCTTGGATACATACTTCTCCGGTAGCTGGAGTTCCCGTGCGATAAAGGTGGCCGTGAGGGGTTGTGGATCATCAGATGAAGACAGATAGATCATGATCCGGGTGGCGTACTCACATTGTGTTGAAAGGATTTTTGACATATTATCAGACTAAATTGTCTTATTTAATGATAAGCCAAACAGATGCTAGTAGCAAGCTTATTTTAGGACCTTTTTGTCCTATTATAAATATGATCCTGATTTGTGAGCTGTGGATTGTTACAACTGGGGCCAGTGGGATCTTGTATCGGAACCGGACTGCGTGAGATGGATGATACCGCTCCAGAGTTTCTGTCGGTCCTGCCAGAAACAACAAATCCGCCTGAGTGGCGGATCTTGTGCCCCTTGCACAGTCAGGCCCTGCGCTATCGGAATCAGCAGATCAAAGTGCGTGAGGTATACAGGGCTGTGAAGTTCACCATCTCCCTTCTACTGAAGCTTCCGGTGATCCTGAATTGACCATTCCCCCGTAACCTGATGTTTATCCCAAATTAAATGAAGCAAATGATGGGATGGAGCCGAATTAATAGGCCCGACTGTAGGTAGGACTCATGAGCAATGAGTCCAGGTACCCTTCTTTTCCAAGACTTTCCAGGCATACCCGGATATCCGGATCTGTATTGAGACTGGCCGCCTGACGGGCGCCACGACCTCCGATGATATTTGAGATCTCCATTTCGATGCCCCGGGTGATGCGTTCTGAATCCTGGTCAAATTGATCCAGCCACATCAGCGAACTGAGCCCCTGCAAGGCCGATTGGTACTTCTTCAGGCTGTCAATATAGCTGGATCGTGTATCGATCCGTTCTTCAAGACCGGCAATGTACTTCTCCAGATCGCTGGGGGGTAGATCGCTGCGGCGCAGCAGCCAGGTACGAAAATCCTCCAGCACCATGGAATCAGCCACAAAGGGTAGTCCCAGGTTGGGCTGCTCCTCGGTATAATCCAGCGCGTAGTGGAAGAAGAAACCCATACGCCACAGGTCCTTCTCAAAACTGGACCGCTTAAAACTTTCCACACTGATATCGGGAAGAATACCACCACCACCGCTGAAGGGGCGTCGATTGGCCGTATAGAATGAGATACTGTCTGGTTCGAGCAGGTCGTCCAGCCGGACATCCTCACCAAAATCGTGTTTCTGGATGAGCCTACCGCTGGGCAGGTAGTATTTCGCTGTGGTCACTTTCAGACGGGTCTCATCATCGATGGTGAAGACGGTCTGAACCAGTCCCTTTCCAAAGGTATCCCGGCCAATGATCACCGCCCGGTCATAGTCCTGCAGGATCCCTGCCAGGATCTCAGAAGCAGAGGCCGATCCACGATCTACGAGCACCAGCATGTCCACATCATCGGAAAGGATTGGTTTTCGACGGGAATGGAATTCTCGATTGGCTCGGGCGATCCTGCCCCTGGTTTCAAGCAGAGTCTCCCCCTCCTTGATAAAAAGGTCCGCACTGAGCAGGGCAGCGCTCAGTAGTCCGCCGGGATTGCCCCGCAGATCCAGGACAAGTGCTTCAATGCCCGTGCGATCCAATTTTCTCACCGCCCGCTCCAGGTTCTCGCTGGAGAACTTCGAGAAATTGGCCAGCTTGATGTACCCCACCCCCGGCTCGATCAATCCGCTGTAACTGATATCAGGTACTTTGATCAATTCCCGGACAAGATCGAAATAGATGATCTCCTTACCGCCATTGCGGCGAATACCCAGGGTAACCAGCGTCCCTGCCTTGCCCCGCAGCATCTGTGAGGCTTTGGCCAGGCTGGTCTTGCGGGTGCTCAACGAATCGATGCGAACGATGATGTCCCCTGCCAGGATACCGAATCGTTCAGCCGGTGTGCCATCCATTGGCGAAACCACCACCAGTGAATCCCCCATCTTCCCCAGGCGGATCCCAATACCACCGTAGGCGCCATTGGTCAGGGCATCGATCCTGTGGGAGTTGGATTCGATGATGTACTGGGTATAGGGATCGAGTTCGTCAAGCATACCTTCGATCCCGGCATCGATGAGCTTTCCGGCATCCACTTCGGTGACGTAACGATTCAGGATCTCATGAAAGACCTTCTCGAACCTGTGCAGTGCAGCCTGGCGATCCTGGAAAGGATTGGCCATCATTACGCCGCCAAAAAGCAGCAGCAGACCCAGCAATATAGAGGTGATGATCCAGGGGCGTTTCATGCTATTGATCCATGATCTCCTGAATGCGCTGAATAATGGCCTGTTTCAAGTCCTGTATGGATTCACGTCCATCAACAACAAAATAGCGTTCAGGTTCTTTCGCTGCCAGATCAAGATACCCTTCCCGAACGCTGGCCTTGAAGGATTGGTTCTCGACATCAAAACGATCCCGGTCACCGTTTTGCAGTCGCTCTTCGGCCGTATCCAGGGGCGTATCCACAAAGACGGTCAGATCAGGGTGTAGATCTCCGATGGCCACGTCCCGGACGGCCAGTATGGCATCCACATCAAGTCCTCGGCCATAACCCTGGTATGCCAGGGTACTGTCCACAAAACGATCCAGCAGTACCACTTCTCCCCGCTCCAGTGCCGGCAGTACCTTTTCAGAGATCAGCTGGTTCCGGCTGGCAAAATAGAGCAGCATCTCTGCAATAGGGCTCATCTCAGTATGATCCGGATCCAGAAGAATATCACGAATGCCCTCAGAGATACGCGTGCCTCCGGGTTCACGAAAAAGATGGACGGTGTATCCGGCATCAAGCAGATGGTGGTAGACCATCTGGCACTGAGTGGACTTCCCGGAGCCATCGACCCCTTCAAAAGTGATCAGGAGTGGTTTCGTTGCCTTCATTTGCGTTTTTTACCAAGCTGTATCAGTATCCAGAGGTAGTCATAGAATGTCAGTACCGGCAGAAACCAGGCCGAAAGTATGGGCCACAGATAACTGCGGGTTCCCGGCCAGGCACCCAGGATGATGAACAGGAAAAAGAATCCCATGCGGTCCCAGCGCAGGAAGTAGAGATTGGGCAGTCGAATAGCCGCAAGATCATACTTCACCTGCAAACTGGTAAGGAGATACAATCCCAGTATACCGATGAGGGCTGCGAAACCACTCATGATATGTCCCTGCAGCCACATGTGTACAGCCAGAACGGTGGGGAACACCAATTCTTCCACAAGGTGACGCATTTTGAACCCGGCCTGAGATCGGTCGATGAAGAGCCTCAGATGTAACTCATCCAGGAAGATCCAGAGCCCTATAATGAGTCCTGCAGGCAGATACCAGCCCAGCAGCAGCGTGATACCGGCAATTGCAGCGGCACTGCGTTTTGTGACATTCAGTGTCGCCTCACCGACGCCACTGGATTCCAGAAATTCTGCCGCCCAATTCAGTGAACTGTCGAATATCCACTGCAACCAGCGTGGATACCTGAAGTCATCACGCGCGTATTCGTAGGATGCTTCCTTATTCATACCTTTCCTCCAACAATGATAACAATCTCTCCTTTAACCGTGCGTGCCCCCAACTGTTCCCTGATCTCACTCAGCGTTCCCCGGAGGAATTCCTCATATTTCTTCGTGATCTCGCGGGCCACGGTCACCGGTCTGTCCCCCATTGCTTCATAAAGATCGCGGATGGTACGGGCCAGACGATGCGGTGATTCGTAGATCACAATGGTGCGTTTATCCTCGGACAACTCCTTCAAGCGGGTCTGACGTCCCTTCTTCCGTGGGAGGAAGCCTTCAAAACTAAAACGGTCGGTCGGTAGTCCGGCGGCAACCACAGCGGCCAGCAGGGCTGATGCCCCGGGGATGGGACAGATCTCGATCCCGGCCTTGATCGCCGCCCTTACCAGGTAGAATCCGGGATCACTCACCATGGGTGTACCAGCGTCTGTCACCAAGGCAATGATCTCGCCGTCCTCAAGCCGTTTCAGGAATTTCGGTGTCACCTGCTCCTTGTTATGGTCATGGTATGGCAGCATGGGTGTATCCACTGCGTAATGATCCATCAGTCGTCGGGTGATCCGGGTATCTTCGGCGGCGATGAGCTTTACTGATTTAAGGATCTCAACCGCCCGATAGCTGATATCACCCAGATTACCGATGGGTGTGGAGACGATATAGAGGATACCTTTGTCCAAGGGATGCGGCCTTACGTGTCACCCTGAGCTTGTCGAAGGGTGTCTACAATAGTTTATGAGTCCACTGAGTCGCCCTTTGACAAGCTCAGGGTGACTCAGCATGGATGTACGATGCAATATAAAGGAATCTGATCTAAAAAAGCCAGAGGGGAGAATGCTCTCCCCTCTGCCCTGTAAAGATCATTCTCGTCTTTGCCTATAGATCGAACTTGATCCCCTGGGCCAACGGTAGTTCCGTGCTCCAGTTGATGGTGTTCGTCTGGCGGCGCATGTAGGCCTTCCACGCATCTGAACCCGATTCGCGGCCACCGCCGGTTTCCTTCTCACCGCCGAAGGCGCCACCAATCTCAGCACCGGAGGTTCCGATGTTGATGTTGGCGATACCACAGTCACTGCCACCATGCGACAGAAAGCGTTCGGCGTTCAGTACGTTTGTGGTGAACATGGCTGATGAAAGTCCCTGGGGGACACTGTTATGGATCGCCAGGGCCTCCTCCAGGGTCT
The DNA here is from genome assembly GCA_964454335.1 of uncultured Lentisphaeria bacterium. GTDB lineage: Bacteria > Fidelibacterota > UBA8477 > UBA8477 > JABMPR01 > CAYVVT01. Next base: position 233,579 of record CAYVVT010000005.1, on the reverse strand, counting down.
TAAAGGTTATGATGTAGAGAATGGGCGCAAAAGTCTCTTTCTGCACGATCTCCCAATCATTCTTTGCCTTCACGATCGTGGGCTTCACGAAATAGCCGTCGCGGTCCTCAAGGACTTCCGCGCCATACAACACTTCACCACCTGCTTCGGCGATCTCTTTCAGGGCCTGTTTGTAAACCTCGACGGCACCCTGGTCCACCAGCGGGCCCATGAGGATCCCGTCTTCCAGCGGATCACCAATATTGACTTGTCCATAGGCATGGATCAGCCGCTCGGTGAATGTCTCGGCCAGTGATTCGTGAATGATGATCCGGCGGGTGCTGGTGCAGCGTTGCCCTGCGGTACCCACGGCGCCGAACACTGTAGCCGGAATGGCCATATCCAGATTGGCTGTATCATCGATGATGATGGCGTTGTTGCCTCCCAATTCGAGGATCGTATTGCCAAAACGCTTGGCGACGACCTCACCCACATGCCGTCCCATCTTGGTAGAGCCTGTGAAGGAGATCAAGGGAACCCGTCGATCATTGATCAGACGTTCACCAATGGTGGAACCACGGCCAATGATGAGGTTGAAGATCCCCCTGTAACCATGTTCTTCCAGAACTGCGTTGCAGATGTTTTGGACGGCAACGGCAGTCAAAGGAACCGTCGAGCTTGGTTTCCAGATGGTCGTATCACCACAAATGGCAGCAATAAAGGCATTCCAGGCCCAGACGGCCACCGGGAAGTTGAATGCTGAGATGACACCAACAACGCCCAGCGGGTGATACTGCTCGTACATTCGGTGCTGGAATCGTTCCGAGTGCATCGAATTTCCATAGAGCATCCGTGACTGACCGACGGCGAAATCGGCGATATCGATCATCTCCTGGACTTCTCCATCACCTTCCTGCTTGATCTTGCCCATTTCGAGGGCGACCAGGCTGCCCAGGGCGTCCTTCTTGTCTCGGAGCGCGTTCCCCATCTGTCGGACCAGTTCACCTCGTACAGGGGCAGGGACCTGTCGCCATTCCAGGAAAGCAGCATGGGCTTCCTCCACCACCAGCTCATAGTCTGTTTCATTGCACTGATGGACGGATGCGATCTCTTCACCGGTTGCCGGATTCAACGATCTCAGGACGTCGGCTCCGTCCCGGGCCAGCCACTCACCGGCACCCACGCAGGCCCCCGGGTTCATTGCTTCGATACCAAGCTCTTTTAACATATCCATATTTCTGTTACCTCATCGATTGGTTACAAGGCTTCAATTTCTTTTGTCTCTTTAAAGGAAATCCCCATTTCAGCGAGTTCTGCCAGAATAGGTTCATAGATCTCGGGAATCACTGGGATCCGCACGCCGCGGGCTTCGATCCGACCCTCCAGGAACAGACGCACAGCGATTGCAATGGGCAGGGATACCGTGCGGGCCATACTACTTCCCGCCTCAGTTCCATAATCCACCAATGTGGAGGTGATGATCTCACGATGATCGGGGAATTCACCGATGAACTCGTGATTCAACACGATCATGTCCCGTTCACCTTCGGCATAGGCCATTTTACTGTTCATGAGTTCAGCTGTACATTTCAGCGCGGTATCGCAATCCCATTTCTTGCCTACCTTATCAAAGACACCCAACCACTCGAAAGCCTGCATGATCTCGTGATCAGGCGGTATTCCCAGGTGCCGGGCAGTTTCGGCCTGTAGGTTCTCACCTTCGAAACCGTTGAGCTTTCTCACCATCTCGGCGAAGGAAAACGGATCTTGCAGACCCAGATCATCCATATTGAGAAGATTGAGATCCTTCATTGACTGGAGCAAAGGGCTCCAGCCCCGGTTCCTCAGGGTTCCTCTCAGGAGTTTACGTACATTCTGCATCCCATAGATCTTCTGATAGGACATGGAATCCCTGTTGGGGTACGCTTCAAGCTCCATTCCATCTATTTCGATGGGCCAGGCACTGGGAAACAGTTCTCGTTCTTCCAGCTGGACCAATTCACCATCGGCAAGATATTGGGCAGAAGAGGTACCGGCCATCAGTACACCCAGGGGACTCCAGGAAAATTTGTAGCCAAAAGGATTATCGTTCGCTTCTGGTGCTGGAAGTCCCCCGCATACAGACTGGAAGGACATGATCTTGCCACCGCGATCCCGAATATCCTGGATGATCTGCATGGCGGACATGTGGTCGATACCCGGATCCAGACCCAATTCACAAAGCAGCAGAACATCAGCTTCACTGGCCTGATCATCCAAGGCCCGGATCTCCTCGGTAACGTAGGATGCATTGATCATGGACCGTCCGGTCCTGATACAGGCGCGCGCTACCGTGGGATGGAAGGGTACCGGTAGAAGTGACACAACGATGTCGGCCTGTTTGACAAGGTCGGTGAGTGCATCCTCGTCAGAGACGTCCAGAGATTCTGCGATCCCGCGGGGATTATCCTTCAGGGCGTGTCTGGCCTGCTCCTCGCGGATATCTGCCACGGTAAGCAGGAAGTCGGTTTTTTCCAGGAGGTAATCAATGATGGGCTGGGAGACAAGTCCAGCACCGAGGATCAGAGCACGTTGTGTCATGAGTATTCACCTAGAGATATTGATTGAGGTATTCGAATTCAGGTGCGAGCTCGCCTTGGTGCGCAATGATAGCATTCTTCAGTTCATCTGGCAGGTCGAGCTCATTCAGAGATTTTGTAAAATCGCATCTAGCCAGAGCCGGGATCAATGGGGTCAATGCCCTGCCGAAATCATCAGATGCCTCACGGGGTAGTTCCGTGGGAAGATTGTCAACCGCCAGGACCAGCAGTCCCTTGCCTTCGAAACCCATGGTACGGCTATCACTTTCAGGATGATAGACATAGACCGGGTTGTCACTATGGGTCGCTTCCAGGTTGCACTCGACGGCGCCTTCGATATCGCAGGTTATATCCCCGACGACTTTGAGACGCACATCTGATCCGGACATCTGCCGTGTGTACTCCTTCGTCAACAGACGGGGATACATCGTGTCCCAATAGATGCAGTTGACCAGCATGCTCAGCAGTGGCAGATATTTCTCAAAATCGGCGGTGTAGTGCTCAGGATGGTCGTAGTATTCCTGCAGATCAAAGCTCTTACCGGCATCCCTGGGGCGAACCATGTGTTCTTCATGGAAGACCACTTTCAGGATCTGCCCGCGATAGGCACCGATACCGTCGGCCAACAACGCTTCAGGACTGATCTCCGTAACGGGCAGCAGATCGATGATCTCCTGAGCCCCTTTTGAGACGTTGCCGTATCCTGTTACCCCGATGACCAGGGCTTCACGTTCCCGGAGATAGTCAGAAAGTTTCTCACCCACCGAAGCAATACTTGACCTGGCATCTTCGAGATCCGCATAGTCCAGCGCCTGCTTGATCTCCATGAAGGGGCTTTCTGCACCCTGAGCTGCCGTTCTCTGACCATAGGACCACAGAGTGTCGATCATGCCAGCCAGGCCGGCGTGCCGACCGAAGAACACCAGTCTCTGGTCTTTTTCATTCTTGATCAGTTCATAATCCAGGAGAGTTGCTTTAACGTCCAGAATATGTTGGAGCATGTCCATGTTGTAATCCTGGCCCTTGATCGTATGCGAGAAGAAGAGGTAGGCCCTGTCACGATGGATGTCGGTAACATCGATCTCCTTCACCGCCAAAACCAATGGACATTTTGACAGGTCCATATCCATGGCGATACCGGCCTTTGCGAACTCAGCAGCTTGGAAAACACGCTGATCTGAAGGCTGAACGGTGAATTTGAGATCTGGATTCTGGTCTTGAAGATTCTGGAGTTGGCCGGGTGTCAGAGGTATGCGGTGTTCCCCCGCTTTATGCTCTCCCATAATGCCGATGGATCTGGTCATAGGACTCCTAAAAATACGGGTCGGAGAGTGACCCGGTTGACAAGTGCATCAAATATAGATTTGGCAATTTCAATGCCAAGATATTCCCATGGATTATTGGTTGTTGTTTGGAATTCTTTAGGGAATTGTCACCCCCGACGGGATATCCCCGGAACCGTTTCAACGGTTTTCACCAGGGAAATAAATCAGCAATGGTCGTTGGAATCAGATTTATGATCCGCGAACCGCGAATCACGAACCGCAAATCACGATCAACGATTGATCCAATCCCTGATCTTCCGGTCATACCAGTCCTCATCACGGTCCAGGTTGGGGTAAAAACCAGCTTTCAGTCTTTGACGACAGGCCTCGAACAGGATCACCGCAGCGGCCACGGAGACATTCAGACTCTGGATCATACCAAACATGGGGATGGACACATTGACATCCGCCACAGCCAGCAGTTCTGCCGATACCCCACGGTGCTCATTGCCCATCAGAATTGCCGAAGGCTTCGTCCAATCGACGTTGTGGATTGAGATGGCATCCACCTCCAGGTGGGTTGCGTACAACCTGAATCCACGATCCTTCAACTGGGCTGCCATCTCCACAGGATCCTGATGTTTGACCTGATCCACCCATTTCCTGCCAGATCCTGAGGTCTTCTGATGCAACCTGGGAAATTTTTCAACATTATATAGCAGGTGGACTGCTTCCATGCCCACCGCATCGCAGGACCTCAGAATGGCGCTGATATTGTGTGGATCGTGGATGTTCTCACATACCAGGGTGAGATCGGACTGCCGGTTTCCCAGGACCCGGCGCATCTTGGCCAGCCGGGCTTCCGTCACCATATCCGGGGTGAGGCCGTCGACGATCTCGTATTTCATGGGAATTATCTGCGCTGCAGCTTCACGGCGGTGCCGTAGGCCATGATCTCGGCCGTGGCCTGCATGATCATCGCCGTATTGAAACGGACGTTTACCACCGCATTTGCGCCAAGCGATTCTGCCCTTTCCAGCATGCGCTGTATGGACTGTTCCCGGGAATCAGCCATCATCTCTGTATATTCCGGCAGCTCTCCACCAACCAGCATCCGCAGCATGGCCAGGATATCCTTGCCGACATGCCTGGCCCGGATCGTTGACCCTGATACCACTTCGAGATGTTCAACAATGTCGTATCCAGCCACCGTCTCAGTCGTCACCCACTTCACCATTTTACCCTCCGAAATGTCTCTTGCCGTCTGGCTCGAATGCGCTCCCATGTGACAAACGCCAGTCCGAAAATGAAGATCACCAATCCACCGATGAAGGTCAGCCGCAGGAACAGGGGTACATCCGTATCATTCATCATCGCATCCACCGTATAATAGCCTGAGATGGCCACCAGGTTCACGAGTACCACCAGGATCAGAGCCTGCAGGACCTTCGCCAGCATGGTTTTATCCCTTTCCACCTTCACCCTCGCCAAGCTCCTTCAGTAATTCATAGCTGTAGATACCGGCATCATGGTTGTCACCCCAAATGAATTGCACCGCATAATGTCCCACCATGCGGTAGGATGAGAGTTCGTAACTCTGAGCCGGTTTCAATGAGATCACCCCACCCACCTTCCGGCCGAACAGATCTGTTTCGCCACTGCAGTTCGCACAGGGACAGGCGTCTCTGAGTTTCTGAAACGGGATCAGACTTTCGCTGGTGTCATCCCAGCGTATGGCCACTCCGACGGGGAGATTCACCAGAGATTCGATCTTCATACTATTCACTCCTAGTGGATAAATATAATGTTCATCCAGAATCACTGAAGCATCAAAGACGAGGTTTCTCGATTTTTGCTCAATTTTATAATCAGGGATACTGACTCGGGTTCTGCAGGGAGCCAAAATCCAAGTCCAGGCGAACGGTCAGTTGCTTATCTCATTATCAGAGATCTCACTGTAACTGGATTACTCCAGTCTGAACGTCCCAAACACCGAGGGACTCTGGTAGGAATTGTCACGGGTGGCAAACCAGGCCAGTTTTGCATCCCGTGTATGACCGTCACTGTCGTTCACATGAATATCAAATCCCAAGAACTCAGGTGGCCGTCCAGTTGCATTGACAGAATCCCAGGGGATCGCCACTTCCATTTGATATCCCTGACCAGTTTCCTTCCGGGCCGCCATGATCCCCTGAATGCGGTGACCGATATCGGTAATGACACTGTCCGAATCCCAGACAAACCTCAGTTGGCTCTCATCTTCACCGTAATAGGCAGATTTACTGTTGTCACCATCAAGGTATATCTCGATCCCATCTTTCAAGTAATCGGTGGTATTCCGGGTAGACAACTGGTCATCGGAAACATTCACGAGGATGTAAAGGTGATCCTCAGTCCAACCCATGGCCGCCCTGGCGGCGAGATCGAGTGGTGATGAGACATTCTCAATGAGGAGGTGCTCCAAACGGATCCTCACTGCCTGTCTCCAAAGAGAATCCATCTTGCCATCGATGATCGGTTCATCAATGAATTCCGGCATGCCGGGTCCTGAGAACGGTCTAACGCTCACCGTGGCCTCATCGCTGATTACTTCTCCGTGCTCATTGCTGAGGTACACCTGAAACCTGCCTGTTTGCTGACCAGCATCCAATTGGTGTACGGCCAGACGTGGACCTACAGCACCCCTAAGAAGGGTATCGTTCCGAAACCATTGAAAGCTCAAGGGGAATCCCTTCGCCTGGACCTCGAGGAAAGCTGCATAGCCGATCTCAAGTATTAGATCAGAAGGTGGCGATAATATTACCGGGGTTTGCGGTCCGAGGGACTCCGCATATTCGCTGGGATCAAGCGGGTGAAGAGAACTTACCATTCCCGGAAGGAAGTCACAGTAAGCCAGGTTGGTCCTGCGGGCCTGCTCGAAGAGCCAGCGTCTGGCCTCCCTCCTTGAAGGTCTTTCTCCCTGTCCCTTCCAGTAATCGAGGATCAGCTCAAAACCCTCTGTACGGGGAATGCTCCAGGGTTGGCGTTGCAGATCGAATTTCTTGTGTGTCCACCAGTTCCAGCTGACGTTCTGCTCTGCCAGGAGTCGGGTCGATCTTTGGTAAAGCTCCCATGGCGGATTCTGCTCACCGGTTTCACCGTGCCAGAGCGGTATATTGTATTTCCGCCGCAGTGCATCCCAGCGATGCAGGCCCTCATGGGTATGCGTTGGCGGATATGAATGAAAGGCGATCACCAGGTGTGGATCCCAATCCAGGGGTTCCAGCATGGAGAAATCCTGGGCCCAGTCATCTCCTTCTACGAATATGATCCCATTCTCATCCGTCTCCCGGATCATATCGGTGAGTAGCACATACAACTCTCTAAGCCAAACGGGATCCACGCCTTCGTAACGGCCCAGGAGTGGTTCGTTCAACAGGTCATAACCGACAATACACTCATAATCTACATAGCGTATCACGATCTTCTCCCAGAGAGCGATGGTCCTGGGCCAATAGATATCCTTCTCGGTCCAGAGACGGGCTTCCCCGTCACTATCAGCGATGTTCTCAGCACTCTGGGCACCGGGTGCTCCATGCATGTCCCAGATGATGCCCATCTCCAATTCCTCGCACCAGTCAACAAATGCGTCAAGGTAGAGGAACTTATCCTCGCTAAACCTGAAGGGCGCTTCCTGAGGTTGCTCCACCAGGGGCATGAGCATATTGGCATTCAAGGGGACGCGAAGGGTGTTCACTCCCCAAGATCTCATGACCTCGACATCCTCCCTGGTGATGAAATTGGAATAATAGAGATCCCAGAACCTGGCTGCACCGCGCTCACCGATCAGATCGATGATGGCCTGTTCGAATTGCCGGGGACGATCAAGGGTACGGATCCCCCACATATAGCCCTCAGGTAGCAGCCAGCCGCCGATTCCGATCCCGCGCAACTGAACCGCCTCACCAGTATTTCGATCGACAATATTCTGGCCATTCGTGGTGTAATATCCATAGGTGACGCTCAGCAGCATCAGGAGGGTGAGCAGAATGTGGCCGAACTTCCGGATAAACATACGAGTCTTCCTAGAGCTACGAAATGCTTCGAGTTATCGGATCAGGGCCATCCTCTGGACCTGAATGTCTGTATCTGAGAGAACACGGTAGATATAGAGCCCCGTAGGAAGGATACGACCGTCTAATGCATGGCCATCCCAGTTGATCATGAGTTCCCCCTGGCTACCGTCTGGGATACGTCTGTTGTCCACCCGGTGTCCGCGAATGTCGAAGATCTCAAGCTGCAGACCATGACTGTTCTGAACAGTGATGGGGATCTGTGTTCCAGAATTGAATGGATTGGGTCGGTTCTGTCCCAGCTGGAACGTATTGGGATACTTTATCTCGGTCAGAGAGGAATCCAGGTCAAAATTCATGATGCGCATGTTGAACCCCGCCTGAACAATCTCCACTGTCAGGACATAGGTACCGGCAAGGATCTCAATATCCTCCAATTCAACGGTATCCCACTCGTACCAGCTGCCGGTATTGGGAAGAGAACTCAGGGTCGCCACCAATTCGGCATCCAGGTAGATCCGAATATTACCGTTACCATCAGGGCTGGCTATTTCAAGGCTCAAGTCATAGAAACCGTTCAAGGTCACATTGACAGTATACTTGAGCCACTCGCCATCGTTTATCCAACCGACACTAGGAACGCCTGCATCATCCATCTCCAGGTCCACCCCATCATTCCGGTAGGCATAGCCGGTATTCCAGGGATGGTAATCATTGTAATCGTCATGCTCCCAATCAGCGTCAGAATAGGCGATACCTTGATCACCGATATCATAGTCAGCCGTCCAGATCTCGCCCGGGATCTGGAGCTCCTTTACAGGCCAGTGACTGGTGGGAAACTGAGGATGGAAGAGGGATGGAATGACACCGGGCCGGTAGGTACAGTTCTCTGTCCTGAGGTTCTCTGCCATTTCCATGATCACGCTGAAAGCAAAGGCAGTGTCAGGTCTGGGAGCACTACCGTTCCAGTAATCCACAAGCTGATCGAACTGAGAGGGCAGAGCTGCTGAATATGGACTTGTGATCGTTTCATATTTCTTATGCGTCCACCAGCACCAGCCGATATCGTTCCCCTCCAGCAACTGGACACAATCATGGAACCAGGGATTGGAGTTCTCACCCGATTCGCTCATCCACAGGGGGACATCATAGCTGTTGCGCATATTCAAATAAGACTGTATGGAACCCTGGTTGTTCACGCTCCAGTACTTGTGAAAACTGTAGGACATATTGAGTTCCCAGGGTGGCGTAAGACCGGTAAAATCCGAAGCGTACCAGTTGCCCTCTATGAAGAGAATATGGTTGTCATCCTCTGCCCGGATGGCCTGGGTCATATTCATGTAAAGGGCTCGCAGCGCACCGGTACCCACTCCGGTGGGTAATACGGGTTCATTCAGCAGGTCATAGCCCCCGATCCAGACGTTGTCGGCGTAGCGTCGGGCAAGTTCGCCCCAGATGGCGATGGCGTGAGCCTTGTTGGAGTCTGCCAGCCATAACCTGGCCGTCCCATCACTGTCGCTGATGGGACCATGATTCTGTCCGCCCGGTGCTGCATGCATATCCAGGACCAGGTGCATCCCGGCTTCCGCACACCAGGCCAGCAGACTGTCCGTAACCTGGAATCCCCATTCATCCCAGACGTCACGATATGGCGAGAACATTTTATAATGGAATGGCATGCGAATATGATCAAATCCCCAAGCGCCCAGCTGAAGGATATCCTCACGCGTAACGTAGTTGTCGTGATATGCCTGGTAAAATGAATCTGCCAGGCTCTCCCCCACAAGATCCACAATCATCGCCCGGATGGCTGTTGGGGATCCGAACCCGGGAACATGAAGCATATACCCTTCTGGTACAAGCCAACCACCCAGACCCATACCACGTTTCAGGACCACGTTCCCATCGGCATCCACGATGGAATCACCTGAGGCGTGCACAAACGCCACGAGGTTCGAGCCTCCTAAGAGCAGAATTATCAGGATGAATTTAGCCAGGTGTATCACGTTCGTAAAACCTTACATAGTCAATGTCATGAAACTGAGGAAAGACGGAGCTGGCATTGGGACTGCCGGGCCAGAAGCCTCCCACAGCGGTATTCAGGATAAGGTACATGGGTTCGTGCGGTATCCCTTCCACAGTTTTGAAGCGCAGGACATCGTCCACCAGCCAGCGGAGTGAGTCGGGATACCATTCCAGGCTGAATGTGTGGAAATCAGCTGTGAAATCAGGCCCGGAGAAGGAGCCTGTGCGAGTCTGACCGCATTCCCAGGGACTTAGCCCCTCAGGTAATGGTCCCCAATGCACGGACATGTGCACTGTATTCGGCTCGTGACCCAGGTGCTCAACGATGTCTATCTCTGGTGGCCAATCACCCGTAATGGGGAGGAGCCAGTGTGCGGGCCAGGTCCCCTGCGTACCTGGCAAGCGGGCGTGAATTTCCACGCGGCCATACCTCTGGTAATGTTTGGTGGTCACATGACCTGAGGTGAAGTACAAACCCTGATAGTTTCTCTGCTGGGATCTCAGACGCAGACAGCCGTCTTCCAAGTACACCTCATCCGGGGCATAGTACTGCATTTCGCCATTATGGGACCAATGGCCATCAGCCACGTTCCATAGAGTACGGTCCAGTGTATCCCCTTCAAACTCATCCTGCCAGGTGATCCTCCAGCCTGTCAGGGGCTGGATCTGCTCTTCCAGGACCTCCTCCACCGGTTGCTCACATGAGATCAAAACCAGCATGATGAGTCCAGCAATGTTGGTCGATTTCGGTAAGTTCGATGTCACTGCAGAAGGAGGAGACGTTGACTCTCAAACTGATTCCCCGAGCGAAACTGGGCGATATACACACCGCTGGGGAGCAGCTGCCCGGAACCAGTCAGGGGCATCCAGCTGACGGATTGATTCCCGCCTACAGATGGGATCCGCTCATTGAGGTGAATGCGCCCTTGAAGATCGACAACCTGTAATTGGACAGAACGACCTGCGGTCATATTGAATCTCAACTGTGTACCGGCATTGAAGGGATTCGGGTAAGCGGGGTAGATCTGCAGATCCTGAGGGAATATCAGTGATCCTTTGTCCGTATCCAGCGGTGGTCCGTCATATCCCAATGCGTCTGGCATGGTCAGGCAGAGAATGAGAAAGCCATCCTGCAGTACGGCATTGGCTGGAATGAACTGGGCGTTGTTACCGTCCCAGGTGTGGGACGCCTTCTGCCAGCGATTCATGTCCCAGCTGTCAAAATCATCATGCCAGTGCAGTGTGAAGGCGCTATCTGTGCCGGCATCACCTTCGTTGGGGGTCCAGGCATAATACCGGGCCCAGTCATAGTAGGCGTAGACAGGTAGATCATCCTCACTAAAGGGTCCCACCCAGTCCACGTATTCCGGCTGCCAGATATTCATCATCATTTTCTGATAGCGGTTCAGCTGGATGATGTGGGCTCCATATTGACGATAGACCTCGACCCCATCAACAAACCAGGCAACATGGGCTGGTGTCCATTCAAAGGCATAATCATGGAACTCGGTGGCGGCATCGTAGGGCAAATTTATGAAATGCACGTGCCCCACTTGTCCGGAGGTGATGGTATTGAACTGAACACCATTTGTGTTATTGCCCAGAAACTCGATATCGATCTCGTTCCATTCGCTCAATCCACCGGCACCCAGCTCATGGTAGGTAAACAAGGAAGAGACCACTCCGGAAGCGCCTGCGGCCTGCATACGCACCTCGAAGCGTCCATAGCGATAGCTTTCAATCGTGCGGTATTCTGCTCCACGATAGGGTTCTGCCATGAGTGAGGAAGAAGAGAGCACGAGCAATACAAGAGCAACCAGATGCGAGTGGCCAAAGGATCCAGATATGAATTTTCTCATTTGAGTAACCTATTTGATCAGTAATGTTTTTGTCATCTGTACTTCATCACGGGACTCAATGAATGCAAAGTAGGTACCACTGGGAAGCTCCCCTGGTGACCATTGAATCGTGTGCCTGCCTGCCGTGTACATTCCGACAGGTAGATCAAAGACCCTGCGTCCCCTGGCATCAAAGATCGCCAGAGCGAGTGACTGTGTTTGCAGCAGATTGAATGAAATTCGTGTTTCGCCATTGAATGGATTGGGCGCGACATGAAGATCAAATTGTGACGGAGTGAAGGAGACGGATGGCTCCATGAGATCCGTGGTATTCTGAATAATGCTGAGATCCACCAGATCTAGCGTATAGTAACGCTCACCAAAGATATCGAAGTGCTCCTCGTAGACAGCTGTGACCTCGATTGAATCATCCAACATGGGTGTTACCCCATTCCAGGAGATCGGCTGACTACTCCATATTCCATTGATCAGGAGCACAAACTCGATCCCATCTCCCATCATGGCCGCCACGATTCCCGGAAGGCAGGGATAGGTCGTACAGGGATTGCCAACAAATGTATACACACCCCTCATCATCAGCGTGTCAAGTGGTGTCGTGACCAGATTGAAATCTGTGACTCCGGATTCGCTCTCCTGGGCGAAGTAAACCGGTCCATAGTCCCTGGAGAAGCAGGTCTCCGATCTACCGCCATCCCAAACCGAATTATAGTGGACAAAACGAGTGCACCTCACAAAGTCTCTGACTGGATTATGAAGGGTATCCATCCGTGAGATGATCCTGATACTGTCACCATACTCCAGCTCATACCCGGCCGGTATTGGCCAGACGCTGTTGATTTCCGCTGCGAAATCGAAGAGCAAATGCTCCGTACTGTCGCTGAGATCGAGTAGATACACTTGCTCATTTTCTGGACGCAACCACGCCTCCTGTGTGGAGAGGACGAGATCCAGACGGTAGAATAGATGCCCGTTCACACGAGTTGTATCCACGATGGTATCGTACACGTCCCAGGGATAATCCTCGGCGGTAAACTGCCACTCCTGTCCAACGGACATTGGATAATGCATATTGAAGGCAAATTGTGCTCTGAGGGGATTCGTAAACAGAGCGCTGCTGATGAGGATCAATCCGAGTGCTGTCAGCGATCTCATAGTACCTCGTAACTGCGTGACAGCCTCTACTTGATGACGATCAGCTTGCTGGTCTGGTTAAATCCAACTGCACTGAATCTGGACACATAGATGCCACTTGGCAGAAGACCTGCAGACCAGCTCAATTGATGATCGCCGGCATCAAACTTTCGGGAAGTTATGGTCTCAAGTACTCTACCCTGGAGATCATAAATGGAAAGTTCAACCTTCGACCTCTCAGGAAGACTGAAATGGAATGTCGTTGACGCGTTGAAGGGATTGGGATAGTTACCTGTGAACCTGAACTGATCGGGCAATTTCTGCTCATCTGAATCCACGATGAAGTTCCCATCGATCTCAATAGCGTTCAGCACGGGACCGGCATACCCGTAGCCAACGCCATAGATGGTGGCAGCACAGAGAATGTCCAGGGAGCCGTCCCGGATACGCCTGTTGTTCAGTCCAACTGTGTAAACACCACTATTCCCAACCTGTCCATAGATATCCAGAGTGGGTTCGATGAGATCCCCCTCCACGAATAGCTCGAAAACGCGTTCCCCTGCCTCGTCATAGAAATGCTCGGCAAAATGCAATTGGATGTCAAACCAGCCGGGATCCAGTCGCACATGGTACCGGGAGAATCGGTTCAGTGATGTCGCCATCACAGAATCATGCACGGTCCCTTCGAGATTGGGGAACCAGCCCGCTTCCTGATAATTGCCACCTTCATGTCCGTATTCCACCGCTGAAGACCACCATTGATCAGTCATGAAGCCCTGACGACCGGGACCGGCACAGTCGATCCTCACCGGTAACTCAAGGGGTTGTGGCATATCGATAGCTACTGAGTTACCCAACTGTGTGTTCGGCGGGACTGCATCGTCCTTGATCCCCAGGATGAAGAGCGTGTAGTTGGCACTCAAGTCCAATCCTGATACACTTAATCCCACGGTAAGCTGGTCCTCTTGCAGAGTCGCAGCTTCTACGCTGACACCGCTGATGACATAGTTGCCCGCCATTCCGGCGGTGTTGAGATCCAACTCCTCCGTAAAGCGCACCACCACCGAGTCTTCTCCCATGGCACGGGCCCAGAGCAGGTAGGGTTTTGTGTTGTCCTGGAAACCTTCCTCCCCGGGCATGGTGAGGCATAGGATCAGTTTGCCGTCCAGGTAAACAATATTCTCCTCCACCAGCAGGGCATTGTTTCCCGGCCAGGTATGGTCATCACTCTTCTCCCAACGTGTGCTGTCAAATACCTCAAATTCGTCCCGCCAGAGTTCGGTGAAATTATCATCCGTCCCCGTGTTCCCCTCACCGGGTGTATAGGCTGCATATGAGGCCCATTCATAATAAGAGAAACGGGGCAGCACTCTCTCATCCCAGACACCAGTCCAGTCCTCATAAACCGGCCGCCAGGTATTCATCATGAATTTTCCAGGTTCGGTAAGATCTGAAATATGCTCCTGGGTCTGTCGATACAGCTCTTCACCATCAAAGAACCAGGCCACGTAATCCGGTGTCCACTCAAAGGTGTATTCGTGATAATCCAGGTGGACGTTCAGATCCATGGGATGCTGACGCAGATGGGAACCATTCTCGTCGATGACATTGAGGTCGATGTTATCCGGCCAGCGTCCCAGAACTTCAATGTCGATCTCAGCCCAGTTGCTGGCAGGGTACTGGTCGTTATAGGTGAATAGCGTCGACAGGACGCCATTTCCCTGAGCCGATTTCATACTGACGCTGAAGCGTCCGTACTGGAGGTAATCCAGGCTGCGCAGTTCTGCCCCTCGATACGGTTGGCCGAGGCAGGTAACCATAAGAAGGCTGAATACAAGGGTGAACCAGGTATATCGACATGTTTTCATGATTCCTCTCCCATGTCACTACCATAATCTAACCTGTCATCTGTGGTGAGCAGTGGAAAGGAAGGCATCATGAGCGGGAAGGGAACCCCCCTCTGGCTCACCATCATGGGTACCGTTGTGATCTCGATGGATTCGAACAGGTCCATATTGATCTCGATGCGATCATCATACTTCTCTTGGAGTGAATCCACCCAGGGATCGAGATATTCCTTGAAGATCCGGTTCTGAGTCAATGTATCGATCCCCGCATCACCTTGAGCCAGGAGATAGTCCAGACGCTGCTGACGGCTGACATATGAATCAGACCACAGTGCACGAGCCTGTTTTACTTCAGGGAACTGGTCATAGCCAAGCTCATAGGCCCGCTCGGTGACGTAATGATCCCGGATCATGTCAGCAATGGCGAACTTCAGTTGCTCGGGGAACTCACTGCGACCCATCTGCCGCTTCCTGAAGACCAGTGGATGCTTGCGAAGATAGCTTTCGTAATCCTTCACCGACCATTGCACACCATCAACACTGAAGAGCGGTTCCTGCTTCTGCACCTCCGGAAATGCTTCAACAGGGTTGGTTTCCAGATGTTCTTCCAGATCCCAGAGGGCCTGATTCAGAGCTGCCTTCTTCTCCTCCTTTGTGCTCAGATACTGGTCGGCAGCAGCCCGGGCGTATGGTATGAACACAGCTTCGTTCAGATCCAGCCGTTTGCCTGCCATTATTGAGGCTACATAGGCCTCATATCGTTCACCCGCAACTCTTGTGTGGAGTCTCTCACCTACGTCTGTCCAGCGTTGCTGTACAGCGGACTGCGTGACGACCTTGCTGTCAGTCCAGCCCCCGACCTGCATGACCAGGATACTTCCATCACCGGTGTACAGCGGGCCAAGGACCTGGCCCCTGACCAACAAGGGATCAAAGAGCACATCGTGGATGACATCGACCTCCCGGTCAAACCAGTTTATCTCTCGTGAAGGCAGGGAGTCTGACTGATAGAGATAAGAATAGATCTCTTTAAAACCTGCCCCGCCTTCTATTGCCTGCTGGAAGGCGTAGGCAGATGCAGAATCAGACAAGGTGTAATAATTGACGTTGACCGTCCTGCCTGCTAGCTTGAAGGCTTCATGATGCTGCGTCGAATCCACAATTGTTGTTTCGTGAGCCTGTTTCTTGTACAACAACTGACGCATGGTCTGTTCCAGGCGGCCATCAAGGTAATCCTGAAATGCCATATTCGTATCCAGGGGCGAGGAGTCCTCAGCGTCAAGGGCAATGAGTTTCTCGGCTATAAGGGAATTCAGGATGATCTTCTTGTGGATATAGTTGTCCCCTGAACAGTAATCCGGCCTTAATGTGTATTCTGATCTACGGATGAAATCATCCAGGGTGATGACTCTGTCGCCGACGAGCGCCAGAACCGTCCCTGCCGGCTCCAGTTCCTGCTGTCGTTCACAGCCTGCAAATAGCAAAAGGGCCATCCAGATGATGACCTGAATAGCCCTTTTGGTTACATTTCTCATGTTCTTATAGCGTAACACCAATGGTGTATGCATGGGTCCTGCCAAGGATTCCGATCTCCTTGAAAGCGTAGTCTATGGTGATGGCCCGGTTACCCATGAGAAACATCTCAAAACCGCCTCCTCCAGTGAGACCGAACTCCGACTTCTCCATCCCTAAGGCCTTATATCCGCCACGGAGATGAAATTTTCCAGCGTTGGGAATCCGAAGGCTGTATTCGATACCTGTATTGATGGATTCCGGGTTGTTATTGGGGTGCAGTAGATCCACCGCTAGCACCAATTGCTGGTTGGCAGAAACAATGGGCTTCAGGGTAACTCCGATGCGGAAGATCAGGGGCAACTCCCACTCTGATGTACGGAACTGGCCACGTACATCGGCGAAGTTACCATTCTCGAATAAACTGATATCGATATCCCTTAAAAGGTCGATCCCATCATAGCGCATGCGGGTTCCGTAGTTGGAGAAGCTCATTCCGATGGTAAGACCATCCAGTCGATTACCAGTGCGGGAGAAGAAATCCGTATTGACGATGACACCCATATCGATGGCTCCAGCCGAGGCACTCATGTGACGGATCTGGGATTTTATGTACTTACCGGTGACACCAAAACCGAACCATTGAGCCAGTCGGCGGGAAAAGGTGAAACCTGCAGCCATATCGTTAGCAGTAAACAACTCCCCGGTACCATCCTGAGCGCTAAGGGTTGTCACTTCCATGTCACCATAGCCCACTTGGGTAACGCTAAGCGCGATGGTCCCAACCCTGGGGACCACGAGGGCACCACTGGCATAGACCGTATTGATGTCTACGATCCAGGGTTGGTGCATAAAGAGCAATTGACTCTTATCCAGGTAAGCGAGACCAGCTGGATTCCAGTAGGCCGAAGCCAGGTTACCGGTCATGGCCACGTAAGCTTCTCCCATGGCTGAGGGCGCACTGCCCATACCAATTTCCAGAAAACTGGCGGTGGTATTGCCGGTCCGGTGGATTTCCTCTGCAAGCAGTGGGGCAGCTATAATGAGGACGATGAAGATTCTTGTAATTGTATTCATGATCATCCTCCTACTTCACGACCGCAAATTTGCCGAGTTTGGTGTCACCGGTAAGGGTTGACTCCACATGGTACACGTACATACCTGCAGCGATGTCCAAACCTTCACGTGATAACAAGTCCCAGTGCACGATGCCGTAGTTGGGCTCATTGTCCACATCGATCTGATCCACCAAATAACCACTCACGGTGAAGATCTTTATCGTGCACTGCGAGGGTATATTGGTAAACATGAGGCGGCGTTGCTGACTGAGTGAAGTGATATGCACGGCAGGCTCCATGGTATTCGTAGCGATATATGGATTGGGTACTACCCTTATGTTGTCCATAGTGCTTTTCAGATCGACTAGATCCAGAGAGTCAGTTGCTTCAACTGTGAACTGGACTGCATCATCCTTCCAGAAAGGACGTTTGAATCTCACCTGGTATACGTCATCCACATCAGGATAGCTGGCTTCGCTGGCTAACTGAAAGTCGATGGAGAAGACGGTGCCACCCCAGCGGCCATTGGTCGTGACCGGCCCTACCAGCAGTTTGTCCTCAAACAGGTCAAACATGAAGTTGCCGTTAACATCGACACCCATGATATCGAAGAGCTCCGGTTGCCCCGTCGTCGTATCATCGAACATGATGTTCTGGACATAGAAGTCGAAGGGCAGGTTCTTCAACAAGGCTGTAGAACTCACTGTGCTGCCGTCGGTATCCCGAACGGTTCCACGAGTTGTTTGCCCCACAAAAGCGGAATCATCACCGGTGAATATGATCTCATAATCCCAGGCCAGAAGACGCGATTCCAGGGTACTGGGCGTTACCCGCATGAGGCCATCACCCACCAGCCAACCAGAAGACGTAAAATCATAGCTTGGTATGGAAACCTCCGGTGCAATTGTGATACGCAGACCATCAAATATGTCCGATGAAACGACCGCCGAGCGATTCAGTGTCCAGAAATCACTGTATCCCTGCCCAGCCTCAAGTGAATCACCCGGAACGTATTCAAGATTCTCACCGGTATACTGGTCCGCATTCTCCGAATAAACTTCCATGGTATCTGCAGTCACGTCATAGATCATGTACCCACTGGTGGC
Organism: uncultured Lentisphaeria bacterium; assembly: GCA_964454335.1. GTDB lineage: Bacteria > Fidelibacterota > UBA8477 > UBA8477 > JABMPR01 > CAYVVT01. The sequence continues at coordinate 215,166 of CAYVVT010000005.1, read as the reverse complement.
ATAAAGCAGACCATGTTCGTAATTACTCATGGCCTTGATGGTATCCACCTCGAAGCTGACCTGATAAGTGTGGTTCTGTTGCAATCCACCTGCTGAGAGGATCTCAGGCGTGATGTCGCCACTCCCGAATAAGTCTCCCTCCTCTTCAGCTGTGATCTTGGGTTCGATATAGCCGGCCGCACGCTGATGGGGTGTGACAATTGCGACATTCTTGCCGATGCTGCGGACTTCCTGATAGTCACCAAGATCGATGACGATATTGTTTTCTGATGGTGCGATCCCAGGACCTATATCCGGAGCGCCATAATCGTAAGCCACCACAGCGTAATAGTAGGTGCGGCCATTCTCCACAGTATTATCCACGAAGAGGTGCGTTATCCCGGTATCGTCTCCCAGGTTATATCCCATGCCGTTATACATGCCGAAATCAGTGAATCCGAAGATGTCATCTTTCAGATCACATTGGTAGATGGGCAAAAGCCCGGTAGGGGTACCATAGCCATCGGTGATAACCTCCGGATCGGACATCCAGCGATCCGTGGAGCGAAAAACCTTGTAGCCCTCGAAGTCGTTGACATTGCCCACGAAGGGATCACGGGTGCGGGTATCAGCTACATTATCCCAGGTGAGCACGACCTCTCCGTCACCAGCGGAGGCCGTGAGTGTTGGCATTTCCGGTGGTTGGGCGAATCGGTAATCCTTCTCATAGATCACCTGGACGATCTTCTTTTGTTCGTAGAGCGCCGGCGCTGTGTGCTCATCCGATTGCAATCCTGCCAAAGGATCGTAGGAATGCAGTTCGGACATGGAGATACGCTCCACACGTCCCTGGTAAAGGGGGAACACCCCGGAGGCAAACACCTCAATGAGGTTTGATATGTTATCAATGTATTCGTCCAAGGTATCCGAGGCGATGACGTCCCACATGGCCCTGTCATTCTTGAACCAGCGGGTCTCATTGGACACGGCGTGGCTGGGAACCGGGAACAGGTGGAAGGAGGTGAGTCCCACCATGTCAGATTCCGAGACATCGGTGGCATTGAAATCGGGTTCGCAACCCACGCCCTCAACGAAATCCGGCATGTGGTTACATTCACCCTCATCCGGGCCCGTATAGTTAAGTTCTCCAGGACCGACCCCATCCAAACCGACATCGTCTCCGGCAAACTCACTGATCTGATAGATCCCGTCGCCGTTCAGATCCTCACCATCGTCCCAGTCCTGATCCTCGTCAGCATCCCAGTGATCCCGGAGATCTGCTTCCTCCAGTTCATAGAAATCGAGAAACTTGTTCAGGTCATAGAGTGAACCCTGGGGACCCACGATCATGGTGGGGGCATTATCGCGGGCTTCGTTCAGCAGGCCGTCCTCGTCATTGTCCAGCATATCGTATGGCAGACCTGGACTTTCCAGATAGGCAAAACCCATAGTTCCAGTGGGACGACCCCCCTGACCAATTCCATTGATGTCCCAGGAATAGGACATATCCAGCAGAGTGTTGAAATAGGCCAGTTCGTCGCTGCCGTCATCTCCGATTGCATTGTCCACCCAATAGCCAAAGGCAACGTGCAGTAATGTGTAATCGGATGTATTGGCAACTGAATATTCCCAGAAGATACAGTCACGGGCCTGAGGATTGTTCCATTGGAATCCTCGGGTTTGCACCCGCAGACCCAGCCCACCCCAAGGTGCTCCCCCCTGGAAGGTGGCGTCATCTGGTATGAATTGATCTGGTCTGGGATAGTAGCGAACCTTGTCCTCAATACCCAGATACTCCTGATCATGGGCATCGTTCACCACGAAATAGGTTTCCAGATCTGCGTAGATGACCCCGCGACCGAAACGACCATCCCATTCACCCTGCCACTTGAGTTGACCGTTTGGTGCCGGCCAACCGGCCGTTGGCCAGGAAACAGGTAGGTTGCTCATGGCCGGGTATGCTCCATCCAGGTTCAGATAGCCGGGCACCGGGAAGAACCCGTATTCGATTGTTCCGGTGGGATCTGTATCCATCTCCTCCCGGTAACTGGTCTGTAGATAATAGAGGGTGTGTTTTGGAATGGTGGGGTTGTAGACATCCAGTTCATCAAAAATGGGGATGGTATCCACCGTGGCAGGATCCAGATCGTCTTCGATGTACACCTTGGCTCCGCATAACAGGCCAATTCCATCCAGCATCTTCACCCCATCCGGGTTATTGGGCCATTTTGACACAGAAGCCCGGGGCCAGTCTGATAGTTCCGTAGTGTTCCGGAAATAGAGATAGACCCTGTTCCCGTTCATAACGCCGTCTCGTTCGACACCAACATCACCGGCGGGATCATCGGGACCAGCGTAGGGTGTCCCCTGGGCCCAGAGCAACGCTGGAGCCAGCAACACCACAGTGAACATGAATATGTATGTATAATGTTTCCGATGCATAAGAACTCCTAGAAGCTGACACTCATCCCCAGTTTCACATAGCGGGGTGTCGAATACATGCCAGGGTTTTGGAAGCGATCGTTGATCGTATTGAAATCGCTGTAGTGATCCACATTCTCAGGAATGTGTGTGTAAGGTCTGCCGGTGCTGCCGTATACTGACACAGCATTCAAGCGATCAAGCAGGTTATAGGCAGATAGATCCAGTTTCAGTTCATACCGGCCACCTACCTTGAAACGGTAAAAAGCTGTCACATCGAAATTATAGGTAATTGGCTTGTAATCGTTGTTGGGCAGCAGGGCAATATCACTCAAGGCACTTTCCGTTATGGGATGATAGGTGTAAGGGGTGCCAGAGTTGTAGTAGCCAACCAGGGATATACCATAGTCATCCCGTTTGTAACCTACCGTTGTATTGAACGTATGCCTCTGATCCCAGTCCAGTGGGATGAGGATCCCCGCCGCGCTGGCCTCTTCCTGGGATAGATACAGATGCTGAAAAGGGTTATTCGCAGCACCACGGGTGTATTGCAAGGTATAATTTACATATACACTGAAAGGCCCCTCCACGAAGTCTCCCTTCACCTCCAGACCGCGCACATTACCATAATCCCGGTTGGTCATCAGTCCATACTCCACCGCACTGTATGTGGACATAGCCTTTGCAGTGAGCAGATTATAGATGTCACGATAGAACAGGGCCACTTCAAGGTAGAGACTTTCAATCACCTCCTGTCGGAGACCGATCTCATACGTGACTGTTTTCTCAGGTTTGAGGAGAGCATTTCCAAGGATCACCTGTAGATCGGCGAAGCCTACCTTGAAATCAGGATTCAGATACAATGCGTAGTATGGCGGGATCTGAAAAAAGTGTCCGTAGCTGAAATGCAGATTGGCTTTACTTCCCAGCTGATAGGCCAGACCAAAGCGCGGACTCCATTGTGTTACCACCGGGGCGTCCGGGTATTCAGATTGTGGCGCAATGTGCTCGGGGAGCTCATTGCCGGGATTCATATGATCTGAGGGGTAGGCCGTATTGGGATCAAAATAGTCATAGCGGAGGCCGAAGTTTATGACCATCTCCTCGAATTCCATCTTGTCCTGGAGATAGGCCGCGTATTCCATGGGATCGGCATGGATGAAATCGGTGTTCTGGTCCTCAAAATCTACCATGGGTTCATAAAAGAAAAGGTCGGCGCTATCCCCTTCGAAACGGTTCCGGATAACTAGGTTCGTGGCCAGGATATCATGATCGGCATAGTGGAATCCAGCCTTGAGGGAATGGGTGGGATTCACCTGCCAGGTGAGATCGATTTTAGCACCGCGGTCTGTACTGGTGCGCGTCTCGTAAGCCTTGTCCTGACCGCCGGTAAGGAAACCAGGGTAGGTTTGTGCAAACACATCATGGATATAATTGGTGTCCGTTGGATTCTCGTACAGGTAGCGTCCGTACTCGTTATCTGACTGGGAGAGTTTCACCTCGTAGAACAGGTTATTATTGAGCATGTGGTTCAGAGAAAACACCACGAAATCAGTTGTACCATGACTCGAGGCTAAACCGTCAGGATTGTACTTCCAACCATGGTTGTAATCCTGCCAATCGTCTTCTTCCCGGGTGTACATGAGGGAACTTCTGATGCCAAAGGGCAGGTAAAAAGACAGCTTTCCCATGGCGGAAAAATTCTTGCTATCGTTCAGGGGTACAAAAGCGCTGTCACCGCGATTTGTATCGAAATAGTTACCGTTATCATCGATTATTGAAAAATCGTCTACCAGGAACCGCCTGATCCCATTCAGATGGTTCCCGTTTTCCTCCCAACGGGTATTGAAGAAAAAGGATACTGTCTTGCCAACAAGGGGACCACCTAGCTGGAACTTGTAATCCTGGTTGCGAAAGCCACGTAGTTCATCATTCCCAACCCAGACGGTGTCGTTGCCAGAGTAGTAACCACCAATGGCAACACCAAAGGAGCCTTCGTATTCTTCTTTTCCTTCCTTGGTGACCACATTCACGACACCACTCATAGCCTTGCCATATTCAGCATTGAAAGTACCGGTGATCACCTCCAGGTCCTGGATAGCTTCTGGTTCCATGGTCACAGTCCGGTGTTCACCGCCATAGACCTCATCTACCTGGACACCATCCACCATATAGGATACTTCAGAAGCACGCCCTCCTCGGAAGCGGCCTGCGACCACACCGGCCTGCATACCCACCACCGCATCGATGGTCTCCACGGGTAGAGATTCGATCTCTTCTGAGGAGATATTCTTGATCGTGCCGGTCTGGTCCTTTTTCATGGTAAGGCGATCGACCTCTATAACCACCACCTCACCCTCCAACACTGCTGGAGATAGGAGCACATCCACTGGCGTGGTCCGATTGACGGATACGAGAACATCCTCCAGGATCACAGGGGTAAACCCGATCATGTCAATCCTGAGATTGTAGCGACCCGGCGTTAGATTGATGATGTAGAAACGGCCCAATTCGTCCGCTGCAGCACCTTTACTGGTGCCCTCCACGATGATATTGGCTCCCGGTAAAGGAGATTCCGTGTCGACATCCTTGACGGTACCGGAGATCTTTCCCGTCGTTTGTCCCCAAAGGCTACTCATTAGAAGTAGACTGAAGATGAGGACGGATCTGAACCTGTGTGCTGTTGGAATCGTACTCATGTCACTCTCTGCACTAAAAAAGATAGAGGGGGATAAGCGACCTGCGCTAATCCCCCTCTACCGGATTAATCACATTCGAAAAAGATCCTACTTCATCAGGATCATTTTCTGGGTAGCATGGAAGTCACCGGCCTCCATGGTATACAGATAGATGCCTGTGGCAAGATCTGCACCATTGAAGCTGATCTGGTGGCTGCCAGCACTCTGTACTTCGTTCACCAGGGTCATGACTTGCTGACCGAGAACGTTGTACAGCACCATTTTCACCTCACCAGCCTGGGCGATCTCATAATGGATCGTGGTGGTGGGATTGAATGGATTCGGGTAGTTGGCGCCCAGTCTGTAGCTGTAAGCAACCTGTGCCTCATCGTCTACGCCCACGGGAGACCAGACGAAGGTGTGGGACCAGACACTGGGTGTTTGCCAGGCGTTATCCTGGTTGATGGGTGAGGCAACTACATTGCCCTCCCAGGTGTCCGCACCATCACGGTCATGGAAGGTGGGCTCGATGGGGATCCGCATGCCTTCAGCGGCTACGAAAATATCATCCGTGAAGCCATTGCCTGTTGCCAGAGAATCAAGAGGAACCTTGACCTCAACAACATAATCCGGATCGAAGCCTTCGAAGTAGTACATACCATCACCATTGGTACCCATGACATAGCCACCACTGACATCGCGTATGTACTCATCGTTGGTGAAGACCAGCTTGTAATCCGGTTCGGAGCCACGCATGAAGCCACTGTGACGGGGACCACGCTGATCATAGAGACCAAAGAAGAGCTCGAAGGCATCGTGCTCCCACCAGTTTCCTTCACCGTAGAATCCGTCATAGTCATTGTCAATGACATCAGCAGCGATGTACAGGTAGGATTCATCTACAGCGATGTAAATGGTACCAGAGAGATCATCATCATTGTCTACTGTTCCGATCACATGCGGTGTACCCCAGCTGTTGTCCGAAACACCCAGGAAGAATGCAGGATAACCTGCCCATTCATCCAGGAATCCGTCAGCAACAAAACCGGGTGGTGCGCTCGGCACGATAGTGGGGATGCCCTTAGCCGTGTTGCTGACAGCAGCTGCGGCGGCACCAGCTTCACCCTGGTTCTGAGATGCATCAGTACAGGCCACAGCATAGTAGTATTCAACGACTTCGTCATCGAGTGGAGTGTAGAGATAGTGGACAACCGTCTGGACATCTCCCAGTACACCGGAAGCCACTACGTCCACTGCAGGATCCTCAAGATCAGTGATCTCTGAGAGACTGGCATAAACCGTGTAGGATTCACCAGCTTCGTCCGGTACATCAGCCCAGGTCACCAGGTTGTAGAACGTACTCGGGATCGCATCGACACCTGTGGGAGCCACGGGTGGTTCCGTGTCCAGGTTGCCCAGGTTCATGAGATAAACGTCATCAACGGCGTACTCGCAGTTGCTGCCATCCCAGCGGGTCACAACGATGACACCAGACACCTGTGCGGTTCCTTCGGGCATAACCATCTGGCCGGTATACATGCCGTATTCATCTGTGGTTTCAAAGAGAATGTCCCCAGTGTTATCCAAGATGTTCCCATCGGCGTCCTTACCTTCAAGCTTCCAACCAATGAAGGCACCACCGGCACCACCCTCGGTCAGATCCTTGATGTAGCCACCCATCTCCCAGGTCTCCCCCATTGTGGCCGGGATGGTACCTTCTGTATAGAAGACACCCCACGCGGCACCGTTCTCGACACCAAGAGAGGCATACTTATTACCGGTACGGGCCATGGCGGCATCCTCGACCACAACAGTATGTGCAGCACCTTCACCCGCATTCGCGACGCCCCAGCCAAACTCGTCATCATTGACGTCGTCCAGCTCAAAGCCGGGATTGGTGAGTTCATTCTGCGAACCGGTGAGTTTGAAATCATCCATAAGGATGGTCCCGGTGACGACGTCACCTTCGCCAGCACCACTGACGGAGAATTCAAAACTGAAGCCCTTGATCTTGTCGCGATCAACCTCGCCGTTCCCGGGCTGTCCTGACCAACCGGTGTAGGTGAAGTTGTCACCACCCCAACTGTCACCGCGCTCCAGGGCAATAGTGACATAGTTCCAACCTGGCTCATTATCCAGGATATACTGGAATGAGTAGAAGAACTCACCGAGATCGCGGAAGCTGGTATCGCCACCGGTGGCTGTGAGGTCATAGTCACACAGGTTCAGGCGGAGATGCACTCTACTCAGGCTATCCTGTGGTACGATGTTGTTGTAGGCAAACGAGATACTGTCATAGAGCGACCAGTCATAGGTCACAAATGACGAACTGTCCGGTTGGAAATGGTGCAGCTTGGTATAGCCACCCCAGGCTTCACTGTTGTGGACACTGTACTCGATCTGCATCGATGCGCTACCCTCGACAAAGTCGGTGGAGTTGTAGCTGCGAACGATCCACCCCAGGGATGAATCTGCATTGGTGCTTGTAGCATAGTGGCCAGTAAAGCTACTGGTAGTACTACCCTCTTGCACCGGATCATACCATTCCCAGTAATTCGTGTCAGCCGGAGCTTCGTCAAACGAATTTAGAAGCTCTGCATGGGCTGCAACTGCGAACACCAGGAAGGACAGCACAATCATTGTGCGTAACATTGCTTTCATCACAAGTCCTCCTTGTTTAGCAATCGTCTTGTTCATGACTAAAAGAACATTATCCATAATACCAATATTGAAGCTGCCAATACGATGGAAGCAGCAATATTGATCCTATTCCATTTTGGATTCTGCACATCCATTTTACGACTCATGTCCGTCTGTAATTCAGTTGCCGTGGTCATGGTCAAACCGGCAATACGGGTTTTGTCAGGTGCGGATGTTGTCAGACTTACCACAAACAGGACAGCCAGCGAGATTCCGAAAAGCAGCACTGCGAAATGCAGAAAGTTCATCGTGGCGTACCATTCAAAGGATCCGAGGGAGGTTCCTGATTTCACTACCAGTTCCAGGATAAATCGTATTGCACCGAGAACGGCGCCGGTACCCAGCGCGGAGATGGCCCCTTTGGAATTCGCTCTTCCCCAAAAGATACCAACCAGGAACACTGCTGCGATGGGGGGACTGATATAGGCCTGCACACTTTGCAGGTAGACGAAGAGCTGGCTGCTGAGCATGGTGATCAGTGGAACGGCCAGAACACCGAGTATGACCATGACCGTTGTGGCCAGGCGGCCCACCAGGACCAGCTCCGTTTCAGAAGCGTCCTGGCGGAAGTTTTTGTAAAAATCGATAGTGAAGAGTGTCGAAGTACTGTTGAAGCAGCTGGCCAGTGATGACATGAGGGCTGCAAGGAGACTGGCGATGACGATACCCTTGATGCCGCTGGGCAGCAGATAGCTGGTTACCATGGTCGGGTAGGCTTCATCCCCAGTCGTTCCAAAGAGGGCGGCCGAGATCAAACCCGGTAGAACGAGGATGAAGACGGGCAGGATCTTCAGAAAACCGGCAAAGATTGCACCGCTGCGGGCGTGATTGATGTTCTTGCCGCTGAGAACCCGTTGTACGATGAACTGGTCCGTACACCAATACCAGATCCCCAGAATGGGTGCCCCGAAAATAATCCCCGTCCAGGGAAAATCAGGATGATCCATGGCTTTGAACATGCTAAAGAATTCGGGGGGCAGACTGGCCTGGAGCCCGCTGAATCCACCCACTTCGTTCAGTCCCAGCAAGGTGAGCGTAATAGCTCCGCCGATGAGTATGAAGGTCTGGATCAACTCGGTGTAGATGACGGCACTGAGACCACCGGCGATGGTATAGACACCGGTGACGATGATGAGAACGATGGCCGATGTCATCATGTCCCAGCCCAGGATCTTGTTCAGGAGCAGGCCTCCGGCGAACAGGGTCACCGAGATCTTGGTGATGACATAGGCTATGATTGAAACTGATGTGAGGTACATGCGGCTGGCCCGGCCATAGCGCCGTTCCAGGAATTCGGGCATGGTAAATACACCGGACTTGAGGTAAAAGGGTACGAAGATCCAACCCAGGAAGAGAACGATAAAAGCAGCCAGCCACTCGAAGTGGCCTACAGCCAGACCGCTGTTCGACCCGGTACCTGCAAGTCCGATGAAGTGCTCACTGGAGATGTTCGAAGCGAACAGGGATGCTCCAATGGCAACCCAGCCCACATTCCGACCAGCCAGGAAGTATTCTGTACTGTCTGAGGTACGACGGGAGTAATACACACCGATCCCCAGGACGAGGAGGAAGTACAGGACGATTACGACGAAATCAACTCCGCTCATGCATGTCCCTCACAAAATGCTGTAATACCAAATGAGTTAATCATTGTTCAACCAATTGAAGGACAAATAGCAGACCAATTTTACCAATGATCAGCTCATCCAAAGTCATTACGGGTTAATACCATAGTCAGATGCAGATACCGAAGGTGCATAGGCATTTGTAATTCAGGGGTTTACAAATACCTGAACTTTAAAACTCGAGCAGTAATAATTTTTTTGAAACGATCGGAAGTTGTTGAGGTAAAGGGGTTTAGCTGAGACAGTCGCTTATCATTGAAATAAAATTATTATCAATATGATAAGGATCTATTTCAGGCCCAGTTCCTTGCACATGCGGTGAAAATTCGGGGGTGCCAGGCCCAGCTTTCCAGCTGCCTCGGCATCGGTCTTACTGTGTTTACGGACAAACTCGAAGTACTGCTTCCGAAAGCTCTGCTCCATCTCCCTCAGCGACAGAATGTTCTTATCCGTGAACACGGGATTCACCAGTGGTGATATGGAATCCTGGGATTGCATGTCCAGGGCCAAGTTGACGACCTCTTCGTTGACACCATCACTACCCAGGATGACCAGACGCTGAACAACATTCTTCAGCTGACGGACATTGCCGGGCCAGTGATACTGTTCAAGCATGTTCCAGGCTCCATCCGTTATCCGGGGCGGAACGATACTCAGATCGTGACAGTAGTGATTCACAAAATACTGGATGAGCATACGGATGTCATCTGTACGTTCTCGCAGAGCCGGAGCCTGGATGTTCAGGATATTGAGACGGTAGAAAAGGTCCTCACGGAACTTGTTCTTCTTCAATAGGTCCTTCAAATTCTTATTCGTGGCAGAGATGACCCTCACATCGACATGATGACTCTTCTTCCGGCCGATCTTGTCCATTTCTCCTGTCTCCAGAACCCTCAGGAGCTTGGCTTGGGCCATGAAGGGCAGTTCCGATATCTCATCCAGGAAGATGGTCCCATTATTGGCCTGCTCGAAAAGGCCGGCCTTGTCCTCCTTGGCTCCCGTGAAGGCTCCCTTCACAAAGCCGAACAACTCACTTTCAATTAGTTCTCCCGGGATCGCAGCACAGTTCACGGGGACGAAGTTCTCATATTTTCTATCACTGAGGTAATGGATATTGCGCGCGATTAGTTCCTTGCCGGATCCCGATTCGCCGATGATGAGAACATTTGCATGTGTAGCGGCAAACTTCCCGATGTGATCCCTGACCTGCTGGATGCTGGCCGAATCACCAACCAGAGGCCGTTCTTCCACGATACGCGCGATCCTGCGGTCCAGACGGCTCTGGGATTTGCGCTGTTCATGTTCCAGCCTGCGTTTTTCTGCAGCATTCAGGATGGTGAGAATGAAATCCGTGGGCTGATAAATGAAATCTTCGATATCAGATGGATATTTCGTTCCGTACCAGTACGCCCCGCTCTCGATCATCTGGTTGGCGAAGTGCAGATCGGTCTGGTTGATGGTCATCTTGGTGATCACAATGACCTGCAGACAGGGATCCTTCTCCCTGAGACGTCGGACAAGTCTTTCTCCGTAAAGCCCGCCGGAGATCTGATAATCCAGGATGGCGACATCGAAAGGTCCGCAGTCATCCAGACACTGTAGGGCATCATCTCCTGTTGAAACGATTTCCTTGAGCTGGATTCGTTCACGGTAGGGATCGATGGTATTCCGTATCCGGCGAACGTCAAATTCTTCGTCTTCAATGAGCAGTACGGCGATCTGATCTTGATCCATGTGTTATCCTGTTGAAGCGCTGATTCTAAAACTTGCCCCGCCCGCAGGCAGATTAACTGCATCCACGGTCCAACCACAACGTCGACTAATCTCCCGGGCCAGATAACAGCCGTAACCTGAGTTATGGTCGCCTTCCTTGGTGCTGATAGACTCACGGAACAGGGCCTTGACCCCATCCTCATCCTCCATCAACAGCTCCGGTTTGAATCCATGACCATCGTCCTCGATCTCGATGAGTATGCGATCGGTTTCCTGCGGTTGGCTGGTCCGGACAGTAAGGGTAAGCTCGCGATCGACATTGTGATCAATTGCATTCTGGATCAGGGGTTCAATGATCTCCCAGATCACATATTCATTTACATGTACGATGGGTAGATCCTCTGCCAGATCCAGCTTCACCTTGCCCGCCCTGGTCTCCCCTTCCCTATAAACCCGCTTGAAGATATTATCGACAATGAACGTGATCACACCATTGACATCTGTCTGGAACAGGGGATTCCGAATGACATGAATGGGTGGATCATATGATTTCATATCATAAATGACCCGAGAAATGAAATTGGCGTACTTTGTTACCCGGTTGCGTGTTTTATCCAGGTTCCCCTGATCCAGACCCCTCAGGTCCTCTTTAATGAAGCCCATGACCTTTTCAGCCTTGTGGTGCGTATGGTAGATCCGTTTGGTGAACAGGGATTCCTTCTGATGCTCCACCTTCTCCCTTAACTGTCGGGATTCCTGTTCGAAAAGTCGCTTCTGGGCCAGATCACGCTCCTGAGCAGTGTAGGAGTAAATGAAGAACATGGCCATGAACCCGATGAGGATAAGACCGGTAAAAAGCACACCACTCTGGTTGTATGCTGATTCGATAAGGGACATAAATCCAGCCACATCCGGCGTGATTCGCATGTAGGTGGCTCCGGCAATCTCGCCACGATTATAGAAGGGCACCAGAACGTGGAATGTATTGTCTCCATCTACTGAAGAGATGATCTGTTCTGCGGCCAGGAGCGTCATCTGGTTCTCGGCATAATAGACCAGGGCGTTCGAAGCAACAGGAACCTGTGAAATATTGTCGGTGGCGCCACTGCCAAAGTAGAGCTCATAGATGTCAACTCCTTCTTGAAGCACAAGTACACTGTCGCCGTATTCGACCAGAAGATAGATCTCATCAACATTGCGTTGGAGATTTTGCTGGCTCACAAGTTTGTTCAGGGAGAGAATGACCGCTTCACGTTCAGCTCGAGATACACTATTCTGGTCAACACCACGCTCAATCTGCAGCTCAAGGGCCGTCGTGGTCAGATCGGCGATGCGCTCTGCAGTATCTCGCCGGTAGTATTCCATGGACTGCTGAAATAGCTGGTTGGTGCTTTGATTGTTGAGGAATGAGAGAGCGGTCTGGAATACCACGACGATGATGAACAGCACCAGGATATGCTGAACCTCGAAGTGAATGTTCTCGAAGCGTTGAGTAAACCGGCTCATCACTCTCCCCCGTTCATCAGAAGCTCGATCTCAGCCTGAGCTTCCAGCATGGCCAGTTCCGAGCTCAACTCGCCGGTAAGTACACGGTGCAGCTGGGCGGAGAGAATGTCCGATATGCGTGTATAGCCTGCCAGCGCTGGCCGGTGAAGTCCATCATCCATGAGGTTCTGCATGAATTCCAGTCGCTCAGTTTTGCTGGAATCCGGTCCCTGGGTGTATAGTGAGTGTTGAATGGGAAGCAATCCTTCCGATTCATAGAAGACCAGTTGACCTTCCATGGAAGCCGCAAATTTCATGAACGAGATGGCTGCTTCCTTTACAGGTGAATGTTTGGAAAGCATCATATTCCATCCACCGTACAGGGGTGAGGGCTCTTCACCCTCAAAATGCGGCAGTGGTGCCACGCTGAACTTCCTGAACTGTTCAAGGTCGAATCGTCGCTCGCGCTCGTTGTTCAGTGATGGCCAGCCGCGAACGAAGGGCACATCAAATTGCAGGGCATATCTGATACATTCGTCTTCGGTGAATTGAGTCGATTCAAAGGGGGTAACACGGTGCTTATGGATCAGATCCCTCATGAAATCTACACGACTGATGAGCTGGGGATCAGTGAAATTGACCATGTCCCCGCTTACAGGATCCTGCAGGGGACGTCCATAGAACTCATTGAAATTAACCACAATGCCCTCATAGGCTTCCCCCTGGAGCATATATACAGGACGATCACTGAAATACTTCCTGCCGATATCAAGCAATTCAGTCCAACTGATAGATTGTCGGATACGCTCTTCTATGGCCTGCCCATCGGGGAGTGCACGGATGAGATCATGGCGGTAATACATCCCACCGATATCGATAAACAGAGGCATGGCGTAGAGCATACCGTCGACATAACAGGTTTGCAGGGCCGCCGGCATGATCCTGTCCAGGTAGGCATGGGAAAAGTACGGTGCCAGGGGTTCGGCCCACTTCACAAAGCGCGGGACCCAGATGAGGTCCACCGAGAACACGTCGATGCGACTGCTATGACTTCTGAGATTGCGGGCGATGAGTTCCTTGCGTTGATTGGTGTTGAATTTTGTAAAGGGCAGATGGATGGGTATGACCTCGATACTTCCTGCATGGATCTGATTGAATCTGTCGATGATCTCGGCGTGGGCAAGATCTATATCACCAGTGAAATATACCTTCTGGATCCCGTTGCCTGTCAGTTTACCGGATCCTACCGGCAGGGATGAGACCAGGAAGGAGATACTGAATAGAAGTGCGCCGAGGGCAAACAGAAAAGGCAGGCTTGTAAAGAAATTGCCGCTCTTGCGGCGGCGTTCGATGGGGGGTACGTCTTTATCACTCATATTATCGAAATGATAATACACGACATATCAAAACAATACAAGCTGAAAGCTTCCTTTCATTCCCTGTTTATGACCGTCCAGATGGCAAATCAGTTACTAAGCGAATGATATACCCTTTCTGCGGACCGTCTGGCATGCACTGTATAACCTTGGCTCCCGGTGATCCTAAGAGTCATATTAATTTGAGACTTACCTTCTGCTCCATCTCCAGCTCAACAGATCCAATGAACGAATTCCCCAATATTCCCGATTGATCCATCCATCATCCCGGATTATTCCAATCTGGATCATTCTTACCGATGGCACTATCCTTGCGATTCATGATGTGTTTACACCAGGAACCACTCAAGAAAATTCTAAGGAGACGCAGTGCGGAATTTCAAAATCATTCAGTTCATCATGGCAGCATATGCAATCGTATTCCTATTGGCTGCATGCAACAGTACAGAGCCCATGGTGAAGCAAGAATCCATTATCGGCAAGACAGTGGAAGAGATCGTGCAAATAATGACCATCGATGAGAAAATTGGTCAGATGACCCAGGTTGACCGCAGATATCTCGAGGATATCAACGACATCAAGCGCTTCTACCTGGGTTCACTGCTGAGTGGCGGCGGATCCACACCAGATCCCAACACGCCAGAAGCCTGGGCCGATATGCTCGATGAGTACCAGGCCCTCGCATCGGAAACACGTCTGGGGATCCCGTTGATCTACGGAGTCGATGCTGTCCATGGTCACAGCAACGTCGTGGGTGCTACCATCATGCCTCATAACGTTGGTCTTGGCGCAACCAGGAACCCTGACCTGGTGGAGGAACTATCCCGCATTACTGCCAGAGAAGTGAGAGCCACAGGGATCAATTGGACCTTCGCTCCCTGTGTGGCCAATTCCCGGGACGAACGCTGGGGCCGCAGCTTTGAGTCGTTCTCGGAAGATGTGACACTGGTAACCTCTCTGAGCCGTGCTTCGGTGCGAGGCCTGCAGGGCACGGACCTTTCTGCCCCGGATGCCATCGCAGCCTGCGCCAAACACTTCATCGCGGATGGTGGTACAACCTACGGGACCGGATTAGGCGGACTCATCGATCGCGGTGATACCCAGATCGACGACACCACTCTGCGGGAACTCCATCTTCCGCCCTATGTTGCATCCATTGAAGCTGGTGCAGCCACCATCATGACCTCCTTCAGCAGTTGGAATGGTGAGAAGTGCCACGGTCACGCCTATCTCATGAACCGACTTTTAAAGGAAGAGCTGGGCTTCGAAGGCTTTATCGTCAGTGACTGGCGCGGTATCGATGATCTTCCGGGTGACTACAAATCCGACATCATCCAGAGCATTACTGCGGGTATGGACATGATCATGGTTCCAGGGGATATCAACAATAACATCAATCACCAGCAGGCTGGATCCTCGTACAAGACATTCCTGACCCTGTTCAAGGAGGCTGTCGAGGACGGAGACATCCCCATGGAGCGTATTGATGATGCCGTCATGAGGATCCTCAAGGTCAAGGAGTCCATGGGTCTGCTCAACTCAGCCTGGCATAATGATCGAGCACTCCTGGCTACCGTGGGTTCGGCTGAACACCGCGAGACCTCACGTCAGGCAGTTAGGGAATCCGTCGTTATGCTGAAGAACGAAGAGAACATCCTTCCTTTGTCAAAGGACCTGGGCAAGATCGTGGTTGCAGGCAGGGGTGCTGACAATGTGGGTATGCAGTGTGGTGGCTGGACCATTTCCTGGCAGGGATCTTCAGGTGATATAACCCCTGGTACAACCGTCCTGGAAGGTGTTCAGGAAACAGTCTCAACTGAGACTGAGGTTGTTCATTCAGTGGATGGTTCTGAGGTCGGCGGGGCAAATGCCGTCATCGTCGTTGTGGGTGAAGATCCTTATGCTGAGATGGTTGGTGACCGGGAAGAGCTCTTTCTGAGCCAGGAAGATCTTGACGTCATCCATCGCGTGAAAGCAGCGGATGTACCCTATATCGTGGTGCTTCTGTCCGGTCGTCCCATGATCATCACCGATATCCTTGAGAATGCTGATGCCTTCCTGGCCGCGTGGTGGCCGGGAACCGAGGGTAACGGTATCACGGATATCATCTTCGGTGACTATGCACCCACGGGCAAGCTGCCGTTCAGCTGGCCAGCCAGCATGGATCAGATCCCCGTGAACTCCGGGGACGATGATTACGCTCCTCTGTTTGCCTTTGGCTACGGATTAAGTTTTGAATAGAAGGACATCCCTCCCGGTCTGAAGTCAATCCGGAAGAAATAAGAAGGGCAGGCCTGGGCCTGCCCTTTTGTTTTGTGATCAGTCATCACTCCTGGACGTCATTCGGAAACCCTGGCCTGGATAACATTCTGAAATGATTCTTTGGGACTGCGATCCTTGTTAAAGACACCCCAGTTCTTCTCAACCTCGATAGGACCGGTATCAGTGCCACCGCCCTTCCAGGGTTCGTCAAAGGCTTCGAACCAAAAAGTGGTGATCCGCTGTTCCTCGGTCCAGATAAACTGGTCACGGAAGAACTTCTCCTGGGCAGAAACACTTACCTCGCCCTTCATGAGGGAGCCTTGCTCACCGGGTCCATCTCTCTCCGGATTGTAAACCGTGGCCCAGCCTGTTTCTCCCAGGACCATGGTTTTATCCGGATGCCTGGAAATCGCATCCTGGTAAACGCTGTCAACCCAGGTAATGGCATGCGCCAGCAATTGACCATTCCAGAGAGCATAAGCATGCAGGACGATGAAATCTATCTCCGCCGCAATCTCCTTGCTCTCTGGTTTATTCCAGAAGTTATAATCATCGGCTGTGGTAATAGGGACGTGTGTGTGCTCTCTGACAATGCGTATGTATTTCTTCAGATTGAACGGATAGGTACGGTGGCCGGACCACCACACCTGGGTTTCGTTCCCGACATTAATGGCAATAACCTCGTTCTGATATCGATTGGCTAAATCAATGCCCTGGATCACCTGGTTAATGTTCTTTGCCTTCAACTCCGGGTGGATAATCTCATTCTCCAACCAGATCCCCAGCATGACCCTGATGGGTAACTGATTTTCATGGATGACCTTCAAAATCCTTTCGCTGTCATCGTCCGAGCCATACACCCGTATGAGGTTCCAGTGCTCTTTCATGATGGTCAGGTCCTCCAGTATTTCAGCTTCGCTGGGTCCCACTACATCTGGTGCCTGCCCCTCCCGGAAAGGGCCATAGGAAACAGCGTTACCTATCCAAACGCTATCCAGATACGGCTCAAACGGACGGATCGTAAAGGGTTCCTCCCGCTCAGTGTATACACTGTCCTGGTTCAACAGGGTCACCAGATCCACCGGTTCAGGCGTTTTTTCAGCAGTTGTCACCTCACTGGAGGGCAGGAAGGTCCGACAGCTCAACAACAGCAGGCTCAGAAGGCCCAATACAATCATCTGCGATCTTCTTATAGACATCGATTCTTCCCCTCGTTAGGCTAATTCTATTTCGACTCGACTGACTTCACGATTACGGATCATCTCTGCCAGCTCACCCTCGATCTCTTCACCCTCTACTTCATGCATTTCTCTGTTGGATGTGGTGATCTTCCATCGTTTGACTACAGCAGCAGAGGGACCGTAACAATCCTTCCGGGACGGATTGTGGTAGGTCACCAGGATCTCTCCCAGAAACATGAAAGTGAATGTGTTCGCAGGCAGGAGCTTCTTCTCCCCATTCAATTGCAGTGATTGTTCAGAATCAGTAAACAACCAACCCGGTAAAGCAGGTTCCAGTTTACATACCAGATCGGCAATGCCATTTACATGGAAAGGCCTCTCACCAACTGTCATGAGCTGAAGAATATGAATGAATTCGGCTGTCGCTCCACTGAGGCGGGCCACGAATCCCGTCCCATGGAGCTCCGGATCGGGATTGGCGCTGCTCACCAGAAAGGATGAATTCTCCAGGACGCTGCGCCCGTATACCTCAGGATCCATGAAAGGAATGAAAACCTGCTTGAAATCCGCATAGAACTGGTCATGGAGACCATTCCTGAGGAGTTCAAGCATGTACTTGTATTCCATGTGCAGCCAGATGGATTCATTTTCAAACCAGCCAGGAGAGAAAACCCGGGCGCGCCCGATCTCCATGGCTTCATCCTCCAAGTCTGCATTGACCTTGTACATCTTCAGCTTTGCATCGAAGAGATCACTATGACGGATATTCTCTGCCAACTCCAGAGCTTCATTGTAAGAGGGTTGGCAGCGAAGATAATGGACCGGCCCTTCCAGAAAGTGGGGCAAATGGTGGAGTTGAAAGGCTTCGGCCTTGAAACAGGGTAATCCTCGGGCATTAGTTTTGTTGACTTCCTCCCCATTCGGACCTGCCTCCATGATCATCTTATGATCAGTGACCTCGTGAAAGAAATACGTGGATGGGATCTTTCGATCCTTGTCCCAGGCCCTGGAAACACCCTCCTCGATCCGCTCGAGACCGGCTTGCAGGACAGCTTGAACAGTCTTTATTCCAATGGTCTTCAGATCTCCGGTGAGTCCATAGTGGACCTGCTGGCGATAAGATTCCTTCAGGGCAGTGGCTCGCTGCCAGTAGTTAAAGGGATTGGCGGCATCACTGAGAATACCAGCAAGAGAGGTACAGAAGTTATGCAGCTCGCCAAAGATCTCCAGTTCTTCAGATCCGTTCGGGTAGGTTTCAAGGACCTCCAGCAGAAAGCGGATATTGCGCTTCACCTCCAGGGTCTCGCTCAAACTCGAGCCCATCAATCCCGGCAGGCCGTTCAAAGCATCATACCAGTTTGGTTTGTCTGTCTCCATCTCCACCCCGAGACCAGAAGGATCCAGGGAGGTCAGCTTATTCAGAATGATGCTCAACATCTTGGTAAACAGGTTGGTGTGGTAAACCTCACCCCTGCCGTGATCTATGCGGACGAGATGTCGATGACTGCTGCGGCTCTTGATCAAGCCATCCTTTTTCTCGTCGAGGACCACTCCGTCAAGCTGCATGAGACGACCTTCCCACAGGACATATTTCTCATCTCTGGGCAGAACGAAGTAGGAACTGTCATGAAAGGTGAAGTCCAGTTCCTCGAACATGATCTGGTGCAAGTTTTCAGGATAGATTGCCAGGTAGTTCTCCAGCAGATCAAGATTGTAGGTCCAGTGGTCCGACCAATAGCCCTCTCCATGATCTGTGTCGTGAATTCGACGGCACTGATCCATCAGCTTGCTCAGGAAACCATCAACATCTGCAGGCGGTATCTCGATTTCTTTCTTGCGGAGTTGTTCGAGGAGTTCCCCGGGAGTCCACTCCGTCTGGAGATACGTCAGGATCTCAGTCATGTCATCGTGATTGAGGTATGCTTCAAGAATGCTCCTTCCGGCGGCTTCATCTTCCAGGGAGAACCTGAGTTCCTTGATCACCAGCGGATTGAAGCCATCCAACTGGATCAGATTAAAGAAGTGCTCCAGGTTCCGAGCACCCACATCAGGATTGAACAAAAGGTCTGAACGCCGGTTCTGATTGATGTCCCGGAAATTCCCATTCCCCTGGGAATACGGCGTTGGCGTTATCCTGTAATCATTATAATCCCGCTCCAGATCCCCGTGCTTTCTTGAGTAGAGGTGTAAAACAGATCTGGACCCCCCACCTTTCAGGGTGTAGGGAAAGCCGCCCCTCAAGACATTATCGAGAAAATTCTGTCGCACGTAACGATCAAACCTGGGATCGGCACTCAGGATCAGGTTGTACTGCGTGAGAGATTCGACGATCTGGACATTTCGCCTGGCTTTCTCTGTGACGTAATCCACAGTCGCTATCATGGGAAGCAACTTGTTCAGGGCCTCCCGTGATTCAGCATGACCGATGATGGAATTTATGGTGGATGTTTCACCCGGCTTCAGCTGACGGCTGAAAACACTCATGGCTGATGGATAATGATTCTCCGTGGCCTGATCTGTCAGCATCTGTTCAGAACTTGATTCCAGAAAAGAAGCGGGATACGCATAATCCTTATGCTTCCCAAAGATCCGTTGAGGATCGACGACGGGATTCAGCAGGATCGCTCCGGTTTCAGTCTCTTCAAATCCCACATAGAAATTACCCTTTTCCAACCTCAGTACATCCGGGCGATCCGCTGGTTCTACCTTAGCTTTGAAAAGAGGTGCTTTCTCATCCAGGTTGGCCACCTCTACAAAGGCCTCCATGAGCCTGCGGATGTGTTTCAGCCCAAAATTGCCGATTCCATATGGAATGATGAGGGGTAACCCGTCCAAACCGGTCAAGCTCACCTCATCGGACCGCAGGTTCGTGATCTGCAGACGTCGGATCAAGCCAGCAAAGGAGTCTTCCGGGACGGTATGGTACTCCACGCGGAAGTGCAGACCCAGCGTTGTGTTTTCTTCTTCCAGTACCAGGTGAGAAGCTGAGATCCTCATTCTCTGAACAGCTGTCATTTCGCGATCTCGAAGATGATCCTGGAAGGGTTCATAGAAATCCACATTGCCGGCATCTTGTAGTTTCAGAAAGGTCCGGAATCCTTGAGAAGGTGCCAGTTGATAGGCCCAGTTTGCCGGTAGGAACTCCATGATGGGGTGGTCCTTGTCCTGGATCCCCATGCTGCAGATACTCTGGCCCCTGTTGACATAAAACACCCACATGGGGATCCCCGTCTTCCCTGCGATACCCGGGAAGAAGCTGGAGAAGGGTGTGGCCAGGTTGTAGTTCTCGATCACGAACTCACCGGTATCGGCAAGCCTGTATGTAGGCCCTGAGGACTGATTCAATCTGATCACCTCGTTATCCAATCTATTACTCTATGATTAATATCCTCATTCTCTGAACAGTGTCGGCCTCAGGCTTACAACTGTACCCGAACGGTTTGAACAGCGTTCTCCGGTACCGTGATGGCGGCATAGCGGCTGTCGATCTGCAATTTGTACTCGAGGGATCTGTCCGAGGTGTTCAGGACCTGTACGCTCAGTACATTGTCGGGACTCAGAGTTGCACACGTATGCAGATCATCCGCTTCGAGATCGGGCGTTACCTGAACTGTTTTGACCGCCTTGTCGCCGGGACGTATGGAACGGCTGAACTGTGACAGCACATGGAAGATTGGTGTGTAGTAGATCTGTTTTGTCTTCGTGTCGATCATGATGGGGGCACCACAGAAATTCCCAACGTGGTTGGGACCGCCATCCTGGTCCAGGACAATATTCCAATCCACCCAGCCGGTGACCCAATGGTCGATGCTCACGATGATGTTGCGGGCATATCGATGCACAGGCACATAGGCCGGGTGATCCTCTACTGCGACCCCCTCCCAGGGAACGGTATAGGCCCAATCCGTAGCATTCGGCCCCCACCAGAAAGCATCGTTATTGAACCAGTCGCTCTCCTTGTATCCTTCAGGATCGGCAACGCCCTCAGGTGCATCCTTTCCCAGGTCATCGATACAGCCTTCGGTATGGACTATGGTGTAGTCGGGATACTTCTGGTGCACATGCTCGAAAACATCCTCATAAACCTTCATTGTGCTCTCATACCAGTGTACGGCCATGCCATAGACGAATTTATTCTCAGTATCGGCAGGTAAGATGACGTCCGCCCAGTGTTCCAGTCCATCACGGTTCTGGTCATAGGCCAGGAGCTGGATATCATTGAAGGAGCTTTTCTTCAAAGCTGGACCAAGATGATTCTGAATGAAGTCACTCTGACTTTCCGGAGAGAAATGCATGCTCTCCCAGGATCCGTTGTTCCCATGGGGTTCGTTCACCGGTGTGAGTCCCCAGATATCAACGTCTACCTCCTGGTAGGCCTGGAGGTATTTAAGCAGGTAGTCAGAATAGCTGGCCACAAACTCCGGCTTCAGACTACCGCCAGTGCCCTGCCCGTTGTTCTCAAGCGAGCCGGGAGTATACCAGTCCTCCGTGTCCTTCATCCACGCGGGTGCAGTCCAGGCGGATGCAATGATGCGTAGCTCATCATCCCCCTGCTCCTGTTTGATGCGTAAAGCCTCCTGGATCATGGGGAGCAGATCGTAGGATCCGTCTAGAATACCTGCATACTCACCTGCGTTGAATCCCCGGGTGTCCTCTTCGATGTTGAAGGAGACCAGATTGGTGTCATTGGGTTCCGGTGCGTAGCCATACTTGCCTTCCACCGAGAAATCGCAGGCACCGATATGGGTCCGGGTAAGCGTGAAATTCGCGCCACCTTCGCCGTAGATGTTCTGCATGACCTCCTGACGCGTTTCTGGATCGAGATGTGCCAGTACAAACGCAGACGACTCCGTGAAGGAGGTACCGATGCCGTCGATGGTCTGCTTCATTTTGGCGGGATAAACGTAGATCACGTTCCCCGAACGGATACCGGGCTTGAAGGCGACATTGGGCTGGACACTCTGGCGCGCGCCGGAGGAGGAGGTCAGAATGATCTCTGCCGTTTCCTGTGGCCCCGTTTCCAAGGCAGGGTTCGAACCGCATCCCCCCAGAAGCACAAGGCTGACCAGGATGGTGGTATACTGTGTGATCTTTGTTTCATTCATGATACTTCCTTGCATATATGTTCATTCGTCAGGTTGTCGAATCTTCGGCAGCCGCGACCTTCCCACGGCGATCTTCCAGGATGAGCCTGATCTCGTGAGCACGCTCTTCCGTGATGGTATAGTTGGCAATTATCCAGAGCGCAATGGCCGATGTGACCAGAGGGATCCCCACATCGAAAATTCGGATTAAGAACAGGGTGCTTTCCCCTTGATTGGCTCCCAGCGCCACATCAAACCCGGAGGTTTTCAGCAAAATACCCGTCATGAGGCCGGCCAATGCCATTCCAACCTTCACCATCCACCAGTAAATCGCCCCAAACACACCCTCTCGGCGCTGATGTGTCTCCAACTCATCATAGTCGCAGACGTCAGAGATCATGGATCCCATGAGAGTGAACAGGGATCCTGTCCCAAAGGCCACCAATGGAGAGGCAAACAACAGCCAGTATGGATGTGCGGGATTATAGCCAATCCACTTCAGAGCATAGCCCAGGAGTGAAAGCGAAATGGTGATGAGGAATGTTTTGCGTTTTCCGATCCTCGTGGCGATCCAGCCTGTGAGTGGAATGACACCCAGGGTCGAGATGGAGGTCAGCATGCCGAACCAGCCCATGAGCTTGCCGGCATCACCATCATTACCGCCGAAGAGATAATAGATCATGACATAGATGGAAAATGACATACCCAGTTGAAATCCATTGAAGACCAGAAAGGTAGCCCCACAGATCTTAACGAAGGGATTGCATCGGAATGTTGTTGCGATGCCCTTGAAGAATTCGCTCATGTTCTGCCAGATCCCCTGGGCGGCTCTCTGCACTGGGATCATACTCATCCGTTCCCTCAGGAAGATGGCGGGAACAACACCCAGAACCGCCACCAGGATCCCTACGGCGATGGCCAGGGTGCGTGCACCGTGAACGGTGTCTCTGAAAAGGTCGCTGGCCATGATGGCATAGAACCAGGGAACCCCCAGCCAGGCCAGTTGTCCTACTGTGTTTGCGAAGGCATGCAGGCGCGTACGTTCATGGTAGTCCGGGGTCATTTCATAACCAAAGGCCACAAAAGGCGTGGCGTAGACCGTGTAGGTCAGGAAGAAGAAAATGGACATGAACAGGAAGTACATGAAGTAATTGGTGTAGAAGCTTTCGCTTTTTCGCAATTTGACGGAGTGAAGCGTTGCCATTCCGGCACCTTCAAAACCACTCAGTTGGATTGCAATTTGACTGATTGTCATTAAATCGATCTGACCGTCACCAGCCTGATATCCATGGACCTCGCTGCGTTGCAGATCGCTAAGGGCAAACTTGTAGAGCACGCCGGAACCACCTTCGGAATCTTCGATACGGAGATCCTTGGAATAAACCTCACCATCTGCTTCGCTGAATAATACCTGGAAGGATTGGATCTCAGGGAGGTCGACATTGATCTCCATTTGAGGGAATCCGTCCAGATCCGAGTAGATACCGGAACCGTCCTGGTGGGAAAGAAGTTCTGGTCCGAACAGGATTGCACCAGTTTCCGGTATGGACACAGCATCATATTCCAGATCGATACCGCCAGCATCATTCAGAACCAACTCTGAGCGCTCCCCAACTGAGAGTACATGCTGTTTGACGGGATCCTTCCCCAGGAGATCGATGTAACCCGAGGGAACCTGCCACATCAGGGCGAAGATAAGGCCCGCCATGAGCGCACCTGCCAGGATGAAGGGTCTGCGTCGACCCCAGCGGGTCCGGGTATTGTCGGAGATGTACCCCAGCAATGGATCTGAGATAGCATCAAAGATCCTCGGGATGGATCCAATAAGTCCTACAAGCAAAACATCCATCCCCAGTCCAAGGTTCAGGATCACCACCATTGCCGGCAGAGCAGCAGCCTGCAGATTGTTCACCAGCATGCCTACCGCATAGGCTGATTTCTGCCTTAGAGAAATGCGATCTTCAGGAGCGGTGGCATAGTGCGTCTTTGCTGTCATTGGATGAATTCCTTATACAACGGAGAGAAGGTTTTGAAGTCGATTATGAACCAATGATATATCCTTTCCGGATCTGTCATGGTTTCTCCTGTACGTCAGCTGAGGATGGCTTTTCATTTGGTTCCATGTTCTGATAGAAACCTGGCTCGCTGAAAACAGCTTCGAGGGCCAGAGCGGCAGCTCCGACGCTTTCAGCCAAATCTCCCAACTCTGCGATCCGGATCTCGGTACGGTAGACGCCATTCACCAGATTACAGCGATCGACCTCTTGCCGAACAAATCCCAGTAGCGAATCGCCCAGCCGTGCCATACTGCCCCCCATAATGATCCGCCCGGGATTAAGCATGTTGATCCAACTGGCAATGGCCCGGCCCAGGTGCTTGGCGGATTCCTGGATGAGCTTAGTAGCCAGTGGATCGCCATCGATGGCTGCCTGCTGCAGCTTGTCGATATCCGGTTCACTGCCGACAAGTTGACTGCGTGGATGATCGGGGAGCAATTCTCTTAGTTTCTGTTCCAGGGCAGCACCTCCCACCAGGGTTACCAGACAGCCCTTCAAGCCACAGATACACTGGGGGCCCTGCGGATCGACGGACATATGTCCCATTTCGCCGGCAACACCGCCTGCTCCGCGGTAGATCTCGCCGTGCAGGATGAAGCCTGCCCCCACACCATAGGAAACCTTCAGGTAGCAAAGATCATCAACACCCCGACCGGCGCCCCACAGCAGCTCCGCCAGGGCTCCGAGATTGGCATCGTTATCCACATAGACCGGCACACCAAAATGTTCCTTGAGACGGTCCAGTTCAGTACGCCCCTGCCAGGCAGGAATGACAATCTCTGAAAGCCATTCAGGATGCTCAGGATCAACCGGACTGGGAAGTGCCACGCCGATGCTCAGCAGCCGATCCAGGCCGCCTTCCACTTTGTTCAAACAGCTTTCTGTGATGTCGAAGACCAGACTTCGGGTGCCCTCCGGATCCCTGCGTACGGGATGAGGACGTTCTTCGGTTACCAGTTGCCTCCCAAGGAGGTCGATGACCGTGGCACGGACGTGCGTGGCTCCGATGTCCACGCCCACGATCACCCGCGCATCGTGTTGGAATTCGATCAGAATGGGACGCCGTCCCCCACTTGATGCGCCGCTGCCCACCTCCTTGATGAGCCCTGATCTCAGTAGCTGCTTCATGAGCTCAGAGACTGTGGATCTGGATAGGCCGAGGCGCCGGGCGATTTCTGCTCGGGACATCACCTTCTCGCGCCACATCAGGCGTAATACAGTTTCCGGAAGTGGATGTCTGTCGCGATGCTGGGTGGTGAGCCTGCCGGCTCCCTCAGCTCCGTTGGATCGAACCCCGCGAGCGTTCATGTCAGTGGCGATCTCAGTGCTGTAATATTTTTTCTGTATAACGGCATCAGGACTTTGTTCGGTGTTCGAACAAAGTATGGTTGGAGCTTTCAGTTGTCAAGATCAAAGATGTGAATTCCGCCCTGATCCGGCAGTTGAGCCCTTGATCCGTCTGGTGCATACAAGCCTTCCCTCGAATAGGATTTGCCAATGAACATCAGCATTCGTACTCTAGAACGCTGTGTAAATTCCAAACAGGTGTAGTGATGTACCGATTCAGAACAATCCGAATGAGAGCCGAGCTGCTGGTCCTCTTTCCCTTGATCCTCAGCAGCCAGTCACTCATCATAAATGAAGTTCTCTCATCAAATCAGGGCAGTCTCTACGATGAAGACGGAGATACTCCAGACTGGATCGAGATCTACAATGCCGGCGGCAGCGCCGTCAATCTCCAGGATTTTGGACTGTCGGATGATATGGAGGACGAGTTCAAGTGGACGTTCGAGGATACGCCTCTCGGGGCCGGTGACCACCTGCTGGTCCATGCGTCCGGTAAGGACCGCCAGCCTTTGCGGGTGAACTGGGATCTCATCATCGAGGAAGGTGACATCTGGCGCTACTTTGTGGGTAGCTCTGAACCACCCGCCGATTGGAAGGAAGCAGACTTCAACGATGTCGGCTGGGATGTGGGACCTACTGGGATCGGCTATGGTGATGACGACGATAACACTGTCATACCCACTACTCTTTCGGTGTATCTCAGACATTCTTTTGAGATCCCAGATCTCAATGCGATAGAGGCCGTACTGTTTCACATGGACTTCGATGACGGTTACATCGCTTATTTGAATGGTGTGGAGATAGCCCGTGTAAATTTGGGCGCTCCAGGTGAATATGCTTCACACACTTCAACCAGTGATACCTGGATAGAGGCTTCTCTATATCAGGGTTTGGACCTTCCCGGCATGCTGGTGGACGCTGAATTGCTGACCACAGAGAGCAATGTGCTGGCGATCCAGGTCCACAATCATAGTCTGGGATCCTCTGATCTCACATCCATCCCCTTCTTGAGTCTGGGTGTGTTGGACGGAACCGTGGAGGACCTTCCCCCCTATCTGAAGCTCCCGTCATTGTCCGAATACCACACGAATTTCCAGGTGAGTTCTTCTGGAGAACTGCTGCTGCTCTCCGGTCCCGACGGAACCCTGATTGACTCTCTCACTATCCCAGCCCTCCTGCCAGACATCAGTTATGGGCATGAACCGGATGGTGAAGCCTATCTTTTTTATTTTGCAGAGCCTACTCCCGGAAACACGAACACCGGGGGTTATGCCTCCATCGCCTACCCGCCTACCGTTTCACCGGTACCAGGATTCTATTCCGGAGGTATCTCAGTGACGCTGGAATCCCAGTCGCCAGGGACCACCCTTTATTACACCCTGAACGGATCTGAGCCGACGACCGAGTCACCAGAGTACAGCACAGCCTTGTACTTCACTGGAACAACCATACTGCGTGTACTTGCTACAAATCCCGGTGGATTGGCGAGTCCGGTCAGCTCCTATAGCTATTTCATCAATGAGACACCCAACTTGCCGGTAATCTCACTCATCTTTGAGCCAGGTGATTTCTTCGACGAGGAGACCGGGATCTACGTCCCGGGGCTGAATGCTTCGCCTGAATTTCCGCATTTTGGGGCCAATTTCTGGGAGGACTGGGAGCGGCCGATCCATCTCGAGTATTTTGAAGATGGGAACACACTAAGCTATGCGGCCCCGGCAGGCGTGAAGATCTTTGGCGGCTGGAGTCGTGGATTTCCCCAAAGATCGCTCTCTCTCTTCGCCAGGAACACCTACGGTGTGAGCGAATTCCAGTATCCTTTCTTCGCCGAAATCGATCTGGATTCCTTCGAAGCCCTGGTTCTGCGGAATAGCGGCAATGACTGGAACTACACCAGCATGCGCGATGGCTTCATGACGGGGTTGGTTCTTGATCGTGAGGTTGAGGTCCAGGCTTTCCAACCCGTGGAGGTCTACCTGAATGGCGAGTACTGGGGACTGTATAATCTGCGGGAAAAGACCAACGAGCACTTTGTTGCGGCGCATTCAGGTCAGAATGTCGACAACGTGGATCTACTTGAGCTGGACGGCCAGGTTATTCATGGTGACAACAGCCAGTACCACGACCTGATCCAGTATGTCGAATCAAATGATCTTTCCATTGCAGAGCATTATGAATATGTGAAGGACAGGATTGATATCGATGCTTTCATCGACTATCAGGTTAGCCAGATCTTCTTTGACAACCGGGACTGGCCCGGGAATAATATCAAGTTCTGGCGTCCCCGGATCCCTGGTGGCAAGTGGCGCTGGATCATGTTCGATACGGATTTTGGTTTCGGGATCTGGAATCCATATGCCTATCAGGACAACACGCTGGAATTTGCAACAGATCCCTGGGGACCCGAATGGCCCAATCCTCCCTGGTCCACGCTGCTCCTGCGCAAGCTGCTTGAGAATGAGGATTTCAGGACAGAATTCATTCTCACCACCTGTGATCTTGTGAACTCGAATTTGTCCACTGGAGCAATACTGGACGCCATAGATATGCATCACGACTGGATCAGTTCTGCCATTCCAGACCATTTCAACCGTTGGAACCACAACAGTGTGAACAACTGGAACAATCAGGTTGGGGTACTCGAGCATTTTGCCCAGTTCAGACCTGCTTATATGCGCCTTCACACGCGGCTGATGTTCGATCTTGGCCCTCTGAAAGTGCTGGCCCTGGACGTTGAGCCCACCAGCACAGGATTGATCCGAGTCCATTCCATTGTTCCTGATGATTACCCCTGGACGGGCCACTATTACCAGGATATCCCCATTGATCTTGAGGCTGTTCCCGCACCCGGGCATGTATTCTCCCATTGGGTGGGTATCGAGGAATCCGCCAGCAGTACTTCCGTCACCCTCAATGACAATCTGGCATTGAGTGCCATTTTTGAACCCGCTCCCAGTGGCGATTCCAGTATTGTGATCAACGAGATCAACTACCACTCACCTGATGCCCAGGATGCTGCAGACTGGCTTGAACTTTATAATCGGGGGGAAACTGCCATCAATCTGAACGGATGGTACTTTCGTGATCAGAATGATGACAATCGTTTCGATCTTCCCGCAATATCATTGGCAGGCGGAGAATACCTGGTCCTCTGCCACGATTCCCTGCTGATCCGCGCCGTTCACGGAGATGATTTCCGACTGGCGGGCAACTTTGATTTCAATTTGAGCAACGGCGGTGAATTGGTACGCCTTTATCGCTACGACGACGTGCTCATTGATACAGTCCAATATGATGACGAAGATCCCTGGCCCACGGAACCCGATGGTGATGGCCCCACACTGGAACTGATCTATCCAGGCTTCAATAACGCCCTTGCCGAAAGCTGGGCCGTGTCAGACTTCTCAGGAACACCCGGCCGTGAGAACAGCCGGTACCAGGAACCCGCCGCTACGGAAGATCAGCAGATACCTCAGACCTTCGTACTCCACGATCCATATCCTAATCCGTTTAACGATCGACTTTCCATACCTGTAAGTATACCGGATCCAGGTGCAGTGGATATGATGATCTATGACATCCGGGGACACCTGGTGCACGCGCATCGTTATCCATATCTCACACCGGGCAGGACCACACTTCACTGGGATGGCCGCTCAGATGATGGCAAAGAACTGGGAACGGGTGTCTATTTCCTGCACCTTATGAACGGCAGTGACCAGGCCAATCAGAAAATCGTACTCATCAAGTAGAGAGTCCCATGAAAGCCCGAACTCCCACCCTGCTCATCTTCACAGCCATCCTGACATTCTGTACATGCGAACAACCTGAAGCTCCTCCACCAAATGGTATTGATTCCTTACTATCGCCGCCAAATGCTTTTGCACAGAATGATAAATTAGCAAGGTCTATCAACCTTGGGAACGCTCTTGAAGCACCCAACGAGGGTGATTGGGGTATCACCCTGGAAGCAGAATGGTTCAGCATCATCAAGGCAGCAGGCTTCACAGGCATCCGTCTGCCGATACGCTGGTCGGCACATGCTGAGCTGGATTCACCATACGCCCTGCACGCTGATTTTCGTAACCGGGTGGACTGGGCTATCGATCAGGCCCTGGATAATGAGCTGGCCGTGGTGTTCAATGTTCATCATTACGAAGAGATGTTCACAGATCCCATTGGAGAGAAATCGAGACTGATGGGGATCTGGCGGAACATCGCTGAGCATTATAAGGACATGCCGGACGATGTCATCTTCGAGCTCTTCAACGAACCGCATGATCAGTTTACGTCCGACCTGTGGAACCAGTATCTGGCAGAGGGTATCGCACTTATCCGTGAGATCGATCCATACCGCACCTTGATGATCGGTACTGCCGGCTGGGGCGGACTCAGCGCTATGAGCGATCTTGTCCTGCCGGCGGATAGCAATCTCATCTTCACAATCCATTACTATGAACCCTTCCACTTCACCCATCAGGGCGCTGAGTGGGTTAACAATGCCGACGAATGGCTGGGCACTACCTGGACTGGAACCACTGCCCAGCGGATCGATGTTGAGCTCCATTTCCAGCAGGTTCTGCAATGGGCCGAAACCAATAAACGGCCAGTTTATGTTGGCGAATTCGGTGCTTACCGGCAAGCAGATATGAACTCACGATTTAAATGGACAGAGCATGTCGTCCAAGTGTGTGAAGCCCGCAATTTCGCCTGGGGTTACTGGGAGTTCTGTGCTGGATTCGGTGCCTATGACCTTTCCCTTGGACGCTGGAACGCATTGCTTCACGCTCTGATCCAAGATTGACCGATCCCGAGAAAGCCCCTCACCTGATCTCGTTGAGTTTCCTGGCTGCCGCCTTGACCTCCTCAATGATCATTCCAAGTCCATTGCTCCTTGAGGGCGATAATCTATCAGCGAGTCCAGATTCCTTGAGGAAGAAGAGATCGGTGTTTGCAACCGACTCAGGTAGTTGTCCATTGATCACTCGTAGCAATAGGACGATCAATCCCCGAATGATCAAGGAGTCACTATCAGCCTGAAAATACAGTCTTCCTGCCTCCAGTTTTGCTGATATCCAGGCATTGGATTGACATCCGCGAACGGCATTTGCATCGATACATAAGTTTTCTCTATCAACCTTATGTTGCTGCCCAAGCCGGACGAGGTGTTGGAGCTTGACCATCCAATCCCCCAACGCAGAGAATTCCGATATTATATCATTCTGGATCTGCTTTACATCCACCTTGGAGTGTTAACTCAGTTGTTCTCCGGTATACCGGTCTCAATAGGATTCTGCGGATCATTGCTCCATTCGAACCAGCCACCATCATAAACCGAGATCCGGGGCCAGCCCATGAGCCAGGCATTCATGAAGGCTTCACTTCCCCGCCATCCGGTTCCACAGTAGAAGGTGTTGTGCTTCTCAGGGGTGATACCCATTTGTGACCAGGATTCCTCTATCTCATGGTATTCCCGCATACTATGATCCGGATTGCGGTAGTTCTCCATGTGGTAGGCATCGGTGCCGCAATTCCCGAACACCGCGCCTGGGATCCGACCTTTGGGTTTGATGTAATTGTAGCCGCTGACTTCCCCGATGAATTCACGCCAGCTGCGGATGCTCACCAGATTGGTATCCTGACGAGACAGGATCTCTTTCGCCTGAGGCGTGTCAACCGCGTATTGTGGAAAAGCTGGTATACTTGAGCCAAAATCGGTAACTGGAACTGGCTTCCTGTAATCTGTACTGAGTTCATATCCTGCATCCTGCCAGCACTGGAGCCCCCCATTCAGGATGCGCACATCCTTAACACCTGCATACAGCATGATAAAGGCGCAGCGGATGGCACCCAGATGTCCGGCACTGCTGCCTGGGAATGAATCGCTGTTCGTGGGAAATGAGAAACGTCCATAGAGGATCACTGTGGTATCAGACATTATCCCGAGCTTCTGGAATGTCTCTTCCAGCTCCTGCGGAGAGCGGCAGTTCCAGGTCTCAGGTGATTCCAGCCAATTCGTATCAAGTTCAACGGCCCCGGGAATGTGACCATCGATGTAGGCGCCCGGATTCTGGTAATGGGCATGGCAGATGACATACTTATCATTGTGGAATTCATCCGCGGACCCGGTTTCGATGAGCTGCCGTAACCATTGAGGCGATACCAGCTGCTGATAACGCTGAAGTCTATCAAGCGGGTATTGAGGATCGACTGACCATTCTGTCAGGAAGTCTTGATAGGTCCTGACATCATCAAAACCATGCCGTTGAAAGTGCTCGCCGACTGCTATGGTCTCATCTGGATCCGCCCCATAGACAACAACTGGTTGTTGGGCAGAGAATCCTTTGTTCTGAACGATATCATACCAGTCCAGATAGTTCAGCCATTTGAACGGGAGACTTCTGGCTCTTCGAATGTGACCCCCACGAATTTCGCCATTCAACTTCCAGCCGTTGTAGGCGTCAACGGAGCGAACGTCGATCAACTGATACCCTTCAGACTGGCTATTGTTATAAATGTCCTGTGTGGAAATGGTATTCACAGGCTTCACTACATTTCCATTGAAGCTTGCTTTCGGTTCGTTCACCTATTGGAGATCTTCAAGTACAGATGTCAGGTTGCTGATCATACGGTCGACATTCTGCCTGCTGAAGACCATTGGTGGCTTGATCTTGATGACATTATGCAGAGGTCCATCAATGCTCAGCAGGATACCTCTGTCCTTCATGGATTCGACGATCCGTGCCGCCTCCTCACCTGCTGGTTCCAGTGTCTGCCGATCCTTTACCAATTCGACCCCGATGAATAGTCCGGCACCGCGAACATCACCGATGATCTCGTGTCGATCCGCCAGATCTACCAATCCTCCAAGGTGATATTCCCCCACCTCCAGTGCATTGGCCTGGAGTTCTTCCGACTCGATAACGTCCAGGACAGCATGACCAATGGCACACGAGACGGGATTCCCACCAAAGGTGTTGAAATATTCCATTCCGTTATCAAAAGCCTCGGCGATCTCACGTGTGGTGACCACAGCAGCCAGCGGGTGCCCATTTCCCATGGGCTTCCCCATGGTGACGATATCCGGGATGACATCCTGCATCTCAAACGCCCAGAAATGGCTGCCAACCCGGCCGAAACCCACCTGGACCTCATCCGCCACACAGAGCCCGCCTGCATCCCGTACATGGCGGAAGGCATTCTCAAGATACCCCTGGGGAAAGAACACCTGTCCACCGCATCCTGAGATGGACTCCGCAAAGAAAGCAGCTACTGCTCGTCCACTTGACTCAAGCTCCTGCAAGCTCTTCCTGACCTCATCGGCGTAGCGCTTTGCTGTTCCAGGATCGCCACCTCTGTATATTCCACGATACGGATCTGGAATTGGCACCGGCCAGACATTGTCTGGGCGACCACTCCCGCCCCTACCGTTGAATTTATATGGACTCAGATCAACCACTCCACTGGTATTCCCGTGATAGGCGTGATCCAGAACGAGCATGTCCCGGGCGCCGGTATAGGTCCGTGCCAGACGTATTGCCAGTTCGTTCGCTTCACTTCCAGAATTGACGAAGAAACAGACATTCAGTGGTTCGGGCAAAGTGGCGGCGAGCCGCTCCGCATAGGTCACCATTGCCGCGTGCAGGTATCTGCTGTTCGTATTGAGTGTGGCCATCTGAGCATTGGCGGCCCTGACGATGTGGGGATGACAGTGGCCGACATGCGTGACATTGTTGACACAGTCCAGATAGGTCTTCCCCGTGTTATCGTAGAGGTATTGCATCGCTCCCCGGTCGATCTGCAGATGATCTTGATAAGCCAGACTGAGATTGGGCCCGACGTACTCAGCTCGAGCGCTGGAGATTGATATGGTGGCCGCCTTTCCGGCCAGCGGATCCATACCACAGGCTCTCCGCAGCATGTTTTGAATGCTGACTGGATTCAGTTCCACCAGTTTATTGAGTAATGCATAGAGGGACTCCTGGGAGACCATGATGTAATCATTGTCGGGCTGGCGTGCGTGCTGGATGGATGCGTGGATATGACTCATGCAGATGCGCGTGGCCACCAGGATGTAGAGCAGGTCCACTTCCTGTTCTGACAGCGGTAGCTCGCTGTGGTATCCTGCCACCAGCTTTGCCGCCGCTGGCAGAAGATCATCCGACAGCGCCAGGACATAGGTCAGGGCGATGGCTAATTCAAAGATGGTGCAAGTATACACCAGATCCCCGAAATCAAAGATACCTGTCACCTGGCCAGTGTCATCAGCCAACAGGTTCATCTCATTGGCATCGTTGTGGATGACGGAACGCCGGAGTCCGGGGATCTGAGGCAGGATCTCGGTTTCATATTGCAGCATGAAATAGTCCACCAGGCGCCGCATGGCCGGATCCCCGATATGTACAGTCTCCTTCTGCAGTGTCCAGGCCCGGGCTATGTCCCATTCCCAGGTGCGATTGAGTGCAGGATGCTGGAATTCCAATAAAATCGTGTCCATCCTGCCCAGCATCTTACCGAAGTCATGGAGAGCCTCGGGATTTCTCACCGTCTGTACTCCCATGATGTTGCCGGGGAGGTAACTCAGCAATCTGGCCCGGAACACCTGTCCCTTCAGCTCGAATTCGCAGATATCCTCTCCTCGGCTGGTCATCTGGACCTGGGGTACATGATCGGCCATGCCCGAGAGGGCCAGGTGCCGCAGTGCAGCATTCTCGGCCTCCAGGAACTCCGGGCTCTCCGAATCAAAGGCGACTTTGAATAAGTAGACCTCACCGGGATTCACAGTGAGGCGGAAATTCTGGTTCTGATAACTGATGAGGGATTCAGCACTACCCTGAAAGCCGTAGCGCTCTCGAACGACTGTCTGTATTTCAGGTGGTGTCAGGATGTGAGACATGGAGATAGCAGGAGTTAATCACGTTGGATAATTAAGGGTCAATCCCAGTTCAACTCCCCGTAATGGTCTGATAGGAAGTTGCGTACTTTGGAAATATCACTCTTCTCGGTCAGATCCGGAACATGCTCACAGAGCGGGATCCCCAGGACGGTCCGTGGATGCTCAAGTGCCATGGTAACGACCACGCCTGGTAATTCCTTCTCATTGCGTTCAACGCTCAAAGGACAGTCACGGATATACGTATATGCCTGTGTTCCCGTGAGTTTGAAGATGTTCATGCTGACACGCAGAGCGCCGGAAGCGTCTGCATAACGATGGATCTCCTCAGGAGAAGGTTTCTCAATTACACCTTCGAGATACCCTTCAGCGTCGGTTATAGTGACAGCAAAACCCGCGATCTTCTCTGTAGAGAATTCCAGTCCGGCGCGATCATAGGTGATCCAGGCGTGCACTGCATCCGTCTCACGCATCAGACGCAGGGCTTGGGCCGAATACAGATTGTCGCTGTTACAGCAGGTGAAAGCCGCGGTCTTGAGATCAGGGTAGGCCTCCATGGCCCGCCATATGGCATCGGCAGTACCAAATGGTTTGGTGCGTCCTTGGGGAATGGGCTGCACGGCGTATGAGATCTGCAGGTCGTGAAACTCATTCCCGGCATCTTCATCACCATATTGAACCTTGATTCCACGATTATCCTCACCGGTGACGATAATGATGCGCGTGTAGCCTGCCGTTCGAGCATTGAACAGCAGGTAGTCCATCAGAGGGCGCCCCTGCTCCCCAACACTTATCATCCCCTTGTCTGTGGAATTTGCCTGAGCGGCATCATCTGCGCTGATGCTGCTGTCCGCCATGTCGCGTTTCATCCTGGAGGAGAGTCCACCCGCCATGATCACCAGAGTGTCGTGCATTCAGATCCTTAATACTTGATATCGATTAGAAGCCCCAAAATTGGAAATGCTTCCGTAAATATTATAACGAGTTATTCGCTTCCGGCTATTTCACTCTCTGCTAATTCCTTTTCATAGGCTTCCACTTCGCTTCTCGCCCGATCCTCATCCACGAAGTAGAACAGGATCCCGCCGATGAGGAACAGCAGGATCACGGATCCGATCCCCCAGCGAGCCGCCGTCTGTCCGATCATCTCCATATCGGCACCCGGCCCGGCCTGCTTGGTGAGGACATTGCGCATGAGCAGACCCACCACACCCATCAGCAGCGGTCCCAGGATGGCGGCGAACTTGCCCAGCATGTTGTAAAAACCGAAAAACTCGCCCGCCTGGCTCTTGGGGATCATCCTGGAGAAATAGGATCGGCTCAAAGCCTGAATGCCACCCTGAACCATGCCGATGATGATGGCCAGTATATAGAACTCCAGCTTCTCCGTCATACCTACGCCCCAGATGGTGACGAACATGTACACTCCGATGGCCAGGAAGATGGATTTCCTGGTCCCCCATTTCGTTCCCAGGAATCCGAATAAAATGGCAAAAGGGAATCCGACGAACTGCACGATGAGTAATGCGATGATCAGGTCTGTGGATTCGAAGCCAATGGACATCCCGTAATCCACGGCCATCTTGATGATGGTGTCTACACCGTCGATATAGAACCAGTAGGCTACCAGGAACAGGAGGATGGGTTTGAGATGACGAATGGCCCGGAATGTCTTGACATACTGATCCAGGCCTTCCTGAAAGCTCTTGAGGGTGAGTCCCTCTTCATCTCCGAATTTTTTCTCATGGACCCACTTGATGGTGAGGATGGTGAACGCACCCCACCAGATCCCGACAGTGACAAATGACCAGCGCACGGCCTCGCCGGCACCGGCCAGACCGAACAGATCAGGCTTGAGGGTCATGAGCACATTCACTGCGAAGAGCAGACCGCCACCGAGGTAGCCCATGCCGAATCCAAGGGCTGAAACCCTGTCACCCTCTTCGTCAGTGGCCACGCTGGGCAGCAAGGAATCATAGAAGACGTTTGCACCTGCAAAGCCGATGTTTCCCATGGCATAGACGAATATGGCCATGGCCCAGTTTCCCTGACCCACCAGGAAGAGTGCGCACGTCATCAAAGCCCCCAGGTAGGCAAAGAAGATCATGAAGGCCTTCTTGGAATTGGCCTTGTCTGAGATGGCTCCCAGGATCGGAGCCATCAGGGCCACGAGTAGACTTGCCAGGGAGTTGGCCAATCCCAGCTGGGCAGTACTCGTATTAACATCCGCACCGGCACTCCAGAATTCCTTGAAGAAAATGGGAAAGAAACCAGCCATTACCGTGGTAGCGAAAGCCGAGTTGGCCCAATCATACATGGCCCAGCCCCAGATACCACGCTTCTTTGCATCCATTGCCATGGGAATGTCTCCTACCTGCTAATTGTACTGAGTGACGGTCAGAGGGTCACTTGCTATCATATTTTAGAACGAATTACGTTGTGAATATAGTCGAGGTGAATGAGAGTTGCCAGTGCACGTATCGTCAATTATACCTCGGTCATTGCGAGGAGGACGACAAGCCTGGAGCTTGTCGGGTGACGAAGCAACCTCGTCAGTCTTGTCGTGCACTGAGTTTTATAAGAAAAGACGGTTTCAAACCTGAATACGGGGTTGCTTCATTATTGCATGCAGCCTCCGGCTCCATGCAATGCCTCGCAATGACTAAGGAAAGGCTGGCTCCTTAAACCCTGATCTTGGAGATCGTCGTCCGCCAGATCCAGTAGAATCCCACCACCGAAGCAAGAGTGAGCAGGATGCCCCAACCCCAGTTACCGAAGACCATGTGCCCGATGGCGAAAAGCGCACTGTAGATCAGGACGATGCCGGCGATCCAGTTGCCGACAAAGCCCCGGGCCACAGGTGCCAGGGTGACGTCCACCTTATCGATGATGGGCGCCCACCAGCCACCGGGCTGGACACGCTTATAGAATGACACAAGCGTTTCTTCCTTCTCGGGCTTCGTGAGGAAGGTGACCACCAGCCAGACTGCGATGGAGATCGGGACGATGACCAGAAGCCTGATATGGAACTGCATGGTGATGCCCAGGATCACAGGATCAGGTCCGAACAGTTCATAATCCAGTCCTGCGCTCACAGTCTGGATCCAGGCCACGATCTCGAACAGGAATGAGATCAACAGGGATGTGGTCAGAGCTGCGATCTCCGTCCAGGCATTGATGCGCCACCAGAACCAGCGCATGATCAGTACCAGACCGATACCGGCTCCCATGGCGGCAATGAATTTCCAGGCTTTCTCGATGCTCTGCATCTGCATGGCTACATAGGCAGCCGTAATCATCATGATCACGGTAACGATCTTGCCCACCAGTACGTAATGGCGTTGTGCTGTGGACTCATCCTTAAATGCGGAACTAGGCTTGAAGAAGCGCTGATAGACATCGTTGATCATATAGGATGTGGCCCAGTTCAGATGTGTGTCAATGGTGGACATGAACGCCGCCAGAAAGGAGACCACCAGGATCCCCCGCATCCCGGTTCCCAACAGCTCCCGCATCACCATTGGATAGGCCGCTTTCTCACCCAGCTCATGACCGCCCAGGTCGCTGAACATGATCATGGAGGCAAGCCCCACAATGATCCAGGGCCAAACCCTGAGAGCGAAGAAGGCGATCCTGAACCAGAGCGTGGCAATGAGCGCATGACGTTCATCCTTCGCTGAATTCATGCGCTGGATAACATAGCCGCCTCCATCTGTGTCGTGTACTGACCACCACAGGATGGTGATGAAGACCAGGAATTGTGCAAAGGGAGATTCCCAGAAGGCAACGGTAAAGAATCCCGCCTTAGGTAGAGGGGGTACAAAACTCAAAGTGTTTGAATGCACATCCGGGGTCACAGCTATCTGTGTCTTCAGGCTCTGCAGTTTCAGTGTCAGGTCAGAGATTAAGGTGGAATCGGTAGCTGCTGCCAATCCGGCCTGTACACCCTGGATCTCACTCTCCAGGTTACCCCGGCTGCCGATGAAGCCCTGCAATTTCTCAATGATCACGTCCATACCACCAAGGTGATTGGTGGCAATTATCGCCAAGGCAATGGCACCAAACATGGCAATGACGAATTGTACGACATCTGTGACGACGACACCCCAGAAACCGGAGAGAAGCGCGTAGATCAGGGCAATGAATACGCAGGCCCAGACCGCCACCCAACGGTCGATGTTCAACATCACCGCGGCAATGGAGGCCATGGCGTTGATCACCCAACCGAGGACAATAAAATTATAGAGTATACCGAAATACCCGGCCTTAAAGATGCGCAGTGCCGCTGCAGGCTTCCCACCGTAGCGTACCTCGATGAGTTCGTTGTCCGTGAGTACCATGGACCTTCTCCAGAGCCTGGAAAAGAGAAATACACCCAGCAAACCCGACATGACTTGCGACCACCAGAACCAGTTCTCCCAGATCCCGGGACCACGCACGAATTCGGTGACAGCCAGGGGTGTATCCGCAGCGAAGGTGGTCGCCACCATGGAGGTCCCCACCACCCACCAGGGCAGTGATCGACCGGACAGGAAGTATTCTTCCGTACTGCTCGAGGCACGTTTGGAGAAATAGATCCCGACGCCCAGGGAGAAAGCGATATATGCGCCGATTATCGTCCAGTCAAGTACACTCAGATCCATGGGAATCTCCTCCAGCAGTTAATTCCAGAAGGTCTGCATCATCACTCAAGCAGGCGTTGAACCTTCGATCCTTTTCTTGCCGAATTCCGGATCGATCCCCAGAAATCGGATCAGGACCAGGCCCGGAATGGTGCATATGAGTACCCAGATGAAGAAACTCTCATACCCGATCTGTTCCTGGAGCCAGCCGCTGAACATACCGGGGATCATCATCCCCAGGGCCATGAAGCCTGTACAGATGGCATAGTGAGCTGTTTTGTGCTCACCTTCGGCCACGGTGATCATGTAGAGCATGTATGCAGTAAAGCCAAAACCGTAACCGAATTGTTCAACTGCTACCATGGCTGCAACCATGCTGAAGGATTCCGGCTGGGCATAGGAGAGATAGACATAGACAACATCAGGCAGTTTCATTGCCAGAGCCATCCACAGGATCCAGAACTTCAGGCCCTGGCGCGCAGCTAC
Organism: uncultured Lentisphaeria bacterium; assembly: GCA_964454335.1. Taxonomy (GTDB): domain Bacteria; phylum Fidelibacterota; class UBA8477; order UBA8477; family JABMPR01; genus CAYVVT01. Next base: position 175,257 of record CAYVVT010000005.1, on the reverse strand, counting down.
AAAACCACCCAGAATACCACCCAATGTCAGAGCGATTGCTCCCAGCGTGCCATAGATGAATCCATATTGTTGCGTGGTCAGTGCCAGCCCTCCGGCCTCGATGGTATCGATCATGAACAGCGGAGCGATCTTCACCAGCTGGGCCTCACCAAAGCGGTAGATCAGAATGAAGCTGATGGCCAGACCGATGCGCTCCTTCGTGAAATAGGCTGCGAATGTTTTCAGGTAATTGCCAAAAAATTCCCGGGTACTGTCCACGACCATGCCCTTGTCAGCATCCGGTCGAGGTAGAACGATACGGTGATAGAGGAAGAAGAGGATGAACAGGCTGGCCAGGACGAGAAATGAAAGTGTCCAGGCCAGAGGGATGTTCCCTGATCTGGCCCGGAAGTTCGCTGAACTCTCCGTCTTCAGATTGGGATGTACCTGGATCAGTGCAAGGTATGGTATGTTCCAGTCATCCGCGGTGAAGACCAGCCGGGTATCTGTCACCAGCTTGATGCTTTTGTCACCGGATTCCAGACCAAAGGTCACCACGACTTCCTCGCCCTCCCCAGGCGGTCCGGAGAGCGAGAGATATAGAAGTTCCGCTTTACCCACTGGAGCTTCAGTTCCTGGTGGTGAATACCCATTGAAAGCATCCGTCAATCTCGTTTCGGAGGAGCGCTGAGCATTCCAGTACTGAACCTGTGTGAGCAGGGAGTCAAAAACGAGATTCGACTGTGTTCCTGTACCCATCTCAATGTTCTGTGGCTCAGCGACGATCCTCAGATCACCCGATAGCGGCAAAGCGCTCAGTTTCTCATTATCGATCTCCACGATCCTCTGATAAGCCGGATCTGTTCTGACTTCCACATCCAGATTTTCCAGACCTGTACTGCTTTCGATGAAACCAGCGAAGATGATGAGTCCCCCCTGACCGGCGATGATGGCCAGCCGGTAGAAGGTACTTCGAATGCCCACCCACCAGGCCTGGTCATGTTTACTGAGGCTCAGCATGTAGAAACCGTCTGCGGCGATGTCGTGGGTCGCCGAACTGAAGGCCAGCAGCCAGAAAAATCCCAGGGTGAACTGGAAGAAGGTCGGGAGCGGGATGGATAATACGACACCACCGAGACCGGCGCCGATGAGCAGCTGCATGCTGACGATCCAGAAGCGTTTGGTCCTGAAGATATCCACGATGGGACTCCACAGGGGCTTGATCACCCATGGCAGATACAGCCAGCTGGTATAAAGGGCGATCTCGGCATTCCCAATACCCATCCGCTTGTAGAACACCACTGCAATGAGCATCACAACCGTATAGGGTACACCCTCAGCGAAATACAAGGATGGGATCCAGGACCAGGAGTTGCGCAGCTTATTCATCTTGATATTCTCCATCCTTTTTCCCTCGATCATGTTCAGATCCGTAGATCAGGTATTGTTCGCGATTTCTGAGATATTCATCCAGTCCAGACTGGTATTCAGCTTTGATCTTCTCCACACTTTTTCCGCTATCCAGCCCCACGCGCAGGCTGGCGCTCCCCCACAGACGATCGATCCCCCGTTCACTGCGCCATTCAAACTCATCCGGATACAGCTTTTTCATAATGGCCAGGAAATGCAATCCGAAATCCACGGCATCGAAGTGGGAAGGATCGGTCACGTGCAGGAGAATGCCGTTCACCAGCTCATCCATATAGCGAGGACTGGTGGAATAACCGGGCATGCTCACCGGTGTATACTGATAGGGTTCTACAGTGATCCCCTGTACACCCGTCTTCAGAAGCAATCTAGCCACCTTCTGATTGTCCATCCAGGGTGTACCGATCTGTTCGAAGGGTTTGACGGTACCCCTTCCTTCATTGATGTTGGTTCCCTCCAGCAGGCAGAGCCCGGGGTAGGTCAACGCTTCATTGAGATTACGCATGTTGGGTGATGGATCGATCCATTTCAGATCCATATCACTCCAGAACAGTTCCCTGGACCAGTGTTCCATCTGTACGATATGCAGATCAACTTCGGCGGCGCCCGGTACCCAATCCTCACCCTGGATCATCCTGGCCAGTTCTGCCACGGTAAGACCATGTCGGATAGGGATGGGATATTTACCCACGAAACTCTGGAATTCGAGATCAAGAAGGGGGCCTTCCACCCTTCCGGAGATGGGGTTGGGTCGATCCAGGATCATGACAGGGATCCCATACTCTGCTCCGGCTTCCATGACAAAACCCATGGTTGAGATATAGGTATAGAATCGGGCCCCGATATCCTGGATGTCAAATATCAGTAAGTCCACCCCAGCGACCATCTCTGCAGTGGGTTTATGGACCTCACCATACAGTGAGTAGATGGGGGCATCTGTCACCGGATCACGGTGGGTATCGATCTTGAACCCGCCTTCCTCGCCACCCCGGAAACCGTGTTCCGGTGCGAAAATGGCCGTGACCGTCACCTGCTCTGCTTCGTGAAGAAGATCCACTAAGTGTTTCCCATCCCGGTTCAGGGCCGTGTGGTTGGTGACGACACCGACCCGTTTCTCGGCCAGTGGTCTGAACTCCAGGTTCTCCAGGACGTCCAATCCTGTAAGAACCCTCACTGGACCCGAGCGAGGTGATCCCGCACCGAATTGCTCGATATGAGCTTTGTGGGCTGATTCTGGAATGATCCCTTCAGGTGCACTCGTACCACATGCAGCCAGCAGGAAGAGGGTGGCAGTCACAAGGAACAGGATGGAGGTTTCGCGATTGATCATCATTTCAGGTAGGTCACTTTCTGGGTATGGCTGATGGATCCCCGACTGACCCGCAGAAGCAGGACACCGGTCTCTGTATTCCCGGTCTCCGGTCCGGTCCAGCGCCAAAGGTTCTCACCCTTGGGCAGGAAAAGGTTCTCGGAATGGAGCAGGCGGCCCCGCAGATCAATGACCTCTATGCTGATCCTGGATTCAGTCTCCAGCAGAAGTGGTAGTGTGATAGCGCCGTTGAAGGGATTGGGAAAAGCCTGACCCACATCAAAGTTCAACGGTCGGACGTTATGTTCCTGTCTGCTGACGGGCGGATCCAGGAATGCGATAACCCTGCTCATGATGGCATCTCTGGTAGCAGCCGGGTAGAATGCCTCGAATCCGACACTGAGATAGACGATTGCGCCAATATTCGTGGATGATCCAAACGGTCCATAATATTGAACACCGGCACCCCCAAGCGCTTCGTAGCTCGAGGTGGTGTAACGCAGATTATTGGCGGAGCCGCCAAATGGATGGATCCCATCAGGGTAGTCCACGTCATAGCTGCCATAGTTGCCATTATCGAAGCTGAGGCCATCCATTCCATTGAAGGTCCCGTTGGCAGTGCCGTAGGCAGAGTAACTGGCTGCATCATCCGCAACGTACTCAGCCTTGAAATAGTTGTGATAGAATGCGATATCGGCAGTGCTGCCGCTGGCTTCCAGATCCCAGCCGATCTCTGACCCGGAGATGAAGAGACGACCCCCGCCCTCAAGATATTCCTCGAGGGCGTCCTGTTCGATCCCATCAAATGAGACCGTGGCAGTGGCCTCTTCCCCGGAGATCCAGTCAACCATGGCGTAGTCGCCCAGGCCGATGGCCCCATGGATGACGGCATCATTACTGGCAGCATCGAAACCGTAACCCGCAGCCCAGATGGATGGTCCGTGTCTCTTGATGTAATCGAATGTGTTATTGGTCCCGGAAACCCTCTCGAATCCCTGGACGATGAGGACCGGATTCTCCGTGTCAGTAATGGAAACCCCCAGTACTTCACTGAGATCGCTGTAGCCGAAGCTGTTCCCGGTCCGGATCTGGCAATAGTAGATCGAGTCCTGCTCAAAACCCGTGGCAACAAAGGCTGGATTGGCTGAACTCGTCCAAATCTGGAGATCATTGACATCAGTTCCAGCGAAAAGTTCGTACTCGCTGGCATAGCTGACCGGAGCGCAAGCCACCTGGACACTTCCACCACCCGTGTTCTGTACAGTGAACCATTGTGGACCAAGGGGCGCAGCCGTTGCCCCGAATGCATCACTCAATGCGCCCCACATCTCCGGACGCCCACCGTCATAACCCAGAGCCCAGATCCCGATGCCCTTTAATTCGGTGTTGATCGCATAGAAGTACTTGGTCGCCAGGCTGGTACTGTCATCGTACCATACCTGCCGGTTGCCTCCGCTGGTGTAATTGTACCACGCTGATGGAGCCAGTTCGCTGTAGTGCTTGCCGTAGGTCAGTGCATTGGGTTCTGCGCTGGAATAGAAGATCGAACTGCCACTGCCCGTCGTGGCCGCTCCCTGAGCAGTTCCACTCACCGGCCAGTCGATTCCGTACCAGGGCAATCCCAGGATGAGGTTGCTGCCATCATTTCCAGTCTCATCCAGATAGTCATCTATGGTACGACCGATATTATAATTGGCCAGGTTGTCGTAGAGCGGGGCTACCGGGCCCGCGTGGGAGCTGCCGCTCCAGTAGTAGTTGTAGCCCATGATCATCAATCCGTCGCAGTGAGCGGACAGATAAGCATAGTCGTAGGAATCCCACCAGTCTACAGCCGGCATAGCGATACTGGTCTCTGAGTTAGGGATCTGGTCATGGAATGCGATGGTCAGATCATTGATAAAGGTGTTGAAGTTGGATTCCTGACCGCTGGGAACGGATTCGAAGTCTATGTTCACACCGTCCGCATTTCCGGCACTCACCCTGGAAATGAGGTTGTCGATGGCATTCTGCCGGAATTCAGCTGAGGAGAGCAGGGTGGCTATGTCATCATTGTCGAAGAGGGTCACCGTGACAATGACCTTGACCCCATTGGCATGCGCCATATTGACCAGATCATTCCAGGGCCAGCTGTGGGCATTGGTTATACCTCCGTTGGAGCTCATGGCAAGTCCGAACCAGGCGATATGGCTGATGATCTCCCAGGGATAGTTCTGGTAGGCGGTTCCGTTCCAGTAAGGGTGGTAACCAAAAACGACGTGAGAGGGTTCTCGCTCGCGCTCGATGAGGTCCATGGGTCGATCCCGCTCGTCCCACGCAAGCAGCGCGGGCTCGAACATCCCAAAACTTTGCTGGTGGACCTGATGGATACTTGCCTCCTGTCCGGGCAGGTGTCCCAGATAGATGAGGATGCTCAGCAAGCTGAATAGACTTCGATGTATCTTCATTGAATTTAACCGCTTTCGCTAATTATAGAGCAGGTAGTCCTCCCGCAGTTCCAGGAAATCCTCCAGACCAGGTTGCCAGGTGGCTTCCAGGTCGTAGGGATCCTCTCCGGCCACCAGGCCTTCACGGATCCAGCTGCAACCGGTGACGATATCGTAGGTGCGCAACCGCTTCTCCACACTGAAAAGATCCACCTCGGGGTACAGTTCCTGGTGGGTTGAAAGAATGAGCAGACTGATCAGATAGGGCTTATAGATCTCACGGTCAGATACATGGATCTGGACGCCCCCACACACCTGTCCCTGGAAACGACCATAATAGGGTTTGATGAAGGTCGGTCGGAAGATGACACCGCCGGGAGACCGTTCCAGCAATGCAGCCGCGAATTCGAAGGGATCCTTGATCCAGGGGCCTCCGGCAAATTCAAATGGAATGGTAGTGCCCACCCCTTCGGATAGCACATGCAGTTCCCCGTAGACACCGGTTGAGATCATGGGCATGATTGTGGCAGAATGGGGTACATGGGGGCTGGTCAGAACCCAGGGCAGATCGGTTTCGTCGAACCACAACTCCCGGCTCCAGCCTTCCATTTTCACGATCTCCAGGCTGCAATCGATCTCGAAGGCCTCGTTGAACATCAGTGCCAGTTCACCGATGGTCATTCCATGCCGATATGGGATCGGATAGCGTCCAACACCACTCTCATATCCGGCTTCGAGGACATTTCCTTCCACATGCACGCCTGTAACAGGATTGGGCCGGTCCAGGATCACCACATGGATACCGCGCTCAGCAGCCGCCCGCATGAGATATGACATGGAATAGATATAGGTGTAGGAACGGACACCAATGTCCTGAACATCGAACAGGGCGACATCAATACCCTCAAGCATCTCCGTGATGGCTTCAGGTTTAACACCATAGGTAGAGGCCGTGGGGATCCCGGTGAGGATATCCAGATCTTCCTCGACACGATCGCCTGCATAGTCAGCACCGTACAGGCCATGTTCCGGGGACAGGAGCAGTCGCAGGTCCACCTTTCCCTGTAGAAGTCTGACTGCATGCACAAGTTCATGGTCCACTGCGGTCTGATTGGTCATCAGTGCCACACGATCACCTGGAAAACCAGCATGATTCTCAAGAAACACCTCCAGGCCGCTTTTAACATGGACCTGCCCGGCTGTAACCGGCGCCACCTTCCCGGCGCGTGTCTCTTCACGCAGTGCTACACAACTGGCCAGCAGGATCAGGGCTGAAAGGTACAGCAGATGTCTTATTCTGAAATTCACGGTCATCCCCTGGTTAATTGATCTATCGTGAACGTCGGTCACCGGACCGGCGTGCTCTAGCCAGCTAAACTACGGAGTTCGGTACCCGGGTAATAATGAGCCAAAATCGAATCAACGGAGTTGCCCTCCAGGGCCATACCAAGAGCACCCATCTGACAAAGTCCCACACCGTGCCCCCATCCGCAGCCCCTGATGTGTACTGAATCCGAGACCATTAACTCATTCTGGTTCATCACCTCGAATGCAGATGAATACAGGAAGGATGCACTGAATACCTGGCGTATGGGGTATTCCCCTGCCAGTATGCGTGTGATGCCCTGACCAGAGTCGTCCAAACCGGAAAGCTCCAGTCCCGCGATACGAGCACTGGCACCTCTTCGGAGAACTTTGATATCCTGGATCTCCGTCCAGGTCTCCTGGAAATATTTCTTCAGGTTCTGAATGATCAATGTCTTGGGAACCTCCTGTTCCCAGCGGTAGTAGCTACCGCTGACATCCACCTTCCCCAGCATTCCCTCCAGGTCTACATCCTGAAAACGCTTCTGTGCGCAGAAGGCGTCATCATATCCGTAATAGCGATCAAAATCCATATAGTGGGCTGTTTCACCGTGTGCAGGACCATCCCAGAGAGGGATCAGGTAAGGTACAGAATCACCCTCCCAGACCGTCTGAAAATCCTCCACCAGTCCGCCGCAATTCTTCGAGTACCGGGCATCGATGACCTTATTGCCATAGACCAGGATCTTACCGGCTGTTTCCCGGGCAGCCTTGATCGAGTATTCATTCACGAATGTGCTGCCCTGGTAACGCTGACAGCAATCGTCATTGCAGACGTGGAAACCTGCTGCCTCGTGCTTCTTCTCCACCAGTGCCAGTGCCCAGCATCGTGCGACGATGGTCTGTGCTGCCAGCAGCACTTCCGGCGCGGCCGATCCCATTTCTGACGTGGCCACGCACGCTACGTAGCTCTCGACCTCCAGTTCGTTGATCAATTGCAGGGTGCCGTTGACAACTGAAAATTGCAGGCTGCCAGGCAGTATGACCGCGATATCATGCTGCCAGTGAAATCCCCGGCCGGTGGTCACCGGCTCAACCCTGATGCCCTGGCCCCTGCTAAGGCGATTCACATCGTCATCGCTGTCCAGACTGAATTGATCCCGAGACCATTCACCAACAGAACTGCTGAGATGCAGCTGGTCATCGCGTACCTCTATCTGCACCCTGTGTTCCGTAGATAATTCAGGAAGTGTCGTATCCGGGGAAAGATCTGAGGGCCAGCTTAGCTGGACTCTTTGGGCTCGATCCTCTCCGAGGATGATCCCTACGCGGATCCTGGTGCTATTTAATCCAAGCGAGATATGCATCTACTGCAGCACCTAAGGCTGGAGCATGTCGCAGATCGGAGTGAACGATGAGATCGTCGCGCAACCGATTGGTCTTGGTAAGATACTCTGCCTTGATGTCAGCTGGCAGATCTGATTCATGGAGTTTGCGACCGAGTTTGATCTCCACTGGATCGCGGAACACGGGTTCAAAGTCCCTGAACTGCCAGATATCACCGAGCCTCTGGCCAATGACAATGCGTTCCAGACATTTTCCCAGGTGTGGATGTTCAAGTTCAAGTTTCCGCTGGGGATCCACAAGCCTCAACTCCGGACTGCCTTTGGCAAGTGTATAGATGCGATAAAACAGCAATTCAGCAAGTGCATCAACCGTCTGTTCTGCGATCTGACGGCATTTCTCGTCACGAATCAGCGCAGACTCAAAGATCTGCCAGGGATAAACCTGACGGGCATTAAGCTCATCCAGTGTCGTTCCTGTGAGTGCTGCGTAGCGCTGCTGGATGCCCTGGGCGGAAATGATATCCTCGTAGGTTTCATCCTCGGTGGCCATCATCTCCCAGGTCTTCGCCATCCATTTGGCAACGCCGTCAAAAGGCAGCAGCTCACCATCGAGGATCAAGGCATCGGCGATGCCTGTCCCTATACCGATGTAGTAGGCATTCTCCACCTCGCGTATGGCCCCTTCATCCCCCCAGCGTTCTCCCAGACCGCAGTAGTCGGCGTCGCTGCCAATGGCATCGATGCGGTTGACATGTTTAAATCCTGCAGATTTCAGGGCTTTTTGAAGATTGGTGAGGAAATGCGGCATGCGCGGGCCGTTGGCCATTGCAGAAATACCGCGTTTGTTCGGTGTCTTGAGCCCTGGCAGGCCCACACCGATCACCAATTCACAACAATGGTCTTCCTTGACAAGTGTGGTAATGGCTTTAACAAAGCTTTCAATGATCGCTTTTTCCTGCCGGATCTCATCCTTGGCCTGGCTAACTCGTTTGGCACGTAGTTCCTGGAGCTGATATTTCAGCGATCTGGGCTTGAAACTCGGCTGAAAATGCCTGGAGCTTTCGTAATTGACTTCGATGAGCGGCTGCTCAGCTGTAAATCTCAGGGGATTGGTAAGTATCTCTACCGTGTGCACCAGTACTTTGGTTGCACCACCGTCCACCCCGACGAGGACGACATCATCCATTTACTGCCTCATTGAATTTTTGACGTCGCAGGATCGCTTCCTGCCTCATGATATCTTTTGCGTTATCATTCCGATCGACCGTAGCCTGGTCGATGCTGTGGTCCGTGCCTCCCCCATGTCGGATCACCTTATAAATGGGATCCCAGACCCTGCCGATACGATACTGTTCACTCATGCGTATGACCATCCCGTAATCCTCGCCGTAATTGCGGGCATAAGGGCTGGTGTTCATGTCCAGATATCCAAGATCATCAGCCAGATCGATGTAGAAAGACCTCGGTGCGCCGGCACCGTTGATCCTCAACAGATTATTGCGTCCGTTCGCTTCGGTCCACTCATCATGGGTCACCACAGGGATGGATTCCATTCTGGTGAGGGAGTTATCATTCTGTTTCTCCCAAACCTCATATGACCCTATGACCATTCCAATGCGGTCATCTTCGCCGAATACTGCAATGATCTTTTCAACGGCGTCTTCAGTTAGCTGATCATCAGAATCAAGTTGAACATAGAATTTGCCGCAGGCCGCTCTCAATCCTGAGTTCAGACAGAAGCCAATGTTGTTGATGTCCACAACCAGCAATTTTACCGCCGGCTTTGATGGGTCATGCAACTTGCCACCGGGCAGGTAATCATTGACCACACTCACAGTGGGATCGTCCACACCGCCATTCACCACGATGATCACTTCGATATCCTGTATGGTCTGCCGTTGGACGGATTCGATCGCAGCTCCGATGAACTCGGGACGATTGTTCACAGGAATGATCACAGAGGCGGTCAATTCATAATGTTTGTCGGCATAAGGAACAGAGCGGTAACCCCTGCCTTCTTCCAGGCAGGCACCGATGCGTTCCAGATGGTGTGTGCAGATCCTCTCCAACTCCAACTGGGATTCTTTGCTCTGCAGCAGATAGTCGAAGACGTTCTGATCAGCGAGATTCTTGGCTACACGATACAGAGATCCTGCGTAACGATTCGCAATGTGGACTACTTCACCCTGCTCACTCAGTCCAAGCCGCATGTCGTAGAGCCAGTGCTGTTCAATGTCGCTAGAGAAGGGCAGATGCTTCTTCAGTTTTCTCAGATTGATTAGCCAGACAAAGCCGAAGTCGGTATTGTCCCTCACCCGGCCAATATGATGATCCAGGAGGTGTACCTCCGAGATACTGTCCTCTTCCATGGTCTCATAGTCTGAATAGATCATGGACCAGTCAGCGTGGGCTTTGGTCACCAGATCCAGCAGGTCAAATGCGCTCTGTCTCAGGGTGATGGAAAAATTCTGGGCATCGATGAGTAGAAGGTGTTCACCGCCGAGCTTGTTAACATAGGAATTCAACCATGCTGAGCTGAGTTCCTCCGCATTGGTCACGGTGACCTGATGATCCTGAAGCTGGGTTAATAGAGGCTGCACATCAGGGTTTTGTGCGCTCGCAATGACCAGTGTATTCAAGAGTAGAAATTCTCCAGCGCCAAGGGGCAGCAGACCGTTATTTTTACTGTTGGTGAGGGATCGAATTGTATGGTTCCCACCCACCTCATCTCGTTGGGAGATAATACTATTTTGGTTAATATCAACAGTTTTATTGGGGGAGATAGTAAATTTTTTTTATAAATAAACCCGACGTACCCGCGGGCTCACCGCACAGGTGATTTCATAGGTGATGGTTTCAAGCTGATCCGCCACCGTGTAGCAGGAGGTTCGGGGGTGTTCCTCACCCAGAACCGTCAGGTATTCACCTACCTTCACATCCGTATTTCCGAGATCGATCATGATGTGATCCATGGTAACCGTTCCCACAACCGGAAAGACCTGATCATTGTGCACGGCATGACCCCTGTTTGTCAATAATCGGTTATAGCCATCGGCATACCCGATCCTCAGTGTACCGATCCGTGTATCCACTGCCGCCCGCCATCGTTCACCGTAGCTTACCGGGCTGCCGGCGACAATTGCCTGACTCCTGACCAGTGGCGCCTTCAGGGTCATGACAGGCCTCAGATCCTTACGATGCTGTCGTGTCTGGCTGGGATCGTATCCGTAGAGACTGATGCCTAAACGTACTCCGTCGAATTGGATATCAGTATCCATGAGGGTTGCTGCACTGTTGGCGCAGTGTATCAGGCCGTCGAATCCTATACGACGCAGCTCAGAAATAAGTTGCTTTATCTCCAGGAGTTGATGCTCAAATACTGTTCTTTCATCGCTGTCGGATGACGAGAAATGCGAGTAAAGACCGGTGATATTCATTCCCTCAGGGGGGGTTTGCACAATGCCTAGTGCTTCTTCAGCGGAGATTCCCAGACGGTTCATGCCGGTATTGACGTTCAGATGAACGGGACAGGGCTCATGTACCCTGGCTGCTAATGCCTGCAGATCCTCCAAAGAGGTGATGGTTAGGATCATATTTGGTCTGATCCTGTTGAGTTCTTCCGGGAAGATCCTGGAGAAGATCAGGATGGACAGATCAGGATAGAGTTCAGAAAGTTCCTCGGCTTCCTCCAGGGTCGCCACAGCAAAGCATGGGCAGCCTCCAAAATCATGCAGAATCTCGACAACGCCCTGGACACCGTGTCCGTAGGCATTCGCCTTTACCACCGGGATGGTGCCTGCACCAGAGGCCTTCTCTTGCAGAAATCCCAGGTTATGCTGCAGTGCAGCTCTCGATATCTCACACAACGTTTCCATGAAATTCCATAAAAAACCCCGCCGGTTGGCGGGGTTTGTCTATCAAGCTGTAGCTGTACTAGTTGACGGCTTCCTTCAGAGCTTTCCCTGCCTTGAAGCGGGGTACATTGCTCGCTGCAACCTGGATGGTCTCACCTGTGCGCGGATTGCGGGCAGTACGGGCAGCACGAGCTGACACATCGAAAGTACCAAAACCGACCAGGGAGACTTTTGTGCCACCCTTCAGTGAATTGGTTACGGCCCCTGTGAAGGCGCCCAGTGCCTTTTCGGCCTGTGCTTTCGAGATGCCTGCGTCTGCGGCAATCTGTGCAATCAGTTCAGCTTTGTTCATTTGGTTTCCTCCTTGTTTGATGCGGACAATTTTGTTGTTGTTCAGGTCATTTGGAATTCAGCCGTTTTTATACGACAAATCTCCGTAAATCCTTGCCCCTATTGGGATTGCGTACTAAAACTTAAGGGACCCCCTATTAAAGTCAAGCAGATATTCATTTCTGCGAATCCTTGTGAAATGGGGCTTTCCGGAGCATTTCGAGCAATTCATCGAAATTCTCGAAGACTTCCGAAGAACAGCCCAGGATCCAGCTTGAAACATCCCTGATCGGCATGCCCAGAACGAGGTAAACGGGGATATTGAAATGGTGGGCGAGCGTGAGCTCCCCCTGAGTCCCGCCACCACCGACCACGTACTCATCCCAGAGACAGATCACAAGATCGGTATGATTGAGTAGATGATCGAGATCGTAATCGATGATCCGTGAGATAACATCGCTAAATCTTTTATAATCAGTAACTTTCCACTCACGAAAAGCTTCTCTTTCCTCAGGAGAAAGTAGACCGGGTTCCTCTATGGTTGGATCGAATACCTGGGCGGAGAATTCGTTCTGGAGTATGGGCCGCAGCCTGTTCCGCCATGTTTTACCACCGTCGGGAGCGGCTTCGATGGCACCTGCCAGATAGACCCTCATCGATCCCCATCCAGGTGGAAAAATGTGGCTGCCAGCCAGGTGATGAAAAGGGTCTCAATGAGGCTGATAAAGAGAAAACCGTAGTTGATCGTACCATCCAGAAAAGCATCGTTCAAACCTACCAACCAGTTAAAAGGTGGTAGATAATAGGAAATTGTGCTGATCTGATCCAGAGGCGACGGACCTACTAGATATAGTCCGCAGATCAATAAAATCGGTATACCCCCAAGATATAGTATCTTGCTGAGGAACTCTACCTGGCGGACCATCAGACCGGCGATCTTACTGAGAGCGATGACCTGCAGGGATCCCAGCACCATGAATGCGATTACTGCCTGAATATTCATATTGAACTCGTACTGATCGGTAAGGATCAACAGCAGGATGAAGACCAGGATCCCATGAGTGAAGCTCTTCACCAGGGCTACCAGCGACTGCGCCATGAAGAACGAAGGCTCCCTCTTAAAGCGGCCCATTTCGTACAGACTGGCCATGCCGTTCCCGTACTGCACCTCCCAGTAGAACCTCGCAGTCGTCTCAAAGATCGAAATGACCATGGTGAGAACGATGGTGTCCAGGACAAAGGATTGCAGCGCCACAACCCACTCAGCTTCCGGGAGGAAGGTCCTGAAGGGCAGGCTGAATATGAAGAAGAACACGAGACCGGTTATGATGGGCAGAAATCCTGTCGTAAGGACGTGCCGACGGTAGAGTAGACCCTCCCGGAACCAGAGTGCTGATAAGACATTACCCATGGGATTCATCCACCTTTACCAGCCGCAGGAAAAGGTCCTGCAGGTTCGGTCTTCGGGGCTTGAAGGAGATCACCCGCTCGGTAAACAATGCCAGGATCTCCTCCGGCGGGACTTCCGGTTCCGTGATGATCTCATAGTGATTCCCGTGCATGGTATAGGAAGTGACCCCGGGTTGTGCATCCAGACGGGTGACATCGCGCTCATCCACCATGGTCACACTGAGGTCGAGGATGCGGTTCTCACGGTCGGATTCCTGCAATTCGCCAAGAGTACCATCTGCGATGACCTGGCCTTCACGGATCACTGAGATCCGATCCGCCATCATTTCCACCTGGTGAAGGTTGCTGGAGACCATGACCGTCGTGAAGCGGGATTTCTGCTCCCGGAGGAAGGTCTCCATCTGGTTCTTGGATTGTTGATCCAGAGAAGCCGTGGGCTCATCCAGCAGGAGAATGCTGGGATTATGGAGCACAGCCCGGATGAATTCAGTTTTCCTGCGCGTGCCGAGTGAGACATCCCGTGGAAATCGATTCAGCATTTCGGTAATCTGAAAGCGGTTCGCAAAACCGCTGATCCGGGCCAGGCAGTCCTGTTCGCCCAGAGAATGGAGTTTGCCCTGCAGCAGGAGGTTTTCCAACAGAGTGAGATCGGATTCAAAACGGGATCTCTGAGCCATGTATCCGATCTGGTGGCGGATCTGATTCTGGCGGGCGCCAAGATTGAGACCATTGATATACCCGGATCCCAGGGTGGGCGCACATAACGTCGCCATCACCCTCAGGAGTACTGATTTACCTGCGCCAGTGGGACCGATGATGGCGTGGATATGACCCCGTTCTACCCCTACCGTGATATTCTTGAGTACCGGTTCAGTCCCGTACTTCTTCAGAATATTCCGGAGGGTGATGGATACAGCCATTGGCCCCTATTCCCCCCTATTGCTGTGCTGGTGTTTTCTGACGAAATGTCCAGACAGTCAATACAGCGATCATGATCACAAGCACCCAGATCGAAGCATAATGGTATGTGGACGTCCCATAGTCTATAAGATCGGTGAAACGACCGATGAGCAACGAGATACGTCCCATGACCGCAAACCCAAAGGAGGCACCGAAGGAGATCATCAGGAAATAGATCCCCGTTCTGGTTATTTTGCCGAACACCCCTTTATGATCCTTGGAGAAATAGAAGTACAACAGTCCGGTGAGCGTTCCCACCAGAATGATCAGACTGTTGAAGACGCTATCTCCGATCAACCTGAAGAAGGGCAGACCGACGAATTCCACTGCACTGCCCTTGATCTGACCGATGACGTTGGAATTCAGGAATGCGTAGGCCCTCAGACCAGCTGCCATACCAACGGTATAGGCAATACCCATACGAGCCAGCCAGCTGAGCTTCGAAAAGACGCTCAACAGCATAAGGATACCTAGGATCAGCGGCAGGACATACATGAATACCGGATCGTGCCCATGTCCGCGATCGATGCCCCCTGCCGGGAATACCGACGGGACAATGAAACCGAACAGGTTGTAGATACCGTACCACAACTTCATTAAGAACCCTGTGATCTCACCATCCGGGGTCGGCCATAGCCGCCCGAACAGATTTGGCTGGATCTGGGTCCAGAAGAACATGGATGTCCAGTACCCCGCTGACACACCCACGAAGATGTGCTCAGCCGCCTTGTAAAAAGGATTATCTTTGTATAGATAGGAGAAGATTGCCAGCGTCAGGAAGACAGCAAACCAGGCTCCAAAGATTTCAGCACCGTTCATTCTGACATCCTCCTAAGAATACTTCTTCTGTCGCTGCCGTTCCAGGTAGTAGGCAACGTTACCAAAGATGATAAATGCCACGATCACCAGATGTGCAATGGACTGGGCATCCATACCACTGGTACCGATCCCGGCCTGACCAATGAGGGATTCATATTCCGCTGCACCCGGCATACCTCCCAGGATACCTTTGATCTGTCCGGACTGGACATAGGGCATGACCTCGTTCACCTGGATCGACGTCGTCCCAGTACTCATGGCCACACCGGTGGGATCTGCAGCATACTGCACCCACTCAACAGTGCCGGGATAACCGGCTGAGGCTGAGAACAGGAAGTCGAAATCAGCAAACTGATCGATGCCTTCCATCATGGGAATCTCATTGATCAGAGTGCCGTAGGCATCAATGGTATAAAGCGTCGGTAGATCGCTGACAATACCTTTGACCACCGCTTCATTCCCGGGACGGAATCCAAGCAGGACATAGTCTTCACCATACACCTTGTTGTATTGTTCGACTGCGACTTCCTGGAGCGCATCCTGGGCCATGAACTGGCCATCTGGCCAGAGACAGGTGACGTAGACCTTCACATCTTTCTCAAACAGATGTCTCAGCATGGCGATGGTCATGGGATGGATCTCGGGACGGGTGCTGGGTCCGTACTCGAACGAGACCAGGGCTTTCTGGCCGGGTTGCAGTTTCTCAACTGTATTAAAAACCTCCTGGGACGATGAAGTTGCCCGGATGGGCAGCCCCATTGGGAAGAATAAGGGCAGGATCACGACCACGGCAATGACTACGAAGATGATCCGGCGGTCCAACCGCCCCATCCTGATGATAAAATCACTTACGCCATTCATGATCATTCTCCGATATAAGAGCGTTCGATACCCAGGATGTAGCGAATGGATGTTGCGAAGATACCCAGACCGATACCGATCATGATGGCTCTTGCGCCAGCTACATTGGGATAGTTATAGATCCAGTCCTGCAGAACCGGTAGGAAGAAGATTCCAGGCTGGTCAATTGCCCAGCCGGTGATAAAGCCAACGATTATAACGATCAGCAATCCACCTAGCACGGTTGCTAGCGTGATCATCCGGTTTTTAAACCATGTATTGACTCCTATTCCGATTGCCAGGACTACAATACACTCAATGAACCAGGTTGGTATGTAGCTGCCTATCGGTACCCTGCCCAACATGATGATGATCCCTGAAACCAGCAGTAGTGTCGCCTCAAAATTCCGGATCCTGAATGCCCGGTATGATGCTGAAGCGACAAAGAAGGCCAACAGGGCGAACATGGTAGCCGAGAGAGGTGTGAACATGAACCTGAACATCCAGTTGAAGAGGCTCCCTCTCGTCGTGAGGTGACCTCCCCATTGGGCAGGTATGATTGCTACCTCAGCACCTTTGGCTTCCAGATCCTCTACAATGTTTTTGGCACCGCGTCTGGTGAAATAGGGGGCTTCAAGGCTGTATGGATCATCCGGCTCGATCAATGAAAGGATGTTCTGCGTAGCCTCTTGATCCAGATAGATCTCTTCACTAAGGACCTCGGCAACCGCACTCGGATTTGTGCCTGGGTCGGATACCTCTACCGTATAGGCTCCAAGCATGAGAAATCCAGCAGTAAATGAAAATGTAAAGCCCAGGATGGCCAGAACACTGTACTGCCAACCTTTCTGCTGCTTGATGATCTTGCGCCCCTGCAGTTTCAGCAGGTTCAGGGCACCGAGAAAGATGGCAAAACTTGCCAGGATATCGAACCACTGGGTGGCGTCATCATTGACAAAGGACTCGATATGCGGTTCGTCAACGAACCAGCCAAAGAGTGTGATGAATCCGACCACAGCGGCAATCGCGATTGGAACTTGCCTTTTCCAGAACATAGATCGCTCCTACTGTACCGTTAGAAATTCAAGTACACTCCAGGACATCCAGTCGAGGTCCATGAAGAGGCGCAATACCACAGCGATGCCGGTGGCACCAACCACTCCCAGCTTCAAAAGATCCTGGCCCTTCACGCCACCCACCAGTTCGGGCTCGCGTGAGAGATAGGCGGAAGCTGCGAAGAATTCCTCACCGATAAGGGTATAGTCACAGGCAGTGACAAAGAAGGGGATCTGTGCAGGTGAGGCTGTACCGGCGATCTGGATGGCACCGATGGAGTTACCGGTCTCAGCCAGCAGCAGAGATTCAGCATAGAATTTACCCATATACAGACAAGCCGCAGGCTCTTCACGCAACATGATCCCGTTCACACCGGCAGCATAGGCGAACTGGTCATCGGTGAGATAGTGGACCATATCATCATGGAATAGATCGGGACGACCTTCCAGGAGATAGGATTCACGACAGCTCTCTCGAGCAGCTTTCATCACAATTGCTCTTGAGACAGGTACGTTCAGGCTGGTTTCGTAACGTGAGGTCATCCTGGCCACATGTCCAAGCACAATGACCCCAGCCACAGTTTCTACCTGGTCCATATCCATGATCCCAGGTACATACAGCACGGGTTTGCCCATTTCAGTTGAGCGGCCAACAGCCTCCTCCACCGCCTTCAATCCAGGGATCGTTCTCAGAAAGATGTCTTCACCTCGTTTGGCCACCCGGATGGCATACATCAGGGTACCTGAGACGAGAAGAATGGCGAAGAACATGACGATCCGTTCAGATTTGAAGAAGGGGTGCCCTGCAATCCAGTAGATGATAAAGGCTACCAGGATTGCGGCAGCAACAGACCAGAATTGTTTGTCTTTCACTGCTTTACTCCCTCGTTCTTGTCTTTATGTTCCGCTTCAAGCCGTTCGATCTCTGAGATGAGAAGTTCGACATTGCGCGGTTCTTCGAACAGTTCTGCAGCCCGATAATAGCCATCTGCACGTATAAATGCACTAATTATCGGCCCGAAAAATACCATGGTATGGCTCCCCAGCAGCGCCAGGGGCTTGACCATCTCCAGGAAAAAGACGGCCGGTGTAACCAGGCCGGTCTTGTGAATGCGTTTTGCGAGTCGGTTTATGAATTCGCGATCTGAATCGCTGAGTGTGAGCTCTTGCTTCTGCTCCAGCATCGGTACAGTTGTCAATCCGTCTCTACCATCTCCAGGTTGGCGCGTGGGATGAGGACATTCTTATTGTCGATCCTGACCTCGGCAACGCGAACCATTGTTTCGGATTCCATTTTCTGCAATTCTGACGGCAGGCTCACCACCTCACCCATACGGCCAAAATAAGGTGCCCGGATCACGCGTACCAGACTGCCGGCCTGGATACCCTCGGATGCCAGGATCTCCTGGTGTTTGCCCGTCAGTTCGTCCTGGGACAGCGGGATGACGATCTCAGGTCTGATCACGCCGGCACGGATCTGTGTAGCGCCGTTGATGGAGGCGAATTTACCAGCCATTTCACTCAGCAGTTCAAAGGTCCGATGCCCCATCCTGATCCGACCGTAACCTTCGGTCACCACCAGGGAGGTTGCCAGATCCTCTGATCCGGTGATGGCGACACCGAGTGTATAGCCCAGAATGGTTTCGAGTTCATGGTAATTGAAGCCGCCTACAACGATTCCCGCCACCTTGTGGTCCATAGCTTTCTGGTAGGCCTCAAGACTGATGAATGAACCCCCGACAACTACCTTGCCTGCAAGTTCAGGCGTGATCTGTTCCGGTGTGATCTCATCCTCGCGGGTATCGCTGATGATCACCAGTTCCCCGCGGCTTTCCCCACCGATACCGAAGATACCCTGGATGAAGGCTGCATCGGTCTCGATGAGCACGCCCTCTTCGGGAATGGTCTCAACAACCCTGCCGCGCATATAGGCGTCGATCTCCACGGGAATGGGCGCTTCACGCAGGACAACCTGCCCGGTGACGATGGAAACACCTTCAAGTGTCCCATCCACGGGAGATTCCACATGGGATTTGAACAGTCCGAACAGTCCTTTGGTCTCAGCGATGAGCCCACCTTTTTCAACAGGTTCACCTTCCTTCTTCACCATGACCTCGGTGACGTCCTGGGGATCCACATTCAAAATATTGGCCACGTTCACCATCTGGACGTTGCCAGGCAGATCTGTGCGGGCAACCACATCGTCAGGGGTCACTTCCGCGTCCTTGTCAATGACAACCTCCCCCCTTAATGGCAGGCGGCGTTCCTTCTGGACACGGGTTTCATGTAAAACCTTTAAACCGGGTGTATATGCGTGAGCCATAACTATGCTCCCTCCCCGCTGAATTTGGGATATTCATTTGTCGCCTGTGACCATTTCTGCAGATTTGCTATGCGCACGTCTGCTTCCGTGGGCAGTACGAATGGTCTGCCCCTGCCATCGAAGATGACACCGACGACACCGCCATGGATGGTCGTTTCAACGATCTCACCTTTCCCACCGCCAATATCCTGATTCTTCCCGGGGGTCAGTACAGCCGGGATCTCGGCATATGGTGCAGGGAGGACCAGAAGCTCACCGGCTTTGACCTCAACAGTCTTCTGCCCACCATCCGGCATGGTCAATTCAGCCGTCAGCATCAACGCGTTCGGTTTGAACTTGCCAACCGGTGCCAGACAGGTGCCCAGTCTGATGAGGCAGTCCTTCTCGAATACCTGCAGGGCAGCTTTGCGAGCGTCCTGGGCCAGTTCTTCCTTCTCAATGTTGGCCAGTACACCCAGTTGCGGCATCATGAAGATGGAATCCACAGCCAATTGCGTGATACCTTCCGGCATAAATGCGTCGATAAGCATTCTGGCAGCCTGCTCCCGCCGCGGGGCGTGAGAGAGTACACCACCAGACCCAACCAGTAGATCCAGCTCGAACATGTTCACCAGGGTCGCTCCGGAATCGGACTGATCGAAGGCATCCGAAATCGTACGCTCCTGCTGGATACCCTTCAGTTTCACGGCAAAAGCCTTGTGCTGGATAAAGGACAGACGCAGAGCCTCACGGGCAATCGCCTGCTCTATGATCAATTCTTCGAGTGACTGCGGAACAGTCGTGGGCCGGATCATCTTGTTACCGATGCGATTGGTGAGCTCCTTCTCATCTATATCCAGGGGCACCCAGCGCAGCACGTTGTTCAATCCGGATTCGGCCAGTACGTTGCAAACTGAGTAACTCATACCCAGATTAGCGCTTACTGTCCGATTGAACTGTTCTTCGAAAACGGAGAAAATGTCAGTTGTGGCACCACCAATATCAACCCCCACCACTGAGATCTGCTCTTCCTTGGCGATCATGTCAATGAGTGATCCCACAGCGCCAGGTGTGGGCATGATGGGTGCGTCAGTCCAGGACATGAGCTTCTTGTAACCCGGTGCCTGGGCCATGACGTGTTCCATGAACAGGTCGTGGATCTTGTCCCGGGACGGTCCCAGGTTCTCGGTTTCCAGGACGGGCCGGATATTCTCCACAACTGTCAGATCGGAGATCTCACCAAGCGTATCCTCAATATTTTCTCTGGCTTTCTTATTCCCGGCATAGATCACCGGCAGCTTATAATTCTGGCCCAGACGTGGTCTGGGATTGGCGGCTGCCAGGACCTCGGCAAGTTCAACGACATGCGAGATCGTACCGCCGTCGATCCCGCCGGAGAGCAGGATCATATCCGGCCGCAGTTGCCGGATTCGCTCGATCTTCTGATGGGGCAGCCGTCCATCGTTCGCTGCCAGCACGTCCATCACGATGGATCCCGCGCCCAGGGCTGCACGTTCGGCACTTTCGCCTGTCATGGCCTTCACCACACCGGCAACCATCATCTGCAAACCGCCGCCTGCCGAAGAGGTACTGACATAGACGTCAACACCCTCGGTCTCGTCCTTCTGGGGCTGGATGATCTTCTCGCCTACCAGCAGTTTCCTGCCGGAAAGCTCCTCGACCTCCCCGATGGCGTTCAGCACGCCCTTGGTCACATCCTCGAAGGGTGCTTCAACGGTTGTGGGTGCTTCACCACGTACCTTGAGCCGATAGCCCTCATCGGTAAGCTCGATGAGGATGGCCTTGGTGGTGGTGGAACCACAATCCGTCGCCAGGATCGATTTCAATACTTTTTCTGCCACGATTCACTACCTCGCAGTTGTTATTGCTTCAGGCGGGGATCGAGGGCATCACGCAAACCCTCTCCCACCAGATTGTAGACGGTCACAGTTATAAAGATCGCCAGTCCCGGGAAGGTCGTCAACCACCATCCGCTGGGCAGCATATCCCTGGCACTCGACAGCAGTGAGCCCCAGGTGGCCTGTTCGGGCGGTGCGCCAAAACCCAGAAAACTCAGGCCTGACTCGATCAGGATGGCCGCGGCCACACCGAATGTGGCGGTAACCAGCACAGGTGTCAGGGTGTTCGGCAGCACGTGTCGAAAGATGGTCCTAAAATCGTTGAAGCCCAGTGCTTTTGCGGCTACTACGAATTCTTCATTCTTTACCTTGAGAAATTCACCACGGGTAAAACGGGCTACTCCGGTCCAGCCGGTGAGCCCCAGGATGATCATGATGTTGATAATTGACTGAACTTCGATGACGGCGACGATGGTGATAATAAGGAACATCCGCGGGAACGTGATCATGACCTCGATCATCCTCTGAATGATGATATCAATCCAGCCACCGTAAAATCCTGCAAGAGCACCCAGAATGACGCCGATGGCAACGTAGATGGCTACAGCCACAAAACCTACCAGGAGTGATACTCTGGCACCGTGAACCATCTGGGACATGACGTCCCGGCCTAATTCATCCGTGCCAAAGGGATGTCGCCAGCTGGGGGGCTGCAGTTGCTCAGGCAGATTGTATTCTGTCTGAGAATAGGGTATGGGCGGATAGATGGCCCAGTCTCCGTCCTGGAAGGTCTCATTGAGGATCTTGAACTGCTGGGATTTGAACAGGTCCTGCCAGGTCATTCCCAGGTATTTCACTCCGTATTCCCTGAACACCGGAAAGTAGGTCTTGCCTTCATATCGCATGATGATGGGTTTGTCATTGGCGATAAAATCGGCAAAAATGAAAATGAACAGCAGAACGAAGATGATGTTCAGAGAGAATACAGCAAGCCTGTTCCGGCGGAACTGTGAAGCCACGATGGCGAAATAGCTTTTTGCCGGTGCACGCTGTTCCATCAACCCGCCTTTTCCTCAAAGGTGATCCGGGGATCAACCAGCGCATACAGGATGTCGGAGAGCAGAATGCCCAATAGCGTTAGGATGGCACTGATCGTCGTCACCGCCATGATAATGGGATAGTCTCGGAACAGGACTGCATTAAAACTCAATTGACCCATGCCCGGGATGGAGAATATTGATTCGATGATGATGGACCCGGAGATTGCCAGTGGCAAAAGATTGGCCAGCATGGTGATGATGGGGATCAAGGAATTCCTCAGTGCATGCTTGTAGGTGACTGTCCGTTCGCTGAGCCCCTTGGCCCGGGCTGTCCTGATATAATCCTGCCGGATAACCTCCAGCATCGAGCCACGCATATACCTGGAAAGGGCTGAGAAGCTACCGTATGTCCAGATGATCAATGGCAGTATGATGTGGTGTAACAGGTCTGTGAAACGACCCCAGGCGCTGAGGTCCTCATATCCTACACTTCGTAACCCGGAGACCGGGAACCAGTCCAGAAAATCACCCCCACCGAAAAAGACGATGGCCATTGTCGCCACCCAGAAACTGGGCAGCGAGTAAAGAATGAAGAGGACCACCGTGGTGACCTTATCACCGGTGGTGTACTGATGCGTGGCTGAATAGATCCCCAGGGGGATTGCAATGAGATACGCCAGTATAAAGGATGTGATCGTAAAGATGAGAGAAACCGGCACGGATTCTTTGATGTGGTCCCAGACTGGACGGTTGTCCTTGATGGAATTCCCGAAATCCAGGAACAGCATGCGAACCAGCCAGCGCGGATATTGCGCTTCGGTGAATATCATCTTCAGCTTTGCCAGGATAGAGTATTGATAACCCGGCTCTGCCGCTTCCCTCACATTGCCGGTGGTGTCGGTGTAGCCCTGCCACCAGTTATCGATGTATTGCAGCTGACGCCCCATGCTCATCTCGGAACTGATGGATAGTTTCTGTTTGATTGTCAGGATCTCCAGAGCAACCGTGAGCTCGTCCTCTGTCAGCTCACCGGATCCCAGACGGGATACCAGGAAGGGTACTGCAACCTCATCAGCCTGCTTCAGCGGCTCGACAATATCATCATAATCCCGGCCGGCCAGTTCTCCCCCCTCCTGGAGGTATTCCTGCACCTTTGTCCAGTTCTTCTCATAACTGAAGATCTTGAAGTTCAACAGCAAAGGCTTGTCCAACCCATAGATCTCACGGGTCTGCTCGATGACCTGTTTGGCAAGATTCTGATCCGATGCCAGCCCGGTCTGGTCATTGCCCATCTTGAAGGCGGTGGGATCACCGGGGGCCATCTTGATGATAATGAAGGTTATGATCGAGATGCCGAACAGGGTCGGGAAGATCAAAAGCACTCGTTTTAACAGGTAGGCCCACATATCAGAGGCGACTCGTCATTCCAGATTCTACTTTCATGCTTCAGTTGCTCACATGGGTGCGACGGCTGCCGCACTGCTCCGCCACCAACTGTAATACTTGTATCCTGGTCTAATAGGCACCCATTTCACACCGTAGAGATCTTTCGAATATGCCGCCAGATTGCGCTGAGAGAACATGAAGGTGTAGGGCTGTTCTTCGTGCAGGATCTCCTGAAAACGATGATACATGGCGTTTCGTTTTTCAGCATCTATCTCATAGCGGGCCGCCTCAAGCAGCGAATCGGACTCTGCGTTCCGGAATCCCACATAATTAGAGCCCCGGTCACCGATGTTGTCCGAATGCCAGATCTGATAGGGATCGGTCTCGAGACCCGACAACCATAACAGACTCACCACGTCGAATTGCCGGTCCCGCAGGTTCTCAACATAGACTGACCACTCCAGTTGCCGGATGCTGACATCGATACCGATCTTGCGCAGGTCCTCTTTCATCATCAGGGACAGGTATTTTGAACTCCGGGAACCCGACGAGATGCTGAATGTGAAGGCAAAGGGGATACCGTCCTTATCCCGGATCCCGTCACCATCATGATCGATCCAGCCGGCCTCCTCGATGAGTTCCACTGCACGGATTGGATCGTAAGGCCATCTTTCGATCTTGTGGTTGTACTGACTTCCGAATCGATAGAATGGACCAATGGTCGGGATATCCTTGTCGTAGCCGATATACTTGTTATAGGCTTCACGATCGATGAGCATGGTCATGGCCTGGCGCACACGTTTATCATTGAAGAATGGTCGATCGTTGTTCCAGCCGATGTAGCTGAAGGACGGGATCACATAACTAACTTTCTGGAACCGTTCGAGGAAATCATCGGTGATGGTCTGCTCGTAATACTGTATGGCGCGGAGACGTGGCAGGAATTCGATCTCGCCTGCCTTCAGTGCAGTTAGACTGGCTGTGGCATCCGAGATCGTCTTGATGATGATCTTGTCCAGGTAAGCGCCGTCTGCGGAGTAGCCAGGTAGATAGAAATCATCAGCGCCCCAGTAGTCGTCATTTCTTACCAGGGACATATAGTCACCGGTGATCCAGCGGTCAAATTTCCAGGGGCCCGAGCCAATAATCGGTTCAGCGTCCAGTCCCACAGGCCGCCCCTGAGGGTGATTATTGAAAAAGTCGGCGAATTCCTTGATATCCGGTTCTTCCTTGGCCACCGTGGGATCCATGAGATCGGCAATGGTGAATTGTCTCATGAGGCGGTTCGGATCCCAGATGTGTTCCGGGAGGATGGCATGACCGCCACCCAGGGTCTCAAAATTCAGGAAATAGGTATCTGACGTGCTCACCACGAAGGTGTAATCCCCTTCAATATGAGCGTCAATCACTTTCGCGTAGTACACCCGCAGAGGAGCGTCGTCCACGAAGGGATTCAGGATCGCCTTCAGTGAGAACAGGACATCATGGGCCGTCAGAGGTTCTCCATCATGCCAATAAACGTTCTTCCTCAGATGAAAGGTGAAAGTCTTGAAATCCTCGCTGATCTCCCAGGACTCAGCCAGTACTCCTCGATCCTCCTGCCAGGTTTCATAGTTGTAATCGATGAGGGGTTCGTAGATGTAGTCCAGGAAACGTTTAGCATTCGCAGAGGTGGATGTATAGTAATTGAGATGCTCGGGTTCCGCTGAAAGGGACATTACGAAAGTGCCACCTTTTGCAGGATCTGCCTCCGTTGGTGAACTATCAAAATGCGATTTGTCACCGGTGAGCTCCACCTTGATCCCGCCGGCATTACCATTCTCCTGCGAATCATCCGTGAATCCTTTGTCTGTTCTGACATTGGACCAGATGGTGAGCACTACGAGGATAAGGAATTGTATCAGGAATGATCTTTTCATCAGGCTGTAATAAAGTATGTAAAGTATAGGTAACCGGCCGGTATGGCAAAGAGCAAGGAGTCCATACGGTCCCATATCCCACCGTGACCGGGAATGAGATGAGAGGAATCCTTGATCTCCACATCCCGCTTGACCAGTGATTCAGCAAAGTCCCCCACCTGTCCCAGGACACCGGTGATCAAACCCAAAGCGACAGCATCCGTGAGCGTAAGCCTCGGCAGCAGATCGGTGAAGTAGAAGACCAGCATGATAGCGATAGCGCCCAGCATACCGGCGATACTCCCCTCCCAGCTTTTCTTCGGGCTGACACGTGGAAAGATCTTGTGGCTGCCAATGGCCGAGCCGATGAGATAGGCGGAGATATCACAGGTCCAGACACCGCTGAAGATGGCCAGGACCATCCAGGCGCCATAAGGAACATTCCATATGGTCTGCACCAGCATATCGGTACGCTGAAGATCAAGGAGGAATCCGATGGCCAGACCCACCAGCAAGCTGGCGAACAAAGTTGCGGCGCTGTTCTCGAACACACGTGGTTTATTCCTGAACAGTTCCCAACTCATGAGCACAATGATGGAGAGGACCAGGATGGCAGCCATCCATTCGCTTGAACCTTCCATAATGGTGTAAAGCAGAACCAGGTATATGGGGTAGCCTACCCAGAGGTTCATGCGGACGTTCTGAAGTTTCAGGGCGCGAGAGATCTCAAAGAGGATGATCATACCGGCAATCCCGAATACGATAGAAAAGACCAGGGAACTGAACAGGGTCATGGCCAGCAAAGCCGGTATTCCCAGGATGGTGATGATCGCTCTGATTTTGAGGTTGGCCATTGGCATAATCAAGCGGCAAAAATAAAGGCCTCAGCCCCCTCTCACAAAGACCTTTTCCACAAACGGTAAGGTTTATTCAGGATCGTTGTACTATCTAGTTATCTGCGGAGGGTTCATCGCCCGCTGCAGGTGTCTGTTCCGCCCCGTCGGGGCTTACTTCTATGTTTGAAGGTGGGGCTTCAGCAGCGATCATCTCCAGTCGTCGCTGAGCGATGGGCATCAGGGGTGAACCCCCATAAGTGGCGATGAATTCCTGATATTCTGCGATGGCCATATCACGCTCCAGGAGAAAGTGATCATTCAGCCAGGCCAGGTTGAACAGGCTTTGCGCACGAAGTTCCGCACTTACCAGGGTATCTGCGTTCAATGCCATGTAAAGCTCATTTGCACGAGTCAGGTCCCCGGTGTCAAAAGCAACTGCGGCTTCATCAAATCGCTTCTGTCCGACGATGACCATTTCATCAACAACCAGAGTATCATCGACTTGGTGGACCTCCTGGTAGTACTCCGGATAGGTTTCCTCGATATAGGCCAGAGCTTCTGCCGCCTGCACTTCATCCTGCTGGATGGTCTCAAAGATGTAGTAGCGCATGTAGCTGGCCTGTTCACCCAATCCGTTGGATACACAAGCGTGCATCAGGCTGTCCATCACGTGCAGGGTCGTATCCACATCAGAGAATTCGAATAGCATGTACTCCGCAAGAGTGTAACGATTTTCGCAGATCTGGGTCAGGTACAGCAGGGAATCTTCCGGAGCGACCTCCTTGCGGACTTCGGGTTGCTTTTCAACAACAGGTGCGGGCTTGCCCTGCGGCCCGAAATCAGGATTGGCAGGGTTCGCCGCAGTTCGGCCTTTTCTACCACGGTTCGTACGGCTGCGCGTATTTGCCCTGGATTTGTTCCCACCCTTGGTCTTGGGTTCGTACCCAGCCAATTGGCGGTGCAGGTTGGTGTAATCGAACTGGATGGTTTTATAGCGTTCGATCTGCTTGGTGCGGGTCGTGGCCTGGGAAGTGAACGTGGATTTGCGGAACTGCTTGCTCACGTTGGCATAATGTTCAGCGGCCAGCTTGTAATCATGTTTATTGAACATGTAATATTCGCCCAGATAGAATGCAGCCTGAGCGGCATACTCCTGGCCAGCATAGGTCTCCAGAACAGTGGAGAACCTTGATTCAGCCTCATTGAAGCGCTGCTGCTGAATGAAGATCTTCCCCAGCTCGATCTCCAGCTGGCCACGGATATCCGCAAATTTATCGTTCACCAGCATGGTCTCGATCATCCGCAGCGCTTCTTCATCACGATCGAGTGCTTTCAACATGCTGTTCTGTGCGATGATGGACTGGACCTTCAGTGCTTCCGATGGTTTGTAGCGTGTCACTCGCTTGAAGGCCTCCAGGGCCTCCTCGTATTCTCCAGAATTCTCCAGTAGCATTCCGATCTGGTACTGAGCCTGGGCGCGGACCAGACCATCCCGAGAGGTGGATACGACCCGCTCGAGGTAAATCCGGGCCAGACCGACGCTGTCCTCCGCCACTGCGATCTCTCCAAGCAGAAGATAGGCTTGCGCATGAAAGCTGTCATCCTCATCGTCAGCCAGGATCCGGCCAGCCTCATGGCGCGCCATATCCACATCACCCCTTTTCACCAGACAACGCGCAATCCATAGTGGTACTTCTGTCGTGTAGGGTGAATTTGGATACAGGCGCAGCAGCTCCTCGAAATATTTCTCGGACAACCCGAAGTCACCGCGATGGAAATATGATCGCCCTATGATGAACTGCGCATCATCGGTGTACTTGCTGTTGGGATAGTTGGTGAGCAGCTTCTTGGACTTCTCAATGGCTTTGCCATAGAGCTGGGTCTCTTCCCGGCTGACAGAACCCGTCTGGTTGTCACGCGTCACCTTCTCAGCCTGTTTGAAATATTCTTCAGCGTTGTAGAATGTATTGTAGTAGGCACAACTGCCCAGAAGCAGGATGGCAGTGAGACTAATTGCTAAGCGCTGCATGGAACTCCTTGAATAATTGCGGCAGGATCTCACCAGAAGGTCCCTGGAGGCTAAGATCGGCCATGGGCGACAAAGGTGTCAGCTGTGGATTGATCTCGATGACGAAAGCTCCGTGCCTTTTAGCCTCGAAGGGTAATTGCGCGGCAGGATAGATCTGAGTCGACGTGCCGATGCTGAAAAAGATGTCAGCTTGTTTGCTATGCTCCCAGGAGCGCTCAAGAGACTGTGGCAGCAGCGATTCGCCAAACCAGACTACATCCGGTCGCGCCCGTCCCCCACACGGACACTCTGCGGCCAGCACACTTACAGGCGGGGATAGAGCCTGTCCACATTTATAGCATTTATAACGATTCAGATTACCGTGCAATTCGATGATATCCTGATTTCCTGCTCGGGCATGCAAACCATCCACATTCTGTGTGATTACGACACTCCGTGCAAAAAGTTTCTGAAAATCGGTAATGGCCCGATGACCTGGATTCGGCTCAGAATTAAGTGCTTTTTCCCGTCGATACAGGTACCACTCAAGCACCAGCTCAGGATTTGCCTCAAATCCATCAGGACTTGCCAGTTCATAGGGATCGTGTTTGGACCATAATCCATCGACATCCCTGAAGGTGGGGATCCCACTTTCGGCGGCGATCCCTGCACCGGTGAAGAATACCAGGAAATTCTCCTGAGAGAAACGTTCCAGGGGGAGCTTCCACTCGTACATGGGAGGAAATATAGGTTGAAAGGAGTCAGAAGCCAGAAGACAGGAGACAGAATGAGGATCGCTAAATCCGTTAATCCGCAAATCCGCAAATCCGCAAATCCGCGAATTCGTTAATCCACCAATCCGTTAATCCGCAAATCCACCAATCCCCTATTGCCTCTCCAAGCCATTTGATTAAAATCATCCCCATTATGCTTATTCATTCATTGGAAAGGATCCCCATGCGTCTGTCCAGCCTGATTCTGCTCTCAATGCTCCTGTTCGCCTGCGCCGGTTACCAGGACCAGCCCAGCGAGGTTATCAGTATCGAAGAGCTTGGTGCCCATATCAAGTACCTTGCTTCTGATTCTCTACAGGGGAGGAAACCGGGAACACCGGGTGGACGCGCTGCGGCAGAATACATCGCTGGTGAATTCAGATCCATTGGCCTGACGCCCATGGGCGATGAAGGCTATCAGTATTTTGAAGTAGTGAGATCCGTCGAACAGGGTGAGGCCAACCGTTTTATCCTCGACGAGTATGAAGCTGTTGTGTCTGAGGATTATTCCCCGCTCTCCTACAGCGCCAGCGCACAGGTTGCGGCTGAGGTTATTTTCGTCGGTTACGGATTCAGCATTGATGAGGATTCACTGTCCTGGGATGATTATACGGAAATAGATGTGAACGACAAGTGGGTGATGATCTTGCGGGGCAATCCTGAGAATGATGAACCTGCAAGTCCCTATGATCTGCACAGTGATCTGCGAAAGAAAGTGCTGGTGGCGCGTGATCATGGTGCCGGCGGCGTTCTGCTGGTTGCCGGATTGACCTTTGACGAGAGTGACGAACTCATCGACCTCAGTTTTGATATGAGTCAGGCGGGTGCCGGCCTGCCGGTGCTCAATGTGAAACGAACCCTGGCTGACCGCATTCTGGCCGGATCAGAAACCAGTATTGAAACACTGGAGAGCGGCCTGAATACGGGCCTGGAGCCAAACTCCTTCGCAACAGGAACTAAAATTGATGTCACTACTGATGTACGTCAGATCAGTGCCCGTACACAGAATGTGGTGGCTATGTTGCCCGGGTCTGATCCAGCACTGTCCGCTGAGATCATCATCATCGGTGCCCATTACGATCACCTTGGATTCGGCGGACCGAATTCCGGATCACGCCGTCCGGATGCTCACGCGATCCATAATGGTGCCGATGATAATGCATCCGGTGTGGCTGCGATCATCGAAATTGCCGAAATGCTGGCCACTTCTTCGGTGCAACCGTCAAGAAGCGTCTTTTTCATGGCTTTCGGTGCCGAGGAGATGGGCCTGCTGGGATCCAAGTACTTTGCACGGAATCCCCTCTTCGATCTGGAGGATGTCAAGCTCATGTTCAACCTGGATATGGTCGGGCGTCTGGATCCCGAAACCAAGGCATTGACCGTTGGTGGGACGGGTACAGCACTGGGTATGGACAATATCCTCGAACAGCTTGCTGCAGGCAGGGATTTCAAGTTGGGAATGTCTCCCGGCGGTTATGGACCATCTGATCATGCCTCCTTTTACGTAGAGAACATACCTGTATTATTCTTCTTCACCGGGATCCACACGGATTACCACACACCCGACGACGATTTTGACAAGATCAATCTGCCTGGCGAGAAAGCCGTGGCAGACTATGTCGCCGCCCTGGCCACCCGGATTACGGATCTTCCCGAGGCTCTGGTCTTCCAGGAGGCGGGGCCCAAGGCACCTTCTGCCCGGAGCCGCCGCTTCAAGGTAACTCTCGGGATCATGCCGGATTACGCCTCTTCTGAGGAGCGTGGACTCAGGGTGGATGGTATCGTACCAGACAAACCTGCGGACTTGGCCGGCATGCAGAAGGGCGATATCATTGTCGCCATGGAAGGCAAGTCTGTCAAGGATATCTACGACTACATGTATCGTCTGGGTGAGTTCAAATCCGGCCAACGGATCAGTGTGGATGTCCTTCGGGGGGAGAAAACGGTCATCCTCATCGTGGAGTTATAAATGGATACCCGCTTGCAGGCAGCCTTGCTGTGGATCGTTGCCGTAGTCATCACCCTTGCCTCTGTCTTCTATCAGCGTGCCACGGGTCCCACCTATCCTGTGGAAGACAGCCTGACACACAATGTCAACCGGGATACAGGTGAAGAGACGAAGATAGACTACAGCCTGCTCACATCAGAGGATACCGGAGTCGATGCGCAGATCGTGCTGGTGGTTGAAGGGGCACCCATTCAGGCACAGCTCAAGTGGAAACGCTTCAAGAGTCATGACGACTGGACCTATTCAGAATTCGAATACTCTGAAGGCTCTGCAATAAACAGTCTGCCTAGCCAGCCACCTGCAGGCAAGATCATCTATGCCGTAGAGGTTCGATTTGTGGATGGCAGCAGACAATGGTTGACACCGGAACCGGTCACGATCCGTTTCAAGGGGAGTGTACCGGCATTCGTCCTGGTCCCGCATATCCTGTTCATGTTCATTTCCATGTTGCTATCGACCCGCACGGGCCTGGCCGCCCTGGTACGATCGGAGGCTACGATCCGATATGCCTGGATCACATTCATCACACTACTGTTGGGTGGCATGCTACTGGGACCCATCGTGCAGAAATACGCTTTTGATGCGTACTGGACGGGTTGGCCTTTCGGACACGATCTGACGGACAATAAAACTCTTGCCGCAGTCATTGCCTGGATCCTGGCCTTATGGAGATTCAGTCGAACCGGAAACGCCCGGGGCTGGTTCCTGGCTGCCGCCATCGTGCAGCTCGCGGTCTATCTCATCCCCCATTCTGTCCTGGGATCCGAATTGGATTATACCCAGATGGAACAGTGAGATTTGTGAATTAGCGGATCTGCGATTTCGTCAATTTGCCGTACTCTCTAGCCATTAGCGGGATACAATTCTCTCCCGCTTACTGCAGGATCCAATCCTTAATCCGCTAATTCGCTAATTCGCTAATCCGCTAATCCTACCTCACCTGCACACCAAGCTCAGGCAGGATCTTCTTCAGCATGAGGGCATTCTGGATCGCCTGACCACGGGCGTGGTTGTTAAAGGCGATATATATGGTCTGGGCCTGACGGGCCATCTCGGCAATCTTGGGCAACCATTCGCGCAACTCATCTTCGGCATACAGATAATCGTAGCGGCTCACATTGTCCCCATCCCACCATTGTTCCTGGTTCCGTCCATGGAACCTGAGATAGCTGATGGGGCCGGTAACTGCCTGGAATGAGGGCATACTACCCCTGACTTTCGGTGCATCTGTCAGACTGATACCCACGGAATGCTTCCTCAGAAGCTGGATCACAGCGCCGGTGATCCAGGCAGGATGTCTGAACTCAACCACCATGGGCAGCTCCGTGAATTCGTTCATACAGCGTTCCAGGTACTCGCGGTTCTCGCTGGTGTTGTGAAAGGAGTACGGAAACTGGAAAAGCAGTGCGGAGAGATGGTCCGTTTCGGCCAGAGCCATCACTGCCTCTCTGAATTCGGCGGCACTCCGGTCCAGCTCCTTGCGTTCATGGGTCAGGGACTGATGTGCCTTGATGGCAAATTGAACCGGATAGTCCGTATACCGCAGCAACTGAGGGTAGCTTGGCATGCGGTAGTAGGAGAAGTTGAGTTCACAGAAATTGAATTGTCCACTGTAATGATCCAGCCAACGGTCCTGGGGCAGGTCGACAGGATAGAACACCTTTTTCCAGTCCTTGTATGAGAAACCACTGGTTCCCACATGAACGTTGGTATCGTGTTGAGACCTGTCTTGATCTGATCGCTTCTCGGATTGATCCATTCGATGAAATTTATCACCGGCGCAGGATCATGACCAGATTTGATTGAATGTGCGGTCCGTTCAAACTGTGACCTCCCTCACACAGGGAATGTGATCAGATTGGTAACGATTTAAAGCCGTGGGGTCTATACAGGATATATGTAACTGTTAATATTTCCCTTACACCATTTGTACTGGCTATTTTGCATTGTGATTTATCACAGCAGCATTGCCTGGAATGAATATTTTTCGGGCATTCAGCAAGCGGAGGATTATTTTCGCCGCAAGTATGAACACAAAAAGGAACAATAGCTTATACAGCATGATCCGCGACCATGATTCAAAAGAAGAGGAGAACATGGCCACAATAATTGAAAAACAGTCGCTCCATATCCCTGCGGCAATCCTGGTTATCCTGGGATTGACTGCATGTGATCTGAGACAGGAGCCGAACCTGCCCGCCTGGGAGAACACGATTGAATTTCCCATCGCCAGAGAGGTTGTAGCCCTTGATGAATTACTTGGATCTCAGGATGAGATCAATCCACAACCTTTTGGGGCAGACAGCATATATGCCTATCGCCAGACTGTGGAAATGGACACCCAGGAAGTCAGCGACCAGCTCTTGCTGGACGATATGGTCCAGTCATTCACACAGAGTGTCGATGATGTAACCGTGGCTGGATCAGCCATAACGGATGCGAACGGATTTGACGCTGTTGGTGTCGATCCAGTTGAGGAGAATATCTCCAGTCAGGTAGGTACCATCAGCCTGGATGATATCCCATCCTCTACGACTGATCCATTCCTGCTGAACGAGATCGTACCAGCAGTTAACGATCTGCCCGATGCTATGGCCGTGATCCCAGAATCCGATTTGGTCCCGATCTCAAAGCCCTTCACCTTTGACGACTTTCAATCGGCTACCTTCTCCGCCGGGGACCTGGACATCACCATCAACAACGACATGGTCATCGCTCTGGGTTCACCCATAACCATCCAGTTGCAAGAGGATACCGGTACCGACACGATAGATATTTCAGGAGCATCTGTTACCTGGAACACATCCATCTCCACCGGAACCAGCGATATGCAGACCATGGATCTCACCGGCATCACACTTCCGGGTGCGATCCTTGTGCAGATCACTGGTCATTCAAATGGATCGGAAGGTGCTGAGATCAATATTGATGATGACGCTCGTACTTCCTCTTTCACTGTTGAAATTTCTGGTACAGGCCTTGAGGTCAGTACTGCACAGGCCAAGATCCCTTCACAGAATATCTCAGAACAGGGCAACATCGAGCTGGCTGAGTCCGAGAACAAGGTCCAACGCGCCGAGATCAGCGAAGGCACCCTGGCCATCAATATCATCAATGCCATGGCCGTGGAATCCGATCTCACAATTACCATCCCCTCCCTCGAGGACGCGGACGGGAATGCCTTTGAAGAAACCATCGATCTGGATGCGAATGAGACCACAAACTCACCTTTCGATCTTAGCGGGAGTTTCATGGTCATGGACCTGGAAACCCAGGAGATCCAGTACAGTTATGACATTGCTACGGTTGACACAGACCCTGATTTTGTCACCCTGAGTGAGGATGACAGTGTTGTAGTGACAATACAGCTTTATGGTGATTCACCGCCTGAACAGATCATTTTCAGTGAGATCACCGGTATCATCGAACCCCAGGAGATCTCAGAGGCCGGCGATATCGATGTAAGTTCGGATTCCAAGATCCTCACAGCGGAAATATCCGGTGGGACCATCTTCATCGACATCAACAACCAGGTCAATCAGTCTGGTTTTGCCGGACTGCCGTCAATTGATCTCACGATCCCTGAACTCCTTGATCCATCGGGTTCACCCTTGAACCGGCAGCTGACACTGCAACCGGGTGACGTGAACAGCCTGCCCATCGATCTTAGCGATCACACGCTGGTATTTCCCGATACGGCAACCCAGCTGTTGACTTACACCACCCTGGTCACCACGCCCAGCGGTGAATTGGGCCGTTATCGACTGGTAGACAGCATTTACGTGAACATCGACATGGACACCCTGCGTTTCTCCTCAGTAACGGGCTACTTTGATCAGGATGCTCTGGTCGACTCCAGTGCTATCGAGCTTGCGGCCGGGACACAGGTCCTGGAAGCGGTTTTCCGCACCGGTGAGATCGAACTGCAGATCACCAACCGCATAGGTATCGAGGCAGACGTGGACTTCGCCCTGAAGGAGTTCATCGATCGTAATACAGGTGTCAGTTTTGGTCAGCAGTTCACCATCGGACCGGAGACGACTCCCCAGGTATTCGGGCCGTTCGGACTGGAGAACTTCGATCTACAGATCCACCCTGACAGCAGCCAGGAGATCCACTATACCTCCCGGATCAGCATACCCTCCGAGGATGAGATGACCCTCACTTTCGGAGACTCGCTCATTGTGGATGTGGATATCAGGGACCTCTCCCTGCAGAGTGTCACCGGTATCATCGAGGCCGATACTCTGGTGATCGAACCCACGGAACAGGAGATCGCGATGCCTGATCTGGTGGCCGACCTGCAATTCGAAGAGGTACAGATCCTTATCGATTTCGATACTGAGATCACCATCCCTATCCAACTGAACCTGGAACTCACAGCCATGGATTCCACAGGGATGACCGTTACCAAGACCATCAGCCAGAACATTACAGAAAATGATTCGGTGTTCATCCCGGAAGCGGAAGAACTGCTCAATCTGCATCCCGAGACAATAACGGCCTCTGGTTCTGCCATCATTGGCGACGGCGTCACCGCCGGTACTGTCGGTTATGGACAATCCCTGTCAAGTGTCATGGAAATCAATGTGCCCCTGTCACTCATCATCGACGATCCGCCTTACGTGGAGGCCGATCCCAGTTTCATGGAGGCACCGCTCCCTGATGAGGATGAATTCGAACTCAGGGAGGTCACCCTGTTCGCCGACATCACCAATGAATTTGATTTTGGTGCTGATGTTGTGGTTCTGGTGAGTCCGGACAGTCTGTCGTTTGACAGTGTGGCGATTGCCCAGGGCACGGCACCTCTGGATCTCATCGACACCCTTATCTCGCTGGCTATTACACCGGCCAGCAATGAACTGCAGGAGATCAGCCTGGACGAGAATAAGCTGGGGCTTCTGGAAGTAGACCAGTACATGCAAACAAAATTCCAGTTATTGGGTAGAGAGGATGGTGATGGCAATCCCCTGCCGTCTCGCTTCCTGACCACTGACTCCCTGGTACTTAGAGCCTGGGGCCATATCGAGATCCTGGTGGATCTGGAGGGGGATGAGCTATGAAAAATCTGATCATCATCGCCCTGTCCATCCTGCTGATCATGAGCGTCGCTGGTGCTGATACCAAGGTGGCAGGTCTCATCAATGAAGGCAATATCTACAGATGGTCCAACGACGATCTCAATTCGGCTGGTGCAGACGGCGTGGAAGGTCTGGATCTCAGCGCAGTGGATGAACTGATCCTCAAGAGCGTGGATTGTCTGGATATCGTCTGCTTTCTTATCGCCGCCACAGGCAGTGGTCTGGACTATATCGCAATGAGCACGGATGACGGCAAAAAGTTCGAGATCTATGATGCCGATACAAAGGTCGTCGTTGCTGAGACCACGGATGAGGAACTTGTCACCACCCTTAGTGTTCTCACCAATGGCGCAGGTAGTGGAACCGACGCAGATGCCGTCGCTGCCGCCATCGCTGCGGCTGACACCACTTTCGCAGCCATGCACGATCCATCCTTCGGTGTAGCTTCGGATACCGTTGCAGCACCTGAAGCTCCCAGCTTCTTGGATAAGATCTCCAGCTACATGCCGGACTTCCTGACGAACATGCCTGGTGCTGACCGCACCAAGGCGCAGGAGATCCGTCTGAATGAGTTCCGCACACTGGATGCTATCGGGACCAATCCGGCGCATCTATCCCGGGATTTTGAGCGTTTCACGACCTTCAATCTCATGGATGTGAGCTACAACTTCAGCAATTCCGGATTGACACCTAGCTGGTACACTGAGTGGTTAACCGAAGGAGGGATTTGGGACAACGAGACCCGAGATGCCTTTGCGGCCACGCTACAGGGGCAGCATTTCACTTTCAGTAGCCACCTGGCATTCCCGACACTATTCGGCTTCCGGATCGGTCCGGTAGCGCTGAATATGTCTGCATTTAGCTGGGTTAACTTTACACTTCCCGGGGAATTGCTGGCTCAAGGTTTCGACCCCATCCTGCTAAATGATCCTATTGAATTCGATGGTCTTGAACTCGAGACTATCCCTGGCGTTGCAAAGACATCCATTGCCTATGGGCAGTTGATTCCCACGCCCATCGGTGACATTGGCGCAGGCGTTGGTCTGAGTGTCTATACAGCCGCAGGATATCTCCGGGCAGTATCCAGCGAATTAACTATCCTGGAAACCGAGGATTCCATCCTAGTGGATGCCTCGGGCGAAGGCTGGTATACGGGTGCAGGAATTCAGGGTTCGATCGATTCCCCCAATACTGATGACCTGGAAACGTCCGAGCTGATCTCCAAACAGACCGCAGGTCTGGATCTGGGATTCAGATACGATCTGCAACCCTTCTTGGGTCAGGAACTCGAGGTCATGCTCAGTCTGCAGAACCTGGGAGCCAAGTTCAAGTGGGACAACGTCATCCACGAGGCCTGGTCCTACCAGTTCCATGCACCGAATGTAGCCGATCTTGCTGCAATGTCTGATTCGGCTCGTCAAGAGTTGGAGTCTTCCTCAACTGAAGTGCTGAGTACCGGAGGGGAACTCGAGGTTTCAGTGCCCGCCGTCATGGGTCTGACCGCGATCTATCAGCCGGTGGCACCACTCCTGATCCTCATGCAGTTCGAGAAATCGCTCAGTTCAGAGGATATCCTGCACATCCAGGCTGCACCACAGATGAAATTCCAGTTGAGTTACTACCCCATTCCCGCCATCGATCTCACATTCAGACGCAGCGCTCTGCTGAACGTCCCGGTTTATACTTTTGGGGCCGGTCTGCATTTCGGGATCTGGGATGCGGGCATGGAATTCAATTTCCACAATGGCTTGAATGCTGAGGCCAAGGGGATCGGATTCGGACTGTTCAGTAGCTGGCATTTCTAAGCTGGAACCAATTCCTACAAAAAAGGCCGGCAAATGCCGGCCTTTTTTATACTGCGACGTTTAGATGTCAGGGACGATCAACGTGGCGTCGCAGCCAATAGGCGAGTCCTACGGAAACAGCATCGTACTGCAGATAATCATGGTCGAACAGCGTCCTAAAATCAGTTACCTCAACCATGCTGGCCAGACGCCTTCCAGGGAAATCCGGGGTCGGAATGAATTGGCTGTAGAGTTTTTCACCTGAATCGTTCGTTCCCTGATAATGGAATCGGTTAAGGTGACGCACGTGCTCACCGTGCATGCGCGGATGGTGATGCCATTTTCCGATAACGGATTCGTTCTCACCGGTCACGTCACTGGTGACAAAAGCATTCACCTGGTTGATACCCATGGTGGCGAACTCGAGATCTACCGGAACCTGGAAGAACTCGTTTTCAAAATCCTCCAGAACCCTGATGGAGTCCCCGACGATCCATTCCATGCGTACCAGGTCAATGGGACTTGTTGCAGTAATCCCATACGCCGCAGTGAATGCAGAGACTCGCCAGTGCTCTCGATCGTGACGGGGTCCGTGGCTATTCCCACCAGGTGGATCAAAATATTCGAACTGGACCCTGCGTGTGACCGTCATAGCGATGGGTTTCTCACTGAAACGGATGGAGTCACCATGCTCCCAGGTCGTATCAGAGGTCCAGATCCGCTCAAATTGCTTTACGTGAAAGATACCGGTGATGGTATAAAGGATGAGTGCCTCGGCCGCCGTATCACCCTGTACGTCAACTGTAATCTCACGATCCTTGTTCATCTCACTGCGTCCAAAGCGCCAGACATACAGTGAATCGAATACATCCACTGTGATCTGGTCATCAGCTATCGATCCATCCCCAACACTTCTGCCAAGGAGATAGTCTACATCATCTGCGTTGTCCATACCTTCCACGGAAAAGGTTGAATCGTCCCCGCTCAGCAGGCTCAGGATCGTGGATTCGATCTCGGAGCTAGCATCTGGATCGGTGGATTCACAACTCCACACCAGGACCAGTCCCAGCACAAGTATCGACAATATGATTCTGTTTTTCATCAGGGGCTCCTGTTTAGTTCAGTTACTGCTATTTTCCAGGTCGTCCGGGTGGCTGCCCCCGACGATCCTGGATGAATTGTCTTAGATGTTTCCGGAATTCCACCTCGAAGCTGAGATACCTAAGCTGTTGCTCTGGTGTGAGGTATTCTGGCAGCTTCTGTAGAAAATCAATCTTGGTCTGATGCACTTCCTGCTGCAATATGATGAATGTCTCGAGTGCCTTGTCGGCATCCTTCTGTTTAATATTCCCCTCTTTGATACTCATTTGCAGCTTGCGCATCTCTTCGCCCATCTGCTTCTGTAATCCCTGGACCTTGCGCTCATGGATCTGCACTGCGGGGATAAAGGTGGCGATCTGATCTTCGGTCAACACCAGCATTTCAGTCATTTTCCAGATCCGCACCGCTTCCATATTCTCACGCTGCATTCCGGGTCCCGGACCTTCCGGCCCACGTCCCTGTCCCTGCCAGGCTTGTGCACTCAGACTTACTCCCAGCATGATCAAGATCAATATACTAGTCCTCATTTCAGACCTCCTCCAGATAAGCACTGAACGCATCCAATTCCTCATCGTCCAGTACCGTCGCTTCGTCATCACCGTAATAGTTGCCAACATCAACCAGATAATCCAGGGAGGACCAGTACATTTCCGTTTCATAACTTTGAGTGTCCTGATCAAGGTTCACATCGTACCAACTCATGGTGGCATCGGTAAAGAACAGGTCACCTGTCAACAGATCCGGGTCGGTACTGGTAAAGGGCCACATTATGGTTGACACCAGTGCAAGTACCACCACCAGCGATGAAGCAGCGTAGCCTGCCTGTCGCCGTCGGGCCCGTTTCCGGATACGACTGACTGTGCCGGTAAATATGGCTTCAGTGTCCAATTCCACCTGCTGATGCGATTCCTTGGATCTCATCCAGGATTCCAACTTATCCATTCTCTCCTGTCCTTTCCTTGACGAACGCCTCCAGGCGCTTCTTCCCCTCATGGAAATGTACCTTGGCCGCATTCTCCGAGCATCCCACTGCTGATGCGACCTCGCGAAAGGGAAGGTCTTCATAGATCCGTGCCACTACCACTGCCCTTTGACGTGGAGTCAACTGCTCCAGTCCCAGTTTCAGCATGTCCTTCTGATAGGACTGCTCCAGGTTGGCCTCCGGGTTGTCTCCAGAAGCCAGTGTGCGTAGATCGTCCAGCAGGGTATGATGCCAGCGCCCCTGTTTCCGTAAGTGGCTGTACGCCAGGTTCATGGCAATTCGGTAGATCCAGGTCTTGACGGTGGAGTTGCCCCTGAACTGGTGACATTTTTCCCACACCCGTACAAAGGTATCCTGGAGAATGTCCTGGGCGTCCTCCTGGTTCTGTACCATGCGCTGGATAAAGAGGAACAGGTCGTTTGAATGGAGTTTGATCAAGCCGTTCAAGCCCTGCTGATCTCGAGCACGGATCATGTCAAATAGCGCTTGTTCGTCCCTGGTGCTCATCTCTGGTTCTTTTGACGTCATTGTTTCATAAAAAGTTAAGAGGGTTTGAACCGAATTCCATGAATAGCACCTGCAGACTCCCCGTTGATCCCCAGATCACTGAAATTCTTTGGGGCACTTCCGGTGGATGTGTATACTTTGCACCAAATTGATAGATCCGGCATCCTCCTGGGTTGCCGCGGTTCCCCTGAATATGACCGACATTCGAGAAGGACTGAATCCATGAAACGATCCACTGCTGGAATCCTCGCATTCGCAATCATCGCAATTGTGCTGTACGCTGCTGGAGTTGAGTTCTTTGAAAGGGTCTGGTCCTATCCCGAAGAACGTGCGGTCCCCTTCATGGTCATCGCTCTGGTGGGTACCGGTGTATTCATCACCGTCTATCTTGGCTTTCCACAGATCAAGCGCTTCTGGCATGGCGTCCAGGTCACCATGGGGAAGTATGACAATCCAGAGGACGAGGGTGATCTGAACCATTTTCGGGCCCTTACCACCGCACTTTCTGCCACCGTGGGGATCGGGAACATCGCTGGAGTGGCCATTGCCCTTTACTATGGCGGTCCCGGCGCCCTTTTCTGGATGTGGGTCACTGCCTTTTTTGGCACCACCCTGAAATACGCGGAATGTTCATTATCACTGAAGTACCGTGAAATGGACGAACAGGGCTTCACCGCGGGTGGTCCGATGTATACCATTGAGAATGGCCTGGGACAACGTTGGCGTTGGCTGGCAGTGGCCTTCGCGGCTTTTGCCGTGATCTGCTCCATGGCCACAGGCAATGCGATCCAGTCCTTCACTGTCTCTGACCAACTCTACTCTGAAGTGGCTCAGATCGTCGGTCCTGAACACTGGCTCACACTGAAATACACCATCTTCGAGGGCTTTGATCTTTCGATCCAGCAGGTAGTGAACGGTATCGTCATGTCCGTTATCGTCGCACTGGTGATCATCGGCGGTATCCGGCGGATCGGCAAGGTGACCGGATATCTGGCTCCTTTCATGGCTGTCATCTATGTCCTGGCAACGATTGTGATCATACTCTCACACGCCGGTAATATCCCTGAAGCCTTCAGACTCATTTTCGGACTGGCCTTCAATCCCCCTGCTGAGATGGCCGGTGTAGGCGGTGGGATCCTCATCACGATGCTCTGGGGGATCAAGCGCGGGCTCTATTCAAACGAAGCCGGCCAGGGCAGCGCAGCCATTGCTCATTCAACAGCCAAGACCAACTATCCCATCCGGGAGGGTGCCGTGGCCATGCTGGGACCCTTCATCGACACACTGCTGATCTGCACCCTCACCGGTGTGACCATCATCGTCACAGGCGCCTGGGAACACACG
Organism: uncultured Lentisphaeria bacterium; assembly: GCA_964454335.1. Lineage (GTDB taxonomy): Bacteria > Fidelibacterota > UBA8477 > UBA8477 > JABMPR01 > CAYVVT01. Next base: position 133,290 of record CAYVVT010000005.1, on the reverse strand, counting down.
GCCTATTTCGTACGCATGAATGTCACTGATCCGGTCCTGGTGGAAAAGATCCTGGATGCCGGGGTCTACAATGGCAAGGAGTTGCTGAACTCAAGCCTGCTGACCTCTTTCGCCTTTAAGGAAGGTCTGTCCTGGATCGGGAACTTCGGCGACAAGATCGTGACATTCTCCATCCTGCTCTTTGCCACTTCGACTGCCATTGCCTGGTCCTTCTATGGAGACCGCTCCTCGGAATATCTCTTTGGTGAAAAGGCCATTCTGCCATACCGCTGGGTTTATGTGGTATTCGTCTTCATCGGCGGTATTGCTTCCCTGGACGCCGTATGGGCGTTCGGAGACGCGGCGCTGGGTTTCATGACTCTGCCGAACCTGTTCGCCATCATCCTGCTTTCCGGGAAGCTCAAGGGCATGACCAAAGACTATTTTGCGGTGAAACATGAACCCTATCAGGTTACTCGCCGGACCCTGTCCTGATAATGATCTCTGCCGAGGAAAGAGAGCGCATCTGTTTCACAGCCAGTAAGATCGCCCGACAGGCTGGCGAGCAGATACGTGCCATGACCCCGCAGCAACGGCAAGTTCAATTCAAAGGTCGTCGAGATATGGTGACGGAGGTAGATAAAGCCTCAGAAGAGATCATCCTCGAACAGCTTGGCAAACATTTCCCGGCTCACCATATCCTGGCAGAAGAATCCGGGAGACAATCCCGGAGCGATTCTGACTTTGTCTGGTATATCGATCCACTGGACGGAACCACCAACTTTGTACATGGCTTCCCGGCCTATGCTGTATCCATGGGACTGTGTTACTCGGGGAAACTTATCGTCGGAGTGATCTATGATCCTACCCGGGATGAATTATTCACAACCTGGCTGGACGGCGGTTCATTCTTGAACGGGAAACCTATCCGCGTAAGTGTGACCCCGGATCTCGCAGAGAGCCTGCTGGCAACCGGTTTTCCTTACATCAATGATGAGAGTTTCCACCAGAACATGAAGCTCTGGACCAGTATCTATGGCCAGACCCAGGGTCTGCGGCGGGCAGGTGCCGCCGCGCTGGACCTGGCCTATGTCGCAGCCGGACGCCTGGACGGTTTCTGGGAATTTTCCCTGCTTCCCTGGGACCAGGCAGCCGGTGCCCTGCTGGTAACCGAGGCCGGTGGTATTGTAACCCGGATCGACGGAACGGATTTCAAACCGGAACATACCAGCATTCTGGCGGCAAATCCCGCTCTTCACGTACAGATGCTTGAAAGCATTCGACCTCATCTGGATTAAATCATGATCACCGAAGGGAATATTCCGGTTCGTCTGCTCATCGTAGAACTCCATATCCCGTCCTCCCAGAGTCTCAAAGCCAAGCGTAAAGTCATCCGAAGTCTGAAGGATCGCCTGGTGAACACATTCAATGTCAGTGTGGCTGAAGCCGGATTCCTGGACAAGTGGCAGCGAAGCCTGCTGGCATTGGCCGTCACTGGGAAAGACGGGGGTCATCTGGAGCAGCAATGCCAGAAAATGTTGGGATTCATCGAGCGGGAGATCATCGGAGAAGCCCAGATCACTGGCTGGGAAATTGAGGATCGCTAGCTCTCACCCCCAAACGTCCACCATTTTCCTCCACTATTGCTTAACTGCTCATAATCAGTAAGTTACCATTGGCAGAAAAGCATGGGGGTTAGACCATGCGCTACCTCTACATCTTCTTTCTTCTGACGGCAATACTGCTGTCGCAATCCATTACGACCATGCTACCCGGGGATTATGATCCAGCAATTGAGGATGTTCCCATACTCAGCTCAGATCCCGGAGAAGTGTATGTGGCTCAGTACTTCAACTTCATCTGGGCATACCCCAATCCCTTCAACGCCGGGATCAGCCTGGGTTTGACAACACCCAGCAGCGCTGATCTCCAGATCTGCATCTATGATCTGTACGGTCGTGTTATTGCCTCCTTCAGCGCCCTGGATCAGTCCGCTGGTCGTCATACCTATTACTGGAATGGCCATGATGATACCGGCCAGGAGGTCCCCAGCGGGATCTATCTGTATGTTTTGACGATCGGGGAGCGGCGGTCTACTCTCAAGCTGATGCTCCTGAAGTAGATCATTCAGGTTTTTGCCAGTAGACCTCTGAATCACCATCCTGCTTATTGGCGAATCGGGCTGCGACAAAAAGGTAGTCTGAAAGTCGATTGATATAGCGGAGCAGCGTTTCACGCAGGGGCTCAGTTGCATGCAATTCGGTGAGCGATCGCTCAGCCCGGCGGCAGGCCGTTCGAGCCAGGTGGAGTCCTGCTCCCAGTGAGGATCCTCCCGGCAGGATGAACTCCTTCAGAGGTGGCAGCTTTGCGTTGAAAGCGTCGATCTTCGCCTCCAGGCCTGCCACTGAGGTTTCCGTGGTCAGTTGAGCTTCTCCCCCAGGCATAGCCAGTTCACCGCCCACATTGAAAAGTTCATTCTGGATCTCCGCCAGATCCTGGTCCAGGTTGCTCCCTGGATCCCTGGCACGGATCACTCCCAGGATGGAGTTAAGCTCATCGATTTCACCATAAGCAGCCACCCGCAGGTCATGCTTGGGAACCTTCTGACCATCCCCCAGACGGGTACTGCCATCGTCTCCCTGTTTTGTATACACCTTTGAGATACGCATGTCTCTTCCTTGTTTTTATTACAGCAACCAGCCCAGGATCAGACGGTCAATGACATATGCAATTACCAGGAGCATGATAAACACCACGAGAACCCAAGTGGAAAGGCTGGGTCTCAATACCCGATATTCCTCTGCCGGCGGAGCGAACATGGGTATGCCCCATCGCACCACAAGTACCACGCCGATGGCAATATGAACGACCTCCAGGATTGGAATGATACTGCTTTGCAATTTCCCGATAATTAATGGGATACCAGTGAGTGTCAACATGAAGAACAGGGTCGAAAAGGCTATTCGCGGACGGTAGCGCCCCAGACCCCTTAGACGCCTGGCTGTGAGGGATTCAAATTCCCAGCCCTCCGTCATGACCAGCAGACCACTGATGGTCAGGAAGAAAATGAGCCGCCAGAATGCAATATGCTGAGGATCACTGGGAACATAGCCCCATGACTGGCCCACGAAGAGCAGGACTTCCTGTGATAGATAGAAGACGTAAATGGCCGCCGGCAATGTGGGAATGAACAGAGCGCTTCCGGACAGCAGTAATGCCACACCCAGACCGATTGCAGTCTGGGTTGTACCCAACTCAAAAGATACGATGGGGCTTGTCGTGAGGAGCGTCAGGATCATTGCCAGGATACCGAAAGATGGTGCAGGCAGATGATTGATACTGTATTGGGAATAAAGATAGACCAGGATCGTGCTGTACCAGAGTAGCAGTCCGAACCAGGACAACCAGGCAAAGGGACTGACTGCCAACAGGATAATGCTCAGGAGCCAGGCACCCATGATCCAGATAGGTGGATATTCTGGACTGAGTTCGAGCAGACGGGTGAATCCCACTACCAGCAGTGAAATACCTGAAAGAATACCAACTGTTGCCCAGATACTGCCATCGAGCGGATCCTGCTCCTGGCTCAGCAGCAGCAGGGCGGCCAATAACAGCAGGCAGGCGTAAAGCTTGCCGGTGTGGCGTGTCGTGCCTGAGAAATATGCGCTCACCTGCACGGCTGTTATGGCGGTGGCAACCGTGATGAGAACCAGCGGACTGGTGTAGCTTTCCAGAGGTCCCAGGACCATGCCCAGCAACAGGATCGCCATGGCCCCGAAGGCGAACACATGCTTCAGACTGTAGTGGACGTAGGTATCCAGAAACCAGAGTAACAGGCCACCGGCCATCCAGATGACGCAAATTAGATTTGGATGCAGCATTTCAGATCGGCAGCGTGGCTGCGCTAGCAGTGATCCTTACAGCTTAAAGGGGTCATCGACACGTTCTGTAAAAACCTCGTCAGTATCGTCATGGAAACTGATCTTCAGAAAATGTCGATTGCCGCTGTCAAAGATATCCGCGTCTTTTTCGGTCACTGTCAGAACGACATGCCCCTTGTAATGACCCAGTTCCTTTTTCAGGTCCTTATGATTGCGAAATACGAGGTTCGTGTAACTCTCCCCTTCCCGCATACCTACTTCCGATTTGCTGCCGGTGAAATCAACGATGTGGTCCGGTCTCGCGATGAGGGACATATCCTTACCGATCCAGACGCTGATGAGTTCGAAATGGAAGGGCAGGAACAATGAATTGTGCCTGACAAACCCGTTCTGCTTCTCCGTCAAGGCTGTCTCAATGCTTCTTGTCATGGGATCACTCCTATCGGCCTCGTATTAAAACTTAAAGAACAGTATCCAGGTGATGAAAAAGATTGGGATCAGGATCGGGATGGCATACTTGAACAGGTAACCCAGGAAGCTGGGAACGTCTACACCAGCCTGCTCGGCAATATTCTTCACCATGAAGTTGGGGGCATTTCCGATATAGGTCATGGCCCCGAAAAAAACTGCTGCCACAGATATGGCCATCAGGTAAACGACGGAATCGACATCGCCGGCTACGGGTGAAGCGACCCCGGCAGCGAATCTGTCCACTTCAGCCACCTGGTTGATATTCAGTCCGAATTTGCCCATGGCTCCGGCCAGGAAATTGAGATAGGTGGGCGCATTGTCAAGAATCCCGGAGAGTGATCCTGTGAACCAGTAGAACCTGGATACGGTGAACTCAGCGGCATTCTCCCTGGCATAGGCGGCGATGAGTTGCAGTGCCGGGATCATTGTGGCAAAGATACCTACGAACAGAAAGGCCACCTCCTTGATGGGCTCGAAATTGAATTCATTACCACGCAGGGCTTCCTTGTCGGCCGTCCGATAGGCCAGGAAAGCCACGCTGAACATGATGACCTCTCTGATGCCGAATGGAACATGCAGCATATCCTGGAGACTGGGAAATCCCTCGATGACTGCCGGATCCATGAAAACAGATACGATCACCACCGCCAGGTACCCGAAATTTTTGGCTCCCTTGAGTTCAATGCGGCCACTGAATTCATGCTCCGGTGTCTTACCCATAATATTGAAATCAAGGATGAGGAACATCCCGATGACCGCACACACACCGATGAGCCATATATGCCAGACATGGCTTACCACCCAGAAAAAGGGCACACCTTTTAGAAAACCCAGAAAGAGCGGCGGATCACCGATGGGCGTGAGCCCGCCCCCAATGTTGCTCACCACGAATATGAAGAACACGACGTGGAAAGGTTTGAGACGACCCTCATTCACTCGCATGAAAGGTCGGATGAGGAGCATGGACGCGCCTGTGGTACCGATGAAATTGGAGATGATGGCCCCGAAGAAGAGGATGGCAGCGTTGATCAGGGGACGTCCCTGCTTATCGATCTTGATGAGGATCCCTCCGGAGGCGACGAAGAGTGCCGTGAGCAATGCGATGAAGGAGATGTACTCCTCCAGGGTATGCATCAACGAGTGAACGCCATGGTCCATGAGAAAGGCGTAATAGACTGCGACCACGCTTCCCAGAATGATGGCAACTTTCGGATAGTGATGTTCCCAGAAATGAGGATAGAAAAGCGGTCCGGTGGCGATCATGATCAGCAACAGGGCGAAGGGTATTACCAGCCAGATGGGAGGTAAGGCACTATGGTCATCACCCTCACCATGGGCATCCGTCTCACCATGTGTGTCCAGATCCTCCGCATGAGGATCCAACGCCTCATCGGCTCCATGGGTGCTGTCCACCTGCAGGATCTCGTTTTCAGGAGTGGTTTGATCCTCAGCCATCAGCTTAGGTATCCCCCAAATCAGGGGAAGCATGATGAGGATCAACGCTATGCGTTTCATAGTCTTGTCCTTACTGTTCGCGTTCTGCTCGTAATTGCATCAACGTTCTGAATATCGGCTCAAGGGGACTATCACTGAAGTGCTGGTCCATCTCTGTGAAGAAATCCTTCAGGTCATGACCGGCCTGTTCGTAGAGATCGGCCTGAATGAGCCTGTCCAGGTGGTCCAGCTGTCTCACCAGTCCTGCCTCCGAACTTTCCCCGGTCTCAAATTCCTGCCATATCTCCTGAAGATCACCAGCATTCGGAAAGGCACGGGTCAATTGATGCACGGCCTCGCGCTCCTGACGGTACTTTTCCTCCCTGCCGATACCATCCCGGGGGGTGATATCCCCGACAATGGCCTCCCCTATATCATGCAGAAGTGCCATCTGCTGAATACGCGACCAGTCCAGTTCAGGCCGGTTCACGAGCGACTGGATCAAGGGCACAAGCAGGGCGACCCCGAAGCTGTGGGCCGCTACGCTCTCAACCTCCCCGGCAGCTATACCGGACTGCAGCCAACCGCTGCGATGCTGGGCCTTCAGTTGGTAGATCTGCTGTATTGAATTCAGGATCCCAGTGAGTGACGTGTTCTGTAAAGTTGCGGTCATGAGGCGCAGAAGATAGAGTTATCGGGCGGGACAGTGAAGAGAGAAATTAAATGGATATCGAGTCGAAAGGATCCAGTGGTCCCAACCTTCAATTTTAGTTTTCAATTTTTGTTCGTTGGTATTCGAGGATCCCGATTCAGGGCATCTCGAATTTCACATCAGGATGACGTATCACCAGGACCGGACAGTGGGCCTTGCGGATGACCTTCTCCGCAGTACTTCCATAGATGGCATGACTCAGACCGCTGAGTCCATGGGTGGCAATGACGATGACATCCATGGCCTGCTCCCGTGCAAAGGCCACGATCTCCCGCCAGGGCTTACCGGTGAGTGAATGCGGTACGACTTCCAGGTCTCCGGGGATATCATTCTTGAGCATACCGCTCATGGTCTCGTCAACATACCCCTTTACCTGTTTCTCAATATCCGGGTAGTTATAGGTGCCCCAGGCAAAATCAACAGGTGCTACGATAGGTTCCACGATGTGGAGTATATGCAAAGTGGAATCGTATTTCTGTGCAAGATCTACGGCATAGGGCAGTGCAAATCCTGCAGATTCGGAAAAGTCCGTTGCGAAAAGAACCTGTTTGTACTCCATGGCAATCCCCTTCCGGGTTTACCGCTGGAATCCAGCCCTAGGTCATTTTCTCCAGGGTCTTGGCCAACTCAAGCCCCTTGTTGAAAGCCTGAATATTGATATCCAGCAGGTGTTTCTTCTTAAATATAAGCGGTAAAGTGCGTTGCACCACGCTCGCATCCAGAAAATCCGTGAGCCCTGCCAGCACACCCAGGATCACCACATTTGAGATCTTGGTGTTGCCCAACTGGTTTGCGATCTCGGTGGCCGGTATGGGATAACTCTTGATGTCCGTGCGGCTCGGAGTGATATCAATGAGTGAATTGTCCCAGACAATAGCTCCGCCCGGCACCACATCCTCCTCGAATTTTTCCAGAGAAGGCCTGTTCATGGCAATGAGTATGCTGGGGTGGGTCACCAGGGGTGATCCGATGGAGCTCCGGGACAGTTTGACGTGGCAGTTGGCAGTGCCACCCCGCATTTCCGGGCCGTATGAGGGGATCCAACTCACATCCAGATCCTCGCGCATGCCGATCTCGCTGAGCCAGATTCCCAGGGTCAGGATACCTTGACCACCAAATCCTGCTATGCGGATCTCTTCGTCCACCTCTTCTGCGACCTTGATCTTACCAAAATCGATCTGTTCCTCAGCCAGTCCCAGGAGTGCCGGAACTCGATCGTTCTCGGCAAATTCCTGCTTCAGGTCCAGGGGCTCCACCTGTTCGGCTATGTCTTTGAAAACGCCCAGGGGGAAATTTTCAACCAGCGTGGATTTGATCCATTCCTGAGCCTGCGGCGGCGTCATCTTCCAGCCGGTGGGACAGGTGGACAGGACTTCGACGAATGAGAAACCCTTTTTCTCGATCTGGTTCTTGATCCCCTTGCGAACCGCCTTACGGGTGGCGTTGATGGAACGGGTGTCGGCCATCATGACACGTTCAACATATACCGGTGAGGTCAGACTTGACATGATCTCGGCCATCTTGATGGGATAGCCTTCGTTGGCTACGGTACGACCGTAGGGAGTGGTGGTTGTCTTCTGCCCGATGAGAGTCGTTGGCGCCATCTGGCCACCGGTCATACCGTAAATGGCGTTGTTGATGAAGAAGACCGTGATAGGCTCACCACGGTTGGCTGCATGTAGTATCTCATTGCCCCCAATGGCACCCAGATCGCCATCACCCTGGTAGGAGATCACTACGGATTCAGGAATCGCTCGCTTTATACCTGTGGCTACTGCCGGAGCTCGACCATGTGCCGATTGCACGTTACCGGCATTGAAATAATAGTAGGCAAAAACGCTGCAGCCCACCGGACTCACGAATACGGTTTGTTCAGCAGCTCCAAAGTCAACCAGTGCTTCGGCAATGAGCTTGTGCAGGATCCCATGCCCACATCCGGGACAATAATGCGTCTGCTCCTGGTTGTTTCCAGGACGACGTTCATATATATCGTAAAAACCCTCGGGTTTTTTCAGGATCTTGGTCGTCATAGTTCCCTCACCATTTTCTTGATCTCATCCACAAGTTCCCTGATGGAGGGCACATTGCCGCCCATCCGGCCATAGAACTCAACCGGTTTGCGTCCATTGACGGCCAGGCGGACATCATCCACCATCTGCCCGTTACTCAACTCGATGACACTGAAGGCCTTGACGCGATCCTCATCAGCGAGGTCGGAAATGGCTTTCCTGGGATAGGGCATTACAGTAATGGGGCGCAACATACCAACGCGTATATCAGCTGATCTGAGCTGATCCACGGCAGACTGGATCATCCTGGAAACGATCCCGTATCCTACGACGACGAATTCCGCATCATCCAGTCTGTATTCCTGGTAGCGGACCTCGTTGTTCTCTATGATCTCATATTTTCGCTGCAGTTTCCGATTGTGACGCTCGAGGTCATCGGAACTCAGTTCTATGGAACTGATGAGGTTTTTGCGGGTCTCATCCACCGCGCGGACTGCCCAGTTCTTCTCCGGCAGGTCCTCTACCGGCTCTGGGAACTCCACAGGTTCCATCATCTGACCGATAAATCCATCGGCCAGCAGGCAGGCCGGGTTGCGGTAGCGGTCCGCCAGTTCAAACGCCAGCATGGTCAGATCGCACATTTCCTGTGCTGAATTCGGAGCCAGAACGATGTTCTTGTAGTTTCCATGGCCACCGCCTTTGACCACCTGATTGTAATCACCCTGTTCCGGGGCGATGTTTCCCAGACCGGGACCACCACGCATGATGTCAACCACCACGCAGGGCAGTTCGGCTCCGGCCAGGTAGGACAGACCCTCCTGTTTCAGGCTGATCCCCGGGCTGGAACTGGCCGTCATGGCCCGCATACCTGTCCCGGAAGCGCCATAGACCATGTTGATGGCTGCGATCTCGCTCTCGGCCTGCAGGAAGGTCCCACCCACCAGGGGCATGTATTGGGCAGCAGCATGAGCGATCTCACTGGCCGGTGTGATGGGATATCCATAGTAGGCGCGGCACCCGGCCAGGATGGCGCCTTTGACAATGGCTTCGTTGCCTTTTATTAATTGTTTCGTCATGATCTACTCCACAAAACTCAATTGCCTGAAATCACTCAGCACGACCTCTTCGCCGGTCTCCTTGCAGACAGCCAGTCCTTTTACTGGATCGGTGATCTCGAGTGTAGCTTGTTTCTGTAATTTTGGTGAGAGGTATTTGGACTGAGTTTCTTCCCAGTTCTTGAAAACCACCAGAGCACCTGGTTCCGGGCAGGCGTAATAACAGACACCGCAGCCTGTGCAGCCCTCTCCGAGATATTCCGATGGATTGTAACCGTGGGTATTATAGGATTCGGCTATGAACAGCACATTGACTGGACAGGCCTCAACGCAGAGCTTGCAACCCTTGCACTCCTCCACATTTACAGCCACAAATCCACGAGACTTAGCCATGTAGGAACTCCTTTTTATAGACGCTGCTTGCGCATGATAAACTCACTGCAATAATCCGGCCTCATGGGCCTCTCTGGTTAAAATATCTTGAAAATCAGGATGTGAGATCCCGATGAGGGCTTCCGCTCTCTGTCTCAGGTTCTTGCCATGCAGGTAGGCGACGCCGAATTCCGTGACAACATAGTGGACATCTCCCCTGCTGGTGGTAACTGCCGCGCCTGGCTTCAGATCCAGGACGATCCGGGATTGAGTGCCCTTCCGTGCAGTAGAAGGCAGGGCGATTATTGGAAGACCACCTTCGCTGCGGGCTGCTCCCCGAATGAAATCAACCTGTCCGCCAAATCCTGAGAAATTCATGCGCCCCATGGAATCCGAGCACACCTGGCCGCTGAGATCAACTTCAATGGAGCTGTTGATGGCAACCATCTTGGCATTCTGCGCGATGATATGAGGATTGTTCACATAATCCGAGGGGTGGAATTCCATAAAGGGATTCTCATGGATGAAATCATAGACATGCTGTGATCCCATGACAATGCTGGCCACCACTTTTCCGGGGTGCAGTGTTTTCTGCTCGCCAGTCACCACACCCATCTCCACCAGGTTGACCACCCCATCTGAGAACATCTCTGTGTGGATTCCGAGATCCCGTTTCTCCTTGAGATAGTGCAGGGTCGCATCCGGGATCGCACCTATACCCATCTGCAGGGTCGCACCATCCTCAACCATGTTTGCAATATTCTCACCGATCTTCATGTGGACATCAGTGAGGTTGATGCCCGGGATCTGGAACAGCGGTGTATCCGTTTCCACAATATTTTTCAGCTTTGAGACATGAATGAAGTTATCCCCGTGCACCCGGGGCATCTGGCGGTTCACCAGCGCAACGATGCGTTTGGCCACCTTGCAGGCCGCAATGGTCACATCCGTGCTCACACCATAGCTGCAGAAGCCGTGCTCATCAGGTGGACTGATATGGATCAGTGCCAGGTCAACCGGTATATGCCGCTTGAGGAAAAGACCCGGGATCTCCGATAGAAAAATGGGCATCCAGTCGGCGTTGCCCTCATTCACGGCTTCCCTGACGTTTGTTCCAGTGAAGAAAGAATTCAGGCGACAATTTCCTGAGAGCTCGGGTGCAGTGTAACCAGCCTCCCCCAGACTCAGGATATGATGGATGGTCACATCTTCCAGATGCTTGACCCGTTCTGTAAACGCCTCAACAAAGATCTGCGGTGTGGCTGCTCCAGCGTGCAGGTAGACGGAATCCCCGGACTTGAGCTCCTGCAACGCTTCGTCGGCGGTACAGAGACAGGAACGATAATGCTCGAGCCAGTTCATGCTATTCTATCCCGTACCGCTGGCCCAGCACCGGCTGCATGTTCTTCCCGTTCAGGGTGTAAAGACCCCGCTGAAGCGCCGGGATCTCCTTTACCGCCTTCTTGATGCCCATTTCACCTATCTGCTGAAGGTAACTGGTGAGTACGTTCGACAAGGCCACTGAGGCAGTGCGGTTCACACCTGCGGTAATATTGGGGACACAGTAATGGATGACACCTTCCTCCTGAAAGACCGGATCGGATAGTGTTGTCGGTCGTGTAGTCTCGCTGGTCCCACCTTCATCAACCGAATAATCGATGAATATGGAGAGTTCCTTCATACCGGCGATCATATCACGAGTGATGATCTGAGGCGTCAAGGCGCCACGTACCAGAACGGCTGAAACGACCACGTCGGCGAATCCAAGTGTCTTTTCGATATTGGTATGATTCGCAAATAGCGTGGTGACACCGTCGTTTAGGTCATTCCGCACCTTGCGTAATTGTTCAATACTTGTATCCAGGACATGAACCTGTGCTCCCAATCCAAAAAATGCTCGGGCAGCAGCCTGACCCACCGTTCCGGCACCGATGATGACCACAGATGCCGGTGCCACACCGGGAACGCTGCCGAGGGCAAGTCCTTTTCCCATGGGATCTCGCCCCAGGAAATTACCCGCGATAATGGGCGCCATCTGACCCGCCAGTTCACTCATGATCGTGAGGATCGGGCGAAAGCCGCTGTCCTCCTCGATGATCTCCATACCGATTGTGGTGATCTTCTTATCCAGAAGCGACTTGTAAATCTCGGGGGTGCTTGCTGACAGATGGTGAAAGCCAAATACGGTCTGACCCTCCTGCAAAAGTTCCAGGGATCTGGATGATATGGGCAGGATCTTCAGAATGATATCAGACCGGCCGTAGACCTCATCATGATTGAATACGACCTGAGCGCCTGCATTCAGATAATGCTGATCCGTAAAGCCACAGGCATCGCCGGAGCCGGTCTCGACATAGACCTTGTGGCCCAACTGTACCATGGTCTTGGCAGCATTGGGGGTCAGGCTCACCCTCTTCTCATTCAGCCTTGTCTCGTGAGGAATCCCGAAATTCATGCTACTCCCTTTGCTGCTGCTGATTCTGACTTTGTTTGATAGTAAGAACAAACAACATGCCAAGAGCAAATGAAACTGGAATCCGTAGGATCCGATCTGCAACGTTCACACCTTTTGTCTTCCCAGCTGTTATGTATCGGTCGAGATCCATATCCAGATGAAATGCACTTCAAATCCTCCTTGGATAAATGCGAATCCACGACCAAAATTAGATCACATGGTGGATAAACCCCGACATCCAGTCCTTGAATTGAAGGAACGGCCAGGATTCCGTGACCTGATGCAGTTCCGCATCCACGAGATCCTGCTCGTATCCAGTCTCTATGATGCCTTCAAACTTGAAGAGGATGGTCGCCTGGCCGAGATGATCTTCACGGATTACCAGGATATGAACCTCTCCAGCGCACCACGGGTCACAAGGGTATCCACAGCCGACCATGCCATGCGCCGCCTGCAGGCAGCCCGCTACGACCTGGTGATCACCCTCTCCAGGATCTCTGACATGAATCCATTTACCTTCGGATCGCTGGTCAAGGCACAATATCCCGACCTGCCGGTGATCATGCTGGCAGCCAACCATCGTGAATATGACTGGGCCATGCAACAGGTTGATGACATCAGCGGGATCGAGCGTGCTTTCATGTGGATGGGCGATTCCAGCATCTTCACTGCTATTATCAAGAACATCGAGGACCGCCATAACGCCCCCCGGGACATTCTCAAGGGCGGCTCCCGGGCCATCATCGTGGTTGAGGACTCTCCACGCTTCTATTCCATGTTCCTGCCCATGCTCTACAGGGTGATCATCAACACCACCCAGAGACTGATGCGGAATGAGTACACAGACGAAATGCGACTGGTGCGCATGCGTTCACGACCCAAGATCCTGGTAGCATCCGATTATGAAAAGGCCAAGGATCTGTTCTGGAAATATCGGAATCACATGTTGGCGGTCATTTCGGATGTCCGCTTCCCCAGGGATGGCAAAGTCGATCCTCAGGCCGGGGCGGAGTTCCTGCGCATCGTCAGCGCCCAGAATCCCAGTATGCCCATGATGCTGCAGTCCATGGAAGGCGAGAACATCAAGCTGGCGGATAAACTGGGTGCTTACTTCCTGGATAAATCCTCCCCCACCCTGTTGGAGAATCTCCAGGATTTCGTCATGCGACACTGTGGGTTCGGCGATCTCATATTCAGTACCCGGGAAGGAGAGATCATCGCCCGGGTGAAGCATTTGCGTGCCCTGGAAACAGCCCTTGAGCATGTCCCGATCCAGAGCATCGTCTATCATGCCCGGCGGGATCACTTTTCCAATTGGCTGGCGGTTCGCGGATACTTCGATCTGGCTGATGTGCTGAAGCCCCTGGGAATCGATCAGTTCGAGGATCCGGAAGAATTCAGGCAGATCCTCATCGACATGGTGGGCAAGCAACGTCAAAGCCAGCATTTTGACAATGTGGGCTATTTCAATTCCGAGACCTATGATCCGGCCATCAAATCAGTGAGGTTTGGAGGAGGATCACTGGGAGGCAAGGCTCGTGGTCTCGCTTTTCTGCATGCGCACCTGCGACGATTTGATTTCGGGAAACGCTATGAGGGGATCAAGATCGCCGTGCCTCAGTTCGCAGTTGTTGGAACGGACATCTTCGACCGCTTCGTGATGCAGAATGAGCTGCGTAAACCGGCCTTGTTAGCGAAGAACAACGCTGAGGTTGACGAACTGTTCCGGCAAGGCATTTTTCCAGGTGAATTCATCGAACAGCTGCGTGCCTATCTGGAATACCACGTGAATCCGTTGGCTGTACGATCTTCCAGTCTCCTGGAGGACTCCCTGTTCCAGCCCTTTGCCGGGATCTATTGTACCTATATGCTGCCGAATTGTGTGAATTCCCTGGATGAACGTGTACACCAATTACTGGAAGCCATGAAACTGGTATACGCATCCATCTTCCATAAGGAAGCCACCGCCTACATGACCTCCACCGGGAATCGTCCCGAGGACGAGAAAATGGCCATTGTCATCCAGCATCTCACCGGCCAGCAGCAGGATGGCTACTTCTATCCCGCCTTTTCAGGGGTCATCCAGTCACTGAACTACTATCCTCAATCCAACATGGAGCGTGAGGAAGGCTTGGTCACTGTCGCTCTGGGTCTGGGCAGAACCGTGGTAAGCGGTGAGAAGGCGCTGCAGTTCAATCCAAGTCGACCAACAGCGCTGCCTCAGTTCTTTGATGAGAGATCGATCTTGATGAACTCCCAATCCCATTTCTACGCTCTCGAAATGACTGACCGCGACAGTATCCTGGAAGGTGGTGAGGACACCAACCTGGAACGACTGGCCCTGTCGGATGCAGAAGAGCACGGTACGCTGGATCTGGTTGCCAGCGTTTACAGTCCACAGGACAAGACATTCAGGGAATCGCTCCACGAGAGCGGACCCCGGGTGGTCACATTTGCGAACATCCTGAAATACAAGGTCATGCCCCTGGCGGCGATCCTCCAGGATCTCATTGAGCTGGGCAAGATCGGGATGGGTTGTGACGTGGAAATGGAATTTGCTGTGGATCAGGTCAGCCAGGAAATGATCACCGAGCTGTCCGTACTGCAGATCAGGCCCATGGTGACCTTTGAACGGCCTCATCTCGTGGACGTATCCAGTGCCTCCGAAGAGGATAAACTGGTGGCAAGTGACATTTGCCTCGGTAATGGTGATAATATCGACATCTGTGATGTCCTCTATGTACGTCTGGACAACTTCGATATCTCCGAAACCTTGGCTATGGCGCAGGAGATCAGGAAACTCAACGACAGATTTGACAGTAACAGATGTTATCTCCTCGTGGGTCCCGGCCGCTGGGGTACGGCCGACCGTCTCATGGGTATCCCGGTACCCTGGAACCACATTTCGAATGCCCGCAGCATTGTTGAGGTAGGTTTACCTGATCTTTACGTTGAACCCTCCTTCGGCAGCCACTTCTTCCAGAATATTACTTCTCTGGGTATAAGCTATTTCACCATCCCCCCCAACAGGTTGGGGCCTGATCTGAAACGTGACTGGTTCGATGAATCTGAGGCCATTTATGAGAGCAAATATCTCAGACATCTGCACTTTGAGGAACCGCTGGTCATCCAGGTAGATGGATTGAAAGGCCGCGGAGTCATCCTGCGACCCGGCTGCTGTAATAAACTCATAAACGGAAAGCGCAACGATGTCCGTTAATGAGGGATTCCTCGAATTTGTTGTGGACCAGTTGTCAAGCTTCGGTACCGTACGCAGCCGGAAGATGTTTGGCGGTGCCGGGATCTACCTGGACGAGCTTTTTATTGCCATCGTAGATGAGGACCGGATCTATCTCAAAGCAGATGATGGGAATCGAGAACAATATATCTCACATGGATTTGAAGCCTTCAAGCCATATGGCGACAAAGGTGGTTCAATGTCATACTACGAATTACCGGGGGACTACCTGGAAAATAGAGAAGAACTTGGATCGTGGATTGCTGGGGCACAGGCTGCAGCCGGCAATTCAAAGAAGAGAAACCAATGAGGAGGGTGATATGAAGGGTACATTTATCATACTGGGTGCTCTGTTGAGCTTTGCTGGCCTGGGGCTTGCTCAGACCAGCGGCATCGGTGCCGGTCTGGAATTTGAGTGGGATATGGGTATCTCACTTACCGGAAAATATTGGATGAATGACAATACCGCTATTTGCGCAACTCTGGCCGGGGGTGGACTGTCCGCAGATTACCTTCTGCACAAGAAAGATCGCTTCACCGAGAAGAAGATCAAGGGTGCCGTCCACTATGGTGCAGGTATCCAGCTCAGCTCAGGCACTAACGATGAGGGAGAAGATAAACTGGATATCGATGTCCGAATTCCCCTGGGTATGGACTATTACTGGAAAAAACAGCCTATGGACATCTACTGGTCTTATGTACCCAGCGTCGGTACCGGGGGTTTCAGGATCTTCAACTTCGAGTGGGGCGTACGCTACTTCTTTTGATAGTTAATTTGGATTCAAAGGGAAGGGTATAGATGTACTCCTCAAAGGGATTGCTGGTCTATACCCTTCTCATCTTGTGCGTTTCATCCTGCACCCGGGAAGGAGCGGATGCTGACAATCCCACGGCAGCATGGCCTCCAGATCATGAGCCTACTACTCCACAGCTGTTCCTCCCCGAGCTGGTATGTACGGGAGAACGTGAACGTGATGCCACCTTCACACCGGATGGCAGTGAGTTTTACTACACCATCATGTTACCGGACCGTGATCATTCAGTGATCGCATATACTGAACTGAGGAGTGGACGATGGGTAGAGCCAAGGGTGGCACCGTTCTCAGGTCGATTTCCGGATATTGAGCCCTTCATCTCCCCAGATGGCCGAGTGTTATATTTCGCTTCTAGACGACCTGTTGGTGATGAGACGACCCTGAACGACTGGGACCTCTGGCGCGTAAGGCGGCAGGGATCCGGCTGGGGTATACCAGAGCACCTTGGTCCGGAGATCAACAGTGAGGGTGACGAGTTCTTCCCTGCTGTCACCTCCTCGGGACGTCTGTATTTCACAACAGCCCGGGATGGTGGTCTTGGCAAGGAGGATATCTGGATGTCCGAAATCACCGGGCAGGGTTTTGCGAAACCTATCCTACTGTCGGACGCAGTAAACTCACCTGGCTGGGAATTCAATTCCTGGGTATCAGGGGAGGATGATCTGATCATCTTTACTGCTTTCGGAAGAGAGGATGATCTGGGTGGTGGTGATCTCTATTTCAGCAGAAGGGATAGCCTGGGTAGCTGGACACCGGCACAGAACCTGGGCTCACCGATAAATACAACTGCACTGGACTACTGTCCGATGATCACAGCGGATGGCAGGTATTTCTTCTACACCACCGCGCAAAAGGATTATGACCTTTTCTTCTCCCCATCCCTGGATATGGCTGGGATAGAGGCGATTAAAAACGCACCACGGAATGGCCTGGATGATATCTATTTTATCCGGGTCACTGAGATTCCAGCTCTGCAGGAGGTTCTGAATATGAGCATTTCGGATGAACGTGCTGATCTTATGGAACAGGACAGACGCTTTGCAGCTCTTTCGGCTGCCTCAGGTCCCGCTGAAGCCTTTCGGCAATTTGTGCATAAGGATGCAACATTGCTTACCAGCCAGTACGACAATGTCATAGGCCGGGAGGCGATCTTCGCCAGCATGAGTCAGCTGCCTGAGACCACAACCCTTGAATGGGAACCCCAGGATGCAGGGGTGGCCGAGTCAGGCGACATGGGCTGGAGTTGGGGCCGCTATACATCCCTGAGTCTGGCAGAGGACGGCAGTGAGCAAGAAAGCGTTGGGAAGTATCTGAACGTCTGGATCAGGGATAAGGACGGCGACTGGAAGGTCCTGATGGATCTCGGCAACTGATCCCTGCTAAAGCCCACATTTTTCAAGCTGTTACAAAGTTGATACTTGATTCGATCTCAGAATGGGCTACGTTCTGACTTAGTTTCCGGTGTCATGTGATCCCGGAAGTTTGTTTGGCTCCTAAAGAGGTGAGGCTCTTATCAAATATACTGCACATCACTTCCACATCCCGGTCATGGGCACCGGATTTTCAATTGATACACCCCTGCGTGTAGCCCATCTGGGCATCGATTCCGTCATATCCCTAGTTGATGATCTGCTCATTGAGCGGGTACATCGTCATTATGCTGAAAAGCATGAGATCGAGTTCAATCCAGTATCTACCAAGGACCCGGATGCCCGGTCACATCGCATTACCGGCTACCTCGATCTTATCCATGACCTGGTGTTGGAGAAGGTAGACCAAGTACGATCGATGTCCCTTTTTGAGGAGAATGAGAAACGTCGCTATTTTGAACTCCTGCCGGACGGCACTGAACTCAAGGAGATGTTCCACAAGGTTCTCGAAATGACACCTGGTTTACACAGGGACACCCTGGAGCAGGAACTTACTGACAACATGCAGACGGGCAGCATCGATGTCAATATCATGGTAAAACTGGACCGTCTCAACACCCGGGGGATCAAGTCGACCCTCAGTGATGCTCAGGCTGCCCTGAAAGGATTTGCAGAGAGCACCCTGGAATCAAGTATTGTATTCTCAGCTGGTATCAATCAGCGCATGTTCAGACTGATGACCCAGTTCAAGGACTTCTATCGGGATGAAACCGGGAAGATGAAGAAGAAGATCGTCATCAAGGTGAGTGATTTCCGCTCAGCTTTCATTCAGGCCAAATTCCTGGCCAGGTTGGGGCTCGAGGTCGATGAGTATCGGATCGAGTCCGGTCTGAACTGTGGTGGACACGCCTTTGCATCTCCAGGACATCTCCTACCAACCATTTTGAAGGAATTCAAGGAGAAGCGGGACGAGCTGAAGCAGATGGTTATGCCCATCGTTCAACGCTATTATGAAAAAATGGGCTGGGAGTATCACAACGATAATCCGAACCCTACCGCCATTACCGTACAGGGTGGCATCGGGAACAAGGGCGAGGCAGATCGACTTATCCGGGACTATGGTATGGACCGTACCGGCTGGGCCACTCCATTCCTCCTGGTACCGGAGGTCACCCGTGTTGACGCATCCACAAGGAACAAGCTTGTCGAGGCCGGCGAGGATGATCTATATCTCAGCCGGGTTTCACCTGTTGGTATTCCCTTCAACAATCTGCGCGGATCCGGATCGGAGCTCTGGCATCAGCAGCGCATTGATGAAGGCCGCCCTGGCTCACCCTGTCCCAAGGGCATACTTATTTCGGATACAGAATTCACTGAGGAACCCATCTGCACCGCTTCAACTGAATATCAGGGCAAGAAACTCATCCAGATCGAGCAGACCATTACGGATCCAGTGGAACTGGCTCGCGCCAGGAAAAAAGTTCTGGCAAAATCCTGCATCTGCGACCATCTCGGAAATGGGACGCTCATTGACCTGGAGATCACCAGGAAGAAGAGCGCACCCCAGAGCATCTGTCCCGGTCCCAATCTGGCCTGGTTCGACCGGCAATACTCACTGGAGGAGATGGTGGATCACATATACGGCCGCGGGCCATCCCTGACGCCGCCGGACCGGTTGCATATGTTCGCCAAGGAACTTCAGATGTACGTCGACTATTTCGCTGACATGGTCGAGGACAGTGGAAATAGTGAAAAAGAGCTCGCGGAACTGGAGCAGTTCCACAGCAATCTGCAGCTGAGTATCGATCTTTGTGCAGAGATCGCCGACGGCCCTGGTTATCCTGGGGAGAATCTCACTTCCATCCGGAAGACCATCGCCATCCAGCGTCCCCGACTGGCAGAACTGTACGAGTCGCTGACCGTATACGCCGAATAATCGGGCACTGCCGCAACGATCTAATTCAATCAGTAGAAAATAAAAAAGGGGCCTCAGTTGAGGCCCCTTTCTGTACAACAAGGAGTGGTGCTTAGACGGCACCCTGGTCCAGCATGGCGTCGGCAACCTTGAGGAAACCGGCAATGTTGGCGCCAGCGACATAGTCACCGGGAACGCCGTAGCGTTCTGCGGTGGACAGAGAGTTCTCATGAATGTTCTTCATGATCGTGTGCAGACGCTGATCCACCTCTTCACGGGTCCAGGACAGCCGCAGGCTGTTCTGGGACATCTCGAGGCCGGAAACAGCGACGCCACCGGCGTTGGCAGCCTTCCCGGGACCATAGAGGATCTTACTGTCCTGGTAGATCTCGATGGCTTCGGGTTCTGAAGGCATGTTCGCGCCTTCCGCTACACAGTAGCAACCGTTGTTAATGAGGGTCTGAGCTTCTTCAGCATTGACCTCATTCTGAGTGGCGCAGGGTAATGCTACGTCACACTTGACATCCCAGGGACGCTTGCCCTCGATATAGGGAACGCCGTATTCCTCGGCGTATTCCTTGATGCGGCCACGTCGATTGTTCTTGAGATCCATGACGTAGGCAAGTTTATCGCGATCGATGCCTGCTTCGTCAACGATGTAACCGGCTGAATCGGAGAAGGTGATGGGCTTTCCGCCCAGATCCAGGACCTTCTCTGCAGCAAACTGTGCGACGTTCCCGGAACCGGAGATGGCCACAGTCTTACCCTGGTGGCTCTCTCCACGGGTCTTGAGCATCTCTTCAGCAAAATAGACGGTGCCGTAGCCGGTTGCTTCGGGACGGATCAGGCTACCACCCCAATTCAGGGCTTTGCCAGTAAGAACGCCCTCGAAGGCGTTGCGCAGTTTCTTGTACTGACCGAACATGAAACCGATCTCACGGCCACCAACACCGATATCACCCGCAGGAACATCTGTGTTCGGACCGATGTGACGGAATAACTCGGACATGAAGGACTGACAGAAGCGCATCACTTCGATGTCGGATTTACCCTTGGGATCAAAATCGGACCCACCTTTACCACCACCCATTGGGAGTGTGGTGAGCGCGTTTTTGAAGACCTGTTCAAAACCGAGGAATTTCAGGATACCGAGATTCACGCTTGGGTGGAAACGCAAACCGCCTTTGTAAGGACCGATTGCGCTGTTGAACTCCACACGGAATCCACGGTTGACCTGCATTTCGCCCTTATCGTCTACCCAGGGAACGCGGAACATGATCACACGTTCTGGTTCAACGATTCGTTCAAGGATCTTTGCCTGACGATAGTGAGGATGCTTATCCATCACCGGCATCAACGAGGTGACAACCTCTTCAACTGCCTGAAGAAATTCGGATTCAGCAGGATTCTTGGCCTGCACGTTTCCCATAAATTCTTCAACATGGTTCGACATTCCTACCTCCTAAACATTTAGATCTGGAATTTTATGTCGATCAATGGCGCCCGAACCCCGTCGCTGACGGGGAATACTTGCCGAGCCGGCCTGTCGTAAACTGTCAATGATAAAAAGCGTCTTGACCAGTAGAAGGAGACAAATTACATGCCAGAGAATGCCATTTTCTGGCACTTTCGCTCACCCTTAAGGACCTGGGACCAGGACATCGGGGACAATTGTAATCAATTATGTCACAATTGAAACATTCTGAATTAATTTCATGCGATCGATCAAACTTGAATTGAGTTGACCCGGCATATGACTATTGCTAGGTTGAGGATAAATCCCGAAAGAACCCGGACAGATGGAACCTGATTGGCACAGCCTGGCTGACCCCCGACTCCCCCACTGGGACGAGACCCTGGACGATCTGCTGGCGAACCTTGAGAAACATGCGCAGAACCTTCCTGCGGAATGGTCGGAGACCATTCTCAAAATCGGCGCGAATATTCTCGAAAAAGGGAGCCGGGAGCAGCGCTACAGGATACTGGAAGCCGCATGGCGGCCTCATTTCTCAGATGCGATCTTCGATCATGACCTCACCGACAAATGGTTTGAGGTGGAGCTGGGCCTCATCCGGGACCTGAATTATACGGTTGCCGATCTATTCCGCCGACGTACAGCCCTGCATCCCCAGCGGCGATTATTCTCCTACAAACATAACCATCAGTGGGTCCATCGGACCTGGGCTGAGGTACACGAGCAGGTTGAGCACCTGGCTGTCGGATTCTTTGAGCTGGTAGGAGATCAGCCCGGTAGAGTGGCCACATTTTCCGAGAATCGCATAGAAGTTGCTCTCACCGATATTCTCTGTCTTTGTGGAGGTGTGCAGAATATCCCGCTGCATGCCCATGCCACCCAGGCCCAGGTTGGGTATATACTCAACCATGCTGAAGTTGAAACGGTGTTCGTCTCCAATCACCAGAATCTTCAGATGCTGGAATCACTCCTTTCGACCATACCAACACTCAAGCATATCATCACTTTCGATAGTCATATCTACACGCAGAATCCTATGGTGACAAGCTTCGCGGAACTTTGGCAGCAAACCGAAGAGGGTGGAGACGACATCCTGGAAAAACGGTCAGACCGGATCAAGTTGACGGACCTGGCGACCATCATGTATACCTCGGGAACGACCGGGTATCCCAAGGGTATCGAATTCACGCACGAGAATATCATCACCAAACGTTTTGCACGCGGGCTGGTCCTGCCCCTGGGTTCACAGGATGCCTTCATCAGCTTTCTACCTCTATTTCACACATTCGGACGCTACCTGGAACTCTGGGGCTGCATCTACTGGGGTGCCCAGTACATCTTCGCAAGTGGACACGGGATCCACTCCCTTACTGCCGACATCGCCGAGCTCCACCCAACCGTTCTCATCAGCATTCCCAAACGCTGGCAGGAACTGTATGACCGTGCTCTCAGCCGTGTTGACCAGGAAACCGACAGCAGGGAGCATCTGAGCAATGTCGTCCAGCACATTCTCGGTGGTAAACTGAGATGGGGTTTGTCTGCTGCAGGCTATCTGGATCCACTGGTCTTCAGGTTCTTCCAGGAGCATGGTGTACATCTGCACAGTGGATATGGTATGACGGAAGCCACAGGTGGCATCACCATGACCCCCAGGGATGGATATCTGGAGAATTCTGTAGGACGGGCGCTGCCGGGTATCGAGATCAAGCTGGCTGATGACGGCGAAATGATGATCCGCGGGCCCTACGTCAGCCCCGGTTACTGGAAGGGCGAGGACGAGGACAGCCGGGAAGAAGGCTGGTTTCCCACGGGAGATATCTTCCAGGCATTAGAGAATGGTCAATATGAGATTGTGGATCGCAAAAAGGAGATCTACAAGAACGTCAAGGGGCAGACCATCGCACCCCAGAAGATCGAGAACATGTTCAGGGACTTCGACAGCATCCAGCAGTTGTTCGTGGTAGGCGACCACATGGCATATAATACTGCACTGGTGGTGCTGCAACCCGATCATCGCATGATCAGTTCTTTTGACGGGGACGAACGCAAGATCCAGGAATACGTCTCTTCACTGATCCACTCCGTGAATACATTTCTGGCGCCTTTCGAACGTATTGTCTCATTTGCCATCCTTGATAATCCCCTTTCGAAGGAAGCCGGTGAGTTAACCGAGAAAGGCACGTTCAAGCGGCAGGTCATCCAGGAAAAATACGCTGAGAGGATCGATGCCCTCTATCAGGTCCAGTACAAATCCTATTTCATAGACCAATTCGAGATACGCATCCCTACCTGGTTCTTCAGTCACCGCGGCTGGACACGACGCGATCTTTTTATCACCGATTGGGGGTTGGAACATCCTGACGGCCAGCATCGACTGAAGGTGGAGCGCAGCGGAAATCTAGTCCAGCTGGGTGATACCAGTTATCTCCTGGAAGGAGACATTCTCGATCTGGAAGAGATCCTGCGGCAGCCGGCCTACTGGATCGGCAACCCCGAACTTGAGACATTCATTAATGCTCCGCGACTCAGGATCAAGATGGGGCCTGGTCTGCCTGCCTGGTTCCCGGGAACCTGGAAGCCGATGATCTATACCGCCTCCGAGCGGCAGTCTCTGGAAGAGATGGTGGCACACGCGCTGGAAGTGCCGGACTATACCGTGAACAGTCTGATACCGGCAATACGTCTCCTGTACAGTGGCGACCTGGACCTGGATCATTCTGTATTCCGTTTGTTATCCCAGGCTCAGCGACAGGCCGAAGAACCTTTACGTAAGCTGGTGGCCTATGCCTACCTGCGGCTGACACGCTGCGATGATTCTGTCCTGGTGCGCTACAGCTTTTTCCAGCTCACCGGCATGTTGTCAGTGGTAGAATTGAGTAAGATCCTGCCGTTTGTGCTTAGCGAAAATCACCTGTTTGCCGATTGGACTCAGCAGGCTGCGTGGCCTGCCGTTACCCCCCAGAAGGTTCAGTTGCTGATCAGACGCTTCGCTGAATTCTGCGATGAGGTCCGGCAGGGTGCTGAAGTGGATGCCCTGCTTGAGAACCTGCTGGGCATACTGATCTCCCTGGCTGGCCAGTATCCACGATTCTATGATCAGATCCGCATCCGTATCGTACGCTGCCAGAATTTGCTCACCGACAATGAGGCCTGGACCGAGAAACTGGATCAGGCCCACCACGTTCTGGATCAACGATTCAAGGAGAGCATCGGACTTCCCCAGCGACAGGCCGTGTTACCGGACCAAGGCATCAGTTATGAATGGATGGATGTACTCACCTTCGATCCCAGCGTCAGCCAGGAGCACCGCCAGAGGATCACTTCAGCGATCACGGAAACCACGCTGTTGAATGAGACCCTCTTTCTCTTCTTCAGGGGTCAGAACCTGCAGCTGGCAGACATTCCACCTGAAGGGATCTGGATTGCACCTCTGGGAAAAGGACATGGCAAAAGCGTATACAGGATCTCCGTCCGAACGAGGGAGCTGCGTACTCTGAAATTCGTCATCAATATCACCGATGATATTGAGCAGGACGCGATTGAACAGGAACTGGATTGGCTCATTGCCTGTGGGCACGAGGATGCGAGTCTCCAGGTGGTTGAACGGATTGGGGCCTATATACCCGAATTGCTATTGTGGTCTGAGGAATTCATCCCCGGGTATACTGTTGCCCAATATCTACAGTTGGCAGAATGGGGCGATCTGCCGGAAGAACACCCCGATGCCGAGTACATCTGGCCGCACTTCGCCTGGACTGGTGTGTTTACCTTTGCCACCCTTTGGCAGCGCTCCGGATACCGGATCTATATCGAGGAACCTTTTCCTGACCGTGTCATCGTACCGATCCATGATTATCACATTGGCGGCCACCTGGTTTCCCTGTCAAATCTGAGAACCGACGGTAGTCCCCGGGAATTCCTGGAAGTGCTTCATGAACACTTCCTGCTCGGGACACGCAAAAGTCACCCGAATATGAATCTGGAGTTGGATCCACGATTGAAGTTCCTGGCGATCTATGAAGCCCTGGGTCCTCAGGAAGCCGAGGCATTCTTCAACGCTTTGCGGAAGGATTCGAAGCTTGATAAGCAGCTGAGTAAAGAATTGAAGGATTTCCTGGATGATACCAAACGCAAGGGCTACACCCCAAAATCGGTTTATTTTGCCACCAGACGATTCCATCGCTGGATCCAATTGAATCGCGAAGCAACGCTCAAGGCCAAAGCCGGATTCATCAAGAATCTCTATCACGATTACAAGATCTCCCGCAGTGAGGAGAATTACCCGGATGCGAGGGTGAGACTATTCCTGGATACCGTCTTCCACGATTCACCCAAATCCCTGGTCAAATATCTCCGTAACCTGATGAGGGACCTGCGCGACAAACGCCATGACAGCCTCAGTCTGCAGAATGAGCTCAGCCAGTACGTGCGCACAGAATCCCCATCTGAGGAGGAAGCATATTTCCTCAAGCGGATCGCTTTTCCAGAACTACCACCAGCCGATCAGATCGAATTGATCGCAACCCGCAGCACGGCGCTGGACGACGTTGAGATCATGATCTCAAGACGGGACCGTCTGGGGCAATCCTATCGGATCAGAAGGGCCATGACCCCCAAGGAGATCATACAGCTCCAGCAGCTCTTCATGAAAAGCAACCTGCCCGTGGACTTTGCCCAGGACAACGAGTACCTGGTGGCACTGAACGAAAATGGACGCGTGGTTGGCGGCCTGTTCTTCAAGGTCGAGGAAGAATCGACGGTTTATCTCGACAAGGTGGTCGTTTCAGAGAATTACCGCAGTCGGGGTCTGAGCCGCGGCATCATCGAGGAATTCCTGAACCGGATGCGTAACCGAGGTTACAAGATCATCATCACCGGATTTCTCCACCCCGGCTTCTTCTATAAGTTCGGATTTCAGATCGAGAGCAACCAGGCTGGACTGGTTAAATACCTGTAACCTGATTTTCATCCCTTTAGCCCACGAAATGGGCAACCAAGTCCTGCGGCGCTCGTAGGCCTATTGCACAGTCTGGACTGCCCTGCAGGACTTTTAGGCTGATTCGATTTCCATTTGCTCTATATTCACTGCACGATTGAATCAAACTTTCCCTCGGAGGTACTGGATGATCGAAATGCTGAAGCGCGGTTTCCTGGCATTCTGGAACCTGAAACTCTACTGGAGGATCTTCATCGGGATGGGTGCCGGGATCATTTACGCCCTGATCCTGGGCGAAAAGGCAATGAATGTCGCGCCCCTGGGCGATCTGTTCCTGAAGCTGCTCAAAATGGTCATCGTACCGCTGATCTTCTTCTCCATCACTTCGGGGGTGGCAGGTATCGGCGATGCACGCAGTCTCGGTCGCCTGGGTGCCAAGACCTTCGGCTACTATTTCCTGACTTCGATGCTGGCCATCCTCATCGGGCTGACACTGACCAATATCATCCAGCCGGGAGTTGGCACCGAAATGCAGGTGGGTGCGGAAGAGTTTGATCCCAGCAGCCTGCAACAGCCTTCAGGCATAGGCAGCATCTTCATGCGCATGGTGCCTTCAAATCCGGTGAGTGCCGCGGCGGAGGGCAATATTCTTGCTCTCATCTTTTTCTCCATCATCCTGGGTATGGCCATTACGAGGCTGCCGGCTCAGCAGTATGACCAGATCAACCGTCTCTTCAATGGCCTGTTCCAGACCATGATGAAAATGACCCATGGGATCATCCAGTTCTTGCCCTTTGGCGTCTTTGGGCTCATCGCCAAGGCGGTGGCCTCTACCGGATTCGAACTGTTCAAGGCGGTGGGCATGTACATGATCACCATCGCCACTGGACTGACACTGCATATAATCGTGGTTCTGCCCCTTGTATTCTGGCTCCTAACCCGCATCAATCCCCTGAAACATTTTCAAGCCATGGCGTCAGCCATGGCCACGGCCTTTTCCACCAGCTCCTCCGGGGCCACATTACCGGTGACCATGGATTGCGTGGAGAATAATGCCAAGGTATCCAACAAGATCACCAGTTTCGTCCTTCCGCTGGGTGCTACGATCAACATGGATGGGACTGCCTTGTATGAATGCGCAGGTGTTCTGTTCATTTCCCAGGCCCTGGGTTTTGATCTGACATTCTCCCAGCAGCTGATCATCGTCATCACCGCCTTCCTGGCCTCTGTCGGGGCCGCAGCCATCCCTTCGGCAGGCCTGGTAATGATCTTCATCGTTCTGGAAGCCGTTGGCCTTGGCAGTCATCCGGGAGCAGGTCTCATCGTTGGTACCATGCTGGCGGTCGACCGGCCACTGGATATGTTCCGTACGGTGGTGAACATCACAAGTGACAGTATCGGTGCAGTTGTCATTGCAAAATCGGAGGGTGAGAGGGTTCTCGAGGACGATTGATCACGGGCAAGGTTTTTCTTTATGACAGGGATCTGGATCAAGATCTCGTCTTATCTCCCGAATCGGCTTGCATCCCTGTCGAATTCCCCTAACTTTCTGCTAAGAATTGGAAAGATTCGAGCCGCTTTTTCTAAGAATTAACTGCAATAGTGACCGGCATTTTTTGAACGAGACCTACTAAAAGGGAACTTAGTTCCGAGCAGCTAAAACATGCCTCCTCGACGGGGACGTTTGATCTGTGAGGGCGGGTACCCACCGTGTATAACGCGGTTCTACAAAACGCCCCATTGTTGCAGTTTTTTTTATCTCCAGCCAGAGAAAATCACCTGGAAGTCCAACAAGAAGGGCGCAGGTGGGTGTCTCCAACTCATATCACAAGACGATGGTGCTTCACCGGGATCGAGTATCCACAGGTCCGCACAGTCAAGTTTATGTATCAGCTTAGAGAAAAGATCCGAACCAGGTGTTGATATCCTGTAATTCTTCAGGTGAGACCTGGTGACCCATAGGGTATTCGTGGTATTCTGATCTCACCGGCAACTCGGTCCAGAAATCGCGTACCTGCCGGCCAAAGTCGATGGGAATGACGTTGTCCATGGTGCCATGACCAATAAATACGGGCAGATCGGACAGCGCTTCTGATGTGGTTACCAGCTTACTGAGGTTCGCTGTCACGCGGCCGCTCATGAGGAGCAGAGCGGCAGGAGAATCGGGATCCAGTATGGTACAAAGCATGGTGATGCTGGCGCCCTGAGAAAAGCCGCCAAGAATGAGCGGTCCGGCTTTGATGAAATTTTCAGCCTGCATGATCTCACGCAAGGCATTGATCTTCCTGGCGGCCGCCAGGGCCTGTTCCGCATCGAAGCTCAAACTTCCATCAAAGGATTGATGAATATCAAACCAGGCCGCCCCACCAAAGGGTGTTTCACCCTCGCCACGAACACAGATAACATCCAGTTCAGGGGGCAGGTAGGAGTAAAGCCCCATGAGATCATGCTCATCAGCACCATAGCCGTGCAGCAGCAGCAATGTAGGCGTTTGCTGCGAACTTCGATCAGATCGGTGGAGAGCGATCTTCCTATCGTGAAAACTCAGACTCTCCACCATACTCATGTCTGACCTATCAGTCTATTTCTCACCCATGAACGGGTATGGGAAGCTCTTTGGAGGAATGAAATTCTCCTTGATGGTCCGTTGCGATACCCAGCGGATCAGGTTGAAGATCGAACCAGCCTTGTCGTTGGTACCGCTGGCCCTGCCTCCGCCAAAGGGTTGCTGACCCACGACTGCACCTGTGGGTTTATCGTTGATGTAGAAATTGCCAGCGCTGTGTCTGAGCTTTTTCAGGGCCAGTATGATGGCGGACCGATCGTGCCCCATCACGGCACCCGTAAGAGCATAGGGGCTGGTTGCATCGACCAGGTCCAGAGTTTCCTCGAAGGAACCATCATAGACATAGATGGTTACCACCGGTCCAAAGATCTCTTCTTCCATGGTCTTGAAATGCGGATCTGTGGTGACAATCGTGGTGGGCTCGATGAAGTAGCCTTTCGAATCATCATAGTTGCCGCCCGTGATGATCTCGGCATCGGCGGCAGATTTAGCATAATCGATATATCCTGTGATATCCGTGAAAGCGCCCCGGTCGATGACGGCGTTCATGAAATTGCTGAAGTCCTCCACGTCGCCCATTTTGATCCTTGCAACTTCAGCCGTGTAGCGGTCCTTGAAGTCTGCCCAGAGGGACCTGGGGATATAGATTCGCGATGCCGCAGAGCATTTCTGACCCTGGTACTCGAATCCACCTCGAATGACGGCAGTAACCAGGGCATCAACATCTGCGGATTCATGTGCGACGATAAAGTCCTTCCCACCGGTCTCACCCACAATGCGTGGATAGGAGTGGTACTTGGCGATATTGTTTCCAACGGTAGCCCACATGTTCTGAAATACTGCTGTGGAGCCTGTGAAATGGACTCCGGCAAGATGTTCACTTTCCATCACATTGGGACCGATGACCGCACCTGAGGCTGGAATGAAGTTGATGACGCCATCGGGCATTCCCGCTTCCTGGAACATGCGCATGAGATAGTATGCTGAATAGACTGCCGAGGATGCCGGTTTCCACAACGCAACATTGCCCATGAGCACCGGCGCAGTGGGCAGATTTCCCGCGATGGAGGTGAAATTGAATGGTGTCACCGCAAAGATGAAGCCTTCCAGGGCACGATGCTCTACTCGGTTCCACATTCCTGTGGGTGAATAGGGCGGCTGCTCCTGGTAAAGCTGCTGGGCATATTCAGCATTGAAATTATAGAAATCAATGAGCTCACAGGCAGAATCGATCTCCGCCTGGAAGGCATTCTTGCTCTGACCCAGCATGGTGGCTGCATTCAGCGTATCCCGGTAGGGACCGGCCAGCAGAACCGCCATGCGTTTGAAGATCGCCACCCGGTCCTCCCAGGGCATTTCAGACCATTCCTTCCACGCTTCCCGGCCGCTGCTGATGGCCAGATCAAGCTCTGGTTTGCCAGCCTGGTGATATTTTCCAACCACATGACCGTGATCATGGGGCAGAATGCAGTCCACTGTCTTCCCTGTAAAGATCTCTTTGCCGCCAACGATGACGGGGATCTCGACACTGCTGTTCTTCATCTCATTCAGTTTTGCCTTGAGCGCCACCTTCTCGGGACTCCCTGGAGCATAGTCCTTGATGGGTTCATTGACTGCTCTGGGAACAATCGGTATGCTGTTGGCCATGCTGGACTCCTTTATCTCTCTAATTCTGTTGTTTCAGTCAGCGATCTCATCTGTGGCCGTGGTGCAAATTCCAAACCAACTTCTATTCTTTTGCATCATCAGATCCAAGATAAAACTTGTAGAAGAGATCAAGATCAGCCTCATCAGCGAAAATCTGGATGACCTCAACATCATGGCGTTTCCCCAGGGGCACCTGGCCTTGCACGAAGTAGTCCCGTTCCCTGCTGAAAAACAGTCCTGAACGTCCTTCCTTCAGGGCGGTTCGGAGTTCCTTGTCATTGCTGCGGACGATCCTGGCGATCTCCTGCATGCTGCGTTCAGGCATCTGCCTCCCGGTTGGTCTGTTGCTGCTCCTGCCGGACTTCATTGAACAGGTCCTGTAACCTGCCTACCTGCTCTTGCAGGTCCTGATTCTTCTGTTCCCAGTCCTTCCGATCACCTGCCAGGACCTGGTAATCCGGATCTGACAGTTCGCTCTCGAGTTGGGTCAGATACTCCTGTACCTGTTTCAGGTTCCTGATAATTCTCTCGGTGAGATCGCGGCGGATAGCCGCTGTATTGACTTGATCAGATTTGGGCTGGACGTCGGTCATGTCCAGTTACGAGTTAATCATTCCTCGCTATCTTCGCTTTGTGCAGCCCTTCGCATCATGCGCTTGACGATATCCTCGTCCTCGGTATCATCGCGCTCTTCGTCTTCATCACCTTCATCCGTCCCAGCATCATCACCACCCAGGACCTGTGGCGGAGGTTCCACATCCGGCTCCAGGATCTTGCCTGATTTCAGACGGCCGATGAGACTGCTTACCTGTTCATTGAAATCCTCAACGGTCTTTTCCAGTCGGTGAAGGAGCTCTTCCATGAGTTCCTGACCATAAGTGCTGTTGATGCTTTCCAACAGGTCGTCGAGCTGCCCTTTGAGAAAGTCCATGCGGCTCTGGGGATCATCCAGGTTTACAGGATCTTCCTGTACTTCCTCTTCAACAGGTTTTACGTCTTCTTCTTTTTTCTTGGGTATTGCCAAAGCCATTATTTACTCCTCTTTCAACGCATCCAGCTGCACCAGGGCAGTTGTTTCAATCATGATTTTCAAAGGTATGTGATCACCCGGGATCAGGCAACAGACATTGTGGCTGGTTCGGCGTTGAATTCCTCGTCGATGGAATGTTATCTGGACAGATATTGTTAGTCTGTCTCTTTACGTTGGAGATACACACCCTCGAGGATCATTACACCCTTATGCTTATCGAGATCCGGTTTCGAAGTGTAGATGCCAAAGGTTAAACCGGAAATGGCATGGGCACCGATCTTCCGGCTGGTTTGCAGCATGGCATCCAGCAGATCGGGAACGCCGGCGAACTCATTACCACTGATGATCATGTAGCCCATCTCCTGATATTGTTCACTGGGCTTGGGCAGGTACAGAACCGGAAATTTGTTCGGGCGTGCATTGGAGCGGATCCAGGGGATGACCGTCACATCCTCTATGACCTCAGTATCGTACGCCTGTTTTGACCGATGCTTGTAGGCATCAAAAGAGACCAGTGGCACCCTGATGGGATCTTTGTCGGGATCAACTTCAGGAAGGGCCAGAAAGCCCAGTGTACCAAATGAGGCTGTGATGTAATAATAGATGGCAGGACCACTGAGTCGTGCTGCGGGGATCACCACCTTGTAAGTTCCCTCTGAATACTCAAAAGCCACTTCCTGATAATGGCTCTGGTCCTCTCCCCTGATATAGAGATGTACATATTGGGGATCCTCCACAGTTGCAGGTGTGATGACTTCCAGGGTGATGGGAACGCCTTCAAGCAATTGCAGGGGAGCTCGATGATACAACTCTGAGGCTGTTAATGCAGAGTACAGGATGAAGTATAGTAGCAATCTGAGGATCATATCAGGGTTGTATCCGATAATGGATGGGTTCCTGGCTCAGAGTCTGATATAGCCTGAAATTATACTTCTCTACCCAGGCCACGATCCTGTATGGAGGCATCACATTATTGAGTCGATAGATCTCGCGTTTGTATTCCTTTTCCAGCTGTCGGCTTTCGTTCCATTTCCAGATCGAAAAACCGATGACCAGGAAGCCGGGTATGATACGGACCCATTCAGCCTCGTAATTGATCAGGAGATAGAAACTACCACCCAGTGTGCCGGCGGTACTGATAAGCCTCGTTTCCCGCAGCTGGCTTTGCAAAGCGTCAGCGTTGGTCGAATGGATCTCGTAACTATCAAGCGCCTCGGCAGCATCCATCATGCGGAGGACCTCCAGGGGTGGGATCAGCGTATCAGCACGGAAGACATCCCAGCTGGAGTCGGGGTAGAGCATGATTGAAAGACGCTGTTCCTGGAAGATCTCGGGGACCTTACGGTGAAGCAGGCTCTGCTGTGAAGTTCTGATGGAATCAGCTACCTCGGGGGGCTGAGGATACTCCATCTGTGCCGGCAATGATACAGCCAGGAGGCACAACAGCAACAGGTGATGAGTCAGTGTATTCATCTTCAGGATCGAATCCAGCGATAGCAGTTTAATTTGTGGAAGAATGAATAGCAACCTGCTTCAAGGGTTTTGAGAAGCCCTCAATTCTTTTATGTTTCCAGTAAAGCTGAAAACCAAGGACTGATCATGGAACCCGTCACCATCGGTTTTATCCTCTATCTCATCATGATCCTGGCATTGGGTTTATATACCGCCAGGATCACCCGATCCTTAAAAGACTTTGCGTTGGGTGGAAATCGCCTGGGCCCCTGGGTCATTGCATTTTCAGAACGTGCTTCGGGAGAATCGGCCTGGCTGATCCTGGGCCTGCCGGGAGCGGCCCTGGTAGCTGGGCTGCTGGAGTTGTGGACCGTCGTGGGATGTATCTCCGGGATCATTTTCTCCTGGTTTGTCATCGCAAAGCGACTGCGAATCGCAACTCAGGAATACGATGCCATAACCCTGCCTGAATTGTTTGCCAAGCGCTTCGGCGATGCATCCGGAATCCTGCGTATCCTGGCCTCCCTCATTATCACCTTCTTCTTCACATTCTATGTGGCGGCACAATTCTCCGGCGCTGGCAAGGTGCTTAATGTGACCTTCGGGATGACGCCCATTCAGGGAATGTTGCTGGGCGCCGTCATCATTGTCTTCTATACCCTCATGGGTGGATTCTTTGCCGTGGCCTGGACCGATATGGTCCAGGGTATCATCATGATAGGCACCCTGGTGGTCCTGCCACTGGTAGGTTTCATCGAGATCGGTCGTCTGGAGGACGTTGCCTTCACTTTCGACGGAGATACACTCTTTGGGGGCAAGCTGGGTTGGGGTGCGCTAGCCGGAGCTGTGGGTGGCCTCAGCTGGGGCCTGGGCTATATGGGTCAACCCCACCTGGTGACACGTTTCATGGCAATCAACAGTGCCGACAACATACAGGTCAGTAGACGGATTGCAATAGCATGGGCTATACCAGCCTTCTTTGGATCGATGTTTATCGGCCTGGTGGGCTATTTCCTGCTGCAGTCTGGTAGTCTGATCATGGATGGACAGGTTCTGAATGGTGTTGCAGCATTGAGTGATCCTGAAAAACTCATGCCGGTGATGGCCAAGAATCTCCTGCATCCCTGGATCGCCGGGGTGTTCATCTCCGGTGCCATTGCAGCCATGATGTCCACAGCCGACAGTCAATTGCTGGTGTCCACTACGGTCCTTACTGAAGACATCATTGCCAGATTCTTCCGAGGGATCGCTGACAGGTTCAGTCTCCTCTCCGTGGGCCGAACCCTCACCATCGGTATCGGTATCGTCGCTTTCTATCTCGCCTGGCAGACCACAGACCTCGTATTCGAGATGGTCTCCTATGCCTGGGGAGGTCTGGGTGCCTCATTCGGACCTGCGCTTCTGCTGACCCTCTGGTGGAGAAGGGTGTCGAAGTC
Organism: uncultured Lentisphaeria bacterium; assembly: GCA_964454335.1. Taxonomy (GTDB): domain Bacteria; phylum Fidelibacterota; class UBA8477; order UBA8477; family JABMPR01; genus CAYVVT01. The sequence goes on along the minus strand of CAYVVT010000005.1, from coordinate 99,043 downwards.
AGGTGTCATTGCCGGTATGATCTGTGGAACCACATTCACGGTAATAGACCTTTTTGGCCAGTGGATTACAGCACGACTTTCAGCATTTCTCATCGCCTTCCTGGCCGTGGTGCTGGTATCGTTGTGGTGGCCTGATGAAAAGCCCGCATCTGAGTTGTGATGACTTAACCATTGTTATTATGGCACTTAGAAGCGGTAATGTGATCCCCTAAGAGTCAGAATCCTGAGCACATTCCTGTTAATGTCAATAAAAGGTATTGACATGCGTTAAAAGGTCACTAAATTTGTCACATATTTTACAGGGACATCGGTCTGGTCGTATTCCCCCGCTTCCGGATACAGTTTGTCCCTGTTACTTCTAAAAAAGAAAACGGGCGTCCAGCGCCCGTTTTCTTTTCAACCAAATATGATTCAGTGTGTCACTTCTTTGCATCTCCAGGCTGATCACCCTTTTTCTTCTCCTCGACAATTTTCTGGGAATCATCATCCTCTTCAATAGGCGGCAGGACATCATCCTCACTTTCGACGATCTCAAACACCGTCTCGAGTTTGGAGATCTTGATGAGTGAAAGGATCTTGCTCTGTGGGTTTACCAGGTAACATTTACCACCTTTGATGTCCGCCTGCCTCTTGGCAAAGAGCAAACCACCAAGACCTGTGCTATCCACCATCCTGACATTGGCCATATTGATGAGAATGTTCTTGAAATCAGCCTCACTGATGGCCATGAACACGTCTCGTTTGAACTGCTTTACACCCCGTACATCGAAATTGGTATCCTGAACCCTCACGACCAGTGTTTCACCAATAACAATCGTTTCGAACTTCATTTTCTCTACTCCGGTTGCCCGAATAGAAGCAACACCTTATCTCAGAATGATTGAATCCAGTCTGTCCTTGGATACGTCTCTGGCAGATTAAACAGCCAGGGAGGAATATATTTTCCACTGCTTTGGACAGCAAGGAGAATCCCTGAACGCTAGTAAAAGATAGCCTCGTCAATCAATTCAATTATTTTGTTCAGATGTTTTCCGGGCCCTTTGGTTTCAGGTATTTCAGTAATCTGGCGATCATCGTCACCGCCACCGCATACGCGATTTATCGTGCATATCCACTCCTTCCTCTGGATGCCTTTCCACTGATGATGCAATTCACCATGCCTGCATTCATCGGCTATCCTTTCATGCTCATGGGCTTGTACTGGATGCTGCGGGCAGACCTGATCCACATCCATCTGGCCCATACGCAACCCCATTTCTCGAGAAAATTTGATCGTCTGGTCACCATCGGTCCTTATGCCTATAATCGTCACCCCTATCGTTCTGCATACTTCCTGCACAGCATTGGCTGGTTCCTCATCTTTAGCTATCCGACACCTATGGCTTTGATCATTCCACTGGTCATTTTCCTGTTCTGGTCACTGACATTCCATTTCTGGGAGGAAAGCCGTCTGGCCCAGCAGTTTGGTGATGAATACCGGGAGTACTACAAGCGGGTCCCGTACCTCAACTGGCGTCTTAAGATCGAGGACCACGAACAATACCCGTTCATCCAGCAACTGGCCTGGGTCTTGTGCATTTTTTACTTCAGAATGAAGTACCGGCTCAGGGCTTCACGGCTTGGTAATATCCCCAGGCAGGGTCCTTTCCTGGTGGTCTCAGCACATGAGAGTTATTTCGATCCCTTCATGTTTGGTGTATTCATCCCCTTTTCGGTTAATTACGTGACGACCTCAGATGTTTTTACCTCAAAACGGAAGCAGGCCATGCTCAAGGCGATTGGCACCTTCCCGATCCAACGGCACAAACAGGACCTGAAAGCCATTCGCACCATGCTCAGATTGCTGGCGAAGGATCAGGCTGTATGCATTTTTCCCGAGGGCGGCAGGACCATGGATGGTGCTCCCCAACCCATTGCCGTCGAGACCATGAAGCTGATCAAGCGCTGCAAGGTACCCATTTTACCTGTCAGGATCGAAGGTCTCTACGAGATATGGCCAAGATGGACGGATCATCGCCGTCAGGGTCGTATGCATGTCGATTTCCTGCCCGTCATAGACTATGATCCTGAGATGGACATTGAGACGCTGGAACAGAAGATCAGAGAATCCATTTTCCTGGAGAAACTCACCTATCAGCCATCAAAGGATAAACTCCTCACTCCGGGGATCGATACTGTTTTGTGGGCCTGTATTGAATGCAATGCTCGGGAAAGCATCGAGATCACCGGACCAAGATCTGTCCATTGTAAGGAATGCGGGGAAACCTGGAGTATGGATGATCATTATCATTTCATTCCTTCGGGAGATAAGATTGGACACTCCATATATGCCTGGCTGGAAATCCTTCGCAGCGGGATCAAACCTTTTGCCGAATTCACAATCGATACCGATCAAGAGGGATCTGAAAACATATATCTCAAGTCAAGCATCGAAGAATATTTCAGTTCTGCGGGCTCTGAAAAGGATCCGGGCGTCCTCTATCTGACTGAACGCAGATTCGTGCTGTATGGCGGTGGGCTGGTCCGTGACTGGCGTTTTGATCAGATCAGGGTTTTCACCCTGGATTTCGAAAATGGCATCTCACTGGGTGTCAGTGGAGAACGCCACGCCTTCAAGCTCCCGAGGTCTGAAACCCCCATGAAATGGTCTGACACATACGATTTCCTTATTTCCAATGGATCTGACGGACCCTGAACACAGTGTGATCCATCATGTTGAGAACAGCCAGATCGATCTCCATCATCCTGCATCCCTTTGTCATCGCTGCGCTGATGTTCATTTATCTCCCCTTGCGGGCAGGTTACAGCGGTTTTGATCTCATCGGAGCATCATCACTGCTGTTCCTATTGTCCTTCATCATCCCGCTCCTTTATCTCCTGAACCTGAAGAGGACCAGCAGGATCGATGACCTGGATATTAAGGACAGGATCAAGCGCCACCAGCATTACGTGGCCTTCCTTGTTCTCTATGTCATACAGTTCCTGTTGGCCCTCATGGTTTTCGACTCCTCCATCCTGTGGGCCTATACCTTTGCCATCATGTTCAACACATTCATTTTCGGCTTGATCAACATGAAATGGAAGATCTCCATTCACGGCGCCGGTCTGGGCGGACCCATCGGGGTTCTGCTCTTCCTTCAGGGATTACATTTCTGGCCGCTCTCCCTGCTGCTGCCCCCCCTGGTCTGGAGCCGGGTCAAGCTTGAATACCACAGCACCGCCCAGGTCGTCACCGGTGCGGTTCTGAGCGGTGGTTTGATCTATCTTGAATTTATCCTCATCACCTCCATCTGGCCGCCGACCATATAACTGATAGCACCTGATTCTGAAAAAACCATCGTTCAGCGCAATATTCCTTCATCCTTGCGCCTACTGACACTCCGCCTATCTTTTGTGCTACACATTTAGGTTCAGAAAGGGATATAGTGAATAATCGACCAGCCGAAATCACCATCAAAGCCGTCATTCTCGGTGTCGCCCTGTCCATGATCCTGGCAGGAGCGAACGCCTATCTGGGCTTGTTCGCAGGTATGACAGTGTCTGCCAGTATTCCCGCTGCCGTTATAAGTATGGGTGTGCTAAGACTCTTCAAACGACACAATATCCTGGAGAACAACATCGTTCAAACATCAGCCAGCGCTGGAGAATCTCTGGCTGCGGGTGTTATTTTCACCATCCCGGCCCTGATATTGATGGGTGTCTGGCCCAGTTTCGGTTTCGATCAGTACTGGATCATAACTGGTATCGCTGCCACAGGTGGCCTAGTGGGTGTACTATTTACCATCCCGCTGCGCCGGGCACTTATTCTGGAAGAGAACCTGCAATTCCCGGAAGGTGTGGCTACAGCTGAGGTCCTGCGCACGGGCGAAAAGGGAGCTACTGGGGTGGGTCTCATGGTCTGGGCGACGCTTGCAGGTGCAGTTCTTAAGCTGGGAGCCGAGTTTTTCAAGCTTTGGGGCGGGGTTGCCAGCACTGCAGTACGAGTAAAAAGCACTTTCCTCAGTTTCCAGTTCAACCTTTCGCCTGCACTCATTTCTGTAGGCTATATCGTGGGGCTGAACATCGCGATACTGGTATTCGGAGGTGGTGTCTTGGGCCGCTGGATCTTCCTCCCCCTACTTGCGCCAGGTTTCATTGATCAGATCCCTGCCGACATCCTGGCGGAGGGCGCTGAAGGAGCTGTAGACTGGTTACACAACAACAAGATCAAATACATTGGTGTCGGTGCCATGATCATCGGAGGTCTTTGGGCACTTATCAACCTGAGGCATTCAGTGGTCCGCGGAGTCCGCAGCGGTCTCGAAGCCGTCAAGCAAAGTCGTTCTGGTAAATCAGTTGATATCCCCCGGGAAGAAATGGATACACCACTCACTTATGTGGGAATAGGTCTGCTCATATCTCTGGTACCGATTCTGGCAATTTATTATACTGTGGTTCACAGCGTGGTCATTTCCGCATTCATGGCTGTGCTCATGTTGCTGGCCGGTTTTCTCTTCAGTGCAGTTGCCGCATATATGGCTGGTCTCGTGGGTTCCAGCAACAATCCTATTTCCGGCGTCACCATCGCCACAGTGCTCTCGACCTCCCTGCTCCTGTTCATCCTGCACCGCGGGGGTGCCGACGTTGGTCCGGCAGCGGCGATTTTTATTGGAGCTGTGGTCTGCTCAGCAGCTGCTATCGGTGGTGACAATCTGCAGGATCTCAAAACCGGACACATCGTCGGTGCAACACCCTGGAAACAGCAGATCATGCAGGCGATTGGTGTGATCTCAGGTTCCGTGGTGATGATGCCCGTTCTTTATATGCTGCATCAGCGCTACGGCATTGGTACGGATGCACATCTTACCGCTGAATTACAGGGCAATGCCCTGGAAGCGCCCCAGGCCAGCCTCATGGCCAATATCGCAAGGGGGGTATTTGAACAGAATCTGCCCTGGGATCTCATTGGGATCGGCGCAGGAGTAGCTGTACTCATCATCGTAACGGACAAGATGCTGGAATCCCGAGGATCGAGTTTTCGCATGCCCATTCTTGCCGTTGCAGTAGGGATCTACCTACCCTTCCATCTATCAGTACCAATTTTTGTTGGTGGGCTGATTGCCTATCTCACCAGTGGTCGCATAAGCCATGATGAAAACAATATGAATCAGGGTGGTTTGCTGCTTGCGTCCGGACTGATAACCGGTGAAGCCTTACTGGGAATTCTGTTAGCAGCGCCCATGATGCTCAACGAGATCTACGATTGGAGCATTCCTACAGAGATGGCTGTCTTCGATGATCCCGGTCCCTGGATTGGGGCTGTGCTCATAATCATCGCATCAGGATGGCTGTATGTCGTGGCTAGGAAATATCATAATTCAGATCGCTAGAATTTGAGAAAACAGAAATAACCAGGGGTGAATGATTTATGAAACCGGTTAGTAGAGAATTCCTGGAAGAGTTACCGAAACCTGAGCTGCATTGCCACCTGGATGGATCATTGCGGCTGGACACCATTCTTGATCTGGCTGAACGGGATAAGGTAGAATTACCCACACGCGACCGTGATAAACTCTTCGAAGCAGTATCGGTGAAGGATCGCGTAGCCAATCTTGAGGCTTACATCGATAAATTCAAAGTAACGCTCTCAGTCCTGCAGACACCTGAGGCTATACGGAGAGTGGCCTTTGAGCTTGCTGAGGATGCCCACGGTGAGAATGTCCGCTACATGGAGATCCGCTATTCACCCGTGCTTCACAACGAATGTGGCATGACACCCATGGAATCACTGGATGAGGTGTTGGATGGGCTGAGAGAAGCCAAGGAGGCATTCGGTATCAGGACAGGTGTGATCATCTGCGGCATCAGGAATATCTCCCCAGAGATCACGCTGCAGCTGGCTGAGCTGGCCATCGCCTACAAATACAAGGGGGTCGTGGGTTTTGATCTCGCTGGGGTTGAGGAAAATTTCCCCGCCAAGGATCACCTTGAGTCCTTCTACCTTATTCGCAACAACAATGTGAATGTCACCCTGCACGCCGGAGAATCATATGGCCCAGCCAGTATTCACCAGGCCATACACCGCTGCGGTGCCAATCGTATCGGTCACGGAACACGCCTCAAGGAAGACGGTGATCTGCTCAATTATGTCAATGACCATCGCATCTGCCTGGAGGTCTGTCTCACCAGCAATCTGCAGACAGGTTCCATCGATCGCATAGAGAACCATCCCCTGAAACTGTATCATGACTATGGGTTAAGGGTCACACTTAATACGGACAGCCGATTGGTGAGCAACACCACTCTTGTGGATGAGTATATGCTGGCCTATGAAACCTTTGGTTTTAACATGCTCGATTTCAAGGAATTCATCATCTCCGGCTTCAAGTCAGCCTTTCTCCCGCACCGTGAGCGAACCCGCATGATCAAGGAAGTAGCCCACCAGATCGACGATTACCTGGGGCTATCTGAGGCGAAATACTGATGATGGCGATTAGCAATTTGAAACTTGAAATTGGAAATTTGACCGGGGACTGTTAAGCGGCAAAGAGTGCAACTCCCCGCAATTCTCAATTGGTAGAGTTCCCTCCGCCCGCTGTGTCGTCGCTTGCCTAAGTTCTCTTACCCGAAGGTGTAGTGCTTCCTGATCTTCTCCTTGATATCCCAGCGGCATGACATCCCCTGTGGGAAGGTTGCCAGGTCGCCGGCTTCGATCTCGACAGCATCTCCCCCATCTGGAGTAACAATGACCCTGCCCTCAAGGATGTAACAGGTCTCAGCCGCAGAGTAGCTCCAGGGAAATTCAGATTCCTCCTTCTCCCATATGGGCCAGGTCCTTACGCCCATGCGCCCCTGCTCTTCTACAGAGCATGCCTTAATGACCTTGATCTCACTCATGTTCAATTCCTCTATCTTAATATTACGACCTTTCGACTTTCCCGCCACCTTGCAGAATACAGGCTCACCAGGTACACTCCTGAAACCAGCTCGGTACCTGGCTCACCTTGACCTTTCCAGATGATACGGTGATTTCCGGCTGGTTTATCCCATGTCTCTGCATAAATATTACGACCATTCAAATTGTAAATGCCCAGTGTGATCCTAGTAGCTTCCTCCAGGTCGTAACTGATCAAGGTTGAATTATTGAATGGATTTGGATTGACCAACAGGTTGAATTTCAGCGGCATCGATGTGCGATCTGATATTCCCAGTTCCACCAATTGAAAGAAACTCTGGCTCAAGGTGTCCACAGGGATGCCCTGCAGACTCTGGATGACATGGAGTTTCCGTTCTCCGGTTCCACCTGTTACAAATTGCTCATCGAACGGTACCGAATCCCATATACTGTCATGCTCATAGAACAACTCAAGGTCGAAAGTATTGAGGGAATCCACTATGTAGAAAAATGCATGACCCCAGTTCCAATAATCCCACTCTAAGACATGCGCCATGAATGTCGACCCCTGAAAGTCCAGCCAGATGAATTGAGTGACCTGATCCCTCATGATATTGGTGGATGGTGTGAATTGGATGGGTACGCAACCGCCATTTGTAAGCAGAAGTGAATCAGCCAGAGGAATGAATCCTCTCCGGGGAAAACTGATCTCCCCTGACCCCACTGTAATAAACACAGGTTCACCGAATCGGCGATCTGTAAAGACCTCACCCTCCCAGTGGCGATGCAAGCCCCCGAATAGATGATGAACTCCCTCTGGAACGGGATCCCAGTCGCCCGGATGCTCCATATGCAGAGAGTATTCCGCCTGGGGAGGCAGGACCAATTCTGTTATCGCATCATCGCATCCGAATGATAGTTCGAAATATCTGGGGCCCACAATGTAGTTCAGAATGCAGGACGATGGGAAGACCAGCTCAAGCGTATCCGTATTGCTTGTGTTGGTAGCACGGACAGTGAACCCGATATCACTGCCGAGGTCATAGTACAGGCTGTCTGGTTCAACGGTGAGATCGATGGCTGCTGCTGAAATGCCGCACAGCAATCCCAAGAACAAGGATCTGTTGAACATAGCCACCCCCGATCTTTGGCAAAGATAACCATAGGCGGAGGGAAATCAATTCAGCTGGTGGTGGCCTTACGTGTAACGTATTGCTGATAATCGTCAGGATCGTTCAGGTTGGGCAGGTGATAGCCCTCCGGTAGATCAACGAATGTACAATTCTGCTCAAGCAGCTTGCTATGCAGGGCATAGCCCCCCTGACGCAGGGATTCCTCCAACCAGTCCAGTGCCGGTTTTCGGTAGAAGCCAAACAGGGGTTCCAGATTGCCGTCAGCATGTCTTGGCACTACAGCATCAGTGGCACGGACCAGGGCAGACATTCGCTCCATGAGTTCGATGTCGATCTCAGGTATGTCCACGGCCAGGACGAAGGCTACATCCTGCTGGATATGCCGCAAGGCTGTTACCAGCCCTGTCATGGGACCGCCTTCGGCCCACTCGTCCGGATACACCGGTACACCCAGATAATCAAGACGCTCGGGATCATTCGCACTGATGATGACCTCGGCGAATCTGCTGCTGAGTTCAGAAACATGACTCTCAAGTAGAGGTCTTCTCTTGATCGGCATGAAACGTTTGTCACGGCCCATGCGCCGTGCCCGCCCGCCGGCCAGGATCACTGCACTGCAGGAATTTTGAAGATCGGTCATCAGCGTCGCATGGCCTGTTCCACCCGGATGAGATCCTGGGTGGGCTGTTCACAGGTGTGATTCTCACAGATGTAAGCTGTTGGACGGTCCTCGATGGCATTCTGATCGCGGGTAAAAGGTGCCAGCTCATCCAGCCTGGGACTGGTTTCTGCATTACGCCAGATCAATACCCGGAACGGATCCTGGCCTATCTGGACCTGACTGACGAATGGATCCACCAGCGGCCGTTCACCAGCGATTACGATCTCTCGAAAGTCGGCTACGTGTGCCTGTGTGGACCACAGCAGTCCACTGAACGCCCGGGGCATGCGCCGCACCTGATTTGCGAAGAACTCTCCGATCTGGATGGATTTCTTCTCCCAGTCCGTATTTCCAGTGATCTTCGCCAGTGCAAAGAGGTTGTATGCTGATATTGAATTCCCGGATGGGATCGCTCCGTCGTAGACCTCTTTCTGTCTCATGAACAACTCTTCCCCGCCATCACGAGTGAACCAGAAGGCTGCGCTGCCTTCGTCCCAGAACAGATCGATCTGTTCTGACTGCAACTGGATCGCCTGAGCCAGATATTCTGGATCCAGGGTCACTTCATACAGCTCCCTCAAAGCCCAGATCATGAAGGCATAATCATCCAGGAAGGCCGGAATGGGGTCGTCATTGCGTGCCAGACGATGCTGTAATCCCCCGGCTTCAGAATACATGTTCTCCAGTATGAAATCTGCAGCTTCCTTGGCACTGTCCGTATAGCGCTGCTCCTGGGTAACCTTCCCAGCATATGCCAGAGAGGCGATCATCAGGGCATTCCAGTCCACCAACACCTTGTTATCCAGACCTGGTCGAACCCGGTTCAGACGTGCTTTCAGAAGTTTACCGCGGATCGGTTCCCAGCGGATATACCAGTCCCGTTTGTGGGAACTCTCTTCGCCGGCCAGTTCATCAGGCGTAGCCCTGAGATCCAGGATGTTCAGTCCGGACATATTGGTGGTACCCTCGTGGAAGTAGTTTCCCTCAGGACTGAGCTGGAAATCACTGGCCAACCAGCTCAACTCTGCCTCATCAAGCACCTCGCTGAGCTCTGCCCAGCTCCAGGTATAGAATTTCCCTTCTTCACCTTCACTGTCTGCATCCTCGGCGGATGCGTACACTCCCTCCGGGGTCTTGAGGTCCACCTCGATGTAACGGAAGAGTTCGTCAATGGTCTGGCGGAAGAGTCCGTCACCGTTCTGCTGCCAGGCTTCAGCATAGGCTCGCATGAGCATGGCCTGGTCATAGAGCATCTTCTCAAAATGTGGCAGGCGCCACTGCGCATCTGTGCTGTAACGATGGAAACCGTAGCCCAACTGGTCATAAATACCACCCAATCGAAGCTGTTTCAGCGTGGTCATGGCCATTTCTGCTAGATCTTTGTCCCGGGTGCGTTTTGATTCCCGCAGCAGCAGGATCAGATTGTGTGGACTGGGAAATTTTGGTGCCCCGCCGAATCCAGCCCAGCGATCATCGTAAGTTTCCCGATACTGCTGGACGGCGGCACTCAGAACAGATTCATCCAGGGCCATCCCGGAGGCATTGGCCACCTGGTTACGCAGATGGGAGATAATTTCATCAGCGCTGTTCTCAATGTCGTCCCGGCGTGTTTCCCAGACCTCCTTGATCTGCGGGATCAGGTCCAGCATGCCGATGCGTTGGCCCATGGATTCTCTGGGAAAGTATGTACCAGCAAAGAAAGGCTTCTTTTCCGGGGTCATGATGACGGTTAGAGGCCAGCCTCCCTGACCGGTCATTGCCTGACACACAGCCATGTAGACCTGGTCTATATCGGGCCGCTCTTCCCTGTCTACCTTGATGTTGATGAAGGTCTCATTCATCAGCGCCGCCACTGTCGAATCCTCAAATGACTCGTGGGCCATGACATGACACCAATGACAGGTGGAATATCCGATGGAGAGAAAGATGGGCTTGTTCTCCGCCCGAGCCCGGGCAAAGGCCTCTTCGCCCCAGGGATACCAATCAACTGGATTATGGGCGTGCTGTTGCAGGTAGGGACTGCTCTCATTTATCAGTCTATTGCTGTATTCTGATGCATTGGACATGGATTGATCTCCGGGTTGGCAACTCAGCAGGAGCGCCATTATCGTGGGAAGCCAGAGGCTTCTAGGGTGTTGTATCGTCGTTTTCATGGCTGGCAATATATACAGGGTGATAGTCTTTGCGATAATTAACATCATCTTCCAGGCCATTTATCTTCAGGACTGGTTGATCTTGTTCCCTGTAGCGTCTATCAGCAGGGTTTTGTTCCTGGGATCCCAGAATTCTCATATTGACTGTGCTTGCAGTTGCCAGGGCATGCCAGTACGACTATATTGGGCGGCTTTTTTTCCGCCTTAACCAGGCACAATAGCCTGTGGCGAAAACCGTGGTGACACTCGCACAATTGCGGGAGCCCGGGTAACATGATGGGGACCACTGCAGGTTCAGGTGAAGTTTTCGACACCGTGCAGGGCTCCAGATTCGATCCAAGTTTTACAGCAACATGCTGTCGAGGAGGTAAGTACAGAATGGGTGTAATGAATACGATGCGTGCCAACATGGCCGGGATCATGATCTTCCTGGTAGTGGTCTTCGTCCTGACGATGAGTGTTGGCGGTCTCGTGGGTGGTGCGGATATCATGGATGTCATCACCGGTGACAAATCCGATGCGTTCACTGTTGTGAACGGTGAGGAGATCACTCGGGATGACTTTATCCGAGCGCTGACGAACGAACGCGAGAATTACAGGCAGCAGAATGACGCGGAGCTCACCGATCAGCAGCTGGACCAGATGGCTGAGCAGGTTTGGGAAACACTCGTAACCCAGATACTCATCCGTCAGGAGATCGAGAAGTACGATATCGGGATCACGGACGAGGAACTGCGCTATTATTTCACGGAGAGCATCCATCCCATCATACAGAACAATTTTGCCCCTGAGGGCGCATTCGACTACGACCTGTACCAGCAGGCGGTCAACGATCCTCAATATGCACCTGTGTTCCGCTACTGGCGGCAGCAGATCGCCGGTGTGGTGCCTGTTGAAAAACTTCAGCAGCAGGTGTTTACAACTGCCCACGTTTCCGAAGCTGAACTGCGTGCCGAGTTCGATCGTCAGAACAGGGTTTACGATCTCGAATACCTGTTTGTGAAGGCCTCCATGTGGCAGGATGCAGAGATGACGGTCACAGAGGCTGAGATCGCGAATTTCTATGATCTGCACATCGATGAGTATCAACAGGAAGAGACCAGGGTCATGGATTATGTCTCGCTGGCCCTCACTCCGACAGCGAACGACACGGACCGTGTGCTTTCACTCATGGCAGACATCGTGGCGGATATCGAAGCAGGTGAAAGTTTTGAATCACAGGCCCAGATCCATTCTATCGATCCCTCTTCGGCTGATGGCGGATATCTTGGATGGTTTGGCCGTGGTCGCATGGTCAAACCTTTCGAGGATGCAGCTTATACAGCAGACCCCGGTGAGATTGTCGGTCCGGTACTTTCCCAGTTTGGCTACCATCTTATCAGAGTCGATTCCTCACGCGTAGTGGATGGTAATCGAGAGCTTGAAGCCAGGCACATTCTCCTGGACATCAAACCCAGTGAAACCACTCGGAACAACATGCGTCGAGAATTGCGTAATCTTGAATTCCTGGCCGAAGAGATCGGATTTGACGCAGCCGTGGACTCAATGGCTTATGAGATGCAGACAGCTAACCGGGTCAAACCCGGGGATACATTCGTCGCCGGTTTAGGTCCCTTTCAATCAGCTGTAAGCTTCGCATATCGCAGTGAGCTCGGCACGTTCAGCTCTTTGATGCAGAATGAGGAACATCTCGCTATTTTTCGGCTCACTACGATCAATCCAGCAGGTGCACGGTCCCTGGAGGAGATCGAACGGGGTATTGAACGTCGCATGATCAATGAAAGACGTCTGGAAGCCGCCCGCCTGGCTGCAGATTCCCTGCGGGGAGAACTTGCAGAGAACACGGATTTCTCGGCGGTGACCATGACCCGTGAGGGTCTCGGCTACGATCTGATCGAGGGCGCACGCTCCTCATCATCCATCAAGGGATTGGGGCGTTACCAGACCGTTTACGGTTATCTCACACAGGCTGATGCCGGTAGTATCTCCCCAGTGCTTGAGACCCCCCGAGGCCACGTGATCATCAAGCTGCTGGCCAAGAGCGATTTCGATGAAACTGCATTTACCACTCAGAAGGAGATGGTCCGTGCCAGTCTCGAGCAGACACGACGCAATGAAGCATGGAGCAACTATCTCGAAGATCTGCGGGACGATGCCAAGATCATCGACAACCGCTTAAAATTCCTCTAAGCCAGACCGACATTGAATTGAAGCCGTCCACCCGGACGGCTTTTTTATTTCTCATCTCAGCAATGTAATCCTAAGTACGGTCGTGCACGGTCCGTGGGTGCCCCGACATACAAGCCTTTTCCTTTTCATTTCTCGACCTGAAAATTATGTTCAAAGAAAAGAATGAGGACCACATGCGTTTAAAGACCATAATGGGGGTCGTACTCGCAATTATAATAATCATCCAGCTCATACCGCTGAACAGGGAAAATCCACCGGTCACCCAGTGGGTTGAGACCACGGCAGAGGTGAAACCGATCCTGGAACGTGCATGCTTTGACTGCCACTCCAATGTCAGCAACTGGCCATGGTATGCGTATGTAGCGCCGGTTTCCTTCCTCATTGTCAGGGACGTCCACAGGGGTCGTGAATTCCTGAATTTCTCGGAATGGGACCGTTATGATGAATTCGATATCATGGATACGGCTTTGGAGATAGAGGGTGTATTGGACAATGGTTCCATGCCGTTCCCACCCTATCTTATCATGCATTCGGAGGCCAGGCTCAGCGAGGCAGATAAACAGGCGCTGATCACCTGGGGACACAGCTTACCCGGTATGGGCAAACGTGATTCAACAGATCTAGACACTTGATCTTAGACGATTAGATCGTCGGGGGCACTCTATGGATATGGCAACGATAATCGGTTTGGTATGCGGGCTCGCGCTCGTTGGTTTCGGAATGTCCGGTGAAGGCAGTATCCTGCCTCCGGATACATTCTTTAATCCACGCGGTTTAGCGGTCGTCCTGGGTGGCACTCTGGCAGCGACCCTGATCAACTACCCACTACCCAAGGTGATGGGTCTGTTCAAAGTGGCCATGCTGGTTTTCAGCAAGAAGAACACCGACGATCCCATCGGTATGATCAAACAGCTCTCCGAGTATTCTGAGATGGCCAGGAAACAGGGTCTGCCCTCACTGGAGAATGTCACACCTGATATCACTAACAACTATCTCAGGATGGGTCTGGAAAATGCCATCCTGGAGAAGGATCCCCAGAAGTTGGACAGTTTCCTGGACAATGAGCTGAATTCCATGGTGGACCGACACCGCAGTGGGCAGGAGATCTTCTATAATATGGGCAGCTATGCACCGGCCTTTGGCCTGCTGGGAACGGTTATGGGTCTCATCCTGATGATGACCAAGACAGCTGCTTCAAGTTCTGTGGCCAGTTACGCCGCCGGGGCCGGAGATTCGATGTCAGGACTGCTCAGTGGCATGGGTATCGCCCTGGTCACAACCTTCTACGGCGTGTTGCTGGCGAACTTGATCTTTATCCCGATCGCGGGCAAGCTGAAGTCACAATCCGAGGAGGAGGTGTATATCCTGAGCATCATCCGGGCAGGTATTCTCAGTATCCACGCCAAGGAACACCCACTCATCATGCAGGAGAAGCTGCTCACTTTCGTGGATAAGAGTACCCGGGAAGCCCACCGCCAAGATTCAGAATAAATCATGGCATTACTCGGCAAGAAGGTTAGTCCAAAGCTGGGCATGGGTTGGATGGTCACCTATGGTGACCTGCTTACCGGCCTGCTGGCCTTTTTCATCCTACTCATTGTAAAAACTGAGCAGGAAGCTGAGGCAACCTTCAAATTTGCCGACCGCATGAAGGAGATGGTCTATGCCAAGATCATGGCGGAGAAGGAAGCCCAGCGTCTGGAATGGCTGCATGTGGAGCACACCGGGACCAAGGGTATAAAGCTGCTCATCCCCTCCGAGATCGGTGATCAACCCTTTTTCGAATCGGCGGATGACCGCATCGTCATCAACTTCTACTTCTATCTGCAATCCATTGCCAGAATCATCAACTCTCTTGAGCTGGAGCAGGTGCCCACCCGGTACGCCAACATCATCACCAGGCTGGCCCTGGCCGGTAAAAGGGTGGAGATAAATGTTCGTGTGGAGGGCCACTCCGATGTCGTACCCCTGGGGCCGTCTTCCCGGTTCCGGGACAATTGGGACTTGAGTACTGCCCGGGCCCATGCGGTAATGGAGTTCTTCATGCGCAGCACCAACATACCTGACGAATACTTCGCCATCTCTGGCTACGGTCCTTTCCAGCCTCTTGGAGCAGTGGAGGATTATTCAGAGAACCGGCGAGTGGAGATCTATATCGATATTGTCATGATCGACAACGTGGGGATGGTTCGTGGCTAGCGGCGGCAGTGACTCAATTGCCAGTGAAAAGGCACGGGGCGCCTGGATCCTCTCTTATGGTGACATGGTCACCCTGCTCATCACCTTTTTCATCATGATGATCACACTGCGGCAGGGTCAGATCCAGCGCATTCACCGCTGGGTCAACTCCCGTCTTGACGATACAGCGTCGGAAGTACAGGCTGTGGTAGACAACAGTGGGATCAACGAGATCACGGTACATCGCGATTCTCGGGGTGTGCGTATCACCCTGAACGATCCCAGGTTGTTCCAGCCAGCCAGCGCTACCCCCCGCCCGGGTCTTGTATATCAGCTGGATGCCCTGGCTCGGGCAGTCAGGAACCTTTCCATCTTTCGGCTGCAGGAAACGCAACACGCAGCGTTTCTACGCCAGGTTGAATCCGCTGGGCTGGAGTGGCTTGTGGAGATCAAGATCGAGGGGCACACGGACAATATCCCGCTTACCGGAAACGCCCAGTTCCGAGATAATTGGGAACTGAGTGCAGCGCGCGCCCAGACCATCATGAAGGAACTGCAGCAGAAAACCGGCCTGCCGCCGGAAAGTTTTGCCATTGGAGGGTTTGGTGAACATCAGCCCATCGGGGATAATGCTACCCTGGCGGGACGGGAACTGAATCGTCGGGTTGAGGTCTTTATCAATGCCGCCTTTGTCCAGGAACAGGGGAATGGATAGCGGATTAGCGGATTAGCGGATTAGCGGATTAGCGGATTAGCGGATTAGCGGAAGCTTATCTTGTACGAATCATAAAGCAAGTTCCCTCTATTCCTTCTTCTTTCTTCCTTCTTCCCTCTTCAATTTTCAATTTTCAATTTTCAATTCTAAAAATTCCCTCCAACAAATCTGATGACGATCTCCTCCTGTACTGCATGATCAGGTAGTTCCAGGGCATTCAGGATACTGTCAACCACATCATCCACCTGGAGCATGCGATCAAAAGGTTTTGAGTCAGGATCCGGGAATTTCTCCCACCAGGTAGAGGCAATGGCTCCGGGATGAATACCGATCACACGGATATTCAGTTTCCGTAATTCCTCTCGCATGACGGCGGTCAGTCCTGTGAGACCATATTTTGATGCGCAGTAGGCTGTGGCATTCTTGAAGGGCTGCTTGCCAGCAACTGAGTTGACATTCAGAATGGTACCCGACCTTCTTTGCTTCATCAATCTCACAGCATGTTTTACCATGTAAAACGCCCCACTCAGATTCACTGCGATCATTCGATCCCATTCCTCAATCGGCGTGTCCTCCACGTGATCAAAGGATCCAACCCCTGCATTGTTCACCAGGATATCGGGGATTACCCCGCAGTTATCCAGGCCCTTAAAAAACCCTTCCACTTGGCCAGGATCAGAAACATCGACTGAAAACGCTTCTACCCGGCCACCTGCTGATTGGGCTACAGCCTCCAGCGCATCCTTGCGTCTGGCCAGAGCGTAGACATGCACATCCCGAATGGCCATCTGCTCCACAAGTCGTTTACCAATGCCCTCACTGGCACCGGTGATGACAGCGGTCTTACCCTCTAGTCTTGAATTCATCCGGAACTCCTCCCTTAAGATTGAAGATCACCCGAGGTCTGCTCAATTTCAAGCCTTGATCAAGAGAAATTGTCTTAAGTGCGACGTTGCGGGCTTAAGCAATTGCCATTTCATCCGTCCTCCCTATTTTCCCCCATGTTTTTATTGGGAACCTCATGGCCCGGATATCGTTATCCCGTTATGCGTTTTATACTTATTGGACTCCTGTTGACCAGCACCTGCTTCGGTTTTGAGGTGGAGATCATATCTGAGACTGAAAATGAACTGATCCTGGAGATAGATCTTGGTGATCCCGATCCACAGCCACGGGATATCGAAGGGATGACCCTTAATCTGCCCTGGTGGGGAGAGGCTGAATTCAACCTGGATGATCAGACCGGCCGGCTGGAACCTTTTTTCGTGATCCCTGTGATCGTGCAACCTAACGGAAACCTTCCAGAGCTGACCCTGCTTGAGCAACGCAGAGCAGGTGATGATCTACCCCCACTACCAGCAATACCACTGGACCTGCGGGAGCGGATCTCAGTTGACGCTGACCTCCCTGGTTCAAGTATCATCGCCCTGCGCAAGACTGGCCAGATGCGTTCATACCACCTGGCTGAACTATTCATCATGCCTGGACGCCAGCCGGATAATTATCCTGAGTTCCTGAGGATTAGGCTGAGCTTCCCCGGGATAGTATCTTCAGTGGACCGTACTTCAAGTGACCACCAGTTCCCTGTTCCCGGGATCAATAAGCTTCAGGCGCGTTACTGGACGGAGAGCAGGCAGCGACTGTTGGCCCGCTCCTCAAGTTATGAACAGGGTACCTGGTACAAGATCCGTGTCTCGGAACATACCGTGTTCAGGATCAATGCGGCCTCCTTCCCTGGAGGACTGCCATCATCCGATCCCCGGTTCTGGAAGGTGTATGCTCCCGTGCATGAGGGCCGCAGTCTGCCACTGGATATTGATCTTACGGCACCTACACCTGAGGGCCTCAAGGAGATATCAACCAAAGGCGATGGACTGGGAGATGGCAGCTTTGATATTGGAGATGAAATGATCTTCTTCGCCAGGGGAGCCAGGGGCCACTTCCATGATTCCCATTACATCAATCCTTATACTGTTGAGTCCGTCTATTGGCTGCTGGTCCCTGATGCAAACGATAATGAAGGTCTCCAGGTCAGCGAGATCAATTCAACGGGTGTATCTGCAGACACAAGCATCTCGTACTACAGTGCCGCCTTCTACCACCAGAATGATCTTATAAACATTCTCCATACTGGCCCCCTCTGGCTGGGTGAACAGTTCAACGGTCCCAGCGATGACATGAACCTGTTCTTCAACTGTGACTACCTGGCTAACCAGGGAACGGTAACGCTGACGGGCTCATTCCTGGGAAATCTTGAACAAGGCTCCATCCAGCACACCATCGACATCGGCTTGAACAATGTTGATCTGAATGTCACCCAGACGGACAGCCAGGGCCGGCCATATAATGGAAACGGCCGCCATATCAACATACTTGCCATTACGAGTCCCGGGATCCTAGACGACGGCGGGAATCTACTGACAGTCAATTACACCGGAAGTGATGCCAACACCACCCTTTACCTCGATTCTCTGGTCCTGCGCTACCCCCGGCAATTCGCACCGCACGAAGAACTGGTGCACGCTACCATGGAATTGGAGCATAGCACTCATCAGATCGTTTTCGAGGATCTGGAAGACACTTACCATTTCTGGGACATTACGGATCCTGCTGAGATCCAGGAGTGGAACATCAGCGGTGGTACCTTCAATACGCAGCGTAACGGTACCCGGCATTTGCTGGGCTTTGATGATGACCAGATCCTGGACGTGATATTGGAAACAGCCCATGATATGGGTGATCCGATGCTGCGGCGTAGTGACCTCCAGGCGGACTACATTATTGTTGCTCCCGAACGTTTCCTGGATCAGGCCGAACGCCTGAAAGAGATCCGCTCGGAGCTCATTCGTGAGGAAGACCGTTTATCCGTCATCATTGCACCCCTTCAGACGGTATATGATGAATTCTCAGGCGGGATGGCCGATCCAGCGGCAATCAAGTATCTGCTGCACCATGCCTACTACAACTGGCAAGGCCCGCAGTTGCGCTACGTTCTCTTTCTGGGTGACACCGATTATGATTACCGCAACATCACCGGCCAGAGCAGCAACATGCTGCCCATCTGGCAGAAGGCGGGATACAGCGACATCAGCAGTTATGCAACGGATGACTGGTATGTCTATCTTTCAGGAAATGATACCTACCCGGATCTCGCCATCGGCCGACTGCCGGCAGCCAGCGAGAGTGAACTTGTGACGATGGTGGACAAGATCGAAGATTACCTGTTGGAACCTGAACCGGGTGTCTGGCGGAATACGGTGACACTGGTAGGTGACGATCCCTGGCGGCCGCACAACAATGAGCCTGAACACATACAACAGTGCGAGGGTTTCGTGAACGTGCTGCCCAAGTCACTCCTGTTCAATAAGATCTATCTTACGGAATATGCCGAGGTCCAGGATCCCAACAGTCCATATGTGAAGAAGCCGGGTGCCAAGGACGACCTGCTCCGGAAGATCTACAACGGCACATTACTCATACATTTCATGGGGCATGGTTCCCCCAGGGTCTGGGCCCAGGAAGAGGTCTTTGTCCACACCGATCTACCCAGGGTTAATACGGGTGCGAAACTGCCCTTCTGGATCGCGGCGACCTGCGACTGGGCGAAGTTTGATGATGTCAGCGCCCGCTGTACTCCGGAAGAGCTGCTTCTCATGCAGGACAATGGTGCTGTTGGTGTGATCAGCGCTACCCGGAAATCATTCTCCATAACGAATTACAACTTGTTCCTGCGCTTTTATGAGAATCTGTTTCCCTATGCTGACAAGAGCACCACCATCCCGGTGGGTGACGCTCTCATGATCGCCAAAACCCTTAACTACACAGTGACCTCCAATGATGAGAAGTATGTGATCCTCTGTGATCCGGCCCTTAAGCTGGCCACACCCCGTCGGGGTGGCACCATCACTTCCATCAATCCACCTGTGCTGAGTGCGCTGGGCAATGTGGATTATGCAGGTGCCAGTGACACGCTGCTGGGCACCGATGCCAGAGCTGTTGTCACTGGCTATGACACACCAACAAATGTTTCAGTGGAATATGCCTGGCCCAGCGGTGGTGATCCCCGCTTGCTGTATTACCGTCTGCCGGGTCGACGGATATTCCGCGGGCAGATCAGCGTAGAGGCCCAGAGTTATGCGGGTCGATTCACCGTACCACGAGATATTCGCTACGATGGTATTGGTGGAATTGTGAATGTTCAATACTGGGATGGAACGGGTATTGACGGTGTAGCCTACGTCGACACACTCGTATTTTCAGGCAGCGACAGCAGCATCAGTGATACCGAGGGACCCGAGATCCTGTTTACCATGTTCAACACGCCGTTACTTAACGGGGACCAGATCTCGGCGAACGAAGAGCTTGTCATTGAGTTGAACGACCCCCAGGGGATCAATCTTACTGGGCAATCCGGTCATGGTATCAGTCTGGCCATCGATGGCGATTGGTCCAATGCCCTGGATATAACAGAGCTGTTTGAATACGACCTGGATCGTTCAGATCAGGGCCGTCTCGCTACGATCCTGACCCAGATCTCACCCGGTGAGCATGACATCAGTGTTCGTGCCTGGGATAATTACAATAATCCCAATACCGCCGAGATCCGGCTGGATTTCTTCGCGGTTGGCGACTTCAAAGTCTTTTATGTC
Source organism: uncultured Lentisphaeria bacterium (assembly GCA_964454335.1). Classification (GTDB taxonomy): domain Bacteria; phylum Fidelibacterota; class UBA8477; order UBA8477; family JABMPR01; genus CAYVVT01. The sequence goes on along the minus strand of CAYVVT010000005.1, from coordinate 78,490 downwards.
TATAACTATCCCAATCCCATGCAGAGTGAGACAGACTTCACATTCATGCTCAGCCACTGGGCGGAGGTCAGCATAGATATCCATACGCTCTCCGGTCGGAAGATCCGTACACTGGAATCCGGATTGCTGGATCAGGGTTTCAACGCCGTTCACTGGGATGGGCGGGACAATTTCGGCAACGAGTTGGCCAACGGCGTATACATCTACATCATTCACGCCGAAAACAATACTATCGATCGTGAAGAGACAGTACTTGAAAAACTGGTCCTGGCTAGATAAAGTCCCCCCATGACAGTCCGCGCACATATTCTGGCCAGCCGCTCACCTCGCAGGCAGCAGCTCCTGAAGCAGATCGGTCTTGAATTCGAGATCCAGCCCGCCGATATCGTCGAGCCGGAATTCAGGGAAGGTAAGCCCTCACGCTATGCCAGGGAGGTCGCGATCCTGAAAGCCCGCAAGGTTGCAGCGGAGAATCCAGAAGCCATTGTCATCGGTGCGGACACGATCGTGGTGGTGGATAAAGTGGTGCTGGGCAAACCGGCAGGACCATCACAAGCGAAGGAAATGTTGAAGGCTCTCTCGAACAGGCCGCACTACGTTCATACCGGTTACTGTATCCGTGTGCATTCGCTGGACCTTCAGGAAGTGGGCGTGGAAAAGACCAAGGTCTATTTCCGCGAATTGAACGACACTGAGATGGACACCTATATCGAGAGCGGTGCGCCACTGGATAAGGCTGGCGCTTATGGGATCCAGGATTATTCTGCGATCTTCGTTGACCGCATCAAAGGGGATTTCTTCAACGTCATGGGTTTTCCGCTTACTCACTTCATCGTTCGCTACCGTCATTTTCTAGATCTTCTGGATTCATGATCCACGGCAATCAGCGGCAGGTCCCGAATCTGTCAGTGATACCCCTCTGGTGATTGATCCAGACCATTCCCAATTCTTGATTTGTTGCCTGTGAAAGTCTATTATCCCGGACCAAAACGATAGGGGCTTACGTGGCATTTCATGAAGAGTTAAGAAATCACCGCCTGAAGAAGGGTCTCATCCTGGAGGAGATATCCGAGGAGACCAAGATCAATGTCCGCATCCTTCAGGCATTGGAACAGGGAAACTTTCACATTCTACCTATTCCTTATGTTCGCCTGTTCATGAAAGCCTATGCCCAGGCAATCGATTACCCGGTTGAAGACATTATTCGGGGTCTTGAGAATGAGTTGCAGCTCACAGGCGACCAGATGGCAAGCCCCATGTCGAATATCCCTGCCGATCTCACACCGGATAAGCCCCACGGGGACCTCGACGAGAAAATGACCAGCTCTATCATGCCGACCAAGAGTTCCCAGAATGCGATCTTTCGACTCATTGGCGGACTGGCGGTACTCATCCTGGTCATCATTGTTGGTAAAAACCTGCTGCGGCCCACTGAAGCAGAGACCGTTGAAAGTCCTGCCACCCTGATCCCGGATATCAATTACGCCCAGCCCCTGGATTCGCTTAAGCTTGAGGCAGTGATCGATTCCAGTCATGTTGGCGTACTGGATATCAGCGCCAGTGGCTTTCTGACCATCGTTGTAGAATCGGAGGAAACCGGTATCGACACCCAGTTCCTGCAGCTCAGTGAAACCAGGTCCTATGCCCTGGCCGAAAGTCTTCGCATTGCGCTTTACCCCAGCGAGAACGCTACCCTGGCCCTGGAATCCGATACCCTGCCCATGTCACCCTTCAATAATAGCTGGCTGGTGATCACGGTTTTCAAGGATCAGACCGAGCTGTACACCTTCCCATCATATTGAAATTCGGTGAGATGTCACCGATTTGCGGGTCGGGGATGTCAATCAACTCAAACTGAGGCGGTTCAGGCCGCCCGTTCAACCAACCCTCACGCTTCCAATTTCATAATTCCCGATGCATCCATATGCTTCCCCCACTTTAACCCACAGGGTTCTAATCCAGTTTCTGTAATACACTCCCTACTCTGAACCGCGCTTAGGCCCTGGCTCACAGGTTCTTAACACCAATTGTTTTACAGTTTAAATCACTTTTTCTCTTGGAATGTGGGTAATTTACCCTAAAATATGGGTAATAGTGGGTATAAATCCCACAAAACAGCTGAAGCAATAATGGGAAACACGTCATTCACAGGGGAATTCAGGTATACCATTGATACCAAGGGCCGGTTGAATATTCCGGCCAAATTCCGTCATGCATTACCGGAATCCAGCGAGGATACCTTCGTAGTGACCCGCGGGATGTATCAGAACATCGTAGTCTATTCCCTTGATCGTTGGCGTCAGGAAGAAGAGCAGATGTTGAAGCTATCTCCTCTGAATCCTATGCACCGCAGTTTTATCCGGCAGACGACACGCTACGCCACGGCCTGCAAATTCGATGCGCAGGGACGCATCGCCATTCCCCAGACACTTGTCGAATATGCCCGCATCACCAAAGAGGTGATCATCATCGGTATGATCAACGAGATAGAGATCTGGGATCCTGACCTGTTACACGAGAAAGACGAATCTGAATTTCAGCTGGATCAAGAGGATTTCGAAGCATTAGCGCATGATACCCGATCGCAGTGACTGAATCACGTTCACCTGCCACAACCCACCTGCCCGTCCTGAGGACGGAGGTCACCCAACGCCTCATCACCAACCTCTCTGGAACCTACCTGGATTGCACCTTCGGCCTCGGTGGTCATACTTCTGCCCTGGCCGAAGGGCTTAACGATGACGCCATTCTGGTGGGTATCGATCAGGACCGAACTGCCCTGCGGACATTCGATCCCAACCGCTTGCAGCAGAAGCTGCACCTGGTCCATACCAATTTTGAATTCATGGATGAGGCTTTGCAAGAGTTGGGAATACCAGAAGCCGACGGCATCCTGATGGATCTGGGTCTGAACTCATTTTCTCTGGACGATGCCGAACGGGGATTCTCCTTCAGCCTGGAGGGTCCGCTGGACATGCGCTTCGACGCTTCGGGCGGTCACCACACAGCAGCAGATGTCGTCAATGGTTATTCGGAGAAGCAGCTTGCGGACATTATCTGGCAATTCGGCGAAGAACGTAAAAGCCGCAAAATTGCACACCGGATCGTGACACAACGCAGGGAAACGCCTTTCCGCACCACCCTGCAATTGCGTCAACTCATTGAATCCTGTGTTCATCCTGCGACATCTGTCAAATCCCTGGCCCGGGTATTCCAGGCTCTGCGAATCGAGGTCAACCGCGAACTGGAGGTTCTGAGAAAAGGCCTCGAGAAAGCAATCATATTACTCAAGATCGGTGGTCGTCTGGCGGTGATCTCCTACCACTCGCTGGAAGACCGCATGGTCAAGCGTACCTTTCGGGATCTGGCCGAATCAGTACCCGAGCAGCCGGGTATGCATCCAGATGAGATCAAGATCCCCACTCTGGAGCTGGTCAACCGTAAACCCATTACCGCAGATCGTGATGAGATCGAGCGGAATCCCCGATCCAGATCCGCCAAACTGCGTGTGGTAGAGAAGCTTCGTCATGCAGCTTAACGAAACACTCCGCGAGATCCTCCGATCCCTGTTGTACATCGGTCTGGTACCACTGATCGCAGGCATGCTGTTTCTCTATATCTGGCTGGGTGAGGAAGTCCGTCAGGCGGCTGTGGACCTGGAAGAGCTGAAACGTGTGGAAATGAAGCTGAGAGGTGACCAGAACTACCTCCGCAGCGAGCAGAAACGTCTTCATCGTCCGGATCACCTGGCTGAACTGGCTACCTCAAGGCTGGAACTGGTCCAGCCCGACCCACAACCCCGCGAAGTTCATGTGGTTCTGCCATGAACATGACCTACAAGAAATTCCGAGCCCGCTATCTGGTCGTCGTTGCCGGTTCACTGGCCTGCTGGTTCCTGCTGATCTCCCGGATCTTCTTCATCCAGGTGGTGGATGCCCAGAGTATGGCCAGCACCATTGCCGGCCAATTCGAGCGTGAGATCGAGATCCCTGCACAACGGGGAAATTTCTACGACCGCTATGGCAACAAACTCACGGACAATGTGGAACAATTCTCCTTCGCTGCCCGGAAGGATGAGATCCTGGACAAGCCCGCCATAGCAGAATTGTTCTCCAGACACTTTCCGCGCTCCCGGGACTACTACCTGAAACGGTTGAACAGTAAACACCCTTACGTTTATCTCGAGAGGAACATCGCCGCCAAGCAATGTTCTCAGCTGCTTTCAAAACCATTGCCCGAGGGGATCCAGATAGAAAGCACGGTGAGACGTTACTATCCCTACGGAGAAGTAGCCGCTCCCCTCATCGGTCTGGTGGGCACTGACAATCACGGGCTCACAGGCCTGGAAGAACAGTATGATAACCAGCTGTCCGGCAGTCCCGGCTGGAAGGTGATCGGTTCAGATGGCCATGGTCAAAGACGTATTCGTGGAGATTTTGATCAGGAAGATCCGGTTGACGGCTATGACTGCTATCTGAGCCTGGATATCGACATTCAAGTAATAGTTGAGGAAGAATTACGTAAAGCCCTGAAAAAGCATGACGCTGACCAGGGTATGGCTGTCCTCGTTCATCCCGGGACGGCCGAGATCCTGGCGATGGCTTCACTGCCAGGTTTCAATCCAAATTCCCGTGGTTCAATACACCCAGATGCCCTCACGGTCCACCCTATCATGAGTTCGTTCGAACCTGGTTCGACGTTCAAGATCGTGGGGGCATCAGCCTGTCTGGAAGGCGATCACCTTGAACCCAGCGAGAAGTTCTACTGCGAGGACGGACGCTTCAAGATCATGGGGGTCACCATCAGTGACTGGCGTTCCTATGGTACCCTGACTTTTGCAGAGGTCATCCAGAATTCATCCAATATCGGTATCATCAAGGCCACAGAACGTCTGGGAAAGGCCGAACTTTTCGAGCATGCCCGTCGATACGGTTTCAGCGAGAAGACCGGGATTACCCTCAAGGGCGAGGCCAATGGCAGCCTTAAGAATTACACACAATGGTCCGGGATCTCCAAAAGCGAGATCTCCATCGGTTATGAGGTCTCCGTCACAGCTTTACAGATGGCCATGGCCTACAGTGCCGTCGCCAATGGTGGATATCTCATGCGTCCGCAACTGGTGAAAGCGATCCGGACTCCGGAGGGATTTACCCAGACCATTGATACCATGGATGTGGTGAGACGGGTCGCTTCCGGCGAAACCATGGCCACCATGCGCGAAATACTATGCCAGGCCGTGGAACTGGGTACTGGCACCAAGGCTTTCCTACCCAGCCTTGATATCGCCGGCAAGACCGGTACTGCCAAGAAACTGGAAGACGGCGAGTATGTGAACGAGTATCTGGCTTCATTCGCCAGCTTCTACCCGGCCGCTGATCCTGTCTATGCCCTAGTGGTTATCATCGACAATCCCCGGCGACAGGGCTACACCGGTGGTATGGTTGCAGCACCGGTGGCCAGGGAGATCTATCGCCGCATTCACAATTTACGCAGGGTCAGTCCCAAGAAGGCTCCCACGAACAGCGAACCAGTGCTTGCCGATGACCAGAAGCGGCGATTTCGCTTCTCCGGCGAACTTTTGAGTTCCGCATTACCGGTGCTGAAAGCCGAGAGCACCCACATCGAGATGCCTGAACTCCGCGGCAGCAGTATGCGAGCATCTCTGCAAACCCTGTCAAGCATCGGGATCCAGGCAGTGGTTCATGGTAGTGGTCGGGTCGTTCGGCAGACGCCTGCCCCTGGCACCAGGATCACCTCAGAATCAAACATTGAACTGTACCTGAGTGAATGATGCTGTTGATGGATATCATAAAAGACATTCCCGGTATCAAGGTCATCGAGGGACCCACCGATGTTGATATCTCGGCCATCACCTACGATTCACGAAAGGTCCAGCCCGGCTCATTATTCTTTGCCGTCAAGGGCCTGAAGGTCGACGGACACGATTTTATCCCCCAGGCGATTGATGCCGGGGCAACAGCGATCATGAGCGACCAGGCTGTCCCCTCCACCGGCGAACGGGTTACACGGATCCTCTGTGATGATTCCCGGGATGTAATGGCACTCATGAGTGCAGGATTCTTCGGAGAACCTGCAAAAACTCTGAAGGTCATCGGGATCACAGGCACCAATGGCAAGACTACAACGGCTTATTATGTCCAGCATATCCTGGAGCAGGCCGGTCTCAATACCGGCAGGATAGGAACAACCGGCGTGGCCTACGGAGATCAGGAGATCCAGACCATGCACACCACGCCCGAGTCGACGGACCTGCAGGGTTACCTCGCGGATATGGTGTCTGCGAACTTACAGGCAGTGGTCATGGAAGTCTCATCGCATGCCCTTGACCAGCGTCGGGTGAAAGGGATTGAATTCAGTGCGGCACTTTTCACGAACCTCTCTCAGGATCATCTGGATTACCACAGCGATCTAGAAGAATACCTGGCAGCCAAACGCACACTTTTTCAGGGTCTTCCGAAGGGCAGCATAGCGCTGGTCAACGCAGACGACTCCCGCAGTTCAGACATGCTGGCTGGCTGTGAAGCCCGTATTGTTACCCTGGGCTTGGAGCACCCGGCCGATTACAGGGTCACGAACTGGGTAGTTCAGGCGGAAAAAGTGCAACTGACTGTAAATACGCCGTTGGGTGAGATGCTGTTTCAGGCCAGAACCATTGGTAAATTTAATTATTACAACATTTTATCGGCAATTGCGATCTCCATGGAGCTGGGCATCGAACCGGCAGCTATTCAGATGGCGGTCCAGACGCTGCCAGTCGTACCCGGTCGACTAGAGGATGCCTCAGGTAAAGCACCCTTCAGGATCATTGTCGACTATGCCCACACCCCTGATGCCGTCAGGCGTGTACTTCAGGTCCTCCGGGAGAGCTATCCCAGCGGCAGGTTGATCACCGTATTCGGTTGTGGGGGCGATCGTGACCGTGATAAACGCCCACAGATGGGTCACCTGGCCACTTCCCTCTCTGATCTAACCTTTATCACTGACGACAACCCCCGTACAGAGCCGTCTGATCAGATCATCCAGGAGATCATCCAAGGGGTAGATACTTCTGCGAACTTTAAGGTCATCAACGACCGGACCGAAGCAATCGAAACTGCCCTTAATACTGCCAAGAGCGGAGACATACTGGCCATCCTGGGTAAGGGCCATGAGGATTACCAGGAGATAGATGGGCAGCGCTTACCCTTCAGCGATATAGCAGTTATACAAAATTACCGGGTGGATCATGGCTATTGATCCAAAGCTTTTCAGCCAAGTCCCGGACACACAGATCATTGGGTCATTTTCCCGACCCATTTCGGGTGTCAGCATTGACTCCCGACACATAGATGCCGGCGATATGTTTGTAGCATTCAAAGGCGCTCAGGTGGACGGCCATGACTTTATTTCCCAAGCCATTTCCCGTGGTGCTTCAGCCGTCATGGCCTCCACTACCTGGGTTGGTGCAACAAGCTGGTCGATGGACCTGCCGCTGATACTGGTGGAAGATCCCATCGCAGCCCTGGCAATCCTCGCTCACCTGCACCGTATGCGTTTTGATATACCCCTCATCGCCATCACCGGCTCCAATGGCAAGACCACTTCCAAGAATCTGATCACGCATATCCTGGCTCGTCAGTTCAAGGTGCATTCTACTGTTGGTAACTATAATAATCATATTGGCTTACCCGTTACGCTTCTCAGTCTGAATGATTCTCATCACTGCGCGGTAGTCGAAATGGGGGCCAGCCATCCGGGTGATATCGCCTATCTATGCAGTATCGCTCAACCCACGCATGGGCTGATCACCAATATCAGCGCGGCGCACACGGAATTCATGGGTGATATCAACGGAGTGGCCGAGGTGAAGGGTGAGTTATTCGATCACCTCATTCTGAGCAAGGGTCACATATTCGTCAACCAGGACGATGAGCGGGTTCGCGAACTGACCAATGCGTACGAGAGATCAACAAGTTTTGGATTCTATACCGATTCCGACAGGCGATTCAAGCTGGATGGACCGGACGACGAGGGGCACTACACCCTGCTCCTCTCCGATGACCTTGGCGTCCTGTTACCGATCCCCGGAAAAGCCATAGCCTGCAATGCTGCAGGTGCGGTGGCTGTCAGTATGCTCTTCGGGATCACGGCTGAGAATATCATCTCAGCTCTCGGGGGTTATCAGGGAGAACCGGGACGCATGCAGCGGTTACAGGTAGGTGAAGTAACGTTCATCCACGATGCCTACAACGCCAATCCGTCAAGCTTCTGGGCCAGTCTGGATGTTTTTGGCAGAATGCGTACCCAGGGCCGCAAGATCCTGGTCTTCGGTGACATGCTGGAACTGGGTGCTTCCAGTGTCCAGGAGCACCGTGAGTGTGCCAGTCTCATTCAGGAAAGCGGTATTGATCAGGTATATCTCGTCGGTACCGAAACCGCTCATACTGCCGATGCGCTTGAGGGCGAGGGTTTCACCACTTTCAGACATTCTGAAAGCAGGGCCGATATGATCTCCGCCTTCGTTTCGGACAGTCAGGATGGTGATCTGGTCCTGCTCAAGGGATCCCGGGGCATGGGTCTGGAATCATTTATCCAAGCATTGGAAGAGAGGCTGTAATGCTATACCATCTGCTGGTACCGCTGCAGGAATATTTCTCAGCCCTTAACATCTTCCGTTACATCACATTCCGCTCCGCAGGTGCTGCGCTAACCGCTCTGCTGTTCTCATTCATCATCGGTCCCTGGATCATTGCGCGCCTGCGTAGATTACATATTGGTGAGACCATCCGCATAGAGGGTCCCAGTACTCACGCTCCCAAAGCCGGCACGCCCACCATGGGCGGCCTGATTATCCTCGGGGCACTCCTCCTCCCTACCATATTGTTTGCCCGCCTGGATAACATCTACATCCAGATGCTCATCATCTCCACTGTGTGGATGGGTCTCATCGGTTTTATCGACGATTATCTGAAAGCTGTTAAAAAGATCAAAAAAGGCCTGGTGGCCAGATACAAATTACTGGGGCAGATCACCCTGGGTCTCGTTTTGGGCATTGTGGTATACCTACATCCAGAGTTCCATGAATTTCGCACTGCTACCACAATGCCCTTCTTTAAGCAGTACTTGCTTGATCTCAAGACCTGGTGGATCTACATCCCCTTCGTGGTCTTCGTGATCACTGCGACTTCGAATTCCGTAAACCTGGCCGACGGCCTGGACGGACTCGCTGCCGGCCTGGTGGGCATCGCAGCGGTGGTCTTTGCCGGTATAGCCTATATCACCGGGCGTGCGGATTTCAGTCAATATCTAAACATCATATATCTCCCTAGTGCAGGAGAGCTTACTGTCTTCTGTGCGGCTCTTATTGGTGCTGTCCTCGGATTCCTGTGGTTTAATGCTCGACCAGCTGATGTATTCATGGGCGATACAGGTTCGCTCGCTCTGGGAGCCGCACTAGGGGCGGTAGCTGTACTTCTGAAGAAGGAATTCCTCCTTCCCTTCGCAGCAGGTGTATTCATCCTTGAATCCATCTCTGTGATCCTTCAGGTGCGCTATTTCCAATACACGAAACGTAAATACGGTGAAGGTCGCCGTCTGTTCCTGATGGCCCCCATCCACCATCATTTCGAGCTGAAAGGCTGGGATGAGAACAAGGTTGTGATCCGCTTCTGGATCCTGGGGATCTTCTTTGCCCTCATGACACTGGCCACATTCAAGATCAGGTAAAGCATGCAGCCCGCTGAATTGAAAGATCAGAAGATCACCATCCTGGGCTCAGCCCGATCCGGGATGGGAGCGGCTCGCCTCATGGCCAGTGCCGGTGCACAGGTCCTGGTGAGCGATGTCGATCCAGATCAGTTCACCGCTGAGAAACGACAGGCCTTCGAGGAGATGCAGGCCACCTTCGAATTTGGCTATCACTCCCCCGATGTCCTGGAATCGGATATCGTCGTGGTAAGCCCTGGAGTCCCTGATGACAGCGAGATCATGCAGAAACTGGCCGCTGTGGACATCCCGGTCTTCTCCGAGGTGGAAGCCACCAGCTGGTTCATCCACGCTCCCATCATCGCTGTGACCGGCTCCAATGGCAAGACCACCACCGTAAACCTGATCCATCATCTATTGCAGACCGCCGGTCTGAACAGTTTCCTGGGCGGCAATGTGGGCCAGGCGATCTCGGAGGTATTCCTGGAAAGCCAGACCACCAACGGCCAGGAGAAGATATTTGTCCTGGAGATCAGCAGCTTCCAACTGGACCATATCGACTCATTTGCCCCGCATGTGGCAGTCCTGCTCAACCTGAGTCCGGATCACCTGGACCGCTACCCTGATGTGGACGCCTACTACAGGTCAAAGATGCGGATCTTCGAGAACCAATCCTTCGATGATCTGGCCATCATCAACGCGGATGATGACCGGATTGACACCCGGAGACTCGGAGGTGGAAAGATCCAGCGGTTCAGCACTCAGCATAATGCGGATTATTCTGTTGAGGATGGACAGATCATGGTACAGGACGCGGTGCTGCTTGCCGCCAATGAGCTCCCCATTCCCGGTCCGCATAATCTGAGCAACGCCCTGGCAGCCATTGCTGCAGTAGGCCCGTTCATCACGGATAATGGTGCCCTTACTGAGGGTTTATGCAGCTTTAGACCTGTTCCACACCGCCTGGAATACCTCGGCGAGGTCAAGGGGATCAAATTCTACAATGATTCAAAGGCTACCAATGTGGCCAGCACCGAGGTCGCTCTGCGCAGTTTTGAGGCCCCGGTATGGCCCATTCTGGGAGGGAAGGATAAAGGCGGGGATTTCAGTGAACTCATTCCTCTGCTGAAACGGCATGCCCGGGAAATCCTTCTGGTAGGAGCTGCCTCACAGGTCATCAAGGAGCAATTGGGTAGCGCGTTCGTCACTCATGAGCTGGAAACCATAGACAATGCCGTCAGTTTTGCGCTGAAAAATGCTTCCAGCGGTGATGTACTGCTGCTCTCTCCAGCTTGTGCCAGCTTTGATCAGTTCGACAATTTCGAAGCGCGTGGGGATCATTTCCGGGCTATCTACCAGCGCATGCGAGGTGAGGGATGATCCGTCGCTTCCATCTTGACCGCGTGCTATTCATCATCGTACTGGTGCTGTTCGTATTCGGTTCGGTTGTCATGTATTCCGCAAGCACCAGCCAGCACCCCGACAGCACGCATTACCTTAAAAGACACCTGATCAACAGTATGGTTGCATTTGGTGTAGCCCTGGGATTCAGCATCTTTCCGCACCAACTGCTGAAACAATTACGCTGGATCATCCTCGGCGGCATCTATCTACTTCTGCTGGCGGTCCTGGTCATTTCAGAATTAAGGGATTACACCCATCCCGCCCGCTGGCTGTATCTGGGCGGCTTCTCGATCCAGGTGGCAGATGTGGTCCGTCTGGGTCTCATCATATTCCTGGCAGATTTCCTCCACCGACACCAGGAGAAGCTGGATGATCTCAAGGCCACGGTCATTCCAGTCTTTCTCCTGGTGGCATCCGTATCGATCCTGGTTGCCATCCAGCCAGACCTTTCTTCCGGCTTGATGATCATGTTCATCGGCCTAGTGCTTTTCTATCTGGGGAATCTGCAGCTCAGTCATATTTCGGCCTTTCTCTCACTGGGGATCTCATGTTCGCTGCTGTATGCGAAGATGAACAGCTACATGTGGCAGCGCATCATGAGTTTCATCAATGACAATGTGGATACCATGGATGCCGGTTTTCAGGTTCACCAGAGTCTGGCTGGCCTGGCGCGTGGATCCTGGCTGGGTGTGGGACTCGGGAACAGCTATGTCAAGGATCTCTTCCTGCCAGAACCCCATACGGATTTTGTCTTCGCCATCCTGGGCGAGGAATTCGGCTTCATGGGTGGAGCAGTGTTCCTGCTGCTCTTCCTGGGTTTGTTCATGCGGGGCTTGCGTATCGCGCGGAACTCCACGGATTTCTACAGCATGCTGCTGGCCATCGGGATCAGTTTCTCGCTATTCAGCTACGCGCTGGTGAATGTTGCCGTTGTGACAGGCCTGGTACCAACCACTGGACTACCATTGCCGCTGATCAGCTATGGTGGTTCGAATCTGCTCATCACGGCCGCCATGCTGGGTATTCTGTTCAATATCTCTTCCAACAATGAATCCGGAAAACACTACGGACCTTCAAAGGTGGTGAATCTTGAATTCTGAGAACACGAAAACCACACTCAGGGTCGCCATTGCCGGCGGAGGCACCGGGGGTCATATCATTCCCGCTCTGGCCATTGCAGATGGCTTGAAAAGCGCCGTTGAGCAGGATGATCGTTTCAAAAGCGTTGATTTCGTCTTCTTTGGAAGCGATTACGGAATGGAAAAGACACTGGTCCCCGAGGCAGGCTATCGTCTGGAATCCCTACCCATCCGCGGATTGCAGCGCTCCTTGAACCTGAAGAACCTTGGCCTGAACCTGGTTCTGCCCATACGCATCCTCCGGTCCACCAGGCAGGCGAATCGCCGCCTGCGTAGTTTTGATCCACACATTGTCGTGGGTACCGGCGGATATGCCAGCGCAATCCCCATTCGCCAGGCCATCTCGAATAACTACCCATTTGTCCTGCAGGAACAGAACAGTTACCCCGGTCTTACTACCCGGCTGTTCGCTGATAAGGCCCGGGAGGTCTTCCTGACCTATGGGGATGCCCGCAGGCACCTCCCAGAGGCCCGCGTAAGTATCACCGGAAATCCGGTACGCGCATTTGCCGAACGGGTTTCACGCGAAGATGCGGCAGCACACTTTGAATTGCAGGCCGGTGTTCCAACGCTGCTGATCGTAGGGGGCTCTCAGGGGGCCAGGGCACTGAATCGCCATTTCATCGATACCATCGATACCTACCTGGAGAAGCTTAACATGCAGGTCCTGTGGCAAAGCGGCAAAGCTGACTTTGCAGCCTGTGCCATGAAAGCTGAGGGGAACGCCAGGATCAAAGTCGTACCCTTTATCAAACAGATGCACAAGGCATACTCACTGGCGGACCTGGTGGTCTGCCGAGCCGGTGCGATGACCCTCACGGAACTATGTCACTTTGGTAGACCCTCCATCCTTGTCCCCCTCCCCTCTGCTGCCGGGAATCACCAGGAACATAACGCCCGCACCCTTGAGAGAGGGAAAGCGGCAGTTGTGCTGCTGGAGAAGGATCTGAATCTGGAGAATATGGTCAACCTGCTGCAGACGACGTTCACCGATGGTGGAAAACTAAAAGCGATGGCTGAGGCCGCCCAGCGGATGAGCCGACCCGACGCTACCAAGAACATTTGCAGCCGGATCATGGAGATCGTCAAGATCAATGCTTAAGGGTGTCACACATATTCATTTTCAGGGTGTCGGCGGTATCGGCATGAGTGCCCTGGCTCTGCTGCTGCACCACCGCGGCTACAGGGTCAGCGGATGTGACGCCGTCGACTCGGAATTGATCCAGGATCTCAGGTCCCGCGGGCTTGAGATCGAGATCGGACATGCCACCGCGCATCTCCACGATGTCGATCTGCTCGTATACACCAGCGCCGTGCCTGAAGATCATCCGGAGCGGAAATCCGCCAGACAAAGAGACATTCCAGAGATACGCCGAGCGGAACTTCTCGGTGAGGTCAGCTCTGAATTCCATTACACGATTGCCGTGGCCGGAACCCACGGAAAAACCACGACAACGGGTATGCTGGGGATGGTTCTTACAGCTGCTGAGCTTGATCCAACTGTGTTCGTGGGCGGGGTACTGCCGGATTTCGGTTCCAATCTCCGTCTGGGCAGTAGCGATTATCTCGCTGTCGAGGCGGATGAGTTTGACCGCTCATTCCTGACACTTGCACCAGCAGCCGCCATCGTAACTGCCATTGAGGCGGATCACCTGGATATCTATGAGAACCTCGCCGATATCAGAGACACCTTCTCGCAGTTTCTCAGCCAGGTCTCCCCTGACGGTCCCTTGATATTGTGTACGGATGATGAGAACCTGGCTGCCTTCCACAGCCAATACCCGGAGCAGAGTCATGGTTACGGTGTCAGTGTCGAGGCTGATTACTGCATCCTGGACCTGATCTCCGAGGCTGGTAAATGTGAATTCCGCATCCGGCATAACGCCGAGGATCTGGGTGTTTTCACCCTGAACGTGCCAGGCGAACATAATGTTTTGAATGCCACGGCCGTGGTGGCGCTGATGCATCAGTTGGGATTCGGACTCGGCCCCGTCCGTGATGGGTTGGCTGCTTTCAGGGGTGTTGAACGCCGCTTCCAGGATATGGGCACCAGGCAAGGCATCCTCTTCGTCGATGACTACGCTCACCACCCCACCGAGGTGGCAGCGACACTCGAGGCGGCTCGGAGCGGTTGGCCTGATGCCAGAATCATTGTTGTCTTTCAACCTCATCTCTACAGCCGTACCCGGGATTTCGCCCGGGATTTCGCCCTGGCCCTCCAGGGAGCTGACTTAGCCGTTCTCGCAGGGATCTATCCTGCACGCGAGGAGCCCATCGAAGGTGTTACCAGCCAGCTTATCGTCGATGAGGCCCTGCGGGCTGGCTGGCAGGAACCTCATTATATCGAAGAAATGGAGCAGATACCGGCCGAACTCTCATCCCTGATGCAGCCTGGAGATATGCTGATCACCATGGGTGCCGGTGACATCTGGAAGCTCCACGATCAGATTCTTGACATGGAGCTGGTCAAATGAGCAAGCGGAAACTCGACACTCGTCTTCCAGTCCGTTCCTGGATCTTCTCAGCTGTACTGATTGCGGTTGTCGGATCATTGGGATTGCTCAGTGAAAGTTACGGCAATTACATCAATGAGCATGAGTTGGCCCGGATAAATGTCTACGGCCACCGCATCATGAGCCATGATCGGCTCACCGATATGCTTGAAAAATATTATGGCCAGCGTCTCAATGAGGTCGACCTCAGCGAGATCAGGGACCGTTTCATAGAGTATCCTCTGGTCCGGAGCGCCAAGGTCACACGCAATTATCCTGATGAACTCGATATCTACATCCGGGAACTGGTCCCCATTGCCTACATCCAGATGGGCCGCGTCCTCACCGTTGATACCCAGGGAACACTCCTGCCCCTGCCCGATAATGGTATGCTCTACAACCTGCCCATCATCACCCAATTGGATGGCGAATTCGCCGCAGCAAAGATCGGTGAACGCCTCGAATCGGACAGGGTGGCCATGCTGGTGAAGTATCTGGGAGAGATCCGGGAGCATCATCCGGGCATATATCTCGATATCTCGGAGGTCTCCTTTAAACCTGAGCAGGGCATAAAACTGATCAGTGCAGTGAACAGCACGCCGGTACTCATGGGGGAATGGGAGAATGCCAGGGAAGCTGTCCATATCCTTTCGGCCTTTCTCCAGGGTGATAAGAACGACCAGGTCATCGATGCCTATGAATACATCGATCTGCGATTTGCAAACCAAATCATCGTCAAGGAGCGAGAACTGAGATGAGCATGCGAGGATTCCAGGTAGGTCTGGATATCGGCACCGCGGCTGTACGGGTGGTGATCTCCGAACCTACTGAAGAAGGAAAACTGAAGATCATCGGTGTGGGTGAAGCTCCTTGCAGGGGCTTCAAGGGTGGCACATTGGTTGACATCGAAGCCACAGCAGAAGCAATCGTCAATGCCGTTGAGAAGGCGGAAGAAGTCGCTTCGGTACGGGTACAGGATGTCCATGTGGGTCTGGCCGGCGAGCATTTTGTCAGTATGAACTGTACTGGTGTCATAGGCATAACCGACACCAATAAACGCAGCACAGAGAGTGAAAAAGAGATCACTGAAGCGGATGTGGAGCAGGTACTGGAATCCGCCAAGGCTCTGGGTTTACCCAAGGGCTGGCAAATCATTCACGTCATCCCCCAGAAATATCGGGTGGACGATCAGGGTGGTATCCGCAATCCGGTTGGGATGAGCGGGCGTAAGCTTGAGGCCCAGATCCACCTGGTCACGAGTACACTCAAGAATACCAATAATCTTATGAATGCCATCAAACGCGCACGCTGCCGGGTACGGGAGATCATCCTGGAGCCCATGGCTGCATCCCAGATAATCCTCACCGATGAAGAACGTCAGATCGGTGTGGCCCTGGTGGATATCGGCGCTGGCTCCACTGATCTCGTCGTCATGAAGAACAACACCGTCCTGCACTCCCAGAGTGTGCCAGTAGGTGCCGGTCATGTGACCAACGATATCAGCAAGATCCTCAAGATCACCGAGGACCAGGCGGAAGAGCTCAAGCTGGATCATGGAACCTGTGATACCAGCGAGGCAGATGTCGAAGACGTCTTTCCCGTGCGGGGCGTCGGGGGACAACCGGACCGCAATCTGAATGAAGCCGAATTGGCCATGTATATCGAAGCGAGGGTCGAGGAGATCCTGCATATGGTGAGATCCGGTCTGCGGGAACACGGAGTACAGAAAGAGGTGGAGGCTGGATTCGTTTTCACCGGTGGAGGTGCTTCCATGCGCGGTCTACTGCCGCTTGCACGACAAATATTCAAGGCCCCGGTACGGATCGGGAAGCCACAAGGATTCGTGGATGTCACCGAACGGGTGGATCGTCCCGAATTTGCTACGGCGGCTGGATTGGTCGCCTATGCAAGCAAGTATGCTGACAAGCAGCTGCAGAGCTTTGACTCTGGTAACATTTCAGGGCTGTTTGACAGGATAAGGTCCTTCTTCAAGGAGAACTTCTAATTCGAATGTATATTCAAAACGGAGGGTTCAGTTATGTTGTTTGAATTTGATAGCCTGAAGGAACAGAAGGCTCGAATACGCGTCATTGGTGTCGGCGGTGCCGGCAGCAATGCCATTGACCGGATGGTGAATGCGCAGTTGACCGGTGTGGAGTTCATCTCTGTGAATACCGATGCCCAGGCCCTCGATCACAGTATGGCCGATGTGAAGATCCAGATCGGCAAACAGATCACCAAAGGACTCGGTGCCGGCGCCCAGATCGACGTGGGCGAAGCCGCTGCCGAGGAAGATGCCCAGGCCATCAGCGCAGCTCTGGACGGCTCAGACATGGTCTTCATCACCGCCGGAATGGGCGGTGGTACCGGAACCGGTGCTGCCCCGGTGGTAGCCCGGATCGCCCGCGAACTGGGTGCGCTCACCATTGGTATCGTCACTACCCCCTTCCGCTTTGAAGGTCCCAGACGTGCGAAACGTGGTCTTTCCGGCTGCGAATTGCTGCGGGAGTTTGTCGACACACTGATCATCATCCCCAATCAGCGATTGCTGGATATTGTGGAGAAGACCACGTCCATGATCGAGGCTTTCCTGGAAGCGGATTCGGTACTTCACCAGGCCACCCGCGGGATCTCCGATCTGATCAATGTCCATGGTCTGATCAACCTTGACTTCGCAGACGTGAAAACGGTCATGCAGGGTATGGGTGATGCAATCATGGGTACTGGCGTTGCATCCGGCGAGGAACGCGCCGTCATGGCGGCGCAGTCCGCCATTGCTTCACCTCTCCTGGAAGAGACCAATATCAAGGGCGCTCAGGGCTTGCTGGTGAATATCACCGGTGGTGAGGAGATGTCCCTGGCTGAGGTGGATGAAGCGACCAACCTGATCTTCGAAGAAGTGGGCGAACAGGCCAATATCATCTTTGGCGCAGTTATTGATCCCGAACTTGGTGACCAGATGCGGGTGACCGTCATTGCCACCGGTTTCGGGCAGGAAAAAGAGATCTCATTCGCCAAGGAGGACGAGCGTGAGGAGGTCCGCAGACCTGCGCCGGCTGTTGCCAAGGATCCCGCACCCATACCAGCCACTCCGGTGACACCGGTACCACCCAAGATCCAGGAACCTGCAGAACCGCAGGAAGATCTGGAAACACCTGCATATTTGCGAAAAACGGAGCAGGAAGAGATCGATCTGGATGAACCCATCATCGAGGACAATGATCTTGATGAACCTGCCTACTTGCGAAAAAAGTCCTTCGAGGAGAAGGCGGACGACGATGACGTCATCATCCATTTCAGCGATGATCTCTCCGTTCCTACCTTCATCCGCCGTCAGGATGATAACGCACTGTAGAGGAAACGCTCCCTCCGTTTTCTGACAAGCAACATACACGCGACAAAGGCCCTATATCCCACTCCGGGGTGTAGGGCTTTGTGCGTTGGGGGTTGGGAGTTAGGTGTTAGTTGATAGGGGTGAGAGAATTGGGATTTGTAGTAAATTTTAAGCCATCACAGATCTTGCCAGGCTTTCGATCAGTCAACCCGATCGTGCAACTTTAAGCCCACAAAAAAGTCCAGGTATCGGCCTGGACTTTTAAAAATGATTATGAATTGATGAATTACAATTCTGCGATCACCTGTCGCAGGGATTCCCCGATATGATCGATACCATCATGGGTGATGGTTAGAGCTGGTGCAACCCGGACGATATTCTTATGGGTTTCCTTGGCATAGATACCATTCTTCAATAAGGCCAGGGATACCCTGTGGCCATCCAGGTGGGGTTTGTTCTCAAACATCTCAAAGGCAGTCAACAGACCTGCGCCACGGACTTCCTTGATCTTCTCCGGAAATTCAGCCTTAATGCTTTGATAATGATCCAGGAGGCGCTTCCCCTTCTCAGCAGCATTTTCAGCAAGATCACCTTCCACCAGGGTCTTGATGGCATACACAGCTGTGACGGCACCCAGAGGGAACCCACCGAATGTGGATCCTTCTGAACCTGGAGTAAGGACATTGATCACCTCTTTGCGGCCGGCTACAAAGGAAACGGGCATGATCCCGCCCCCTGCAGCTTTGCCACAGGCCATGAGGTCCGGTTTAACACCATATAGCTGATGGGCGAAATTTGCCCCTGTACGGCCGAATCCCGTCTGGACCTCATCCAGTGCCAATAAGACATTGAACGCCCGGCAAAGGTCCGCTACGCGCGCCAAATAGCCATCGTCGGGGATGATCACACCTGCTTCACCCTGAATTGGCTCAACGATGAAGGCTGCGATGCGGTCACCTTTGGTCTTGAAGAGTGTTTCCAAGGCGTCGGCGTCATTGAATGGAACCACCTCGATCCCGGGCAGGAAGGGTCCAAAGTCCTCTTTGGCGGCAGCATCCGTGGATGCTGATACTGCGAACAGTGAACGGCCATGGAAATTGTCTGCGGCAACCACGATTATTGCCTCATTGGCCGGTATGCCCTTGACGCGATAGCCCCAGCGGCGTGAAAGCTTGGCCATGAGTTCAGGCGCTTCGACACCGGCAACCTTGGGGACGACCTTGTCCATTTCCGTTACCGCCGTGGCAGCCAGCAGGAAGGCGGACATGTATTTGTGTCGGATGGAGCGCGGGACTGTCGGGATCTTCTCCGCGGTAAGATGCGCTACGACCGCATCCACGATATCTTTGTTCAATTGCCCCTGGTTCACCGCTGAATAGCAGCACAGGCCATCCAGCAATTCTTCCTCGATATAGGCTCGAACGCCTTCCGGATCGGGTTTGCGGCAAATAAGCGTGGAGCTGTCCTGGACATGTGAAACCACCACATCTTCCAATGGTGCATAGTTTTGCCCACCCTTATCCATTTCGATCGCCTCATGGTCAGCCGGAGAGAGATCTCCCAAGCGGATCCCATTGACAGTCAGATTGTCGCCGTACCCTGTGATTTCAACTTTTGCCATCGATCGAGCTCCTATAAAACAGTATTCGCTGCCATCTCAGCACAGGCTATTTTCGTGCCAATCAGTCGTGGCAAAGATGCATAATGAAACCGGTTCACAAAGTAGAATTCTGGGGATGAGCTGCAGGCGGCGTCTAACACCTAACGCCTAACCCCTACCCTATTTTGGTAGCAAGAGATGCGTAATGATCAGGGGATCGATTGCCCGGGCAATGCCGAAGGCCATTGCAGCCAGAGCGATGAAGGGACCGAATTGTAAGGGGCGAGATCTTGAATAGCCCAGTTTGAAGCCAGCGACGATCCAGACGATGAGTGCCAGGATGGTGGCAGCGAAGAAGGTGAAGACAGACAGGAAGGGACCCAGCCAGATACTCAGGGCGAGACCAAGCTTGGCATCTCCCCAACCCAAGCCTGACTCCTTGAACATCAACCAGTGCAATCCCATGATGAATCCGAAGAATACAGCCATGGCGCCAAGGCCCCACAGGGATTGGTCGATGACGACCTGACCCAGCCCCAGTCCCAGTAGCGCTGCGATAAATACCAGGATCACGAGGGGGTCCGGGATCACCCATTCATCCCAGTCAATCCAGGCGATGGCCCACAGCAGCCCGAACATGAGACTCAACTGGAGTGCCTGTGCCCATGAGAAAAATACGAAGGTCAGAACCACCACAAATACGGTCACGAATTCAACGATAAAGTTGCGCAACTCCAAGTCCTGGCGACAGTGCGGGCAGCGGCCTTTTTCCAGGATGAAGCCCAGCACCGGGATCCTTGCGGACCAGTAAGGTTTCTCATGACAGTGATGACAGAAGGTACGGTCACCGAAAACAGGTTTATTCAGCGGTATCTGTTGAATGATGCGAGTCAGTAAACGACCCCAGAGCAAACCCAGAGGAATGCCTACGATCAGAACCGCAGCGAATGAGAGTGAATACTCGAATATCATTTTAATCAACCTACCGGTTCAAGGCCGGTGGAACACTTACATGCCGGATCTCATGGCCTGGCCGATATAGAACACTGGCAGATATGTCACGAACAGGATAACGAGAATGAGTCCACCGACGAACATGATCATCAGGGGCTCAATAAGGGAAGTCATCCTGGCCACCATCGAATCCACCTGCTTGGAATAGAAATCAGAGGCTTTATCAAGCAGCGCATCGATCTCACCGGTCTCTTCACCGGTGGTAACCAGCTGGAGCATGATGGGGGGAAATTTCTCGGTTATCCGCAGGGCTGCCGAGATGTTATAACCGTCGCGGATGTACTCGGTGGACATGTCAATGGCGCGTGAATAGACCTTGTTGTTCACCACACGCTGAATAAGATTCATGGATGGGATCACTGGAACACCCGCTCCCAGCAAGATCCCCAACGTCTTCCCTAATTTATTGTAAATATTGTAGTTGACCAGCGTCCCGAATACCGGGAACTTCAATTTTATGGAATCTACGATATACCCACCTCTCCTGGTCATGGAGATGAGCCACACCGCCAGCCAGGCGACCACCAGGAAGAACATGACCTGGCCAAAGTTGTTGGTCACGGTATCGGATACACGCACCAGGGTCTGGGTTGCAGTCGGCAGATCGGCACCCAACTGGGCATAAACCTCACTGAAACGCGGTACGATGAAGATCAGCATGATGGCCAACACAGCCACCAGGAAGCCCAACACCAGGAAAGGATAATAAAGGGCTGACTTTACCTTCTGGTTGGTGTCATGGACATTCTCAAGATAGGTGGCCAGCTGATCCAGGATGGTCTGCAGACTACCACTGACCTCCCCCGCCTTCACCAGGGCGATGAACAGACTGCTGAAGGTACCGGGTTGTCGTTCCATGGCATCTGAAAGGCTGAGGCCCTTGCGGATGTCATCGGCCACCTTCTCCAGGGCTTTCTTGAAGCGGGGATGCTTCTCTTCCTTGGCCAGGTTTGTCAATGCTTTTTCCAGGGTGAGCCCGGCAGCGAACATGGTTGCCAACTGGCGGGTGAAGAAGACCAGGGTTTTTAATGGGACACGCGATTTGAGCTTGGATATCGAGAGATTGAATTCCTCGATGAAATCATCGCCCCACTGCTTCTTCTTTTTCTTCTTTAATCCCCCCTGGGCGATCTTGGCGAAGGCTTCTTCTTTGGTGGTTTCCCGGGGTGACTTGCCGTTTGCCTGGGTGGTGGGTTCAATTGTAGCCAATTAGAAATCCTCAACAGTGGAACGTAAGACCTCTTCAAAGGTCGTCATACCGCTTACCAGTTTGTGTATTCCAGCTTCTCGAAGTGGGATCATGCCCTGCTTGATGGCCTCTTCACGGATGACCTCCTGGTTGGCCTCCTCGAAAACCAGTTTGCGGATCACCTGACGCATCTCCAGGATCTCGAAGATACCTGTCCGGCCCTTGTAACCGGTCTGCCTGCACTGGACACAGCCCTTGCCATGATAGAATGTGTGATCTTTGTATTTACTGGCCAGCTGCAGACGGTCCAGATCGTCACTGCTGGCTTTGTATTCCTCACGGCAGTTGGGACAAATCGTACGCACGAGTCTCTGGGCCATGACCAGGTTCATACTGGAGCCCACCAGGAAGGGCGGTACACCAATATCGATTAGACGGGTGATGGTAGAGGGTGCATCATTGGCGTGTACGGTACTGAATACGAGGTGACCGGTGAGCGAGAATTTGATGGCAATATCCGCCGTCTCTTCATCGCGGACCTCACCAATGAGCAGGATGTCAGGGTCCTGTCGCAGGATGGATCGCAGTGTCGAGCCGAAGGTCAGTCCGATCTTCTCACGGACCTGGACCTGGCTGATACCATCCAGGTGGTACTCCACCGGATCCTCGACTGTGGTAATGTTGGTCCCTTCGGTCTTGATCTCTTTCAGGGAAGCATACAGTGTTGTTGACTTACCGGATCCAGTGGGACCTGAGATCACCACCATCCCATAGGGTTGGCGGATCCAGCGGCTGAAAATAGTCAGGTCTTTCTTCTCGAATCCAAGTGTGGTGAGATCCATTCCGAATGAACCCTTATCCAGAAGTCGCATGACGATCTTCTCACCGTATACCGTGGGAAGGACCGAAACACGAACATCGATCTCTCGATCACCTGTCTGAATGCTCATACGCCCATCCTGCGGCAGGCGGCGCTCAGCAATATCCAGGTTCGAAAGGATCTTGATGCGGGTGGTGATACCACTGAGGGAACTCAGGGGCGGCGTCATGATCTTCTGCAACACACCATCGATACGGATGCGTACCTGGACCTCGTGGGATTGAGGTTCAACGTGAACATCAGTGGAGCGTTCCTTGATGGCTTCCATGAGGATCAGGTTCACCAGTTTGACAAATGGTGCATCCTCCTCGGAAACCGCCTGCTGGCTGAGATCGATATTTCCGCTTTCATCGTCATCCACGGCAAAGACCTGGATGTTTGACAAAGCGGCATCCACCTCACCGGTCTGACGGATCTTGCCATAATGATATTCGATGGCCTGATGCAGGGTGGATTCACCTGCGACAACCACCTCGACCTTGAGTTTGGTCTGCTTCTCGATGGCATCGACGGTACCCAGATCCTCCGGGTCCTCCATGGCCACAACGACTGTTGTTTCTGATTTTGCCAGAATGATGGCCATGTTCTCAGCTGCGAAATCTTCCGGCAGCGTATTGACCACTTTTTCATCGACCTTCATCAGGTCATCTTCATAAACGGCAGGGTGTCCCAGCTGCAGGGCGTAGACCTTCACCAGATCGCTCTCGGTGATGAAGCCCATCCGTATGAGGACCTTACCCAACTTCTCTTTGGTGGTTTTCTGTCTCTCCAGGGCCTCGTCAAGTTTCTCCTGAGCGAGAATGCCCTCATGGATGAGTATGTCACCGAGTTTCTGGAATTGAGGATTGAACATATCTGAACGAGATCTCCCCGATTATGGAGCTGTCTGTATGGAACGTCTGAATTCGATGGCCACCTGCTCGCTGGCAATGCTCTGGGGATCAACGAGAATGGCCCCTACATAGGCTGTGAACGGGTTATAGCTCGTCACATCTCCATCTGCGTCAAAATTCGGCGTGCAGAGCGCCGAGCTGAAGAATGCCGTGATCTGCGATACCCCCTGATCGTTCGTTCGGATGATGGGCAGGCCCATCGCGTCAACCGGATCGAATCCGGCGGCACCGATGGCGGTGAACAGGATCCGGGCATTCTTGATGGGATTGTTGTAATAATCCACCAGGATTGCGGTCAACAGGATACCCACCGGATCCGGATTCGGATTGTTCGCCGGCTGGAAATCATAGAATTGAAGTTCCGGGATGACTGTGAGATTACCGGGAAAAAAGGTGATGAGCAGCGAATCATTCTCGGTATCGTTCAGAACACCGATGATCGAATCGCCTTCCGCTCCCCATGTAAGCGCCAGGACCTGGATGTTGTTAAAGGTCTCATCCGAGTTGTAGTACAGGTAGTTCCAGGCAATCCCGGGATAATGATCACCATTCCTGTTCTCATTCCCTGTGAAGGAATCACCCACGATGGAGGCGATGGAATCCGGCTGGATATACCAGTACACCTGCGTGGAATCTTCCACAGGATTGGTAAAGGCATCCCAGTAGCGTGCGGCCAGCTCGGCTTCGTACATACCACCACCGATGGGGATGATGCCATTCACATCAATATCGACCTCGGCAAAGGCCGGTGGGCCAGCAGCTATCGTAACCGGGACTGCGGTAGATTGGATCGTAGCACCATCCCAGAGGACAGTCGCAGTTACACGTACAGGTCCAGATTGTACCCCGCTGTTCAGGGTTACGCTTGCGATACCGTAATTGGTGGTATCCGTAGCCATGGTTCCCACTCCGTTGAGGTTCGCACCACTGGGAAAATTCGGTCCCAGCACGAACTCAACTTCAACGGGCGTGTCCACCAGCTCGCCACGGGAGTCACGTACCTCTGCACGGATGGTGGTGGACTCGGCACCCCAGCCGCCGGCCACAACGATACGATTGGGACTGGAGGGTGGAATGACGAGATATGCTGGTTCGCTGGGTCGCACAGTGATAAAGACAGAATCAGAGGCTTCACCTGAGTAGGCATAGATCCTGGCAATACCCGCAGAATCCCCCATGGTATACATGGCCTGGGCCACACCATTCTCATCGGTGGTCTTGGCCGGTTCGACAACGCCGATATCCGTCTCGAATGTGACAATGGTATTCGGATTTACGGGATATCCGTTCGAGTCCACGACGGTGGCCGTCAGGGTGCTGCGCACGACATTCTCGTTGTCATAAGGTGGCAGTACTTCGTATTCGGTCTGCAGGTCGATGCGATCCGGGATCCGTTCCGGCTCGGTATTGTCAACAAGTATTGTAATTGTGGTACTATCGATCACCGTTCCAAAGAACTGGTGAGATATTGCTGCATATACCGTCGCAACAGTATCGAATGAAACACCCGAACCCAGATCCGAGTATTCTGTCTCTGCTACGCCGGATGTATTCGTTCCTGCCGGTGAAGAGATAGTTCCCAGATCGGTGGAGAAATACACTCCTATTGAGTCCGGAGGCTGGTTGTTGCCATCCTTGACGACTGCACGGATACGCGCGATGGTCTCGCCATTATCGGCATAGACCTGTGGATCCAGGGAGAACACCTGCACGGTATAGGCCTGGAATGGAATGAAATCAAGACCGACAGTATCTGCAAACACCACATCTGATGCTGAGGCACCCTTCAGAAGGGATCCAAAGTCATATAAACCTGGATTCTTCAGTAACGTACTCTCAATGCTCTGGGCTTCGATAAAGGCCTCAACTTCGACGTGGCCATAACTGCCAGGTGTATTCTGGAAATTGGATGTTGTTGCACCGGCACCATCGGTTGAATCGAAGGCGAGGTCCAGAAAGCCAACCTCCATACCTTCCAGGATGCGGTAGTTGACCTTGACGTCCTTCACCGCCACACCGCTGCTGTCACGCACCTGAGCGATGATCTCACCCGTATAGGTGCTATCCTCATTTTCGATGACGATCTGGCCACTGGTGGGATCGGTGCGGGCAAAGAAATTGTGAACGAGCGCTTCCAGAGGCAGGATCTCGACATAGACCGTATCACGAACGGTGTTGTCGTTCTCATCGGTATATCTTGCAACGATCTGGACCGGATCCATACTGACCTGACCCTTGTCGTCAAATGTCGCGGTAGCCTGGCCTGAGGAACTGGTGGTGACGTTTGAGGCAACGGCGCCCTTGAGCGCTGAGAACACAACGGTGACCCCACTAAGCGGTTCACTGTCCTCGTTGGTCACGGTGGCTGTCAATTCCGCCACGGTCTTGCCATTATCTGCATATATGGTATAACGGTCAGCAGACAGATTGATGTTATAATTGACAATAATCTGGTTCTTCTCGGTGGGTACTCGAGTATCGCAACTCGCCAGGAACAGCATTGTCAGACCGAGCACGACCAGTGTGATGGTTGTTGTTGCCCGTTTCATGATGGTTCTCCTCATATCCATAGACCGGGGTTACTCCCCTGCCTCAGTTGGCTCATTTGATTCCGACTCCGCTTCATCCGCATCCCGGACATTGATATAGATGTCCTCGAGATTCTGCATATGTTCATTCTTGATAATACCTGAATACTCATCGACAATGATGTGCGGCGTGATCTCAACGATCATGTCCGTACGGGTCTCCTGGAGGAAGTTGTGAACAAAGAACTTACCAATGAATGGCAACCGATGGAGTAAAGGCACAGTATGGGTCACATTGATCCGATCCAGACCCAGGAGACCTGAGATGATGATGGACTGGCCATCCTGTACCCGGACAGTGGTTTCGGTAATACGTTTCTTGACCCAGGGAATATTCCTTTCGGGACCGACAAAATCGAAAATTGAGGATACTTCAGGCCGTACGGTGGTGGTGATGTAGCCATCCGTATTCACGTTCGGCTGGACCTCCAGACGAATTCCTACGATCTCACGCTGAACCTGGACCTGTCCACCGATACCGCCGGAAGAAAGGATGAAGGGCACCACGTCGATGAGTTCCACGGATGCCTTGCGGCCGTTGAGGGTTACCAGCTGCGTGTTCGTCAGGATCTCTGCTGAATTATCCTTGATGAGCATGTCCAGCGTCAGGTCGAAGGCTGACAACTGCCGACTGAAACCTACCTCGTTGTTTGGATCGATCCTCTGAAAATACATCTGGTCCGGCACGCGGCCTGTGGGCAGCGCCGCATATTGTTCGATGACACTGCCGTCAAACTGGGTTTGCTGGGTCATACCGGGAACCAGGCTGCCGCCGATCTCCTGCAGTGTGGGAGCCGCATTCTCCGCGAGAATGGTGGTAATGCTGGCAAGTCTTGCCCAGTCAATCCCCAACTGGTCTTCATCACCCATGGTAACTTCGATGAGCCGTGCTTCCAGCATGATCTGCAGCACCGGGACGTCCACGGCATCGATGACCTCAATGATCTCCACGATGTTCTTGGGACTGGTGGTGACGAGGATCTTGTTACCGGTGGTGTCCACAGAGATGTTCTCCGTGATATGCTTCAGGAGTTCCTTCACCGTATTGGAAGTGGCATACTGCAGTGGTATGACATAGGATTTAACACCGATCTCCTCGCTGAGCCGGGATGCGGTGGCCACCAGGAATGATCGTCCCACCAGTTCGTAGCTCAAACCTGCAGCTCGCACCACGAGATTCACGGCCTGTTCGATGGGTACGTCGTCCATATGCACGGAGATCCGGTCCTGGCTGTTGACCTCCGGACTGGTAACAATATTGTAACCGCTCTCCTCCGCCAGGATGGAAAGCACCGTGGGCAGATGCGCGTCTTCCGCATGGATAGTCACCAACTTTGTGCCTGTATACCCATCGGCTTGGAGTTGCTGGCCAGTCAGGATCGCGGCAAGCGCGAGTAGTAGAATGAGGCTCAGGCTATACTTCTGCATCATCAAAATGTTTCCTCGTCATATTGTGTTCTGCGTGTCAGATATTGTGCTTCTTCCGGATCCATCGTACGTCCCTGCAGGGAGTAAAACTTTCTCTTCCCCTCTTTCAGGGTAACAATGCCATCCTCCGTTATCCGAATCACTTTTTCATTACCGACGATGCTACCGACTTTCAGGGAATATTCTTTACCCTGGTACTCCGCAGTCGCTCGCGGTGGATTGAAGTTCATATACAGGCCGCTCACACGGATCACATTGGCCTGCACACTGGCGATAAGGCGGCCGTATTCATCCGTAAGGAAGACCACCTTGTTCAGCTTCATAGGATTGTTGCGTAATTCGAAAATGAATTCGGAACGTTCTGCCAGATTGCTCTCCAGGGAGTTGATGACCCCTTCGAGCTCTTCATCCGCACCAATGGTGGTGCGGGCGGCCGCTTCTTCGAATTTCTCCCGGCTGTCTTGTATCCCCCGGAGGGAGAAATACTGCCAGGTCGCCACGATGAGGCCGAACATGATGGCCAGAGTCCAGAAAAAACGTGTTCGCCGTTCCATCCTAACCTCCCTTGACCAGCGTCAGCGTGTGCAATTTCAGCTCGATGTTCTGCACGGCCAGGGCCTTCTCGTCCCGGGTGGTCTTGAGACGTTCCACGCCATTCTTTACGAAAAATTCCCTCACCGTGATGAGGCGCGGTGAACGTTCAAGTTCTGCCATCAACTGACCCAGCTGTTTGTAGTTACAGCGGATCTCCAGGTCGTAGGGCGTTTCCACCGTACTCCTGGTCTCCAACCTTGGCTTTGGACGGATGTTTCGCACCTGGATACCCAGACTGTCCATCGTCGTGGTGAGTGTGTTCAGGAACGGGATACTGGAATCTTCTGCCAGCGTATCCTTCTCGTTGAGGGCCAGGTTGCTCTCAAAGAGGGTGTACACCCGGTCGAGTTTGTTCGCCAGGATCTGGGCAGTGATGAGTTGCTCGTTGAGCCTGGCGATCTCTTTGTCCAGATAACTGATGTCTGCCGGTTTTTCCCCGAGAATAAAATTATCCGTGTAATAGAAGACCAGGGCCAGTACCAGGATGCTGCCGGCGAGGATCTGAGCTCTAAGCATTAGATTCTCCTCCGCTTCTTCTTGGGATCAGCGCCCTTCAGTGTCGCCCTGATCTCAAAACTGACAATATCCTGTTCCAGGACGGTCATCCTGGCGAAACTGGCAAATTTGATATCCTCAAAATCTTCAGCGAAGGCCGCATCCCCTTCCAAACGCGAGATGAATTCCTCTATGACGTCGAATTCGCGTTCGTCAATGTAGATCCTGGAGATGCCCTCGATGAGCAGATACTCATCCTTATAGGTCAAATGAGTCAACGCCATATCGTGCGGGATCAGCGTACCAAGGGATCTAAGCTTGGCTGCCCACAGGACGCGACTGGATTCCAGTTTCTGCAGTGACAGGATATCATCCTTTGACAGGTTCTTGCCCTCACGCTGCAATTGAGCGATCTGGGTCTCCATATCGTATATCTGGCTCCGCTTGTGCTCGATCAATTGGTTGAACTGGACATTTTCAAAGAAAATCCAGCCAACTCCCACTGCAACTAATGCGACGATCAACCCGAAATATCCCCAGCGCAACTGCTCACGACGTGTCTCCAGTCGGGCCGCCTTGCTGGAAGCATGGTTCAGGTTAACCTTGATTACATTGATCATTTTCCCTCGTCACTAACTTTTCAACTCAAACATTCAGGTTCTAGATGTCTCACGTGATCAATAGGTGTGGATACGATCCGGCTGATCACTCCAGGAGTCCCCGCATGGCGTAGCCGATGGCGACTGCGTACTTGGCGGGATTATCCACATCATGTTCCATGTCATGATGCAGTTGTGATACTGGATTGTAGGTCTCGGCGGGCACATTCAGTCGATTCGAAATGAATTCGGCCAGACCAGGAATGGCAGCTGAGCCCCCCATGATCAGGATCTTCTGGAAGAAGCTTTCATTACTTTCCTTGATATAGAATCGCAGGGAACGCCTGATCTCGTCCACCAGATTGTCATAGATCGTATGCTCAGCGACACTGACAGAGAAGTCCCCTGCGTCCGCATCGCCCAGCTTGGCCTTCAGTTCATCAAACTGTGGGCTGCATTTCACTTTCTCCGCATCACGGTAGCCGATGTCCCGTTTCTCCACGATCTCCTGTGTGAAGTGATGACCCCCGACCTGGATATCCCTGGTGAAGAAGGGTGCCTGGCGACCCCAGACCACCAGAGTGGACGACACAGCACCAATGTTCAGAAATACATTAGCTCCCTCCTCGGGAAGTCCGTGCTCTATGATGTAGGAGTTGGCCATGCCCACAGCTTCACAATCGACGATGCCGGCGCGGATGGTCATGTCCCGGAGCATCTCCAGATGGCTCTGCAGATTGCGCTGGGTGGAGGCCACCAGCAATACGTTGAGCTTGTCCATCTCTCTGGGATCCTCACCGAGGATCTGGTAGTCCATGAGGGCATCCGTACCATCCATGGGAATGTGCTTGCGGGCCTCGAAGTGCAACGCTTCCGCCAGTTCCTCTTCCTCTTCGGTATTCACCATCTTCATCTGTCGGATGGAACTGAGCTGATTGCTCAGACCGGTTGTGAGTTCCTTGATGCGGCGGGGATTGATCTTCAGTCGTTCCAGCAGGCGCTCGGTCGCGGCAACGACATGTTTGCTCTCTACGCGTTCCGGATCGTAATCCTTGTCAACGTCATAGACAGGTTCACTGCCATGGGTGAGAAGGTTGAAACCTTTCTGCGTCTGCTGTAGCTGTACCAGTTTGATCTCATGGCGTCCAAAATCGATTCCGAAACTCATTGGTTTCCTGCTTCTCCCATGCTGTGTAACTCTAGATTCACGCTGCCGTCCTCCGACCTTGTCTCTGGCCATGCGGGCGGCGGATAAAAACGAAAGTTGTAATCGTAATTGTAATTCTTCTCATAGCCGATGGTTGCGACATATGGCCCCGGATTGTTACGCTTCACATATCCGCGGCGCGACTGGATGACAGAACCATAGATGTGGATGGTACCACGCTGATCATTGGCCTCGTTGCCCCCCAGCCTATGCCAGGGACAGCCGTCGCCCTTGATCGCCATTCCATCCAGGTAATGATAATCGTTGGTCGAGTTCCGCCAATAATGCACCACGAATGACTCATTCATGGCGATCATGGCGGCATTGATCCTGATATTGAGATTGAAACCATTGTCAACGCCATTGTTATCATTACCCGGTAATCCGGCACCGTTCTGTGGTGTTGCCGCAATAATGATGTTCGCGGCAGATAGCAGGCCAAGTCGCATTGGTGAACCTTCCCGCACCATGCCGTTCGGGTAGCTGTCCCAATAAGTAAGATCGTCGACGATCCAGATATTGTTCTGAAGATGGTTGACAGTCTCATTGTCATAGTGCATGCGGTAGGCCGTACTGTCGGAGGTTGCTATGGTGAAGCGTCCATCCACCTCACCCTTGACGCGCACCTGTCCACCTTCGATCCAGATCACACCGTCATCGGCGAAAATGGTTCGTTCCTCGATGTAATCGAAGTCGTTAAATTCGTTGGCCGGATTCCATTCCCAGAAATCATAATGCTGGAATTCCATCTCTCCATCGGTGATGTCGAAATACGAATTGTTCCCAGTAGCCAAACGATAGTATTTAGGGTAATATCGTTTCAGGGTATCTACGAATTCAGCCTGGAACCAGTTGCCCTGGATGGGTGGTATGATATATCGCCAGCGTTTTACAGTGAAGCTCCCTGAGGCAAATTCGATCTCCGTCATGATATGACGGTCCGTGTCAGTTTCATCGGTAAGATCGATGAGTTCATTGCCATAGAAGATCCAGTCTGCCTGGTCCCTGACCCGACGGTGCCCGGTGAAAGGTGGCCACTCTATTTTTGCCACTGAATCCTCGAATACCCCTTCAAAAATACTTTCGTTACAGTTATACATCAGGAAGTTGCCTGCGGTATAGACCTCGCTCTCCTCACCGGTGGAGGGATCGTTCACGAACTCAGGACAGCCGTACTGGCTCATACGGATGTCGTCATTGGAGAAGACCACACCTTCGAGTTCCTCACCACTGCCGAAGGAGACATAGCTTCCCAGCCAGGGGCCGCCCCCGGGTTTCTCCACATTGGTGAAATACATGAACTTGGCGAAGGTCTGCTTCCGGTAGGCAACCTCGGCGGTATACTCCACCTCGATGGGTTTGCCTTCAAAGCTGTTGTACTCGCTGTGACCGGTACCCTGCCCCACAAATTCATCCAGAATACTCATATCGAGCTCGCGGACGAAAACATCAACATCACGATAACCGCCGCGCATGGTGGGGATCTTTTCCTCGGGCAATGTTGTATCAGCAACGAAAAACGGGCTCTTGGCATAGGGACTGGCCTTTTCGGCGATGGCAGAATAGGCCAGCATGCGGGCGCGGGCTCCAGCATAGCGGGACATGAAATACATACGCTCGCCCATGACGAAGCGCAGGAATCCCACGGTGAAGCCCAGACTGATCAGAACAAAAACCATCGCAAGGAACACTGCGTGTCCACTTTCTCGGCGTCTGGGTATTGCTATCGCAGTCATAATATTCTCCCGTTACCCCCTGCTACATGCGAGGTGCAAAGACCTGACTGTGGAAGGTCAGATATTCGACAACCTCTGTATAATCCTGCTTGATGGTCGTCATTGAGAAGCCGATGGTGATGTCCCACACCGATCTGTTCACCAGACGCATGGCGCTGGTGCTGCTGCCCTTGATACCTTCAATATCTTTCCGTGGCCTGCACTGGAAGTGGTGCAACTCCACAATTCTTTGGCCCGTCATCCGATACTGGCCGGTCTTGGGGAAGGTCATGAAATCGATCATGAGGTTGGGCCCGTAATAAAAGCCCTCGTCGCGGTCACCCTGGATGAGGTTGCCCTTGGTGGATTTATTGTATGAAAGCGTCACCAGGTCAAATCCGGTATCCATGGCCCGGGACCATGTCCCGTGGGTGGCATCTTCGATGTAGTCAGAGATCATATCCATACTGGTGAGCGCATAACGCCTGATCTCCTGACGCACCCAGTCATCCTGATAATATCCCACGATGGAGATCACGCCCCCCGCCAAACCTACGACGATGGCAGCGGTAATGGTCATCGCCGCCGCCAACTCGATAAGAGTGACCCCGCGCTGGGAACTGGTATGGATCGATCGCTTCATCATTTGAATACGAAGGCCGATACCTCCAGTCTGATTGGTTCAGGTGGATAGCGCTTATCCCCCAGAGGGTCATCCCACTCAATGCGTGCATGGATGGGATAGTAATCTATGGCGGGATTTTCCGGGGAAGGTTGCGGTTCGATGCGATCGCGGTATATGCGGCCCTCGATAACCTCCTGCCCCATGGTCCATGTATCCTTGGGATCGTCGAATGGAGAGAACAGTA
Source organism: uncultured Lentisphaeria bacterium (assembly GCA_964454335.1). Taxonomy (GTDB): domain Bacteria; phylum Fidelibacterota; class UBA8477; order UBA8477; family JABMPR01; genus CAYVVT01. The sequence goes on along the minus strand of CAYVVT010000005.1, from coordinate 45,345 downwards.
CGACCCGTTCCGGACTGGAGGGCTGTACCAGATCGGAAGTCTGGAACGCCTTGTGTGCGATCTTGGCCCGCCAGAACTCAAGGTAACCTACAAGTTCCTCCATGGCCTTTTCCCGGATAGCCACATCGCGGATCTGTGCTTTCGCATAGGATATTCCGTAGAACATGGAAGCTGCGGCCGCTGCGATGATGAGAAAACCCACCGCCGCTTCGATGAGGGTGAACCCGCCGTTCTTCCTGTGTTTACGTATCCAGCTCATATCTAGAGAATGGCCTGTTCGAACAGTTTTGGATTGTCAGCGATGGAAGAGGCCGCCGCCCGTGAGATCTTGCCCTGACTCACCAGGCGCTGCAGGTCCTGGTCCAGGGTCTGCATCCCGTCCACACCACCGGCCTGGATCACTGAGGGGATCTGGTAGATCTTGTCCTCACGCACCAGGTTCCGGATGGCGGAATTGGCGATCATGACCTCGCAGGCCGGTACCCGGCCTTTACCATCCTTGGTCTTCAACAACTTCTGGGCAATAACGGCTACCAGACTCTCCGACAACATGGAGCGCACCTGCCCCTTTTGCGCAACCGGGAAGATATCGATGATGCGGTCGATAGTCTTGGAGGCGCTGGAGGTATGCAGAGTGGACATTACCAGGTGTCCGGTCTCAGCAGCAGTGAGAGCCAGCTGAATGGTCTCGAGGTCACGCATCTCCCCTACAAGGATCACATCGGGATCCTCACGCAGCGCTGATCGCAAAGCGTTGGCGAAGCTGTCAGTGGAGATCCCCAGCTCCCGCTGGTTGACCAGGCAGTGCTTGCTGTGGTGGAAGTACTCCACCGGATCTTCGATGGTGATGATATGTGCTTCACGGTGCTCATTAATGTGATCTACCATGGCAGCCAGAGTGGTTGACTTACCGCTACCGGTTGGTCCGGTGAGCAGGATCAGTCCGCGATCGCGCATGGAGAGCTTGGCCAGCACGGGTGGTACGCCCAGAACGTCAAAACCCTTCACGACTTCAGGTATGGTACGGAAGACACCTGCAATACCTCGGATCTGCTTGAAGAAATTCACCCTGAAACGGCCGCGGCCTTCAAGTTTCCGGGAGAAGTCGATCTCCTTGCGGGTATCAAATCGCTTCAACTGATCATCGTTCATCACCTCTTTGGTGACCTGATCCATATCCTCATGGCTCAACACCGGGAGATTCAGGGGCCGCATGGTACCGTTGATACGTACCATGGGGATGGCCCCGACACTCAGATGCAGATCCGAAGCACCGGAATCCAGCGCATAGCCCAGCAATTCGTCGATCCGAGTCGTCATACTGACCTAGAATTCTTCTTCGTCGAAACCGTAACCCGTGAACTCACCCGTCTCGGTTAGAAAACGGATCTCTTTACCGGCGCCCTGGCGCATCTCATCCGTACTGACTGCCGTGATCTCGGAAATACCTGATCCACCACCGATGATGGTGAAGGTCCACTGGCGATGTGTGGCTTCCTTGATCTGGATGTACTTGGGCTCGAGCTGGCCACGGACTTCATCTGGCCATTCCCCCATATCCTGGTAGTACATCTGAGCAGCATTCCAGATGGAACCGATGGCCGACTGCGCATCGGAGGCATAGGCGCCTTTCACATAGTTCTGATAGATGGGGAACGCAACAGCCGCCAGAATGGCAACAATGATCACCACAACCAACACTTCAATAAGGGTAAAACCCGATTCCCGGCTATTCAGGAACTTGTTCATCGTCTCTCCTCTTTCGTGGTATTAATGATTGGGACAGGGGAACATGCAGAAAAACGCAGATCAGCACGATATTTATCACATCCATGTTGATCAACGTCTGCCGACACTAGCCTGGACGCAGGCTGATCCATCAGCATCCCATTCCCTTCAATTGCTTGTTCAAAATGCTTTTGCATGCTTGTTTTCCCAGCCTGCCGTTTGGGTACGCCAAGCTGGCAGGCGCGGCGCAAAATACTGTCCGGGCCCATGCTCACCAACGAAATTAACCCCCTCCCAGAGGGCTCCCCGATAAAGAAATCATAACAAAAAATTTGATCTATATCACAGAATGATAACAAAAAGGAAATATTGATCACTATGGGATCACGAAAAGGGACTACAATACCTTCCCCTGGAGCAGGGAAAAACTAAGGAAATCTCTGTTTATTATTGAATTGGCCCAACTGACTGACTATTATCGCCGCGTTGAAAAATGGGATTACAATGACAAGTGCTTTACGATTCCGCCGTCGCCCCTTGGCTTTGACGGGAAAGGCAGTTGGGAGACCCAACTTCGCAGATTTTCGGTAGTTCGATATTCGTTGATCCAAATTCGATATTCTGCGATCATTGACAACCTGGGGCCGTAGCTCAGTTGGGAGAGCGCTGCATTCGCATTGCAGAGGTCGGGAGTTCGACTCTCCTCGGCTCCACGAGGCTTCGTTCGAACAAAGTGAGAACGAAGCCGAGTCCCGGCGTAGCCTCCAGGCGAAGCCGGACCACCCAAACCAGTCAACCACCATTCGTTCGAACTACGCCCGCGCTCCGCGTGGATAAGCCTCAACACCTCCAATGGAAGAACTGCATGCCTGCTCAGACCGAACTGTATTATGTCTACATTCTGCGCACAGAAAAGAAACCGCTGCGTCACTATACAGGGTATTCCCGTAACCCTCAACGCCGATTGAAAGCACATAACCTTGGCAAATCGAAGCATACTGCTAAATACGGTCCCTGGATTTTGGAGACGGTAATAGGCTTCGAGAACGAGCAGAAGGCCAAGGAATTTGAGTTGTATCTCAAATCCCACTCTGGTCAAGCATTTGCGTCTAAGCATTTTTAAAAACGTTCGAACACAGTGAGAACGAAGCCGAGTCCCGGCGTAGCCTCCAGGCGAAGCCGGACATCCTAACACAGCTAACCACAATTCGTTTAAACTACATGTCTGGCCGTAGCCAAAGGCGAAGGCTGACACCCACACTCCACGTGGATTAACCTCAACACATCCATTGGGAGAACTGAATCGCTGCTTATTACTTGTATTTTACCAATGTCAGATTGTAAAGAAGAAGCAACTAATTGAGTGTGGTGGATTATTTGTTATTTTGCATGCAGGACAATGCATGATCACGCACAGACTACTCATCTGAGAATAAATCCGCCGAGATAACTAAGGAAGCTAAAATGAAACCTTCCCGCTATTCGTTGCTCTTCACATTCTTCACGGTCGCATTCCTGTCGGTCCTGCCAGCCCAGGAAGATGAGATCGAGCCTTATCGCATTCTGTTCCCGGAGGACGGACTCAGATCCTGGGGTGATTCAATCGAAGTGACCCTGGATGTGGATGAGGGCTATCGTGTCTGGATCTCAGGAACAGAGGCGGAGATCGACTCCACGGGACGCGTCCGCTTCCCTGTCGGGTTGGAACATGGCGAAAACGTGATACCGCTGACGTTCCAGATCCAGAATGAACGTCTGGTAGATACTCTGCAGGTATTCAGAATGAATTACGATCATTTCGAAGACGACACCGTCTTCATCAATCACAACATACCTGATGATCTTGAGATCCATTTCGTTTATCCACGAAGCGGCAGCTTCTGGGCGCCACGAGTGGGTCTGCGCGGCCGCACACATCCTGATGCCGAGTTATTCATGGAAGGCGATACCATTCCCGTTTTCCCTTCCGGTGCGTTTACGACACTGCTGGACATCGCTGAAGGACTGAATGTCTTCCCCTTCCGTGCCGTGATCGGTGATACTGTGGTCCTGGACACGCTGCTTCTTGAACGCCCAGAGAAGCCAAAGCCTGTATACAGCCGACGGAATCCAATCTGGTTGCCCAGTGTCAGGCCCGAGTCGGAAACGTGGGTCATGGCAGGCGATGTACTGGAACCCGGCTTTCAAGCCGAACCTGGTCAAAACGCTTATTTCAGAATTCCAGGGATCACCGGGTGGCGCGAGATGGTGGAATATGAGGTTGGCCACTATGGAGGTGTCTGGACGGTCCCGGGTGGTATTGAAGCAGAGAACCTGCACGTTGAGTACTGGCTTAAGAACTCGACATTCGGGAAGAGGATCGAAAGCGAGCACACGCTGTCCATTCTCGCAGAACCCCTGGGCGGGATGACCATTCATCCTGACAGTCGGGTATACGACATTGCGGATGACAGCCATCTGTTCTTCCCCCTGACCGATTCGATCCAGGTTCAGGTCAATGGGATGGAAAAGGGTATGTACCGCATCCGGCTGGGTGAAACACGCAATGGCTGGATCTGGAAGGAACGGATCAGGCTGGACCCGAAATATCGAATCGGACGCCCCATCATGCTGGGCAGCATGTACGCCCAGGAGGATACGACGGACTGGCATGTCTTTCGACTTTTCGTCGGCTCGCGGCGAGTGCCTTTCGAAATAAAGGAATGGGGTGCACCCTTGCGTCTGGAATTGAAACTCTATGGCGCTAAGCAGGCCTGGGAATGGACCACTTACCCGGATAACGACGATGATCTGCTGCTCATCGAACGCACCCAACCTTCAGATGATGTCTGGCAAATGAGTTTCTACCCAAGTGGGGACCTGATATGGGGGTGGTATGCCTACTATGAAGGTGATTACCTGATGGTGGGCATCAAGAAACCCCCCGTGATCGATCCGGAGAACGTATTCTCAGGTATTCGCATTGAGATCGATCCTGGGCACGGGGGTTGGGAGCGTGGTGCGCTGGGTGTCACCGGGTATGCCGAAGGTGATGCCAACCTCCGTTACAGCAAGAAACTGGCCGCCCTGCTGGAGGAAGCCGGTGCAACCGTGTTTCTCACCAGGACCATAGATCGACAGATGGGATTGGGAGAAAGGGCCGAAAAAGCCAGACAGGACAGTGTCCATATCTTCGTCTGGGCCCATAACAATGCTCCCGGGCTGAGCCGCGACCTGATGGAAGCATTTGGATCCAGCACCTACTATACCTGGCCCAGCTCAAAGAGGCTCTCGGACACCATCTATCCTTATCTGGGTGACATGGGAATCGAAACATCTGGTAAGGTGGCTCGCTATTATTACTACATGACCCGCCAGACCGAGTATCTGGTCTATCTCATCGAAGGTGCATTCATGACCTTCCCCGAAGAGGAGATGTTCCTTCTCACCGAGGAAGGATTGGACAAACTGGCCATGGCCGCTTTCATGGGTCTGAGAGATTTCCTGGAAAAGCAATCCAGGAAGTGAATCGTGATTTAAAAAGGCTGTATACGGTGCTGGGGGTATCCTGGTAGATCTGAGCGACATTCCCAGATGGACGCGGATTCCAGCTATCACCTCGAGAATACCAGCGCATACCGGCCATTGACATCTTCAACTCACGGATGACGAGCCGGCATCCTCGATCATCTTCCCCCGATCCGCAAACCGCGATCCGCGAGAATGAGGTTTCCCGGACCTGATTCCCAATTACATTAATTAGCTGATTTGATAGTTTTCAATTTCAATAGAGTGAATCTAGAGGAAGGTATTTAATGACACTGCCCCAACTCGAATGTCGGGCCTGGGATGCGAAGATTGAGGATCTTCCAGTCCTGGCCTTTGGCCTGTTCCAGAACTCGGAACTCCCTGATTTCCTGCGTGACGACCATCCAAATCTTTTCAGTCAGTTATCACTGGCTGTCGATCAAAAAAGCTTCACCGGCAAACTGAACCAGATCCTTACCCTTTATGCTCCTGATGACAAAGCCGCACCAGTGTTTGTCGTGGTAGGCCTCGGCAAGAAAGCAGAATACAACAGTGACCGGTTGCGTCAGGCTGCTGCAAGTGTGGCCAAGAGTTTCATCAGCCTGAATGTTGAGAGGGCGGCAGTGGAATTCTTTGGTGAATCCCAACTCCAGGCCGAGGATGTTCAGGCCCTGGCAGAGGGTCTCATCATGGGTTCGTATCGCTTTCTGGACTACAAATCAGAAGATGACGAGAATCCCGTCGTTGAACTGAAGAACGTCTCAGTTCTCTCTGATAAAGCAACTTCAGACGCCCTTGGGTATGGTGAACACGTGGCTGCAGGTGTTTGTCTGGCCAGAGATCTGGGTCAGCACCCTTCTAACATCGCCACACCGACCTATCTGGCTGAGACCGCAGAGAGAATTGGCGACTCACCGAATGTGCATGTACAAGTATTTGAGCGCGAGGAATTTACCGAAATGGGCTTTGGGGGTCTGGCCGGAGTCGCCCAGGGAACCGATGTCCCGCCAAAATTCATCCTCATGGAATACAAGGGCGGAGGCCCAAAGACCCTGGGACTCGTCGGAAAAGGACTCACCTTCGACAGTGGCGGTATTTCCATAAAGCCCGCGGCAGGCATGGACGAGATGAAATATGACATGCTTGGTGGAGCCGCTGTTCTGGGTATCATGGAATCTGTCGCCAGGGTACAGCCGAAGATCAACATCATCGCCGCTGTTCCGGCCACTGAGAACATGAGTGGCGGCAAGGCCTACAAGCCCGGCGACATTCTCACCGCCTACAATGGCAAGACCATCGAGATCCTGAACACCGACGCAGAAGGGCGGCTTATCCTGGCCGATGCCCTGGCCTATGTCACCGAGAACTATGAACTGGATGGTCTGATGGACTATGCCACGCTGACTGGTGCTGTTATCGTCGCACTGGGGCATCGCTATAGCGGGATCATGACCAACGACGAAGCCTTCCTGTCGGAAGTCCGGTCTGCAGCGGAGGACAGTCAGGACAGGGTCTGGCAACTGCCGCTGGATGACGAATATGCCGAGGATATCAAATCCAAGATCGCGGATGTGAAGAACACAGGCGCTGCCCGTCAGGCCGGGACCATCGCCGCAGGGCAATTCCTGCGAGAATTCGTCAAAGAGGGCACACCCTGGTGCCATGTGGACATCGCTGGTAGTGGCTGGCTGAAGAAAGGTCGGCCCTACAATCCTGACGGTGCCACTGGAGCGGGTGTGAGAATGACCCTTGAACTCATCAAATCCTGGAGTGCCTGAACACCTCGATGAATGACCGCATCTACAAGTTGGCCGTTGACGGCATGGGTGGTGATCTGGGTCCCCAGACCGTTGTTGAAGCCAGAGCCAAGGATCTGCGCATCTTTCTCACAGGTGATGAAGCAATCCTGGGCGAGGAACTCGAATCCTATCCGGATGTGGCCGAGTACATCGAGATCCATCATACGGATCAGAGCATCCCCATGGATGCGAGACCCAAGGAGATCTTCGAACGATATCCCAGAGCCTCCATGATCCTGGCGGCTGAACTCGTGGCTCAAGGCAAAGCTGAAGCGCTGATATCAGCGGGTAATACAGGTGCTTTGGTGTTGGCCAGCGCTCAGTCTATTCCCCGCCTCACAGGTGTTCACCGTACCGCACTGGCAGCCGTCTACCCCACTCAGAATGATCTCAAAAGGACGGACATCTTCTCGTTGATCCTCGATATCGGTGCGAATGTCCTGGTGGAGGCGGAACACCTGGTGCACTTCGCACTCATGGGTACAGCCTACGCAGCAAAGGTCACCGGGATCGACCGTCCACTGGTAGGCCTGCTGAATATGGGTGCGGAAGCCAACAAGGGCGGTCGTAAATACGTTGAGACCTATCGTATCCTGGAATCTCTGCCTTTTATCAATTTCTACGGCAATATCGAAGGTAGCGATCTTATGAAGGGCGTCGTTGATGTGGTTGTTACTGAAGGATTCATGGGCAATCTGGCGGTGAAGACCCTTGAAGGCGCAGCTGAAACCCTCCGTGGTCTGGGCCGCATGGCCTTCAAGAAAAAGTTCGTGTGGAAGATCGGTCTGATGCTGCTCTCAGGCGGTATCAAACGTGTGAAAACACTGTCTGATTACCAGGAGTATGGCGGAGCTCCCATCCTTGGCCTGGAAAAACTCGTATTGAAGTGCCATGGCCGTTCAACAGCCCGGGCCATAGAGAATGCGATAAAACTGGCGGTGAAGTGTATCCGCGATGACCTTGTAGGTAATATGCGTGAAGCTATCAGCTCATTCGAGCGTGAGTTCACACGTCCGGATTACGATCATATTACTGGTTTTGATAACTGATTCCAGCTGCCGGAAAAAGGAATTGAATTCCATCCGGACAGCGTGTAACATAGCCGCAACCACCTGCCTTTCAGGCGACATGTAGTGGATTAACACGATGAAGGACGACCAGATGTTGTGGTATAAATCAAGGTTTCCAGCCGCCCTGTTTTGCCTCTTGATCATCGGTTTTTTCCCGGGATCCGAAGCTGGCGCCACAACGCTGAACGACCTGGAACTTGTTTCTGTTGCCCAGGACCTCTTCCGCCAGCAGAACCATGATGTCCCCAGAGGGGCTATCGAGGTCAGGTATGTGGAAGGCTGGGGCCGGGTATTCTATGTCAAGGTTATCGGCAGACGCACGACCATCATGGATGATGTGCTTGATGCCTTTCTGGTTGGAGGTGCAGTGTCCCAGCACGCCACCACCTCACTTGACCACATCGTAGTCATCGGCGTAATGGAATTCAAGGAAACCGAGGAGGTCGTCCTGTCCTCATCCGGGCAATGCTGTGAACAGCTCTATAATAATCGAATCACCACGGACCAGTTCTCCGATAACTGCCTGGTGACCGAATAAACTCTTAATCGCGCGAAATAGGAAAAAGGAGAGTCATATGTTTAAGAAATCCCTACTGGTAATCGGCGGAAGCCTGCTCACGGCATCATCCCTCTTTGCCGCTGGTAACCCATTCGAGGTTTCTATCTGGGAACGCTATGCGGAAGGTCTCGGCTGGGCAGTGGTTGCCTCACTGGGATTTTCTGTTGGTGTAGCTATCGCCATCAAGGTCTTTGACTGGTTCTCATCTGATATTGAGGAGTGGGAAGAGATCAAGAAGGGCAACTGGTCGGTGGCTATGATCTTTACCGCACTGATCATCATGATCGGTATTCTGGTGCACAAGGTCATCTAGCTCCTGCAAATTGTAGAAAAGGGGTTCCAGTGGAACCCCTTTTTTATTTTCAGCAAGGTTGGATGAATCGTATCCGGATCAATATCCAGTCTGAGTTGTATCGTACCCTTCACGTCGATTCATGTCATCTTCTGCACGGCCTCGCCTTACTTTTCATACTTCTCGCGCAAGGTTTCTTCCTCTTCCAGCAGCACCAGGAGTTCCTCCTCCAACCTGGCTCTGGCAGAAAGAGCCTGCTGGATTGTCTGGTATTTAGCGGCATTCCCTGGGTTCTTCAGGATCTCCTCCTGTTCCAGGATGGACGATTCCTTCTCGGCGATGAGATCCGGTAATTTCTTGAGTCTGTTCGCAACCTTTTTCCGTTCCAGGTAGACCGCCTTCTTTCCAGGATCAGTACCCTCTTTCCCGCCGGATTCATTGACTGTTACAGCGACCTGGTCCTGAGCCTGCTTCCATTCGTAATATTCATAATTCCCCTGGAAGAAACGGACACCTCCCGCCCCCACCTCGCCGGTGAGATTCGTCACCGCATTCAGAAAATGACGATCATGTGAGATGCATACCAGGGTTCCCTGATAAGCCGTCAACGCTTCCTCGACACGGTCACGGGCATCCATGTCCAGGTGGTTCGTAGGTTCATCGAGTAGCAGGACGTGGGCTGGATTGGCCAGCATCTTCGCCAGGGCCAGACGGGAGGTTTCACCCCCGGAAAGGATCTTGACTTTCTTCTCCACGGCTATCCCTGAAAACAGGAAGCCCCCCAGGTAGGAGCGTACCTCGGTCTGCGTCCAGGTCGGGGCTACTGCATAGATCGTATCGATGATACTGAGTTCAGGATCCAGTTCTTCTATCTGGTGCTGGGCAAAATATGATACACTGGTACCTTCGGTACGGAGTAGGGCACCACCGGTGACTTGCTCAACACCGGCTAACAGTTTTAACAGAGTGGATTTACCGGCGCCGTTCGGGCCCACAAGACCGATCTTCTGCCCTCGTTCCAATGAAAGGCTAAGTCCATCAAAGACCTCGACCCGATCGTAGGCCTTGTCTACCTTTTCCAGCTTCATCAGGATCCGTGGAGAGCGCTCGGGTTGCGGGATCCGCAGGCTCATCTGTTTACGCTGGCCATCAGGAGCTTCTATCCGATCCAATCGGTCAAGTTTCTTGACTCTGCTCTGAACCTGCTTGGCTTTGCTCTCCTTGTAGCGGAAACGCTCAATAAAACGCTCGGTAGATGTGATTTCCTTCTGCTGCTGCCTGTAGGCCGCTTCCTGCTGTTCACGACGCAGGATCTTCTGCTGCTGATAAGCGCTGTAATTCCCGGTATACATGAGCAACTTTTTATGCTCGATCTCGAGAATATGACCAACCGAGGTGTCCAGGAACTGACGATCATGGCTGATAAGCACCAGCGTTCCGCTCCAGCTCTTCAGAAATCCCTCGAGCCACAGCAATGAGGACAGATCGAGGTGATTCGTCGGCTCGTCCAGCAGTAGTATATCAGGGTTGCTCAGCAGGATTTTACCCAAGGCAACCCGCATTCGCCAACCACCGCTGAAACTGTCCATAGGATGGCTGAATTGTGCATTCTCGAAGCCCAGACCACCCAGGATGCGTTTCGCTTCGTGCTCGATCTCGTAGCCGCCTTTATTCTCAAAATCACGTTGGAGATCGCCCAGACGCTGTGTCAGTAGAGCATCCTCCGGATTCTGAGCCAGGGCATGGGAGCAAGCCTGGATCTTCCCTTCGAGTTCCCTCAGGGCCGGGATGGCTTCCATCACGACCTCCAGGATGCTGTCCGAAGAACTGGCCAGGATCTCCTGGGGCAGATAACCGAAGCTCAATCGCTTGGGACGTTCAACTTGCCCGCCATCTGGATCCTCGACTCCCATGATCAACCTGAACAGGGTGGTCTTGCCGGATCCATTGGGTCCTACCAGACCAACTCGAACGCCGGGATTCAGACGAAAGTTGACCTTGTTGAAGACCACTCCGTCCGGGTATTTCTTGCTGAGATCTGACAGCTGGATCATGATGGCTCGCTCCGGGTATGATCCGTGGGCATCTCTGTATGATCCCGCTGCTGATACTCCTGGATGATCTTTGCGTAGAGGATCACTCCCACTGCATACAGGCTTGCCGTGATGAGGAAGATCTGATAATAGAACAGGTCCAGGGCGCGCAGATACTGGAATATCTTGGCGCTGATGAACCAGGAGGCACTCCAAGCTGTAGAGGTTATGGCCGAGATGAGTTCCTGGTTCCGTTTACCTACATATTTCATCGTAAGTTCGCTGGTCATGGGACCAGCCATATTCATCAGGGGCTGTCTGAGCATATAGCAGAATATAGCCAGCACCAGTGCGCCCGGAAGTGTGGCAAACAATTCCGTGAGTGAAAGCAGGATCAGGAATGCGATGGCGATCCACTGGGTCGTGAGAATGGCTACCCGATATCCGAATCGCCGCTTGATCGCCGGAATAGCCAGCGTAGAAGCGAATACCAGAGCTGCCGTTACTGAACCAACGAGGCTGAAATCATCGGAATCCAGGTGAAAGACGCCATTGAAAAACAGGTTCACGAAGGGAATGGTCAACCCGGCACCGATTGCGATCATCAGCGTGGGGGTCAGGGCTTTCAGGATGAGTATCCAATCGTAATCCTGCAAGATTGCCTTGAAATTCTGCAAAAATCGACTGCTTGCGGATCTTGGAGCAGCTTCCTCTAGACGCAGGATCAGAACGACCGCCAGGAGACTGACGTATACGATGAGCTTCAAAATGTGGTGCTCGTCCCAGGTAAAGGACCATGCAAAGAGATCGAAGTGCCCGATCCTGCTCAGCACGGCAATGAGCGCTCCCGACAGGATCATCGCTAGCGACCATGTGGAGAAATTCAGGGAGATGGCCTCGGAAACGATCTCGTCCGGAGCTGATCGCATGATGAAGGGTAGACTGCATACATGCATAAGCATCATGCCTGTGCCCCAGAGTATGAATCCAGTAATGATCAGTCCCTCTATGCGTGCGGGAACAGAGTACAGGACCAGGAGGCTCGCCAGAGGCACGATCAGTGTGCCAGCCAGGAAAAAGGGCTTCAGCTTCTTGCCTTTGATGAAAAAGCCCAGCGGAAAACCGAAAACAAGCACACCAAGAAAGCGATAGCTGTTGTAGGCGGCTATCTCCTCATCGATGTAACCCAGTTTACGCAGGTAGATATTGAGAATGAGTATAAAGGCAGCATTTACCAGGCTCACCAGGAAACCTGCACCGATGATCAGGATAATGGAACGGGGCAGTCGCCGATATCGATTTAAGAATTCAGGCATGGGCAGGTCCGGGTCTTAAAGAACCTTTGAAACATTGCAGCTGTTCAGTGAAAGATACTGTCGGATCTGATATCAACCGTGGCGACCGTGCCGCTTCATGCGGATCCCTGTAAAATCACATTGTTTACAAGCATAGCGTCTGATCTTGACATGCATCAATGTACTGAGAGCGCGATGATGCGGCCGTCGGTGTACATGCCGCAGTTCTCCTCCGCATTCCGGACAATTATTCAGTTCAGCATGGCGTTTGATCAGTTTGACGCGGGTGCGGTGCATGACCATCGTCATGGCGATGACGATGAATATAAAACCGATGATATCCGAACCTTCGAACCGAAGAAATAATGTCTGGGTTCCCCGGAGTAGTGCTATGAAGCCATTCGTGATTCCCTTGAAACCGGATACGATCAGCTGAAAGAGCGTTTCCTTGATCGCAAGGTTCTCAAGAAGCAGGAATAAACCCAGGAAGAACAGACTACCTGCGGTGATCTCGAATCGGAATTCCTTGAATACCGAAGGCTTCTTACTCGTTTTTCGCCGCTTGCGTACTTTTTTCTCCTCGGTCATTGAAGATCCTCGATACTGGTGCCCGTAAGGTTAATTCACGGTAAGATGAGTTCAACTTAATTATGCATTGATTCCCACTCCAGGTGATCTGAACACGGATATGATATTTCGCATTTCATTGTCAACGGTGGTCATTATCTTTGACTCCAACACAGGTGAACCATGAAAACATCTGATACGAACGAAGCACATTTCTTTAAGTACCATTTCAACCTCAAGAATGGGACAAGCTTCATTTTCGAAGTCAACCTCGACCCTGTCAGTCTGGTCTATCTGCGCGAAAGCACACCAGAGGACCTTGAGTGGACCCGCATCGATCACAGCATCTGTGATAACTGCCCATTGGTGGCGGAAGGCCATTCACACTGCCCCGTAGCCGTGAACCTGACCGATCTGGTGAAACGCTTCGGTGATACGGTCTCTTATGAACAGACGGATGTTTCCATTGAGACAAATGAGCGTGAATATGTCCGTCATGATGTCGCGGTACAGCAGGGTCTCAGCTCCATTCTGGGTATCATCATGGTGTCCAGTGGATGTCCGGATCTTGACTACCTGCGGCCCATGGTCCGCTCCCACCTCCCCTTCGCTACCATCGGTGAGACCATGTATCGCGCCACTTCCATGTACCTGCTGGCTCAATACACCCGGCAGCGGAACGGCATGGAACCAGATTGGAGTATGGAAGGTCTGACAAAGATCTACCAGCGCATCGACCATATAAACCGGAAGATGGTCAAGCGGCTCCAATCTGCCACAGCACAGGATGCCAGTCTGAATGCAGTGGTCATTCTGGATACCTTTGCCCAGATGGTACCCATGACTGTGGAAGGTACTCTCAAAGACCTCGAACATCTCTTCTGGCCATACCTGAGAAATCCCTGATCAAAGTTCTGTGCGGCAGTGGGATAGCAGGGCAGGGATCTTAATTACGTTTTACCCATGAGAGTCTGGATCTAGGGACCGACAACCCTGTTGATCAAGTACTGGGCCCGCTCCATGTCGCAGATATGTCCAATTCCCAGTTTCCACTTCCAATCATCCCCCGCTATTGTAGGGATACGTCTCAAGCGATGAGAAACTGGTGCTCGGAGGTCAGTTTGTGGCGTTTCAACCAGCTGAAGACGATGTGGGCACGATCCAGCAGGTAACGGCGATCACCAACGGTACATAACTCAAGCAGGGCTTTGTCACCGGGAAGTGGGCTGCCCCTTTTTTTCAATCGGATCAGATTACCGTGGTGAAAAACATAATCCGGCTGTCCTGCTCTGAGATCGCGGATCTGCAGCTCCAGGTTGGCGAACTGGTGTGTAAATGCCTGGCGGCGAAAGAACGATTCACCGAAGAGGAGGTCATCCCGGCAGCGCGCTGCCGTTTCGAAACTCTCCGCTGTTGCAGCGGTGGTCATCTCGGTCTTGACACGTTTCAGAATATCCTTGCTGTCCCCGCGAATAAAGCCTCTCACCCGCTCGATCATCCTGGCGTATTCCTTCGCGCCAGTCTCATCAACGCAAGGGGCCAGGCATAGCCCCAGATCTGCCTGAAGACATGATTCCACGGGATCCCTCTCCCGGCAGTTCCGTAGACCGAAATAGCGTCCCAGGAAAGCTTCCATCCGTTCTATGAAATAGCCGTCTGGGAAGGGACCAAACACCTCGCCGGGATCCTCTGGTAATTCAGAGAGATTTTCCAGACGGGGATACCGGTCAGTGGTGAACCGGAGGTATTGATAACCCTTGTACTTCTTCTGACGTACGTTGTTGGGCGGATGGTAGGCCTTGATCAGGGTGTCCTCCAGCAGGAGTGCCAGAAGGTTTGAGGAACACCTGAAATGCCTCACCTGCCTGATGGCCGAGACCAAACGCCTGTACCGTGTATCTCGTTCTCTGAGATCACCATGGAAATAGCTGCTGACCCGGCGGCGCAAATTCACTGATTTACCAAGGTACAACACTTCCCCATTCCCATCCAGGAACAGGTAGATCCCAGCACGTTGCGGTAGCATCTGCAGCTGGGCGTGGACCTCCGGTGTGATCAGTTTCTGCCGGCCCATCTCAAGGCAGCCTGCCCGTTCCGGGTCTGCTGATCTCAACGTTCATGGTGTCCGGCAGGATCTCCCTGAGGACTGGTGCGCTGATCCATTTCGCTTGATCCTCATCCTGGGGGATGATACGGAGAATGCTGTCAACTGGTACCTCGGTGCTTCTATCCACAATGTAGTCCATTGCCGATTGCCTGTCAGCCAGATCCAGCGGTAATCGTACATCCACCATGGTACGTGCCTGTAGATCGATGAATTCGAACTCGAAAACTGGTGGTTGTGCCATCCGGATATTGATCAAATAGAACCCCTTACGCTCGTCCTTCTCGGCAAATGAGGTCCGCTCGATGGAACCCGGATAGACGATCCTGCTCATACCCGCCGTCTGCAGGATCTGTTGTCGGTGAATGTGACCACTGAGCACCAATGGGATCTCAGGAGGGAGTTGGTCAAGTCCAATGACATCCCGACCTTTCCTGAAGGTAAATCCCACTGGCCCGACACGGGCTCCATCAACAGATTGATGCATACACAGGATCTTGAGATCAGCACCTGTATCAAGCAAGCCCGTTTCGCTCAGGATGCGCGGGAAAAGAGGGCCAACCTGGTGTCGAACGAAGGGAAAGCCGCCAAAGGCAATCTGATAACCCTCGATCTCCAATACAACAGTTCCTGGTTCTTTGAATACGTGAATGTTGGGGTGATGGAACAGGGGTGATTCCGGCAGATGCGATCGTTCATGGTTCCCGGGGATCAACAGGATGGGCAGTCCTGCATCTGCCAGCGGCAGTAATGGTTCATACGCTCTGGCAACAATGGCCTCCGGAACTTTTGATCGGAAGAAGACATCCCCGCCATGGATAAGGACATCTGCCTGTCGTTCCTCAACGATCTCCAGGATCCGGGCGTAATTGCGGAAAAAATCCTCACCGCGACGTCGACGTATGATACGGGGCTTCTGGGAGAGATCAAAGCCCAGGTGGGTATCTGCCAGGAACGCGATTCGGGGCGAGGTAGGACTCCTTATTCAAACAGTCGTCGTGCAAAAAGAAAGCTCTCATGTTGAGCTTTGTTGTATTCGGGATCCTCTGGATCCAGACTCTGGATCACGGTTCCGCCACCATGGGAATGGATGAAATATCCTTCACCCATATAAATACCCGTGTGCGTCACCAGCCGTCGTGAGCCGCCAAAAAAGAGCATGTCCCCGGGTAGCAGTGCGCTCATCCATCCCGGAAATGCGATTAGGCGGCCGACATTGGATATCTCGTCCGAATCCCGCGGTAGGAACAGTCCATTCATACCATAACTCTGGATGAGCAGACCAGAACAATCCACGCCTGCATCCGACCGGCCGGCCCAGACGTATGGTAGACCCAGATAGCCTTTGGCATCGTTGACAATCTCCTCACGAACCGGATTGGCCACAGGTATGATGATCTTGATCCGGATATCTGGAAGCTCGAGACTACTACCGTCCGCCAGGAGAACGCTCTGATCTCCAAGATATGGCAGGCGGCTGCCCATGTTGATGGTGATGTCATCACCGAGCTTATGGGACTGGGTGAAAATGGCGAAAGGACCCTGATGATATCTGTCCCATTCATTCAGATCCATGCGTCGTACGGTTTGCTTCGGTATATAGCATAGATATCCCTCGGGTGACTGGACCTGGAAATGCTTCTCGGTGGAGCGGATGAAACGAACCGGATCGCCATAGATCAGTTCTGTGGCCTGATCTTTGAATTCAGCCACATCTACAGGTGAATAGGTGCCCATTACCCTGGTTACACGAACGACACCGTAATTCCCTTCTCCTGCTGCGGTATCGGGCAGCATGGTCACCCTGTCTTTCACACGCTTGTATCCAGCCTTTTTCAAAGTTTTGATGGCGGTTTGAACGGAGCGGGAATAGAAACTCTCACCGGTCAGTATGACCACATTACCCTCTAATTCCGCCTTGAGATCCTGATACCAGATCCTGGAGTCAAAGAAATAGTTATCATTAAGGCGGGCAACGATCTCGGCCGGATCCTCCCGGGAATCAGCAGAAAGGTCCGACATCGTGAATGATACGATGAGTACGGCAATTGAGATCCAGACTCGTTTCATGGTAAAGGTCACTCCTGTATAATCGTAAAGATTATCGTCGAAATTGAAAAGGGTACCATTTTTATGCCGAATCCAGGGGAAATCTGATGATGAATATAGAGCCCCTCTCATTTGTAACCTCCAGCGTGCCCTTCAGCTGTTCACAGAGGATCCTGACTATTCGCAGACCAAGTGACTCCGTTTCACTGATGTCGATATCCCCAGGTAGACCAACCCCGTCATCGCTGATCCTCAAGACGGTATCCTGATCTTCCTGGCCCAGGTAGATCCCCAGATTACCGCGCTTGGAATCAGGAAAAGCATATTTCATGGAGTTGGTCATCAGCTCGTTCACTATTAATCCACAGGGGATCGCTCTGCTGATGTCGAGGGGAACATTATCTACATTGACTGTCAGCTTTATCCGATTTTGATCCAGCTCGTGAAAACGGGCCAGTTCGGTGATAAGACTCTCCAGGTAAATGCCGAAATCAATTTCAGCATAACTCTCTGATTGAAAGAGTTTCTCGTGGACCAGGGACATCGTCCTGATCCGGGCCTGGATCTTGGCAAACTGTTCACTAATGAAATCATCTGCAGCCTGGTCCGCCTGCATGTTCAGTAGTGAGCTGATCACCTGCATATTGTTCTTCACGCGGTGGTGGATCTCTCTTAACAGGGTTTCTTTTTCCTGCAGTGAGATCTTCAGTTGTCGCTGTATCTGGTGTTGTACAGACACATCCTGGGTAAAACCAAGTAATAGTACGACCTCACCCTCTGCATTGGTAATGGGTTGGGCTTTCGAAACCACATGGCGTATCTCACCATCAGGCCAGACGATCCTGCGTGGGAACTCCTCTTCCGCACGCCGGCCCTGCATCAGTGCCTGGAAATCCATCTGAAAGCTTTCACGGTCCTCAGGATGCACAAGTTTCGCGACGTTTTGCTGACTGGGTTTGAAGTTCTTGTCCACGCCGAAGATCTCATACATCATCTCCGACCAGAGCAGTTCCTTCGCCCTTACATCCAGTTCCCAGGTCCCCATCCGGGCCATGCGACCGGCTTCACGGAGGCGCCGCTCGGATGCCTCAAGTGCTGTAAGCGCTGCCCGTTGATCCGATATATCCTGTATATAGATCTGTAGGGCCGTGATCTCACCGGTAGAATTCATTATCGGTCCGCAAACCCCTCGGAGATATGTCGATTTTCCCCAGATCGAGGTGTATGGAGTTTCGAATTCTGCCGGTGTCCCCGTTTCCAGTGTCATCCTCAGGCGATAGACAATCCCGGTGGCTTCAATGGTTGGAAAATTGAATACATTGATCTCCCTGGTTGCTTCCGCGGAAGGTGCTCCCAGGATCTCCAGCATGCTGGGATTGATGTCCAGGACATTGCCAAGCTTGTCGACCTGAACGATGCCGACTGGAGAGCGGTGGATAAGGTTACGATAGCGCTGCTCGCTGGCAATGAGCTCATCCTGGGCGATCTTATACTCATCGATATCAATGACGTGACCCAGGAAAGACAGGGGCTCGCCGTTCTCATCGCGGCTGACCTGAGTATGGTCCAGAACCCACAGATAGCTGCCATCTGTCCGGCGTAGACGGTATGGCGATTGCACATAGCTGTCCGTGCCTTTCTTTACATAATCCCTGATCTCCGCTGTGAAGTTCTCCCGGTCATCCTCATGGATCAGGTCATTGAAAAAGATCTTACCCTTGAGAAAATCGTCCGCACTGTACCCGAGGATGCTTTTAACATTCTTGGAAACGAATTCCAGGGGTTGTTCCGCCGGAGGGCTCCAGCGAAAGAGCATCACGGGACCATCCAGGAACATACCATGTTCCTCCTGGATCCTTTTCCGCGCCAACTCCAGGCGATCCCGCAGGGCGTATTCTTCAGTGACATCCTCCACGATCCCATCATAATGCAGGACCTCTCCAGCTTCGTTCTCAACTGCAATGCTGCTGACACGGCCGATGATGAGCTCACCGGATTTCTTCTTCAGATGAACGATGGCATTGCGGATCTCGCTGCGCTTGAGCATGGTTTCGTTATATGCTGTACGGTCGGCAGGATCCTGGTAGAGATCGGCAACATCGAGGTCCAGCATCTCCTGCCGACTGTCGAATCCGAACATCTCGATGAAGGCATCGTTCACGTCAATGAATTTGCCCGTTTGTCCGGGTGTGTTCCGAAAGACCGCAACGTGCAGGTTTTCCACCAGGGCTTCAAACCGCCACTCACGGCGATTCAGCTCCAGAGTTAAATTTTTAACCTGATCCTGGAGATCTGAGATGAGTTTATTCCGTTCAGCGTCCATGCATGTATCTCATCCTGGTGCAGCGGTTTGACTAACTGAATTTTGAAGATAATTTGTGCCGAATAAATCACACCCCCTTTTTTGACCGACGCTTCCCCCTCATCCTTTTCCTGCGACACATATCGATAACCGGAGTGATCTGTCCACGCAGATTGATCTGCCTGACCTTGTTGATAACCACACAGAAGGATTCATCCCCCAGTTGGAATACAACCAGCTGGCGCTGGTGAGCCGTAAAGGTTGCTGCATTGAATTCTTCAGGTCTTACCCTGGTTATCGTTTCCATGCGGGATTCCTCCCACGTTCAATGCAAATGGAGGGTGTTAGCCTCCTGATCAAACATCTCCACCATCCGGTCCTGCTGACTCACAACCGGATCCGGACTCCCCCACCTTCATTATCGGTGCTTCCTGAACAGGCTTGAGCGTTTTCTCCGATGGAATGCCCCAATGCTGCCACCGATGTATTTATTGATCCACATTATTGTGTTGCTGCTTATACTCTCACCATGGATGCTCGAAGTTTTCTCAGCAGCTGGACTGCTCTCTGGTTCTGGGCGGAATTCCTTGAGAAAGCCTTGTATGATAGTGAGTGGGTACGGGCTTTCACACATCGTAAGGATCAGCTCGAATTGCAGTTCCTCAAGGATACTGAGCAGCCAGGCATGACCTGGTCCAGATCCGGATCTTCAGCATTGCTGAGCTTCCACGCGAATACCACTACACCCAGGAAACGCGTGGAGTTATTCCGGACACCCCCTGATGGACTGGATGTCGAGGGCGTCGGGATCCATGCGGTGGATCGAGCTCTGCGGATCAGGTTTACGAAGGGCTACGATCTGGTACTGGGCTTCTACCCAGCTGTACTGAATGCATTTCTATTGAGAAATTCAGCTCTGATCGATCAATTCTTCAAACTACCCCTGAGTATAGAGCTCAGCGATGAATGGATAGCTCCGCAGGATGCACAATATCTCCTGGAGGATCGCTGGCAAGAGCAGGGATTTACCGGCAAGCCTTCATCAACGTTCACTCTGGATAAGAGGAGCCGCAGGCTATTTCCGGATATTGACGGTGTGGACATCAGCAAGCTTACCTTCGAGATCCTTGCATCAGGACCAGTGAAAACCAGGGCTGCGGTCAATTGGGTAAAACAGGGGAGAACGGTATTGAAACGCTGGCGTCGAAAGCTGAAGGCGATGCGTGATGAGCTTGAGACATCAAAGGCCTGGACCCAGTGGGAAATCGATGCCCAGGCATTGAGCATCGCCCTGGGTGCTGGAGTAAAACCGGTAGATGGCGATATTTCCCTACCGTCCGAATTATCACCCACTGGGAGAAAACACACGGTCCAACTGGATCCAGATACAGTCAATCTCCAGGATATGATCGACCGTTTATTCAAGCGGGTTCGAAAAGCCCGTGCACGCATTGATCAACTGGATGAACGAATTCCGGTGGTGCAGAAGGAGATCGACGAATTGGAGGAATTGATCAAAACCGGTGATGATATGGCCCTGAAGAGCTATCTGGAGGAACATGGCGAGAGTGAACCGGGAACTTCGGCCCAACCAGCTGTCCGCCGTTCATACAGACAGACCACGTCACCCTCAGGCTTCGATATCCTCATCGGGCGCAGTTCCCAGGATAATGACACCCTCACCTTCAAGATCGCCTCAAAGCAGGATTGGTGGTTCCACGCCCGGGGGGTTCCAGGGAGTCACGTCGTTCTGCGTACAGGTAAAGTTGATCCACCACTGCAGGATGTGAAAGCGGCAGCTCTTGAAGCTGCCAGGCATTCAGAAGCCAGAAACTCCGGGGTGGTTGTTGTTCAGTATTGTCAGCGCAAACACATCAGCAAACCCAGAAAATCAACTCCGGGAGTGGTGCTGGTGCATAAGGAGAAAACCATCACTGTCGATCTTGGTGATTGATCGCCTTACAGAAGATCAGCGATGATCTCGTCTGCCAGGGCCAGGCCCTCCCTGGTCAGTCTCAGATACTCCCCCGTCATTTCCAGGTACTGCGGCATCCAGTGCTCAAGTCGCCCCTGCTCTTCACCGATAAATTCACCACCGAATTCATCGCGGTATTCATCCAGATCGATACCGCTGATAAGTCTCAATCTGGTTAGAATGAAATCACGACGAGCCAATTCAGGTGTGATCTGCTCTGAGCCATCAATTGGCGCCTGCCCCTCTTCGAGAGCCTGGAAATAGCCATCAAGGTTCCTCAGGTTCCACCAGCGAAAATTACCCTGGTAACTGTGGGCGGAGGGTCCAAAACCCAGATATTCACCGCCCTGCCAGTATCGAAGATTGTGTTGACAGGTGTATCCATGCCGGGCATGGTTTGATATCTCATACGTGTGATAACCGTGCTGGGCGACGAGATCCAGCGTGAGATAATACAGGTCCAGGTCGCCAGCCTCTTCCATCTCCTGAACATGGCCGGCTACAACCCAGCGCTGCAATGCAGTGCCGTCCTCGACGGTGAGCGAATACGTGGATAGATGTTCCGGTTCGAGTTCCATGATCCGCTGCAGGTCCGTTTTCCATTCCTTACGGGTTTGCCCGGGAACCGCAAAGATGAGATCAAGGTTCAGGTTGTCGATTCCGGCTTTGCGGGCCATTTCAATACTCTCGAGTGCCTCGGCAGGATTATGAATACGGCTCATGAATCGCAGGTGGCGTTCCTGCAGACTCTGGATCCCGAGACTAAGTCGGTTCACTCCACTCTCCTGGAATGCTCTCAATTTGTCCGGTGAGATCTCGCCTGGATTGGCTTCCATGGTGATCTCTGCATCCTCAGCAATATCGAATTGATCATGCAGACCCTCCATCAGGTTGAACATATCCTGGCCGGATAGCAGGCTGGGGGTACCGCCTCCGAGAAAGATTGTCGCCACCTCTGGACGCTCGAGCTGAAGGGCAGTCAATCTCATCCCAACCTCACGGAATATTAGCTGCAGGAATCTCGGAATATCATCCTCTCGTCCCGGGAGTGAATAGAAATCGCAGTAGACGCATTTCACTTTGCAGAAGGGGATATGGATGTACAGGCCTAGTGGTGCTTGATCTGGCATGGTCTGAATCTATTGCAGGGGCTGGAAGGTGCAATTGTTAGACTCCTCCAAAAGAAATTCGCCATGGAATGTCATTCAGATTGTATACACAAGGCTTGGGGCTTATTTTGCGCCGCAACATGAAGATTTTCCGTTGCACGATCACCCCACACAGAACGCCCAAGGATAATGCTCATCCCGTTGTTGCCTATCCGACCTGTGATCTTGTGACCGGTCTTCTGATTGCAACCCTGCAAAACATTAGAGGCGAATCATGAAAGAGAATCGAATCCGGGAGGCCATCACCTTTGACGATGTGCTGTTGGTCCCCGCCAGGTCCGCTGTGCTGCCAAACGATGTGAAGGTCCTTACCAGACTCACCAGGGACATTGCGTTGAACATTCCACTGATGAGTGCTGCCATGGATACTGTCACGGAATCTCGAATGGCCATCGCCATGGCTCGGGTGGGCGGCATCGGTATCATCCACAAGAATATGAGCCCACAGGAACAGGCTGCGGAGGTTGACAAGGTGAAGCGCTCACAACACGGCGTGATCACCAACCCCTTCTCACTGACTCCCGATCATACCGTGGGGGATGCAGCTGAACTCATGGCCCACTACCGGATCTCCGGTGTTCCCGTCGTCGTCGATGGGAAGCTCCAGGGCATCATCACCAACCGCGATATCAGATTTGAGAGGAACTATGAGCGACAGATCTCTGACGCCATGACCCAGTCGGATCTGATCACCGGAACCGAGAAAACGACACTGGAAGAAGCGGCTGATCTGATGAAACTGCATAAGATCGAGAAACTGCCGCTCATCGATGATGACAATAACCTCAAAGGACTGATCACCATCAAGGACATCGAGAAGGCAGTCGAATTTCCAAATTCGGCAGTAGATGCCAATGGTCGATTGCGCGTCGGAGCAGCTGTAGGAGCTCGGGTGGAATCGCTAGAACGCGTTTCCCTTCTGGTTGAGCATGGTGTGGACGTGATCACGGTTGATACAGCGCATGGTCATTCCGAGAATGTCCTGAGTACCGTTGAAGCGATCAAAAAGGCCCATCCAGAGATCCCCATCATTGCCGGAAACATTGCCACTGCCGCTGGAACCCGCGATCTCATCAATGCCGGTGCAGACTCAGTCAAGGTTGGGATCGGTCCGGGATCCATCTGTACCACCCGTGTCGTCGCCGGGGTTGGTATGCCCCAGATCTCTGCCATCAGTGACTGTGTTGAAGAAGCCGACAAACACGATGTGCCGGTCATTTCAGACGGCGGGATCAAGTACTCAGGAGATATTCCCAAGGCCATCGCCGCTGGCGCCTCGGTGGTGATGATCGGTGGACTCCTGGCAGGTACTGACGAAAGTCCCGGGGAAAAGGAATTCTACCAGGGACGGGCGTACAAGGTCTACCGCGGCATGGGCTCCATCTCGGCCATGAACGCCGGCAGCGCCGATCGCTACTTCCAGCAGGGATCCAAGAAACTGGTCCCGGAAGGTGTGGAAGGCAGAGTTCCTTATCGGGGAGTATTAAAGGATGTAGTCTACCAGTTGATCGGAGGATTGAGGGCAGGCATGGGCTATTGCGGAACCCCGGATATCCAGACCCTGCGTACAGAATCGAACTTTGTCAAGATCACCAATGCAGGTCTCAAAGAGAGCCATCCCCATGACATCCACGTCACCAAGGAAGCGCCCAATTACGGCGTCGACCTCTGATGAAAGGATCAGAGAGGACCATGCGGATCCACAGTGAAAGCATTCAGGTCAGCACTCGTGGATTCTCGGATATCAAGGATCTCACGGATCATATACGAGGTATCGTGGATAACAGCGGCATTCAGAACGGTCTCGTGAATGTCTTTGCAGTGGGTTCCACTACCAGCATCAGCACCATTGAGTACGAACCAGCACTGGTACAAGATATGGAAGAACAGCTGGAGAAATTCGCCTCCCGCGACATGGAAAGCAGGCATTCAAAAACCTGGGGAGATGACAATGGATTCTCCCATATCCGGGCTACCTTTATGGGTCCGGGTACGACAGTACCTCTGGATGCAGGACAACTGGTATTGGGTACCTGGCAGCAGGTGGTGGTCATCGACCACGACAACCGCCCTCGCCAGCGCAGGATTTTCATCCAGATAATTGGTCAATAGGAATCAGATACTTATGAGCACGAATACGATCGTAGTAGGCGCCCAGTGGGGAGATGAGGGCAAAGGCAAGCTGGTGGACGTACTGGCCGAACAGAGTGATGTCGTTGTCCGCTTCAATGGCGGCGGGAACGCCGGTCACACGGTCAAACATGACGGCGAAGAATATAAATTCCATTACATGCCCTCAGGCATGCTGCATGGCAAGATCTGTATTCTGGGAACTGGAGTGGTGATCAATCCGGAGGAGCTGCTGGGGGAGATCGCCCAGTTCAAAGCCAAGGGATTCGCGCCGGATCTCAGGATCAGCGCCCGGGCCCACGTCATATTCCCGCACCATGAACTTATAGACGCCCGCAAAGGTGGGAAGATTGGCACCACTGGCCGTGGTATCGGTCCTACCTACTCCCAGAAGACGGAACGGGTGAATCTGCGGATCCTGGATCTGATCCAGACGGATGCGGAAGCCCGGATCCGGAACGCCTTCACGGAACTGGGCGAAGAACTGATAGCCGAGGGCGTGTTCACCAAGGAGAAATTTTCAGAATACCTCGCGACGGTCCCGGCAAAGTATGTAGCAGCCGGAAAGGCCCTGAAGCGGTACGTAGGAGATACGGAAGCCATCGTCCAGGAGGCCACCACTGCGGGTAAACGGATCCTGTTCGAAGGAGCTCAGGGAGCCATGCTCGACCTGAACTATGGTACTTACCCCTTTGTCACATCCTGCAACACCATCGCTGCTGGAGCCTATACGGGCGGTGGAGCCGTACCGGGAACTGAAATGCGCATTCTGGGTATCACCAAGGCCTATACCACACGTGTTGGTGCCGGACCCTTCCCCACCGAGCTTCACGGTGATACTGCTGATACCCTGCGGGAAGCCGGTCACGAATACGGGACGACCACCGGAAGACCGCGTAGGGTCGGCTATCTGGATCTATATGCATTACGCTATGCTGTCAAACTGAGCGGCATACAGGAATTGGCGGTGACCAAGATCGATACCCTTGCCGGTATCTCCGACCTTAAGCTCTGCACCGGCTACAAATTGAAGGGCAAGGCCATCGATTATTTCCCAGCAGACAGCGCTACCCTTGAAATGGCAAAACCCATCCTGAAAAGCGCCGTTGACATAGAGACCCTGGCCCCTGAGGACTGGTGGAAGATGAAACAGGGTGTTCGCAAAGATCTCCCTGGAGGCATCCAGACCTACCTGAGTGAGATAGAATCATTCGTGGGCATACCGGTAACGGTCCTGTCCTACGGACCAGAAAGGAATGAGACCATTGTCTACTGAGGCATTATTCAACCTGTCCCCTCTCGATGGCCGTTACGCCAGCGATCTGGAGGGTATTCGTGAACTTTTCTCTGAGAGCAGGCTCATCCGCGAACGGATATACGTCGAGGTACGCTATCTGGAAGCGTTCTTGAAGGCAACCGGGAGGGCTGACTGGTGGTCGGATGAATACAGGTCCATATACGAGGAGCTGGACACAGAGGATCTCGAACACGTCAAGCAGATTGAGTCCCACACGAAGCACGACGTTGCGGCGGTTATCGAGTTCATCAAAGTGCAATTACCGGAAAAGGTGCGCCCTTACGTCCATTTTGGGCTCACCTCGGAAGATGTGAACAACCTGGCCCACGGTCTCATGATCAGACATTCCCGGGACCTGTTCCTGGAGGAACTGAAGCAACTCATCGATGCGCTGGTGAAGCAGGCCAATGCTCAGAAGAACCGGATCATGGTGGGGCGTACGCATGGTGAAATAGCCACTCCGACCTCCATGGGCAAGGAGCTGGCCCTGTATGCCTTGCGCTTTGCCAAGTGTTACCATGAGATCCTTAATATGAATATCGAGGGCAAGATCCTGGGGGCTACTGGGAACCTGAATGCTTTCGTGGGCACCTACCCCAAGGTGGACTGGATCGGATTCTCAGAAACCTTCGTACGGGACCTGGGATTGGAGCCCAACTCATTCTCAATACAGATCATGTTGGGTGATACCTATTCCAGGATGCTGGATGCCACTGCCCGCAGCATCGGCATACTTATCGATTTCGATCAGAATATCTGGAACTACTTCATGCTGGGCTATCTCTTCCAGAAGGCAGATGCCGCCTCCATCGGATCCTCCACCATGCCGCACAAGATCAATCCCATCAAATTCGAGAACAGCGAGGGCAATGCCCAGATCGCTGAAAGCTACCTGCAGTTCTTCAGCAGCAAGTTCCTGAAATCTCGACTGCAGCGCGATCTCACCGATTCAACTGTGAAGCGTAACATCGGGGTGGCCTTCGGGCATGCGATCCTGGCCCTGATATATGCGAAGCGCGGTGTAGACGATATCCTGGTGAATGATAACAAGATCGAAAAGGATCTCAGCGAGAACGGCCAGTTCTTCTCGGAGCTAGTCCAGCTGTTCGAACGGGATAAAGGTGAGAGCGAGGGCTACGACCGCATCAAGAAACAGATCCGCGGCAAACGGGTGAGTTACAAGAAAATGGTATCCATGATGCTGGACGCCGGTATCAAACAGAAGACCATCGACACCTATGTGAAGGGCAAATCAGCGGATATCGCCGAACGTGCCATCAGCAAGGTGCAGGAACTCACCTCCTGAGTATCCAGTCCGGCAATGTTTTTGACTGAGGTCCAGGATTAGACTTCGTAATCCACCACCCGGGCGTATTCAGTAACGCTTCTGAGAAATCCAACCACTTCCTGATGTGCCGGATGGGCGCTGTAAACGCCCAGATCCTCTCTGGTCCTGAAGCTGCTCACCAGAACCAAGTCCAGGGCCCGTTCAGAATCATTGAGGTTCAAACCCACTTCGAAATCCACTATCTCAGGAATAATGTCTGGTAATGCTTCCAGGCGTCGACGGCATTCAAGGCGATTCTCCTCGAAATTGTCAGGCAGCATTTTCCAGGTTACGATGTGTTTGATCATTTTCGACACCCTCGTATTGTACCAAACTCTCGGGGAATTGACTTACTCTGAGATTTGGAGCCTAATAGTCTCAGATCCCGATATCTCTGCGGTAGATCTTGTTCTCAAATTCGACGATTTCACACGCTGCGTAGGATCGATCGAGTGCATCCTGTACCACTGCACCCCTGGCGGTGATATTCAGGACTCGTCCTCCGGCAGTGAGTACCTGATCGTCTGACAATTTCGTCCCTGCGTGGAACACCTCTACTTCAGAGACAGAATCAAGGCCGCTGATGGGAAATCCTTTGTCATACGATTGAGGATAACCCGCAGAGGCGAGGACGATGGTTGCAGCGGCCTCGCCGTCCCACTGAACCGGTAGTTCTGCCAGACGCTCGTCGATAACGGCCTCAAACACATCCACCAGATCAGTTTTAAGCCTGGGCAGTATAACCTGGGTTTCCGGATCGCCAAAGCGGGCGTTGAATTCCAGCACTCTGGGTCCGTTGGTGGTGAGGATCAGACCACAGTACAGAATACCCTTGAATTTGCGGTCGTCGGCAGCCATAGCCCGGATCGTGGGGTAGCAAACCTGTTCCAGGCATAGAGATTCAAGGGCCTGATCATAGGCCGGATTCGGCGAGATACAACCCATACCACCAGTATTCAGACCTGTATCCCCTTCACCGATCTTCTTGTAGTCTTTGGCTGAAACCATTGGCACAACTGTCTTGCCGTCAGTGAAACAGAGCATGGACAGCTCGGTCCCGGTAAGGAATTCTTCGATCACAACCTCGGTACCGGCTGCGCCAAACTGCTGA
The DNA here is from genome assembly GCA_964454335.1 of uncultured Lentisphaeria bacterium. Taxonomy (GTDB): domain Bacteria; phylum Fidelibacterota; class UBA8477; order UBA8477; family JABMPR01; genus CAYVVT01. Next base: position 17,031 of record CAYVVT010000005.1, on the reverse strand, counting down.
TCCACCATGATCTCGTTCAATGCCTGGTGCGCCGCTTCCAGATCCTGACAGATAAGTACACCTTTGCCGGCAGCCAGACCGTCTGCTTTCACGACGATGGGCGCTCCCACTCGATCCAGATACTCCCGGGCCCGTTCGACCTCAGTGAAACGGCCGTACTCCGCTGTGGGAATACCATTCAGGGCCATGAGATCCTTGCTGAAGGCTTTGCTGCCCTCCAGAATGGCTGCTCTTGAGGAAGGTCCAAAAGCCCTCAATCCCGCAGCTTCCAGTGCATCCACCAGACCCAGGACCAGGGGTACCTCAGGTCCGACAACAGTCATATCAACGGCCTTGTCCTTGGCGAAGTTGACCAGTGCATCAATATCAGAGTCCTTTATGGCCACATTCTCAGCTATCGCAGCGGTTCCCCCATTGCCGGGAGCACAGTAGATCTGCTCCACACGGGGGCTCTGGGCGATCTTCCACACCAGGGCATGTTCTCTGCCACCTGAACCCACCACCAGTACTTTCATGGTTTACCTCTTGAATATCGAGTATTGTAACAGCAGCGTTGAACTCCTAACGAGCTATGGTGACACCCCTTCATCATTCAGAGATCCTTGCTCAGTATTCTGAGTTCCCTAATGTTTAAAGTGTCGTATCCCGGTGAACACCATGGTCATGTCATGCTGGTCACAGAAATCGATGGAATCCTGATCCCTCACCGATCCCCCGGGTTGTATGACAGCAGTGATGCCTGCCTTGTGAGCCAATTCCACCGAATCGGCGAAAGGGAAGAATGCATCGGATGCCAGTACTGCGCCCTCAGTTGAGCTTTCCACACGTGACAGTGCATTCTCCACTGCCCATACGCGGCTGGTCTGCCCACCTCCGACGCCAAGAGTGGCACCGTTTTTCGCAGTGACGATCGCGTTGGATTTGGTATGCTTAACCACTTTCCAGGCAAAGCGCAGATCACGCCATTCTGCATCGCTCGGTTCTCGCTTGGTGGCCACTTTAAGCGTGTCCTCATCGATCTGTACACGGTCCAGATCCTGGATGAGCAGTCCACCATCCACTTTCTTCATCTGCCAGGGTCGTCCTCTGCCGGGCTCCATGAGTTGGGGAAGTTCCAGCAGCCTCAGATTCTTCTTTTTCTTCAGAAGGTCCAGGGCTTCCGTTGAGAAGGAAGGAGCTATGATGATCTCCAGGAAGATCTTTTTGAGTTCTTCAGCCGTGTTGGCCTCCACCTGACTGTTCAGCACGACGATACCTCCGAAGATGGACTGGGGATCAGCCGCAAAGGCTTTCAGATAGGCGTCATGAACATTTTCGGCAATGGCGATCCCACAGGGATTCGCATGCTTCACTGCCACAACCACAGGCTCATCATATTCACGTGCCATTTCCAGTGCAGCCGACGCATCGCCGATATTGTTATAGGACAGCTCCTTGCCATTGAGCTGTTTTGCTTCACTGAGCAAACCCTTGATATTCCCCGGGTCCCGATAGAAAGCCGCTTGCTGATGGGGATTTTCACCATAGCGCAAACCCTGCTGTTTCTCGAAGGTCAAGGTGAGAGTATCGGGCATTTCGTCATCATTCAGTTCTGCCGCCAGATACTCTGAGATCATGGCATCATACTCCGCGGTATGGCGGAATCCTTTCAGTGCGAGTTCATGGGCGAATTCTTTCGTCAGACTGTTGCCATACAGCTTCTCCAGAAAGGCAGGATAATCCTTGGGATCGGTGAGGAGCAGCACATGATCGGCATTCTTGCCAGCCGCGCGGATAAGCGTCACACCCCCGATGTCAATGTTTTCGATGGCCTCCTGCCGGGTCACATCCGGTCGCGCGATGGTCTGTTTGAAGGGGTACAGGTTGACAACTACCAGATCGATGAGAGGAATACCGAGTTCGTCTGCCTGGCTTATATGTCCCGCAATTTCACGGTTGGCCAGAATTCCACCATGGATCTGCGGCTGAAGTGTTTTGACCCTGCCGTCAAGGCATTCTGGAAAACCGGTGATGTCTTCGATCCCGATGACCTGCAGACCATTCTCCTTGAGCAGGCTTGCGGTTCCACCTGTGGAAATGAGTTCGACACCATTCTCAGCCAGACCTTTTGCCAGTTCAACGATCCCGGTTTTATCCGAGACACTCAGTAATGCACGCTGCATTCATGTTCCCCGTATTTTGTATTGGTTATTGCTGTTTGATCTTGACGATGCGGCCTTCGATACTCAGCCGCCCCTCAGCATACAGGCGTATCGCCTGCGGATAGATCTGCCACTCCGCGTGTTCCATGACCCGTTGCTGGAGCAGTTCGGGTGTGTCGAACGGCTGTACCATCACCGGTTTTTGCAGGATTATCGGACCTGCGTCCACCTCCTCGGTGACAAAATGGACGGTTGCGCCTGTGACCTTGACACCGTGCTGAAGGACCTTCTTGTGTACCTTCAGACCATAATATCCCTTTCCGCAGAAGGAAGGGATCAACGCCGGATGAATATTCATGATCCGGTTCTCATAATTCCGGATGAACAGGGATCCCAGGATAGCCATGAAGCCGGCCAGGATAACCAGGTCCACCTGGTATGTCTGCAGCGTACGGACAAGTGCAGCATCATATGAATCCTGTTCCCCGTGGTGTTCCTTCTCCACCACTTCGGTGGGGATCTTCTTCTTCTTTGCCCTGGTCAGCGCCTTGACCCCCGCCTTGGAGGATAACACCACCGAGATCTTGACATCTGGAAGCTCTTCCTTTTCGATAGCATCCATGATGGCCTGTAGATTGGTACCTCCGCCAGATACCAAAACACCTAAACGAAGCATATGCCCTCCTCACCTGGTTGACGCTCCCGGACCTCGCCGATAAGATAGCTGGGTTCATCTATTTCTGACAGGATTGCCTGGGCCCTGGCCACTTCTTCCTGCGGCAGGATGACCACCATCCCAATCCCCATGTTAAAGGTATTGTACATTTCTTCATCGTCCAGTTCGGCCAGCTCCTGGATCCGCATGAATATTGCATGCGTCGGCCAGGAATTCTGGTCAATTACAGCTGTTAGCCCGGCGCTCAGAACACGTGGAATATTCTCGATGAAGCCGCCCCCGGTTATGTGTGCTATACCACCGATGGAAATTTCTCCGATCAAACTCTGCACGGCCTTGACATAGATCCGGGTTGGCTGAAGCAGGACGTCACCCAGGGACTGTCCCTGGAAATCCTCGCTCCAGCTTTCTTCGGGTATGATCCTGCGGATCAGGGAGAATCCATTCGAATGTACTCCGCTGGATGCCAGACCCAGCAGAGCGTCACCGGATCGGATACCGTCGCCTTCGATGATGCGATCACGTTCTACCATCCCGACACAGAATCCTGCAACATCGTATTCGCCGCGGGTATAGAATCCGGGCATCTCTGCGGTTTCCCCTCCCACCAGCGCTGCACCCGCCTGGCGGCATCCTGCGGCAATCCCCGTTACCACTGCTTCAACCTGTCCGGGCTCCAGAAGACCCGTAGCGATGTAATCCAGGAAGAACAGCGGTTTGGCCCCGGTACAGATCACATCGTTCACACACATGGCGACACAATCGATACCCACCGTATCATGTTTGTCCAGGGCGAAGGCCAGTTTCAGTTTGGTCCCCACACCATCGGTACCGGAAACCAGTACGGGTTGCCTGTAATTCTGCATATCAGGAGCAAAAAGCCCTCCGAATCCACCGATGCCACTGAGTACTTCAGGGCCATGTGTGGATTCAACCGCCGATTTCATGCGCTGTACTGCTTCATAACCACGTTGGACGTCGACGCCGGCATCTTTATAGCGAATGGGCATTCCTAATTCTCCAGGTTCACCGGATACTTACCCTCAAAGCAGGCAAAACAACTCCCCAGGTCACTCTCCTTAAGAGAGCTTCTCAACCCATCCAAAGATAAATATGTAAGACTATCAGCGCCAATAACCCTCCGGATCTCTTCTACTGAATGAGTACCAGCGATGAGCTGCTCGCGATTGGGTGTATCGATGCCGTAGAAGCAGCTGTAGCTCACCGGTGGTGAACTGATCATGACATGGATCTCCCGGGCTCCTGCCTTCCGCAGAGAAGCCACGATACGGGTCATGGTCGTTCCCCGGACGATGGAATCATCGATCATGATGACACTTTTGCCGGCAACATTGTGCTGTATGGGGGAAAGTTTGAAGTTGACACCGATCTCACGAAGATCCTGACTGGGTTTGATGAAGGTCCTGCCGATGTAGGCATTGCGGTAGAATCCCTTGTCAAAGGGAACACCGGAAGCCTGGGAATAACCAATGGCTGCCGCCGTCCCGGAATCAGGAATATCGATGACGAGGTCTGCCTTGCGCTGGGATTCCCGATAGAGCTGGTGACCCATGTTGATCCGTGCCTGGTAGACATTCAGACCTTCGAGATCCGAGTCGGTACGGGCAAAATAAACGAATTCAAAGGAGCAGAAATTCGTTTCCTGCACATCGACGATATCTGAAGTGATGCCGTCAGCGCTGACGCTCACGATCTCACCCGGCCGGACGTGCCGGACGAACTCCCCACGAACGGCGTCTATGGCACAACTCTCGGACGCAAACAGGGTCGCTGCGCCCAGTTTTCCCATACACAGTGGCCGCAGACCGTTCGGATCACGAAATGCAATGAGTCGATCTGCAGTAATGAGTAGAATACTATACCCCCCTCGGATCTGGTTCATGGTCTGGCGCACCGCTGCTTCCAGCGTATCCTCGGTCTGGGCGTGTCGGGCGATCAGCTTCAGAATGGTCTCAGAATCCGTGGTGGACTGGAAGATGGCACCCTGTTGTTCCAGTTCACCGGCAAGTACGCTGGTGTTCACCAGGTTCCCATTATGGGCCAGCCCCATCTGACCATCGTGGTAGTTGATCACCAGCGGTTGGGCATTCTCAAATCGATTGCTGCCGGTCGTGGAATAGCGCACGTGACCGATGGCGTGATGACCACTGAGGAATTTGAGGATCTTCTGGTCAAAGACTTCCTGGACCAGACCTTCATCCTTGTAGTAGGTGATGGTGTTGCCATCGCTACTGGCGATACCGGCACTTTCCTGACCGCGGTGCTGTTGCGCGAAAAGACCGTAGTAGGTCAATTCGGCAGCATTGTTCTCGGCACCGTTGAACATGCCGAAGAGGCCGCATTCTTCCTGCAGCTTGGCCATCAGCTGCCGGGTTCCATCATCTTGACAAATCCATTGTTGAAAGCTGCGGACAGCTCTTCCACCGTTACGTTAATCAGATTGGCGGTGTTCACAGAGATCGAGAAGGATCGATCCTCGGTGACCCGGCCGATGGACTGTATCGGGATCCCATGCTCCGCGGCGGATGCAATAACCTTCTCATGATCCTCAGGTGTTACCGTGAGGATGAAGCGGGACTGGCTCTCACCAAAGAGGAGGGCATCTGCACGGATCTCGTCGTCAAGTTGGATATGACACCCAAGGTCTCCCTGCAGCGCCGATTCAGCCAGAGCCACTGCCAGGCCGCCATCACCCACATCGTGTGCAGCCGTGATATTCCCGGCTCTGATCTGCTCCAGGACAAAATCCTGATTGGCTTTTTCAATATCCAGATCCAGAGCAGGTACATCGCCGGTGACCTGGTCATGAATGCTGGCCAGGTATTCGCTGGCACCAAGCTCATCAAGGGTCTCACCTACCAGCAGGATGTATTCATCCTGATCCTTGAAATCGGCAGTGGTGACATGCTCCAATGATTTCACCAGGCCTGCCATCCCAATGATGGGGGTGGGATAGATCGCCCCGAACTCCGGTGTCTGGTTATACAGGCTTGCGTTGCCGCTGATCACTGGTGTGTTCATCGCTCGACAGGCTTCGCTCATGCCAATGATGGACTGTTCGAGCTGGTAGTAGACCTCAGGTTTCTCTGGATTCCCAAAATTCAATCCATCGGTTATCGCAATGGGCTCCGCCCCGGATGCCACCAGGTTGCGTGCGGCTTCGGATACGACGATCTGGGCTCCCCGATAGGGATTGAGATAGCCATAGCGACCGTTGGAGTCAGTGGTGAGCCCGATGGCCTTGTCCCGGCCCTTGATCTGGAGAATGGCTGCATCAGACCCGGGGCTTACGATGGTGTTCACCTGTACCCGGTAATCGTACTGACGATAGACCCATTCCTTGGAACAGATGTTCGGGGCTTCCAGCAATCGCAGCAAAACTGTGTTCAGATCGCCGGGTACTTCAATTGTGGATGGATCGAAAGCCTGTGTTCTGGTAAGGTGTGCAGGTGGGACGCCATCCCGGACATATGTAGGTGCATCCATAAGTGATCCTACAGGTACTTCACCAACCGTGACACCGTTCTCGAGAACGCGATAGTAACCGTCATTCGTAACCCGGCCGAAGGTCACCGCATGTAGATCCCATTTATGGAAGATCTTGTTCACTTCGTCTTCCATACCCTTCTGCACGATGAGCAGCATGCGTTCCTGGCTTTCAGAGATCATCACCTCGGCAGGGGTCATGTTCTCCTCCCGCTGAGGAACCAGCGCCACATCGATCTCTACGCCATTCCCGGCCTTGTGGGCGGTCTCTACCGAGGAAGAAAGGATCCCGGCAGCACCCATGTCCTGGACACCTACCACGTATTCCTCTTTGAAAACCTCCAGACAGGCGTCAATGAGGCATTTTTCCATGAAGGGATCGCCAACCTGGATTGCACTGCGCTCTTCGGCAGTCTCCTCATCCAGTTCCCTGGAGGCGAAGCTGGCACCACCCATTCCGTCACGGCCGGTTCCGTTGCCGACGATCATGATACTGTTGCCGGGTCCCGAAGCGATGGCTTTCTTGATCTCTGATTTCTTCATGTAGCCCACGCACATGGCGTTCACCAGCGGATTCCCGCGGTAAGCCTCAGCAAAACGCACCTCACCAGCCACGGTGGGTACTCCAACACAATTACCGTATTCTCCAATACCGTGCACCACTTCTGAAATGAGCCAGCGGGTATGGCCGCGTTCTCCCGGATTGCTGAAATGCAGGGAATTCAGGGAGGCGATGGGAAAGGCACCCATGGCCAGCACATCACGGATGATCCCGCCTACACCCGTGGCAGCACCTTCAAAGGGTGCAATGGCTGAGGGATGGTTGTGACTTTCGATCTTGAATGTGATCACCTCATCGTCGTCTATGTCAACGATGCCTGCGTTCTCACCCGGTCCCTGCAGGATCCGTGGTCCTGTGGTAGGAAAATGCGTAAAGATCGGACGCGTATTCTTGTAACCGCAGTGTTCGGACCACATCTGGCTGTAAAGTGCCAGTTCAACTTCATTTGGCTCCCGTCCCAACTGCTCCAGGACGAGATCATATTCTTCTTTGGTCAGGCCTGCCTGTTCCCAGATCGGTTTTTCCATGGGGCAATTATGTCCTTTCCCGACCTAGCGGGATTCCAGATAGTTGATCATTGAGCGGAATACACGGTCACCACCGGTTAGACCCGTACGTGGATCACTGCTGCGTTCAGGATGGGGCATCATACCCAGCACATTTCCGGTACGGTTGACGATACCGGCGATATTGTTTATGGATCCATTGGGATTTGTGCTGTCATCCACCGTGCCTGCCGCATTCGAGTAGCGGAAGAGAACCTGATTGTCCTCCTCGAGCTCCTGGATGGTCTCATCGTCCGCATAGTAGTTGCCTTCGTTGTGAGCAATGGGGCAGGTGATGAGCTCACCGTCAGCATAGGCGTTGGTGAAGCTGCTGTGGCTGTGTTCCACTTTCAGGATCTGATCCTCGCAGATGAACTTAAGTCCGGTGTTCCTGCACAGACTGCCCGGCAGGATACGTGTTTCCGTGAGGATCTGGAAACCGTTGCAGATACCTACAACCATACCGCCCTTCCTGGCAAATTCCTTCACTGAGGTCATGGCGGGTGAAAGATGAGCGATGGCCCCGGGGCGGAGATAGTCACCATATGAGAATCCCCCGGGTATGATGATGGCGTCAACGTCACCCAGATCCCTTTCCTTGTGCCACATGTAACGTGTATCCTTGCCCAGGATCACATCGAGGGCATGGAAACAATCCTCGGCGCAGTTCGAGCCTGGAAAAAGCATCACACCGAATTTCATCAGGCCTCCAGGATGTCGTAACTGTAGGATTCTACAATGGGATTGGCCAGCATCTGGTCACACATGTCATTCACGACCCGGTCCGCTTCTGTCTTGTCGGTCATGTCCAGGGAAAGCTCGATGACCTTCCCGATCCGAACCTGCTTCACTGTTTGGAAACCCACCGATTCCAGACCATGCATAACTGCCTGACCCTGTGGATCGAAGATCCCCTTCTTCAACATGACGTGTACTTGAGCCTTTAGCATATGGTCATCAACCCTTTCTATGGTCCTGCCTCGATATCAGTCGATGGCATTCATTTCTTTGTACAGATCCGGTTTATCGGTCGAGAGGAAATAGTCCACTTCGGCGTTGGCAATCTCCAGGGCTTCTTCACGATACTGGCCGCCTCTGCCCTCCTCACTGATGAAACGTTTGATCATGCTGAACTTGCGTTCCTGCAATGCCATGAACCGTTCATCGATCTCGGGAGTCGGAGCATATTTACCAGCGTCCTGCCCTGCTTTAAGAATGGAGGTGAAGGCTGCGCCGGTCCTGGCGGCTTCCTTCTTGGCAGCATTCACATCAGCGTACCAGTCACTGGCAGCGATCTTGTAATAATCCCGCATGGCCTGTTTGTTGAAATGGACGTAGTAATGATGTCCATCCCGTTCCACGGCCAGGGTGGCCCTCACGGAATCGGTATCGATGGTATCGACGAAGATCAATTCACCATCCCGGGTAGCGATCTCCCATTTCAGATCCCAGAGATAGAGGCCCATTTTATTGAACACCCAGGACACCATGTAAGAGGCCAGGATGGCGCGGGTCATGGTCTGCGCAAACAGATCACCTTCGATACCGGCCATCATGACGGCTTCCTGACGATTGATATTGCGATCTTCAGGTTCGTATTTGGTTGTAAAATCGATGATGGGCGATCCGAACTGGGTCCACTGCACCAGATCCCCATCCAGACCCAGTTCCTGCATATACATTTGACGGCCTTTTTCACTGAGGGCATTGTATTTCCTCAGGATGGAAGAACCACTGGTGACCCCGAAACGTACGATGTACTCCAGCGGGATGACATAGCCATCCAGATGGTGGTACTGTTCGTAATCATAGAAATGCCACTGCATGACCTTCTTAGGTTCTGGTTTCTTCACCTGGAATTTGCTGATGAGGGTCAGGTTGCTCAGTTCGGGAGGATTTCCCGTGGAGAAGATCCTGCCTGTAGTGGCTTCGATCATGCCGACGTGATGGGTTCTGAGACCGTTCTGTTTCAAGTCTTCAAGCGTGCTCTTCAGAGATGTGCTGGCATTCAGCGAGGCCTGACCTCCAATGTCCGCAAGGTACTTCTCCACCTCAACCCAGGAACGGGGATCCATGAGGTTCCGGTAAATGAGGTGACGGAATGCGGCCCGGGCCGTATCACTGCCTGCTATGGAAAAAATGGTTCCGACATCGAATACTGAGCCCCCCACCGTCGTTTCACTGATCAGCAGATCTTCGTTCTCGGCCACGGTATAGATATTCTGGACAGAACCCGTGTAGTACTCTTCTTTGCGATCAAGATCGATCTGGTCAATTTGAACTGACATGGACCTCTCCCATTATCCTTCACGGACCTTGCGATCCTTCTCCAGGACCGTCTCGGTCATATTCTTACGATAATCATGCAGCTTCTGACGGATATCCTCGTCGGTGAGTGCCAGGATGGCGATTCCAAGCAGGACCGCGTTATCAGAAGCGTTGATCCCCACAGTCGCAACAGGGATACCACCGGGCATCTGCACGATCGACAACAACGCATCCAGGCCATCGAGACTTGCACGGATCGGCAGTCCGATAACGGGAATGGTCGTATGTGCCGCGATGACTCCAGGAAGATGGGCCGCTTTACCAGCTCCACCGATCACGGCACTGAAGCCTCTCTCTTCAAGCGTACTGACGTACTCAGTTACAGCAGCCGGGGTCCGGTGCGCTGAGAGGATACGCAGTTCATAGTCAAGCCCGAATTTCTCCAGGACCTTGGTTCCCTTCTCAAGTACCGGCAGATCACTGTCACTGCCCAGTATGATGGCTATCTTGGCCATTTATCTCTCCTTTATTCTCCGTTTCATATTCCTATTTGACAGAAGATCGTATTCAGGACATTGTGAGAATGTTACATAGACAGGATAGCAGGATGAACTGGATCCAGGTCTATTGCTCATTCCACTCTCACAGATTCGATTCAAATCTCAGAAATATCCCTGTCTTTCCTGTTAATCCTGTCTAGAATTCCCTGTTGCCCTCGTTCAGATGTTTTCCATTTCACGAGAGTGGTACACCCGTTCGCAGTAAGAGCAGCAAAGGGTTACAGGTTCCTGTTTCAGGACGCTGAACCGGGTGGTTATCGGTTCAGAATTCGTGATGCAGTTAGGATTTGGACAGCGCATGAGACCTTCGATGGTTTTGGGTATTTCCACTTTACCCTTCTTCGCTACCTTGAATTCCCGAATGATATTCACCTTTGCGGTGGGAGCGATGAGGGCTATGCTGTTGACCTCTTCCGCCGTAAGCTCCCGGCCCTCGATCTTGATGATGTCCTTTTTTCCCATGGCCTTACTACCAAAATTCATCCCGATCATGGCGACATCGCTTTCCCGGGGAGAAAGGATATTCAGCACGCGCAGGACCATACCCGCGGGGATATGATCGATCACGGTACCGTTCCGGATCGCATCGACTTTCAGGGTTTTCATATCTTTACCTCCCCTAACAGCGTTGAGAGAATGGCCTGGCGGGTATACACACCGTTCTCCGCCTGGTCGAAATAGTAAGCGAAGTCCGTGAGATCCACATCCGTGGCGATCTCATTTACACGGGGCAAGGGATGCAGCACCTTGAAATTCTTCTTACAGCCCTCCAGCGTATTCGCCCGGATGGTATAGGCATTCTTCACCTTCTCGTATTCCTCCTGATCCGGAAAGCGTTCCTTCTGAATGCGGGTTACATACAGGATGTCCACATCCTTGAGGATGCTGCTTAGATCCTGGCTCTCCGTGAAGGGGATCTTCAGATCGCTGAGATCCTGGGTGATATGGTCCGGCATACGCAGCATCTCGGGAGATATGAAGTGATAGGTCGGGTTGAACTGGGTAAGGGCATAGGCCAGGGAATGGACTGTACGCCCATACTTCAGATCACCCAGCATGGCCACAGTAAGATTCTCCAATGTTCCCTGGGTCTTGCGAATGGAGTACAGGTCAAGCATGGACTGGGTGGGATGCTGATTAGCGCCATCACCGGCGTTCACTACTGGTATATCGACCTGTTCTGACACATATCGTGCAGCACCTTCCATGGGATGCCTGATCACGATGATGTCGGAGTAGCGGGCAACAACTTGTGCCGTGTCTGACAGGGTCTCGCCCTTCTCCACGGAAGTGCCTGCTGTACCCACCATGGCAATGACATCACCTCCAAGCTTTTTCATGGCCGACTCGAAGGAGAGACGGGTTCGCGTGGAAGCCTCGTAGAACATGGCCGACATGACCTTGCGCGAGAGATCGATCTTCAATGAGCCCTCCTCGATGGCCGCGGCTGTATCCAGGAAGTGCAGGATCTGGTCCGCGGAGAGGTCTCGCATTGAGATAAGATTTTTCATGATATTCCTCTAAAGGTTGATTGTCTTGAACGCCTGCCAGGCAGTCTCACGATAGCGCTGCGCCTGAGCTGCCGGGTCTTCTGCAGCAACGATGCCGCGGCCGACGATGATGGCATCCACTCCCCCAGCCATGGCAGCTTCAGCAGTCATATAGCGCTGTCCCAGTTTGTCACCTTTGACATCGAGGTTGACCCCGGGCATGAGCAATAGCTGGTCCTCGGGTATCTTGTTCCGCAGCCTGCGGATGATCTCCGTGCTTTCACCAAATCCGATATAGCCAGCTACAGACTCCTTGCGGTTTTTCCCGATCTCCAGCACCTGGCGGGTATAGGTCTCACTGATGAGATTACCCGCTGCCGACATCCTCGCCAGCAGGAAGGCACCACAATCCAGGTCGGTATCCCCAAAGAGGCCATCCAGAATGGCTTCGCCGGCGATCATGTGTACGGTGACATATTCGGCCCAGTCCGATATCCGATAGATACCTTCACGATATTGTTTGCGTACCGTAGATCCGATGTCGGCGAATTTGCGATCCTCGAAAATGAAGAAACCGTGCCGCTCAGCCAATGCCTTCAAACGGGGAACGAAGCTCCCATTGAAATCACGCATGATATCCACGTGTGTCTTCACCATGATGATCTCTGGACCGGCGGCATCGAGGATCTCGAAGAAGCGTGCCGTATCCTCCACATCCAATGAAAGCACAAGGTTGCTTTCCTTTTCGAGAATGCGGTCCATGAGTCTTTTCACCAGTGGAGACTGTGTAGCTTCAGCTCTTTCCCTGAATTTCTTTGGCGCTGCGACTGCAGGTTTTGAAACGAAAGTGCGAACACGTTGCTGAAGGTCGCGATCCAGCTGCCCGGCTGCACCCAGCACGCTGAGCATGTCATCGATGGTGATGATGCTTTCCAGCGTATAGCCTCTCTGGGCAAGCACCTCTGGTCCGTCTGGACTGCGGTCCACAACGATGACGAAATCCTCAACTTTCAAACCAGCCTCTTCCAGGCCCTCCGCAGCTTCGAACTTGCTTTCCCCGGTGGATATGAGATCGTCGATGACCATGCATGTCTGACCTTCTTCAAACACGCCTTCAATGAGTTTGGAGGTGCCGTAGGCCTTGGCCTCCTTGCGCTGATACACCAGAGGAATATCCAGTTCCGCGGACAACATCGAGGCCAATGGCAAAGCCGTGTAGGGGATCCCGGTGATGACATCAAATTCCCTGTTCGCCAGAATGGGTTTGATCATGTCCACGATGAGACGCATGATCTCAGGATAGCTTACGATGAGTCTCAGATCGATATAGAATGGGGACAAGGCCCCGGATTTCAGTTTGAACTCACCAAATTTAAGGGCGCCCACACGATGCAGCTCAAGGATCAGTTTTTCTTTGGTCTCATTCAAAACGAAAGACTCCTAAAATGAATGTACGCATCCGGTTTTATCACGATGGAAATGGCCAAAATCGGTCACCGGCTGCAGATGTTCCTTCTTGAGGACTGGCCCTTCCATGCAAAGTACCAGTCCCGTGGGATCCATGACGCAGGATCCACACACGCCCACCCCGCATTTCATATAGCGTTCAAGACAAACCTCATAGGGCAGATCCATCTTGTTCAAGACCTGTACTGCCGCTGCGGACATGAGCTCAGGTCCCGAAACATACACTTGGTCGAAATCCTGATCCTTCATCAACTCCTGCATACAGTCCACCGCTGTGCCGTGAAAGCCTGTACTACCGTCATCCGTGGCGGAATGATAGACATCCGCCACTGTCTCGAATTCCTCGACATAGAGAAGGTCGGCTGCGCTGCGAGCGCCATTGACGATCACCAGTTGTTCTATGGAATCCCTTCGGATCTGCTGAGCCAGATAATGCAGCGGCGGTGTGGCATAGCCACCACCCACCATGAGTATCTTCTTCCCAGTGACGGTGAATCCCTGCCCGAATGCGCCCCTGATGGCCAGTTTCTCACCGACATCCAGGTTGAACAGGGCCTGAGTGAAAGGACCGAGACGTTTGGCGGTGAAGGCGAAGCCTTTGATACCGGCAGTGAGCAGGGAGAAGGGTTTCTCGCCAACCCCATGGATGTTCACCATGATGAATTGACCGGGATTCGCCGGCAGTGGCTGGTCGAAGTAGAATGTCCGCAGGGTATCGTTTTCCTTGCGGATGCGGCTGACAGGCAGGGTCAGGGGCATTTCGCGGAACATCATGGATTCATCTCCAGCACACCAATAAGATCTTCGTAATGCTGATAATCCTGCTGGCGCATGAAGTCGTCGAGTTCGGCTTTGATGTGCGTGAATGCTGTAACACCACGATAGTAGACGGCCGTACCGATGCTCACGACGGCAGCACCGGCCATCATCATCTCCACGGCGTCAAGTCCGGTGGTGACACCCCCGGTGCCGATGATGGGAATTGAAACGGCCTGGTACACATCGTTGATCAGCTTGATGGCCAGTGGTTTGATGCAGGGTCCCGAGATCCCGCCAAAATTATTTTTCAGTACGGGCCGCCCGGCAATGGCATCCACGACCATACCATGACCCAATGTATTGATCAGAGTGAGTCCGTCTGCTCCGGCTTGCTCTGCAGCAGAAGCGATCTCGGCGAGATCCAGGGCGTTTGGTGAAAGCTTGGGCAGTACCGGCAGCTCACTAACCTGTTTCACTGTCGAGACCATATCGACGACTTTGTCAATATCCAATGCAAAAGGTCGCTTGAATTCGTCTTCTACGTTGGGGCATGAGAGATTGAGTTCCAGGAAATCACCGACTGAGTCGTTCACCCGTTCGGCAAGCTTCACGAAATCCTGCTGGGATCCGCCGAAGATGCTTACGATGACCGGGGCATCGCAGCTCTCATGATACTTCTCAACTTCCAGCAATCCCTCCTCGATGCCAGGATTGGTCAGTCCCACGGAGTTGATCATCCCGCCTTCGAACTCAGCCAGGATCGGTCCCTCATGTCCAGCGCGAGGTTCAAGGCTCAAGGACTTGGTGGTGACCATGCCCGCACCTTCGCTGATAACCCTTTGGAGAGAAGAAAATGAGATACCGAGGATGCCGGAAGCCAGGACAAGGGGGGAAGAGATCTCTCTACCCAGAAAATGCACAGTGTGCCTTTCTTATTTCCCCGGTTTTTGAACTAAAAAACGGCAGGCTGTTGGATACTTCAATGCGAATGAACCTATCAATTCCTGCCACAATCACGCCGTTAAAATAGTTCAAATTCACCGCAGTCAAAGTTCGAATTTGGACCTGACCACAATATGCGGCATTCCTGGCCGGGCAAAGCGCTATCTATAGCGTAATAATCAATCTGTTTCTTATCCTGACCGGTTATAGGAATATGGTATATCTCTGCTGCTGTATACCCTGAGGCATTTTACTTCAGAGTAGGATTCTTTGCTATATCGCACAGGGACACTATTTGATTACTTTTATATTGGCATACTTTCAGCAGGGTGGTACTGCGATCTGCCCGGAAGGAATAAAAAGGGAGCCAGACATGCCATTTCCCCGAATCCTACTGATCCCATGTTTAGTCTTCTTATTCGCTACATGTGACGATCCCATCATTGTGCCCGAGGAAACCCTGGTCACCGTCCAGATCTCCCAGCAACCCCAGGGAGGCCTTGATCAGACCCTCGTACGCGCATCCTTTGTGGCACAGTTGCATTACGAGGAAGGCACCATCAATGTCGGGGATGCCGAGCCAGACTCGGTACAGATCAGTTGTGAATGGTGGTGGCAAGACGGGAATGAATTGAACGACACTTTTGTGAAACTGGACACGTTCATGGTTAGCGAAGTAGATATCCATGAGTTCAGTAGTATCGTCGTCGCCGCACCGGGCCACGTCCTCATCGACCATTTCTGGATGGAGATCAGCTGGGAGGACGATGATGGCGAGCATCTGGTCAGTACCGATAAAGTCCTTTTTGTACATTCCTGAGTTTGACTATTCTCCGGGGAACGAAACATGAACAAGATAAAGATCATATTAATTCTCACACTGATACTGACAGGTGTCCAATACATCAGCGGACAGACGCATGTTGCCGTCATGGGATTTGAGGGCAAGGGCATCTCAGATGTAGATGCCAGTGCGCTGACAGACCGTCTCGTTCTGGAGTTGTTCCGAACCGGTGAGTTCAAGGTACTGGAGCGGGAAATGCTGGCAAAGATACTGGAGGAACAGAAGTTCCAGGTCAGTGGCTGTGTTTCCACGGAATGCCTTGTAGAGATCGGACAGGTGGCTGGTGTCCAGCAGATCGTTTCAGGCAGTATCTCCCATGTCGGCATCATCTACTCCGTTTCCGCACGGCTGATCAGCGTGGAGACGGGCGAGATCGTCAACGTCGCCATTCTGGACTATGAAGGCCAGATCGGAGAGCTGCTGACCTATGGAATGGCAGAGATTGCCTCGCAGCTCAGTGGCGGGAAGCCTATGGCGACCGGAAAAACACTGAATGAGAGTGATTTCACAGGTAAATCCCCGGAAAAGGAGCGTCGATTCCCACGACAGCCCGATACGCGCTGGGGTATCGATGTCAGCGGCAGCTATGGTGCTGAGGAAAGCCTCAATTACAATGCACAGTTCACTTATTACTTCTTCAAATGGCTCGGCCTGGCCTTTGGTTATTCCGAATATGAGGCTGCCGATGAATACGATGTCTCACCCCATCCCTATGACCATCCGGACTCACCGGATTTCAGATCCACTTCAAGACAGATCACAGGTACTCAGATCGGAATGGTGTTCCGGCCCTGGTATGATCGTCGGCTGCACCTGGAATTCCACGGTTTGCTCGGGACAGGAAAATTGGATGCCCAGGGCACTCTGAACTGGATGTATCCCCCACGGATCGAACAGATTACAACAGAATACAGCGGCGGTGTAAAGTTCAGTATTGCTTACAACATTCCCTTGTTCCTGGGCTTTGGCATCGCACCGAGTGTG
This sequence comes from uncultured Lentisphaeria bacterium, assembly GCA_964454335.1. GTDB lineage: Bacteria > Fidelibacterota > UBA8477 > UBA8477 > JABMPR01 > CAYVVT01. The sequence continues at coordinate 286 of CAYVVT010000005.1, read as the reverse complement.
TCCGCCATTCTGGTAGATGATACGGATGAGTTCAGACCAATCTATTCCGTGGGTGTACGGGCCCATTTCGATAATTATACCCGTCGGCGCCTGCTGAAGCCCTGACGGAGTGTCATCCATGGTAATTCTTGTCAATCCTTGTTGAGAATGGGGAGTGATCTCATCTTACCATTGACTCCCAGAATGGAAAGAGCCCCCAAAGCACTGGGGCTTTGAGGGCTTGGGGGGTGTGGAGCCTAGCGGGATCGAACCGCTGACCTCTTGACTGCCAGTCAAGCGCTCTCCC
>CAYVVT010000004.1:0-292447 GCA_964454335.1 uncultured Lentisphaeria bacterium | reverse complement strand
CCAAGTGGAAACGGCGGAAACAGCTTCAACAGCAGAACAGGTCTCCCTGGAGGTCCTCACCGATGAGACCAGCCTGGCCTCAGGCAAACAGATTTGGGATACCCAGTGCCATACCTGTCATAAACTGGATGGTGGCGGTCTCATTGGCCCAAACATGACCGATGAATACTGGGTTCATGGCGGCAGTCTCTCAGAGATAATCGACCTGATCAATGTCGGTGTCCCGGCCAAGGGCATGATTCCCTGGAAGGGCACACTCAGCCCAACGCAGATCCATGAAGTATCCAGTTTCATTCTGGTTGAACTCCAGGGAACAAACCCGCCGGATGCCAAGGCTCCCGAGGGCGAAAAAGTCAACAGCTGAACGAGAATAATATCAGCAGAGCAGGGCTTCGTTCATCAGAGCCCCTGTTTTGCATGCTTTTTTATAATATGTTCTTAAGGGCAAGCAATTAGATGGAAGCGGAGACCAGAGAAAACAAAGAACTGACGGAAACGATCTCCTATCGTGACCGGATAGCCACGATCGATGAAGAGGGTCGGCGGCGCTGGATCTTCCCACGAAAGCCCAGGGGTCCATTACATCGTGCCCGGGTGCTGGTAAGCTGGATCCTGCTGGCCGTTATGTTCGCAGGTCCCTTCATCGGGATCAACGGTCAGCCGTTGCTGCTCCTGAATGTGCTTGAACGAAAGTTCATCATCTTCGGTATGGCCTTCTGGCCGCAGGATTTCCATCTCTTCGTTCTGGCCATGATCGCTGCCATCGTTGCCATACTCCTCTTCACGGTGGTCTTTGGCCGCCTGTTCTGCGGCTGGGCCTGCCCGCAGACCATTTTCATGGAGATGGTCTTTCGCAAGATCGAATACTGGATCGACGGCGATGCCCGCAAGCAGCAAAAGCTCAGGGCGGCACCCTGGAATGTCGAGAAGATCCTCAAACGAACGCTCAAGCATGGTATATTCTACGCCATTGCATTTCTCATCGGGAATACATTTCTGGCGTACATCATCGGGATCGAAGAGCTCTTGGTGATCATTACGGATCCCCCCTCTCAGCATATCGGAGGACTTACTGCCATGCTGTTGTTCTCCGGGGCTTTCTATTTTGTCTTTGCCTGGTTTCGGGAGCAGGTCTGCACACTGGTTTGTCCCTATGGCCGATTTCAGTCCGTACTGCTGGATAACAGGTCCATAGTCGTGGCCTACGATTTTGTACGAGGTGAATCCAGAAAGAAGCATCGAAAGAACGAGGACCGCAGCAGATACGGTGACTGCATCGACTGCCACCAATGTGTGGATGTCTGTCCGACGGGTATCGACATCCGGGATGGAACCCAGTTGGAGTGTGTGAATTGTACGGCCTGTATTGATGCCTGCAACGAGGTCATGGAGAAGGTCAATCTGCCCAAAGGCCTTATCCGTTATGACTCCTACGAAGGCATCAAGAACGCTGAGAAACTAAGACCCACCCTGCGATTGATCGGATATTCAACCGTGCTGTTGGTGATCACCGGAGTGCTCCTGGGTCTGATCTTCACCCGCAGTGATGTTGAGACCACCATCCTGCGTACACCGGGAACGCTTTACCAGGACCTGGGCGAAGGGCGCTTCACGAACCTCTATACGGTAAAAATGGTGAATAAGACCTTCAGTGACATGCCGGTACGGTTGCAATTGATTGAACCTGCAGGTAGCCTGCGCATGGTGGGCGGTGGGCTCAGTATCGAGCAGCAGGGCATTGCCCAGGGCGCATTCTTTGTGGAATTGGATCAAGCCCTGCTGAGCGGGGTGAAGACCCCAATCAGGATCGGTGTTTTCCACGGTGAAAAGCAGCTTGAAACAGTCAAAACTGCCTTTATGGGCCCCAATACGCAATATGACTGAGAATTCTCGAAGCGGCGGTCCCTGGCTGTGGGGCATTGTGATTACCATTGGGCTGTTCCTGATATGGCTCGTCGTCTTTGTGCTCTTCTCCTTCACACAGGATGTGAACCTGGTGGAAGACCGCTACTATGAGAAGGACCGCAATTACGAACAGCACATGCAAAGGCTCACGCTTACTGAAGCCCTGAGCGAGAAACCACGGATCTTGTTCCAGGATGCCACCCATACCCTTGAAGTTCATTTTCCACAGAGATTCATGAGCGAGGATCTCAGTGGGACCATCGAAGTATATCGACCGTCAGACGGACAGATCGACCGACATTTCGCCGTTTCGCCAAATCGGGACAGCATGCAGGTTCTGAGTCTGGGCGGGCTGCAAACGGGTCTATGGCGGGTGAAGCTCAGCTGGGACAGCGACGGTTTCGGCTATTATCTGGAAGATTCCTTCATCGTGCCATGAAAAGCATGAGGTGGTCCAGAAGGTGTCGTATCGATAGATCAAAGCTTGAGTGGCAGAGCGCCCCGGAAATGAAAGGAAGTGCAACAGGATGTTGATCTGGACGGGATTTCTAATTGGTTTTGCCGGAAGCCTGCACTGTGTCGGGATGTGCGGCCCCATCGTTCTGGCCCTACCCGGAGCACAAGACAATAAGATGAGACTATTGATCAGCCGCCTGCTCTACAATACAGGACGTACGATCACCTATGGCTTCATGGGCCTCGTCATGGGTCTCATCGGTGAGACCATATCGCTCACCGGCTTCCAGCAACCGGTCTCCATTGCCCTGGGGGTTCTCATTCTCCTGGCTGTCATCCTGCCTTCCGCCTTTATGCAGCGCTTCTATCCTGCCGACAGCTACGGTCGGTTGACCCAGAAGCTGAAAGACCTGTTTGGGCGGTTCTTTGGGCGCAATACATACTCTTCTTTGCTGGTCATTGGTCTGCTGAACGGCTTCCTGCCCTGTGGTCTGGTGTACATGGCCCTGGCCGGCTCCCTTGCTGCGGGAGGGATATTACCTGGCGTGAGCTACATGCTGCTCTTTGGCCTGGGGACCATTCCAGTCTTGTTGGCCATGTCATTCCTGGGAAATTTCATTGGACTGAGGATCCGGCGACATATAAATCGTTTGTTACCTGTGGGGGCAGCCCTTATTGCCGTGTTGTTCATTTTCAGGGGTTTAGGTCTCGGTATACCATTGCTGAGTCCTCCTTCGGACATGACCAGGCAGATGCATATGCAAAGCGAGGGCGATCATCCCCCCTGCTGTGAGCCCAAACCCTGACCAAATAACGCTTGCCGGGCATAGCCCCGGAATTACCTTTTTTCTAAACAGGTATAGGAACAGGTAAATGCGGGTGCGGATCTTTCCCCTTCAGATCATTATGGGACTGTTGTTGATCTTCGGCTGTACCGAAGACCCCGACCTGCTCTACTCAAGAGCGGAAACAGAGGCAGAGCTCGGCTCCCGCCAGAGAGCCCTGGATCACCTTATCCAGATCCAACGCAGCACCCCTACCTACACTGACGCCTACCTCTTTGCGGCGCGTCTTTTCTTCGAGGACGACAATTTCATAGAAGCCATCAATCAGTTAAAACGCGGGTTGGATGCCGGCGCTGACAGCGCCCTCATCACACGCTATATTGGAGAGATCCACCACCTTAAAGGCAGTGACGAAGAGGCTTACCGCTACTATCTGCAGGCCTTGAGATACAATCCCGATTACGAAGAGGTCCAGATAAGCATGGGTATCATACTCAGGGAGAAAGAGCTGCGCGACCGGGCTCTGAACCACTTTGAGCAGGCCATGCAGATTAATCCCGTGAGCTATCTGGCCATGGTGAACAGAGGAATAACCCTGGGGGAAATGGAACGAACTGGCGAAGCAATTGAGATCCTCGAGCAAGCCATAGAGGATTTTCCCATGGATGGTCCGGCATATGGTGCCCTGGCCTATGTCCAGCAGAAGACCGGTACGGTTCGGGAAGCCATTCTGGATAATTATGCTCTTGCCATCCGCCTGTCATCCAAGGATCGCATGCTCTGGGATCATTACCTGGACTTCATGGCGGCAGACTCGAATTACCAGACCGTCATAAAGGCCTATCAGCGCTACACCAAGGAATTTCCAAATGACCTGGTGGGACAGCACCGCCTGCAGGACATCTATCTGGAACTGGCAACCATGGAAAGTATCTCCTGGCTTGACGCTGCCAGGCAGGCCTGCGACAGGGCCCTGTTGCTGGACAAGGACGACCACGTCAGCCATGCGAACATGGCGCGTATCTATCTGCTGCAGGAAAAACCACGGCTGGCCATTCTCGAAGCACAACTTGCCTTCGAGATCCAACCCACCAGCGAATACCGTGAACTTATCGATCAGGCCAGGTTCCTTATCGATTGACCAGACCTGTATTTTCCACTCAAGAACTCACAGTGTATAGATAATTCCCGGCGGGTCCTTTTCGTTCTCGAGAAAGTTGGACAATACAGGGTGCGGAATACCTTAGGGATATCAGGGATTTTGTATAAAAATGGCAGGAATTGAGCAGTCTGGCGCCCCCCATCCGAAAGTGATCGTCCATCAGGCTGTGAGCCTGGATGGAAAGACCGAAGGCTTTGAAGCTGATATCGGGCTTTTTTATTTGTTGGCCCAGCATTGGCCGGTGGATATCCATCTGGTCGGCAGCGAGACCATACTGGCATCACCGGCAGATGAAGAACAGGGTGAAGCGGAGGAATCGACATCTCAAACGACGCTTGCTATCGTTGATTCACAGGGCCGGGTACATTCGTGGCCAGCCCTGCGTAAAGCTCCATTCTGGAACAACTACCTGGCTCTTTGCAGTGAAAGTACTCCCCACAGCTATTTTGAATATCTGAAGAGCCAGTCCGTGACAAGCTGGACGAGTCCCGGGGACAAGGTCGATCTCAAAGCCGCCGTGAGAATGTTTGCAGAGGAGTATTCAGCCAGGGCAGTTCTGTTGGATAGCGGAGGCACCTTAAGTACAATTCTGTTCGATCTGAACCTGGTGGATGAGCTCAGCCTGCTCGTACACCCGGTCCTGGTTGGAAATGAGAGCGCCCGCAGCTTTTACCGCCCAAGTCCCGACCATGAACACATCTTTGACCGGTTAAAGCTAAGTCTAATGGAAACCCTGCCCGGTAACAAACTGTGGTTGCGCTATACTGTCACAGCACCAGAGGATGCTCACCGGGAAGACACATGAGCCGGTCTATCGTCATCACTGGCAGTACGCGGGGTCTGGGACTGGCCATGGCACAGGAATTCATAAAGGCTGACTGCCAGGTGCTGGTCTCTGGGCGGAAAGCCGCAGATGTAGAACAGGTGGTTCTATCATTGAGCAGCCTGACCACTGAAGCGCAGGTTCATGGCCTGGCCTGTGACGTTCGCGAATTCAACCAGGTGCAGGCCCTTTGGGATGAAGCCATCAGGATCTTCGGTGAAGTGGACATCTGGATCAACAACGCCGGTATCGCCCACCCGCAAATGGCCATCAACGATCTTGAGCCGGAATTGATCGAGCAGGTGCTGAATACAAACCTGGTAGGTGTCCTCAATGGTGCCCGGGTGGCCAGCGCAGGGATGCTCGAACAGGGTTCCGGTGCGATCTACAACATGGAGGGGCTGGGCAGCGACGGACGTCACGTCGAAGGACTGGCTTTATACGGCAGTACAAAATATGCATTGAGTTATCTTACCGATGCCATGATACAGGAATTCAGAACGAGCCCGATCCAGATCGGCGGATTGCGACCGGGGATGGTCATCACTGACCTGATCACGATCCAGTACGAAGGCCGTCCGGATGAATGGGAACGCGCCAAGCGGATTTTCAATATTTTTGCGGACCTGCCGGAAACAGTTGTACCCTGGATGGTAAATAAAATACTTTTAAACTATCGCCATGGCCGCCGGATCACCTGGCTTTCAACAGCAAAGATCATCTGGCGCCTACTGACGTCACGGATACTCCGGCGAGATATTTTTCCAGAGGGGATTGGTAGATGATGCTGAGCAAGAGGATGATCGTAACAATCGGAATGATCCTGATCCTGTGTCCGGTGATGATACTGGGTCAATCGGTATATCATGAGCAGCGTGCCAGCCTGTTCGAACTGCTGCCGGGTGATACCGCTGACATTATTTTTCTGGGCAACAGCATCACAGACGGCGGTAATTGGTCTGAGCTGTTCAACAATGCCTCTGTTAAGAATCGCGGTATCAGCGCCGATGTTACCGAGGGTGTGCTGGCCAGGCTCGACGTCATTGTAAAGCACAAACCGGCCAAGATCTTCATCATGATCGGTATCAACGATCTCGCCAATGGCGCCAGTGTCATCGAGATCGTCCAGAACTACACAAAGATCATACAGGTCATCCGTATCGATTCACCCGGGACAAGATGCTTCATCCAGAGTGTTCTGCCGGTGAATCCAGACATGGGAAAATTCTCCAACCACACAAATAAATCTGCCGAGGTCTCTCAGTTGAATTGGCACCTACGGAGACTTGCCACCCAGAATGACTGCATCTTTATCGACCTCTATTCTGAATTCCTGGCAGGGGGCGGCAAGCTGAATCCGGAATACACGAATGACGGCCTGCATCTCACCGGTGCGGGTTATCTGAAATGGCGTGATCTGCTTCTGCCTTACATGACCGATTAGATGGCCTCACCCATCTTCCAGCATGCCATCGTAAGGGAACCAGCCAACAGCCTAGTAGACGGACTGACCAGTTCGGGACTCGGTCCCCCTGATCTGGATCTTGCCCGGGCACAACACCAGGAATACATCACAGTCCTGAAAGACTGTGGTTTACAGATCACGATCCTGCCAGCCCTGGAGGACTATCCAGATTCGGTCTTCGTGGAAGATGTCGCCCTGTGCACCACACGCGGTGCAATTCTGACACGCCCTGGTGCCCCCTCAAGAAGAGGGGAGGTAGGACATATGCGGACCAGTCTGCAGGAGAGATTTTCGCAGGTTTTTGAGCTGGAAGCTCCCGCGACCCTTGATGCCGGAGACGTCCTGATGATGGACGAAGAGTTCTTTGTCGGCCGATCGGCACGCACCAACCGGGAAGGGATAGAACAGCTGGTTAACATCCTGGATGAATGGGATTTCAGTTGCAGTGAGGTGGCCCTCTCAGATTTCCTGCACCTGAAATCCGGCGCCGCCAACCTGGGAGGTGGGTTGTTGCTGCTGGCTGGTGAACTGATCGAGCATGAAAGCTTCAGAGCTTTTAGAAGCATCCAGGTGCCGCCTGATGAAAGCTATGCCGCCAACGCACTGTTGGTTAACGGCAAGGTTTTGATCGCCAGTGGCTTTCCCGTCACCAAGGCCCTGCTGGCAGAGCAGTTTACGAACATCATCGAGCTGGACATGAGTGAGTTCCAGAAACTCGATGGTGGTCTCAGTTGCCTGTCGTTACGATTTTAAGAGCAGGCACATAGCAAGGTGTTGGTGGTCCTGCCGCGGATAATCATATTTGACCCCGATAAAATGATACTGATACGAGAGGATGTATTCTGAGAAAGGATGACGATGGCTTCGCGAATCACAGTGTTGGGTAGTGGTATGGTGGGATATGCCATGTGTGTCGATCTGGCCGGACAGTACGAAGTGACTGCTGTTGACAGGGATCCCGATGTCCTTAAGAAATTCGAAGATACAGATATCCGGACCCGGGTCGCCGACCTTTCTGAGAAGGAAAGCGTTCTGGAGGTCATCGCTGATGCCGATCTGGTCATCGGTGCAGTTCCGGGATTCATGGGTGCCAGGACACTCAGATCAGTGATCGAAGCGGGGAAGAATATCGTCGATATATCCTTTTTCCCGGAAGATCCATTTTCCATGGACGATCTCGCCCGGCAGAATGAGGTCGTAGCCGTGACGGATGCCGGTGTCGCGCCGGGAATGAGCAATGTGATCCTCGGTTATCACAACAACATGATGGACATACAGGACTTCATGTGTTTCGTAGGAGGTCTCCCCAAGATCCGTACCCGGCCATACGAATACAAAGCACCCTTCTCACCCATCGACATCATTGAGGAGTACACACGGCCGGCCAGGTACCGGGTGGACGGTAGAATGGTCACTGCCCCGGCACTCAGCGATCCGGAGCTCATCGACTTTCCCGGTGTGGGAACACTGGAAGCCTTTAATACTGATGGCCTGCGCAGCCTGCTGGACACCATGGACATTCCCAACATGAAAGAGAAGACCCTGCGCTTCCCTGGACATATCACCTTGATGAAAGCCCTGCGGGAAACGGGTTTTTTCAGCGATGAGGCTATTCAGGTGGGAGATCATCTGGTGAAACCAATAGATCTCACCACCAAACTCTTGTTCCCTCTGTGGAAACTTGAAGAAGATGAAGAGGAATTCACCGTCATGCAGATCCAGGTGCAGGGCACGGAAGACGGAACACCAAAGAATTATCGCTACGACATGGTAGACCACTTTGATGCAGACAGCGGTTTCTCATCAATGGCCCGTACCACGGGGTTTGCCTGTACCGCCATTGCAAACCTGGTGCTCGACGGGAGCTTTCACCGCAAGGGTATCAGCCCGCCGGAATATGTTGGTGCCAACACCGGGTGCTTTGACAGGATCATGGGCTACCTTGCAGACCGTGGGATCAAATATGTCATTACAGAGTCTAATGGATAGGATCAGTCATGATTAAGTCAGTTTTCAAGGATAAAGCGGTGATCATTACCGGTGCCGCCAACGGTATCGGGCGTGCCATGGCCCTGCAACTGGCTGGGGAAGGCGCTTTGCTGGGACTGGCTGACCTTGATCAGACAAAGCTTAACTCATTAGCCGAGGAATGTACCGGTATTGGCCCGGACCCCGTAGTTGTAGCAGTGGACGTGGCCAGAGAGATGGACTGTCGGAACCTGGTTGAGCAGACAGTTACGGCATTCGGCCGGCTGGATATGCTGGTAAATAACGCGGGTGTCAGCATGTGGAGCTATTTCGATGAGATCCAGGACCTGAGCATTTTTGAACGCCTCATGCAGATCAATTACCTGGGCAGTGTTTATTGCACCCATTATGCCCTTCCACATCTCAAGAAATCGAAGGGGCGCATTGTGGGACTCTCCAGCCTCACGGGCAAGAATGGGGTTCCAACACGCAGTGGTTATGCCGCCAGCAAACACGCCATGGTAGGATTCTTCGACACCCTGCGAATCGAGCTTAAAGACCATGGCGTCAGTGTCAGCATGATCTTCCCGGATTACGTAGCGACTGAACTGCGCCGGAATGCCTTCGACAGTGACGGAAAACCACTGGGGGAGAGTCCGATCCAGGAAAGCAAGGTGATGACGGCAGAAGAATGCAGCCGCCTGATCCTGGCTGCCGCGGCAAAGCGGAAACGCGAATTGCTCATGAGCACCCGTTCGAAGATCGGACAGTGGCTCAAACTCATCGCCCCGGGATTGGTGGATAGCATTGCCCGCAAGGCTATCGAGAAGGACAATTAAGCGGACCGAACAGATGAATGCCGACATCGTTGCCTGTATTGGCTGTGGAGCAGCCGTTCCCGCAATGGATGGTCCACAGCATCACTATCTGACCTCAGCACCTGGGTGCTGGCGCCTGTACGGTGAGATCCTGGCACGTGAATATGAAGACCTCAATTACTGGCGCGCGCATCATTACTCGACGAACGCATATGCAGTCCAACATCCTGGCGCAGAAAGCCCGCAGACCATCCAATCCATCAATGTGCACCTCACGGCCCTTTACCTTATCTTTGAAAGGAATGTGCAGCAGGAGGCGCTGCGCAGGGTGATGAAAGTCATGGCGATGACTTACAGGCATTATCATGGCTGGAGGTTCCGGAAAACATGGGTGAGCTCACCGTCGTGGATCTGCACGCAACCAGATCACCGGACGACCACCTTGAGATGGCCAGAAGCTGGGCCCGCTATACCTGGTCAGCCTGGCAGGGAGTGCATGGGCTGGTGAAGGAACAAGCAGAAAAATATCTTGGAGCATAGGATGAAGTGGCATTATCAGTTTTTCGCAGGGATGATCCTGTTCTCCCTGTTTCTGTGGACCTGTGGCGAACCCTTCGATGATGATAACCCGTTTGCCCGGGAGGTCTTTGCCGAAGAATGGTCTGCTCGGGATTTCACCGGCTTCACCTCCAGTAATGAGGTACCTGCGCCCCAGGGTGAGACCTCAGTTACTGTAACTGTCCGCCCGAACATCCCCCTGAGAAAGATCCCCCGTACCCTTTTGGGCTTCAATCTGTCCAACGATGCAGGCAATAACCCTGTGCAGGTGGATTCAGTCATGACGCATTACCAGAATCTTGCTCCCCGGGTACTGCGTTTCCCTGGCGGCTTACAGGGAGACCTTTATTTCTGGAATGCCACGGACAGCGCGACATTCCCGGATTTCCTGGATTCAAATCTTATTATCAACTGTTTCGAGGAAGCCCTGTCACCGGTACATAACCAGGTTAGCGGACATATCCCGCTGCTGGATTTCTACAGCCTGGTCCAGCAGAATGGCAATCAGGCTATCATGCAGGTGAATTACTCCCTGAGCAATTACGCCGATGCAGTCAGTCCTGGACAGCGTCTGGGGCTGGCAGCTGATTATGCCGCCGATTGGGTGCATGAAGTCAACAACGTAAGCGCCCTGGGCATCAAATTCTGGGAGATCGGCAACGCGTCATGGTCCATGGATGCACCCACCCGAAAACTTCCCGACGGATCCTGCATGGAGATCACAGCGGCGGAGTACGCTCAGGATTTCATCGCCTTTGCCGACTCGATGAACCAGGCGGATCCCCGGATCTACGTTGGAGCTGTAGCCAGGGATGACGGCTGGACCGAATCCTGCCTGGCCGTTGACGGCTTCGCCGAGAGGGCGGATTTTCTGGCCATTCAACATGTCTTTAATTCATCTGGTGCAGCGGTCAACATCAATGCGATCCTAGATGAAGCGGACGAGATCGAGATTCTGACGAACGCTTACCATACGGCCATTCTAGGATCCGGGTATTCTGTCCAGGACTTTTCCCTGGCCATGACTTCCTATCATTTCAACAATCCCGGGAATGGGATCAGCGGCAGCCATGCCGGTGTCCTGTTCTACGCCAAAGCCCTGGCCGAATTGATTGAGAACAACTGGGATATGGCGACTATGTTTGCCATGTCGGACGGCAAGGACATGTCCCAGGACCTGGGTCTTCTGGCACATGACCTGGCGAATGCTACCGAAGGCCGGCCGGCTCCAGCCTATTTTGCATTCTATTATCTGTCCCGGTTGTTTGGTGACACCTTTATTTCCAGCAGCAGCAATATCACCGGTATCCGCAGCTATGCTTCCAGCTGGAGTAGCGGCGAACTGGTTGTCATATTGATCAATGAATCTATTCGGTCTGAGATCGTATCGATCGAACTGGAAGATGCATCACCCGGCTCCAGCTACTACTGGTTTGAGATCCTGAGCGAAGACGGTGACCCCTTTTCCAGGCGCGTTCTCATCAACGGTGAAGGCGCAGAGATCGGCCAGGAGCAGGGTGGCCCCGCAGACTACAGTCAAATAGCACCCTACACACTCTCAACCACAGATGGTATTCGAGTGGCCAGTCAGCCATACAGCCTGAATCTCATCCTCATCGAAAGAGAATTGTAAGCCCGTAGATCCCCGCGGGTCCTTGGACGGTATGACTCTAAAACAGAGAAGCATCATCTTCTTTGACGGCTACTGTTACCTGTGTTCTTGGGCGGTGAAGCTGGTCCTGAGCCATGATCGTGAGGATAGATTCCGCTGCAGCTCACTCCAGTCTCGGGAATCCATCGAATTCTTCGATCAACGGGATTATCGGCCTGACAGTGAATCCATCGTACTATCCAGCCAAGACGGTATATACACTCAGTCAGAGGCCATCATTCGCATATGTCTGGGTGTTGGGGGCTTCTGGACGATCGTCGGCTTAGGATACCTGGTCCCGCAGCACTGGCGGGACTTGATATACAGCTTTGTTGCCAGGAACCGCAGCAGGGTATTCGGGGAGCGGAACGAGTGTCTTGTTCCCCCCGAGCGATTGCGAAGCAAATTCGATATTACATCATGATGATCGTGGCCGGGATTGTAACTGAATTGCAGATGGATTCTGTCTTCCATAGTCATTTCAAAACGCTATAATCCCGTATTGGAGGAGGAAAATGAATACAGCCCCCCAGCGCGCCTTCGAACAGGCCAATAATCCGGATTTCGAATGCCGGGAATCTGTTATCCTGCTGCCCTTCGGCCGGCAGAGCTACCTCAACGAGATGATACGCCTGCTGGCAGCCAAACAGATCCCCATGGATGTCACCACTGACCGCGAGATATATGATTTCAATATCGGGGAGCAGGACTTCACACTCGTCTACTGCGGAATGGGTGCACCGGCCACGGTGAACGCCCTGGAAATGATCTGTTCCAACGGGGGACGACGGGTTGTTCTGTTCGGGGCCTGTGGTGGGGTCGCGCCTGATCTGCAGGTCGGGGAGCTGGTGATCCCGGCCGGAGCAGTTCGCGGCGAAGGGGCGTCCTACTACTATGCGCCGGAAGCCTTTCCGGCAGTGTGCGATGTGGACCTGACCTTCAGTCTGCGCCAGACAGCCTTGCAGTATCCATACACCTTCCATCCAGGGATCGTGTATTCCACAGACGCGTCATATCGGCAGGGAGACAATATCTATCAGACCTACAGGGAACTGGTAGTGGCGGTGGAATGTGAATGTTCTGCTGCCGCTGTTGCCGGGATCGAACTTGGCCTGCAGGTGGCAGCACTCTTCTTCTGCACAGACAACGTCACCTCAAGTAGCGACGAGGACCATTCGTATCGCAGCCTGGAGCACCCGGCAATAAAAGAAGGTTTTGAAAAAGGCCTGGAGATCATCACAAGCACCCTGGTACAATATGGCCAATGATCCACCACAAATGAATCTCCTGAACGGAGCCTTGCGCTTCCTGCTGGAGCTGGCGGGGCTGTTATCGGTCGGTCTCTGGGGGCTGCAGAGGGGCAATCTCCTGTGGGGCGCAGCCGCTATTGCAGTCTTCATCCTCATCTGGACCCTCTTCAATGTGCCCGGGGATCCAAGCCGCTCTGGCAAGGCCCCCATACCCATCCCCGGCCTGCTGCGACTGTTTATCGAGCTGATCCTGTTTACCTGGGCCATGTGGAGCCTAGGCAGTCTGGGACTCATCAGTTACAGTCGCTATTTCGGGATTTTGCTCATCATCCACTACCTGGCCTACTGGCGACGCATTGTCTGGCTGGTGGAGAAGAAACCATCCGGGGAAATGCAGGCTTGAACATTCTGCTGACGGGTGCCACCGGGCTCATTGGCACCAGCCTCACGGAATATCTCAGGCTGAAAGGCCACCGGATCATCCCGCTGGTCCGGCGAGAACGACCCTCCGGACCGGAAGCCAGCTGGAACATAGACAAACAGCTGATCCACATCCCGGATACATTGCAGATCGATGCAGCCATCCATCTGGCAGGTGCACCCCTGGCGCGCTTTCCATGGACACTGAAATATCGGCAGCAAATCCTCCAGAGCCGAGAGGCCGGAACCCAGCTGCTGGCGAATACTCTGTCAAAACTGAAGCATCGGCCGGACACCCTGATCTCAGCCTCGGCAATTGGTATATATGGCGACCGGGATGATACCCGGCTGGACGAAACCGCCCGAGCTGGTACCGGCTTCCTGGCGGATGTCTGTTCCCGGTGGGAAGCTGGGGCGCAGCCCGCATACGCAGCCGGGATGCGCGTGATCTTTCTGCGATCAGGTTTGGTGTTGAGTAAAGATGGCGGATTGCTGCGTACCATACTGCCCTTTTTCCGCTGGGGACTTGGAGCGGTGTTGGGTTCCGGCCAGCAGATCCAAAGCTGGATAGATATCCACGACCAAATCAGGGCAATAGAATTTATATTGGGGAATAGGGAGATCTCTGGTGCCGTCAATCTGACCTCACCAGAACCGGTGACCAACAGGGAGTTCTCAAAGTTGCTGGGTCAAACACTCAGACGGCCAGTAATGTTTCGGGCACCCGCCGGGATTCTCAGGACCTTCGGTGGATTGATGATCAGGGAAATGGTGCTGAGCAGCGCCAGGGTCGAGCCCCTGGTCCTGAAAAATGCTGGATTTGACTTTCATTATCCCAGGTTGAAGGATTCATTCGATAGATTGTTCACACCGGAACGTTCAAAGGCTTGAAGCTGAGAAAAAAACATACCATTCCACGTCTGATTGCCATCATTGTTGTGCTGCTGGTATTCATGGTGGTATTCTACGCCTGGCACGACGGCCGTGTCCTGGGACGTGAGCCAGTTGTTGAACAAGTGGATCCGGAACAGTTGAAGAGCCTGCCCATCAATCTTGTTTCCACCCAGGTGTTCGAGACGGGAGAACTCTTTCTGCTCTCAGGAGAGGGACAAGCCTATCCATACGATCTGAAACGAGGTTGTTATCCCGTCATCACTTTGCGTAGATCATATTTCCAGGGAACCCAGGAATGGGAATACCTTAAGATCGTCCGCTACAGGAGCATGCAGGATCTCATTGGCATTCTTCAGGAAAACGGGCAGGAGATCCCTTCCGTATTCGAATCCATGGCACTATCCGCCAGCGAGGGACGCAGGGCTGTCCATCGGGGGGCTATACTGGAGCTTAAGCTTCCCGTCACCCTGCTGTTAGGGCTTCTTGCGTATCTCTCATTCCATTTCTTTGTGAACCGGCCTTTGCAGCGCAGATAGGCATTTGTAGCTTCCGGTAAGCGGGGAGGATAGCATGAACGAAGAATTTGACCAGCAATGGCGTGAAACATTCAGTACCTGTGTCGCGGCTTCCGTGGGAGACACTTTTTTGGGATCGCTTCTGGACTCAGATGATGAGGAATTATCTACTGCAGCCTGGACACGGAAGGCTGTCACAGCACTGGAAGACAGGTTAGGTGTAGAAAAAGCTGGCCTGCTTCTGAGCGATTGCGCCTGCCAATACCCCACCGAAAGTCTCCAATTAGCCCGACAGAGCTATGAACTGACTGGAAGTGTCGACGCAGCCATGGAGGTCTTACAAGAACAGTTCGAGATCATGCTCGAGAAGGTGTTGGAGCTTGATCAGGAACTGATTCTGGAGATCAAGGAACGCAATATGGGTTCCGCCGGTCGGCAGACGGGTAATCGAATCATTGCCACCAAGATCCCCAAGAGTGGGAACCTGAAAGTCTGGTTCAAGGAACAGGATCCCGTAAAGAAAGCACAGCTTTATTGCCACTGTCCCCGGGTTGCCGATGTTGCGGCAACTGAAGCGGCTGTACCGGAAAGTTATTGTTATTGTGGTGCAGGATTCTACAAGCAGATCTGGGAAGAGATCCTGCAGAGGCCCGTTCGTGTTGAGGTCCTTGAGTCAGTCCAAAGTGGCGCCGAAACCTGTAAAATATCCATCCTCCTACCTCCAGAGATGCTGTAGATCAGCTGAACAGGATGGCAGAGCAGATGCATCAAAAGAATTTACCACCAAACCACACCTATGCTGCTTCACGTGAGGATTGGCGTACCTGGCTGTTGGAAAATCACGCCGGACAGGATGAGGTCTGGCTGGTGTACTACAAGAAGGATAGTGGCCGACCCAGCATCAGGCATCCCGAGGCCGTTCAGGAGGCGCTCTGTTTTGGCTGGATCGACGGCATGCGCAAAAGCATTGATGAGCAGCGCTTTATGCAGCGTTTCACTCCCCGGCGCAAAAGGAGCAACTGGTCTGAATTGAATAAGCGCTGGGCTACTGAGCTGATTGACAGCGGGCAGATGACTGCCGCCGGGTTGGAAAAGATCCAGGAGGCCAAAGACTCAGGTAAATGGGACCAGGCTGCTGATCAGGTGGATACCAGCAAGCCCCATCCTGAATTCAAGCGGGCCTTGGAGAAGGACACCCAGGCCAGGAAGAATTTTGCAGGGCTGTCGCCATCACAAAGGCGCATGTACCTTGGCTGGATCAATTCGGCGAAACGGGATACCACCCGGAAAAAACGTATCGTGGAGACCCTTGAGCTTCTCCAGCAGGGAAAGCCGCTCGGCCTGAAATAGCTGAAAGGATTTAACCATGTGGAAGAACATCACGGCCGTCACGGCCACATTATTCCTCATCGGCTGTGCCGGTTCGCATGAAGGGGTTGTGGAACCGCAGGTTCTGTCTCATCATGCCGCTCCGGAAATGGTCCTGAGGTCAGACTGGGGCTGGGTTGCCCTTCAGGACAGCATCCCGGAACACGAAATTGAATACATCACCCTGCACCATGGAGGAGAGGATTTTCCTCCAGAGAAGGATCCAGTGCAATACCTGATCAACCTGCAGGCCTGGTGTCGATCAGACAAGGATTGGATCGATATTCCCTATCACTACATGATCGATCTCCAGGGCCGTATCTATGAAGCCCGTCCCATTCAATATCCCGGTGACACCAACACAAGCTACGATCCCCGGGGGCACGCCCTGATATGTGTCATGGGCAATTATGAACACCAGATCCTCACAGAAACACAGCTGCAGACAGTCGTGGACCTGTCAGCCTACCTGGCATCCATTTACCATGTCGCACCTGATTCCATCCGCGGGCACAAGGATTATACCGAGACCCTATGCCCGGGGACAGATTTCTACCGCTACATTACGGACGGGACCATCCAGGAACAGGTTCGGCAGCAGCTTCAGCCCTGATCCCTTCCAGGTACCCGATGGAGATCCGGATAATCACAACAGACTCTCCTCTTTATGCACAGGAAAAGGAACTTCGCCAGCGCTTATTGCGTCAACCCCTGGGTCTTATCATGGACGCCAGCGTGACCAGGGGCGAGAAGGATCAGATCCATATGGTGATGCTTGACAGGGAGGAACTGGTGGCCTGAGTCCTCGGGGTACCAGAGGGGGATGGACGTATAAAACTGAGACAGATGGCCGTAGCTGAGCAGTATCAGCACCATGGATTGGGGAGACAGCTGCTGGACGCTTTCGAGTCCTGGTCGATGGATCATGGCTTTAACTGGATCGTGATACATGCACGTGAGAACGCACACCGATTCTACATAAAGCTTGGATATGAGATCGAGGGTGATTTATTCACTGAAGTGGGCATACCACACTACTTCATGCAGAAAAGGATCCAACAGCCCGGTGCCGAAAAAGCGTCCTAAGAAAAAAAGAATTATTTCTAAACGTCGACCCCAGCACCAGTCGGCTGTTCTCCCAGTTTACAAGAAGAAGGTGTTCCTGGTTTCCACGCGCCGCTCAGGGCGCTGGGTCATTCCCAAGGGCGTCATCGAACCCAAGATGACCCCCCAGGAATCTGCAGCCATGGAAGCCTGGGAAGAGGCCGGCCTCAAGGGCAAGGTCAAACCCAGGGAGATCGGCCGCTACAAATACAGGAAATGGGGTAAGACCTACCGGGTCCGGGTGTACGCCATGAAAGTGGATAAGGTCAAAGATTCCTGGAAAGAAAAGAAGCACCGCCGCCGCAAACTGGTTCACCCCCATCACGCAACGCGCAAAGTCTATCCCAAGTCCCTGAAGAGGATCATTTCTGACTATTTCAAGGCCAACGAAAAGAAGAAATCATAAAGAAGCGAGAATTGAGAGCATGAGATTACTCAGGATGATCATACCACCCTTACTGAGTCTTATTATAGCCTGTTCAGCACCCGCGCCTGAGACAATCCCTGTCCCGGTTACAGATGGATATCTTTCTGAGATCGAAGCGTGGCACAGCAAGCGCAATGCCTCACTTTCGAAACCTGACAGCTGGCTTGCATTGGCGGGTTTGTTCTGGCTGCAGGAAGGCGACAACCACTTCGGAAGCGATCCTGAGAATGACCTGGTCTTTCCCGGAGATGGCGTTCCGGCCCGAATGGGGATCCTGCACCTGAAAGCGGACAGTGTTACCCTGAAACCTCTGACAGAAATTCAATATGACAGCAGCATTGTGGGGGAAATCGGTCTGGATAAGGATATCAGCGGAGCTCCCACCGTGCTTGAATGGGGTTCGCTGAGTTGGTACGCCATCCAGCGTGGTGATCGGATCGGTATTCGCCTGAAGGATTCGCAACACCCGAACCTAATAGATTTCAAGGGAACTGAACTATTTCCTGTTGAACCCAGCTGGAGGATCCCTGCGGAACTTATTCCAGTGGATTCGGGGACTACGATTGACATCATCAACGTTTTGGGTGACACGACACCGAATCGGGTCCCAGGCATTCTTGAATTCAGCATCGAGGGACAGAAATATCGCCTGACCCCCCTGGCCGATCCTGGAGATAAGAAATGGTTCATCATCTTCGGCGATGCCACCAACGGTATCGAGACCTATGGTGCCGGTCGATTTCTGGTGATCCCGGCCGCGGATGAGAATGGCCGGACCCTCATCGATTTCAACAGATCCTATAACATGCCCTGCGCTTTCTCACCCTATGCCACCTGTCCATTGCCTCCTGAAGAGAATATCCTCAGCGTCGAGATCAGGGCCGGCGAGAAGAATTACGAATATACAATGGGACACTGATCATGGGCTCAGAACGATACCAGCGGATCTATGCCACAGTCAGCCGGATCCCCAGAGGCCGGGTGGCCACCTACGGGCAGATCGCTGCGCTGGCAGGTTTTCCCGGTCAGGCCAGACAGGTAGGTTATGCGCTGCACGCTCTGAGATCAGATGACGTTCCTTGGTTCCGGGTGGTGAATGCTGCTGGCAGGATCAGTCTGGATGACGGCAGTGGTGGGGCGTCGTTGCAACATGTACTGCTGGAGCAGGAGGGGGTAAAATTCAGCGAAAGTGGCCGGCTTTCACTTGACCGCTATCAGTGGGAACCAGTAGATTCAGACACCGAGAAGAAATTATAGAGGGAGCAGAATATGAATGATGTCAGTGTTAAGCTTTTGAATCAAGCCCTGGCGGACGAGCTGTCAGCGGTCCATCAGTACATGTATTTCCATTTCCATCTGGATGATCAGGGCTTTGATATCCTGGCGGGTCTTTTCAAACGTACAGCTATCGATGAAATGCTGCATATGGAACGGATCGCGGACCGGATCCTGTTCCTCAAGGGTACCATCAAGCTGAAGGCCTCGGAGGAAGTTCAGCCCATCCATGAGGTCAAGGATATGCTGGAGAAGGCTGCCGAGATGGAAGCCGGAAGCATCAAGGACTACAACGCCTGGGCCAATGAATGTGCCCAGGCCGCGGACTCCATCAGTAAGAAGCTTTTCGAAGAGCTGGTTGCTGACGAAGAACGTCATTTTGGCCAGTGGGATAGCGAACGGGACAACCTGAAGCGATTTGGTGATGATTACCTGGCCCTGCAATCCATGGAACGCAGCCGCGGCAGACTGTCGGGAACCGCTGAGTAGTTAATAGGATCTGAACTGAATGGAACTCAAGTACAAACCTGTCACCAGCGACCTATGGCCGCAGTTTGAAGCTCTGTTTGGGAAACGCGGAGGCTGTGGCGGATGCTGGTGTATGTGGTTTCGTCTCAGCCATTCTGAATTTGAAGCCTCCAAGGGTGAGAAGAATCGTCGGACCATGCGGGAGATCATCACCAGTGATGCTGTACCCGGGATCATCGCTTTTGATGGCGATGTGCCCGTCGGTTGGATATCGGTTGCCCTGCGAGACGAGTTTTCCCGACTGGCCAGATCCCGTATTCTTAAACCCGTTGACGACAAGCCGGTCTGGTCCATTGTCTGCCAGTTCGTGACTGCTGCATATCGCAGAAGAGGAGTCTCAAAAGGTCTCATCAGCGCTGCAGTGAAGTATGTGCAAGACCGTGGCGGTGGGATCGTTGAAGCATACGCGGTGGAACCCAAGAAGGATTCCATGCCGGACACCTTTGCCTATCATGGACTTGCCCGGGCCTATCTTGCTTGTGGCTTTGAGGAGGTTGCCCGCCGATCCGAAACGCGCCCCATCATGCGTCATTATCTCTAGATGACCATCAGTGAGATCAATGCCCGCTCCCTGCTGCGTAAACAGAAGCGTATCGATTCTTGGTTCCTGTCCCAATATCACCTGAACCTTTATCGCGGCTGCATGCACAATTGCAGCTATTGCGACGGTCGAGCTGAACGCTATCAGGTGGCAGGCGAATTCGGTCGCGATATCGAGGTCAAGTCCAACGCCAAAGAGATATTGCGGAGGGAACTGGATCCGGCCCGCCGCAGGATCCCGCTCAAACGTGCCTACATGCTGCTGGGGGGTGGCGTCAATGACAGCTATCAACCAGTGGAGCAGAAATATCTGCTTGCCCGGGAATCCCTGAAACTTCTGGGTGAATTTGGTTTTCCCGTTCACATCCTGACCAAGTCCACGCTCGTACTTAGGGATATTGATCAGTTGCATACGATCCATGAAAAGTCTCAGGCTATCGTCAGTTTCAGTTTTTCAAACATGGACGAGAGACTTTCCTGCAAGGTCGAACCTGGCGTTCCACCTCCAGCCGAGCGCCTGGCTGCCATGCGGGACCTGCATGCTGAAGGCTTTGCTGTCGGCATGATGCTGATGCCTGTCCTGCCGGGACTCTCCGATGGTGTCGAGGATATTCGACTGGCGATCCTGCTGGCCCAGGAGGCCGGGGCTGAATTTGTGATATTTGGGGGTTTGACCCTGAAACAGGGACGGCAAAAGGAATACTTCTTCAACCTGTTGGAAAAGGAGCATCCGGAGTTAATGGACCATTTCAGGGCCATCTATCCGCCGGACGTCTGGGGACATGTGACACCTGATTATCACAGGTCGCACCGGGAGCGGCTGCTTGAAGCCGCCACAGGCATCGGAATGCCCCTACGAATCCCGGCGTCACTCATGGTGGCGGGCTTTGAGCCTGTGGACAGGGTGATTCTGATGCTGGAGCATATGGACTATATGGCTCGCCTGCGGGGCTCGCTCTCGGAATATGGGTTAGCTGCCAGGACCATCGCTAAGAATCCAGAAGGTCTGCAAGCTTCGCTTTTCGGTCCGGAACTCAGTGTAGAACTAAGCGAGGGAACGCGTCATATCGTTATGGAATTGCTGGAGAAAGAGACCTGTAGTGAATATGAAGAACTGATGAGTGTCTAGACAGAAATGAGCGGACTGAGCTAGCCACTGTCGCGCTCCGCTGGAGCGCTGGTGCCAAGTTGACTTCCAGGGGATATGGTGTTGCGCTCCAATGGAGCGCATGAAATAGTATTGATCTAATGCCTGCAAAGGCTCCGTAGGAGCCAGACACCCAAAAATCGACCTACTGCGAAGACCAAGCGCTCCATTGGAGCGCGAAACAAAGATCAATCCTCCAAGTACCGTTCTATATACTCTACCTGGTACGCTTCAAGAAAACTGCGATACTCATCCAGATATGATGATTTTCTATGATGCTCCTTCTGATTAGAGATATATCGGACCACTCTGTCCACGCTATGATGGTCACATGAAAACGCACCAAAACCAGTTTGCCACCTGAATCTACCTGCCACCCAAGCCATCTCATTGATCATTCTTGATGATTCTGACTTTACTTCTCGCATAAGATCAGAAAGAGAATGTGTGGGTCTTAGAGCTAGCAGCATATGGACATGATCATGAACCCCATTGATCCGAATCGGAATATGTCCTTGATTTTTTATGATGCCACCGATATAGGCATATAACTCATTCTCGAATTCACGCTGGATAAAAGGGTGGTTTCTTTTCACCCGGATGATGACGTGTACATATACACGCGTATAGGTGTTTGCCATTTGATAATCTCCCCAATTGTTACTATGGATAGTTACTTCAGAAGTGGGAATATAAGCTTATCAGCAGTAGCGAGAAGATTATTCCGTGGTCAACTCCACCAGCCACCGGAACAGATTCAGCCCAACAGCTTCATCCTTTTCCATTTCCGGATGCCACTGAACGGACAGCAAGGGTAGATCGGGATCTTCTGACTGGAAGGCTTCGATAACACCATCTTCAGCCCAGCCTGTGGGAAAGAATCCCGGCGGTAGCTCTTTAACGGCCTGGTGATGGGCACTGTTGGTCTCGACTTCTGTTGCGCCCACGACCCGGGCAACCAGTGAGTCGGGCTCCAACCGCGTTTGATGTCGGGCAGCGTAACCGTCCTTGATACGGTGGATCTTTGAATTCTCGATCTCGGTGTGCACATCCTGATACAGGCTGCCGCCCAACGCCACGTTGACCTCCTGACAACCCAGACATACCGCCAGCAGCGGCATTCTTCTCTCAAGGACAGCCTTGATCAAGGTCTGGTCGGTCTTTTCGCGGCGGGAATGCTGGATAACCTTCGTGTATGGCCCGGGTTCTTCACCGTAAAGTGCTGGATTGAGATCCCGGCCTCCGGAAAGGACCAGACCGTCGATTCGCTCCAGGATGTATTCAATATTCACTTCAGGATCCATGATATGAGGCAGGATCAAGGGAACGCCGCCGGCAGACTGAACGGAATTTGTATAGGACGAGGCCAGGATGTGACGATACATATGATCATAGCGCATAAACTCCGGTGTAATACCGATCACGGGTTTAGACATGATCACGTTCCCAGACAAGTTGACCTCCTACGAAAACTTCACTCACCAGATTATCGGGCGCCTTCTGCATCTTCTCCAGACCTAAAAATGATTCGTCCAACACCACCATGTCTGCCAGTAATCCTGGCCGGATACGGCCGGTCTTCCCTTCGGAAAAGCTGGCAAATGCTGCGGCCGCAGTATGGGCATACAGCGCCTCGTCGAAAGTGAGTGCCTGTTCCGGGTGAAAGCCGTCACGGTGAATGGCTGCGTGGATGTTCCGTACCGGATCAGGTTCGGCCACAGGCCAGTCTGAACCCAGCGCCAATGTTATGGAACCATTCAGCAATGAACGAAAAGGATAGGCCCACCCTGCGCGTGCTCCGAGCAGATCACCAAGGATGGGAATATCATCCAAAATGTGGGCGGGTTGAACCGAGGCGATAGCCTGTAGTGTCCCGAAACGGGCGAGATCCTCCGGATGTACATGTTGCGCATGTTCGATACGGTAGCGCCTATCACGGGAACCCTTCTGTTCAGAGATGTACTGAAGCACGTCCAGTACCTCGCGATTAGCCCGATCACCGATGGCGTGGATCGCGACCTGCAGACCCATATCATCCGCCTCGCACAGAATTCGCTTCACCAGCTCGACATCTTGCCAGTCCCGGTCGTAGATGCCAACATTGTCAGGATCATTGTGGTAGGCCTGCAGCATCAATGCCGTCCGGGAACCCAAACTGCCATCTGAGAAAACCTTCAATCCACCAAGCTTGAAAAAATCTGATTCGTACAGGCCGGCCTGTATCTTCTGCAGCAATTGATCCCAGGCAAGAATGGGGCTGTAGCCTGTAAGCCTCAACTTGAGACCGCCCAGGCGTGCCGTTTCTTCGAGATACTCCAGCAGGCGGAAATCAAAGAGCATATCTCCCACCGATGTAATTCCGTAACTGATCAGTTTGTCCTGTGCAAGCCCCAGGGCTTTGTCCAGCTTGGCATTTGAAGGATCGGGCTGTTTGCGATCCACCAACAGGATGGCTGCATCTTTGAGCAGGCCGGTGGCTTCGCCATCGGCATCTCGCTCGATGATCCCACCAGCCGGATGCGGGGTTGTCCTGTCGATCCCGGCTATTTCCAGAGCCAGACTGTTGCAGACAGCAGAATGACCGTCATGACGGTAGAGCAACACCGGATGATCCCGTGTCGCGGAATCGATCCAGTCCCTGTCAGGGAACCGGGCAAAATCAAGATGCTGTTCATCCCAACCGCCGCCCTGGATCCATTCGCCGGGCTTCACCGATCTGGAGAACTCGGCGATCAATGCGGTGAAGGATTCCCGGGAATGTGCCCTGTGGATAGGAACGGACATCAGGTTCAGGCCGGCTCCCAGGAAATGCAGGTGTGCATCATGAAATCCCGGTATGACGACAGAGCCATGCAGGTCGCGGCGTAGGGTGGATGAGGTCATACACTCGTGGCTTTCAGGACCAACAGCCAGAATACGGTCCCCCGCGACAGCAATGGAGTCTGTCGACGGATTCGAAGCATCCTGTGTTAGGACAGTTGCGTTCTCGAGTATGAAGTCGGCAGCTCTAGCCATCGTCCAGAAGTTGAGAACGCGTTTTTACAAGTTGTGCAATTCTGTCGGGATCCAGCGGGTTGGACCACAGGCCACCAACCTTGAGGCTGCTGCCCACAATGAAGGCGTCAGCCACAGCCCAGTATACAGCCAGATTATCAGCGTCAATACCACTTCCAGTAATGACAGGGATACCACTGTTCGAATAAATTTCCTTCAATTCCCTCAGATCGATGGTTTCACCAGTGGCGGTACCGGTGATCACGACGCCGTCACTGAGAAAGAACTCAGTCGCCTTGAGTGTCTCGGACAGAGATACGTCTGCTGTCAGGGCATGGCTGCTGTGCTTCTTCTTTATGTCAGTGAACACCTGAATCTGCTCGGCACCGATTTGCCTCCGGAAACGCAGGAGTTCTCCAGCATCGCTTTGCATAAGACCTTCATCGGCCAGGTGGCCAAATACAAAACCTTCCGCCCGGATGAACTGCAGGTCGGCAGCTGAGGCTACAGCCAGGGCTGCCATGTTTGCACCGGCCAGGATCTGGATCCCTACCGGTAGATCCGACTGCTGACGAACCGCAAGGGCACAGCTGGTTAGTGTGGCAGTTATCTCCGCACCCACCTCACGTTTCAGATATGGACGATCATGCATGTTCTCCAGCATCAATGCCTGAACACCTGCAGAACTGAGATGCTGAGCTTCACGCCGCACATGATCTACGATCTGGCTGATCGTCATCTCATTAGCGGGTGTACCTGGTAAAGCCGGAACATGCAGCATGGCGATGAGGGGCTTTGGTTCGGAGAATATTGAGGCGAATGGATCGGTGATCATAGGGCGCTAATGGTGAACATCATATTTACTGCCACCGATGAACTCCCTGAAATGCGAGGTGTCTGGAATGGGGGATTCGTCCGTTACCGGGTGGATAGTCTCCAGCATCTCACGTACCCGACGGGCGCGGATGTGGGCATCCATGCGCAGGTGGTTCTCAGAAAATTCCTGCTCCCAACCCTTGAAATGATCGAACAAACGGTTCCGCATGACAGGCAATTCGTATGGTACGGCTCCATTGAGGATGTAGTCGGCGGTGTGGATATAGGGCAGAATGTGCCGCAATTCCGCGCTGCGGACATAATGCCAGTGAGTGAGGGTCTTCTTGAGATCATAGGCCCGAAAGGCTTCGTCGCGCACCATACGCCTCATCAGGCGCAGGTCGGTCCAGCGGAGAAATTTCCCGTTCCTGCCCCGCATCTGCAGCAAGGTCTCGATATAGCAGCGGAAAATGCTCTCGTCTGGTACACCGTCCAACATCTCACCATAAAGACCATGCAGGCTGTCAATGAGGATGATCTCGTTGGACTCAAGGTGCATGGGGATCTGTTCTGAATATTGCTTGCCCTCTTTGAAATCATAGCGCGGGATCAGGATGTGTCTGCCCTCCAGGAGCTGTTTGATATGCTTGTTGATCAACGGCAGATCAAGAGCTTGGGGGGTTTCGAAGTCATAGTCTCCAAATTCATCCTTGGGATGTGCCTCCAGGTCGAAGAAATAATGGTCAACATTCAGTTCCACCAGTCCCAGACCGCGTTTCTCCAGGTTTTCAGACAGCTTACGGGTAGTGGTTGTCTTTCCTGATGAGCTTGGTCCGGCAACTACCACGATACGGGTGTCTTCAGCCCGTTCGGCGATGAGTTCTGCTGCTGTTTTTACATCGGACTCATAGTACAGGTCCGATTCCCTGACGATGTCCGGGAATTCTCCTCGATCCAGGCGCTCATTCATTTGGTCAACATGATGCAGGTCATGATCAGCCGCCCAGGCCAGAACCTCCCAGATCTTCCGATATGGGATGTTCCCGGAATGCACCGTGGTTTTGCTGAGTTTGACCTTGCGCCGTTCATGCTGCTGCGCACGATAAAGGATGAAGGCCTTGGCCACCTTGGAGTGGCCACTCTTGATGAGGATCCTTTCCACCACATCCTGGACATGTTCAACTGACGGCGGGTGTTCTGGTGTATAAACCTTGGCCAGTACTGCCTCGACCTCGTTGGCGAGGTTTTCAGCCCGTTCCTTATCTCGACCGCCGGCGGCCACAGCGGCTCGATAGATCGCATTGGTGACACGCAGGCGCTTGTAGGGTACTACAGCGCCATCGCGCTTGATGACTTCACGGATGACGGAACCAGCAGTCACTATTCTTCTCCGTAATGCAACTCATCACTGAGTTCGTTCTTGTCATCGACCTGGTAGGGGAAGAACTCGGAAAGCCTGTTACCCAATTCTCGAATACCCCACACCAGCCCATCGGCGAGATCTCCGGATTTGAACAGACGGGTCATTTCGGCAACCGTGTCTTCCCAGTAATCTGCCGGTAACCGTTCATGGATACCCTTATCGCCATAGATAGCAAAGGTCTTGTCCTCGAGGAAGAACGCGATGAGAATGGCGTTTCTCAACTCGGTGCGATGCAGCCCCCGTGCCTTGAAGATGCGCTGGGCTCGTTTGTAGGGTTGGCCGAAGGAGTTGACGTTAAAACTGATGACGATCTCTCCGCTGGTGAGGGTCTCAAAACGTTTGATAGCCTCAGCAGCTGCCTCCAATCCCGTATTGGAGAAGATCTCTGTAGCCAGTCGTTGGGCTTTTGACATACTTACCTCGTCATGCCAGGATCAATACTGATCCGTAATGTCTTCCTGTTTTTTCTTGGTGATGACCCTGAATTCATCCAGTTCCATGGAGTCATCTTCCAGTATCTCAATCTTCACGAAATGCTGCCACTGGATGGAACGTACCACATTTTTTCGGCCGGAGCGCAGGAAACGGGCCAATTCCGGATGCACCTTGAGAATAAGCCTGAAACCTCGCTTCTGAGAATGAAAGCGTCGGAACCATCCTTCGATCTGCGTTGCCATTGCGGCTTTTGAGAGGATGCGGCCACGGCCCTTGCATGTGGGACATTCCTCGGTCGCCGAAAGCAGCAGGCTGAGACGTATCCGCTGCCGGGTCATTTCCAGCAGACCAAAGTCAGAGATGTAATTCACAGCCACTTTGGCGCGATCCTTCCGCAATTCTCGGCGGAGCTCGTAGTAAACCTTCTTCTTGTTGTCGTCACGGTTCATATCAATGAAATCGATGACGATAAGACCACCCAGGTCCCTGAGCCGGAGCTGTCGAGCCACCTCACGAGCGGCTTCCAGGTTGATCTTCAGCGCATTGGCCTCATGGTCTTTGCGGCCGATGAATTTCCCGCTGTTGACGTCAATGGCCACCAGGGCCTCCGTCTGTTCAATGACAATTGAGGCCCCACTACGCATGGGAACACGGCGTGACATTGACAGGTCGATCTCCTTCTGGACATTGAATGCCTCGAAGAGCGGCAGCTTCTGCCTGTAATGTTCAACCCGTTCCACCAATTGTGGTGCAGCGCCCTTGAGATAACCGACCAGCTGCTTGTGCATCCCTTTGGAATCGGAGACTACCCGTTTCACATCGTTTGTAAACAGATCGCGGATAAGGCTTGAAACCGTCTCCATGTCCTTAAAGACAAGCACCGGTCCCGGCTTCTGCTTGATAGCCTTTTCCATGCGTTTGTAGCCATCCATCAGGTTGTTGAGATCACCGGCCAGGGTATCCTCGTCCTTGCCTTCAGCAACCGTTCGGGCGATGACTCCGAAGCCATTCGGACGGACCTGATGACAGGTCTTTCTCAGACGTCTCCGTTCGTAGTTGTTATAGATCTTGCGGGAGATCCCGACATAATTGGCGTTGGGCACCAACACAAGAAAGCGCCCCGGGATGGAAATGTTGGTGGTCACCCGGGCTCCCTTGCCCATATAGGGCTCCTTGATGACCTGTACCAGGATCTCCTGGCCTGTCTTCAGTTTGGGGGTCTCGGGTTGCTGCCGTGAACGCCGAGACGGCTTACGTCCCTTGTTTTTTTTACGGGGACGGTCGTCATCGCTGTCTTCCTCATCCTCCAGGAGGAAGGACTCACCTTCGACCTCAGAGAATGGTAGAAATGCATTGGTACTGAAACCAATGTCCACGAATGCCGCCTGCATTCCAGGCAGGACATTTTCCACAACACCCTTGTAGATGTTGCCGACGATCCGGATGTTTTCCGGCTTTTCGACGTAAAGTTCAACCAGTCTGCTATCTTCATGGATAGCAATACGCGTTTCCTTGTGCGTCTGGTTGATGAAGATCTCTTTTTTCATTTATACCTCATGATCTTGCAGACGCGCTGAGGTAAAAGAAGCGGGTGGTGAGCTGTCGCTCGAGGAGAATTATTAAAATCAAATCAAAGTGTCGGAGGTAAATCCTGCCGACAGAAAATTTTTATGGCGCGTCCTTTTTTCAATTCAAGGCTGACCCAGGCCTTGGGATATGACTGTTGCGCCTTAACTCCGGGTTCCGTTCTTCTACCAAACCGCGTGCTCATCTGTGATACCAGATGAGAATTAAACATCTTTCAAAAATCAGCTGACTGCAGGCTGGGATCCAGTTCCTTCACACCGATGCTCTTGCGGTGTACTGTGTGAACCGGTAATTCTTCAGCCCTGCAGTTAAAAAGCATGGGCATAAGTTCATTCATCCGGACACCCTTCCCGTCCTGTACACGGGTGGTGACGATGAGCTGCCCATTATCTATGTCAATGTACTTGATGTAGTCCTTAAGATCGATCTCGATCTCACGGCCTTTCCTCCGGCGGGTAATATACACATTTTCTCTGGCTGTAAAGTCCGCTTTCAGCATTTGCAGGGAAAGTTCCTTATCAAGCTCATCAAAGGAGATGATGTGGGTAACCTCCGTAATACTACCGGACAGCGAAGCCAGGCGCCCGGGATGGAGGGTTTCCTCAATTACGATGAGCCCCTCGGGTAAATTCAGGTTCAGTCGGTCACCGACACCCTCGACCTCAGCAGCCAACTGTATGTCCAGATACTCCACATCTGATGTGTATCCCAGAGGCAGCGCAGGACCGGTGGATATGCGGGGTTTCCGGCTGAATCCCTGGCTATAGACCACCGGGAGTTCAGCCATCATGATGGCTCGCAGGAAGGCCCTGTTCACATCTAGGTGACCCAGAAAGCTGGCCAATCCCAGTTTCTGATAGCGGATCCTGGCAGTGAAGACCTCCTCCGGTAGCTCCATGGAGGTCACAGGATCCTCGACATGTCTCTGGGCCTGGTCTAGTAATCCGCTATCCTGAATGACCGTATTTGTTTCCTGGGGAACGTTACCATCCTTGACGATCCGCATGGTGAGTTCCTCGAAATCACAGACCCCGCAAGCCAGGCAGCCATCCCGACAATCGATGACCGTAGCCTCCTGATAGGATTTTCGCCGTTCACGTTTCAGGAACTTCTTCAACAGGCGGTTATCGATGTGATCCCAGGGCAAAAACTCATCAACATCCCGTTCGCGGAGATAGAACTCCGCATCCAGACCGGACCGGGCAAAGGATTCCAGCCAGAGATCATAATTAAAGAAATCTCCCCAACTGTCGAATTTGGCCCCCTGCTCCCAGGCATGGTATATAGCCGCGCTCAATCGGCGGTCACCCCGTGAAAGGATACCTTCGATCTCGGAGTATCTGGGATTACGATAACTGGCTTTCACCCGTTTGATCCGCAGACGCTCCATGAGAAAATCGATCTTGGCCTGGATCGTCTCCTTGTCATCCTGGGCTTCCCACTGAAAAGGCGTTTCCGGTTTAGGGATGAAGGTCGAAAGCGTCACGTTCACCTGGACACTGCCATAGGGCTTCGCCAATTCCAGCACCTCCGTGATGAGGTCCACGATACCCTGGAGGTCAGCCTCCGTCTCCGTGGGCAATCCCAGCATGAAATAGAATTTCAGGGTTTTCCAGCCCTCCTTCAGGGCGATGGTAACAGAATCTCGCAGATCCTCGTCGCTGATGAGCTTGTTTATGACCCGGCGCATTCGCCAGGTCCCGGCTTCAGGCGCGAAGGTCAAACCGGATTTCTTCGTCTGCTTGGCATAAGTGGCGATCTCGTTGGTGAATGTGTCCAGACGCATGGAAGGGAAGTTCACAGAGATCTTCTTGGCCTGCACATATTCCTTTAAACCTTTCATGGTGGCCCCCAGGCCGGTATAGTCAGAGGTGGACAGTGACAGGAATGCAAGATTTTCCTGCCCGGTGGCCTCCAGCGTACTCATGGCCTGTTGCACCAGTTCCTCCGGATCACGTTCACGCACCGGTCTGTATACCATCCCGGCGTGGCAGAATCGGCAGCCCTGGGTACAGCCGCGAAAGACCTCGATGGCAAAGCGGTCCTGGGCGATATCCACCAGGGGTACAACCGGTCTCACCGGGTAGTTCTCGGCAGCCAGATGCGGTATTTTGGCTGACTGCACCCGCTCAGGAACATCGGCACGGTTGGGCGTGACCGCTGTTACCCGGTTTTCATCATCATAGTCAACATCGTAGAATTCCGGGACATAGATCCCCTCCCGGAGAGTGGCAAGCTCGGCCAGGATGTCGACCCGGCTTCGGCCCAGTCTGCGTCCATCACCAATGATGCGTACCAGATCCACCACCAGTTCCTCGGCATCACCGATGAAGATCATGTCAAAGAAATCGGCCACCGGCTCAGGATTGTAGGCATTGGTCCCTCCGGCAATGACGAATGGGTCATTTGCAGTACGATCCTTTGTCCAGATGGGGATCCCGGCCAGGTCCAGCATATTCAGGATATTGGTATACAGCAGGTCATAAGGCAGTGAGAACCCGACGATGTCAAATTCTGCCAGTCCATGTTTGGATTCCAGGCTGAACAGCGGCACCTGGTGTTTGCGGAGTTCTGACTCCATGTCCGGCCATGGGGCATAGACACGTTCGGCGGAAATATCCACTTCCCGGTTCAGGAGGTGATACAGGATCTGGAAGCCGTTGTATGGCATGGCAGTGTCATAAACGTCCGGGAATGCCAGGGCAATCCGGGTCAGACCCTCGTCCCAGGATTTCTTGATGATATTATGTTCATTGCCCAGATAGCGTCCGGGCTTGGATACCTGTTTCAGTATCTCGGTATGTAAAAGGCGCTCTATCGCTTCATTCGTCAAATTTGAACTCCTAATCCACCGGGTTCCCCCTTATCAGGACAGGCGGTCATGCAATCTAAATCCAGCGGAGTTCATTACTTAAAGATGCCTGTCAAAGATCATTTTCAATCTGGATCGGACACTAATCTGAAATGCTGCCGCTGTCCAGTCTTTATTTTTTTGATTACAGAAGCTAAACATTAGATTTTCTTGAACTGAAAAAGGAGAAAACCCATGGGAGATACCCCTGAGAACAGCAGGTGGGTGAAGATCGCAACCGTTGAGGGTGATATATATGCCGAGATGATCCGTGAGGCGTTGGGGAATGCCGGCATTCCCTGTGAGATCATCCGTTCCATGATGTCATCTGGCCTGGGAGCCCATTCTGTATCCCTGGCCAACAACCCGGCGACCCTGAAGGTGCCTGAAGAATATGCGGAACGAGCCCGGGAGATCACCGAAGAGATCCTCGGCGGGGAAGATCAGGACAATGACTGACCTCGCACCGGTTTCCGCAATCCGCCCCCGGCCTCCTGCGGGGTACAATCCGCCAATCCGCTAATTCGCCAATCCGGAAACTCACTTATGCCCGACAAAATTCAGAAGATCAAAGGCACCAATGACATCCTGCCCGGTGAGATCGAGCAATGGCATGCCCTGGAAGCTACGATACACATGGTTATGGAACGATTTACCTATCGCGAGATCAGGCCCCCGATATTCGAGCGCACAGAACTGTTCGCCCGGGGTGTGGGTGAGGATTCGGATATCGTTTCCAAGGAGATGTACACTTTCAGCGACACGAGCGGGAACAGCATTACACTTCGTCCAGAACTTACCGCATCTGTGGTACGTAGTTATATCCAGAACAACCTGCAGCAGGAAGCACCCGTGCAGAAGCTATGGTACGAAGGTCCCATGTTCCGACAGGAACGACCCCAGAAAGGTCGTTATCGCCAGTTCTGGCAATTCGGTATCGAAGCCATCGGATCACCGCATCCGGAACAGGATGTGGAGGTCATTGCACTTTTTCATGCCATCCTTGTCGAGCTGGGTATCAGTGACCACGCTGAGCTGCGGATCAACAGCATCGGTGATACCAAGAGTCGTGACGCCTATCGTGAAGCGCTCCGGAAATATTTGCTACCGCACCTCCAGGATCTCTCTGCTGCTAGCCGACAGCGCTACGATACCAATCCCCTGCGTATATTGGACAGCAAAGCGGAAAACGACCGGGAGATCATCAGGAACGCCCCCCGTATAGCGGAATTCCTCAACGAGGATTCCACCAATCATTATGCGGCCGTTCTCTCTACCCTGAGGGATATGGAGATCCCATTCACCCAGGATGACCTCATGGTACGCGGATTGGACTACTATACCCACACAACCTTTGAGTTTAGCTCGGATGCTCTGGGTGCGCAGGATGCCATTTGTGGGGGTGGACGGTATGACAACCTTATCGAACAACTCGGCGGCGCAA
This sequence comes from uncultured Lentisphaeria bacterium, assembly GCA_964454335.1. Taxonomy (GTDB): domain Bacteria; phylum Fidelibacterota; class UBA8477; order UBA8477; family JABMPR01; genus CAYVVT01. The sequence continues at coordinate 259,838 of CAYVVT010000004.1, read as the reverse complement.
GCGTACCGGCTATCGGTTGGGCCTCCGGGATCGAACGTCTGCTGCTGGTCATGGAGTCGCTGAAAGAGGTGGAAAGCAGGTCTTCACTCGATGTCTACCTGGTACTCGCCGGCGATGCGTTACGCTCCAAGAGCCAGAAACTCCTGAAAGTCTGGCGAGCAGCAGGCTTGAACTGCGATGCGGACACACTGCGCCGTAGCCTGAAAGCCCAGATGCGCGAGGCAAACCGGCGCAACAGCCGTTATGCTGCCATTCTGGGTGAAGACGAGTTTGCCCAGCAGGAGATCCAGATGAAGGATCTCGAGACTGGCGAGCAGAAGACCATTGCCCTGGATGGTGTCTGTGATTTTCTCGATAGCGCGGACTGACGATCCGGCAATCCTGAGGTACCCATTAGCAAATCACTAAGTCGGAACCGGGTCAGCCAGCTGCGGAGCCTCAACCGCAGCAAGGGCCGTAAGGAAACGGGTTGGTTCCTGTTGGAAGGCGAGCGTCTGTGCAAGGAGATCCTCGGAAGTGATGTCCAGGTGCTTCAGGCTATCACCGGTCCCCATTTCGAGGCTTTCGATATTCCTGCTGAAATCCCAAGAGTACGGGCCACACAACAGCAGATAAACCAGATCTCCGAGAATAAATCCCCCCAGGGGATCATCTGTGTTGGGCAGATACCGCTAGAAAAAGCCATTCCAGAACCCAGTGAAAAAGATCTCATTCTTGCCCTGGATCGTGTATCAGATCCCGGAAACCTGGGTACCATACTGCGTAGTGCACACTGGTTTGGCGCTAAGCATATTCTATTGAGTCCGGATTGTGCTGATCCTTTCAGTCCAAAGGTTGTGCGTAGCAGCATGGGGGCCATTGGGGGGGTATATCTGCACAGGAACACGGATCTGCAGGCTGTGCTCGGGAAATGGGTGGATCAGGACGGTGATGTGGTCATCCTGCACATGGAAGGACAGAGCCTGGATGCGTATGAGGTCAGAAAGCCACTTATCATGGTAGTGGGTAGCGAAGCGCACGGTGTCCATCCGAACCTGCTGAAATACGGGCGGCAACTTGTGATTCCCGGCGCCGGTGGAGGCGAGTCGCTGAATGCAGCCATGGCGGCCAGTATTGCCCTCTGGGAAATGTGTTCCAGCTAACGCAGCAGAATTGTGATCTATTTTCATATGCCTTTGGCAGGTAATTGGCAGTATACTCAAAGACTTAAGCATTTAGGCAGAACTTGAAAAGTCGGGGACCGCATTCATGATCAAGAACAAGCTGCGTTTCACACTGATTTCCTTTCTAGTGCCGGTGTTCCTGCCGGCAGCTCCTGGTTGGGTCACTTTGGATCCCACACTCTCTGATCAACTCTCCATAGAAGTCGTTTCATCCGACATACGCAACACCGTCCTGGATATACGTGTCACAGGATATTATGAGGAGACCACCGATGTCCACGGGCGCGACCATCTGCAGATCACAGCTCCCGGAATGACCCCGCTACTGCAAGCAGCAGCCCCTGATCTACCAAAACTGCACCGCAGCATCATCATCCCAGATGACGCGCACATGGCAATCGAAACGGAAGTGCTGAGCTGGATCGATATAAGCGTGCCTGCTCTGGCACCTTCGAAAGGGAATTTTACCAGGAACATCCTGCCCTCAGCCGTTGCCTATCAATTCGGTCCTGAGTACAGCCGGGATGAATTCTTTCCGAGCACAATTGCAGAACTGGGTAAACCATACATCTTGCGTGATTATCGCGGAGTTGTGGTGAAGGTACATCCATTCCGCTATAATCCCCAGAGCGGCACTCTGCGTATCTACACTCACCTGCAGCTCACTATCAGTGCGGATGGACCCGCCAGGGTCAATCCGAAATCCGATCGCAAGTCCTGGCACGCCAGGGGCTTCCGGCCCATTTACGAGAACCGTTTTCTGAATAACGGCCAGGCCGGCGTCCTATACGAGGCTCCCTATGAAGTCGGCCCCATGCTCATTATCACCGGCGATTCCTATCACGATGCCCTACTGCCCCTGGTTGACTGGAAGCAGGCCAAGGGCATTCCCACAGAGCTTGTAAGCATCTCAGACATTGGCAACAACAGCACAGTCATCCAGAACGCCATCCAGGAACGTTACAACTCGCCTGAGGGATTGACCTATGTCCTGTTGGTTGGCGACAATAGCGATGTTACCACCACTTATGTGAGTGGTGACGCTGCAGATCCGACCTATGCCTGTGTAGATGGCGATAACGGGGACTGGTACCCAGATCTTTTTGTGGGCCGTTTTTCGGCAAATAATGTAGCCCATGTTGAAACCCAGGTTGCCAAGGTCCTGTTATATGAAGCTGGTGCCGAGGGTACAGAGGATTGGTATCTGCGGGGTACGGGTATTGGTAGTGCCGAAGGCGCTGGCATTGGTGATGATGGCGAGTCGGACATTCAACATCTCAACAACATCCGTGCTGACCTGCTTGGATATGGATATACAGAGGTCGACCAGATCTACGATCCCGGCGCGAACTCGACGCAGGTGGCAAATGCAATCAATGACGGTCGCGGATTTCTCAACTATACGGGTCACGGGTCCACCACAGCCTGGAGCAGCTCCGGTTTCTCAGTAAGTAATGTGAACAATCTCTCCAACACCGGGATGCTGCCCGTGATCAATTCGGTGGCCTGTGTGAACGGTAATTTTACAAACAACACCTGTTTCGCTGAGGCCTGGCTGCGTGCTGGTTCTGCCGATGATCCACGTGGTGCGTTGGCCTTCTACGGCTCCAGCATCAATCAGTCCTGGGCTCCACCTATGAGTGCTCAGGACGAAACAGTGGACCTGCTGGTGGCCGAAGCAAATACGGTCGTTGGGGCACTGATGTTCAACGGTTCCTGCCTGATGATGGATGAGTACGGCAGCGGCGGCTGGAACATGTTTGCCACCTGGCATCTCTTTGGCGATCCCAGTGCACAGATCTACAGCGGTACCCCGGCAGTCATCGAAACCGTTACACATCCTGACGTTATGGTCATTGGTGCCAGCGAGCTCACTATTGATGTACCGGGGGTCAACCAGGGGATGGCCGCCCTGATGCTGGACGAAGAGATCCTGGCCTGCGAAGACCTGGATGATCTGGGACCAGTCACACTGAGTTTTGAGGCTCTGGCCGAACCTGATACACTTCTGTTGACGATTACAGCCCACAACATGATCCCATACCAGACGGAACTGCTGATCATTGCACCTGATGGTCCCTACCTGATCCTGGGTGAAGCAAGCATAGAGGACTCTATCACCGGAAATGGCAACAACACGGCAGATTTTGGTGAGGCTCTCGATCTGAATCTTGTGATTCATAACGTCGGCACTGAAAATGCAGCTGAGCTTGCTGCCAGCATGACCACCGTGGATCCTTTTGTGACCATCACATCCGGGACCGCCACAGCCGCCCTTGTCGAGGCAAACGGTTCCGTGACGGTGGGTCCTTTCAGCCTTGCTGTCTCTCCTGAAGCCCCGGACGGACACAATGCTGCGCTGGATGTAGATCTTGCCGCCGGTTCAGAAAATTGGGATCACAGCTTCGATCTGATCCTGCATGCACCCGTGATGGCGATGGGTGATGTCGTTGTAGCCGATGACAATAATGGCAGGCTGGATATCGGTGAATCAGTAATCCTTGACCTGATCATCACGAATGAGGGCACTTGTCCTCTGGCAGAGGGGTCGATCACCCTGGCAACAGAGGATCCCTTTGTGTCGATCACAGAGAATCTTGGTTGGATCAACGGTATTGAGCCCGGAGCAACGGGCACCTGCAGTTTTGGCGTTGATGTGGCTATCGCCACACCTCCCAGCCACGAGATCCAATTCACATGGAACCTGCTGGGAGACTACGGATACACTGCCAGCGGGAGTTTTATCCTGGTGGCCGGGGAGGTTATCGAGAATTTTGAATCCGGTGATTTCTCCGCATTTGAGTGGCAGATGGGCGGACAGCAGGACTGGATCATTGACGCCACGAATGCCTTCGAAGGCAGCTATGCCGCCAGATCCGGTGACGTTTACAACAACCAGAACTCTGATCTCAGCCTGACCATCAGCGTCACCGAAGCGTCACCCATCACCTTCAACTACAAGGTCTCTTCGCAAAGCGGTGATGGACTGGTCTTCCTGGTGAATGGCGAGGAAATGGAAACATTTGAAGGCGATATCGAATGGACCCAGACCATCTACTGGCTGTCGCCCGGTGATCATGAACTCACCTGGCGTTATGACAAAGATTACACCGGCAGCAGCGGTAACGATTGCGCCTGGCTGGATTTCATCGTCTTTCCCATCACGGCTATTCCTGGAACCATTATCGGGGATGTGACGGCTGATACCTATATCAACGTGCAGGACATTGTTCGCCTGGTGAACATCATTCTCGGCGAGGGTGCTGAACCACAGGAATTCGAATTGTATTGCGGTGACGTGAATGGCGATGGACTTATAGATATTGGTGATCTGGTGCTGCTGGTGAACTACATCATGGGTGTTGGTCGTGAGAGCATCGGTGATGAGCCGGAGGTTTTCATCAATGAGAATCAGTTGCAGCTTCGGTCGGAAATGCCCATCGCGGGCTTCGAGATGCACTACTCGGGGACATTTGCACCGAGCCTCGCTGATTTTGAGTTTGTTTCAAGAAAAACAGAAAGCGGCACCCACGCGCTGTCATACAACCTTTCAGGTACAAGCATCACCGGTAACGTTGTACTGGGGGCAGTGAGCCCTGATTGGGAACTGAACACCCTGAAACTGGCAAATCGTGCCGGACAGGTCTTTGATGTGTCGCCCCAGCGGGAACTGTTGCCAGAAGATTTCGCGGTTGCACCCAATTACCCCAACCCGTTCAACCCAAGTACGACCATTGGCTATTCAATCCCTGGGGAAATGCAGGTCACTATTAGGATTTACGATGTTCGTGGAAATCAGGTCACTTCTTTTGATCCAGGTCTGCAGCAAGCTGGAAATTACACCATGACCTGGGAAGCGCTCAACGATGCTGGCCAAGCCCTGGGTACCGGGGTTTATTTTGCCCGGATCCAGGCTGGGGAGGATTCGCGGATTATCAAGATGATGTACCTGAAGTAACTGCAATACTCAGCAATCAGAAATATGCAGATGGGGCCGGTCGTTAACCGGCCCTTTCTGTATGTCCAACATCATGTTGGCAAGCCTCGACATAGACTATATATTGCCCGGCCCTGCTGGGATTGAACTGAAACAATAACTGCAATTTAACGTTAGCTTTTTTGCAGACCGAACATCGATAGACGAGGACGAGGAATGGATATACCCGCAACCCGTGATTTGACAAAATGGCTACTGGCCGCATTTGTACTGATCTTCACCTATCTGATCTACATATTCACCATGGCACCGACGGTATCTTTCTGGGATTGTGGTGAATTCATCGCTGTCTCCCATACATTGCAGGTGCCACACCCACCCGGCTCGCCACTATACCTGCTGTTGGGGCGTTTCTTCTCAATGTTGCCCTTTAATGGCGGTGCAGCCCTGGATCCCATCATGAACTTGCCTGAATTCCACACCATTGCCTATCGTATCAACATGATGTCACCCATCGCCACGGCATTCTCGAACATGTTCCTCTTTCTCATCATCGTGCGGCTTGTGGCCGAATGGCGTGGTCCCATCCGCAATGCCACAGACAGATGGATCGCTTATGGCGGAGGGGCTATCGGATCCCTGGCTCTGGCATTTTCTGACAGCCACTGGTTCAATGCAGTTGAGGCTGAGGTCTATTCCATGAGCATTTTCTTTACGGCCATCGTTGTCTGGCTCATTCTCAAATGGTCTGAAAAAGTGGAAGAAGGCGCTATCGGTGCGCGCTATATCCTTATTATCTCCTATATGATAGGTCTGGCCATATCCGTACACATGCTCAACCTGCTCACCATCCCATTCATTGCCCTGATCATGTATTCCAAGCTGAATCCCGAAGAGGACGGTGTGGAAATGATGCTGCACATGCTGGGTGTGCTGGTGGTTGGCGCGATTGCCGTGATGCTGGCGGTGGAGATGACATTGCCTGAAACATCTCTTGATTATCTGCGATTGACAGAAAGCGAACGAACCAGCAAGCTGGCCTCCATGCTTGCACTGACGGTGGGGATCCTGGCTGCCGGACTATTCGGATTGTCCCAACTCTTCAAGGGAGACCGACGTGGTCGATTCTGGCGCCAGACACTGCTCATGGGCGCTGCCGGGGCTGCCTATCTGGCCATTTACGCTGGTATCATCAAGGGGGTACCCAAGTCAGCCGCCTTTGTTGCCGGTGTGATGAATACGGAGAATGCCGTCTCCGGGATCGGTGCGACACTCATTCTCGCCGCCCTGGCGATGATGACCCTGGTCTATTTCGCACCCATGTACGCCAAGCGCTGGCAGAATGAGGTCCGCTTGGGCATCATGGCCTTTCTCCTGGTCCTGGTAGGCTATTCGTCCTATCAGATGATCTTCATCCGCTCCGCCCAGAATCCCAATATTGACGAGAATGACCCGGAGACGATCACCCAGGCCATTGCCTATCTGGAACGCGAGCAGTATGGGTCCTATCCCATGTTCTATCGCGATCGCTGGGAAGAACAGCCCCTGACCCAGAAGAACATCCGCGAAGGGATCGTGGTACGTATAAACAATACTGACAGGATCGGCGTCCTTACAGGGGGTGTCGGCGCATCGCCGGATCAGGTCCAGATCCGCATGGGGAATCGCGAGGTTCTGCAGCGGATCACCAACCTCATGGAGATCAAACGTGGCTACCGCAGCACTTCGGATTTCTTCTGGCGGTATCAGGTAAACCAAATGTACATCCGCTATTTCAAATGGCAGTTCTGGGGACGTAGCGGTGACCGGTCGGATATAACGCAACTATGGGCTTTGCCTCTCATCCTGGGTTTGCTGGGAATGGGACACCATTTCAGCCGTGATTCAAAACGGGCTTTCTCCATTACGGCTCTCTTCGTGCTCACCGGCCTGGCGATCCTCATCTATCTGAACCAGGATGATCCTCAACCTCGAGAAAGGGATTATTCTTATACGGGGAGCTTCTTTGCCTTTGCCGTTTGGATCGGGATTGGAGCAGCAGCAGTGCTGGAAAAACTGAACGAATGGCGCAAGAACAGTCCCGTTTTCTTCTCTGCCGCAATTGCGGTCCTGACACTCGCCGTGCCCCTGAACATGCTGCTGGCCAACTACCATACGCATGACCGCACCGGGAACTACGTTGCCTGGGAATACTCTTATAATTTGCTGAACACCTGTGAACCGAATGCCATCATCTTCACCAATGGTGACAATGACACCTTTCCCCTGTGGTATCTGCAGGAGGTTGAGGGAATCCGCAAGGATGTACGGGTGGTTAACCTGAGTCTGTTGAACACGCCCTGGTATATCAAACAGCTGAAACATATGGAACCCAAGGTCCCAATCAGTCTGACAGATGATGAGATCGAACAGATGGGGCTCTGGCGCTGGGAAGAACGGGAGATGCGCATCCCGGGACCGGAGAAGCGGGTCGGTGACCTGCCCGAGGGTGGTACACTCGAAGAATCCCAGGGCCTGGTCTGGACCATGAGTCCCACCATCAGCCGACAGCGAAATCCCCAGACCGGAAAGATGGTTGGCGGCCTCAGAATCCAGGACGTCATGATCTTCGAGATCATTCGTGTGAATCAGTGGAAACAACCCATCTACTTTGCAGTGACGGTTTCACCCAGCAATCAGCTGGGATTGACAGAATATTTGCGCATGGATGGCCAGGCCTATAAGATCATTCCCCAGAAGATCGGTCAGGGTATTGATCCGGATGTGATGTATGAGAACATCATCAATACCTACCGTTATACCAATCTTGACGATCCGGATGTCTACTATCCCGAGAATGTCCAGCGTCTGCTCCAGAATTACAGAAAGGGTTTTCTGCAACTGGTCTATGAATACGGTTTCAACCAGCAGGATGAAAAAGCTCTCGATGTCCTGAGGAAGATGGATGAATTCCTACCTGACGAGACCATCCCCATTACCATCATGGATCTCTACCTCCAGATCGTCCAGATGTATAATCAGTTTGGAGATGCGGAACGTGCCCGGGAGTATATGGAGTATGCCCTGGCCAATGGGCGTGAGGTCAGTGGTGATTATGACTACCTGAAGGTCGCTTCCATCTGGAATGATCTCTTCGACGAGACCGGACGTGCAATTGAGATACTGCTTCCACTGGCTGAAAAATCTCCCAACAATCCCCAGATCACCTTCGAGCTGGCTCGGGCCTATGTGAAGGAGAAGGATCTTATCAATGGTGACGTGTGGGTGGAACGGTTGGCAAGCCTGGTACCCAATGCAAGAGAGGTGCAAACCCTCCGGGATGCTCTGGCGCAGGCTAGGGGCGACACGCTCCCACAGTAGATCAATGACTCTGGAAAGCGGCGGTTGATCCGCCGTTTTTCATCTTGGGGGAATTAAGAATCGGCGGCACCTGTCTACAGGAGAACGACAAAAAAAATGTCTTCTGTACTTCGTCAGATTATTTTTCCACGATAGCTTTGTTCGGTGGTTCCAGATCATGAAACGTGTTTCCATCATCATACCGCATTTTAATGGGATCGAGATCCTGGATGCCTGTCTGCGTTCGCTGGAGCAGACCACCTATCCGGACATTGAGATCATCCTGGTGGATAATGCATCCAGCGATGACAGCGTAAAGCATGTACGGCAGCATTTCCAGCAGGTCAGGATCATTCAGAACGAGAAAAATCTTGGTTTTGCCGGTGGTTCGAATCGTGGTCTTGAACAGGCCACGGGCGATTACCTGTTGGTCTTGAATAATGACACGACACACGATCCGGGATGGATCGAACCCCTGGTGAAGGCGCTGGACGATGATCCCCAGGCTGCTGCAGTTCAGCCAAAGATACTTTCAGCACAACACCCAGAATGCTTTGACTACGCCGGGGGAGCTGGTGGGATGCTTGACATGTTGGGATTTCCCTTCGCCCTGGGGCGCATATTCACCACCTTGGAAGAGGACAAGGGGCAGTATGATGATCCCAGGGAGATCTTCTGGGCAAGCGGAACGGCCCTGCTCTTCAGAAAAAGCGCCCTTGATGAAGTGGGCATGTTCGATGAGGATTTCTTCGCCCACATGGAGGAGATCGATCTGTGCTGGCGGTTGCAGAACGCGGGATGGAAGATCGTCAATGCGCCCGATGCCAGGATCCTGCACCACTCCGGCTGGACACTGCCACCGGATCGCTATCTGAAAAAATATCTGAACCACCGCAACAACCTCATCATGATGATGAAGAATTATCCTTTCGCATACCTTGCCTTCACTCTACCTGCAAGGATCGCACTCGAGGGGGTGGCAATCGTGTTCAGCGCCCTGATTGGTGACTGGAAGCGTATTGGAGCAATCCTGCACGCCTTCGCATGGAATCTGTTGCACCCCTGGTTGATACTGCGAAAACACATGCAGGTCAGACGACTACGCAGGGACCAGGGCGTTCGCCGGACAGTGCAGCGTATGTACCGCGGTTCGATCTTCTTTCAGTATTTCCTGGCTGGACGCAAGGTGGCCAGCGCCATTACCTGGCGCGAAACGGACTAATGGTCTGATGAAATTTGCCTTTGGCCGGAAAAGCGGGATAGGGGTACGTCGCTGGCGTAGATCTGACCTGTCGGCGATCCGGTCGGTAGCCTGGCACACATGGATGGATGCGTATGGTGGTTTTATTCCCGAGGAGGACATGCGGTCCTTTCACGAGGCCTATTATGCCATCCCTCGCCTGCTGCAGCTGTATAATTCCGGTATCGTGGATGGCTGGGTCTCAACGGTTGAGAACGAGGTCGTTGGCTACAGCAAATCTCACTGGAACAAGGAAACACAGGAGTTTTATGTCACTTCTCTGTATGTCCTGCCGCAGCACCAGGGGTCGGGTCTTGGTAAGGCCCTGTTGGACAAGGGCATTGAACAGGCACTAAAGATCGGTACGGATCGGCTCTGGTTGGGAGTAATGTCTGAGAATCAGCCGGCCATTGACTGGTATCATCGACAAGGATTCAAATTTGTAGACCATAAACCATTCACCATCGGAAAAACCACCGTCGATGATCTCATTGGATATAAATTAATTGGGTTGGAAGAATAGCTAGTGCGTGTAACCAGAGCGGAGGACTGACATGCCCACGCTGATCAGTGGAATCTCGGGTGTTCGAGGGATCATCAATGATGGTTTCGATGCCGGGGTCGTAGGAACCTATACTCGGGCCTTTGGCGAGTTGATGGGCCGCGGAAAGATCATCATTGCCATGGATTCACGTCCTTCCGGCCGAATGTTCAAAGGCATCGTCGAATTGACACTGCAGCGCATGGGCTGTGAGATTATAGATTGTGGGATCTGTCCGACGCCAACCGCCCAGCTGATGGTCAAGCAACTGGATGCGGCGGGTGGTATCATTGTGACAGCCAGCCACAATCCCATTGAATGGAACGCTCTCAAATTCATTGGCCGGGAAGGTTTGTTCCTGGATTCGGACCAGCACACAGAATTGCAAGAACACCTGAAAAGCCTTGAAACTGCGCCCTCCCTGCCTGCGGAAGCGACCGGCCGGGTTCAGGTCATGGATGATCGCATTGAACGCCATATCGAGGACGTCCTGAACCTTGATCTGGTAAATGTTTCCAGAGTGCGCCGGCGGAAATACAAGGTGGTCCTTGACGCCATCAATGGTGCCGGTTCCGAAGCATTGCCCCTGTTGCTTGAAAAACTGGGCTGTAACGTCGTCCGGATGAATTGCGAGAACAACGGGGATTTTGTGCATACACCTGAACCGCTGCCGGAAAACCTGAAGGAACTCATGACCCGGGTGCGCACAGAACGCGCGGATATCGGCCTGGCGACAGATCCTGATGCGGATCGTCTGGCGGTCATCGATGATGATGGTCGACCTCTGGTCGAAGAATACACACTGGTCCTGGCAGCTTATCATGCGCTGATCCATACCGAACCAGATGATGACCGTGTCCTGGTAACCAATCTTTCAACCACCATGGCGCTGGATGCATTGGGCAAGACCTTCGGGAAAAGGGTGATCCGCACTCCGGTGGGAGAGATCCATGTCGCCCGCCAAATGCAGGCCGTGCCCAGTCTTATCGGGGGAGAGGGGAATGGTGGTGTGATCTTACCGGATTCCCACCTGGGTCGCGATTCACTGGTGGCTGCGGCACTGATACTGACCCTGATGTCTGAGGAGGGGCGCAGTATCAGTGAGATCGCAGCATCACTACCACGTTTCGAAATGGTCAAGGACCGTCTGGATGTAGGCCACAGCGACCCTAAGGACATTCTGCTCCAACTTGCTGAGAAATACCGAGGCCTGGCTCCGGACCTGCAGGATGGAGTCAAGATCTCGTGGAAGGATCGCTGGGTTCATTTCAGAGCATCGAACACGGAACCCATCATCCGCATCTTTGCCGAGGGGCCCAACAAAACCGTCGCTGTCTCCCTGGTCTCAGAATTCAAACATGAGATCAGTACCCTGTTGAATGGATAGACCATGACCGGTAAACCCTATATTCTGGCCGAGACGACCTGGCAATCGGTAAAAGACCAGCAGTATGATGTGGCGATATTGCCCTGGGGTGCCACAGAGGCACATAATTATCACCTGCCCTTCAGTACGGATAACATCCAGGCTGCCTCTGTGGCGGTTGAATCCGCCCGGAATGCCTGGGACCAGGGCGCGAATGTCATCGTGCTGCCCACGATCCCCATCGGGGTGAACGCCCAGAACCGCGGATTGAAACTCACCCTCAACTTGAATCCCAGCACGGAAGCAGCCATTCTGGCGGATATTCTCGATGTTCTCGAGGATTCAGGTATTTATAAACTGGTTATATTGAATGGGCATGGCGGCAATGACTTCAAGCCTATGATCCGTGAGCTGGAACCCCAGACAGATATCTTTATCTGCAGTGTCAACTGGTGGACGGTGGTGCCGCCGGAGGATTACTTCGAGATCCCGGGTGATCATGCCGGGGAAATGGAGACCAGCGTCCTGCAATTCCTGACTCCCGATCTGGTTCTCCCCCTCAGTCAGGCAGGCCCGGGAACAGAAAAGCAGGTGAAGATCAAAGCCTTGCGCGAGCGCTGGGTCTGGTCGCCACGAGAATGGATCAATGTTTCCGAGGATACAGGCGTTGGGGATCCGGCGGCGTCAAGTGCTGAAAAAGGAGAGAAATTCTTCAAGGATGCCTGCGAGAAGATCGCGGGCTTTATTGTGGAGCTGGCCCGAGCCGACCTGGACGATCTTTACGAGAAATAGAGTCTTCACCTCTCAGTCGACTCCTATTTTATTTCCAATAACAACGAAAAAGCCCGGTATCAACCGGGCTTTGTGAATCTTAAACTCTTGAAGAGTTAACAGATCTAGCGGGGGCGTGAATGCATCGAGCGGCGGTTCCGCTTGGCTGCCTTGGCACGCCGCAGGCGACGGTCTTCTGAGGGCTTCAGGTAAAAGGAGTTTTTCTTAACGTCCTTCAGGATACCAGCCTTCTCGTATTTCTTCTTGAAGCGTCGCAGGGCTTTTTCAAAGGGTTCGTCCCTTTTTACAGTAACCATGACTGACATTGCTTGATCTCACCTCCCTTCGAATTAGCCCAGATAGGCCTGCAGTTTACGACTCCGGGATTTGTGCTGTAGACGCTTGATGGCTTTCTCTTTGATCTGCCGCACGCGTTCACGGGTCAGGTTGAATTCTTCGCCAATTTCATTCAGGGTGAGGGCGTATTCGCGATCAATACCGAAGTACATGCGGATCACCTCACGCTCACGTTCTTTCAGGGTATCCAGAGCGTCGCGGATTTCTTTTTTGAGAGAGTCCGACATCAACTCAGTATCTGGTGCCTCCTGGTGTTCATCTTCGATGACATCCATGAGAGAGTTCTTTTCTTCTTCATGAAAAGGGGCGTCCAGTGAGTGATGACGCTTGGAAATGCGGATCGCGTCTGCAACCTCCTCGGGCTGCATATCCAGCTCCTTGGCGATCTCGCGCTCAGAGGGAGTGCGCTCCAGGCGCTGTTCCAGGCGGTCTGAGGTCTTGGAGATCTTCGAGATGGTGCCCACCCGGTTCAGGGGTAGACGGACGATACGGGAATGTTCGGCTAAAGCCTGCAATATGGACTGCCGGATCCACCACACCGCATATGAGATGAATTTGAATCCCCGGGTTTCGTCGAAGCGTTCTGCGGCTTTGATCAGTCCGAGATTACCTTCATTGATCAGATCTGTCAGAGGAAGGCCCTGTCCCTGGTAATCCTTAGCAACCGATACGACAAAACGCAGATTGGCTTCGGTAAGTTTTTTTAGAGCAATCCGATCACCTTGCTTGACCCTCTGGGCCAGCGCGATCTCGTCCTTGGGGTGCAGCGGTTCATATTGGCCGATCTCCTCAAGGTACTTGCTCAAGCTCCGATTGGTGTCGCCACCGATACGTTTGACTTTTTTCGCCATTAAGTATTATCACTTCCTTTCAGCGTACAAAAAAGCGCGGCAATTTAACTTGTGACACAAGTAACCACAAGACAGAAACCACAACGTTTCTTTGATGTTCCTGCGGGAATTTGGTGTTGGTGATCAGCGAATGCCTTCGAGTGACAAGGTGAGGTTCAGGAAATCGGCGGGGGATAATTGCTCCGCACGCTTGTCCAGATCGATCCAGTTCGGGATCTCCGGATTTGCTCCCAGCACGACCTTGAGACTGTTCCGCAGTGTTTTCCGTCGTTGATTGAACGCGGTCCGCACCACGATCCGCAGGCGCTTCTCTTCCATTGGCGTCATCTGGGCCGAATTCTCAAAACTCATGTGCACAAAGGCTGAATCCACGTTGGGTATGGGCCGGAATACGTTCCGACTGACCTCGAAGAGGTATTTCGCGTCACAGAAAAGGTCTGTATATACCGAAAGTATCCCGTATTCCTTCGTACCAGGACCGGCCACCAGTCGCTGGGCAACCTCCTTCTGCATGAGCAGATGTGCGTCCTGGATGTGTTTGCGCATCAGGAAAAGCTTTATGATGATCTGTGAGGTGATGTTGTAGGGAATGTTTCCCACTACCCGAAAATTCCTTAATCGTGGCGGGCACTCCCAGTCTAGAAAATCCTCGATGCTGTAAGAGAAATGCTCGTACTCATCTGCAATCAACTGCATGTGGTCCTTCAGACGTTCATCGATTTCGATGGCCAGCAGTGAACCTACCATTGGCGTCAGGTGGCGGGTGAGGGTTCCAGATCCGGGACCGATCTCGACAAAGTCATCAACCTCTCTGGCACGAATGGATCGGATGAGTTTCAATAACATGCCGTGATCCAGGAGGTGGTTTTGACCCCAATGTTTCTTAGGCTTTGGTATCTTCAGGACCTTAGGCATGGTTTAATCTAAAAAATTGTTCTGCATTGATTGTCGTCTGCCGCCCGACTTCCTCGACCGGTAATCCTCTTAGTGTGGCAATTTTTTCGGCGATATGCACGAGATGATATGGTTCGTTCGGTCGTTTCCCCCTATGGGGAGCAGGAGTCAGAAAGGGGCTATCTGTCTCAAGCAGCAGTCGGTCCAGGGGCATTTGGCGGGCGACGTTCTGGACCTCGATGTTGTTCTTGAATGTAACCGTTCCTGTAAATGAGATATGGTAATCCTTGTCCAGCAAAGGTCTGGCAATGTCCCAGGGGGCAGGCCAGCAGTGGAACACGCCCTTCGTATTGCCATGCTCCATCACCTGATCACGGACGTCCTCATCTGCCTCCCGGTTGTGGATGATGACTGGCAGACCCGTCGCCAGGGCCAGGTCCAGGTGGTCCCTGAAAAATCTCTGCTGGAGCTCAGGCGGACTGTCCTTCCAGTAATAATCCAGCCCGGTTTCACCGACAGCCACCACTCGAGGATGATCAAGCATGTCCAGAATGGTCAATTCCCACTGCTGGGGAGCCTTATGACAATCATTTGGATGAATACCCGCGCTGGCATAGACCTGTGGATGATTTTCCGCCAGTTTTATAGCCTGCTCAGAACTTTTCAGATCGATTCCGACCGCTACCATTCTGGTTACACCTGCTTCTGCTGCCCGATCAAGGACAGCGTTGATATCATCAAAGAATTTTGCCAGGTTCAAATGGCAGTGGGTGTCGATCAGCTGTACGGTGGACATGCAGTCTTCAGGGTCTAGCGGACCTTCGATCCATCCTCAGTGTCTTTCAGACCAATCAGGGGTGATACGACCTTATCGTCTTCTGCGGCCAGGATCATGCCCCGGGAGATCTCTCCACGGATCTTGGCAGGTTTGAGGTTTGCCAGAATAGCGATGGATCTACCCAGGAGTTCCTCGGGCTGGATCCATTCAGCGATCCCGGCCACGACCTGACGCTGCTCAACCCCCAGGTCAACCAGCAATTTGAGCAACTTATCTGCATTGGGATGCTTTTCGGCCTTGATGACCGTCCCCATGCGTATATCCATTTTCTGGAATTCGTCGAAGCTGATCTCCGCTTTGAGTTTCATGTCTGCTGATTCGGGTTGGCTGTCATCAGCTTCAACCTCAATACGCGGGAAGATCCCAGCGGTACTACCGATGGCTGTACCTGGCTGGATATGACCCCAGCTGAACCAATTCTCTTCGCTGAAACGCGCTGCAGTTGAAGTTCCCAGAACCTCCAGGAGAGTGGCGATCTTCTCAGGCATCACAGGATAAAGGTGCACTGCGCTTAGGCGTAAAGCTTCCGCCGCATTATACAGGACAGTACCAGCCCGCTGTTTGTCCGTTTTTACTGACTTCCATGGCGACTGATCCTCCATGTAGCGATTGATCTGCCGTAGTACATCGAGGATATGCTGAAGCGCATAATTGATACGCAGTTGGTCAAGTTCAGTAGCAACCTTCTCCCTGACCTGGCTGACATGATGTTCCAGGTCAGCATCCTCCGGTGTGGCTTCGCCAACCTCTGGAAGCTTGTCATCGAAATGCCGGCTGATGAGTTTGGTAATGCGATTGACCAAGTTTCCGAGGTCATTGGCCAGATCCGAATTATAGCGTTTTACGAAGCTTTCCACCGTAAAGCTTGCGTCCTGTCCCGGTGTCATTTCCCGCATGAGATAATACCGCAGGGCATCCACGCCGTATTTGTCAGCCAGGTCCAGCGGCCGAACGACATTTCCCAGGGATTTTGACATCTTGGTGTCACCGATGAGCCACCATCCATGGGCAAAGATTGTCTTGGGCAGGGGGATGTCGGCTGCCATCAGCATGGTGGGCCAGTAAACCGCGTGGGTGGTGAGAATGTCTTTCCCGATAAGATGGTAATCCACCGGCCACCATTTCCCGAACATATCGCCATCTTCGGGATAACCGATGGCGGAGATATAGTTCGTCAGGGCATCGAACCAGACATAGGTGACATATTCTGAATCAAAGGGTAATTCGATCCCCCAGCTCAACCTTGATTTCGGTCGGGAGATGCACAGGTCCCCAAGAGGCTGACGCAAAAAACCAAGGACCTCATTCCTTCTGAAATCCGGCTGGATGAATCCTGGGTTGTCATGAATGTAGTTGACCAATTGTTCCTGGTAGTCTGACATCTTGAACCAGTAGTTCGTTTCGGAGAGCTTGCGCACATCCCGCCATTCTCCTTCTTCGTATTCCTTGTCCGTAAGGAAGCGTTCCTCCGCAACGGAATACCAGCCTTCATATGTATCCTTGTAGATCAGATCCCTGTCCCACAGGGTTTGCAGCAGGTGGGTGACCACACGTTTATGATTATCCTGCGTTGTCCGGATGAACTGGTCGTATTTAATATCCAGCAGATCCCATTTCTGCTGAAAGCGCTTCACATACTCATCCACGTGAACCTGCGGCTCGACATGACGTTTTTCCGCCGCCTGCTGGACTTTCTGTCCATGTTCATCAGTACCCGTGAGAAAATAGGTGTCATCACCCAGGTTGCGATGGAAGCGCGCCAGAACGTCCGCCAGAATAGTGGTATAGGCATGCCCGATATGGGGCTCATCGTTCACATAGTAGATCGGCGTGGTTACATAGAATCGGGACATGTTCAGGCGTTTTTCCTCTCCTGGCTGCGTTTATCCATATCTCTAAGGATGGATTTGATGGCTTTCAGTTCATGCACTTCTTGGAGGCCGTTCTCGAAGGTAATGGTGACGCGTCGCTGCAGATAGTCATGACTGGCGATGGAACCGACCCCATTTTCGAATTCAACGGGAATACCGATATCCGGAAACTCTTTCAGGGATTCCCGGTAGAAATCCCATTCATACCGCAGACAGCATTTCAGTTTACCGCAGGCACCGCTGAGCTTCGAGGGATTGATAGGCAGGTTCTGGTCCTTGGCATATTGGGTTGTAACCGGTTCGAAGCCCTCAAGGAAGCGCGAACAGCAGATCTCCTGGCCACAGGGACCGACGCCTCCAAGACGACGGGCATAATCACGGACACCGATCTGTCGCATCTCGATCCGGGTACGGAACACATGAGCGAGATCCTTCACCAGTTGCCTGAAATCGACTCGCTCATCAGCAGTGTAGAAAAAGGTGATCTTCTTGCGGTCAAGCTGGTATTCCACGTCAACCAGCTTCATATCCAGTTTGTTCTTCTTGATAAGGTTCAGACCTGATTGAAAGGCATCGGTCTCAGCTCGACGGTTCTCAAAATGATGATTGATCTCTGCCTCAGAGGCTTTACGGATGAGTTTGTGGACCCCGTTACCATTTTTCTCGTTGGGCTTGACAGAATCTGCACAGGGACCGCGACTGCAGTCGATGGCTTTGTTACAACCCGGAGAGATCATCCCGAGATCGTGGCCGTTCTCGGTTTCAACAATAACATAATCACCGGGTTTAAGCAGGTCTTTGCAGACATTTATGTAGGTCTGGCGGCGGTTGCTCTTGAAGCTGATCCGCAAATAGGCCACGTTGGATTTTGGGTTGGAGCCAGGTTTGTTCGGTGTATAAGATTCGACATTCATGTGAGGAATGACCTCATTTATTCATGTTAACGGAACGCGAATACAGCATTCCGGGTATTCTTCTATACAGCAATTGGCAGAATGTATGCCAGAGCCAGGCTGCAATTCTCAGCAGTCCCTTTTGGAATGTGGAAACTCGCCGGTTTGTAAATTGGTTCGGGCGGCCCCGGTACCTTTATTCTCAAGAGGCGGCGATCTCCTCAAGATTGCTCATTCCAATCCCGCGTAGCTGCATACGCAGGCCCAAAAATAAAGACGTAAGTGCAAGCGGCAAATAAACTTTACGCTCAAGACTGTCTTTACATTCCTCGATCAATTTGATGGCTTTAGCGGCGTCCATGTCCGGAAACGCCTCCCTGACCGACTGTGTGTCAATGTTCCAGATCGACCCTTCCTGGAGCAGGCCACTCACGGCCAGGTCCCTGAAATAGAGGATGAGCAGGGAAAGGAACTGCTGTCGGCGGGGGTCATCAAAAAGACTTTTGTCCTGCAGAACCTGTACAATCGCCTGGACACTGCTGAAATCGGATCGCTGTAGCGTCGCTTGAATCTGGGCTATAAGCTTGATCCAATCCCTCGTGGATTCATCACAATAGAGTCGAGCGAGCTCGAGATCGCCCTGGGCGAGACGGGCGGCGACTTCGGATGTGGCCGGATCATGACCCTGTTCATCCTGGAGATAGGACCGGATCCTGGACCAGGTAATATCCTGCATCTGGTGGATCTGGCATCGGCTGAGGATCGTGTCCGGCAATCGTTCAGGGAACTCGGTTGTCAGCAAAAAGACAGCTCCCTCCGGGGGTTCTTCCAGGATCTTAAGCAGGGCGTTGGCTGCTTCGATGTTCATTCTGTGGGCTCGGAGGATGAGGACCACCTTGCGTTCATCCGGATTGGTGGTGAGATATATATCTGTCCGCAATTTCCGGATCGCGGAGATACGGATATCGTTGGCCCCTTCGATCTGCAGTCGATGATATGGCCAATCGGCTTTGCGGGCCAATTCGACTCTGATCTCCTCCAGTTGGTCATCCTTGATGCCCTCGTAGGGATCTGTTTTACTGGATGATTTACGCGGTAGTGCGTGGATCAGGTAAAGCGAAGGATGTTCCAGGGTTTTGAACTTCTGGCATGCGGGACAGTCCCCGCAGGGTTTGTCCTGTTCATGCTGACAATTCAATGCGGCAGCGATCCGAAAGGCCAGGGCGTCCTTGCCGATCCCGCTTTTACCTGCAAGGATATGGGCATGACCCAAACGGCCTGAGGCGATGAGCCGCTGCCAGTGACTCTGTGCCTCTTCCTGTCCAATGAGATGGAAGAGGGTCATTTCTTCAACCACAGCCGCGGATCGACCTTCTTATCACCTTGCCAGACCTCGAAGTGCAGTTTGGCACCATCAAGACTGCCGGTATCACCCACCTTTGCGATAATCTGGTCGCGAAGGACATAGGCATTCATGGATACCTGGATCTCTTCCAGGTGGGCATAGACTGTATAATATCCTGCGCCATGATCAAGGATGATGGTATTCCCGAATGAGGGGATCCAGGTTATCGCTACCACGATACCGTCCATCACGGCCCGCACCGGCTTGCCCTTTGCGGCAGCAATATCAATTCCCGGATTGTTGGTTATGGTGCCCAGACGCTCATTCTTCTGGTTCCCGAAATTTGCCACGACCCTCCCGTCAACGGGCCAGCTCAGTTGGCCGCGGGTTTTAGCGAATGCACCGGCCGCCTGTTCCATGGTCATGCCTCTTCTTCGGGCAAGTTCCCGCAGGCGCTCCTGTTTCTGTGATTCCAGATCGGCGATAAGCTTTTCGATCTTCTCGATGGCACTTTTTTTCTCCGCGATCTGCTGATTGAGAGAACGCTGGTCCTTCTTCAGCTTTTTCAGGTCTGCGTTGCGTTTCTTTTTCTTCTGGCTCAGCTGCCTGGCGGTACGCTCTTCCTCGCTGATATTCTGATCGACTTCAGCAAGGCGGCCCTGGAGACGTTCCTGGTTGCGCGTGTTCTCAGTGATCAGAGCTTCAAGGTCGTTGAGCAGTTGCTGTTCTGCCCGGTGGATGGCCCCAAAGTACATGCCTCGTCGCATGACCTCATTGAAATCCTCGGCAGACAGGAGCAACTCCACATCCCGTTGAGTACCCATCTTGTATGCTTTGAGGGCCCGGCGTGCGTAGCGTTCCTTCATGATCATGATCTTTGCTGCGTTGGCATCAACCGTGGCCTGAAGAACATCGATTTGCTGCTGCTTCATACTGCGTTCACGTATGAGTTCGCGCTTCAGGTCAGTGATCATGGCAATCTGTCTCTCTAACCGGCGCAGACTTTTCAGGGTTGATTTTTCTGTCTTCTTCTTACCGGCAATTTCCGCATTCAGCTTATCAATGTCCTTGCGCAGCTGTTCGAGCTTGTTCGCCTGAGTCTCGATCTTCTCATCAAGGTCCTCGGTCTGTGCATGGCCCGTTATGGCCAAAACGAAGACGATCAGCACGATGGTAAGTGAAAAGCGCATCATGGCGAAAATAAGCGACAATCTTTAAAGCCGTAGATTGTTTTTAATCATAATCCGCCAATCCGCCAATCCGCCAATCCGCCAATCCGCCAATCCGCCAATTCGCCAATTCGCTAATTCGCTAATTCAGTTGACACCCCTTGACCAGTCGTCTATATTTCCGCGCTTTTTTAAAAGGGAGGAGCAATGTACGCGATAGTAGAAATTGCAGGGAAACAGTTTAAGGTTAAACCTGGCATGGTCCTGAACGTCCCGACTCTCAATGTCGAACCTGGAAAGAAATTCGGTGTTGAGCGCGTACTGGCTTACTCAGACGGCAAGGCTTTAAAGGTGGGAACACCTGCACTGACGGATGTCAAAGTTGACAGCACCGTGGTGAGCCACGGACGCGATCGCAAGATCATCGTTTTCAAGAAAAAACGCCGTAAGGGTTACCAGAAGAAACAGGGACATCGCCAGGGTATAACCACCATCAAGGTTGAGAAGATCGCTCAGGCGAAGCCCGCAGCGAAGAAACCCGCAGCGGCAAAAGCCGATACAGCTGATACAAAGGCCAAGAAGGCACCAGCTAAGAAGTCTGCAGCGAGCAAGTCAACCGCAGCGAAAAAACCTGCGGCCAAGAAGACAACGGCAAAGCAGCCGGCCGCCAAGCCAAAAGCGGCAGCCAAAAAGCCGGCCGCCAAGCCAAAGGCAGCAGCCGAGAAGCCAGCCACCAAGGCGGCTTCGGCAGCTAAGAAGGCAGACAAAGGAGAGTAGCAATGGCACATAAAAAAGGTGTTGGCAGTTCCAAGAACGGACGCGAGAGTCACGCCAAGCGTCTGGGAACCAAGGCATATGGTGGTCAGTTCGTCACTGCCGGAAGTATTATCGTGCGCCAGCGCGGCACTTCCATCCACCCCGGCAACAATGTCGGTATCGGTGGGGATGACACCCTGTTCGCCAAGATCGACGGCGTTGTTACCTTCGAGCATAGGGATCGTAAGCGGAAACAGGTCAGCGTCTACCCCGAAGCCTGATCACGGTCTTTTCTATGATTATCAAATCCCCTGGGAATCCGGGGGATTTTTATTTGCCCCGGGATAAAAGCACTTGCATACCGTGCAATGTTTGGAAACGTTATTTACCTTGATAGGGTCTGGTCATTAAAACGGGACAGGAGACATGTCGTGTCCTCCCTGTGAGAACCATAACGAATTGAAGATGGATCAGTGATCAGAAATACGGGTATCAATATCGTGATACAAACTAATTTTCCAGGAATGGAACAGATGGGTTCCAGACCTGGTTTAAGCATTGATTTATTGAATAGATAACAGGAGGCTGCTTTGAGCGATAAACCTGCTGAAGCACAAAAACTTGAACAGATGGTAGAGGCCTATGCACGTCTCAGGACCGAGATCGGTAAAGCCATCATCGGGCAGTCTGAAGTCGTAGAGCAACTGTTCATCGCACTACTCTCCCGGGGGCATGCTCTTCTGGTCGGGGTTCCCGGATTGGCGAAGACTCTGTTGATCAAAAGCCTGGCAGAAGTACTGGACCTCAGCTTCAGTAGAATCCAGTTCACCCCGGACCTGATGCCCTCGGATATCACCGGAACTGACATCATTGAAGAGGACCACAGCACCGGCAAACGGGAATTCCGTTTTGTCCGCGGACCCATCTTTGCCAACATCGTCCTGGCCGATGAGATCAATCGCACGCCACCTAAAACCCAGGCAGCCCTGCTGGAGGCCATGCAGGAGCACAGGGTCACAGCCGGTGTGGAAAGTTACGTCCTGGAAGAACCCTTCTTTGTGCTGGCCACCCAGAATCCAATTGAACAGGAAGGTACCTATCCTCTCCCGGAAGCGCAGCTCGACCGGTTCATGCTGAATCTCAAGGTGGACTATCCATCTGCAGAGGAGGAGCGGGAAATCGTCCGACAGACCACCTCGGCCAGTGAAACTGAGCTTGGCACGGTCATCAGCCGTGAGGAGATCATCGACTATCAGGGCCTGATCAGACGTGTTCCGGTGGCTGAAAATGTTGTGAACTACGCAGTGAGCCTGGTCGGTCAGACACGTCCGGGAAACCCGGACACCCCAGATTTCATTAACAACTGGGTTGGCTGGGGAGCCGGCCCCAGAGCTTCACAGTACCTGATCTTGGGAGCCAAAACCCTGGCGGCATTGAATGGTGAACCCACGCCATCCATCGAGGATGTCAGGAAGATCGCCCCACCGGTCTTGCGTCACAGGGTCCTGACCAACTTCAACGCCGAAGCGGATGGTGTCAGCGTTGATGATATAATCAACAAATTGCTCTAGAGGTCATCTTGATCAGATCGCTTTCAGTTCTGCTCCTGGTCCTGAACATTGTTTCAGGACAGAGCATGTGGTTCATGAACAACCGCACACATCCTGAACTGGACTGGTTCACTATGGAAACGGAACATTTCAATATCCACTATCACCAGGGGATCGAGGATTTTGCACAGCGGGGTGCCCGTGTGGCCGAACAGATCTATCAGCCTGTCATGGATCAGTTGGAACTGGAGGACTGGGGCAAGACTGATATCGTGTTCTCGGCGGAAGATGAGATCCAGAACGGTTTCGCTGTGCCCTCTGATCAGATCTTCATCTGGGTGAGTCAGAACGATGTCGCCGGGATTCACGGTGGCTCGGAGAAATGGCTGCGCCTGGTAGTGACCCACGAATTCCAGCACATAGCTCAGTTCCATGCACATAAGACCTGGACAGGGATCTTCAGCCTTGTCACCGTCCCTGTCTGGTGGCTGGAGGGAATGGCCGAGTACATGACCGAAGAATGGCGAGTGGGCCGCAGTGACTCACGCATGAAGATCCACACCTATCGAAACACCATGGATCAGCTGGACCCGCATGACGACGGTTATGCCATGGTGAAATACCTGGCCTGGAAATATGGAGATTCCACACTGGTTAACATTTCAAACCACCGGCTCTACCTGAACGAGAAAGACAAGAAATGGCCCATCTGGTATAATTTTGAAGACGCATTTGAAGAAGCCACCGGGCAGACAGAAAACCAATTCTACGAAGAATGGCGCCGGGTCATGAACGCCTACTACTATGCTTATCTGGCCCAGAAGGAGAGTGTTGAGGAACTGGGTGAAGCATATCCGGTCGATGGTTTTCATCAGGTCAGCTCATTGAGCATTTCGTCAGACTCAAGTCTGGTGGCGATCGTAGGACGCAGGGACCATTCCATGTATGATCGCGGGCTCTATACGGTCACGCTGGATACGAACCGCACAGTGAAGGAGGTCCACCACGGGTCCTTCCGGGGAATTCCCACGTGGTCCCCGGACAATGAACAGATCGCTGTGGCGCAATACCACCGGGGGAGCCATGGCTCACTGATCAACGATATCCGGCTCGTGGATCTCGAAACTGGCAAGAAGTCCTGGCTGACAAGCGATATGCGCGCATTACATCCGGAATTCACCCCGGATGGACTTGGCCTGATCTTCGTGGCCCATCCAACAGGCGAAACGACCCAGATCTACCACTGGGACCGCCTGTCTGGAGAGATCGAGCAGCTGTCCGATTTCACAGGTGATATTCAGATCCAGCGACCGATAGTTTCACCGGATGGCCGGAACATCGCATTCATGATTCAGGACATCGACGGGGCTGTTGATATCGCCGTCATGGATATTGAGGGTAACGATTACAGGAAACTGACCCGGGACGTGGAAGAGGACCTTCTGCCGGTGTGGACGGGAGACGGGCAGAGTATCGTGTTCACTTCTTTTCGCAATTCGACCCCGAACCTGTATCGTATTGGTCTTGATGGCGGTCAACCTATTGCCATGACCGATGTTGCGCAGGGTGTCTACAGTCTGCAGCGCATCCCGAACTCGGACCGCATCCTGGCAACCAGCCTCCCGGATGTAGACAGTGTCCGGATCGTCCAGATCGATCCCCTGCGTGTGGCAGAAAGCTTTCCATTGAATATCCGGGATCGTTACACGGCCTGGCGTACCAAACTGCCGGATGTGCCGATCCCGCCAATCGATTACGATATGGATATCAGTGCTTATGAGACGCATCCATACCGGCCCCTGCCCAGCGTGCGACCTCTGGTCTGGCTGGTACTCCCGGATGTCGCAGGACCTTTCGCAATGGCTGCTCTGAACGACGCATTGGGTAAACATATGCTTCAGGGTGGTGGCGTCATGTCCTGGCAGGGAGAGTTGCTGGGCGGTTTTGTGAGCTACCTGAACCTGAATTATCTACCCCTGCTGCAGGTCTACGCTGCCAAGAACTTCAACTTCAACTTGCGGAACTTTCATGAGGGCCAGACCATCGAGGCCCTGGATGGAGGTGGACTGGTCGCCGCCCTGCCGCTCACCGGGCGGAACGGTTTCACAACCAATCATATTGTCCAGGCGCATTTCAGACTAACCAACAGGACCTTGCTCGTCCAGGGTGAGAACTGGCAGGCAATTCCAAAAGAAGACCAGGTGAGCCACAAGGAATCCAATCTCGGATTTACCTATGCAGTCAAGTACCAACGTCCACACAAACAGCAGATTTACCTGCCCGGGAATGGATTTGGTTTCCTGACTCATTACGAAAAAACACTTCCAGGGCTCTGGGGTGAAACGGATTTCTCCCAGATCTGGATGGACGCATTTGTGAACCAGAAGATCCCCAAAACACCTCTGGTGATCTATGCCCGGCTCAAATGGGACCGACAGGCAGGCGAGATCCTGCCGCAGGACTCCCTCGGCTTCACAGAAGAGGCACCGCTATATCTTTCACCCGGCACGCTCCTGAGGATGGGGACCTCGGGGATCATAGATCTACCGGAAACCTACAGCCTCCGTGGACAAACGGGTTTCTTTCCGGCAAACGAGATCCTATTGAACACTGTGGAACTGCGATGTCCCCTCATTGAGAAATTACCGGTGAACATTCTGGGGGTTGGTATCGAAGGCCTGAGCGCCGCGCTCTTCAGCGATCTTGGGTATCTACCGCAGAATGACCTGAGCATCAATACTTTCGGGGCTGAGATCAAGTTCAGCGTTACCGCCGAAAAGCTGCCCCTGGTCATGATGGCCTTCGGTATCGGTGGAGATGACGAGTTCTGGAGAAATGTATCTCAAGACTACCCGGACATTGACCTTGGGAATCAAAGTTATTTCAGACTGTCATTGGTGAATCCGTTCTGATCCTGGGGATTCCGTATCATGCAGATCGATAAAAGAAAATATCTGAATCCACAGACCATCGCGACCCTGTCAAACATGCAGTTGCGTGCAAGACTGGTGGTGGAAGGATTCATCGTCGGACTACATAAGAGCCCCTATCACGGTTTCTCGGTGGAATTCGCAGAACATCGCGCCTATGGTCCCGGTGATGACCTGCGATACCTGGACTGGCGTCTCTATGGAAAGACAGACCGCTTCTATATCAAGCAATTCGAAGAAGAGACCAACCTGAAAGCCCATATCATGCTGGATACCAGCAGATCCATGGATTACGGTTCCGGCGAGATCAGCAAGCTTCAATATGGCTCCTATCTTGCCGCCGCACTTGGCTATTTATTGCTTCGTCAACAGGATGCGGTGGGGCTGACATTATTCAGCGAAGACATACACACCCATCTGCGGCCCTCATCCCGACCCAGCATGCTCAATAATTTGCTACGTGTGCTGGAGAACCTGGAACCTGGTACCGATACGGCCATCGGGAACAGTCTGCATCGGCTGGCGGAACGTATCCACAGGCGTGGATTGGTCATTCTTATCTCCGACCTGCTGGATGATGTGGAATCCCTGCTACATGGCCTGAAACATTTTCGACACGATCGCCACGAGGTGCTGGTATTCCACATTCTGGATCCCCGGGAAGTAGATTTTGCCTTTGGTGCTCAGGGTAAATTCCAGGACATGGAAACGGGCGAAATGCTGGCTACCGAACCATGGCATATCCAGAAGGCCTATCGAGAAGCTGTAGATCAGTTTCGGGCCAGGCTGGGAGCCCGTTGTCGGGAACAGCTTATCGATTATTTGCCCCTGACCACAGAGCAAAGCCTGGATATAGCGTTGCTGGCTTATTTGAATAAAAGACAGTCTTCCTATTGATCGTTCTTCTGATCCCCTTCTTGGATTTACCGAAATAATGTGCGGACCTGCGGATCTGCCTGATACCATTCCCCACTCTCCCGGAAAGTAACTATCCATTACAGCAGATGAGATCTGTCGGAGCGGTTGGCGGAAGACATGCTCCATTCCAGTATTGTCTGATACCAGGCTGACCCTAAATTCCTGGAAATTCTCAAAAAGTGGGGGCTTAGACAAACTGAGGTGAAACCTGCAGAACCTGGAATCAACTCTCAGACATAGGACGCACAAGGTCCTCATCCTTATCTACCTGTTTCTTGCTGCCTTACAGGCCCAGGATACTGGCAGCATCACCGGCGAGGTGACGGATGAGTATGGTATGGCCCTACCCGGGGTGAATATCATGGTCCAGCACACCTTTCAGGGTACCAGCAGTGATACTGCTGGAAGATACTACATCACCGATCTTGCCCCCGGGATATACAACCTGGTATTCACCATGATGGGCTATGAGAAGCTTATCGAACAGGACCTGTCTGTTCCTGCCGACCTGCCTGTTGAGTTATCGGTTCGGCTGCAGGAGAGTGTCCTGCAGTCGCCCCAAGTCGTGGTCACATCTTCCCGCAAGGAACAGGATATCATGGAATCACCATTTACTGTGGTGGCCATGGGTCCCCGGGACATCTCTGAAAAAGGTGTTGCCAACCTGCTCGAGGTACTGAGTTACGAGGCCGGGGTGGTTTCAATGAACGGCCAGCTCAATATTCGCGGAGCCTCTGGCTATGCCATCGGTGCCGGGAGCCGATCATTGATGCTCATAGACGGAGTGCCTCTCATGGGCGCCGCGGCTGGCAACATCGGTTGGGATAATGTGCCGACCTCAGAGGTGGATCATGTCGAGATCGTAAAATCAGGCGGGTCAGCCATGTATGGTTCAAGCGCTATGGGTGGTATTGTCAATGTCATCACCCGTAACCCACCAGCAACGCCTGAAACCAGGATCAGGACACGTCTGGGTGCATACAGCCAGTCAAGATATGAAAGCTGGCGATGGCGTGACAGACCAGGCCTGGTCTACGACCTGGAGGCAACACACTCCCGGCCAATCGGCCGCCATGGCGCCTGGCTGAGATTACAGCAGCGTTACAGTGATGGATTCATGCGGCTGAACTGGGACCAGGTTCTCAATCTGACCGGCAAGATCAAATTCAATTTCGGTACCGCCCACAGTGCGGCGGTCTTTGTGAACATCATCAGTGACGATGGGGGTGTGATCTCTGAATGGAAAAGTCCCGCCGAACCCTTCGAATCGACTCCCGGCGAAGAGAATGACCACACTGTCGGGCACCGAACCACGGTAAACGGATTTTACAATCGTATCTACAGTGATGATATGGTGCTGAAACTCAGAGCTGGAGGTTACTGGAACAATTGGGACACTTATGGTGTAGATCCTGAGTTCTCCAGAGAGGACCGGTATTTTGCGGAATCACAACTGAATACCACATGGTCTGGACGTCTCACTTCAATTACTGGTCTGACGGTTGTCTATAATGGTATTGATGGGCAGATGTTCGGAAAACACAACAGTCATTCACTGGCTGGATACGCGCTTGCCCAGCAGAAGTGGCGGGCCTTTACCCTGTCGCTTGGTGGAAGATGGGAGGCATATCAGGTCGATGGGGAATCCAGGGACCAGATGTTTACTCCGCAGGCAGCCCTGAACTGGAATCCTTTGCCCTGGGTGGCTCTACGAGCCTCGTCAGGTAAGGGATTTCGTGTACCTACGGTGGCAGAGATGTTCACCAGCACCCAGCGAAGCATCTTCCGTGTTGAACCCAATCCCACGCTGGTGTCTGAACACAGCGACGCCCGGGAATTGGGATTCAGCGTGATGACCGGCGGAACAGGCCGGTTGGATGGTTTGAAATTCGATGCCGCCCTTTTCCTCAATGACTTCAGCAACCTCATCGAGCCAACCCCTGACAGCCTGGGTATCATCCATTTTGAGAACATTGCTGATGCACGGATCCGGGGTGCGGATATCGGACTGGGTGCAAGCCTCATGAAAAATCTGTTTACCCTTAAATCAGCTTTCACCTGGCTCGATCCCCTTGAAGTGGATGCGGCCGGGAACAGCATCGATACGCTTTCCTATCGCTATCGACATCATTGGGTTTCTGCGGCAGGGTTTCATCTGGCCGATTGGGACATAACGGCTGAATACCGCTATTCCAGTCGTATCGAATCCGTGGAGTTGTATCAGGAGAATCTGCTGACAGGCCAGGATAAACGTGTTCCCGTTCATGTCTGGAACCTGGGGATCGGCTATCAAAGGGACAACTGGGAACTCCTGCTTAGGGTCAACAACCTGTTCCAGTACTACTATACTCAGCTGGAACGAAATATGACCGAAGAACGCCTCACCACCATCACCCTGCGAAGGAGATTTTGAGCGTGATGGTATATCGCACAAAATGGATAGCACTGATCACCATGGCTGTGGTAATGATGAGCTGTGAATCACCGGACAGCCTCAAACCCGTATCAGGCCTTGAGGGTGAACTGAGCTTCACTGGATCATGGCCTGATTCCCTCAAGGCAGCAGCGCTGGTGATCCTCTCTCCGGGAGTCATGTATGATGAGGACAATATCGGTAATTACTTGCTCAGCTATACAAACCCAATTCATCAAACCAGCGACTTCTTCGTTCAACTTCCTCCTGGATCCTATATCGGAGTAGTGGTAGGATTGCTTGTGGATCCCGGACTGTTTGTGGCCAATTTGGACTATTATCTGGAACAACCGGAGCTTCCCATCATACCGCTTTCAGAGCCGATTCAGGGTTCGATGCTCATCCGGGAAGGTGAAATTTCGACAAAAAACTGGACCGTGGACTTCAATTAGAAGCATTCAGACTTTTGATTGCTTCGATTATCACGAGGGGCTATTTTCAGCAACTTCAACTGAGAGTTGAGAATTAAAATGATCCCCCCGACGGGGTATGGATCAAATCCATTGCGATAAGGAGAAAAACACATGAAACTATTGTTACGCTTAACCCCTTTTATCCTGGTGATTACAGGGCTGTTCCTGTTTGGTTGCGAAAGTGACGATGATGATGATAGTCATGCCCTGGCTGGAACCTGGGAGCTCACGGATATGTCCCAGACAACCCGATTCCTGGTTCACGAGGATGATTCCTCCGGAATGGCTGCCTTTGGTTACGTACCCGGTTATGTGATCGTCGACACCACGGTCGGTTGGGCTGTTTTTAATGCTCTGGGCGTGAATGCAACCGTTGAGGTCAGTGATGATGGCCTTACCTATGAGATCGCAGGAACACTGTTGGCGCCGAATGATACACTCGGAGCCGATCCAGTTCTCATACCTGGTTTTGAGGATGCAGGCGATGTTGATTTAGAGGATGACTGGAGTGTCATTCAGCTAGTGGGTGGTTTGCGCACGATCGGTGGAGCCCTTACGATCACAGCTGGCGATCAGGACGCCCCGACAGGACTTGCCCTGACCTACCCGGGCACTGCAACAAGCACGATCCTGATGGTTCCCATGGGAACAGTAGTTGTTCCAATTGAAGTGCTGGTCGTTGATGAATCACACACCACCTTGAGTCTGACCAAAACGGAGTAGGCATTTCAGCGAATCCAATTTGCAGAAAGGCAGGGCCACCTGCCTTTCTGTGTTTATTAAACCAAAGTCCGAGGAGAGAAACATGAAGAAGGGAATATTGGTTATCGTATCCCTGTTATTTCTTTCACAGGTGTTTGCTGGCGGTATTGTACAGAATACGAACCAGAGTGCTGATTACTTCCGCATGATGAACCGTAATTCTACCATGGATGTTGATGCTACCTACTTCAATCCCGCAGGCCTGACGGCATTGAGCGACGGAATGCACCTGTATGTGAGTAACCAGACCATCTGGCAGACAAGAACGATTGAAACACAGTTTCCAGCCTATAATGAAAACACCTTTGAGGGAACCACATTTGCTCCGGTATTTCCCAACCTCTATTTCGTATTGAAATCGGGCAAAATGGCTATTTCCGCCGGTTTTATCCCCGCCGGAGGTGGAGGTAGCGCGGATTTCCCCCAGGGTTTGCCTTCCTTTGATTATCTGGTGGCAAAAGTTGTCGGGCTGGCGGCTTCCAATATCAATGCAGCATTCGCCCCCTACGGCACAGTCACAGGCTATACCATAGATGCAGCTTTCGAGGGCTCATCCATTTACTATGGTGGAATAGCCAATTTCTCTTACGCCATAAACGATCTCATTTCAGTTGCTGCAGGTGCGAGATATCTATATGCCGCCAATACCTACGAAGGGCACCTGGATGATGTTACCTGGATCGCAGAAAATGGTGTCATCAACGAGGATGGAAGTATCATTCCCCGTATCGAAGTCGATGCTGCTCGCAACGGCAGTACCATTGTACCCGTAATCGGACTGGGACTAAACCTGTCAGAGAAGCTCAATATTGGTTTTCGCTATGAGCTCAAAGCTGAACTTGAGATGACCAACGAAACGACTGTCGATGAAACAGGTGCGGTTCTCAGTGACGATGATGGCAATCCGGACCCCATGTTTCCCGACGAGAAGATGTATCGCGCTGACATACCCTCATTGATCGCTGTTGGTCTGGGTATAAGCCCCATGGCCGGGACGCGTGCCGATATCAGCTTCAATTTCTATCCCTACGGTGAGAGTCTTCAGTGGGATTGGGATGAGGACAATCCCGCCAACCGTGCCGAACTTACCAATAGCGGTTTTGAGATCGGTTGTGGTGTTGAACATGAATTCACGGAGAAACTGACCCTGGGCGCTGGCTATCTGTATGCAGCCTCGGATATAGAGGACTCCTATCAGACGGAGCAGAGCAACTCCCTGATTTCGAGTACGGTTGGTTTAGGAGGCAAAATAAAGCTATCGGATGCCTCTCATTTCAGTGTTTCGACTTTTAACACTTTCTACCAGGATGGTCAGAACAAGTATGCGGGTAATGTCCGGGAAGAGATCTATGGGAAAACGGCATTTGGCATCGCCTTCGGTTTTCAAAAGAGCTTCTGATCATAAAATGCCATTGACAGAAAAGCCGCCTCGAAACCGGGGCGGCTTTTTTATTTTTGAATGACGAACACTGACCAGTGACCAGATTCAGATCCCCAAATACCCTGTTGCACCGATTTACCTGCGAGCGCCGAACCTTCATGGATCCACCGCTTTTTCCTTCTTCCTTTTTCCTTCTTCCGTTAGTTTTGCCACCCTGGCGAACCAGGTGATGACCAAATGCATCTTTACAGACAATTAAAGAAGATCCTCGGTGCCGATTCGGTAACCGATCAACTGCTGAGCCGCCACGCAAACAGCAGGGACGCAGGTTTTTATCGATTGCTGCCCCAGGTAGTGGTTACACCTAGAGATGAAACAGAAGTCCAGCGGCTGCTTCAATTCGCTAATGCGGAAAAAACCCCCATCGTGTTCAGAGCCGGGGGAACCAGCCTTTCAGGTCAGGCCATCAGCGACTCGATCCTGGTGCGAGTGGATCAGCACTGGCGCAGTCATGAGATCGGCGAGAAGGCAGAGACCATCCGTTTGCAGGCTGGTGTCGTGGGGAGTTGGGCCAATCTCTATCTGGCGCCGCATCAACGCATGATCGGACCCGATCCGGGATCGATCAATGCGGCTTTGATCGCCGGGATCGTTGGGAACAACGCCAGTGGTATTACCTCGGGAACAGAGTTCGACAGCTATCACACCCTGGACAGCATTCGTGTCATCTTACCCTCTGGTTTCACTCTCGATACTAGTCAGCCGGATGCGGAGGCCAAACTCAAATACAGCGAACCGGCCATCTACAAGACATTGATCCAGATAAGGGAAGAGATCCTGACCAGCCCTGAACTCATCGCGCTTATCGAGCGAAAATTCGGCATCAAGAACACAATGGGTTATTGCCTTAACAGCTTCCTTGACTTCCAGTCACCAGCAGCCATCCTGGCTCATCTCATGGTGGGTTCGGAGGGGACACTTGGCTTTATTTCGGAGGTTTGCCTCAAGACCCGAGAAGTATATAGAGAAAAGGCCACCGCCCTTCTGCTCTTCCCCAGTCTAGAAACGGCTGTGGCAAATGTTCTACCGCTGAAAGCCTGTGAGCCGGCGGCTCTTGAATTGCTGGACGAGACAGCCCTGAAGGCCATACGTGGAATTCCTGGAGTACCCGCTCATCTGCAGGAAACTTTGCCAATGGGTTGTGCAGCATTGCTGGTGGAATTCCAGGCAAGATCAGTGCGCAAACTAAGAGAGAAAACCAGGAGTGCAATGGACCTGCTCAGGGAGCAGACCCTGCTGGAAGAACCGACATTTCAGGAGAAGGCAGAAGCTCGCGATACACTGTGGAAGGTCCGTCGTGAGTTGGGACCACTCCATGCGGGTAGGCGACCGTCAGGAACCAGTATCATCAGTGAAGACATCTGTTTTCAACTCAAAGACCTGGCTGCCGCTACACGGGACCTGAAGGAGCTGCTGAATGCCTTTGACTACCGTGATGCCATTGTCTTTGGGCACGCTGGTGACGGAAACCTGCATTTCAAGTTGAGCATCGATTTTGACCAGAGCGGAGCCCGGGAACGCTACCGCGCCTTTATGGAGCAATTGAGTGATCTTGTAGCCGTCCGATATCAGGGCTCCCTGAAGGCAGAACACGGCACCGGCAGGAACATGGCACCCTATCTGGAGAAGGAATGGGGTAAGGCCGCCGTGGATATCATGCGGCGGATAAAAGCCGTTGTGGATCCTCAGGGTATCATGAATCCAGGTGTGATCTTCAATGACGATCCCCTGATTCATCTGCGCAATATCAAGCCCATTCCCCAGGTTGACACACGTATCGATGCCTGTATCGAATGCGGTCTGTGTGAACCATTCTGCCCTTCCCATGACCTCACGCTCTCTCCACGGGAGCGAATTTCCGTTCTACGGGAGATCCAACAGCTGGCCGAGGGCAGTCATCACGATCAGAATTCTGCACACCGTATTCAGCAGGAGTTCCGCTATGCTGGCGTTGAGACCTGTGCACGGGACGGCCTCTGTGAACTTGCCTGTCCAGTGGATGTGAATACCGGCGACATGATGAAAGCTTACCATGCATCACTTCGGAACCGCGCCAGCCGGTCAGTCGCACTATGGGCCGCCAGGCATTTCCGCTGGTTGACCTCTGGATTAAGGGCTGTCCTGAGAATCGCCAGACCTATCAGCACAGTGCTAGAGGGCCAATCCATTCGTCGCTTGTCCCGCCTGGTACACAGGATCAGTTTCGGTCTGGTCCCATCCTGGAGTCAATACATGCCAGGCGCTACAAGCACCCTGATGAAGCTGGAGAATGCATCCCCGGACCTGATCTACCTTCCATCCTGTCTTTCCCGCACGCTTGCTGGGAGTCTGGATGAAGGAGCTGATGATCTACCTGCAATATTGGCTGAAATCCTGGAAAAAGGTGGTCTGGATGCCGCATATCCAGAATCGGTGGAAACACTCTGTTGTGGCCTGGCCTTTCATTCCAAGGGCTTTCCAGACGCTGCCGTCCAGGCAGCAACGCGGGTTGTTGAACACCTGTGGGAGGTGTCAGAGCAGGGGAGGATCCCCATCGTAATGGACACGACACCCTGCAGCCGTTTTATGCAGGAGTATGACAAGATCCTCAGTGGGGTCATCGCAGCAAAATTGAAGCAGCTGGACATCCGCGACATCATTGAATTCCTGCATGACAGTGTCCTGCCAAAACTCGAGTTGACCAAAGTGGCCGGTGAAGCAGTCCTGCACCCCACTTGTTCAACTGAAGGCCTTGACCTGAGCGACAAGATGCTGGCCATCGCCGAACAATGCGCGGAAAGTGTGGTGATCCCGAATCACAGTGCCTGCTGTGGATTTGCAGGTGATCGGGGTTTACTGGTTCCCGAATTGACTGATGCTGCTACCATCCTGGAGAGCCGTGAGATTGCAGACCTGAAAGGAGACGCTGGTTTCTATTCCACCAGCCGCACCTGTGAGATCGGTATGGGGCAGGCAACCGGCCAACAGTACCGATCACTGCTTTACCTTGTCCACCGCGCACTGCAGTAGTCCATATCTTTGATCTTATTACTTCGCTCCAGATAAACTATCTTCGCTTCGTTGAACCAATCCAAACAAAAGGGGGCAATTGATGATATGCCGCACGATCATCATGTTTGCTTGCCTGGCATTGTTAAATGCCCAGGACTTTCGGAAACTCGATAGTGACGATTATACTCTCCTGCGGGCGCAGTTCCAGCAGGACCAGCACCGCATGACCATCCAGAACGCACTGGCTGACCATTCGATCTCCGAGCTGGCGGTGAACCGCGCCTTGCAGACCAGCCAACAACATCTCTTCAGTGATATCATTGACGTCAAAGGGATCACCGACCAGCAGAGCAGTGGTCGCTGCTGGCTGTTTGCCGGCTTGAATATCCTGAGACCAGGTGTCATTGAGCAGTTCAATCTGGAGGACTTCGAATTCTCCCAGAATTATCTCTTCTTCTATGACAAAATGGAAAAGGCCAACCTCTTTCTGAACTACGTCATCCAATGGCGGGACAGATCACTGGAGGATCGTGAGCTGAATTTTCTTCTGGAGAATCCCATCAATGACGGCGGTCAATGGAATATGGTGGTGGACCTGGTGGATAAATACGGTGTGGTCCCCATGAGCGCCATGCCAGAGACCTATGCAAGCAGCAATACCAAAGACATGAACAAGCTGCTGAGACGACGATTGCGCAGGGCAGCAGCCCAGATCCGTGAGGGATACGCTGCGGGAATCGATGCAAATGGTCTGGAAGAGATCCGGATGGCCGCTATGAGTGATATCTACCGTGTTCTTTCACTGAGTCTAGGGGAACCACCCCGGGAGTTTGTATGGCGGTATGAGAACAAGAAAGGACGTCCAAGTAAACCGGTGAAGTATACGCCTGTGGAATTCCGGGACCTGGTGGTCAGAAAACCCCTGAGTGAATACGTCTACCTGCTGCATGATCCCAGCAAAGAGCTTTACCAGACCTATTCAGTGACCTTCGATCGTGACATGGTGGAGAAACCGGATATGTCCGTGGTGAACATTCCCCTGAAAATGCTGAAAAGACAAACGCTCGAAGCAGTCACTGATGGTGAGCCCATCTGGTTCGCCTGCGATGTGGGGAAGGACCAACTCAGCAGCGATGGTCTCATGGTACGTGGCATTTATTCCTATAACGAGCTTCTGGGGGTGGATTTCAGTCTTAGCAAGGAACAGCAGATCCGCTACCGTGAATCCATTCCAACACATGCCATGGTATTTGTTGGCGTGGACCGTGACAAGGGGATCATCAATCAGTGGCGTGTGGAAAATTCATGGGGCACCGATCGTGGTCGGGAAGGATACTGGTTGATGGATGATGCCTGGTTTGACCAGAATCTCTACGGGGTCATCCTACCCCGGGATTTTCTGACTTCTGAAACTCTTGAGGCCATGGAAAAACCACCGGTGGTGGTCCCACCCTGGGATCCCATGTATGCTCTGATCATTGGACCTCAATAAGACAGGAAGACTGTTGCTGGATCAGATCCAGAAATTATGTGTTGATCGCAAGAGTGGCTCCTCAGCCCTGCTTGAGGCGTTCCTTGCGGAATTACCGCAGATATCAGATAAAGAATATCTTTCATCGCTGGAGCTGCTGATTCGCGCGTATCCACTGATGGCCGTGTGGCGTTTCTGCTCCGATCATCTGAAGCAGAAAGGCAGTTCTAAGGCCAGTCGAGAAGAGCTTGTCGAAAAGGTTCAGATGGCGCAGATCAGGACGATCAGTGATGCGGTAGATCAACTACGAAAGTCCGACTCCTTTCTCACCATCAGTAACAGCTCTCTGGTTCGCAAAGTGTTCCAGGAGTTGCCGGAACCATCCCGGTGTCGAGCGGTCCTCTCCCCAGGCCACCCTGCAGAAGAAGGCAGAAACCTGGCAGAAGCCCTTATAACTTCAGGTTATGAAGTTATAATGGTTGAGGACTGGGAATTGATGGATTGTGTTCGCGCAGTAGACGCAGTCGTGATGGGCGCGGACTGGATAGCGGAAAATGGTTTCGTGAACAAGATGGGATCTGCCACCCTTGTCCAGGAAGCGCAACTCAGACAGCGGCCGGTTTACATCATTGCGGAAGCCTTTAAACAAGTTGCAGGTGTACCTGCAGATGACGCCGCCTATGTGCAAGACTGGTCCCAGGGCCACAACCGGCGGATGATCCAGGTCTTTGAATGGGTACAGCTGAATAGCGTCACTCACCTTATCGGAGTCTAAGCCTCATGGAGTGGATGTTTTGAGATTGCAAAGTGTTCCCATACTGCTTTCGGTACTTCTTGTGCTGGAATGCACACCCTCCCGCCTGATCATCAAGGAGGAGATCCCGGATACTCTACATATCGTTCTGAACGTGGCTGAGACCGTAGCAGCTCCAAGTGAACTTCAATTCACATCTGCGTTGCAGCGGGAGTTGGACAAATTCAACCGTGGTTCGGATATCCACTATATCATTTCTCATGCTAATGGATCACCCTCCACCATCACCCTGGAGATCCAGAAGGTCAGATTAAACAACCGTACGGCTCAATTTATTGCGCTGGGTGTTGATATGTTCGGATTATTCATTGTGCCGGCAATGCTGCGTGAGGTCGATTTGCCTATCCGGCGCTTCATCCTGCCGCCCTATGACCGGACCCACTATACCGCCATCTACCACTCGGTTGAAGGCTATGAGTCAAAACTGATCACAAAGGCCGCTGGCCGGGTGCCATTCTTTGAGAACGAAGAAAAACAACAGCTAAGGCAGTGCGAAGCCTTTGCCGGAAATGTCATCGAGATCCTTGAAGGGGTCGCAGTCCAACATCGCTGAGAGAGGAGCCGCTTATGTTCATAACCTTGTTAGTCGTTACTTTCATCATCGCCCTGGTGGTATCATTTATCGTTGCCAGGCTTTTCAAAGCACCAATACAGAAGATCCTTAATCGGGTCATCGCAGATGACATCAGTGAGATCTGGGCCAGGTATCTGAACTTTGCCATTTACGTGGTAGGTATCTCCGGCGGTGTGCGGGTTTGGGATCTCGAGAAGTACATCACACCACGGCCAGAAGAAGCAGAAGCCATTGTGCTGAATGCCGATCGCTGGACACTGGAGGTCTATCGGACGGCCATCGGATCACTGCAAAGCATCGCCTGGATGCTCCTGGTGTTCTTCATCTTCGCGCTTATTGCTTATGTGATCGTCTCGGGCCGGGAAGCCCGCAAGTCGAACAGGGAAGCCGAGGTTTAGCTGGCGATCCGCTCTCCGGAATCAGCGTCAAAGAAATGCAGTTTCTCCATCTGAGGCTTTAAGCTCAGGTCATCGCCGGTCTTGCGGGGTGAAGTATCCTGTACCCGCGCTACCAGTTCTGTCCCGCCGGCATGGCCGTACAGGTAGGATTCATTTCCCATCAGTTCGCTGACGTCAAGTGTGGCTGCGATTCCTTCACCTCCTGACGAAAGCACCAGATGTTCAGGGCGGATCCCCAACGTGACGGACTGTCCGTCCAATGCCTGGAGGTTGTAGGCCTCACCAGGCAGGCGCAGGTTCATGTGATCATTCTGAAGGTTCACCTCATCCCTGGCTGTGACATTCACATCAAAGAAGTTCATCGCAGGTGAACCGATAAAGCCGGCTACAAAGCGGTTATCCGGACGCTCGTAGATGTTCAGCGGGGCATCCGACTGCATGACATAACCGTCCTTCAGCACAACGATGCGGTCACCCATGGTCATGGCTTCCACCTGGTCATGGGTCACATAGATCATGGTGGTCTTCAGCCTGGCGTGCAGCTTCTTGATCTCTGTACGCATCTGTACTCGAAGTTTCGCATCCAGATTTGACAGGGGTTCATCGAAAAGAAAAACAGCTGGTTTGCGAACGATCGCCCGGCCTACCGCTACACGCTGTCGCTGACCACCAGACAGTTCCTTGGGCCGCCGCTGTAAGTAATCCTCGATCCCCAGGATGTCAGCGGCTTCCTCCACCCGTTGTCTGATCTCCTTGTCGTCAAATTTTCGCAGCTTGAGACCAAAGGCCATGTTCTCATAGACATTCATGTGAGGATAAAGGGCATAGTTCTGGAAGACCATGGCAATGTCACGATTCTTGGGCTCCACGTCATTGACGCGCGTATCCCCGATATAAACGTCTCCGTTTGTAGCATCTTCAAGACCGGCAACGATACGCAGCGTCGTGGATTTACCGCAGCCAGAAGGTCCCACCAGGACAACGAACTCTCCATCTGAGATCTCAAGATTGATGTCATGGAGGATCTGGGTGTCCCCATAAAACTTATCCACATTATTCATCGTCACTTGCGCCATTACTCCACCTCTAAGCTATCATCGTGTTTGCAACTAATATAACCAGCTCACATCGCCCTGGCCCTCTCGAATGAGTACTGGATCATGATTGGTCAGATCGATCACCGAGGATAATGCTGCATAGGAAGGGCCACTGTCCAGGACCAGATCCACCTTGCCCTCATAGTGAGCTGAGAATTCCTGTGGATCAGACGCAAAACTGCGTTCACTGATGTTTACACTCGTAGAAACGATGGGCCGTCCCAGGGCTTCGACGATTGCCAGGGTAATGGGGTGGTCCGGGATACGGATGCCCACAGTCTTTTGCTTCGAAACCAGCAATTTGGGAACTTCACGAGTGGCTGGCAGGATAAATGTATAGGGTCCCGGTAGATATTTACGCATGACGCGATACATGACTGTATCTACCCGGGCGTAGGTTGAAATGTCTTTCAGGTCGGAACAGATAAAGCTTAACGGTTTCTGCTTGTCCATGTTCTTGGCGCGGTAAATCCGTTCGATAGCACTCTTCTTGGTGATATCGCACCCGATACCGTATACCGTGTCAGTGGGATAAATGATAATCCCGCCGTCACGCAGGACGTCGAGGACCTGGTCCACCACCCGCTGGTTCACCCCGCTGCCATGTATATCGATTCTCATGTACTCAAAAATTCCTGTATCAACGCTTCTGCGCCAGATGATTTTTCGAAGGGGAAAAGATGACCACCGGTGATCGTCTTGACAATGATATTCGAGCCGATGTGTTCCAGTCGCCGAACACCTGCCGACGAGAGCGTGTCAGACTGTTCACCGGCCAACACGAGAGTGGGAGTCACGATCCGGTGGAGGTAAGACCAGGCATTAAGGGGCAAACTTCTGTATATGCTTGCTTCCAGCCGGGGATCACAAGCCAGTTTTAACCCACCTTCTTCATCGGAACGCATACAGTGATCCACATAACGTTCCAGGAAATCATCACCAAAAACCGCAAAGACACGTTTCTGTCGATAATGATTCAAGGCATTCTCCCGTGAGGTAAAATGGCTTTTGCGGCGGTAAGCCTTTCTGGCCAGTGGGAAATGGCGATCCTGCCCCAGGATCCTCATCAGGCGGATCATGAACAGAAGCTTGCGATCGAGCAAGACCGGATCCAGAAGGACCAGCTTCGAGAATAGACCCGGGCGTTTTGATGCCATGATCATCAAGACAATACCACCAATGGAATGCCCAATTCCTATCAGGGATTTATCAAGGCCAAGATCATCGAGGTAGCCTTCATAATACTCAGCCAGGCTTGCCCAGTCTGTGATCCGTCCTTCCCAATGAGAATCGCCATGTCCCGGCAGATCAGGAGCGATGAGATACCTGTCTGAGATCAAGTGATCAAGGAAGGGCATGTACATGCATGCACAATAGCTGTTGGCATGCAAGAAGAACAGGGGCTGGGCGTTGCTGTCCCCGATCAATTGGGCGGTGATCCTGTTAGGGTAGTGGCTGGTCATCAGGGGTGGAATATAGGGATGACCCGATGATTGTAAATTGTTAAGAGAGCACGGCTACTAGGCGTTGACTGAGATCTCTCCCGGACCAGATCAGGGAGAGAAATGATTCACAATAAAGAGTACTGCAGTTTCCACATGATCCTTCCAGAACTTGTGGCTGTGGGTTCCCGGGGCGATGAGGAATTCTGGTGAATAGCCAGACTGACGCAGCATGTCGAACATATCCTGGTTCTCCGGGAATGTAAAATCATCCCAGCCACAGATCTGTAGCAAGGCGGGGAAGCTCTCCGGTTTTGGCTTTTCAGCCAGGTCAAGCGGGTTGACGGAACGCCATGTGTCCTCATTCGCGTGAAAGGGTCCCAGGGCGGTAAGTATACCATACCGGTCCTGTACACGCGTGATGTCCATGACACCACTCAGGCTCACAGCAGCGGTGTAGCTGCCTGGATTCTGAAAAACCTGCAGGAAGGAGCCGTAGCCTCCCATACTTAAGCCCAGAAGGCCGCGGAGGGCAGACTTTGGACTTGCCTGATAGTGTGCCATCATCCAGGGTATGATCTCATCATGAAGATGCTGTGCATACTGACGTTCCGCTGATTCCGGTGGGTCCAGCCACCAGCCGTCATATCCCCCGTCTGGCAGCACCAGCAGGGTATTGTAACGATCACAGAGGAATTGGAGATCAGCATCATTTTCCCATTGTGTTTCGTCGCCGCTCCAGCCATGCAACATGATGATCATTGGATATTTTATATCAGGACTGGCGGGAAAATCAGCAGGGGTGGCAACAATGATCCTGGTACTGTCCCCAATGGCCATTGAGAAGATGGTATGATGGGAGATCTTTGCACTGAGAGGTAGGGCGAAGACCAGGGCGGGGATCATGCTAATGATGGTACGCATGGAGTACTCTCCTTTAATGAACCCAAAGATAGCCCTGGTCCAGTATTCATTCCCGAAAAATCAATTCGACTATCCCACAAAGGATTCTATCATTGGAGCCTGAACGAAAGGAGCGCAACGTTCATGAAAACAAAAGCTGTCAAGGTTATCATATGGATGTTGGTCAACACAGCCGCACTGACACTGGTGGCAGTACTCAACATCTGATCCGAATAGCGCTTTTCGCCGGGTTTCTATATCTCATAAACCAGCTGCTATTGGTACAGAGCTACCCACAGATTGAATTCTTCAGCGCCTATGCAGGTGATCTTCTGGCATTACCAGTTTTTCTGCCGTTTAGTCTCGACCTTGCGCAGCGACTGAATCTGGTCTCCCTGAACACCCGGATCAAAACAGCTCATGTCCTGGTGGTCACACTGATCTTCAGTGTGATCTTCGAGCTCATACTTCCCGGCCTGGATTCCCGGGCGACGGCTGATGTTCTGGATTGTGCTGCATATCTTACCGGTGGATTGCTGCTTCTTTCACTACAGAGATCCAACTCCGGGTGCATACTTTGATCCGTAGTTGAAATGTTCGGAATTTTTGTAAGGGTTGTCTGAAAAGAAGGATGGCTGGCCAGCCTGGCAGTGTGATTAGAAGGGGATGTTCTCTTCTCCTTCAGCCACTGCTTCCACGGTTTCTTCGCTGGTAGATGCACTCTTACGCGAGCCCAGCAGGGTAAGACGTTCACCAATGACCTCGGTGACGTAGTGTTTCTGCTCCTCCTTGTCTTCCCAGTTGCGTGTCTGCAGGTGTCCGTCGATAAACATCAGCATACCCTTTTTCACGTGCTGTTCGCAGAATTCGGCCAGTTTTCCGAAGATCACGATGCGATGCCATTCGGTACTTTCTTCGTACTCACCCTTTCCGTTTTTACGACTCTGATTCGTTGCCAGATTAAGGTTGGCAATGGCTGTACCTTTGGACGTGTAGCGGATATCGGCATCTGCACCGGTATATCCCACCAAAAGCACCTTGTTAACGCTGTTGCGTTGCATTTCGTCCTCCTGTTGTTATGGGGTTATTCAGATGTCGAGAAATAATAGAACGAAACACGCGTAATTTCAAGCATAATGTTTGAATAACAGTATATATTGCCAAGAATTGAGAATCGAGAATTGGATCCCGCAACAGGCTGGAGAAGGTTCAATCCGCTAATCCGCTAATCCGCTAATCCGCTAATCCGCTAATCCCTACTTCAGCCACAAAAACCTGCCCAGCCTGCCATGGCCCATATCAACCAGAAACACCTGGTCTGCCCAATCCGGGTCTTCGGGAAGTGTAATGGAAAGCATAGAGCGGTTTATGCGGATGCCGGTGCCGGACCAGACTTTCTGACCCAGGACATTGTACAGCATGACCCGTTCATTCGTGGTTATGGTACCATCGGGAACCAGGAAGATCAGGCCACCTCCACTGTAGGGATTCGGATATGAGCGGATTTCCCGGGTTTCGTATGGTTTCTCTTCACCCATGATGGCCACCAGGGAGGGAATACCCCATCCGAGACCGTTGTCAGGTGAATCAGCCACGCTACCGGAGT
Organism: uncultured Lentisphaeria bacterium; assembly: GCA_964454335.1. Taxonomy (GTDB): domain Bacteria; phylum Fidelibacterota; class UBA8477; order UBA8477; family JABMPR01; genus CAYVVT01. The sequence goes on along the minus strand of CAYVVT010000004.1, from coordinate 216,724 downwards.
TCCTGAAAGCGGTAATGATCGAGTCAGGAGTCAGAAGCGGATTGTGCTGCAGCAGGATGGCGGCCGCCCCGGCGACAACGGGTGTGGCATAGGAAGTTCCCACGACATAGGTGTAGTCACTCCCGTATGTGGCAGCATATACACTGCTACCCAGGGCCACCACATCAGGTTTGGTCCGACCATCTGCAGTAGGCCCGCGACCAGAGAAACTGGAAACGTTGCCGGCCAGGTTCACTGAACCAACGGCAAGCACATGTGCACCGTCTGCCGGTGCCCAGAGACTGGTCATGCCGGGCCCTTCATTGCCCATGGCATTCACCACCAGGATACCGCGTTGTGCTGCAATGTTTGTAGCCTGGGTGATCACGGTGCTTTCACCATCCATGTCCAGTGCAGAATAATTGTAGGCCGGATCATCAAATTCCCGGTAATTCAGGGATGAGGAGACGATATCCACACCAATGGAATCGGCCCATTCCAGGGCGGCCACCCAGTGATCTTCCTCAGCAGGGATCTCCCGAAGATCATCCTCGGTGCGAGCCAGAAGGAAACTGGCACCATAAGCGGGACCAATGAGCTCCCCCGGATGATACCCACCGAGAATACTGAGTGTGTTCATACCATGGTCATCGCCAAATCCATCGACATCCACCTCATTGTCAATGAAATCGTAGGTCGCCACCACATCCAGGCCATCAAAAGCCGGGTGGTCCAGACGGAAACCCGTATCAAAGATAGCGATCCGCACGCCCCGACCATCAAAGCCACGGCTATGCATTTCAGGTATGTCCAGCAGGTCATTCTGCTGAAAGGAATTGCCGTAATCCAGGGTAGCTGCAGGCGAAATTCTTCTATCAAGAGATTGCATTGTACGCGGGAGGCTTTGTCTTACCGGCCGGATCCCTGCAACAAAAATCAACTGCTTCAGGTGGTCGTGTTCCATATCGTCAGGCATATTCACTGAGACCGCGTTCAACCAGCGGGATGATGTTCTGATACTCAGACCCTGATCACGTAAAACCTGGAGATATGCCTTATTCAGGGTTTGGTCAATCCAGGTATCGTCTCTGCTCTCATTCTGCTCACCCTTATCTGTCAGGAAGATCCAGTATGCCTCATCGGCAGCGAGAACACCAGAACAGAGAAATAGAGTTATCGTCGTGAGTATAATTACCATGATGGTATCCTGAGAGGTGAACTTCACAGGAACAGATCAGGTTCCAATCGGTCTTAATCTGGCAGTGAAATGTCTCAACACCGGTGCTTCGTACTCAAGGGCAAAACCATGGATATTCTCCCGATCCTCGAATATCTCGATGATGCTTTCCGCGACATAGGTCATTTGACTGTTGGTATAAACACGTCTGGGTATGGCCAGCCGGACCAATTCAAGATCGGGATATTGCACTTGCCCGGTATCTGGATCGGTTTGAGCAAACATCAGGCTGCCGATCTCCACTGCCCGGATCCCGGCGTGGACATACAGAGCCACGGTAAGAGCAATTCCAGGAAACTCCGCTTGCGGAATGTGGGCGAGGAAATTCTTGGCGTCAAGGTATACGGCATGACCGCCGGTGGGCTTCAGGATAGGTACCCCAGCCTCGATTAGACGTTCGCCCAATTCCTCGACCTGTGCAATTCTATATGCCAGATAATTCTCATCAAGCACTTCCTTCAAACCTCTTGATATGGCCTCAAGATCGCGACCAGCAAGCCCACCGTACGTAGGAAAACCTTCGATGAGAATGAGTCTGTTTGTGATCTGCTGGGCAAGATCATCATCGTTCATGGCGATGAAACCACCCATGTTCACCAGACCATCCTTTTTGGCACTCATGGTGCAACCATCCGCGTAGGAGAACATTTCCCGGGCGATCTCCAGGATGGATTTATCATGATATCCAGCTTCTCGCTGTTTGATGAAAAAGGCATTCTCGGCAAAACGGCAGGCGTCAATAAATAGCGGGATGTCATAAGAATGCAGTATCTCTGACGCTTCGCGGATATTTGCCATGGAAACCGGCTGTCCACCACCTGAATTATTGGTGATGGTGAGCATACCCACCGGAATATTCTCAGCCCCGGTCTCTTCAATGCAGGCTCGCAGCTTTTGTGGATCGATGTTGCCCTTGAAGGGCAAAATGGCATTTGCATCCTTGGCCTCATCGATGACCAGGTCCAAGGCCCGGCCGCCATTGTACTCGATATTGGCCCGGGTCGTGTCAAAATGGTTGTTATTGGGAATGACCATGCCGGGTTTCAGGATCGTCGAGAACAACAGATTCTCGGCAACACGCCCCTGATGGGTGGGGATGACGTGCTTGAAACCAAAGATCTCATCAACAGCCTCTTCAAAATGGAAATAGTTCCGACTGCCGGCGTAGGATTCATCACCATGCATCATTCCAGCCCACTGATTGTCGCTCATGGCACTGGTACCACTGTCGGTAAGCAGATCGATATAGATCTTCTCGGCAGCGATATTGAAGACATTGTAACCTGATCCGGCGATAATGGCCTCACGTTCATCCTCGCTGGTCCGAGCGATATGCTCAACTGTTTTGATCCGAAATGGTTCAGGTGGGTATTTCATCCTCACTCCTCATCATGGGTGAATTTTTCAATCAGATATGCCTGCAGTCGCGGCCAGAAACCGTCCGCCCGATGGCAGTTGGAATGACCACTCCGGGGATATAGCCAGAGTTCAGCACGTTCAGGACCGGCAACGGTATAAAGACGCTGGGCATGCTCAACGGGTACGGTCTCATCCTCCCCGCCCTGGATGAAAAGATAATGTGTTCCGGTTGCATTGATATTGTTCTCCGGCGCGATCTCATCCATGCTCAGTCCTATCTTGTACTGAAAGAATCTCAGCATAAACCAGACCAATGGAAAATAGGGTATACCACGGCGTTTCATGTCGAAGTGGATGATATCTCCCGGATGAGCGGGAGCGCCGACAGTAACAACCTCGGCAATACGCGGTTCAAGCTTCGCTGCATAAATGGAGGCAGCGCCTCCAAGCGACAAGCCGACAAGCCCGATACGCTGCTGATCGATGGGATATTGGCAAACCCGATCAACTGCTGCGACGGTATCCTGGGCGAATTTGACCATAGTGGAGTATTCATCGGGATCACTGGAACCATGATGCCGGGCATCGAAGGCCAACATGTTGAAATTGGAGGGATACAGATGCCTGATGTAGGTCAGCATGCGGCCCACATTCCGTTTCCAGCCATGCACCAGGATCAGTGTTGCGTTTGCGCTTTCCACCCCCTCGAGCGCCGGTATCCACCACGCGTACAGGCTGCGTCCATTCTGCGTTGGAAAGCGTATTTCCCGGAAAGGGATATCATATTCCTCAGGGGTTTCTTCATGAGGAACCTGAGCGATCTTGAATGCATGCGTGGCAAAGACATACAGGATGATCAGCAGAAGCACCAAAAACATCAGCGCGATTAGAAATGCCATGTGACCTCGCGTTTTTCAGGGGAATCTAAGGAGGGGGAGAGCTTACGCAAGGACGCTGAACAGAAGGGTCTTATTCCGTGGTTCATGAGCAGGTTGATGTGCGGGATGACAGGATCCTTTTATCGCCACGCTTGTTGTGAGGAGCACCGCAACCCAGAAAGCGGGAAATAGGACATCGGTGTGCAGGAAGGAAGTGGAAGAACTGACCGGGCCAGAAAGGACAAAGATCGAACTGTTGGCATGACACCCCCGCTTCTCAAGCATATGCCTGGGGAGATGTTACAGGCCTAAATGTTGTTGGCGATGAAAGCTCCAAGCATTTCTCAAACGCCTTACGAACTCCGACTGGAACCAAATAACTGGCCATCACGTTCATTTAGATAGGTCATGAGAGGAATTCCCTGTCCAAATCAAAGAGGATGACATAAAATAGCCGACCATGCAAGCAAGCAAGCACAATGCACCTTTTGTTCTGATCTTATTGCTGTTCAGCCTGTCACTGCAGGCTGCCACACCAGCCTATCAGATCCTGACCTTTCCTTTCAGTACCCGAGCTGCTGCCATGGGCGGCACCAATGCGGCGCATGATCTGTCAACCCTGGATATCAATGGTAATCCGGCGACCTATACTTTCAGTTCGGACTTGCAGGGACAGGCTGGATTCGTGAACCATCTCGTAGGGATCAAGGGTTTTGCGTCAGCAGGTGTCCTGCCGCTTGAGGACCACCGCCTGTTTGGTGAAATGGTCTACTTTGATTATGGATTATTTGATCGCACGGATGTCTACGGCAATACTGCCGGGACCTTTGGTTTTCATGAGATTGCCTTTCAGGCCGGTTATGCCTATCGTGTGAGCGAGCGGATACGCCTGGGAGCACGCCTAGGCCTTTTTCAACGTACGGCAGATACCCACACCCACCGGCGGTTGTTCAGTAATTTTGGCGCGGTCTATTATAGTGCCGAGGATTCGCTGACGATCGGGCTGTATATCAGTAACCTGGCCTTTGACGAGATCGAGGAAGAGGCACCTACTGCACTACGCATAGGTACATCAAAGATCCTCACCTACCTGCCCTTGAAACTCAACCTCGATGGTGAATACAGCCTGAACGAAGATTGGCTGATTGCCATCGGTGGTGAGATCCTGGTACACCCACAGTTCAGGTTGCGCCTGGGGATCAACACCAGACGTTTCGATCTCCAGACAGGAGTTACCCGGGAGGATTTTCTGGCCGGAGCCACAGGAGGCTTTGTCCTCGAATGGCAGGGGATCCTCGTTGAATCGGCAGTACAGAGTTACGGTGCAGCCGGTATTGTATCCCAGCTTTCGCTGGGCTATTCATTCTAGAAATCCCCAGTCAGAGTGGCGTATAATTCCCGATTGCATTCGGGCAGGGTGATCGTATAATGGACTTATCGGAGCAAAAATGATCGTGTGTTGGCTCACATCCCTGAATGAGGCCACGGTTAAATTGAAACTGCAAGTAGGGTAATTGAATGCGAATAAAGTTCATACTGGTCATGTTGATCATCCTTGCGGGCAGTGTGTTGGCGGGGGAGCCGCTGTTTGCACCGGATGTCCTTCTGGTAAGGTTCGATCACAATCTGGATCATGAAGATATTGATGTTGTCCTAATTGATATGGACATTAAGGCTGAAAAGCAGCTTGTACACCGGCTGAACATCTGGCTGTTAAGGGTTGATCTCAACAGCATTCAACTGCATGAAGCCCTTGCCTGGGCCAGAAGCCAGCCCGAGGTCCTGGCGGCACAGTATGATCATATGATTCACGAGCGGCTTGTCCCTGATGATCCCATGTTCGGGGATCAATGGAACTGGGAGAATACCGGCCAGGGCGGTGGTGTGGTGGATGCAGATGTGGATGCTGATGAAGCCTGGGATATCACCACAGGTGGTTACAACGCGTTGGGACACGAACTCGCCGTGGCCGTTGTGGATGGCGGCTGCGATACCACTCATCCGGATCTGTTGGAAAACCTTTGGAGGAATTTCAATGAGATCCCCAACAATGCGGTGGATGACGACTCCAACGGATATGTGGATGACTATTACGGCTGGAATGCTTTTAACTCCAATGGGCAGGTCCCTACCAGCAGCCACGGAACCCACGTTGCCGGTATCGTAGGAGCACACACCAATAACGCAACGCAGGTAGCCGGACTCAATTGGGATGTGCAGATCGTGGTGATAGCCGGCGGTAGCTCTCAGACCTCCATCGCCCTGGAAGGCTATGGCTACGCCATGGATCAGAAAGTCGCATACCTGGAAAGTGGTGGAGCTGAAGGCGCATTCATTGTCTCCACCAACTCAAGCTTTGGAATTGACTACGCAGATTGCGAATCAGGTGAATACCCGCTATGGAATGATATGTACAATGCCATGGGCGAGATCGGTATTCTATCCGCTGGTGCTACGTCGAACGGGAATGTGAACGTGGACGAGCAGGGTGATGTCCCCACTGGGTGCTCAAGCCCCTATCTCATCACGGTAAACACTACAAATAAATTTGATCAAAAGGCCACCTCCGGCTTTGGTGCCGAGACTATTGACCTGGGTGCGCCGGGATCAGGGATCCTGTCCACGAATTTCAATGGCGGCACCTCATATAAATCTGGAACCTCAATGGCAGCACCCCATGTAGCCGGGGCCGTTGCCCTGCTGCATGCCGGTGCCAGTGAAGCCTTTGCGCAATACTACGAGAATTCTCCATCCATGGCGGCACTGGTCATGAAGAACATCATCCTGGCATCCACGGACTCACTTGACGCTCTCCAGGGAATCACTGTTAGCGGCGGCCGCCTGAATGTCCATTCTGCCATGCTGGCCATGATGGACTGGAATGGCGCCCCCGGCGATCTGAATGACGACAGCATGCTGAACGTTCAGGACCTGGTTATTCTGGTAAATATCCTCCTGGACATGATCGAGCCGACCCCGGAACAGCTTATCCGGGCTGATCTCAACTACGATGAGTTCATTACGGTCCAGGATCTGGTAATGCTGGTTAGTTGGATAATCGACTGATCGATATCGAAAGACGGAATTGAAAAGCCCTCTCGATGAAGAGGGCTTATTTATTAGTTAAACTCTGGGAGAGTTTCGTTGGTCCTAATAAAGGAATTTGATGATGAACATCGCCCCTATACCGGCAAGCGTGATCAGAAATGCTCCCATCTGTCGGACGGGTGTTTTGGGATCTTTGAACACATTGACCTGGAAATCGTGGAGGCTGGTCCCACCACGGGCGTCGATGAGCTCAACGATAAAACGGTTTTCACCCTCATTGGCCGCATCCGGTACCCAGGTGATCAATCCCTGGAGTTCGTCCATCTCGGCGCCTGAAGGCAGCATGACCTTCTTGTAAGCCACGAGATCCTCATTCAGATCCCTGGCAGCCAACTGGTAGCGATATTCACGGTCGGTAAGCACCACCGCCTTGGGCTCGGAAGTGACTTCCGGAAGCGCATTTACAAACAGCTCCACTGTCTGCACATTCGTGACGAATCCGTCGGTGACACTCACCTTGAACTGGCGGTTGTTGATCTGGTCTATCCCGGGAGTCCAGCGAACGACGGAACCCTCAGTTAGGGCGACCCCTTCAGGAGCATCAAAGACCTTGAACACCAGTTCCTGGTCTGTGTTCAGGTCCATGGCCTTGAGTTCATAAACGAATTCTTTACCCGCAATGGCCATGCTGTCAGCCCTGGAGACTATAAGAGGAGGCGCATTGGCATAGACCGAGAATTTGTAGGTGTCTGAACTGAACTCATCCGAAACCTTGACAAACACCTCGTTCCAGCCTTTCTGAACTTTACCTGGTTTCCAGCTGATGGCACCTGACTTATCCACCTTCATGCCCTTTGGTGAATCCAGGAAGGAGAAACTCAAGGGCTGTCCCTTGTTCAGGTCTGTAACAGGTACGGTCGTGGTATATGGTCTGGCGACGGTGGCCAGAGTGTCATCCACTACACCCAACTGCGGGGCACTGTTCACGTACAGATCCACCTTCTGCAGATCATCGCGAAGGCCATCACTGACCGAGATGGTAAAACTCTGGGGACCCAGATCAGCTTCTGTGGGTGTCCAGGTTATACGGCCCCGGCGACTAATGGTAAGATTGGGAATGGTACTTTCAGATAGCAGATAGCTGATATCCTGGTTACTGTTGGGGTCTTCGACCTCGACATTGTAGTGCCAGGGTTTTCCCACGGGGACATGTCTATTGAATTGGGAAATGATGGCCGGTGGCGTGTTGGCAAATAAGGTGAATGAATCCAGTGAGGTTGCCATGTCATCAGTCAACTCGAAGATGATGTCATGAAAACCGGTCTGGTCCTGCTCGGGAGTCCAGCTTACGCGCCCGGATGATTCCAGCACCAGGCCGGAAGGAACCCTTATGGGTATGACCCTGGCGTTGGGATAGGCATTCTTGTCTTCGATGTTGACCTGTCCCACATAAGCCTCGGTAACAAATGCTACAGGGGCTGGTTTCTCCAGGATCACTGGCGGAATGTTGACATACAAGGTGAATTTCTGGAAAACGGATTCGAATCCATCGCTGATAGCGATAGTTACATACTGTGAATCCAGTTGGGTGTCACTGGGTAGCCAGCGCAACAGGCCCTCTTCATCGATCTGCATGCCGGTAGGTGCGACACTGAGATCAAAACCGAAGTAATTCTCTTCATTCCGGTCCTCAAGCTGAACCTGATACAGGTATTGATCACCGGTCTGGGCCAGGAGCGACGGGGATGAATAGATGATGGGAATGTCGTTCACATAAACCGTGAAGGTGGTGTCGATGTCCTGCCCGAAGGTGTAGGAGACCTGATGATAGCCGAGCTGTGATTCCAGGGGTGTCCAGCGCAGGGTGAAATTTTTGCCCAGTCGCATCCCTTCAGGATAGGTGCGGAAGGACACGGAGGCCATTCCGGGATCCATCTCGTCCTGGCGGGGAATGTTGTGGGTAAAGACCTCGCCAACATGCAGGATCACATCCGCTGGTCGCGGTTTGCGATAGGTCGGCTTTACTGGTTCGACGCTTTCATCACTCTCAATTTCAGCTTCCGTGGTATCTACTTCTTCCACGGTAATATCTTCTGCCTCCTCGGCTGCTAGTTCTTCAGTGAAGGCCGGTTCCGGTTCTTCCAGGCCAGGTGCCATTGCTGTCGGCAGGAGGGAAATGTTGTTCATGCTGCTTACCAGCAGATGTCCGTTCACGGGTACCACCAGATCAGCGTTGAAGACCTCTTCCTCGAGCAAAGAATTGAAATTGGCGAATTCGGTACTGCCGCTGCGTTCCTGTTCAAGGTAGAAGGCATTGCCACCCGCTCGCAGGAAGACCTCGCTGAGCCCGTCAGCATCGTGGTCCTGAAAATCCAGTTCATGCACAGGTCCAGGAAAACGCTGCCAGAGAGCGGTACCCACAAGTTCAACACTACCGCTAAGGGCTGCATTGAAATCATGCATATAGACGTTTCCCGCTGTTGTACCGATAAAAGTTTTTACTGCTCCACTCTGATCCAGATCGGCAAAACCTATGGCAGCAGGTTTGATCAACTCCGGTGCATCGCTGGGCAGGGGGAGAGCCGCTTGTTGCGGTGTATTATAGCTATCCTCTCCACTTGCTGAGATCTGCACCACATGCAGGGTGCTGCCACGCTTCTGAAAAACAGCCACATCCTTGCTGCCATCCCCGTTGACGTCGTGAACCGCGAATGTGAATGGCGCCGGTGTCGATGCGATCTGTTCAGGCAGTGCGCTGTACTCGGTGGTGACATTGGGGGCAGATAATTCCCCGCTGAACTCAAGTATGAGAATGCGGGGTTGTGGTGAACTCAGCGAAACAACGACTTCGCTCAAGCCATCATTGTCAAGGTCGGCAGATTCGATCTGGGAGGGTCGTGAAAAGAGTCCTGTCTCTGTTTTCAATCCCCATTGGAATGTGGGGATCTCCGGGAATGCTCCTGAGGACCATTCAAATCCATACATCCACGGTACAGACTTACTGGCGGAAGCTGAGATTACCCGGGTCACGGCCAGGATCTCCGGCCGACCATTCAGGTTTAAGTCGGCCACAGTCAGGTCGATCCATCGTCCAACCAGGTTCTCAGGCAGGGGGAATTGCCAGTTTATCTCCAGATCACCAGCGGGATCCACCTCATAGGAGATCAACTCAGATCGATTCTCAGCCAGGTTGCGAATACCCGCAAGATCGGGTTGGCCATCATGGTCGAGATCGCCAAGAGCTATCAGAACCTGTATGCCGGCAACATCATTTGCCTGCAGTGAAGATGGGGCCGAAAGCAGAAATGCCATCAGAGTGAAGACCAGCAGAATGGAATTGCGATTCATGATAGGAGGATGTCTACGCATGATAGAAACCTGCATATTTGGGGTTTGAAGCCGCTAAACTCATCATTAATTTGAATCAATTTAGAGGGCTAAGCTACTGTATGCAATAGAAATTTGAGCTACGACTTAAAGTAAATTCTTAAAAGACTTGTGTAAGGAATTCACCCTACATATATTGCCTCAGAAACCCACTTGGACGGCGGGCGTGGAGTGACCACAGACCTGATTGTGGTTTCCTTTTATAGGACGGATTGATACCTTGACAGATCACGCAGCTTAAGTCCGGGGAGGAAGAGGCATGAAAAAACTCACACTCATTCCTGTGGTACTCAGCTTGATCACAATACCGCTCATGGCGCAGATGGCCGATGGTGGTGTGGCCTTGCGTGGTGCCATTGGTCCTGCAATTACCTTGCTTATGTCCTTTGACCTGGACGAAACTGCCTTCGCCCGACTGGGCAACTTTTCAGGAGATATCGTCGGTGGTGATTTCGACATTGCTGACGCGGACAATGATCTGCCGATCAACGGTAACATGTTGATTGTCACAGGTTTTGAGGGATTTGGCGAGGTCGCGCCCCACTGGACTATTGGCATGCACGCTGGATTCGGTGATTATATCGCTCATGCGCAGGATGCTGCGTTGGTGGATTATATGGTGGAGTTCAGGCTAAGCCAGGCAGCCATCTCCGCGGAGTTCAACACCCATGCACGATCCAAAACAAATCTCCTGGCAGGATCCCAGTTCGGGATCGGCCAGGCCTCCCTTAAGGCAAGCAGTTCACCTGAGAATGAAAGCTGGGACGCGATCATAGGTGGTGATTCCACCCGGACAGCTTTTGAGGTCTCTGCATGGACACCTTTGATCCAGCCCTATCTAGGTATGCGGATGGATATCTCCCGCAGTATGGGTTTTAAGGTGGTCGCTGGATACAACTATCAGGCGGTTGATCGTGGCAGTTGGCGATTGTACCACAAGAAGACCATCAGCGATTCACCCGAAGTTCCCCTGAGCGCCCTGTTTTTCCGTTTTCAGCTCTTCGTTCTACTCTAAACCCGGAACTACAGAAGTAACGATTTGTAAAAGAGGGGGCTTAGAGCCCCTCTTTGGTGTATCTTTTCAGGCTTTTATGTTTTTTTGAGTTTCGATTACAGGATTATTCTCGAATGAATGCGATAAAACGAACACTGGTGATTATGCTCATTCTGGTGGGTGGGTTCTCACTTACCCCGCCAGGTCAGCTGATCATCGCCTCAGGTGGAGACCTCTATTCCAAACTGAGGGTCTTCAACGACATGATCAAGATCATCAACGACAACTATGTTGACGACGTCGATTGGGACAAGACTATGGCCGGCGCCCAATCCGGGCTGGTAGATGCTCTTGATCCCCATTCAGTTTATATCGGAGCCGACCGACTCGATCAGATCAATGAAAGTTTCCGGGGAAATTTTGAAGGCATCGGAATCGAGTTTGACATCATCGATGACTACATCACAGTGATCACACCCATCGTTGGTTCACCCTCGGATGGTCTTTTACTGCCCGGGGATCGCATTGTCAGCATCGACGGGGAATCAGCGTATCGTATCGATCGTGACGGGGTTTTCGACCGCTTGCGCGGTCCCAAGGGAACCAGGGTTGATCTGGAGGTGGAACGGCCGAGTGCCAATGAGTTGATTCCAGTGACCATTATTCGTGATGAAATCCCGATCTACAGTGTGTTGGCAAAGTTTGTCATGCCGGATGGCACCGGATATATCCTTATCAACCGCTTCTCAGCCACGACATCTGATGAATTCAGTTCTGCCGTGAATGAACTTCAGGCCCAGGACATGCAGCGATTGATCATCGATTTGCGCAACAACAGTGGCGGGTATATGGATGAAGTTGTCAAAATGGTGGACAGCATGGTGCCCGGCGGCGAGATCATTGTCTCTACCAAGGGACGTCTGAAAAATGCCAACGAGGAGATCTTAAGTAAGAACAAAGCCAAGTTCTTTGATATGCCGATCCTGGTGGTGATTAACCGTGGATCAGCCAGTGCAAGTGAGATCCTCGCCGGAGCAGTCCAGGATCTTGATCGTGGACTTGTAGTGGGGGAGACAAGTTTCGGTAAAGGACTGGTGCAGCGGCAATACCCCTTGCGGGATGGATCTGCACTGCGGGTAACTGTGGCACGCTACTACACACCTAGTGGCAGACTGATCCAGCGGCCATACGAGAATGGCAACAGTCAGGATTATTATTCAGAGCTTTATGATGAAGACTACGGTCTTATTGACAGCGTTGATCTGGCAACCCTGCCGACATACCTAACCAAACAGGGCCGTACTGTATATGGCGGTGGCGGGATAACACCGGATTATGAGCTGGGGGTTCCCGGTACCATCAGTGCCGACCTCGCCCGCGTAAGACGCGAAGATTTCAGGTTCTTTTTTAAGATCGCGTCGGACTACGCCACAGATCATCTGGAATTAGCTGAAGACTGGCCCGATTTTCTGGAGAGCTTCAAATTCGATGACGACTTCATGAACGGTGTATACGATCAGATGCTGGCCCTGGACATCGAAGTAAATGCTGACTCACTGCGCGCCGATGAGGACGTGGTCCATACATATCTGAAAAGTGAGCTCGCCGGCAAGCTGTGGGGTCGAAATGAAGAGTATCAGATCCGCATCCAGATCGACAACCAGATTCAGGAGTCGCGGAGCTATTTTGAAGAAGCGGGCAAAATAGCCCGTAATGCAGGCTATTTCTAGGTTTGATCAAGGGGAATTAATGGTTTACCCGGGGGGAAAGTCGTTGACTTTCGAACGGTATGTCCCTATGATTGACGCGCTAATGTACAGCATTATAACAATCTGTTTTAGTTAGGAGGATTACCTTAATGGTTGCTTGGTTTCTGAAAGGCGGCCCCTTCATGTGGCCGATCCTGGCAGTGTTCATCTTTGGTCTGGTGTTCGTCCTCGAGCGTTTTTTCAGCCTCGTGAAGACTTCTATCCAAACCGGGTCATTTCTGTCCAAAATCGATGTTACTTTAAAAGAGCAGGGGGTCAATCCAGCGATCGAGGTTTGCCGCAACACGGAAGGTTCAATCGCTCAGATCTATCTCGCTGGTCTTTCCCGTGCCGATCGCGGCACAGTGGCTGTCGAAAAAGCCATTGAAAGTGCTGGCTCTATCGAGATGTCCTTTCTCGAGAAAAACATGGTCTGGTTGTCCACTGCTGTTACCCTGGCGCCCATGCTCGGGTTTACCGGCACGGTTGCTGGTATGGTGAAGGCCTTTGACGCCATCGCCAAGGCAAACGATATCCAGCCAGCCCTGGTTGCAGACGGTATCTCCCAGGCCCTTTTGACTACCCTCTTTGGTCTCATCGTGGCTATGGTCATACAGTTCTTCCAGAATCTCTTTACTTGGATCATCGATCGCCTGATCGTGCAGATGGAAGAAACCTCTATTGATCTTATTGATACTCTGGAGGAAATGGAACCCGCAGCAAGCGAGTAAAGTTTAACTAACAAGGGTAGTAAACCATGTTGGTTCAGAAAAAACGAAACAGATCCGGCGGTGAGATCCCAACGGCCTCACTGCCCGACATCGTCTTCATGCTGCTGGTGTTTTTCCTGGTCACCACCACCATTGACATGGACAAGGGCTTGGGTATGGTCCTGCCTGCGAAGGGTGAACAGACAGAGGTCAGCACAAAGAACATCACCAATATATCGGTGAATGCTTCCGGGAAAGTTGCTGTGGGCAGCAGAGACGACTTTCAGATCGTCGATGTCCGCGAGCTACGACAGATTGCCACCAGCAAGCTGGCTGAGAATGAGAAGATGATCTTCTCCGTGAAGACTGACAGTCGCACGAAATATCAGGTGTATGTCGAGGTGATCGACCAGCTGAAGCGGGCGAACGCAACGCGTATCTCCATCGCTGAGCCGGAGGAGTAGCCATGAGACTTCAGCGTAAAACCAAACACGAGGGCGGAATCCCCACTTCTTCGCTGCCGGATATCATTTTCATGTTGCTCATCTTTTTCATGGTCGTGACAGTCCTGCGAGAATTCCAGGGGTTGAAACTTATTCTACCAGAGGCCAAGAAGATCGCCAAGCTGGAGGGGAAGAAGCACGTCTCACATATCTGGGCAACCCAGGATGGAACGATCTCAATCGATGATCAGATCATCGACATGGGACAGATTCGGACCATTATGTATGATAAGGTCGCAGCAGATCTGGCACTTACAGTTTCCCTTAAAGCTGACCGTCAGACAGATATGCACGTTATCACTGATATCCACCAGGAATTGCGGGAAGCAACAGCCTTGAAGCTGAATTATTCAGCCAAACCAAGGGGATAGCGCTTATGATACAACAGCAATATCCACATGCCTCAGTCAAGCTGAGATATCGAAAGTACCTCGAGATGTCGGCAATGATCACGTTGCTGATATTCACCCTGGGCATGTATGCTTTCCCGAAGTTCGAGGTCGAGGAGATCAAACAGGCGGAATATGTGCCACCCACAGAGAGCATCGATATCCCACCGGAAACACAGCAGTTCGAAAAACCGCCACCACCAACCCGTCCCTCCGTTCCTATCGAGTCGGAGGATGAGGATATTGACGATGACGTGACCATCGAGGAAACGGATCTCGAGGATTTTGAGATCCTTGATGAACCACCTCCTCCCCCAGAGAGTTCCGTACGGTTCATTGCCTATGATGAACCACCGGAGCCGGCAGGTGGTTACGCCGAGATCCAGAAGAACGTGGTCTACCCGGAGATCGCCCGTGAAGCAGGAATCGAAGGTACCGTTATTGTTCAGGCCCGCATCGGCAAAGATGGTACCGTAAAGGATACCAAGATCCTGAAGGGTATACCAAAGACGGGTCTTGATGAGGCCGCCATGGACGCCATCAAGGCCACCAAATGGAAACCGGCCTACCAGCGTGACAAACCTGTCACTGTCTGGATCTCCGTTCCTGTTGTTTTCCGTCTGAAGAATAATTAGAAACAGAAGCAACCAAGTTGAACGCCCCCTGTCCAGGGGGCGTTTTTCTTTGCCTCGGTTCTCCCGAGTATTCAGCCGTGGATATTGCGGTGAGCGATAAGATGTGCGCTGTAACGCATGTTCTATTGCAGTAGAACATTTGCTTGTGTAAAACAGATTCCGACTGTAGATTCGGAATGAGGCCGATCCAATGACGTTATCGACCTGCTGTTCGAGGAAAGGAGGATTGAATCCAGAACAACTGCTGAGTTAAATCCGTTGATGAAGGAGGTGCGATATGTTAGCACAATATCCCTGGGCCTCTATCAAGGCTCGCGAACGTAAATACCTCGAGTTGGGAATGATGATCACCATGGTTCTCGCCATTTCCATCTTCTATGCAGTTCCGGAGTTTAAAACAAGCAGTTATGTTCCAGAGACAGTCCCGACAACACCCCTGCAGACCCTGCATATTCCACCAACCCGACAGCTTCCACCAATGGCAGAACCCCTGCGACCATCCATTCCGGTGGAAAGCGAGGAAGTCGATCCAGATCTCGAGCTACCAGCAGAGATATCACTCGAACTTGCAAAATGGGACCTCCTGGTTCCACCGGAAGCACCAAAACTTCCCACCTATAGTCTATCCGATATTGACGTATCGGAGTACCCGGAACCCGTTGGAGGTTGGTTGGTCCTCGCAGGGAACGTCAACTATCCGGAGATCGCCCGTGAGGCTGGAATACAGGGGATCGTCTTCATTGAGGCCATCGTCGATGTGGACGGTCGTATCATCGACCCGGTTGTCGTCAAAGGTGTTCCGCGTACGGGTCTCGATGAGGCGGCTCTTAAGGCGTTGACCATGACACGGTTCAAGCCTGCTACCCAGATGGGTAAGCCGGTGCGGGTCAGGATGACAATTCCCATTCATTTCCGATTAAAGGGCTAGCAATATAAAAGGGAGCCAGCGTACTCCCTTTTTGTTTCTTGTGGCTGAAAGCGGATTGATGTGATAAGCATGGATTCCGGTTCTATATCATCACCGACAAGGTCCCATGTCTTCAATCAGCAATCCGAATGATAACTTTCCCCTGGGGATGCTCATCAAGGACATACCTGAAAGCGTCAGCAGTTTCCGAGAGAGGAAAGACTTTATCAATTAGAGGTATAAGCCTTCCCTGTTGCAGCAATCCGCTGATAGACTGAAGTATCTGCTTGTCCGGTTTGGAAGACACACTCGTGAAGGTCTGGTCTCCCCGCCTGGAAAGAGATCGTCCCTTTCTCATAACCTGAATTAGCTGCCGCCATTTACCTCCAGTCACGATGTAGGTGCCAGCAGGAGCCAGAACACGCCGATAATGCTCAAGGGGATGATATCCGTTAGCCGCCACGATAATATCGTAGCTTTCGTCTTCTGCAGTAAAATCCGTTTGGCTGTAATCAATGACCTGCGCCGCACCGATTTGCCTGATCATCTCCTGATTCCGGGTACTGCATACAGCGGTAACCTCAGCCCCGACAATACTCGCCAACATCACGGTAAAGCTGCCAACACCACCAGAAGCACCATTTACGGCAACCTTTTGACCCTGCTGGACCCGGGCTTTTTCATGGAGGGCCCGCCAGGCGGTTACAGCAGCCAGAGGCACCGCTGCTGCGACCTCGAATGAGATGCTGGGCGGCTTTAGAACAAGCAGGGATTCATCGGCGCAGACGTATTCGGCATAACCCCCATAGCCATAGTCGGCGAGATCGCCAAAAACCTCATCTCCCGGTTTGAGCTCCAAGACATTCTTGCCAACGGATTCTACAACACCGGCAATATCGGCACCAAGGATCTTGTCCTTTGGTCTGACCACACCCATACCCAGTCCACGAGGGATCAAGCCCCTGAGCATGAGATAATCTGCTGCATTAATACTGGAGGCATGAACCCGGACCAGGACCTGGGAATCACCGGGAACAGGTTTGGCTACTTCGCGTAGTTGTAGATTCTCGGGTGGACCGTAACGTGAATGCACAATGGCTTTCAATTAACTTTCCCGGGTAAATCGAATGAAAGCGCAGGAGGACGAAGTTTTCGCGGGGCGCAAATCAGAGAAGATCTCAACTTGGATAGTTCGGGAAACATGGGAATCCTTAAGCAGTCCCCAAGGCAGCTAATGTTTCGATGATCCCGGAACAGCCACCCTGTTTGATGAATTCAGCATGATCCTCGATGTCTTCGAATTTCCTTCCGACGATCTTATCGCACTCGAATTCATAGTCGGAGCTCTCCAGGAAGCGTTCAACGAGCTCATTGAACTTTGGAGTGAAGGTCTTGTCATCCCAGAGGTTTTTGACCTCAGGATCCTTCTGAAGCTCCATTCCCATGAGCCACAGGGCAGTACCCAGGGCACCGCAGCCCCCTCCACATAATCCCATGCCACCTGCAAGCCCTGACGCCATCACGCCGTGACGGTCACTGGCTCCCATCTTGTCGGCCAGAAGAGCAGCACAGCTCACCGGAACCGCAGGAGCTTCCTGCACCTCAGCTGAGATCGACTCCTTGATGTCCTCAAACGCTGCCGGCGCAAATCTGCCGGCCATCTTCATGCACCCGATGGTACCGCCTTTCAGCAGGAAATAGGTGATCATCTGCATCCCGGAAGAATCTTTGTCGATCTCGGTGATCTCGTAGCAGTTGATCTCGTCTTTGTCTTTACGAAAGGTCTCAACCAGTTTATTGGCTGCATTCATTGCTCGCGTTTGAGCTTCAGGGCCCGAGCCGTAGAGTCTGTGTGCCTGGGCACCCGCTGCTAGGACGGCACCCCAGAGCATCCCGCACTGATAGCCATGTTGTTTGATGCCACCGGCAAAGGGCATGGTAGCATGTTCTTCCTCTTCCAACGGTGTATCAAAAGCACGATCAAGCACGTTGATCAGGGTTTCTGATCAGAACCCGATCTTCAGGAAGGAAAGAGCGGCTCTCTTGGGTGGTGTTCCATGCAGAGTTTCTGTCATATCAACTCCCGTGGTTCATGTATTCACCTGCGACTACAAGATTGTGATCAAGCGACGGTAGGGCAAGCACGTGTTCTACATAACTGTAACACCATAACACCAACGACACAAGGATTATTTGCGAACAGTGAACTGGTATAGAGTCAAGGCCCTTACAGTAGAGATAACTAAATATAGCAAGGTGCAGACAGTATATCTAAGGATTGGCCAGCAGGAAATCCCGGAAGATTCTATACAAAGGCGACGATCTAATGACTCTGGATCTCGTAGACTGCGGTACTGGCGACGACAGGACATTCCTGGGCCAGTTTAACGGCTTCATCCAGACTTTCAGCCTTGATGATGGTATAGCCGGTAATAGAGTCATTCCCGAAAGGTAGTTCCCTGGTGCCAGACCCTGAGATCTCGCGACCGCCGCGAAGCCCTCCCCGGTCAATCTGCCTATCCGCAATGGACTCAAACCATTTGCTCCATGCACCCATTTCCTCAGGTGTGGGCATCGCAAAGCCGTTGTGCAATATCAGGTAACTATTCATGACTAACTCCTTTTGTGCTCATCAAGATTCACCTGCCGCGCTGGACGACAGGACGATTCGGGATTAATATTGTCATATTATATGCCGGAGATATGTTGAACAACAGTAATCAGGATTATAAGTGTTTGAGAAGTGTAGGCGAAAGGGAGTCTATAGACCTGGAATTTCTTCTCTCTCGTGATGCAGGGGGATCCCCTCCTCATAGATCTTACGTTCCGGTGCTTTTACCATCAAACCGTTAAATCTGCGGTAGAGGCTTTCAGCGAACAGAAAGTCCAGATGCTCGTTGCTTTCAGGGCTCCAGCCCATGACACGTTCCCAGATCTCGGCGGATTCCATGCAAAAATAGATAAACAGGTCCTCTGATCCATGTTGGTGAAGCCATGAATAGACCTTCCGGTACATCTCCAGACGCAAGGGTTTGGGATAGCGCATCTTGCCATCCATTCCGCGTATAAGCTCAGCGAACATGATCCGGGATCTTGGAAATTTCTCCAGCACTTTCTCCTTCATCTCCGGGGGGAAACGCAGAGAACCAATGGAGATCCAGGTGATATTGGACGAATCCAGGACGGAGAACAGCTGTTTGATCAGATTCTCGTAATTGCTCTCCCATTCCGGATGATGCAGAAGTGGATCAAAGTGCAGACCGATCTTATATCCCGCAGCTTGCACCTTCGCCATTGCCTGGAGGCGCTCTGAGAGAGAAGCGGCCTTATGTTCCTCCTCATCAATGATAGTCTGGGGATTAACAGACCACGAAACGACAGTATGGCCCTTATGATCCAGATGCAGCAGATTATCAATACGATCGGATTTGGTCTTCAATTCCAGAAGTACATTGGGGAGTTCGGAAAACTTGAGCACGATATCCGCCGAAAAGCCTGATGATTCATCGAAGGCAAGACTGTCAGAAAGCTCTCCGGTTCCTATACGGAAGAAGCGATCAGGCTGAGTAGCAATCTTCCCGCCGACTTCGTTAAAAAGCTTCTCGCTGTTGGCGTAAACCGTGGTCACGGGATTGTTCAGATAGAATTGCAGAATGCAGTAGGTACAGTCGATGGGACAGTTGGAGGTCTGATTGATGACATGGTAGTTACAGCATCGGTACTGGCGATCCGTTCCGGGGCATTGCTTGACCACATGGCCCTGTTTCTCGGTGAGCAGGATCTCACGCTTGCCCCTGGTCAGTGGCTGATTGAAGAGCTCATCCTTGAGCTGGTCGTTCACTTCAACCATTTCAACAGCCGCAGCAGGATTGTTGTCCTGATAACGCTTGGGCAAATCAGTGTCGGCGACCTTCCTGTCGATCAGGATCCTGGTGATGCGGGGTTCCTTCATGCTGACCGGGACCGGTTAAACTGATTCAAACAACTGAACAAAAACGTTCTGCTGTAAATAGCCTGCAAGTTCTCTGGCATCATCTGCATGCCTTAGCTTACAACGAAGGATCAGGCCCTGTTCCTCAAAAGATGGATCCCAGGTCAGATCGATCTTCAATGGAGGGTTAAGGGCTGTCACTACAGCCTTAAGACCAGCGTTTGCCTCAGAGAGCAAGGGGAAGCGTTCGGTGCGCAGAGTAGTCCTCAAAAACTCAAGCACAGATCTGTCCTCATCAAATCGCAGTGCTTCCAGATCATGCAGGCCCAGCTTGTCAAGTACATGAGCCAGAGGCTTGTCATCACGTTTATGGATCTCCCAGAGATGCTGAAGGATCTCCAGGAAAACGTTCACACCGGGCTTGGCTTGCATTAGCAGTTCTACTGCCCAATCGAGTATGGACTCGGCACGTTGTATAGATCGAATCCGCTTCAGGCTCAGGTCCTTTTCTATGATGAAATCCTTCAGGGGATCAGGCATACGTGCGATGAAACCCAGTTCATCAAGGGTTGATCGACGCTCAGGTAATCCCAGAAGGGGCAGAATCTCAGCCAGGCGACGTTGTTCCGGGAATCCAAGTTCCTGGCAAGCAGCCATAAGCAAGGCCTTATCCACGAGATGCAAAGGCTCGTAAAAGGAAATGCAGGCCCGTACCATATCCAGACTATCAGCCTGGGTAAGCACATAGGCTGGAATGCTCTTTTCATTACAGGCCTCGAACTGCTCTATGTTTCCAATGATCTTGATGCAGTCTTCGGTTTGCAAGGCCAGGACGGGCCGGGGCAGGAGTCCTGCGGCATCACTTGACGGCTGAAAAGGAATTCCGCGAAAAGCGGAATGAGGGCTGGGCCCGACACAGGTCAGGTTCTTCAATTCAATCTTCATGGATAATCCTGTAAGCTAGAGAATCATCGCGGCCAGAGATTGCGTCGGACCGGTCAGTTATCTCGATTTTTCCTTACCAGGGAAAGGCCTCCGAACCCGCTGATAATGGCAATGTAGAAGCCGAAATCATACCACCATCCGGTATTGTAGGCCTCATAGATCCGGACATTTGCATTGAACAGTTGGAGAATGAGGGAGAGTGGCGCCAGCCAGCCATGCCAGATCCCACTGAAGAAACCAGCAGGTTTCAGATCGTGATAGCGGCCGCTGGCAGGCAGACAGCCCACAAGGATCAAAATCAGCAACAGGAGCAGAATGGTTAACGTGATCCTTCGTGGTGACATTCTTATTTGATGAAAAGCAGGCATGGGTACCTCCTCATTTGAAAGTTTCAAATATACCCTTCTCACGATTCTTGCGGACATTGTCATGTTGAAAGTAGCGGCCGTTCATAGCGATATAAATCCCAGGGGCCAAAGTCTGGGCGAAAGCCAGGGCGGCCCCGAGATTGAACAGGCCATCCGAGCTCCCGAAAACGTAAGGCACCATCGCACCGGTCAGCACCACGGTCTTATCATCCAGGTGCTCGGCCAGATATCTGGCAGTATCCACCATGGTATCAGTACCATGGGTGATGAGGATGCGATCAGTGGCACATCGGCGGCAATTCGAAAGAATGATCTCGCGATCAGCTTCAGACATCTCCAGACTATCAGTCATCATGATGGTACGTACGTTCGTATCAGCCAATGATCGACCACGGCGAAGCATTTTAGGCAGGTGCGAATCCTGAAAGAAAAGCTCGCCATTCAACTCATTGTATTCTTTGTCAAAGGTCCCCCCGGTGATAAAGACCTGAACTGTCATTTCTAACTCCTTAAGATCCCAATAAGCGCCATATTTTAATCGCCATTGTGCTTGAAGCACTTTTATTCTTAACAGGAAGGTCTTATCTAATGGTCGGGTTCATACCGGGATGATGTTCCGGATCCGCCACTGCATGATCCTGTTACCAACAAATCTGGGAGGACTTCGAAGTGGCATATATAGAATGGAATGATCGATACAGGGTTGGTGTGGTCGAGTTCGATGAACACCACAAGAAGCTCTTTGATCTCATCAACGGTCTACATACCGCTATCGCCGACAATCGTGACCGGCTGACCATTACGCAATTGGTGGCCGAGTTGGTGGACTACACACGATTCCATTTTGCCGCCGAGGAGGCGCTGATGGAAAAACATGGCTATGCCGGACTCACCGAACACAAGGCCCGTCATGATGACCTGCTGGATGAGATCCAGAACCTTAAGCTGCAGATCGATTCAGGAGAGCAGGATGTTACCATGCGTCTGGTCGACTACATGCTGCAGCGCTGGGTGCTGAGTCATATTCAGGGTATGGATATGGATTATGGCCCGCACTTGAATGATAGCGGGATCAACTGATCTGGATCAGCTCATTTTCTTCTTGAGCTTGGCTGCGTAGCGACGGCTCATCACGAAGGGCTTTTCAATCCCACATATATACACCCTGTAAGAATGGTTGAACCACTCCTCCAAACGGTCCAGGGCATCAAGATTTACTATTGTAGAACGATGAATACGGCAAAAGGTGTCATCCGGTAAACGCCGCTCCCACTCATTCATTGGTTTGTAAACGAGGTGTTTGACGCCATCGCTGGTATGCACCTCGGAATAATCACCTGCAGATTCTATACAGGTGACATCATCGATCTTCAGGAAACGCAGGTGATTGTCAAGCCGGATCAGCAAACGATCCCGGTGTTTCAGGGGCCGTTGATCGTCAACCTCCGCCTCGGCCTGCTCGATCTCAAGCCGGCTTATGGATTCAGCCAACCGTTTGTTACTGATAGGTTTCAGCAGGTAATCCAGGGCGTTTACCTCGAAAGCACGAATGGCATATTCATCAAAAGCGGTGACAAAGATGACTTTGATACTGCTGTCAATCTTCTCCAGGAGATCGAATCCCGACATCCCCGGCATCTGAATATCCAGAAACACCAGGTCCGGTGATAGATCCTGGATCTTTGCCAACGCTTCCTGCCCGTCGGAAGCTTCGCCAAGAACCTCCACCTCATCGAATTCATCGAGAAGTTTATTCAGATCCTGACGCGCCAGACGTTCATCATCCACGATCAGGGCTCGCCAGCTGCTCATGGCAGGTCCCTTTTGATCCGGATCAGGGCCTCGACGCCCCGGGCGGTTTCCGTCGTCTCAAAATGGTACTTCCCGGCAAAGGCATTCTCCAGACGTTGCTGGATATTGCGTAAACCGGTACCGGTACCTGTCCGGGTATCCGGGGAACGCCGTTCAGGTTTGACCCATGTACCGCTGTTTACCACCCTGACAGTGAGATCTTCTTCGCTGACTTCAGCTGTGATGGAGATCCTCAGCGGCATGGAACTGGTGTGCATGCCGTATTTGACCGCATTCTCCACAAGTGGATGCAGGAGAAAACTGGGAACCGGAAAATCTTCGGCCAGGGGATCAATAGCGTATTCGACCTTGAGGTTGTCCTCGAAGCGCTTCTCCTCAATAGCGAAATAGTGCTGGATTGCTTCAAGCTCCGTACTGAGAGGCACATCACCGTTTTTCTGACTGGTAAGGGAATAGCGCAACAGCTCAGCCAGCTCAGTGATCATGTCACGGGCTTTGCCGCGGTCTTCCTCCACCAGAGCACGGATGGAATTCAGGGAGTTGAACAGGAAATGGGGATTGAGTTGGTAGCGGAGCATCTGCAGCTGGGCACTCTGGGCCAAGAGCTGGGCCTTTTCACTGCGGTCGCGCTCGACACTCCACTCGTCCCAGAATTTGATGAAGAAATAAAGTGAACTCCAGGTGATAAGCATGAAGGTGTTGAACCACCACATGCGCAATTGCCAGAAGAAGGGTTCCCGCATCCATTTCCAGAATTGCTGCCAACCCCACAGTGGAGTGCTGACCAGACGATCCACCATGATCCACAGAATGGAACCCAGCACAGCGCTGATGGCCACCGTGGCAACGATATGACCGAGATTCTTGGTGCGGGCAAACACCCGCATGTAGATCTCCCTCAGCAGGATACTGACTAGAAAACCGATAACATAGGTGATAAAGAAGCCAATGGTGTTCTTGGCATCGAGGCTTTTCCCGGGTAGACCATACTCAAGGCCGTAATACAGGATACTATATAGCGTCCAACCTGAGAACTGGAGGATCCAGAACAGATTCAGACGACTGAAAAGGTCGCGTGTACTCAAAATTTCTCCATCCAAAACATACTTAACATCTGCCGGGGACTAATCTAAGGCCGGAAGAAGCCCTCTGGCGAGTTTTTAGCCAAGCGGACGATTTTGGCGATAAATGGTAATGAATACGGCTTTTCTACTAGTTCTAGATGCATCGACTGTTTTTATGGTTCCCAGGATGACACCGCGATACCATGCAGAACAAAGCATCTCGGCCATTTAAATCGAGTAGTGCAAACCTGTTATGGTAAAGTGAAGCTTACACCCACAATTTTCTCACATTCCGGACAGCAATAAACCTGGTGGTCAGCAAACCAGCCCCCCCGGATGATCACCAATTTCTCTACCCTGACCTCACAGTGTGGACATATTGGATTAATATCTTTCTTCTCGGTTTTCATAAGCTCTCCATTTTGGAACTCGAGATCAAATCCCCAGATTACCGTTTATGCCTCAGTGTGAGGATAAATGAGGCTAATCCAAGAGGGATCGCATGACATACTGCAGAATCCCACCATGACGATAATACTCCAGCTCGTTGGGCGTATCGATGCGGGTCACTACCTCGAATGATCGCTCCCTGCCGGAATCGTCGACAGCGGTGACGGTTAGCAGTTTACCTGGAACGAGATCGTTAACAATGCCGGTGATGCTGAATCGTTCTTCCCCGGTGATCCCCAGGCCCTCCTGGCCTTCACCGGCCTTGAATTGCAGCGGCAGAACCCCCATTCCAATAAGGTTACTTCGATGGATCCGTTCAAAACTTTCGGCGATAACGGCTTTCACACCCAGCAGATAGGTCCCTTTGGCAGCCCAGTCCCTGGATGAACCAGTACCATATTCCTTGCCGGCAATCACGATAAGAGCCTGGTTTTCCGCTTTATAGACTTCAGCTGCTGCATAGATGGTTGTGATCTCGGTTCCTGGTAATTTCCGGGTAAATCCGCCTTCGGTACCCGGCGCCAGCCTGTTTCTCAAGCGTATGTTGGCGAATGTGCCCCGCATCATGACTTCATGATTTCCACGGCGAGAGCCATATGAATTGAAATCAGCAGGCTCCACGCCATGACTGGTAAGATATTCACCGGCGGGTGTATCGTATTTAAACGAGCTTGCCGGGGAGATATGATCCGTGGTCACCGAATCACCAAGCAGGGCCAGGAGCCGGGCATTCTCGATGTCCTGTAATGCACCAGGTTCGCGTGTCATATCTTCGAAAAAGCTCGGTTTGCGGATATAGGTTGATCCTGCGTCCCAGGCGAAAGTCTTGCCTGTAGGAGCGGACAGCTGCTGCCAATTCTGATCACCGCTGAAAACATCGGCGTACTTGCTCTTGAACTGTTCAGGGCGAACGGCGAGTGAAACGGCTTCCCGGATCTCTGCATTTGTCGGCCAGATATCCTTCAGGAAAACCTCCCTGCCTTCCGGATCCCTACCCAGGGCATCATTGTGAAGGTCAATGTCCATGGTCCCGGCCAGGGCGTAAGCCACCACCAGCGGTGGTGAAGCCAGATAGTTGGCTTTTACATGCGGATTGACACGACCTTCAAAGTTACGGTTCCCTGACAGCACTGAGGTGACCACCAGATCCCCGGCTTCCACACCTCGCGCTACGGCTTCCGGCAGAGGACCGCTGTTGCCGATACAGGTTGTACAGCCATAGCCTACCAGGTTGAACTTCAGAGCGTCCAGATATTCAGTCAGACCTGCGGCCTCCAGGTAAGCAGTCACGACCTTCGAACCCGGTGCCAGACTGGGTTTGACCCAGGGCTTAATATCCAGACCACGTGCCACTGCCTTTTTGGCTACCAGGCCGGCAGCGATGAGAACACTTGGATTGGAGGTGTTGGTGCAGGAGGTGATGGCGGCAATCACGACAGCGCCATCTTTGAGCACGGCCGGTCCGGCCTCAAGTTCGATGCTGACCTCACCCTGGCTGCCAGCGCCTAGATCCTCTCTTGTCATTTCCCAGGCAGATTTTGAGTGTGTAAGCTCGATACGATCCTGGGGCCGCTTTGGTCCGGCGATGGAGGGTACGATGCTGGCCAGATCCAGCTCCAGAGTGTCACTGAAGATCGCTTCACTGGTGTTCGGTGAATAGAACATGCCCTGAGCTCTGGTATATGCCTCCACCAGAGCGACCTGCTCCGTGTCGCGACCGGAGAATTTCAGATAATCGAGTGTCGCCTGGTTGACCGGAAAGAATCCCATCGTGGCACCATATTCAGGAGCCATGTTGGCGATGGTGGCCTGATCTTCGAGACTCAGAGTGTTGATCCCATCACCATGGAACTCGACGAACTTGCCAACGACCCCCTTCTCCCTCAGCATCTCCACCACAGTGAGTACGAGATCCGTTGCAGTGCAGCCTTCCGCCAGTTCACCGGTGAGTTTGAACCCGATGACCTGCGGGATCAGCATTGAAATGGGTTGCCCCAGCATAGCTGCTTCGGCCTCGATACCGCCAACGCCCCAGCCCATGACACCCAGACCATTTACCATGGTCGTGTGGGAATCTGTTCCCACCAGGGAATCAGGATAGACCAGGCTGGTACCATCCTCCTGCTTCTGAAAGACCACCTGAGCGAGATATTCAAGGTTTACCTGGTGTATAATACCTGTGTCCGGCGGTACGACGCGGAAGTTCTTGAATGCTGTCTGTCCCCACCGCAAAAAAGCATAGCGTTCCCGATTACGTTCCATTTCGATCTCAGCGTTCTGCGTGAAGGCAGCAGCGGAGCCGAAGTGATCAACCTGAACAGAGTGGTCGATGACAAGGTCTGCAGGCTGCAGTGGATTGATCTTCTCGGGATCACCCCCCAGCTCCTTGATCGAATCACGCATGACCGCCAGATCCACTACGGCCGGTACGCCGGTGAAATCCTGCAGCAATACACGGCTGGGGCGGAACTGGATCTCGTGACCGGGAGTTGCGCCGGCATCCCAGTTGATCAGGGCATCGATATCATCTCGCCTCACCGTGATGCCATCCTCGTTTCGAAGCATATTCTCCAGAAGGATCTTAATGGAGATAGGCAATTTCGTGATCCTGGCCTGGTTGGGAAGTGAGGCCAGCGAATAGAAGCGATACGATCCGGTATCAAGGGTTAATGTCGTGTAGCTGTTGAAGGAATCCTTGGCTGCCATAGTGTCTCCTAAAAATCTATATATGAGGGTAAGAAATTGGGGGCGATCGTAAATGAGATACTCACGGTCCCAAAATAATTCCAGCCTTCTCTAAATCAATTCCTCATCGGGTAAAGATGACATTACCGGGAGATTTGAAGTGGAGAATACAGGGCATGATGGTAAACTATTCGCAGTGAGAACCCCTCTGTCAGATCTATCGCTGAGCGTCCTCTTCTGGATACGCCAGAAACGATGGTTTCTTATAGCTATTCTGGTGGGGATCGTCTTGTTCTGGCTTGTTCCGCAGCCCCAGGGAATAAGTGAAGCCGGATTCAACACCATCACGATCCTGATCATTGCCTTGATCCTGATCATCACCGAACCGTTGCCACTTCCCGCGGTGGCCATGCTGATCATCTTCATGCAGGTGGTTTTTGGTATCAGTACAGCAAATAACGTTGCGGCAGCTTTCATGAATGATGCCGTATTCTTCATTATGGGCTCGCTCATGCTGGCTGTGGCCATCGTGAACCAGGGGCTGGACAAGCGTCTGGCACTGGGTATCATTCGTGTCACCGGTAACTCCACATGGCGTATTGTTGCCGGCTTCACCCTCATTGCAGCGCTGTTGTCCTCGTTCATCGGCGAACATACGGTAACAGCTATGCTGATGCCGGTTGGGCTTACCCTGGTGAGGTACAGCAGCAAGGATCCACGCAAGATCGCCGGACTTGCTGCGGTTCTGCTTTTCTCTATCGCCTATGGTGCAACCATCGGTTCAATCGGTACCCCTTCCGGCGGTGGGCGCAATGCCATCATGATCAACTACTGGAATGAATTCGGTGTCAGCGGGATCAATTATCTCACCTGGATGAAATATGTCTATCCCATGGTATTGATAGAGATACCACTCACCGTGGTGATCCTGCTGTGGACCTTCAAACCCGAACAGAAGGTTCTGGATTCAGCTGTTCGCAAACTGGTCATTGACGTGGCAAAGGCGGGTCGGATCAGCGGGAAGGAGATAACTGCCATCATTCTGTTCATCACGATCTTTCTGGGCTGGATCTTCCTCAGTGAAAGCATCGGGTTGGGCATGATCGCTCTCATGGGCGTCTTCCTGTATCTGGCCTTTGATCTGGTGGAATGGAATGAGTTGAATCGCAACACAAATTGGGGCGTGATCCTTTTGTTCGGTGCAGCCATTTCCATCGGGATCCAGATGAAGACCACCGGGGCTGCTGCCTGGCTGGCTGCCAGTGTCGTGGATACGCTGCAATTGGTCATTGGTAATCTGGCCATCCTGCAAGGCAGCGTAGCTGTCCTGCTTACCGGTGGGATGTCCAATCTGCTCAGCAGCAGCGCAACCGTGGCCGTCGTTGGTCCCATCGTATTGAACCTGGGCGGTGATCCGGTGCTGTTGGGATTTGCGACTGCCATCGCATCCGCATTCGGCTATTTCACGGCAGTGGCTGCACCCGCATGTACCATTATCTACTCCAGCGGATTGGTGAAGGCTTCGGATTTCTTAAAGGCCGGGTGGAAAATGGGCATCATGTCCATCCTCGTTCTGCTGGCACTCGCAATGATCTGGTGGCCGATAATTCACGTTGGAAACTAGGACTCGAGGAACACATGAAATTCTTATTGGCTGTGGGCAGCAAGGAATACTCCGGAGGAACCCTCCACCTGGGTGCCCAGATCGCGCAGACATTTGAAGCTGGTCTTGGCGTTGTCTACGTTGGTGAGAAGTCCAAGGAAATGTTCAGTACCAGCGTGAACCTGGCCCGGGACAATTTGGCACAGTGGAACATCCAACATCCCGGTGTTGATGTCCTGGAGTGGGCCTTTACTGAATTGAAACAGATCTGTCCCGAGGAGGGAGGCCTGAAACAGGCTGCCTTCAATCCAGAGAACATCGTCGAGGAAGATGGCCGCTATCGCATGATCCTGCCTGCCGGTTCGGAATGCAGGATTGATCTCATCCTGCGTGAAGGGGAGATCATCGAGGAGTTAAGGTCGGAGCTTCTGAGCGGTGAGTATGAGTTGGCCATTATCGGCGGTTCGCAGAGCAGCCGCAAGATGGCCCATGATCTCATCCAGTTCCTGCCCACGTCTGTTCTGGTCGTTCAGAGCCTGGATCTCCAGCGGCAGTATACAGTGCTGTTGCTGGTGGATGACTCAGAAGCGACCAGACGTTCTGTACGCATGGGGGCCTCTATCGCCAAGCGCATGGGCTATCCCATCAGAACGCTTACAGTCTCAAAAACCAAACGCTTTGGATCGGGTTATCGGGGCGCCGCCGAAAATGCGCTGAGCTATCTCGAATCCGAAAATCTCAAGGTTGAACAATTCTTTATCACAGGCGATCCGGTAACCACCTTTGTTGAATTTGCTGGGGACGATCACATCATCGTTATGGGTGCTTCTGGCCGTAATCCATTGAAGAAACTGTTTTTCGGCAGTAAACCCATGAAGACCCTGGAACGGTCAAATGTCCCAATTCTCATCGTCCGCTAGGGGGAGGTCATGAACCGGTTCGATGTTATCGTCCTGGGGGCAGGCATAAACGGTGCCGGCATTGCTAAAGCCCTCGTTGAGCATGGTTCCAGAGTCCTGTTGCTGGACAAAGCCGGTGTTGCGGAAGGCACCAGCTCCAGATCCTCCCGCTTGATCCATGGCGGCCTGCGCTACCTTGAATCAGGTTATTTGCACCTGGTAAGGGAATCCCTCCATGATAGAGAACGCCTGAACTTGCTTTATCCGGATCTCGTCGAATTCAAGCCGTTCTACCTCCCCATTTACAAGAGCAGTCCACGACCGCCGTGGATGATCCGGACAGGACTTTGGCTATATGACCTTCTGGCTGGCAAGAAGAATCCCATACACGTATCCAGGATTCATCGGAAGGATTTTGTTGAACAGTTCCCGGCCCTGGATCCCGCTGGTCTCCGCCGCGTCTACCGGTATCCCGACGCGAAAACAAATGACCGAGCCCTTACCGAAAGGGTGGTGACAGATTTTCAACATGCCGGCGGGACACTGCTGGTCCACTGTGATGTTCAGAAGATCGATTGGACTGAAGAGCATTTCTTCCTCTCTACCAGTGCAGGGCAATATCAAGCCCCGACCCTGATCAATGCCACTGGCCCCTGGATGGACGAGGTGAACCAGCGCTACGGCCTGCCAGCCAGATACCAGATCAGGAAAGTGAGTGGTATACACATCTTCTTCGAAGGCCTGCTGGTACCGGAATTGATGTTCATGCAAACTGCGGAAAAACGGATCTTTTTTATCATCCCGGAACCGGAAAACGATCAAACCATGCTCGGAACAACAGAAAAGGATGAAGACCTGCCTGTTGATGAGATCAGCCCGGGAGAAGATGACATTCAATACCTTCTGAAAGAGATCAACACCTACTTGTTGCCGGCAATGCAATTAAGGCGGGAAGATGTGAAGAATGTGGTCATCGGTGTTCGGCCACTGGTTCAGAAGAAGGGCAGCTCCACCAATCTGTCACGGGAATTCAAGCTGGACCTTCATTGTCGGGGGGAAAGTCGGCTTCTGCATGTTTTTGGCGGTAAACTCACTACCTATCTGTCACTGGCAGAGAAAACTCTGAAACAGTTGGGGATCAAAGCATGATCCACCGGGCACGACAGGCATACAAATTGAGAGAACAAACATCGAATGTATGCACAGATTGATTTCAAGGATCGAGTATTAAGCAATTGGGGAACATCATGTTACGGAAGATAATCATTGCCCTGGTCATCGTTATTCTGGTCCTGGCCCTGTTCCTGCGCAGCTATTTGAGGGGCGGTATGCCGGACCACGAGGGCGAGCTGAAGGTCAAAGGGATCTCAGGTGAGGTCAACATCATCAGGGATGGCAGTGGAATCCCACACATACAGGCCTACACGGAGGCGGATGCCTATTATGGCCTGGGTTATGCCATGGCCCAGGACCGGCTCTTCCAGATGGAATTCCTGCGCGCTGCCGCCAATGGCAGTCTATCGGAGATCCTGGGAGAGGATTTACTTAAAACCGACATCTTCCTGCGAAAACTCATGCTGAGATCCAAGGCGCCGGAAAAGATCCTGGACCGCTACCCACTGGAGATCCAGACCATGATCCATAGTTTCATCGCCGGTATCAACCAGTTCATTCTGGAGGACCATCGACTGCCGCTGGAGTTCCGATTGCTGGATCATGCACCTCTGCTCTGGGATGAAGGTGATATCCTGGCATTGACCAAGCTCCAATCCTGGGACCTCTCATATAATTATGACCAGGAGATCATCTACCGGGATATTGTATCAAAGGTTGGCCTGGACAAAGCACGCACCCTGTTTCCTTATTACGGTCGCAAGCACTTCAAGCTGCTTTCTGAGAGAGAGCTGGGGCCGGATCAGCTGGAGGAACTACTGACATTTTCCACCTGGTTGCATGAGTTCGTCGGCCTTGACGGTGGTAGTAACAACTGGGTGATCTCCGGCGATCGTACGGCCTCCGGTAAGCCGATCCTGGCCAGCGATCCCCATCTCGGTGGTTCCAGGCTACCGGGACCCTGGTACTTCGCCCATCTGCAGGCACCCGGACTGGATGTGGCCGGTGGGTGCTTCGCCGGGCTGCCCCTGGTGCTCATCGGGCACAATCGCGCCATCGCATGGGGCGTGACCAACATGGGCCCTGATGTGCAGGACCTATACATCGAGGAGGTGAATCCTGATGATGAGGATCAATATCTGTACAAGGAGAGCTGGCGTCGTTTTGATCTCATTCCACAGGAGATCAGGGTCAAGGATCCTGATGCCGAAGATGGCTTCCGCAAAGAAAACCTGCTGATCAGGAAATCGCTGCATGGACCGGTGATGCACGAGGATGAACAGGTCCTGGCCCTGGCATGGACCGGGCACCGATTCCATGATGAGGTCATCACCTTTTACGAGATCAACCATGCCGCCAACCGGGAGGAATTTATCGCAGCACTGAGCCATTTCGGATCTGCCCCCCAAAATTTTGTGTTTGCGGATACATCCGGCGACATCGGTTATTACGGTGCGGGCAAGGTCCCTATGCGTGGACTGGGGGACGGGCTGCTACCGGTTCCAGGGTGGACTGGACAGTACGACTGGATCTCAATGATCCCCTTCGAGCATATGCCGCATCTGTTCAATCCCGAGGAAGGTTTCATCGCCACGGCCAACGCACAGCCTGTGAGCGATTTCTATGCCTACAGACTGCCGGGTGTCTACGCCCCTGATTTCCGTACACTCCGCATCCGCTCGCTCCTGGCTGGACAGGAAGCAACGGACCTTAGCGAACAGATGGAAAATCAGCTGGACCAGAAATCCCTGCTGGCAGCTGTTTTCCTGGACCATCTCCTGCCTCTGCTGGAAGATGATGAATACAAGCAGGCTCTGAAGAACTGGGACCATGTGGTCTCCGCTGAATCCGGTGCAGCAGCACTTTATCATGAAATCATGGACCGTTTTCTCAGGTCCATCTGGCATGATGAACTGGGTGAGGAGCTGGCGAACAACTACGTCAATACCTGGTACATATCACTGAACCGCTGGGTGAAAATGATGGATGATCCGGAGAATGAGTGGTTCGACAATGTCGAGACCGATACCCGTGAGACACGGGACGATCTGCTGCGAATGGCATTCAGCAATGCTCTCGAGAGCCTCAGTACTCAGTTTGGAACCGCCCAGGTGGAAGCCTGGTACTGGGGTCAGGGTCATGATATCGAATTTCACCATCCCTTCGAAGCCAAGGGTGGTTTGATCAGGAAGTATCTCAACTATGGCCCCTTTCCGTTTGGAGGAGATGGCGAGACCGTCAATCGGGCAACCTATGATTTCCATGAACCCTATAGAACCGTGATGACTGCATCCATGCGAATGTTGGTGGATATGAGCGTTCCGGGCAGGTCGAAAATGGCCAATGCCTCCGGCCAGGTTGGAGTTCCGAAACATGAGCATTACACAGACCTCATCGACGATTGGCTGGCCGGTGACTACCTCACCATGTCCTTGGATATTGACGATCTCAGCGGCGAGCAGAAGACCCTGGTCCTGAAACCAAAGTAAATTCTCCGGCATCGGGATCGCCACCGGATGCAGTTGTGGTAATCTTTCAAAAAGCTGCTATGTTAAGTCATGGATTCCATGAGAGGACATATCCTCATTGCCATGCCGCACCTTACTGATCCCTATTTCAGCCGATCAATTGTGCTGATTTGCGAACATGATGAGAACGGTGCAATGGGCCTCATCGTGAACAAGACTTTCGACGATCAGGGCATCAAAGCCATCTTCCCTGACCTCGTGGTGAACGATGACGCCGTCAAGGAAACCTTCACACCCATCTATTTTGGTGGACCGGTCTCACTGGAGCGCGGCTTTATCCTGCATTCCACAGATTATCTCACGGAGGAGACCATGCGGGTCTCCAATGAATTCTCCCTCACCAGCAATTCAACCGTTATGGATGATATCAAGCTGGGTGACGGCCCTGGCGAGTACCGACTGATGCTGGGATATGCCGGCTGGGGGGAGAATCAACTGGAACGTGAGATTGAGAATGGTGATTGGCTGTTCCAGTCCACCGATCGCGAATTTGTCTTCCGCCCGCCCAATGGCGACAAATGGTTGGAAGCCACCCGCAGTTTCGGGATCGATGTCGCACCCTCTACGGGTGGGCAGGCTTAATTCAATTACGAATTACGAATTACGAATCGGGAATTGTACTGGCCTTTGCGGCGTGCGATCAGACGAAATTCAAATCTGAGAGAAAGGATCAGGAGCTGAGTCAGATCGCCTGCAGGATGAGGCACAGTGAGTCATCCGGGTCCATTTCGGTATAGACTGAAAGCTCGAGGACCCTGAAGCTGTCAGGCAGGAGTTCGATCAGATCTCCGGACTCATGTTGAACAGCCAGCATCTCTCCGTAGCGCTCCACCTCAGAACCTTTCCAGAATGAATGCAGGGCGATGCCATGGACTTCCATGACCTCCCGTTGGCGGAGAAATGATCGCGCCAGCTCCTCCTTGGTGAGATGATGGAGGACCTTGTTCGAATAGATACCCTGGAATTCTCGATCGGTCTCGATGGTCACAGCATCCAGTAACAGCAGATCGGCATCCTTGTGACTTTTTCGATACAGGTCGAGAAAGATGCCGGAAAGATCAGAACCGGTGACCTCGTATTCCCTGGCCAGCATATCCAGGTCCTTGCCTGGTCCCATGCCCAGTTCCAGAACCGTGCAACCCTTTGCAAGATGCTTCTTGAAATTTACGATCAATTCCCGGCCATCGAATCCTTCGGCCATATCGATGTACTGTTTGACATTGGCTGGATCGGTATAGTAGTTCACGACGGGCTATGAAGGATATTGAAAGATGTGGTGATCAGGAAACCGCAGCTTCCAGCAGCTTGATCTCTCCAAGCGTGGAATCGATCTCGGCACGGATCCCCAGCGGCATGGTGAATTTGTCGGTGATATGTCCGATCATGGCGCCGTACCATGCAGGGATCCCCAGGGGTTTGATATGGTCATCAAGGACCTGTTCAAGACTCAAGGAGGCATTTGGCGTCTCAGCCTCACAGCGGGTGCATTTGCCAAACACGAAACCCGAAAGCTGATCAAGAATACCCGCGATCTTCAACTGGGTGAGCATACGGTCCACTCGGTAGGGCTCCTCGCCGATCTCTTCCACGAACAGAATGGCATCCCTGAAATCAGGCAGATAAGCCGAACCAGCCATGGAGGAAAGCACAGAAAGATTCCCGCCAAGGATCTTTCCGCGGGAGACACCCGGTGTGATCGTGAGGATACCGTTTGAAGGCTCATCTTCCTCTTGTTCCTGGTCAGTAGGATTTCTCATCACCACAGCCTCGGCGTCAAACAGCATTTTCTTGACATACTCTGTGGAAAAACCATTCCAGGTAGAGGTGCCTACAGGGCCATGAAAGGTTACGATGCCCGTCCGGGCATATATTGCCAGCAGCAGACTTGTGATGTCGCTGTAGCCCATAAGGATCTTGGGGTTTTTACGGATGAGCCGGTAGTCCAGCATAGGTAAAATACGGGCACATCCCCAGCCGCCACGCAAGGCCAGCAGACCATCTACATCCGGATCGGCGTACATTTTCATCAGGTCTGCGGCCCGATCTTCGTCCTGACCGGCCAGATAGCCGTAGCGATCTAGCAGATGATCTCCCTCTTTCACCTGCAGATCCAGTTCCAGGACCTTCTCCTTTACGATATCGACATCTTCTCTGGTAAAAATGATACCGGCCGGATTCACCAGACCAATGACATCGCCAGGTTTCCAGCGAGGAGGCTTGATGGTGGAAGGAGCGAAAAGGTTCTGTCCTGCCAGGGGATGCAGGGGGCTGGTGGCCAGCAGAGTGGCACCAAGTTTCAGAAAATGTCGTCTGTCGATCATTCAGAAGTCTCTCAAAACAGCGCGTAAAGTAGGGTTTCCACCCCACAATGCAAATGGAATGGGGCGGGGCAGGAGATAGAAGACAGGAGACAGGATGGGTGATCCTGCCCCTGCGGTTGGTAAATCAATCCGGGCTGTCTTCTGGATTCTGTCTCCT
The DNA here is from genome assembly GCA_964454335.1 of uncultured Lentisphaeria bacterium. Classification (GTDB taxonomy): domain Bacteria; phylum Fidelibacterota; class UBA8477; order UBA8477; family JABMPR01; genus CAYVVT01. The sequence goes on along the minus strand of CAYVVT010000004.1, from coordinate 181,074 downwards.
TTAACTTCTCCTGGCAGACAATCTGGAAGGGGGATGTATGTCTTTCCGTATCCTGGGCCTCATCATTCTGGCCCTGCCGGTACTCGCGCAGGTTGAAGCCGATGATTTTGAAATGTCCGTGGGGCAACAGTGGTATTACAATGCCATCCAGATCTTCATCTCTGAAACTGATCCCCAGTCGCCCCCCATCTATATCCACACTACACAGGTAAGGGAGATCACCGCAGTTGATACTCTGGAAGGATATCCCTGCTTCCGTGTGGAGATCGAGGAACGCCAGGGCAGCTTCACCGGCTCAGCCCGGGAATGGATCACACTGAATGACAGCGCCCTTTTCGAGATCGGTGTTGAGATCGATCCCGGCAATCTTTTCGCCGGGCAGATGGCCTGTCTTAGGGGGGGTGATCCACAGCCTCTCCAAATCATGCGGGAATGCCTGCTGCGCGGACGTGAGAATCTGCGTGAGATCTATCCCGCCCCCCGAAAACTGTTGCAGTTCCCCATGGAACTGGATGATGTCTGGGTCTGGTTTGAGGATCCTTTTCTGGCAGAAAGATTCAGAGCACCTTATGAGGACACCTGGTTCCCATGTGAGACTGGGCGGGAGTGTTTTCAGGTGGATGTGGCCTATTACAGTGGGGATGACATTATCTACCAGGAAGTCTGGCAGCCGGGTTTTGGCCGTTCGCTGCTGGATGTGTCAGTAGACAGTCTGGAGGTCTACGACGATACGGGTACATTCATCGGATATTACCAGTATCAGGTTCTGATTCAGGCGGCAGGGGACTGGTTCCACAGTATCAGTAATCCGGCGGACTGGAATTTCTACCCGCTGGTCCCTGGCGACAAGCGGTTGTATCGAAAGCTGACCATCAGTCTGGGAGACACGCTTGAAGACCTTGTGATGCGCTGGACAGGGATTCCCCAGACCATGCCCAATGAGCTCAGTTACTATCCAAGTTATTTTACTAGTACTCAGGAACCCTGGCTGCAGACGGATTTTCAGCGGATCGATCCATTCACCGGGATGGTCTTTCAGAGTCTCGGTGAGCCTGATAACACCTGCGCAAATGGTGACGTTCTTCATATGGCCCAACAGGCTGCGACAGATACCATTCATTGGTGGAATTGTATCGGGACCTTTGGAGAACAGATCAGTTATGACAGTCCGGATGGTGAAGTATGGGGTGTGTACAAGCAGGGAGAATGGGGTCAAACAGACAGTCTCTTACTGCGTGAACGCGAAGGACTCGTACAGCAGAGATCAGAATTGTGGGGCATTAGTACGGAACTGGAACTCATCGGTTCGGAATTGGACGGCCAGCTCAGTGGGACCTGGCGAAACCTTGATTTTTATCCCCTGAATATCGGAGACCGGTGGCAGTACGAACGGGAATATCTGTTACACGGTGCAGATTCCACTGAATTTACTGATTATCCCATGCATACCATTGTAGGTGATACGGTCCTTCCAAATGATCAGCATTACTATATCAAGACCATAGAGCACTCTCTAGGTACAGATACAGTCTTCATGCGTATGGATTCACTGGACCAGAAGGTCTGGATCCATGATCCAGATTCCGCATGCCCCAATAGAGAACAGGATCCATTCTGGTTCCCTGGTGATTCTACTGAGGATTATTCCTGGGAGGGCTGTGGACCAGTAGATCGTACAGCCCTGGTGCATACTGAGGACAGCCTGAGTTTCAGCTACGTTGGCGTTGTCGCTGACTCCTACACTTTTACACGCGGGCTGGGGATAAGCTCACGATATTACTACCAGGAAGGTTGGCCTGTACTATATGAAACCTGGACCCTGCTCGCTGCAGAGATCAATGGTGAGGAATGGGGGAGCTGGGTGGGGATCAATGACGACCAAAGATTGTGCGTGGAAGGATTCGCGCTGGGTAGTGCATACCCGAATCCTTTCAATGGGAATGTGATCATCCCGTTCCAGGTTCCGGAAGACACACGGGATGCTTCCATCAGGATCTACAACCTCAACGGGCAGCTGGTCAGAGAATATGACCTGTCTGACTATCCAAACCATTCTCTGAGGTGGGATGCACTTGATGCGCAAGGTATCGCCGTTCCCAGTGGTGTATATCTCATTCAAATCCAGTCAGACTACAGACCAGTTACGATTGTCCAGAAGCTGGTCTATCTCAAATAGGGGGGGCAGATGATAACGAAAGGATACGTGGCGATGCTGTTGGCGTTGCCTTGTATTGCCGCCGGGCAGGCAGTTGAAGTCCGCTATTTTACTGAGAGCCCCCAAGTCTTTGAAACTCCGGTTGAAACCACCTTCCGTACTTATCGGATCCCCTTTGATATCGTCGACCTTCCTCTGGTTGGTTTTGAACGCTTTGAGCTGCGTATCCCTCATACTGACGACGACATCATTTTCCCCCGGGAGTATTATCTGGACAATATCCGCTTCTCCACCAACGCATTTGAGGATTTCGAGTCGGATTCCGCTCTGTTTTCACATGAGAATGCTTTGAACCTGCAGGTCATTGAACAGGCAAATGGAAATCATGTGCTTCAGATCAGCGTTTCCACCGACTCCGCCACCATCTGGATCGAACGACCGGAGTTCAACTATCCCGTCGTCCCGGATTCGCTTCAGTTTGTCCTGCAGACCAACTCTCCGACCGACCTTTGGAATTATCGACCTGTTGAAGGGATCCAGCTCTGGCGTTCTGAATTCAACCACGATTACGGTACCATGGTCGAAGCTCAACGAACGGTGTATTACGGTGATGCTATAACCTGGGTCTACAGCGATGAGTGGTTCAGCCATGGTGCGGATTGGGAGGATCTTGAAGTACAGCACAGCAGGGTCGGTTATGAGTACCAATACTGGCTCTGGGATAAGATCTGGCGTCAGGGCCTGGTCTACGATTTCGACGAATTTGCCTTTGATCCTCCCGACACGAGTGGGAATGATACCTGGCTGATCTCCGAAGGATTCGAACTGATCCTCGACAAACCCATTTTCGTGAAAAAGTTCACGGGTCCTGGTATCCCTGGATGGGCGTTTGAATATGGCTACGGCATAGGGGTGATCGGGGAAGACAAGGCCGGAACGAACCTGCATCGTGAACTCACTGCCTATCGGTCCAATGGGCAAAACTTTGGAGCAGTTAATATTCCCATCGACCTGAGACTTGATATGGAAGGTGATGGCTGGGGCCATCAACGACTTTTTCCAGCCGATACGGTTTGGCATTTTTACAGCTTCTCCCTTGACGCGTTCTACGAGGATATCCCAGAGCAGATCGATACCCTTGCCTTTTATATGCGTCCCGGAATGAAGGATCGGCTATACCTTGGCTTCATAAACATCTACGGTCTTGGTGTCTGGCGGGGAGATGAGCTCTTGCTGGATCTAAGCGCCTACCCACCCGATGAATGGTATCATGATTCCGCGCTGAATGGCAGCCATCTGGAGATCAATTCCTCGGATGAGGTGCCCCCGGGAGAGGTGGGTGAGTCATTCGAGATGTTCTTCTACAATGACATGAGCGGGCTGTTTGCTGGGCATGCTTACCTGACCCTGCTCATGGAGAACAGCTTGCTCCTGCATGAAGACGATGAATTCCGCTTCTGGATGAGAGCCAGACAATACGCCCCAAATTCAATCGACGAGGCTTCCAGAGTGACAGCAATCGAGTACGATTTGCATCCTGCCTATCCCAATCCGTTCAACAACAGAACCCTGCTGCGATTTCAGCTGCCCCAGACGGAAAGTGGTGATCTGCGGATATATTCAACAAAAGGGGATTTGATACTGGTGAAACAGATCCGCGGTCGTGGTCATTTTGCATGGCATGGGAAGGATCAGGCAGGCAATGAGCTGGGCTCAGGAGTCTATCTTATACAACTGAGTGTTCGGGATGGAACGTATCAGGGAACACAGAAAGTCCTTCTACTGAAATAACCTAGAAACCGGAGATCAGTTTTACCAGGCCCCGGAGTTTCTGCCGCCAGGCACCGCCGATGATCTGCATGAGCCCCACCCAGCGCTTATAGATCCAGCGCGGTACGGGTAACCACCAGACCATGAGAAACCGGGGTAGATGGGTCACCGCTACCAATCGGGGCTGTGTCATCTCCAGCAAACCTTCCTTGCCGTGGGTCCGGCCAAGACCGCTCTGTTTGAAACCCCCCCAGGGAACATTGGGCATGCCATGGGTAATGAGGTGATCATTGATCGTGACCACGCCAGCCTGTAGTTGGGATGCGATCCGCTTGGCGTTGCGCTTATTCCGCGACCACACCGAAGCCGTGAGCCCCAGATCCGAATCATTGGCCAGATGAATGGCCTCATCCACGGAATCAAAGGGCATTACTCCCAGAATGGGACCGAAGGACTCTTCGCGCATGAGCAGCATGTCATGGTTTACATTGGTGAGTACCACGGCCGGGAGGGCTTGGGTAAGATCCTGATCGACCTGGGACTGGCTGGCAATGACGGCACCCTTTTCAAGGGCTTCTCTGATATGCTCCCGGATGGTCTCCACCTGTGATGTCGTGGTCATGACCCCCATCTGGTTGACCCAGCGTTCTGGATTACCAGCTTTCAGTTTCCTGATCCGAAGGTTCATCTTTTCCAGAAAACTGTCGTAAACCTTCCGGGCCACATAGATCCGCTCAACACCGCCACAGGATTGTCCTGAGTTGGAAAAACCGGCCCAGACGGCCCCGCCTACTGCCCGTTTCAGATCCGCGTCCTCACAGATGATCATGGGATCGTTCCCACCCAGTTCCAGTGATATGGGAGTGAGGATCTTAGCGGCTTTCTCCATGAGGTATTTCCCTACGGAGACACTGCCGGTGAAAAACAGCTTGTCCACACCATTTTCCAGAAAAGCATCACCGGCCAGACGACCCGGCAGGTTTACCTGTACGAAGAGATTGGCGGGGAGATCCCCGGCATTGATGATGGTCTGAACCGCTTGACCTACCAGCGGAGTTTCTGAAGCAGCTTTGTAGAGAACGCCATTACCGGCCATCAGGGCCATGAGGATCTCATGCATGGGGATCCCCAGGGGATAATTCCAGGGTGAAATGATGCCCACCACACCCAGGGGTACGCGCTGCACCCGGTGCGAAGTGAACAGTGAAAAGATGTGCGAGCCGCGATATCGGCGTGGTTTCAGAGCCCGAGAGGCATGTCTGATCTGGTAATCACAGGCCATAATTGCAGGTGTGACTTCTGTGAGATAGGCATCTGCCAGGGTTTTACCATTCTCGCTGGAGATGATCTTCGCCAGAGCTTCGCCCTCTGAGGCCAGAAAACGTCGTATGCGCCGAAAATGATCTCCGCGCTGTGCGAAGGGGAGCGCAGCCCAGCTCTCCTGGGCTTCTCGAATGCGTCGCACCGCCGTGATGACATCAGCTATCTCATTCTGTGGAACTTGCCCGAGTTCATTTCCCGTTGCAGGATTCAGGGAGACGGTAACTTTGTTCTGCTTCATTCTACCTCACGTCAATGCCGGGAAATTATCAAGGGAAAAGGAATAAGGAAGAAGGAATAAGGAAACAGGGTGGTGAATGAATCGCTTCATGAATCAGGACTCCCCAATGATTGATTTTTCTTTATATTCACTTTCTTTGAATTGAAACTGACGTTGAAGATTCCGGGGGAGAATCCCTGGTGAAGAGGATCAGCACCATGCAAAAACTGACGAAACAGGACCTCTGTCGAACCAGCGATCCTAAAGCACTCAAATTCAATTCCACTGCGGAACTGCAAAGCTTGAAGAAGGTCATTGGTCAGGAACGAGCAGTTAAAGCGCTGGAGTTCGGTCTCGAAGTCCTGGCCCCGGGTTACAATGTCTTTGTAGGCGGATTGCCAGGAACCGGCAAAGCCACCATCGTTCGGAATCTCGTGGAGGAATACGCTCGCCAGACGCCCAATCCTCCGGACTGGATCGTGGTCTTCAACTTTCACAACGAATATGAACCCAAGGTCTTCTCCCTGCCGGCGGGTGAGGGGACTGTCTTCTCCAAGCAGATGAATCGCCTGGTCCACAGCCTGAGCCAGGAATTGCCCCGCATTTTCGGAGGCGACCAATATCAGGAGCAGCGCAAAGCGCTGGTGAGTAGCTTTAACCAGCGTCGTGAGCAACTCATCGCCCACCTGAATGAAGAAAGCGCCAAAAACAACATTCAACTGGCGTATACCCAGATGGGTTTCCAGACCATCCCGGTACGGAATAAGGAACCCATGACAGATGAACAATTCAATGCACTGCCGGAAACCGAACGTGCCAAGATCTCAGAGGATATCGAGCGGGTCCAGGAGAAGGTTCGTGAAGCCCTGCGTGAAATGGCCCAGCTTGAACATGAAAAGGAAGATGTCATCGAAGACCTGCAGCGCCAGGTGGCATTGAATGCAGTTGAACACAGGGTGGAGCATCTTCACGAGAGATTCGCCGGGCATGCCGGCATTATTGCTCACCTGAAAGAGGTCAGCGAGGACATCGTTACTCACGTTGAGGATTTTCTTCAGGATGGTGAGGATGAGGAGCAGCAGACCGAGGAGATCCCCAAAAAGCCGTTCATCCGTTATGAGGTGAATGTGCTGGTGGATAACTCACGGTCCAAGGGCGCTCCGGTCATTTTTGACACCAATCCTTCATATAACAATGTTTTTGGCAGAATTGAGAAGATCGTCCAGTACGGAGCATTGGTAACTGATTTCACCATGATACAGGCGGGTTCTTTGCTCAGGGCGAACGGTGGTTTCCTGATCCTTGAGATAGATGCCATTCTCCAGAATCCCCATGTATGGGAATCCTTGAAGCGGGCCCTGAAGAATAAGCAGATACAGATCGAGGACGTGAATGATTCTTTCGGAATGAGTTCGACGACATCGATGAAACCGGAACCGATCCCCCTGGGCCTGAATGTGGTGCTCCTGGGACGGTCTGAATACTTTCATTTTCTCCAGGAATCCGATGACGCTTTCAATAAGACTTTCAAGGTCCGCGCGGATTTCGATTATGAGGTGCGACGGAACCTGGAGACAGAAAAGCTATTCTGCCAGTTCATCGCCAGGGTCTGTCGTGAGAACAAACTACCGCATTTCACACCTGAAGCGGCCACACAGATCATCATGTACAGCTCACGCCTGGCTGGTGACCAGAACAAGCTCTCACTGCAGTTCGGAACCCTGGTGGGCATCATCATGGAGGCGGCTTACTGGGCGAAGAAGAACCGCCACCGGCGGGTGGACAAGCTGGATGTTCGCAAAGCCATCGACGAAAAACGTTTTCGCGGAAGCCTCTGGGAGGAGAAGGTCTGGGAGCAGATCGAGCGCGAAACCCTGCTTATCGATGTACAGGGCGAACGGATCGGCCAGATCAATGGCCTGGCAGTGTATTCAATGGGTGAATATTCTTTCGGGCGTCCATCCCGTATCACTGCCACGACCTTCATGGGCAAGCCAGGCATTGTGAGCATCGAACGCGAAGCGAAACTTTCAGGTCCCACCTACAACAAGGGCAATCTCATTGTGAATGGTTTCCTGGGAAACATGTTCGCGCAGGAATTTCCATTGTCCGTGACCATCAATATGACCTTCGAGCAGCAGTACAACGGAATCGATGGCGACAGTGCCAGCTCAACCGAACTCTATGCCATTCTCTCAGCCCTGTCCGGATATCCCATCAAGCAGGGGATCGCCGTTACCGGTTCCGTGAATCAGTGGGGCGAGGTCCAGGCTATTGGCGGTGTGAACGAAAAGGTGGAGGGTTTCTTCCGACTATGTGAACAGCGTGGTCTGAATGGTGACCAGGGAGTGATCATTCCTGACGCCAATCGAGAGAACCTGATGCTGCTCCCGGATGTGCAGAAAGCCGTCAACGATGGCAAGTTCAATATCTGGGCTGTTGCCAGCATTGCCCAGGGCATCGAGCTGCTGACCGGAGTCGCTGCCGGTGAACCGAGTAAACGCGGGACCTATCCCCGACAAACGGTCTTTGGCTCCGTACAGGCCCGACTCAAGGAGTACATGCAGAAAAGCCGGGATCTGAAACAGAACAAGGACGCCGATTCCTGATTCACCGACCTGGCTCACTTTTGTAGTCCGACGGTCTCAAACGGGCTTTTGTTTCCTTCCTGACGTGCTTATGTTTGCCGCATGAAAGAGTCGGAAGGACTCAGCTTGCCAGGATACTACTACAGCCCCTGGCATCTTTTATATAGGTACAGGGGCAGCCTAGCTTGTACTCATTACATACATCCACTAACCCATTGATTTTACAGAAGATGTAACCTTTTGTTTGCATACAGGAGTTTTTAAGCATGACAAAAAAAGTCATTCCTGTTGATGAAGCCACCATCCGCTTCGCCGGAGACTCTGGTGATGGGATGCAGCTCACGGGAACCCGATTTACCGAAACCACAGCGATCGTGGGGAATGATATCAAGACCATTCCCAATTACCCGTCGGAGATCAGAGCCCCCGCCGGCACTTTGGCAGGTGTCAGCGCTTTCCAGTTGATGTTCGGCTCCTCAGAGGTTTTCACGCCTGGTGATACGCCTGATGTCCTGGTGGCCATGAATCCAGCCGCCCTGCGTGTCCACCTGGGTGAATTGAAGGGCGATGGCGTGATCATCGCCAATGCCAGCGCCTTCACCGCCAAAAATCTGAAAATGGCTGGATATGAAACAAATCCGCTGGAAGACGGATCCCTTGATTCCTACAACGTTTTCGGCATTGAGATGTCCAGACTGGTAGGGGAGGCGCTGAAGGATTCGGACCTCACCACCAAGGGTATCGAGCGTACGAAGAATATGTTCGCGCTGGGTGTGCTTTTCTGGATGTACAACCGACCCCTCGAGCCCACCCTGGATTGGCTCGACAGGAAATTCGCCAAAATGCCGGAAGTCGCGAACGGGAACGCTACCGCTCTGCGAACCGGTTATAACTATGGCGAGACCACGGAGATATTTACCACCTCCTATCGCGTTGAGAAAGCGGTCCTCAAGAAGGGGAAATACCGCAACATCACGGGTAACACCGCGGTGGCCTACGGGATGATCGCCGCGGCCAAGAAGGCAGGCAAGGAGTTGTTCCTGGGCAGTTATCCCATCACACCTGCCAGTGAGATCCTGCACACCATGTCGGCTCTGCGGAATTTCAACGTGAAGACCTTCCAGGCAGAAGACGAGATTGCCGGTATTGCCAGCGCAGTTGGCGCCGCCTACGCAGGTGATCTGGCCTGTACCACGACCTCCGGCCCGGGCATGGCACTGAAGACCGAATCCATCGGTCTGGCCATTATTACAGAACTACCCCTGGTGATCATCGATGTTCAACGTGGTGGTCCCAGTACCGGCCTGCCCACCAAGATGGAGCAATCGGACCTGTTCCAGGCTGTTCTGGGACGTAACAGCGATGCCACACTTCCCGTCCTGGCGGCCAAGGATCCAAGCGACTGTTTTGAATGTGCATTTGAAGCCGCTCGTATTGCCATGAAATACATGACCCCGGTCATTCTGCTCACCGATGGTTATCTGGGACAGGGCTCAGGTCCCTGGAAGATCCCGGACCCGGCAAGTCTGCCGGAGATCGAGGTGAATCATCCGGATGAAGATTCTGTTGATGATGATGGTCAGTTCATGCCCTACGCCCGGGAAGAAGAGACCCTGGCCAGACCCTGGGCCCTGCCTGGTACCCCGAACCTGCAGCATCGTATTGGCGGTCTGGAGAAGGAAAATATCACCGGGATGGTAAACCAGGATCCGGCAAATCACCAGTTGATGACTGAATTGAGGGCTGAGAAAGTACAGCGGGTACAAAATGAGATCCCGGCCAGCAGGCTCTTTGGCGAGGACAAGGGTAGATTGCTGATCATCGCTTGGGGCAGTTCATTCGGCTCAACCCATGTGGCGGTGAAACGCGCCCACGAGAAGGGCTATGAGGTTTCACACCTGCATTTGCGCTTCATACATCCGCTACCCCCGGACCTGAAGGATATCGCCGCCAACTTTGATCAGATCCTGGTGCCGGAAGTGAATATGGGCCAACTGGCCCTGCTGCTCAGAGCTCACCTGCTCCGCGAGGTGGAGCAATTGAACAAGGTGCGCGGTGAGCCATTCAAGGCTTCAGAGGTCGAGGACAAAATCGCCGAGCTGCTGGATTAGCGCCGGTTGAAATAGATAGAGGTAAGACAATGAGTGAAACAGTAGAGATCACCCTCAACAGAAAAGATTTCGTACCGGACAATGAAGTGCGCTGGTGTCCCGGATGTGGCGACTACTCCATCCTGGCCCAGATGCAGAAAACGCTGCCGGTGCTGAAGAAGACCAAAGAGAACTATGTCTTTGTCTCAGGTATCGGCTGTTCAAGCCGGTTCCCCTATTATATGAACACCTATGGCTTTCATGGGATCCATGGGCGTGCACCGGCCATCGCATCCGGTGTTAAACTGGCCAATCGTGATCTTGCCGTCTGGGTGATCACCGGGGATGGTGATGGATTCTCCATCGGTGGCAACCATATGATCCATGCGCTGCGCCGGAACATCGATATCAACATCATGTTGTTCAACAACCGGATCTATGGACTCACCAAGGGACAGTACTCACCCACATCATTGCTGGGGGCCAAGACCAAGTCATCGCCCTTTGGTTCGGTGGATCGTCCCTTCAATCCCAGCGCCGTAGCAATGGGATCCAACGCCACATTCATCGCCAGGGCCATCGACGTGGATGCCAAGGGGATGCAGGACGTGATCAAGCGGGCCCAGCGCCACAATGGCGCTTCCTTCATAGAGGTCTATCAGAACTGTCTCATCTTCAATGATGGTGAGTTCCAGGATGTGGAGAATAAGAACACGCGTCCTGATTTCGCCCTGTTCGTCGAAAATGGTGAACCCATGCTCTTTGGCAAGGAGCGCGAGAAAGGTATCATTCTGAAGGACAGCCACCCCACGGTAGTGGAGATTGGGGATGAATACGGTGAAGCCGATATCCTGGTACACGATGAAGCCAATCCCATCATATCCCACCTGCTCCTGGAAATGACACTGGATCCATCCACACCAACCCCGTTCGGTATTCTACGTGCAGTTGAAGAGCCCACCTATGATGAGCTTCTGAGCAATCAGATAGAGGAGGTCAAGGAACTGAAGGGGGATGGCGCTCTGGAGGACCTGTTCTATTCAGGAGATGTCTGGGAAGTGAAGTAGATAGGGGGAAGTATGTTTCATTATGATCCTGATAAGTTGAGGGAACAGCTTGTCGAGCTGATCCGCATGGCAGCTACCAAGCTCCCAGATGATGTTGTTGCCGCTATTGCCCAGGCAAAGCAGTCCGAACCGGAAGGTTCTGCGGCCCGAAGCGTCTTCGGGATGCTGGAGAAGAATATCAAACTGGCTGCTACGGATTCCATTCCCATCTGCCAGGATACAGGTACCAACATCCACCTGATCCACATTCCCGAAGGTGTATCCATGCGTAAGCTGACCAGCCTGATACACGAAGCCACTGAGGAGGCGGTGAACCGTAGCTATCTTCGTCCGAATGCGGTGGATTCCATCACCGGCAAGAATACAGGGAACAACGTGGGCGATGGTCAGCCCTACATCCATTTCGATGAATGGGATGAAGAAGCCATCGAATTCAGGCTGATGCTCAAAGGTGGCGGCTGTGAAAATGTCTCCACACAGTACAAGCTGCCCGACACGAAACTCCACGCCGGCCGAGACCTGGACGGTGTTTACAAGGTGATCGTGGATGCGGTCAATGCTGCTCAGGGTCTGGGCTGTGCGCCGGGGATTTTGGGGATCGGGATTGGTGGTGATCGACTGACCTCGCATCTCGCAGCCAAGAACCAGCTGTTCAGAAAATTACCGGATTCGAATCCCAATGCTGAGCTCGCTGAGATGGAAACGAAGTTGCTTGGCGATCTGAATGAACTTGGTATCGGACCTATGGGATTTGGCGGGAAAACTACCGTCCTGGGTGTCAAAATAGGTGCCATGCACCGCCTGCCGGCATCCTTCTTTGTTTCGGTGTCTTACATGTGCTGGGCCTATCGCCGACACAGCATGACGCTCAAGGCGAATGGGGAGGTGAGTTATGACTAAGTTGCAACTGCCCGTTTCAGAAGATGCGATCAGAGCGCTGAAGATCGGTGACGAGGTCCTTATCTCAGGGCTCATGGTCACTGCCCGGGATGCCGCTCACAAGTACATTGTCGAGAACTGGCCGGAGTGGCTTGAACCCATACTCAAGGACAGCATGATCTATCATTGCGGACCAGTGGTAAAACAGCACGAGGACGGCAGTTGGTCCTTTGTTGCTGCCGGTCCCACCACCTCCATCCGTGAAGAGCCCTATGAGGCATCGGTCATGGAGCATTACAAGGTGCGGGCTGTCATCGGTAAGGGCGGCATGGGAGATACCACCAGTGCCGGTCTGCAGAAATCCGGCGGCGTGTACCTGCACGCCATTGGCGGTCTGGCCGCCTCTCTGGCTCAGTCAGTGATCCGGGTGCATGATGTCTATATGCTCGAGGAACTGGGAGTACCCGAGGCATTCTGGCATATCGAGGTAAAGGATTTTCCCGCAGTAGTAACCATGGACAGCCATGGAGCGTCCCTGCATACCAGCATCAAGGAACAATCAGATGCGGTAGCCCATAAGCTGATACATGGATAAGGATGACCATTCAAAGCAAGACGGAGAGCGGGTTTCGACCCGCTCTTTTCATTTCCTGACTAAAGGGTAGGACTTATACTTACGGGCCCATGATGAAACAGGTACGTCCACAGCGTTTTGGAGATCGATTTCGACGTCGTTTCATACTGGCGTTATTCATCTGTACCGGCCTGTTCGTCGCCGTTGTTGCCTGGCTCTTGTATCTATCCAAAGACCTGCCGTCCCTCGACGAGTTGGAACGATACGATCCCGATCTGATCACCAAGGTCATATCGGCTGATGATGTTGTGATCCAGGAACTTTTCACAACCCAGCGAACCCTGGTGAAATCCAACGAGATCCCCAATCATGTCAAAAAAGCCCTGGTTATCACCGAGGACCAGCAGTTCTACGATCACTGGGGAATGAACGTCTTCAGGACATTCTACAACATCACCCTGAACCTGGTGACCGGAGAGATCCATGGTGGTGCCTCCTCACTGACACAGCAGCTGGCCCGCAGTCTTTACAAACGAATTGGTTTCAAGCAAACCTACACCAGAAAGCTACGTGAGCTTATCACAGCCATCCAGATCGAACACACCTATACGAAACCCGAGATCCTGACCATGTACCTGAATACGGTATACTTTGGGCACGGGACCTACGGGATCCAGGCAGCTGCGCAAAAGTATTTCGGGAAACAGGTGGAAAATCTCACTCTGGATGAAGGGGCATTACTGGTTGGGATGCTGAGAGCGCCAGCGCCCTACTCGCCGCTGGTCCATCCGGACCGAGCTCTTCACATCCGCAATGTGGTGATCCAGAGCATGTTCAGGGAAAAGGCCATCAACGCGGTTGAGCGCAATTATTACAAGGCCCTGCCACTGGTAACGGCTGAGCCCGATTCCGTAGAAGAAGGCTTGTTGGCACCGTATTTCGGTGAGTTCGTACGTCAACAACTGGAGAAAGAGGACGAGCAGCTGGGCGTTGACCTGTATCGTGACGGCCTGACGATCTATACCACTCTTGACTCAAGGATGCAGCGTATAGCCAACGAGGTGTTAAGCAAGGAGTTGGAACGCCGTCAGGGCATTTTCGAGGAGCGGTTGAAGAATCCCAATGTAACCGAACTATCGACCATCCTCAGTCGCCTGGGAAGTCCCTGGTCGGAGGACACGGTGAGGCTGTGGCTGATGGATTCCCTTGTGGTGGATACGCTTTACCCGGACAGCAGCGTCTGGGATTCGCTGGCGCTTGATTCTCTTGCTCTGGATTCGTTGCTGGCTGATTCCACGGTGCTGGATACACTGGAGATGCCGGAGCAACTTCGTCACCAGCTTACCGTACAGGGCCAGATCATCGCCCTGGATGTGAGAACCGGTCAAATAAGGGCCATGGTGGGTGGCCGGGATTTCTCAAAATCCAAGTGGAACCGGTCCACACAGATGAATCGTCAACCGGGCTCCTCTTTCAAGGCTTTTCTGTATACAGCGGTGATCGACAATGGTTATCCGGTGACCACCAAGATCCTGAACCAGCCCGTGGTGATCAAATTCGGCCATGATTCCCTGGATTGGCGTCCGAAGAACTATGACCTGAGCATGGGGGGGGAAACCACACTCCGCGAGGGCATTCGCCGGTCTCTGAACCTGGTTGCCGTGCGCATGATCCAGGAACTGGTTGCACCGGCTGCAGTGGTGGAGAAGGCACGTGCCATGGGCATAACTTCACCGCTTTATCCCGGTGACGCACTGGCCCTGGGATCTTCGGCGGTGATTCCTGTCGAGATGGCCGCGGCTTTTGCTGTTTTCCCCAGGTTGGGTATCTGGATAGAACCCACCGGTATCACATCCATCCAGGACCGGTATGGCGGTACCATCAAAACCTATGAAGCTGAGCAGCGTGAGGTGCTGGGTCGCGCCACCTCCTATATCATGTTGTCCATGCTCGAAACCGTTGCAAACCAGGGCACAGGTCGTTACGCACGCTCGATCTATGGATTCAAGGCCCCGGCAGGGGGAAAGACCGGAACCACCACAGACTTTACCGACGCCTGGTATGTTGGATTCACAAATGAGCTGGCCGTAGCGGTGTGGATCGGGATGGATGCACCCGCCATCCGCCTGGGACCGCGACAGTCAGGTGCAGTGGTTGCCCTGCCGGTGTGGGCCCAGTTCATGAAAGCGGTCTATGACGAGATGGAGTGGGAAGGAACACCTTTCGAGGTTCCCGAAGAAGCGATAAAGTTTGTAAATGTGTGTTCCGAGACCCACAAATTGGCCACGGAGTATTGTACCCCCTTGCGTGAAGTCTTCAAGCCCGGTACCGAACCCACTGAACGCTGTGATGTTCATGGTACCAGCCGTCGTCCGACGGTGATTGACTTCTAGTAGCTTCCAAGTCGATATTTTCAAGAATGGAATTTTTCATTGCGAGGAGCGCGCTTCGCGAGCGACGCGTGTATTGCGTAGCCTTGGTGTAGACGGGTGGCACTCCAGTTAGGTCGAATTGTGATCTTAACTGACTGGATCACCACAGGTTATTCGCTGAACAACCTTCGTGATGACAGATGTCAGCTACTGGGGGTGGTAAAAATTTCCTTTTTAAAATGCGAAATGCTTGATCTGCTCGCCCTGGTCACCGATCTCCGTCATAGCCTCGATACCGATATCCAGATGTAGATCGACGTATTTCTGGGTGACGCTCTGGTCCAGTTCTTCTGTTTTCACACCCTCGGGTACCATGGGCAGGTCGCTTACCAGCAACAGGGCACCCCGAGGAATATCATTGGCAAGCCCGGTGATAAAGATGGTGGCCGTCTCCATGTCGACCCCCAGGACCCGTATTTCCCGTAAATACGATTTGAAGGCCTCATCATGTTCCCAGACACGTCGATTGGTGGTATAGACCACCCCTGTACGGTATTCAAGATCCCTTTCCACCAATATCTGAGAGACATATTTGTGAAGTTTGAAGCTTGGTAGGGCCGGTACCTCTCTGCTGAAGTAATCGTCGCTGGTACCTTCACCCCGAATGGCAGCGATGGGCAGGATATAATGCCCAAGTTCTGTTGACTTCTTCACACCGCCACATTTACCCAGGAACAGGACCCCCTGGGGCTTTACGGCGGAAAGCAGGTCCATGACAGTTGCGGCATTGGCGCTGCCCATGCCGAAATTGATAATACTCAGGCCATCCTGGTTCGTGGACACGCTCATACTGCGGTCCTGACCATAGACTTTCACGGAATAGCGGTCGGCGAACTTCTGGACATAGTTCTCGAAATTGGTGAGTAGGATCCAGTCCCCGAAATCTCCTGCAGGAACCCCTGTATAACGGTAGATCCAGTTTGTGACGATATCTATTTTTGTTTCCATGCATGAATATAGGGAAGAAGCAAAAAGGATTAAGAAATAAGTACAAATGATGTAGCGGATCTAATGACCCTGGCAATCTTCTGACCTCCGGTATTATCAATCCTGTCGCAGAGGACAGTCTTCTTTCTCCTGTCTCCTGAGATCTCACCACTGAACTTCCTAATATCGAAAAAGCCTTGTATATCCTGCCCCTGAAGGGAAATTTGAAAATCATGCGAATACATGTGGGTTTTATCATTCTGGTTCTGGCTTTTGCAGGTCTCCTCTCGTGCACCTCCCATGCAGTTATATCTCCTGATCCGCTGGACGAAGGTGAAACCTATCATGGAATGGTCGTTTCAGTTGAGAATGTCATCCCGCAATATGTATATCGCCGCGGTCTCAGCCCCCGGATGGACTTGGGTTTGCGCATCGGTTTGCTGCCTGTGCATGGGAGTGGTGTCGACCTGACATATCTGATCCGCGACGAAGGTAAACGGTTACACACCCTCAATGTGGCGGGCACATACGCTGATCAGTCATCTTTTGAGGTCAGTTATGTCAACGCCATTCGCAAGGAACGGTCCAAAACGGTGCGTAAAGAAGGAAAGGTGTTCAAGCGGGTGGAGAAATATCACCACAATTATGGCTACTTTGGCCTGCGCTATGCACATATCCCCAGCGGCTATTACGGTGACCAGATCCATTTGTTCGGCTTCTTGTGGGGCAAGAATTTCAAGAAGGAAGTGGGTCTGGAATTAGGCTATTTGCATGACTTCTCCGGTCGCACTCCTGAGTCTGAATTGGGTCTGGATCCCAAGTATGCCCTGGCCACCGGTGTCTTTGTCCGGGTCTGGTTTGGACAGGTTTTTAAACCCTCGACCGATTGACCTGACTCACAATTTTATCCCAATTTGATGACGTAAAAATGTGCTTCGGTGAATGGTCTTGTATTGATTTAGGGGGGCTTCTATATTCACATCTCTAATTAAGGAGAAATGAATTTCGATTCGGTACAATTACTGAATAGAAGGGGAGCTTATCACCTATTTATGTGGGTAGGGAAAGCTATACATGCAAACAATCGAACACGAAGGAGACAACCATGAAACGCGTGCTATCGGTTACTTGGTTGGTTTTGGCCGTCTGTCTGTTTGTGACACCAGCTGTCGCGGAACAGAGGGTCAACCCGAACGAAGACTGTGAAACATGCTTTACGACATCCCAGGATGGAAGCCTGGATGTCGACTGGAATGCTACAACAGTCGATGCCAGTGCCTTTAGAGATGAGGTCCTGGAATATCACGATGGAAGCTTTGAAAGCCAGATCGGGTGTGGCGGAGGTTGCGCTTTTGGCGTACGCTTCAGCGTAGAAACCCCGATCCTGCTCACCGGCCTGACCATCTGGACCCAGGGCGATGCCTCCACTGTTGGAGCTATTGTCAGTATTTACCTGGATCCCGATGCGGGCGTAGCTGGACCTCCTACAAATCCAGCCGGCCCCGGGGACGGAACTGCGGTGTGGGAATCAGCACCCATGGACCTTTCCAGCCCTGATGGCGGCCTGACCCAGTTTGACATCGTCATTGACAACCTTGATATCGGTGTCGGTGACTACTATGTCGTCATCTGGGAGAATGATACAGGCTGGATGGGTGTTGCCAACGATCTGCAGATGAACTATCTCGATCGTAACTGGGTATCCACCGGCGATGGTTTTGATACAATAACCAACGTTGTCGGCGGCGATCCCACCCTCACAGGTAACTTCGGTATTTCCTCCCTGTTCATCTACCAGGACATCGAGGGATCCTACATGGCCGTTTCTC
The DNA here is from genome assembly GCA_964454335.1 of uncultured Lentisphaeria bacterium. Taxonomy (GTDB): domain Bacteria; phylum Fidelibacterota; class UBA8477; order UBA8477; family JABMPR01; genus CAYVVT01. Next base: position 163,223 of record CAYVVT010000004.1, on the reverse strand, counting down.
CCGGCAACATCGATTTTGGCGTTATTCAGATCGCTGATGGTGCGGTCACAGCTGATGTCACCATCAACAACTATGGAAACGAAGACTTCGATGTCACGGACGTAACAGTCGTGGGTGATGGTTTCTCAACAGCCCTTGCGACTCCGGTAACTGTAGCTGCAGGAACCGCCGTCACTATGGATGTGACTTTCACACCCACAGTAGCAGGTCCCTTCGCTGGTACATTCACAATTACCGGTACCGCGGACAATACAACGACAGCTGATGTGAATGCATCCATCATGGTCTTTGACGGTTTCCCGGATTATTTCATCTGGACACCGGCACCAACCTCGAGCAGCGGTGCGGCTTTCATGGAGTCCTTTGGGGATCTGGGATATACGGCCTATGCCGACCCGAACCTCTTCTTCTTCGGAGATCCGTTGGAAGCAGGCTTTGATGCAGTATTCATCTGTCTGGGTATCTTCTCAGACAATTATTCGCTGATGGACGGTAGTCCTGAAGTCACAGCCCTGATGGCATATGCCGATGCAGGAAATCCTCTCTATATGGAGGGTGGCGACACCTGGGCATACGATACACCCACAGCCCTGCACAGCTATTTCAACATCGACGGCATTGCTGATGGCAGCGGCGACCTGACCATGGTTGATGGTGCCGGTCTCTGGCCGGATCTCAACTATGAGTATTTGGGCGGCAACAGCTTTATCGATCATCTGGCCCCACTGATGGTTGATGCCTTTGTATCCCACATCAATCCCGCTGACGGCGAAGCCTGTGGTATCGCCAATCTGAGTCCCAGCATCAATACACTGGGCAACTCATTTGAATTCGGCGGACTGGTGGATGCTGAAGGCCCCCGCAGCACAAAGACGGAACTGCTGGCTGCCTACCTCGACTTCCTGGCCATGGAATACACAGACCTGTGGCCACCGGATATCGGGAATGTCACAACATTCACCTATACTCTGGACACAGAAGGCCCCTATACCATCGAAGCAGTCGTCATGGACAACGTTGGCGTGAACTCTGTCTCCTTGTTCTATAACGCTGACGCTGGCGCTTTCACGGAAGTGGTCATGACCGACTTGGGTGGTGGCGTCTATACTGGCGACATCCCCGGTTACCCTGTGGGCACCACTGTGGGTTACTATGTCTTCGCTGACGATGCTGAAGGCAATGAAGCTGTGGATCCCGAAGAAGGCGTCTATGTATTCGATGTCGTCTCTCATCTACCTCCCATGTATCCCCAGGCTGAATCTGGCCTTGACGGAACGGTCGAGCTGGAATGGGTAACGCCTGGTGATGAGTTGCCGCCACTACTGGACTGTGCAGACTTCATGGTTGATGAGATGCCTTTCAACGTTGCCGGTACCAATGTGGGTATGGGCGATGATTTCGATGTCAGCGGTTCTGATGGCGACGACGTTGCCTATCAGCTCTATGTACCTGTTGCAGCATCCTACACTATTTCACTCTGTAATGGTACAGATTATGACTCGAAGCTGGAAGTCTTCATGGAAGACTGCTTCACCACAACGGGCTATTACAATGATGACGCCTGTGGTCTGCAGTCAGAACTCACGGGTGTATTCCTGGAAGCTGGCACCTACCTCATCGTCGTGGACGGTTACGGTGGCAGCACCGGTAACTACGTACTGGACGTCTGGGAAGAGGGCGGACGCAGCTCAGAACCCTTCGTGGCAACCACGATCCAGGAAGAGCTGTCCAAGATGCGTGAACTCGGTGATCCCATTACCCCGGAAAGCATCAGCTCCAGCCCAAGCCATTACTACTCGGTTCGTGAATTCCGCGAACTGCTGAATTATGGCATTTACAGGAATACGGTGTCTCCGGTCATTATAGAAGCGGGTAACCTGATCGGTACAACGCCGGATGCTGTAACGCTGGCCTACACCGATCACCCGGTTACAAATGGCACCACCTATTTCTATCGCATCTCGGCCATCTATGATGACGGCGAAGCCGCATCAGCTGAGGTCAGCGCCACACCCATGAACCATCCACCTGCGCCACCCATGAACCTGGTAGGCGTTGTGGACAACATGACGGTGACCCTGGACTGGGATGACAACACAGAATACGATTTCGATCATTACAACGTTTACCGCAACGATGAATTCATCACCACAGCCGCCACAAGTGACTATGCTGAGACACTGGAAACAGGCGGTTTCTATACCTATTTCGTGACAGCAGTGGATGCTGAAGACGCGGAATCGGATGAATCCAATGACGAAACCTATGGCGTCGGTAACCTGCCGCCCATGTACCTCGAGGCTGAATCAGGCCTTGACGGCACCGTGAACCTGGAATGGTTGGAACCCGGTCATCTGGGCCCGGATCCGCTGGAATGTGCCGATGTCGTTGTCATGGAACTGCCCTTTACCGAGATCAACACGAATGCCGGTATGGGCGATGACTTTGATGTCGCCGCATCTGATGGTGAGGATATCGCCTATCAGGTCTGGATGATGGATGACGGTTATCTGACGGTAACCCTGTGCTCCCCCAACACTGACTATGATACCAAACTGGAGATCTTCAACGAAGATTGCTTCACCACAACCGGTATTTACAATGACGACGATTTCACCTGTGTCGAAGGTGGGCTCATGTCCAGTCTCTACGATGTATTCCTGCCTGAGGGCAATTACCTCATCGTCGTGGACGGTTTCGGTGGTGCTGTCGGTAACTTCGAGATCACTATCACGGAAGGTGCCGGCGGTCGCAGCATGGCAAGCAGCTATGATCCTGCACTGGAAACCCAGAAACTGGCAGATGCCGGTCTCGAGCTTGCTCCGCACGAGATGTCCTCCGCACCGACCCGTATCCGTAACCTGCGTGAGTTCATTGGTTATCATGTCTATCGTGATGCTGTCCAGATCACCACAGAGCTCCTCTCTGTAGATGCCCTGGCCTATACCGATCAGTACATCCCCAATGGCGTGGAATACTGCTACTCTGTTGAGGCAGTATACGATGAAGGTGGGAACAGCATGTCCAACGTGGCCTGCGCAACACCGATGAATCATCCACCCATGCCGCCGATGAACCTCGACTTCGTCATCGACGATCATGATATCACCCTGGACTGGGATGATAACACCGACTATGATCTCGCCTCCTACAATGTCTACCGTGATGGCGAGCTCGTAGCAAACGTAACAGAAAGCACATTTGCCGAGAACCTGCCCATCAGCAACATCTACCGCTATCATGTGACGGCCGTGGATGCTGAAGCTGCAGAATCAGGCAACAGCAATACGGTCTTCCTGCCTGTCGGAAACCTGCCACCTTCGAATGCAAATGCTGAAGGCGGCCTCGACGGACGGGTCGAGCTGACCTGGATGGAACCCGGCATCATTCCCGGTGAGGGTTTCGTACAGGATTTCGAATCCGGAATGTGGCCACCGGAAGGCTGGACCCATATCCAGACCAACGGTTTCGCCAGCTGGCAGCTCTATGACGACATCCTGGGCTCACCGGCCTACGAAGGCGTCTTCTCTGCCGGTACCTGGTGGGACTTCGAACATCAGGACGAATGGATGATCTCTCATGAGTTCACCGTTGGTGCTGGTGACCTGCTAACCTTCTGGTCCTACGCACAGCAGGCATCCATATATGGTGATCATTACTATGTGAAGATCTCCATTGATGGTGGTGCCAGCTGGGACGTTCTCCTCGATATGACAGCACTGCCGCCTTTCGACAATCCTGCGAATCCAGGTTGGAACGACTGGCAGGTGCCTTACACGGTCGAGTTGGGCGATTACGCCGGCCAGAACGCAATGCTGGCATGGCATGCCATTGACGTGAACGATCCCGGCGATCCGAACTATCCGGGTCTCTGGTACATCTGGATGGTGGACGCCATCACCGTTGGACCTGAGTGGGATCTGCCGCGCTGGACAGCCAATACCGGTCTGTTCGGTCTCCGTCCGGAGAATGCAAGCCGGGCCGACTTCACAGGCACATTCCGTCGCGCACCACACGCTCCCTTCGAGCAGGTTGTGCATACAACGCCGCTGCGGGAACGCTCACCGCTGGTGGATTACAGCATTCACCGTTCCGAGACCAGCCCGGTTGCTATCGATGGCACCGATCTGCTGGCCACGGTTGATACGCTGACGTTTGCCTACACGGACTTCCCGCTTACGAATGGCGTAACCATGTACTATATCATCACCGCCAACTACACGGACGAGATCTCAGCGTCTGCCGAGTTGGAAGCAACACCCGTGAACCATCCGCCGGCAGCCCCGACGGGCCTCACCGGTGTAGGTGATGAAAACTCCAATGTCGATCTGGATTGGGATGACAACACCGATTACGACTTCGCTTCCTACAACGTCTATCGTGACGGCGAATTCGTAGTCAACGTTGCTGTTTCCGAGTTCTCAGAAGTCACAGCTGAACCGGGTGTTTTTGAATACTTCGTTACGGCCGTGGATGCTGAGGCAGCGGAATCCATGCCCTCCGAACCCGTCGATGTGCCCACCGGTCCATTACCGCCTGGCTTCGTATCCGCAACATCGGGTATCGATGGACAGGTCTATCTGGAATGGACCGAACCCGGCAATGAGATCATGGAATTCACCGTGGAGATCTTCACGGACAACTTCCCGGGCGAAACCACCTGGGATCTCTATGATGAAGCCGGAACCCTCGTCGCAAATGATGGTGGTTCCATCACCACTGCAGCCACCCTTTACACATGGCCACTAGAGATCGCTCCGAGTGTCTATACATTCACGATCTATGATGCCTGGGGTGATGGGATCTGCTGCTCCTATGGTGAAGGTTACTACAATCTCTATCTGAATGGTGTCGTGATCGCCAGTGGTGGTGACTTCGGTACTTCAGAGAGCTGGACCTTCGATGCCGGCGGTCTGGTTACCCTGAGATCGAATTCCACCTACGTAGGCACACCTGTTGGTATCAAGGGCAGTGAACCCGCCAACATGGCCAGCCTACCGATCCATATCGAGAATACACCTATCAACATCCAGTATGATGTGCTTGTTGAGCGCGAACGCAGCTTCGACGGCTACACCGTCTATCGGGACGGCGTCGACGTTTCCGGTCTCCTGCCCACGACCACAATGGACTATCTGGATGGATATATCCCGAATGGTGTCGAGTACTGTTATACGGTCTCTGCCGTATACACAAGTGCTGAGACCCATTCTGACCTGGTCTGCGCTACACCCATGAACCATCCACCCATGGCACCCATGAACCTCGTGGGCTCGGTGGATGACGGCACGGGTGCTGTAAGTCTCGACTGGGACGACAATACCGATTACGATCTGGCCAGTTACAACATCTACCGGAACGGCGAGTTCCTGGTGAATGTGACGGCTTCAGACTATCAGGAATCACCGGAGGATGGCGTTTATGACTATCGTGTCACCGCTGTCGATGCGGAAGATGCTGAATCTGATCCTTCAAACCGCGTCCAGGTTATCGTGGGTGAGGCTCCGCCTGAGAACCTGCGTGCCAACGGTGACTTTGATGATCAGATCGTCCTGAACTGGATGCCACCCGGTGGCGGCGGGATCGATACCGAGTTCCGTTATGATGACGACGTCGTCGTAGCACAGCTCGGCTATACCGGTGCCGTTGAAAATTCAGCCATGGGTGCTTCCCATCCGGTTAATTCCGAATTGCACTCAGTCAGCTGGTATCTCACCGCTGAGGGTGGTCCTCATACAGAGATCAAGGTTGTGGTTCTGGGTCTGGATGAATTCGGTATACCGGATGTAAACCAGGTCCTGCATGTCTCTGATCTGGTACCCAATACGGATGACATGTGGAATGACTATGCTCTGCCCGAACCTGTTCTGGCCGAGAATGGCTTCTTCATTGGTATCAACACACCCTTCTTGTTCACTGCTCTGGCGATGGACGATGGTGTGGATGCACCTTGGGAATTCATCTGGGGTACTCAGTGGGCCACCGCAGACTTCACCAATCCTGCCGAAGCCTGGCTGGATGTGGGTGAAGCCGGCTTCCCGGCCAACTTCATGATCCGTGGTTATGGTATGGCGTTTGAGGAGCTGGCACGTGACTACGATCGGAATGAGCATCGCGCCGAGAAGGAAGACTACATGGTCTTCACTTACGGCGAGATCGATCCGGTTGACGTGACCCGCAACTGGGCGCCGGCCAACGAGAGCCTGCGTGACATTGCAAACTATAACGTCTACCGCGACGGCGATCTCATCGGTACACCGACTGAGACCACCTACACCGACATGGTGGATGAAGGTATCGAATACCTCTATGAGGTAACCGCTACCTACACCAACGGTGAAGATTCAAGTCCGTCAAATGCCGTTTTTGCCATGGCAAACATGGCACCGGGTCCGCCCACAAACGTCACCTTTACCGTTGCTGGGCACAATGTCACCCTTGAATGGGTCGATCCTGAGCTCAATATGGACGGATCACCCTGTGTCGATCTCGAGGGGATCAAGATCCTCAGAGACGGTGCGGAGATCGCCATCGTCGATCCATTGGAATGGACCTTCACAGATGTCGGTGCTCCAGATGGAGGTCATGAGTACGCACTCATCGCCTTTGATGAAGTGCCAAATTATGGCGCACCAGCGCTTGAATGGCCATGGGTCGGTCCTGCGCCTTACATGCTCCATATCCTGACGGACAACTTCCCGGGTGAGACCTCATGGGATATCGTTGATGACAGCGGTAACTACATGATGGGTATCACCGGTGGAGAGCTGTTCGAAGCAGGTGTGCTGCACGAATGGTTGCTGGCACCCGGTCCGCTGGGTCCCGGTACCTACACCTTCACCATCTATGACGCCTGGGGCGATGGCATCTGCTGTGCCTACGGCGAAGGTTACTATCAGATCATACATGGTGCGGAAGTCCTTGCACAGGGTGGTGACTTCGGTACTGAAGAGAGTGTCACCTTCACGGTTGAGGATCCCATCCTCTACGGTGACGTGAACGGCGACGGTATCCTGGATATCCTCGATCTGACACGTCTCATCGAGATCGTGACCTTTACCGGTGATCCGCCCTCACCTGAAGAGATCGATGTCATTGATCTGAATGCTGATGGTCTCTTCAACGTGCTGGATGTGGTGATCCTTATCGAGGCCATCCTCGATTTCACCCCGCTGGCCAAGGGCACACCGGCTGAAGCAGGTACCGCTGCCGTGGAAGTTCCAGCCACCACGCTGCAGAACAGCAGGGAATGGCAGGATATCCCGGTGAGCATCACCTATGAAGGGATGATCTCCGGTTTCCAGGCTGACATCGCCTTTGATCCTGAAGTGATCGAGCTGGGGACGCCCACGCTCGCTGAAGGCAATGACAATGTCTCCGTGTATGCCAACACCCAGGATGGGCTCATGCGTGTCCTGGCCGTAGATCTGTCCGGTGGCCAGATCAGCGTGGAAACGGGTCTGTTGATGAACGTACCGGTTCAGGTCATCGATCCTGAATACACCGGTCCCACCGATTTCACCATCGAGGATCTCATCGTTGCCGGTCCCGGCGGCGTGGCCATCGAGACTGATTTCGTGGTGAGCGTCATCGAAGTGGGTCTGCCTCTGCCTGATAAGTTCGCTCTTCAGCAGAACTACCCGAACCCCTTCAATCCCAGCACGACGATTCATTATGAATTGCCCGAAGCTGTGGATGTGACCCTGGTGGTTTACAACATGCTCGGTCAGGCTGTACGCACTCTGGTGGCCAGCCATCAGGATGCCGGCTATTACGATATGATCTGGAACGGTCATAACGATCAGGGCCAGCTCCTGCCCACAGGCGTGTACATCTACCACCTGCGTGCTGGTGAATACAGCAAGACCTTCAAGATGGCTTATATCAAGTAATCCAGACTTGAATAAAGAAAAGGGCCCGCTTTTGCGGGCCCTTTTTATTTATAAAACAATAACGTGGTTAAATTCAATCGCATGCGCAATTATTAAGAATTACCAGCTACAGGGATGACATAATAATCTGTTGTGATAGAAGCACCTGATTAAAATTCATTCTGCAATTTATTCAAATCACATTGCTATTTAAGGCGCACAGGCCCATCAAGTTTATAGTGACCCAAGTCACAGAACTATAACATCATTTACTCTTGATTGGTTATTAAGTCTTGTAACCCCAAAGCAGGTGGTCTAAAATGGTATAAATCTAAAGAAAAAGGGGTATCGATAGGTAAGCTATTGTTACTATTAGATTTTCAGGCTATGTAAACAAACGGGAGGAAGTATGTGGCGTAAAGCTCTAGTGCTTTGCCTAGTTGGTATTGTCGGTTTTAGTCCTGCATTGGCTAATTCCGGAGCCATTGGTGAAGACAACACACAGCCGTCTATTCAGAAGAACAGACTTGATCAGGCAAATGCAATTGGTCTGTTAGCACGGGATGCAGCGTTTCGTGATAATAACGCGACCATGAATCTGCGTTATGATTATGTCTACACCATTCCAGATGCTGCTTTACCGACTGGTTCAACTGTTAGTTCTATCGTGACAGTCACAGATGTAGCTACTGTCGGAACGGTCACAATTGATTATGACTGGGATACAGATAGTTATCCCGGTGAAGGCTCATTTACAGCCACCTCTCCTGCCGGAACTGAGGCAACCATTGGAGCAGGCGACACAGATGGACATTACACTGTGGCCCTGACAAGTTTCACTGGCGAAGATCTTGCTGGTGATTGGACATTCACGATCATTGACTCATGGGGTGATGGGGGACATTCGTTCACCGGAGCTACGATGAATGTGGATATCGCAGCGACTGATCCTGAAGTTGCCCTGTCGACCACCAGCATCGATTTCGGTGGTCTTCCTGTGGATTTCGATGCGGACTATCTTTTAACGATCTCCAATACTGGCGGTGGTGATCTTACCATCACAGATATTTCAACTGATGATGTTGATTTTACTGTAGATGTAAGTTCCGCTGTTGTTCCAGCCTTTGGATCCCTAGATGTTTACGTCAATTTTGCCCCAAGCACTGCGACGTTGTATACAGCAAATCTTACGATTACATCCGATGCGGCAAGTTCACCAGATGTAGTGACTTTAGCTGGTGAAGGCCTCGCCATGATCACATCTGGTGGTCCCGATGCTCTAGGATATGAATGGGTCAGTAGCCTGGATGATGCAGGCCCCACTTATAGCTGGATTGACGGAACGGATGCCACTGATGCTGATATTGCCTATGGTGATGATTATCGTGGTACCATTGACTTGCCTTTTGAGTTCTGGTTCCATGGTAATTACTACACACAGATCACCGGCACCACCAATGGTTGGATCGGATTAGGCCCTTCATCTGAGTATACAAGTTCCTTTTGGACAAATGAACCGATCCCGGATGCATCGACACCCAATAATGTCATCGCGCCATTGTGGGATGACTTCAAGGCTGGCGACAGTCCGGGCAGCACAAGTAGTGCGCACGGAACAATTCTTTATAAAACCCTGGGTACGGAACCTAATCGGGAATTTGTAGTGATCTTCGATGAGATCGTTCGCGGGACGTATGATACGGATTATTTCTCCTTCGAGGTCATTTTCGATGAGGCGACCAACAATATCACATTTCAGTACCTTGATGTTACAGGGAATACATCTGCTGATTATGGTGTTGGAGCTACAATTGGCCTGGAGAATGGTGATGGCACAGACGGGTTGGAAGTAGGCTATAATGGAGATCCACAGCTTATCTATCCGGGGATGGCCATTGAATTTATCGCCCCGCCTGAACCAATTGTGGATGTCCTCCCTGTACTGATCAACGAGATCGTCGTGACACCAACGGGTGGTGAGTTCGTTGAGCTCTACAATCCGAACTACGATATTGTCGATCTGACTGATTATTACCTGACAGACGCGACCTACGCAAATGGTGGTGCATATTATTATAATATCACAACCGGCGCCGACTATGGCGGCGGTTCTTCTGGTGATTTCCACGCTCGTTTTCCAGCTGGAACTGAAATGGGTCCAGGGGAATACCTGACTGTCGCCATGTCCGGTAGTGACGCTTTCTTCACAGAGTACGGCGTTTATCCCGACTTAGAACTCTGGGAAGACGAAGTGTTACCACTCCGCGACGACATCCCAGATATGCTGGAAGCTGTTGCCGGATCTATCAATGGCCAGGGTGGTCTTACCAATGGGGATGAAGTTATCATCGTCTACTACTGGGATGGTGTAACTGATCTAGTTTCAGATTCTGACTATCTACTCTGGAACGACGACGGAACCGTACCAAACGAGGCCGTGGATAAGACTGGCGTAACTATCGGCAGCAGCACCTATGCTGACGACACACCCATTGCCAACCAGGACATGGGCGAATCACCTGGATACGGTTTCTCTCTGAACCGAATCGACGTGCTAGAAGGTACCGAGACATTGACAGGTGGAAATGGTATCACCGGTCATGATGAGACCAGCGAGAACACTAGTGCAACTTTTGCATTGGGTGTTCCTTCACCTGGTGCGGATTTCCATCCCTATGATTGGAATGAACCAAATGATGGTATTGCTGAAGCTACCCCTGTAGTGGATGGTGATTATGTTGAAGCCCTGATCGATCCTGATGATGATCTGGATTTCTATACCTTCACTCTCGCTGAGGAACAGCTTGCCGTCATTAATATGTGGGTTGATGGATTCTCGGATCTCGATAGTGAGATCAGACTCTTCGATTCTGACAGCGTTTCCATTGCCAGTGCAGATGGCGCTGGTAGCGGTGGAGACGAGATGCTGGCAGAAGTACTGGACGCTGGCACCTATTACGTGGTTGCTGGTTACTGGTTGGATGTCAGGGCTTCCATCGGTGCTTATGCCATTGAGTTCAATTTCTACGATGATTTTAATGAACCCAATGACAGTTTCGACGATGCAACCGATATCGCCGATGGCGATACTCTGATGGCTTCAATCGAAGTTGAAGGTGATCTTGATTATTACACTTTCGACCTGGCTGAAATATCATCTGTGACCATTGATATGCTCATCAGCGGTTACTCAGATCTGGATGCCGAGATCGTGCTGTATGATGGTGACATGAACGAGCTTGAGAGCAACGATGCCTGCTGCAACGGCGCCGATGAGCAGATCGTTATGAATGCTCTGGAAGCCGGGACCTACTATATCCTCATGGGATACTGGCTGGATGTTCCCAGGGCTTCCACCGGTGAGTATGCTGCCGCACTGACCGTTGGTCCGCCGCTCATCGATCTGAACGAGCCCAATGACAACCTAGCCGATGCTACACCAGTAATCGGCGGTGACATGGTCAGCGCCATCATCGAACCTGATGGTGACCTGGATTTCTATACCTTCACACTCGCTGAAGAGATGCTGGCTGTCATTCATCTTTATGCTGAAGGCTATTCCGACCTGGATAGCGAGATCCGTCTCCTGGATTCAGACAGTGTCTCAATTGCCAGCTCTGACGTTGGTTACAGTGGTGGTGATGAAGAGATCGTTGAAGTCCTGGCAGCCGGCACCTACTATGTTGTGGCCGGTTACTGGTTAGATGTCCGTGCTTCCACGGGAGCCTATGCCATCAGCTTCGGTTTCTATCACGACTACAACGAAGAGAACAACAGCTTCGAAACAGCAACCGAGGTTGCCCTGGGTGACACGCTGGAAGCCTCCATCGAAGTCGATGATGATCTCGATTACTACACCTTCGACATCCCATTCACTTCAACAGTGACCATTGACATGCTGATCAATGGCTATTCGGATCTGGATGCCGAACTGGTCCTGTACGATGCTGAATTCAATGAACTGGCCGATAATGATGCCTGTTGCAGCGGCGCAGACGAGCAGATCGTTTCCATCCTGGCACCGGGTACCTATTATGCTCTGGCCGGTTATTGGCTTGATGTACCTCGTGCCTCCACGGGTGATTACCTGTTTGCCGTGAACGCTGAACCTTTCAGCGATTGCGATTTTACGCAGGTCTTTGTCAACGTTACGACGGCATCATTCGGTAGTGAGGTTTCTTTCGATATCACCGATATGGATGGGAACGTCATCCTCGAAGACGGTGGATTCTCAAGCTACACCAGCTACGATTACATCCTATGTCTTGAGGACGGCCTCTACTTTTTCAACGCCCATGACTCTTATGGTGATGGTTGGAATGGTGGAACCTATGCCATTACCGATGGTGAAGGTGTCCTCCTGAGTTCAGGTGGATTGGTTGATGGCTATGAAGGTAGCTGGGCTTTTGCTATCGGCGATGTTCCGCTACCCGATCTGGTGGTCAACAGCATGGCTTATGCTGACCAGATCCTGTCCGTTGAGATCATGAACATCGGAACGGCGCCATCCTTCGGTTTCTTTGGAACTGATTATCATGGTGTATATGTCGACGGGCTCTACCTGGGTTACTTCGCCGAGATGGGCGTGGCCCTGGATGCAGGTGAGTCCTTCACCTATGATCTCGTTGGCATTGATTACTATAACTTCGGACCCGGTATGCATCAGGTCGTCGTCAACGCCGACGTGGACAATGATGTGCTGGAAAGTGATGAAACGAACAACAGTGACACACTGGATATCGACATCCTGGTCCCGCCTGCCGGTCCCTATCACTTAGACGCATGGCCCACCAGTGAAGGCGTCCAGCTCAGCTGGTCACCCTCGCCGGAAGACCTGCTGCCAGTCCGTGCCCTGGGTGGTTATGGAATAGAAGGGATTGTCCGCAAGGACGTGCCTGCGCGCGAACGCTCAGCACAGCTTGCCGGACGCCTTGAAGAAGCCCGGCAGGATAACTGGAACCTGCGAGAACCGGGTGATACCTGTGAGGAAGCCATTCTGGTGACACGTGACACCACTTCAGCGCCTCACCAGCCCATCTGGTACACCTGGACAGCGAGCGGGAACGGGCACGTGATAATCACATCTGACCTTATCGGTCAGTCAGTGGACACACGTCTGTATGTATACGATGCCTGTGAGGGCAATGAAATAGCATACGCAGACGATAACGGCGTTAACTATGCCTATGCCTCCACCGTTGCATTCAATGTGTCGGCAGGTACGGCCTACAAGATATTCTGGGACGATTACTGGTCATCTGCTGCATTTGACTTCCTCGTCCTGCAATATGACGATCCGCTGCCACAGCCCGATTACATCGTATCCGAGATGTGGGCTGGCCCGGACGGCGAATCTGTCGCCGCCGTTATCACCAACGATGGTACCGCTGATGCAACGGTCACCAGCTACGCCGATTTCTGGGTAGATGATATCTATGCCGGCTGGGTCTCTGTACCTCCGCTGGCCATTGCAGAATCGGATACCTTCTGGCTGGTTGGTCTGACCTACCAGAACTTCGGTCCTGGTACCTTTACCATCCTGGTGGAATCCGATGCTGATGGGAATATCGCAGAGCTCGATGAAACCAATAATGACGGCACCTTCGAGTTCACCATTGATGAACCGGATTATATCCCGGCCTTTAACGTCTATCGGGATGATGTGCTCATCGCTGGGGACATCCCGCCCATTGACTTCTTCTTCAATGGTGGTTTCTATGATTGGGGCCTGGCTATTGGTGAATACTGTTACGAAGTCACGCAGATCTTGCCTGACGAAACGGAGTCAGTACCCTCCAACGAGGCCTGTGCCATGGTTGATCCCAAACCACCAATCAATCTGACGGTCATGCCTGAGCCTGACGGCTCGGCAACCCTGAACTGGGTTCCACCATTACCGTCTGGTGAGGTCTCTCACGATGACAACAGCGCAGAACGCTGGTTCTGGGTCGGTGGACCATCAACCGTAGATCAGTTCTTTGCTCTGCGGATGACACCGCCAGTACCCGAGTTCGATATCTCGCATATCTCGGTATTGGCTCTGGGTGATGAACCCAGTATGTTCGAGAACCTGCTGGTTGTGGGTTCAGCTGACGGTCTGCCCGATCTGGACAACGTTCTGTTTGCATCGGGACCGGTTGGTGTCAATGCGACCTGGGATACGGGTCCGGAATGGGTCCTGCTGCCCACAGGCGGCACCGGTGCCGTGATGGGTGAGTTCTTCATCCTTTCACAGTGGCCGGATGGTTCAAACATTGGTCCATTTATTGGTACGGATGATAATACCGTTGGCGATCGTAGCTTCTGGACGAACGATGCCGGCGCAGTGTGGAATCCCTTTGCTTCCACCTGGATGTTCCGTGCCTACCTCGAGGTGGGTGGTGAACTCGTCGCCGTTGATCCCACAGGCGCTGTTGACCGCAGTATCTCAACACCCGAGAATGCTGCTGCCAGTGGTGAATCCATCACCGCTCCAGGTATGGGTTGGCTCCCGGATGAAGCCCATCGCGACTTCCTGGGCACCTTCAATGTCTATCGCGGAACGGATCCCTTCGAACTGGACACCATGCTGGTTGGCGATCTGGCTGACCTCACCTTCAACGATCTGCCGGATGTGTTCGATGTCGAATACTTCTACGCAGTAGCGGCTAACTATGACGAAGGTGAATCACCATTATCCAACTTCGTGGCCTATACACCCATGGCACTGCCCTGGATGACAATGGATCTCGAGTGGGGTTTTGGTGTGGACATGCTGTTCGGTGACGATTTTGCGTCGGACACCTTCGGAATCGGCAACATCGGTCTGGACACCCTGGACTTCATGGTCAGCTATGAAATTCCTGTGGGCCGGATCATCCAGCGCGAGATCGATGGCGCACACATGTACGCCATGGGTCTGCCGCCGGTACCGGGTGAAACCACCGATATCGTCCTGTACGCTCAGAACGCAAGTAGCGATGCTGAGTGGCTGGACAGTGTCAGCGTGACCTTCCCTGTAGGGATCACTGTGAACTCCAGCACCGATCTTACGGTTGTTGGCGGCACACGCTTCCTGCAGACCAACAACGCTACCGGCGATGGAGCGACTGTAGAATGGTGGAACCATGACGGTGGATTCGGGAACATTTACAGTACTGAGCTTGCTGCCTGTACACTGAATGTTTCGGTTGATGCCGCCTATGATCCATTCAACATCTACTTCGATTACTATCTGTTGGGTGATATCTACGGTGCTGAACCTCACGAGGTGTGGGGCAGCTTCCTGTGGATGATCCCGGCATTCACCATCGATGTCGTACCTCCTGAAGGGTTCGTAGAACCTCAGGGTGACGTCGATGTGGCCGTTAACGTGAACACCTACGAATATCAGCCCGGCTGGTATCCCGGTATGATCCACGTTGATCACAATGATCCGAACCTGCCGCCCATCGTATTCCCATTCGATGTCTGGATGGCACCACCCACGGGTACCCTGGTTGGTCATGTCGCATCTACCTATGGCGATAATGCACCGATAGCGGATGCCCATGTCGTGGCTGCAGATATCAATACCTTCGAGGTCTTTGATACCATGACGGACCCGGATGGTAATTATGGTATGGAACTGCCGGTTGGTGTCTATGAACTGATCATTGGCCATCCGGATTACTTCCCGTTCGAAACCCAGATCACCATCGCGATGGATGCAGAAACCGTCCAGGATGCCATGCTGGCACCTGCTGTCTTTGCTCCATTCGATCTCTCCGGAGATGAAGATGGCGGGATCGTTCTGAACTGGGCCATGCCTGAACCCATGCTGGTTGCATACCATGATGGTACGCCCTCGAGCGGGTTCTTCCAGTGGCTGGGTCAGGGTTATGGTACCGTATTCGATCTTAGCGAATACGGACCAGCCTCTCTGGAATACATGGACTTCGTCCACTATGGCTGGGGTCTTGGCGGATTGTTTGACTACAATCTCCATATTGTAGACTGGCATACCTTTGAAACTGTAGCAGTCATCTATGGTCTCCAGACCACACTTGATGCTGCAGGTAGCCCTGTACTGGAAGCCGGCATTGACCTGGGTGGTCTGGAAGGACTCGACTGGGTCGGTATCTTCATTGAACCGCTCAGTGGCGATCCGACTGACGCCTATCCGGACATCAGCACGGATGCAACGCCTGCTGAACCAGGTCGCAGCTTCATCGTCGATATCGCCGATGTCGGTAATGAACCGCTTGATCTGGCTGACATCACGTCCTGGGATCCGGGCGACTTCCTGTTGAACCTCTGGATCATGGTAGCACCGGGTGACCTGGTTGCTGTCGGTCCGGAGCTGGATCGTGAATACTCCACCGTGATGGCTGACGCTGCTGAAAGCCGCGGCTCCGTTTCCGGTTGGGAAGGCATCGGTCTGCCTACAGAGGATGACGCCCTGCGCTCTGAATTCTTGCACTTCAATATCTACAGAAGTGTTGATTTCGGTGCCTGGAGTTTCCTCGGAACGTCTGACTCGACGCATTACTTCGATGCTGACGTCACCATGGGACTGAATTACGGTTACACTGTATCTGCCCTGTATGACATCGCAGAGTCGGCAACTTCCGATACGATCTATCTGGACTATGTGAACGTGGATGAGCTCGGATTACCGCTGGAGTACGCACTCCATCAGAACTATCCGAACCCCTTCAACCCGATCACATCCGTTCGGTATGATCTGCCTGAGGCAACCCACGTGAAACTCGTGGTCTACAACATCCTCGGTCAGAAGATCACCACCCTGGTGGATCAGCAGTTGAGCGCTGGCTATCACAGCATCACCTGGTCTGGTCTCAGCGATGCCGGCCAGCCGGTATCCAGTGGTATCTACATGTACCGTATGGAATCAGACGGCTTCACGGAAGTGAAGAAGATGATGTTCCTCAAGTAATCCCGGATTACCTCTGGAATACAAAAAGGCCGCCCTTCTGGGGCGGCCTTTTTAATTACGAATTACGAATTAGGGATTACACTATGCGATCAGAACCTCCAATCTTCCGGGATCATGACCCATATCATCAGCGTATAAAAAACATTGGTTTGTAAAGGACACTTTATTATTTTTTTGCCCGTGAAATTCCTGAAAGCCATATCACTGATGTTTCTCACGGTGACCTTTCTGGCCGCCAGCGCGAACATCGTGGGCCTCGAAGGCTATCCCGATGATGCACGCATTATCATCCAGTGGAGCACCACCGTGGAAGCAGAGGTTCTTGGCTTTGAGGTCCAGCGCTCAACAGGGAATCAGAATTTCATTGATATCGGTTTCCTGGAAGCCAAAGGCGGTAACAGCTCCTATACATTCATCGATGATTCCATTATCGCCAAGGTAGCAGGACGTGAATATGATTATCGTCTGAAGATCCGCAACATGGACGGCAGCTATGAATACAGCGAGGTGATCACGGTGGAGTCGATTACCCAGAATCTCGAACACACCTGGGGTTCCCTCAAAGCTCTATTCAAATAGAATTCATCGGCAAATCGGAACCCACTATAACCGCAGGATGGCGGTTTTTTTATTTCAGAAACCTTTTCACGTGATCCGCATAGAAGAATTCGGTATCGAGAATATGGAGAACGACACATGAGAAGAGCTACAATCCTATTGACCGGATTCCTGGTCATGATCCTGTATATCGCGCCAGCATCTGCCTATGACCTGCAAACAGCGCGAGCCTTGAGTGATGCCTTCGTTGAGATTGCAGAACGCGTATCACCCTCGGTTGTTACCATCACCAGTGAACGGGTTTACAAGCATCCCGGTGTTGAGGGATTCAGGGAAGATATGCCCTTCAACTGGTTCCCCTTCAATCCCTTCGAGGAAAGAGAGTTCAGAAGCTCATCCCTGGGATCCGGAATAATCATCAGTGAAGATGGCTACATCATTACGAACAACCATGTCATCGAAAAAGGTGAGGACATCAAGGTCCAGCTCTACGATCAGCGTGAACTCGATGCTGAGATCGTTGGTGCTGACCCAAAAACGGATGTCGCCCTCATCAAGGTCGATGCCGCTGATCTGAAACCGCTTAAGATCGGTGATTCCGATGATCTCAAAGTAGGGGAGTGGATCCTGGCTATTGGCAGTCCGTTCTCCGGAAGTCTTTCGCACACTGTAACGCAGGGCATCGTAAGTGCCAAGGGCCGGTCTGCTGTGGGCCTCATCGACTATGAGGATTTTATACAGACCGATGCTGCCATCAATCCGGGTAATTCCGGTGGCCCCATGGTTAACCTGGATGGTCATCTGGTGGGCGTGAATTCTGCAATTGCCTCCAGGACCGGTGGTTACCAGGGTATCGGTTTTGCCATCCCCGTGAACATCGTCATGCGGGTTGTGGATGATCTCAGGGACTTTGGTCGGGTCACTCGGGCCTATCTGGGTGTATACGTACAGTCAGTAGACTCCGATCTCGCGGAAACATTGGGGCTGGACAAAGCACAGGGCGCTCTCATCGGCCAGGTGGTGAAAAACAGTCCTGCTGATGACGCAGGCATGAAAACCGGCGATGTGGTACTTGAATTCGACGGTCAGGAAGTAAGGAACTCACGCGAACTGCCCACCCTGGTGTCCACACAGCGTCCCGGAGAGAAGAAAAAGGTGAAGATCCTGCGAGCTGGCAAGGAGCAGGTACTCAAGGTCATCCTGGGTGAGATGCCGGAAGAGATTGCCGCAGCTGATCCCATCATGCAGCGGGACCGTGATCTCGGCATCGAGGTGGAAACCCTCACTGCTGAAATGGCTGATCGCTATGATTATCCTGAGGATACCAGGGGCGTGATCATTGTGGATGTCACACCGGGCAGCGAAGCCATGCGCAAGAACCTCAGAAGAGGCAATGTCATCGTCAAGATGGGCCCCAATGTGAAAACACTTGCTGAAGTGGAGAATTCAAGAGCCTTCGGCAAGGAGTTGGACAAGTTCAAACCAGGAGAGACCGTTCTCTTTCTGGTCAAACGCGGGGATGATACCTTCTTTGCCGCACTGACAATACCTGATTGAGCCAGCGTATCATAAACGAAGTTGAGCAAGCTGCCCTGCGGGGCAGCTTTTTTTATATAACAAGATAGAGTCTGTCCGTGAATTATTCTCCCAGGCTTAAACCCGTGGAAAGAAGAATCCGGGTAGACCATTGAAATTCATTGGTTCTTGAAAGCGCTTTCACAAACTGAGGTCGACACTTTGATAACATTGACTTGCGGAAGGCCTTTCGGTTATATTGCGCGGCTTTTTTGCTTGTGATGCCGCCCCGCGGGGGAATTGAATGTCTGAATGACAGGAACGGACGTGATGATGAAAGAAGTTTCCAGCAAGGTTGATTTCATAGCTCAGGAACATGAGGTCCTCGAGTTCTGGGAGCGTGAACAGATCTTTGAGAAACTGTGTGAGCAGAACAAGGGGAATGATCACTGGTCCTTTCTGGACGGCCCCATCACGGCAAATAATCCCATGGGCGTTCATCATGCCTGGGGCCGGACCTACAAGGATGTCTACCAACGCTATCAGGCCATGCTGGGCAAAGAGCTCCGCTATCAGAACGGCTTCGATTGTCAAGGGCTCTGGGTGGAAGTTGAAGTGGAAAAGGAACTCGGTTTCAAGTCCAAGACCGACATCGAAGGTTTCGGGATCGAGAATTTCGTCAATCACTGCAAGGAACGGGTACGAAAATACTCTGCTGTTCAGACCGAACAGTCCAAACGTCTGGGTTACTGGATGGATTGGGACAATTCCTATTTCACCATGTCCGACGAGAACAATTACACCATCTGGAGTTTTCTGAAGAAATGTTTCGACCGTGGTCTGATCTATAAAGGCTACGACGTCATGCCCTGGTGCACGCGCTGCGGCGCAGCCCTTTCTGAACACGAGATCGCCACAGAGGGCTACAAGGAACTCACCCATACTTCCATTTATCTCAAATTCAAGCTCAAGGACCGCAAGAACGAATTCCTGCTGGTCTGGACGACAACTCCCTGGACCTTGTCCTCAAATGTCATGGCCGCTGTACACCCTGAACTCAACTATGTGAAGGTGAAGCAGGGCGAAGAGGTCTATTACCTGGTGGAAGGCCGTCAATCCATTCTACAGGGTGAATATGAAGTACTTGAGACCCTAACGGGCAAAGACCTGCACGGCTGGGAATATGAGGGCCCCTTCGACGAATTGCCTGTCCAGAAGGACATTACACATGCGGTTATCTACTGGGATGAGGTCAGTGAAACCGACGGTACAGGCATTGTCCATATCGCACCGGGTTGTGGAAAAGAGGATAATGCCCTTTCCAAGGAACTTGATTTTCCAATTGTGAAGCCCATTGATGAATTTGGCAACTATCTGGAAGGTTTTGGCCAGTGGACGGGCCGCAATGTCATGGATGTTTCCGATGATGTGATCCTTGACCTGACGCAAAAAGGCTTGAAGTACAAGAAAGACAAGATCACGCACAGATATCCCACCTGTTGGCGCCACGGGACCGAGCTTGTATTCCGACCGGTGGATGAATGGTTCATCGCCATGGACAGTTGGCGTGAAGAGATCATGGAGGTTACCAGGCAGGTCAAGTGGATGCCGGATTACGGTCTCGAACGTGAACTTGACTGGCTGCGCAATATGAGCGACTGGATGATCTCCAAGAAACGCTACTGGGGCCTGGCACTGCCCATCTGGACCTTTGAGGACGGCAGTTTCTATGTCGTTGGCTCAGAGTCCGAACTCAAGGAGCTAGCGGTTGAAGGCTGGGAGGAGTTTGAAGGCCAGAGTCCACATCGCCCCTGGGTGGATAAGGTCAGGATCAAGCACCCGGAATCGGGTCTTATAGGTAGTCGTGTCCCGGATGTAGGCAATCCCTGGCTGGATGCCGGTATCGTACCCTATTCAACCATGGAATATCGCCAGGACCGCGAGTACTGGGAGAAATGGTTCCCGGCGGATTTTATCGTCGAATCACTTCCAGGGCAGTTCCGCAACTGGTTCTACGCCATTCTAGCCATGAGTACCATGATGGAGAACCGGCCACCCATCAAGGCCATCATGGGTCACGCCCTGGTGAAGGATGAGCACGGCGATGACATGCACAAATCGGCTGGGAACGCCATCTGGTTCGAAGACGCTGCCGAGAAGATGGGCGTTGATGTCATGCGCTGGATGTACAGCGCCCAGGTTCCGGTGAACAACCTGAATTTCGGTTATCACGCCGCCGATGAGGTACGCCGTAAGATCATCACCCTGTGGAACACCTATTCATTTTTTGTGACCTACGCCCGTCTGGACAATTTCCGACCAGTGAAGGAATTGGACGAGAACACACTGTCTCAGCTCGATCGCTGGGTGCTAGCCCGCTTGAACCAGTTGGTACGCGATGCCCGGGTGGACTATGAGGCCTTCCAAATTGACAAGCTGATGCATAAGATCACCCGCTTCATCGATGATCTGTCAAACTGGTATGTCCGCCGTTCGCGGCGACGCTTCTGGAAGAGCGAGAACGACACGGATAAGCAGGCCGCTTATCAGACACTGTATGAAGCTCTCACAACCCTCAATAAACTGCTAGCGCCTGTAACCCCCTTCTTCACGGAAGCCATGCACCAGAACCTGGTGGTGAACCTGGATCCCCAGGCCCCGGGGAGTGTGCATCTATGCCATTTTCCAGAGGTGGATAAGCGCTGGATCGACGAGGACCTGCTCCGGCGTGTCGAAGTGACCATAAAAACAGTGGAAATGGGACGAGCAGCCCGGAACAGGGCCAACCTGAAGGTCCGCCAACCCCTGGCTGACATCCAGGTATTCTGGCCTGAGGAGAGGGACCGGAACTTTGTCGCTGAGATGCAGTCCCAGGTGCTGGAAGAATTGAACATCAAGGAGCTACAGGTCCTTGAATCGGGTGAAGCCCTGCTCCAGTACGAGATCAAACCCAATCTGGCCACGCTGGGGCCAAAATACGGTAAGGATCTTGGCAGCATCCGTACTCTGCTTGGCGAGATGGACGCGAAACAGGTCGCCCGGGATGTTCAGGCTGGCCAGGGGATCATCCTCGCCAGCGACGAATCGCGCTTTGAGCTGGAGCCGGACGACCTCCTGGTGGAGATCGTCGAGCCTGAAGGCCTGTCGGTAATCACGGAGGCGGGGATCACTGTTGCATTGAATACGGTGATCAGCCCGGAACTGCTGAACGAAGGCATGGCCCGTGATTTTATCCGTAACATCCAGAATATGCGCAAGGAAGCCGGCTTCGACGTCGCCGACCGGATCATCATCAGGGTGGATACAGATGAAGCCCTTAAAAATGTCATAGAAGAACACCGACGCTACATTGCCAACGAAATCCTGGCCCGGGAGATTGAATTCGGGGAGGTAGCCGGTGAACATACACATAAGTTCAAGGTTTATCAGAGCCAGTGTCGGGCCGGAGTGAAACGCTATTAAGAAGTTCCTGCCATATCTCGGGATCTCTCTCTTCCTGGCTATACTCGATCTGGCCACGAAATATTGGGTGTACCTGACGCTCAAGGGGCAACCACATTGGCCCCGGGACTGGAATTTCCTTTATTTTCATTATGTAGAGAACTGGAACATGGCTTTCAGCCTGACCATTCTCAAGATGCCGGTGGTGAATGCCCTGGCTGTGGTGGCCATCGCCTTCATCATCTATTACCTGTGGCGCTACAAGGATATAGCCTGGTTACCCAGTCTCGGTATGGCCTTCATCCTGGGGGGTGCCTTTGGAAATATTCCTGAACGCATCATTACAGGATATGTGGTGGACTGGATCAGTGTTGAGTGGCCTGACTGGCTGCTGTTCACCCGCTGGCCGAGCTTCAATGTGGCCGATGCCTCTGTATCGGTGGGTATCGTGATGTATCTCATCTACATTCTTTTCGTGGAAGAAAGACCTGCCCCAGCCGAAACCTCTTCAAACTCAGAGAGTTAAATGCTCTGGAGACGGTGATTTTCACCACAACAGGCTTCGAACGGCAGGCATTTCTTTTTTTATCGATTAAGCCTATATTCCAGTCAGGTGACCAGCCATTGAAACCGACACGCAGCAGTCATTTAATTATCAACACAAATCTAGATACATAGTGCCTTGAGCACCGGGTATTGCCCGTATAAATGAATCACTCATCAGCAAACGTTGAAACGTACCGCATCGTCATCGATCCGCTGCAGAAACCGATCAGACTGGACAAATTCCTATCCGGAAAACTGCCGGGCTATATCACTCGCAACCAGATCCAGAAACTTCTGAAAAGTGGTGGGATCCTGGTGGATGGCGGATCCGTCAAGGCCAGCCACATGGTAGCGCCGGGTGAGATCGTCACCGTTCAATATGAGACGCATTTTGATCCCGAGCTCTATCCGGAAAATATTCCTCTGGATATCGTTTATGAGGATGAATACATCCTGGTACTGAACAAACCTCCCGGCCTGATTGTGCACCCCGGAGCGGGAAATGCAACGGGTACTCTGGTGAATGCCCTGATCTACCACTGCTCGAATCTATCCAACGAGAATGGCCCTCTGCGTCCGGGAATCGTACATCGACTGGACAAGGACACCTCCGGACTTATGGTGGCCGCGAAGGACAACCGGGTGCACGCCAGCCTCATGCGCCAGTTCTCAAAACGGACCATCGAGAAATACTATCTTGCGGTGGCCTGGGGGCATTTCAAGGATAAACAGGGCGATATCGACCTGCCCATCGGCCGCAGCTCGCGCAACCGCAAGAAATTTGCGGTGGTGGAAAGCGGGCGACCATCATTGACACGCTACGAAGTACTGGAGGAATTTTCATTTCTGAGTCTGTTGAAATTGAAACTCGAAACCGGTCGAACCCACCAGATCAGAGTTCACCTTTCACATGTGAATCACCCGGTTTTCGGAGATCCCTTCTATGGCGGGCGGAATACCAAGATGATAGCGCTGAACATGCAAAATCGTCGCTTTGCGGCAGATCTGCTGGTTGATCTGAACCGCCAAGCCCTGCACGCCTGGCAGCTGGTCTTCCGTCATCCCATGAGCAATGAGATCATCCAAGTTGAGGCCCCGCTGCATCCCGATCTCTGGGGAATTCTGGAAAAATTGAATAGTGATATGCCTGGATTAAGCTTAACGGAACAGGTCAATGCTCAGTCAACAGGTTGACCAATTTCTGGAATACCTTGGGGCGGAGAAACGCTATTCTCCTGCTACCCTGCGTGGATATCGTATCGATCTTCAGCAGTTCCTCGATTTTCTGCAGGAAAATGATCCTGAATGCCTGGAGAATCCCGGAGAGATCAATCGAACCCTGATACGCCGCTTCCTGGGATATCTGAGTGGTCGGAGGTCCAGCGAAGCTCGTACCGTGGCCCGAAAACTGGCAGCATTGAAGTCTTTCTTCAAATATCTGCACCGTCATGGGATCATCAGCCTGAATGTGGCTGCGTATGTTCACACCCCGAAGCTTCCGAGCGTGATACCTACCTATCTTACCGAGGAACAGATCAGGGAGGTATTGCAACAGTTGGGCAAACAGGATTCCTGGCTGGCTCGCCGGGACCTGGCCATGGTGGAGTTGTTCTATTCCACCGGGATGCGGGTCTCAGAACTGGCAGGCCTGTGTGAGAATGATCTGGACAGCAAGCGTGGCATGGTCAAGGTGTTCGGCAAGGGATCCAAGGAACGCCTGATCCCGGTAGGCCAGTATGCCCTGGAAGCCATTCGTGAATACCAGTACTGGACAGTGAAGAAATTTGGCAAACGTGAGCATACGACACCGCTTTTCGTAAATCAGCGCGGAGAAGCATTCTCACAGAACGGTATCAGGCTGAGGATCAGAAAGGCGATCCAGGCCATTGCCGAGCTCAAGAAAATGAGCCCACATGTTCTGAGGCATTCATTCGCCACCCACCTGCTGAATGCCGGAGCCGACCTGATGGCCCTCAAGGACCTGTTGGGTCACGAGAACCTGTCCACCACACAGGTGTATACCCACGTCCAGGTGGATAAGATGAAAAAAGCTTATAAACAGGCCCATCCACGGGCTGGTAAGAAATGAATAATATGTTGTATAACATGATACTAGGAGGTAGCTATGAGAGTTGACATCGTTGCTCGTCATTTTGACATCGCCGAGTCTACGCGGGATTATATCCAGAAAGAGATCGAGCACCGAC
This sequence comes from uncultured Lentisphaeria bacterium, assembly GCA_964454335.1. Taxonomy (GTDB): domain Bacteria; phylum Fidelibacterota; class UBA8477; order UBA8477; family JABMPR01; genus CAYVVT01. The sequence goes on along the minus strand of CAYVVT010000004.1, from coordinate 138,168 downwards.
TGGGGACCCATTACGACCGAATTACCACTTGTAAGATGATCGTAGAACGCGATCACACGAATTATATTGCCGAGGTTATCGCGAATGTGCCCGGTGAACAGCTGACAGCTGTGCAGAGGACGGAAGAGCTTACGAAATCGATTGATTTTGCCGTCAAGAAGATGCAGCGTCAGATCACCAAGCATAAAGACAAATGGAGATCAGGGAGAAGCGCCCCTAATGAAACCTGAGGAACGCAGACAGGAGATCATCGTCGGGCTCGTCGTTTTCACGGTGATCGTTGCTACAATTCTGGGAGTGATGTGGGGAAACAAGTACAATGTTTTCTCAGCCCGAAATTATTTCACCGTCCGGGTAGCCCGGGCCAGTGGACTTGAGACAGGTGATCCGGTCACAGTAGCCGGTGTTCCCAAAGGCGTGGTGGATGATTTCGTCGTTGGCCACGACTCGGTGGACATCATCATCGGTCTGGATAAGGATATTATCCTGTTTGCCGATGCCTCTGCCATCATTGCCAATCGGGAATTGCTGGGTGGTAAGAAGGTGGAGGTCAATCCGGGAACGTCAGGTGGATTTTTACGCGAAGGTGCGGTTTTCAGAGGCACCTTTGCCGGTGGCCTCGAAGACCTCTTTGAGACCGTAGGTACCATCACCACCAATTTCCAGACCCTGCTGTCCACCTTGAACACCACGCTCGAGCGTGTCAACGCAGTCATGGAGGCCGATGTACAGAGCAGTCTGCGCTCCATTGCCAGTGTTGCACATCAGATCGATTCGCTGATGGCTGCTGATATCCAGCCCAGCCTGCGGGCCATGCGTGGGACCTTGGAGAAAACGGAGGACCTTGTAGACTCCAAAAAGGATGACATTTCAAGCATGGTGGACAACCTGCAGGAGACCTCAACAAAATTAAGCAACATCGTGAACAAGAATGAGGCCACGCTGAAGCGCACCATCGATAACCTCGATAAAGCCGGTAAGGACCTGGTGGTGCTGAGTGACCGGCTGAAGGATCCCAACAGCTCACTGGGCAAGCTTACCGAATCCGATTCCCTGTACCAGCAGGTCAATTCAGTGATCGTAAGCATCGATTCCCTGGTGGCCGACGTAAAAGCCGATCCGGCAAAATACCTGAAGCACGTTGAAGTCACTGTGGACATGTTTGGAGGCGAGAAGAAATAAGTTGAAAGCCGTCATTCCTGCTGCCGGGGTGGGAAAACGCCTGCGTCCGCATACCCTGGTGGTGCCCAAGGTCATGATCAACATGGCAGGCAAACCCCTTCTGGGTCATGTGATCGATGCAATCGTCGAAGTGGGCGTCACCCAACTTTCCGTTATCGTGGGATACAAAAAGGAGCAGGTGGAGAGATTCATCAACCGGGAATATGCTCACCTGAATCCTGTGTATCCATTCCAGGCGGAGCGCAAAGGTCTGGGGCATGCCGTGATGCAGGGGCTCGAGGATAAGGAAGAGTCAGTACTCGTGATCCTGGGAGATACGGTCTTTGATGTTGATTTTTCCAATTTTGTCGAGAAAGGCCGAAACATCATTGGTGTTGTCAGGGTAGAGGACCCACGCCGCTTCGGTGTTGCTGAAGTGGAGGGGAACCGGGTGACAAATCTCGTTGAAAAACCCGAGAACCCCAGATCTGATCTGGCACTGGCCGGTCTGTATTTTATCCGGGACCAGCGCATTCTCCTGAACGCGATCCAGCGTCTTATCGATGAAGACATCCGAACACGGGGAGAATACCAGCTCACCGATGCCCTGCAGCTGCTCATCGAGGATGGAGAGGACATTCAGGTCAAGGAGATCGACGGCTGGTATGACTGTGGAACCCGACAATCCCTGTTGGCCTCGCATCAGTTCCTGCTCAAGACAGCCGAACCAGCAAGCAGCGCGGACGGATCCATCATTCGACACCCGGTGTTCATCCATCCGGAGGCCGTGGTAGAGAATTCCATTATCGGCCCCCATGTGACCCTGGACCGTGGTTGCAGGATAAAGAATGCCGTGCTTACCAATACGATCGTGTCGCGGAACGCCGTTATCGAGGCTATGGTCCTGAACGACAGCCTCATCGGTGAAAGTGCAGTGGCTGTCAGTCCCGCCCGTACCATTAATATCGGTGACTATTCCGAGCTTAAATTCGATTGATTTCAAGGGCTTAGCCAGCTACAATTATCTTTTGTAAACGAATTGAACTTTAACGGAGCGAAGTATGCCCCATCTCTTTTCATCTGAGTCAGTTACCGAAGGACATCCGGATAAAATTGCGGATCAAATATCGGATGCCATTCTCGACGCCATTCTCACGAAGGATCCCGAAGGACGTGTTGCCTGTGAAACATTTGTGACTACCGGGCTGGTCATGGTCGGCGGTGAGATCACCACCTCGGCCTATGTAGATATTCCGCGGACCGCCAGGGGAGTCATCAAACGGATCGGATACACCGATGCCTCCATGGGTTTTGACTACCAGACATGCGCCGTACTCACCAGTATCGACAAGCAGTCATCTGATATCGCCCAGGGTGTTGATGAACACTCGGATCATGAACAGGGCGCCGGGGACCAGGGAATGATGTTCGGTTATGCCACAGACGAGACGGATGTATTGATGCCCATGCCCATCCATCTGGCCCACGGTCTGACAGCCAGGCTTTCTGAGGTCCGCAAAGCAGGCACGCTTCCATACTTAAGGCCTGATGGAAAATCCCAGGTCACCGTGGAATACGACAATGAGACCGGTGAGCCCAAAGCTGTCACAACGGTGGTAATCTCAAATCAGCACGAGGAAAGTGTCGATGTGGAAAGTGAGATGACGCCGGATATCATCAAGCATGTGATCAAACCCACAATTCCAGAAGAATTAATCAATTACAATACGGTCAAGGTCCTTGTGAATCCCACCGGGCGATTTGTTGTCGGTGGGCCGCAGGGAGATGCCGGTCTTACGGGAAGGAAGATCATTGTTGATACTTATGGCGGTTACGCGCCCCACGGTGGGGGTGCTTTCTCCGGCAAGGATCCTTCAAAGGTGGACCGCTCCGCCACGTACATGGCACGTTACGTCGCCAAGAATATCGTGGCTGCCGGTCTGGCCCGGCGCTGTACGGTGCAGTTTGCCTATGCTATCGGAATTGCCGAACCAGTATCGGTAATGGTGGAAACACATGGCAGCAGCACACACAGCAATGACACTTTGGAAAAGATGATCCGAGAGGTGTTCCCGCTGAAGCCTGCTGAGATCATCGAAGAGTTGAACCTGAAAAGACCGATCTACCAGGAAACTGCTGCATATGGTCATTTCGGTCGTCCTGAATTTCCCTGGGAAGAAACGGGAAGAGTTCAGGATATACAGGATTTTATTAAAGGCTGAGCGAGGTGAGTTTTGGAAATAGATGTGAAAAATGACTACAAAATAGCTGACCTGAACCTGGCAGGTTTCGGCAGAGATGAGATCATTCTCGCCGAAAAGGAAATGCCGGGTCTGATGGTGCTGCGAGAACGTTATTCAGGTGAGAAACCATTGAGAGGTGCTCGGATCGCAGGTTGTATCCATATGACCGTTCAGACAGCCGTTCTGATCGAGACACTGGTGCAGCTCGGTGCAAAGGTGCGCTGGTCTTCCTGCAATATCTATTCAACTCAGGATCATGCTGCCGCAGCCATCGCCAAGGAAGGCATTCCCGTCTTCGCCTGGAAAGGTGAGACCGAAGATGAATACTGGTGGTGTATTGACCAGACACTGGATTTTGATGGGGAAGGCCCCAACCTGTTGCTAGATGATGGCGGCGACCTGACTCAGGTCATTCTGGAGAAGCACCCTGAAATGCACGACCAGATCCGGGGCGTATCCGAGGAAACCACAACCGGTGTACATCGGCTTTACCAGCTCATGGAAGAAAACGCGCTGCCTTTCCCAGCCATCAACGTGAACGATTCCGTCACCAAGTCCAAGTTTGACAACAAATACGGCTGCAGAGAATCCCTGGCCGATGGGATCAAGCGAGGGACCGACATCATGATCGCCGGGAAAAATGTCGTGGTATGCGGCTTTGGCGATGTGGGTAAGGGCTGTGCCCAATCCATGAAAGGCTATGGAGCCAAGGTTTTCGTCACGGAGATAGATCCCATCTGTGCCCTGCAGGCCGCCATGGAAGGCTATGATGTGGTCACCATGGAACAAGCTGCAGAATTCGGAGATATTTTTATCACTGCTACCGGTTGCAAAGACGTTATCGACGGTAAGCATATGGAGCAGATGAAGGACAATGTCATTCTCTGTAACATAGGCCATTTCGACCACGAAATTGACGTTGCCTATCTCGAGACTCAACCCGGGATCAATGAGTTCAACATCAAACCTCAGGTGGATCGATTTGAGTTCCCGGACGGGCACTCATTGATCCTGCTGTCTCGAGGACGCCTGGTGAATCTGGGGAATGCAACCGGACATCCCTCTTTTGTCATGTCCAATTCATTTACCAATCAAACCCTTGCCCAGATGGCATTGTGGAATAAAGAAGTCGGCCCTGGCGTTCATGTGTTGCCCAAACATCTGGATGAAGAGGTTGCCCGTCTGCACCTTGAACATCTGGGAGTGAACCTTACCGAGCTCACTGATGATCAGGCCGAATATCTTGGTATAAACAAGGAAGGGCCCTTCAAACCGGACAGCTATCGTTACTGATGCACTTTTAAGGACAGATCATGAAGATCTGGCATAACAACCGGCGAGCTCGTTTTACCGGGTTCATACTCGCGGCTCTACTGGGGGCTCTGGTGCTGCAGTGCGATTTCAACAGCGGCCGCGGTATCGTCATGCCCTCCTGGCACATCACGTTAACCATCCCCCTGGTTTCCGAATTCTATGGTTTCCGTCCGATCTTAGAGGGGGATGAGACCGGAACGATTGCATTCTATGGAGATACGCTCGATACTGTGAATGCCGCCGGTGATTCTGTCCGTCTGCTCCTCCCGGATTCCAACTCACTTTACCCCGGAGGTCTGTATATAGGATTGAGCAGTGACCTGCCCCCGGTGACGCTGCCGCAGGATTTGTTCCGTATCCCGGGTCAGTCTCCAATGGCACTTGGCATCGGCCCTATCTCAATGGGCGGCCAATTTGATTCCCTGGAGGACGGTATCCACCCGGAAGCGGTGGGCGATACACTGGCCATGGCAGATATGGGCTTCAGTATCGGAGCCAAAACAGCCTCCATACCTAGCGCTACCTGCGAGGTCCTGGATTCCGTTCGGGAAGAGGTGATCAATTTCACCTTCGGGTCTGATCCCACTGATCTGAATGTTGATATGGATGTTTCCCTGCCAGGGCCGGTCAAGGTATTCACTTACAGTTTCCCCACGAATGGCGACACCTGCGATGCCTGCGATCCGCCTTCTGCAGCTGCTGGAATCTGTACTGAGGACACGACCGTGGAATCCACTGATTTTGTAGTCGTCCCCACGACGGTACTGCCTACTTATCGCCAGGCATTTGCCATTCTTCCGGATCCTTCGGCACTTCCAAGTGGAACGCCTCTCCAGGCGATCGAATCGGTGAGCATTGCTGCAGGGAATATCACGTCGGTGATCGAGAGTCAGATGCCTCTGAACTCAAGCAATGTGGGTCTGCGCGTCTATACTAAAAAGTCGTCAGGTGATACGATATCTATCCATACGCACCATCACACCCTGTTACCACCCTATATGGGTGAATTGGAATCCCCACCGCAAAACATACCTGCTGAGCTTTCAACGGATCTGGCCGGAGTGAGACTCTATGACAGCCTGGTAGTTGAATTTGCAGGTACTGTGGAAGGTTCTACAACCGACACCCTGCATTTTCCCGAGGACAAAGATCCCTTCTTCCGCTACAATTTCGAGATCGATATAGATGAATTTGACAGCGTCTACATGGTCATGGCTGATACGTCTATGGCTTTTAACCAGCCCTTCAATACGACTTCCAGTGATCCGGAAGGACAGTCCTTCAGTGTCGATATCATTGCAGCCACGTTCGAGGACAATATCGATGATCCGGACACCAACCGTCTACGCCTGTCGGTGTCCAACAATCTCGGTGTGGATATCATTACCTTCCGGGTCAATCTGCTGAATTTCTTCGAGGAGGAAGCAGACATCGCAGAAGGAGAATATGAAACCCTGGAATTCGCCGTACCGGACGGGGCCACGGTAAGCGATTCCCTGGTCCTTGACGGGCACCATATTGCCAGCCGCGATGGTTCACCCATTGACTCTCTCGAGATCAGCACGGAGGTTGAATTCGGATCACAGGACGGGGTTACAGCCATTGAGTTCCCACCTCCAGAGGACATGAATCTGGATGTGGCGGTAAGTATTACTCCCCTGCGTATCGGTGAGCTGGAAGGTATGTTCGATATCAACTTCGCCCTCACGCAGCAGGAGCAGCCCTTGAGCATGCCCGGCCTGGTGGGCGGTGTGACCTTTGGTGAGGCTTTCCTGGTCCTTGAGCTGGACAATCAGTTTGGTGTCGAACCAGGCTTGGGTCTGAATGTAACTGGTTTCCGTGGAGAGGATTCTGTCCTGGTCAGCCTGGATCCGGACTCAGTGACCTTTGAACCGGGCGGCCTGGGGGATACGGTGACAACAGAGATCCGTATCAGCCGTCAATTTGTACAAAAATCGGTAGGCGATGAAACACCCGAGATCGTGCAGTACTTTGTCGGGCGGGACAATATCGTGGATCTGATGGGTTTACTGCCGGAGCGGGTGACTGTGGGTGGCGATGCCCAGATCAGCCCTGAAGAACGCAGTTCCATTGCAGCTGGCGCCACAATCACCGGCAGGTGGCGGTTTGAGATCCCCTTCCTCCTCGAGGTTGAAGCAGGTGGTGTGGAATTCCTGCCTTCCAGCTATACGCCCATGGCCAAATTGGATTCCTCTACCATCGAAAGCCTGGTAGGCAGCAATGGAGAACCGGATGGTACAGACCTGCTGCTCAGCTCAGAGATCAATACGATCATTTCCAGCGATATCGGACTGGGATTCGGTATGGAGATCCTGGTTTCGGATCTTCCCTATTTCCCATTCTTCAGCAATCAGGAAGGCAAGGCTATTGTCTCCGCCGATCTGGATGACGACGGGGAGGCGGATAGTCTGGACCTGAACCTGGACAGCCTCATTCTGCACCCCGTGGTCTCAACGCTTGAGCTTCTGGTTCCTCCCGGGATTGTGGATGTGAATACTGGACTGGTACCCGCAGGGAGTGAGGGCAGCGGTATATATTCCTATTCTGCGGACTTCAATCTATCCGATCCTGTCCAGCCTGACACCATCGGCACCTTCGTGATCGGGCGCTACGCCATGATCGACACTTTTCTGGTGGCCAGAAGTGATTCAGGGACCTTTGCAGATGTGGATGCTGCCCTGGCAGCTGCTTCGATTGATGCGCCCACTGTCTCTGACAGCCTATACATCCTTGAGTTGAATGAAGATCAGGACGAATTGTATCTGATCTACACCGTTTCGGAGTTCGGAGAGCTTGGGTGGCTTATCGAGGACGTTGATCATTTCATCGCCACAAAATTCATCCTGTTTGAAACCATCAATCCGGCATTGATCTCGCTTGATGCAGGGATCGACGTAACAGCATACATGGAATTCATATTAAACTCGGAACCCATGTTTTCAGCCTCGGAAGACACGACCCAATGAGAATGGTGAGAACCATAGCATTCTTCCTGACCGGTGTTTCACTGTTTGCACAACCGAACATTGATCCTCGAGGTCTGGGTCTGTGCGGTGCCAACACCGTTGCTTCCCGGGGAATTGCCTGCGTGGGTTACAATCCTGCCAACCTTGCATTTACCGAGGATGTAAAGTTCTCGGTGAACCTGGTTTCAATGGATATCAAGGCTTACAACAACCTGCTGTCCCTTGCACTGTTCAATCAGTATTTCAGAGGTGATGCGAGCGGGAATCCCATTAACCTGGAGGCGCGGCGCCCTGGAACCGATGAATCACATAAGGACTATCTCATGGGTCTCATCGCCAATGATGGGCTCTCATTTGGTCTGTCCGCTAATGTACCGCTGCCACTTTTGAATGCATCCTTCGGGAACTATGCAGTAAACTCAGCTGTGAGTATTTACACACAGCAATCCCTGCCGAAGGGATTGTTCGAACTGGGTTTCGAGGGTAATCCGGCCGGCAGTTCCTACGATCTTTCCTATGATCAGGATATCCTGATCATGACAAATCTCGGTTTCAGTTTCGCCATTCCCTTCGAGACCTTCAATATTGGCGGTACATTCAACTATCTCATGGGACTGGGATTCGCTGGAGTGGATTCTGCCGGAGGGGCTTTTGTCACTCATCCGGAAGGTCTGACCATGGATGGTTTCTATCGCCTAACCCGGGCAATTGGTGGAAACGGTCTCGCAGTGGATATCGGCTTTACCACCCTGCGGAAGAACAACTGGCAATTTGGTCTGGCGGTGAACAATGCCATCGGATTTGTGAATTGGGGCGCCGATGAGAATTTCATCAACAAGAATATCAGTATCTTTGAAGCCCTGATACCCGTTCGCAGCTATCTGCAGATCGATGACAGTGGTGACGAATTCTCTGCCCGCACCCTGTATACCTATACCATTGATTCAACGAATGTAACCTCCTTCCTCGGAGCAGGGTTCGAAGACCTGATGCAGGACAGCTCAATGGAAGTCCCTATGACGGATAGTATTCGTATGAATTATCCAGCAGTAGTAAGGCTGGGTGCATCATACCAGTTCGAGCAGGACATTACCGTCTACGTGGATCTGTCTACTGGTCTGGATGACTACTACTATGCCGCCAGGAACTGGCGTCTGGCCCTGGCAACCGAATGGACACGCTTTAAACGATTCCCCGTTCGGTCCGGGATGGCCTGGGGCGGGTATCATGGCGTGGAAGCTTCTATTGGGACCGGATTCAGGGCATTGATGCTGGATGTCAGCCTGGGACTGCGATTTCTGGGAGGGATGTCCTTTGCCAAGGCGGAGGGTATCGAATTTGCCCTGGGAGTGACCTTTCTGCGTTAGATCTCGGTGATCGCACACCCCCCGTTCTTATAATCCCTAATTCCAATCCTTACACGATGGTACGAAAGCATCAGGAACTAACGTTGGTTGATCCCGGGGGTTGATCCACAGCAAGCTTCCATACCTTTGTGTGAGCAGCAAGCAACGCTCAAAGCGATTCCCGTAGAGAAATAGAGACATTGATAGTTGAGTAGCTGGTTTCCAGTGTGCTATTTCCGGGCTTGCCGGATAAAAAGCACCAGGCCGGTGAGGAAGAACACGACATCTCCAAACCATACGGATATGGCCACCGGGGCGCTGGTTTTGTAGGCGAACTTCTGTCCACCGATCAGGAGGATATAGTAGATAAAAAGGGCGACGATACTTTTACCCACCGCCAGAGACAGATTTTCACGCGTCCCCTGCAGGGCAAATGGTATTCCCAGGAAGATGGTGATGAATCCGGTAAGCACGAAAGCGATCTTGAAATGGAAATCAGCCTGCCAGCGTCGAGGATTAAGCCCCAGAAGCTGTTTCTTCTCAATGAAGCCGGACAGTTGAAAGATGTTCATTTCATCCGGCCTGATCTGCTCCTTGCGGATATCCTGTGGGGTGATGGTCAATGGCAGGATCCCGGCACCGGGCATTCTGGTGAACAGGAGCCGTCCTTCCGAATCGAAAGCACGTTGCAAACCCTCTATGTAATGCCATTCCTTCAGACTGTCCGACCAGGTCACCAGGGGATAGTCCCACCGTTCGGTAAGACCTGAATCCTGGTAGGCAAGGACGGTGACATCTTTCCCGGTATTCTCTTTTACGTTGTAGGTCTTGAAAACGACGATATTTCCATTCAGATCCTGTCGCACGACTTCCCGCATGCGGCTGGGTTGACGCTTTGGTTTGATCTCATTCCGGGTGATCTCCTTCTGATTATGATTGAAAGGCATGACCACGAAATTCTGAAATAGGAATTGGAAGATTGTTAGAACCACACCAAGTGCCAGGAGAGGCGCGGCGAGCCGCCAGAGACTGACTCCGGAAGCCCGCATGGCCGCAATTTCGTATTGCTTGTTCAGATTACCGAGAGAGATCACGGTCGCCAACAGCATGCACATAGGCAGGGCTGTATCGATAAAATAGGGGATACTGTACCAGTAAAAGAGCAGCACGGTGCTTAGACTGGCTTGCGCATCCACGAAGTTATCGATTTTCTCCACGAAGTCTGCTATGGTGAAAACCCCCAGCAGCGCAACCAGTACGATCCAGAAAATATTGAAAAAGGCACGGATGATATAGCGGTCAAGAAGATGGATTGATGGGGAGAAGTGCAAGGAGTCCTCGGTGGTCGATCTAGAGGGATTCCACAAAAACCGTCTCGATGCGAGTAGGCGTCGCTGAAGAGACGACGAAACGGTGCGTCTCGGTCTGGTGCTGTTCGTTCTTTTGCGGTATATGTCCGTATTGGTTTATGAGGTAGCCGGCCAGGGTTTCATAATCACCAGGGGGGATATTGAATCCGTACTGCTCGTTCAACCAGTCCACTTCTGCATTACCCCGCACAAGCAATCCTTTTTCCAATTTCTGTACGGAACTCTCCTCTTCGTCGAACGCGTCCTCGAATTCACCAAACAATTCTTCCGAAAGATCTTCCATTGTGACCAGGCCAGCGGTTCCGCCATATTCATCAATGACGATGGCGATGGACATCTGTCGCTCCTTGAATTCACTCAGCAGCTCAACCGCAGACTTGGATTCCGGGACAAAATATGTCTCCCGTAGACTGCTCTCCAGGTCGCTTGCGCCAGAAAAAATATCGTACAGGAACAGGATGCCTTTGATGTCATCGATGGTTTCCTCGTAAACTGGCAGCTTCGAGAATCCTGATTCCAGAAAAACCGTTTCAGCTTCTTCGATGTTGGCAGTGTCGGGGAGTGCAGTGATATCCGGCCTGGGGGTCATCACCTCTCCCACCTGGGTATTGCGGAACATGAATATGCGGGCAATGGTCTGTCGCTCATGAATATCCACACCACTCTCTTCCCGAGGCTCTTTGAACAACAAATGCAACTCATTATGGTCCAGACCCTGGCGGTTGTTTTCCTGTCGGCTTCGAAGGAAATATCGCCGATAGAGGTTCAACAGGACCAGGAGGGGAAAGAACAGGAATTCAGAAAGACGAACGAAACGCCCGAAGAACAGCATGGCGGCATTGGGGAACTCTCGAAAAAGGGTTTTGGGAATGATCTCCCCCACCACCAGCACCGTCATGGCAACGATGAGCAGGACCAGCCACTCATTCTGGATCACACGGATCAACAAAATGGTGGCAAAGGAAGTGGTCAGGATATTCGCGATGTTTACCCCAACCAGAGAGGTGGTGAGGAACTTCTCAGGTTGTTTGCTGGCATGTAGAGCCAGTTTCGATCCGCGTTTCTTCTGGCGGGTCCAGACCTCCACTTGCAGCTGGTTCGAGCTCAGGAGGGCAATTTCAGCTCCCGAGAAAAGAAAACTCAGGATCAATCCGATGATTGCGAGAGCCAGCTCAAGCATACAGACAGGCCAGTGTTTGGATGTTTTGAGACCAGGTGTTCTGGTGATCATTCATGAGCATCTAATTTCTTGTCCACCGGGCTTCCGGGCAAGCCGCAATTCAAGCTTCGTTCATGTGCTGGTGTAGAAACCTTTTCACCACAGATAAAATTCAGCGTATTCTATGCGCCTGACATGAAAGCATCAAGATGCATAAGCTGAAATCTCTTCAACAGTGCTATAGGCAGGAATCGAGGGAGGAAAGAAGGAGAGATATCCTCATTGGCGCTCTTTCTGTGGCAACGGCCCTGAATGAACTGAGCGAATTAAGGTCATGGCTGCATCTGGCGGATAATGAGCTTGCGCCCGGGGAGATGGAGGAGATCCTGCTCCAGACCCTGCTCTTTGCGGGTTTTCCAAGAACGATCGAAGCACTCATCGTCCTGCGGGAGATTTACCCTTTTGAGCAAAGCCATGAACCGTACATGCGATTTGGACGGCGGGATGGTGAGAAGATCTGCAGGCAGATCTATGCAGAAAGGTTTCAGCGCCTGCTGCAAAACATGGATTCCCTGCATCCCGACCTTACGGACTGGATCCTGGAAGATGGATACGGTCGGGTTCTGTCACGACCAGGACTGTCGCTTAGAGATCGTGAATATGCCGTACTGACAGCACTGATGGCCACGGGGATGCATAAACAGTTCCGTGCTCACTTCCGTGGTTGTTTGAACCTGGGTATCGATCCTGATGGTATTGTCTGGTTTACAAATTTGTTCGAACCTATCATACCAGGAGATAAGCAGGAAGAATTCAGTTCGGCCATTCAGGAACTCATTGCAACATAGTGGTGTAGGGAACAGACCGTAATGCCTTCAAAGTCCAAACATGCCAGATTACTCACGGAGCAGCGCAATCCCAGCAGCATGCAGCTGGACAATGCCTCCACAAGAGAGATCCTTGAGATCATCAATCAGGAGGATCAGACAATCGCGGCTCAGGTAGCCCTGTCAATGGAAGAGATCGAGGCAGCAACGAAATTGGTGGATACCAGCTTCCAACAGGAGGGCAGCCTCTTCTATATAGGAGCTGGGACAAGTGGGCGTCTGGGTGTACTCGATGCGTCCGAGATCCCACCTACCTATAACGCTGATAGCACACGCGTACAGGGTTTTATCGCTGGTGGGGACAGAGCTCTGCGCAACGCTGTTGAGGGTGCAGAAGATTACCCCGAAGACGGCCGCAGGCTGGTTGACGAGATTGGTGTGACTGCAAAGGATGTACTCATGGGGATCGCCACCAGTGGTGTAACACCCTACGTCCTGGGTGCTCTTGAACGAGCAAGGGAACTGGGAGCGAGCACCATATTTTTCACCTGTGTCGATCGCGAACATATCGATATGGATGTGGATGTGCTGATCTCTGTGAAAGTAGGTCCTGAGGTGGTTACCGGTTCTACGCGCATGAAAGCTGGAACGGCAACCAAGATGGTGTTGAACATGATCACCACCACCGCTATGATAAAACGGGGTAAAGTGTTCGAAAACCTGATGGTAGATCTGAAGGCCACCAACAAAAAACTTGAAGATCGCTCCCGCCGGATCATTGCCACCATCACTGGTTGCAGCTATGATGAAGCAACTGAGCTGCTACAGCGCGCAGGGAATTTTGTGAAGGTTGCCATCGTAATGCACGGATCCCACGCTTCAGCAGAAGAATCGAAGGCATATCTTGATCGTTATGCAGGGAACGTTCGTCGGGCCGTGGAAGAATTAACCCGGGATCGTAAAGATCACTGATCCCGGTTCGTTGTAATCATCAGAATCAAAGAATTTTAAGGAGTCAAATTCATGCAGATCAATCCATTCATATTTCGTGAATATGATATTCGTGGAAAGGTCGCTGACGATTTTCAGGATGAAGTTGTACAGGCACTGGGGCGCGCCTTCGCAAGCGTGGTCAAACGGCGCGGCGGCCGCAAGCTGGCACTTTCAGGAGATGTCCGCCTGACCACCCCCGGGCTGAAGGAACATTTCAAAGCCGGTGCTCTGGCTGCGGGGATAGATGTGGTGGATATCGGCATCCTGCCAACCCCGGGGAACTATCTGTCCGTTTTTCATTTTGATGATCTCGACAGTGCCTGCCAGATCACAGGGAGTCATAATCCGCCTGAGTTCAACGGGTTTAAACTTACCCAGGACACCCGGGCTTTCTACGGTCCGGACATCCAGGAACTGCGTCGCATCATCGAAGAGGAAGATTATGAGTCCGGCCAGGGTGTGGCCAGCGAATATGATTTTCTGCCTGAATACATTGAAACGGTTGTTTCACGGGCCAGCCTGCACCGGCCCATGCGCATCGCAGTCGACTCCGGGAATGCCGCGGCTGCATTGTGTGCTGTTGAGATCTACGAGAAGCTGGGTTGCGAAGTCACACCGCTGTTCTGTGATGTAGACGGTACCTTCCCCAATCATCATCCGGATCCCACAGTGACGAAAAATCTTGAGGACCTTCAGCAAGAGATACGCAAAGGGGGTTATGATGTCGGACTGGCATTTGATGGTGACGCCGACCGACTAGGTGTTCTCGATGAGAACGGCGAGGTGGTCTGGGCTGATTATCAGATGATCCTCTTTGCCAAGGACGTTATCAAGTCAAAAGAAGACCACATCATTTTCGACGTGAAGTGCTCTCAGGCACTGGAGGAGAAGATCGAGGAGTATGGCGGAACACCGGTGATGTACAAGACCGGACATTCCAACATCAAGGACAAGATGCGTGAGCTCAAGTCACCCTTCAGCGGTGAGATGAGCGGCCACCTGTTCTTTGCCGACCGCTACTATGGCTTTGATGACGCAATCTATAATGGTGCTCGCATGTTGGAGTTGCTGTCCAAATCAGAACGTCCCATATCCGAGATGGTGGCTGAATTACCAAAATATTATTCAACCCCTGAGATGCGTTTGAGCTGTCCCACCGATTCGGAGAAATTCAAGATCGCTGAAATGGCCCATGAGTACTTCATGGCCAATTATGACTGTGTAGATGTGGACGGGGTCAGGATCCGTTTTGGTGATGGCTGGGGACTGGTTCGGGCCAGTAATACGCAACCAGTGATCGTATGCCGCTTCGAAGCTAAAACGCAGGAGCGCATGCTGGAGATCCAGAAGCTGGTGATCGACAAGATCCAGGAATTTGGTGACATCTCACTTGACGAAAGCCACTGAAAACCGGAAGCGTGATCACCTGAGACTGGCAGGGATGCCGGCGAGCCAATACAAAGGCAGCGCCGGGTTTGAACGCTGGTCATTTATTCCCAATGCATTACCGGGCCTGAATCTCGACGAGGTGGACACATCCACCCGCTTCCTGGGTAAGGATCTGGCCTTCCCCTTTCTCATCTCATCCATGAGTGGTGGAGTTGCTGAAGCCACCAGATTGAACTGTGAATTGGCCCGGGCGGCTCAGCAGAGTAGTTGTGCACTGGGACTGGGCAGTATCCGGCCGGTACTGGAGGACAGCAGCAGGATCGGGAGTTTCAGCATCGCTCGTGAGAGTGCACCGGATGCTGTAATCCTGGCAAATCTGGGTCTGGCTCAGTTGACCAAGGGAATTGATCGGGAGCAGGTGAGCAGCGTTTGCGCAGAAATGGGCGTAGATGGGCTGGTCATTCATCTGAATTCCATGCAGGAAGCCATCCAGCCTGAAGGGGAGCCTCTTTTTCGGGACGGGCTCGAACACCTCGCTAGATGGAATAGAGAATTCACCTTACC
Source organism: uncultured Lentisphaeria bacterium (assembly GCA_964454335.1). Lineage (GTDB taxonomy): Bacteria > Fidelibacterota > UBA8477 > UBA8477 > JABMPR01 > CAYVVT01. The sequence goes on along the minus strand of CAYVVT010000004.1, from coordinate 122,815 downwards.
CATCATCGTTAAAGAGGTCGGCCAGGGTATGTCTCCGGCAGTTGTGATGGACCTGAGGAAGATCGGGATCGAGTGGATCGATGTGGCGGGATCCGGAGGAACGAACTGGATCAACATCGAAGCCCAGCGTATAGATGAAGCCGATGTGGTCAGTAAGGCTGTAGCAGCGGAATTCCATGATTGGGGTTTGCCAACGGCAGAGATCCTGGCGGAACTGGATCCAGAGTTGGAGGGGATCATCGCTTCTGGTGGATTACAGCGACCTGTTGACCTGGTCAAAGCCATTGCCCTGGGCGCTTCCCTGGCCGCTGTGGCCGGGCCGGTACTGAGATCCGCCATGAGTGGTGGTGCTGACCTGGTGCAGCAGGAGCTCAAGGTCTGGCAGCAGACCCTCAAAACTGCCATGTTCGGGCTGGGGCAGGCGGATATCAAATCCCTGCGTGGAAATCGGGCCCTTTTAAGATATACTTGATCAGCAGATCGATAGTCCGATGGAAACATACGATAACAGAGCGGAATTAGAGTCCAGGCTGAAGGTCTGGCGGCAAGCCATACAATTCGAGCTGGAACACCTCAACCTGCCGGACGATCCGGGCTACCTCTCGGATCCAGTCCGTTATGCACTGCAGGCCGAAGGAAAGCGGCTGCGACCGGCCCTGTGTTTTGCCGCTGCGGAGGCTATCGGTGCGGACTGGAAAACAGCCCTGCCTGCTGCACTGGCGATTGAGGTATTCCATACCTTTACGTTGGTGCATGACGACATCATGGATGAGGATGATCTGCGACGCGGTCAACCCACCGTTCATAAGGCGTTTGACATCAACCGTGCCCTCATCGCGGGTGATGCAATCCTCATACATGCCTATCAACTGCTCAATCAACTCGACACCGGGATCATATCCGAAGCCCTGAGAATGTTCAATCAGGCTGCCATGGATGTCTGCCAGGGTCAGGCCTGGGATATGCAATTCGAAAACTCCCGGGATGTCCTGCGCAGTCAGTATGAAAGCATGGTGGATGAGAAGACCGGGGCGCTCATCCGTCTGGCCTGTGGTCTGGGTACGTTGGTTGGCGGTGGCACCTCAGAACAGGTTGCTCATCTCAGCAAGTTCGGCGTCCTCCTGGGACGGGCATTCCAATTGCAGGACGATCTGCTGGAAATGACATCCTCGGCGGATGTGATGGGCAAAAGTCTCGGATCGGATGTTGTGAACGAGAAGAAAACCTGGCTGTGGCTTGACATTCAGGATCAAATGGATCCAGGGGAACTGGCTGAGTGGCAGGACCTGATGGCTGCAGACAACTCTATTGAAGCCAAACTGAAGGGTATCCGTCATTGGATGGAGAAAAAGGGCACCCTGGATCGCGCCCGCCAACAGATAGCTGACTGGATCTCTGAAGGTGAAAAACATCTGCTGGACGCTGGTTTGAGCAATATCACAACGCTTAAGGCTCTGGCAGAACTTATCCTCCATCGAAAACATTAACACTTTGTCAGAGTGGTGACATAATACCAGACCTGAGCAATTGTTTCCCAGGCCTGGTAGCCGTACATTGGTTCAGGACGATGATCGAGGTCAAAGTAAAGAATATCCTCTTCTATGCCCCGGCCCGGGGGTATACACTGCTGCTGCAGCCGGTGAAAGGACCTGAGGGAGCCCTGCCGGTAGTGGTAGGGCAGTTCGAAGCACAGGCCATCGCCATGGCTCTGGAAGAGGTGAAACTACCGCGACCCATGACCCACGACCTGCTTACCGGGGTTCTGGATCATCTCACCGATGGTCTGGAAAGGGTGGAGATATCAGACCTTCAAGGCGGGACTTTCTTCGCAAAGCTGATCGTTAAGACCGGCACTCGTATCGATGAGGTGGATGCCAGGCCCAGTGATGCAATCGCCATTGCCATTCGGTCCAAAGCTTCCATTTTCGTCAGCGAAGAAGTGTTTTCCGAAGCAGCTGTGGAGCTGCCCACCGAGAGTGCCGAAGAGGAAAGTGTGGATCGATCTCTGTCACAGAATCTTAACAGGATCACGGAGCGCGCGAGACAGAGATTCGACCTGGAGAGGGATCTCGCAGAAGCGATCCAGCAGGAAGATTACGAAGAAGCTGCCCGACTCCGCGATGAACTGGACCTTCTGGAGAACGACAAGTAGCTCCCGGCCCGATCACCGATCAATCAGTATAAAATGGATAGGGAACTAATCGAGTTCTGCGAGCTCTGATTCGATCTTCTCAAGTGTCTCATCTGAAACCGGATCCTTCGCCGGGACAGAGACTGACGCACCCATTCTCAGTTTCCGGATCACATAGACCAGGATCCCGAGCCCCAGCAGGACAAAGACTGCGATCATCCAGTAGGAAACCAGACCAATGGCCTCGTCGCTTTTTGGGGCGGCCAGAATGCGATTGCCGTACGGCTCACCGGTGCGGTGATCGATCTCGTTGCGGAAGTGGTCCAGGATCTCATCCTCGGTCTTGCCTTCCAGCAGCAGTTTGCGAATGGTGATCTTCTGCTTTTCGGTAATGTCATTCTTCCCATGAGAATACACAGGTCCGCCAAAGCAACAGGCTGCCATGATCTGTTTCTCGATCTGGATGGCCTGTTTCTGCTGGGTTGGGGATAACTGGTCCTGATAGGTGCTGTAGTCCTCGGCGCCTAGAGTTGAGATCGAACATATGAGCAGGAGATATTTTAGATATTTCATGCCGAAATGTATCTGTGTTGAGGCCCCACCCAATGAAAATCATTGTATCGGCTGCATGAAAGTTCCATCTTCAAGTTTTGCAGAATAGACTATTACAGCTGAAGGAATCACCATGTCGCTAGTTCTTGTTGGATCATTGGCTCTGGATACGATCGAAGCTCCTGCCGGCAGGGTTGAAGATGTGCTCGGGGGCACTGCCACCTATGCATCGATCGCCGCAAGCCATTTCACGCACACCAGACTCATCGGGGTCGTTGGTTCGGATTTTCCTGAAGAAGGACAACGTGTCTTTGAGAAGCATCAGGTTGACCTCGCTGGAATGCAGATCGAAGCAGGAAAGACCTTCCGTTGGGGGGGTAAATATGCTCCCAATTTCAATGACCGTGAAACCCTGTTCACCCATCTCAATGTTTTTGAACATTTCAATCCAATCCTGCCGGAGGCCTATCATGACTCCAGGTTCCTGCTCCTGGCAAACATCCATCCGAGCCTGCAGCACCACATCCTGAAACAGTTTGATGAACACCCCTTTGTGGGGCTAGACACCATGAATCTCTGGATCAACACTGCACTGGATGATCTGAAAGCACTGCTCAAGGATGTGGATCTCCTCATGGTAAATGATGAAGAGGCCCTGATGTTGACCGGTGAGCGGCACTACGGCCGGGCCGCACGCGATCTGATGGATATGGGGCCGGAGTGGATCGTCATCAAGAAGGGGAGTCATGGTGCGTTGCTTTTCCATGGCGAGAGGATATTCTCGGCTCCAGGTCTGATCCTGGATGAGGTCATTGATCCCACTGGAGCGGGTGACAGTTTTGCCGGCGGTCTGATGGGTTATCTGGCCCAGGCAGGGCAGGTGGAGTTCGATATCATGAAACGGGCGGTGATCAATGGCAGCCTGATGGCTTCTTTCTGTGTGGAGGATTTTTCCATACGAGCAATGGACGATCTTGCTCCAGCGGATATCGCAAGCCGTTACAGTTCATTTGAGAATCTGACCCGCTTCTGAGCACCGCCAGGTAGAAATTGACCGAATCCTCCACGCCGGTCTGGTTGACAGTTGAAAGTCACCATTCTTGCAGTAGAAATTCTGTAGATCAATAGTGTAAACGTTCATCTTCATTCCTGGGTATCTTCACCGCATGCAGGAGGTCATCGAGCGCATATTGAAAGGTGATCAGAACGCCTTTCGAACGATCGTCCAGCAATACTCGAATGAATTGCTCGGTTTTGCTGTACGGGTCCTGGGCGACAGCGATGACGCTCAGGATGCCACACAGGCCACCTTCATCAAGCTTTTTCGCAATCTGGGTCGCTACAATCCTGAATATCCGTTCAGGCCATGGCTGTTCAAGATCCACCTTAACACCTGCCGGTCTATGTACCGTCAGCGCAAGAATCGAGGCTGGATCGTTTCTGAGGTGGTTCAGCAAAGCGATGAATCTGCCCACAGACGGGTAACCGAAGGCCCTGAGATCGAACTCATTCAGGCCTGCATCGACAGATTGACATGGAAACAGTCATCAGCTTTTCAGCTCATGGAGATAGACGGATTTTCAGCAGAGGAGGCGGCAGTGTCCATGAATTGTGCTGCAGCTACGGCACGGGTACACCTCATGCGAGCGAAACAGAATCTACAGAAGATGTTGAGGAGGTCGGGGTATGAAGACCTTTGACAAATTGATCGGGAAATACAGGGAACATTCCAGGGAGTGGGAAGCGGATCCCCGGACACTTCATGAGATCGAGCGCGGGGTAATGCGCTCGGTACTCGAACCGCGCCGCAGTATCATCTTTGGACCGGCCTGGGCTTTTGCTGCCGCTCTGGTCATAGTCCTGGTGTCTGTTGTCAGTTGGCCGGGTGACGAACCAGCCCTTATGGCCGACCTGTTTGAACCCGTCAGCGTCGAATCCATCTTCTACATGGAAGATCATGTGGCTATCTGGTTGGATACTTCCACTGATATCATCCAGGCAACTGAAGGAGACCAACAATGAAGATCCTGCTCACAGCATTCATCATATTATGCGCTTTTGGATCCGGCTTTGCCGAATCAAAGAACGAAGAACTCGAATACTTCCTGTATGTGGAGGTGACGGCATTCCAGATTTATGGGAACGGCGAGTCGCTGAATCTGCCCATTTTCACTGAGGTCGTTTCAAGTGATGAGATCGTCTATCAGGTCGATGTGGCAGAATACTACTACAGTAAGTTAAGCAGACTGTATGATTTCAAGCGCTTTGAGATGAAGAACTTCAATTTCTGGACCGGCTTTGCTAACCCGGGCATGATCATCAACGACGGGGCACCGATCTATCGCTATCATCCACAACACTATGAGTTTGAGCTCACCATGGATCTATTTGATGGCAAGACGGGTTCTTTCACCGCCCGCACAGCATTGAAACCGGATCCCTCGCAGGCCGAACCAGCTATCCGGCATCATCGTTTTGATATACCGACTACTCAATCCGCGTCCATCGGCGGTCTTTACGATGAATATCACAACCGCGGTTTCCTGTTCATCATCTCGTTGGATGCTGTGGAGAAAACCGAGGACATGAACGATGTTAAAACAGCACTGGAAGCATATAGGACCACGGTAGGTGATTCTCTTTTCGAATCCAAGAAAGCTCCAGGTGGAAAAGGTGCGTATCCTGCAATAGGTGTCGAACCACTTGCGGCATTACCACCTGCGTACCCTGCAGCCCCGGCTCCTGTCAATGTCCCCGAGATCCGCACGCAGAAGATGTACGAGGAGTTGCTTGAATCCCTTCCCGAGATACAGGCGAGCATCGAGGAGGATATCAAGCATGTGCGGGAGATGTTTGAAGAAGAATGGCCGGAATATGAAGCGAAACTGATGGAAAAGGTCGCGGAGATCGAGGAGGCTTATGTTGAGCTGATGAGGGAGCACGAGGAGGAGCTCATCGAGGAGGAAGAGCGCCTTGAGAAATCGGAGCGATCCAGAGAGCGTGAGATGGCAGGTGAGCGTGCCAGGATCGCGGAGGACAAAGCTCGACTAAAGGAAGACCTGGCCCGGATGGAAAAAGACCGCATACGGATGCACGAGGATCGCGCGCGGGCAGAACACGAGAAAGCGGAACTGGAACATTACCGGCATCTGAAGGAAGCGCAACAGGAATATCTGAAGCAGTTGAAACGTGATCTACCCAGGCTCCAGGAACGTTTTGAGGAACAACTTCCCGAATTGGATGAAGAGTTTCTGGAACAACTCACTGAGATCAAGGAGGCGATCAAAGAAGAGTATCTCGAAACGGTGGAGGAACTTTCCGATAAAGTGGTGAGTGCCATGTTCGTTGAGTACACAACACCACCTGCTCCGGAAGGCGGGTATAAGGCCTTGCAGGCATCGATCAAATATCCAGAGGAAATGCGAGAAGCCGGTATTGAGGGTCTGGTCGTGGTACGCGCATACATCGAGACAACCGGTACTGTATCTTCTCTGAAGGTCGTCAAATCAACTCACGAAGGTTTAAACCAGGCGGCAATTGATGCCTTTCAAAGTGTCCGCTTTATACCAGCCATGTCCGGTGAGGATCCTGTGGGAGTTTACGTAGCTGTACCGTTCAAATTCAGATTGGATTAGCAGGATTAAGGATCCAGCATCTCGATCCACGGGGTCAGGTCGATAAAACTCTCGAGATAAAGGTCAGGTCCTGCAACGATGAGCTCACGTTTGTAGTCTGCCTCTTTCTCGTGTCCTACGAGAACTGAGCGCATGTGGTTGTCCACCGCGGCCTGGTGGTCGCTCAGGGTATCACCGATAACCCATGTCTGTCCAGGTGATATATCCTCGCCGCAGAGATCACGAGCCTTGGCACTGGCAAGCGGAGGCAGCTCAGAGCGGAACTCACCATCACTGGAGTATGCCCCTACCTCAAAGTATTGCCAGATCCCAAAAAGTTCGAGCTTCAGACGTGCCATCCTTTCGAGATTACCTGTGATCAGACCGAGTATGCAATCATCTCTTTCCCTGAAGTACTGCAGCATTCGCCGAGTGCCAGGGAAGAGATACTTGGGTGTTTGATCTCCGGCATAGTTCGCCAGCATCAACTGCATATATCTGTCCAGAATATCCTGCTGAAGGGATGCTGTCATGCCGGGAGTTGCAGGCAGGTTCTCGAGGACAGTTTTAATGATCAGAGGATCAGTGCTGCCGATGACATCCCGCTTCATCAGTTTAATGTGTTGCCCGGTGAATTCCTCAATGGCCTGACCCATGAAATGCCTGGCCATGGGCCCGGGGTGCAGGAGCGTTCCATCGATATCGAACAGAAGCAGATGCACAGTTTTATTGAAACCCGCGTTCTATTGGGAGCTGGATCGGATCACATTCGAGCCAGGACACCCTGGTTGACCTCGGTGACTTTTTCGGGACCATATAGTTTTTCCACCAGGCGAAAGGCAAACTCCATGGCAGCGCCGGCTGCCTGGCCTGTCACCAGGATACCGTCTTCCTCTACACGGCTGCCGGTGTGAATAGCAGTGGTCATGCGGTCAGCCCAGGTGGGATGCGATGTAACCTTGTGATTCGCTGTGAGCTCAGCCTTTTCGAGGACGGCCGGAGCTGCGCAGATTGCCGCTGTCAACTTGTTCGTAGCTGCATGGGATTTAAGCATATCGATGATGCGGGGATCGGCGGCTAGATTCTGTGTACCCGGGACACCACCGGGAAGTACGATAAGATCCCACTGATCGGAGAGATGTTCATCGATGACGGAATCAGCGACCATCTTGATCTCATGGGAGCCGGTGACGTTGCGTTTTTCCAGACCGGCGGTAACCACCTCCGCCCCAGCCCGGCGCAAGATGTCTATGATGGTGGTCGCTTCGATCTCCTCAAAACCATTGGCCAGGGGAACCAGAACACGTTTCATGATCCTCTCCTCGTATCTCTAGCGCGGGCGTCTGAATCCCTCGCGAATGATTGGATTGCTGTACTTTCGTTTCTCTGACAATTCCCCCTCAGGCGAGTAGATGTATTCCCAGACCGGGTTGTCGTTTTCATCATATTCATAACGGGTCCAGCCCAGGGAGCGCATTTCGCGATCCTTCTGTTCCTCGTGGAGCAGCAATCCCGCACTGGTAAAATGGCGTTCGATGAAGACCTTCCGATTATCATCAAGGATCTCTTCTCGTTCCAGATAGCCGAAAGCCGGATGGTAGGTGTATCTGTAGAAGGCAACGAGTGTATTGTTCGCGAGATAATGCTCCTCACGCAGGATGCGCTCATCATCGTCGTATATGGTGATCCAGTGGTCACGCTCGAGCCCTTCTGCTGTAAAGAAGTCCCGGCGTGATTTATCCAGATGACCATAGTAGTCGTAGTAATATTCCGTTGCGCTTTCCAGCTTCAATCCCTGACGCTGGGTCTCCTCCAGGTAAGGCCGCTGGTTTGCATCAAAATAGGTCGTGATCCGCTTTTCGAAACTACGGTCGCGGGTATACCAGTTATCCACACGTTTTTTCACTGCACCACCCTGGTACTGCCACTCGGTGACTTTCTGACTTGGACCCCGGTGGTAGTAGGTGGATTGGGTTCTCGACACAACCGCTCCGTTGCGATCATACTTATAACCGTTTTTCGTGAGCAGATCACTACTTGCGCTGTATTCGGTAGCCATGAGTACCAGACCGCTCTGATTATGCTGGACGCGATAGTAATTGGATGTGGCCGCCCGGGGATTTTTCAGAATGCGGCTGAAACTGCGGGTCTTGGGGTCACCCTCGGCATAATAGGTGGCGGGTCCGCCGGCACAGCTCAGCAGCAGAACCGACAGGAATAGGATGGTCAGGATTGAACGCATCTAGGGAGTGTAGAAATGGAAGAAAAGAGCCGATCTCCTGGCGTTGAGCAGATCGATCCCTTCCTTGCTCATGATCTCATCAGCAATGTCATACAGATTGTATCGTTCTTCCCGGGGAAGTTCCTGGTAATATCTGAGGACCTGGTCATCGGCCAGGGCATCGATCACCATCATCCTGGCCTGGTCCAGGGATTTGCCCTCACGTACGAGATCAACGGCAGCAAGATCAATGGAGCGGGCCGAGATGGTCTCTATCTGAATTTCAGGTTTCTCGTCTGAAATAGGCCCGGGAACCGGTTCAGAGCCTCTTTCCTGGAGTTTCTTGGCCAGAGCGTAGCGTTTGTCCGGATCCTTCAGCTTCTGACTGATCTCCAGGATCTCCTGTGTCAGCCGGTCTATCTGTTCACGGGATTCTGTTTCCCGGCGCTTCAGGTCCAACAGCTCAAGACTGTCCTGACGGGTGTATATCTGTGTTCGTTTTCGTGGTTTTGCCGTTACGGTGGCGATGACGGTATCCTTCTCCGCCAGGGTCTGGACAGAAGTTGTAAGCTCACCCATCATGCGTGTCAGAGCATTGATCTGGTGCTGAAGTGCCTCCATCCGGAGAACCTGGTCGGATTTGGCCCTCTCACGTTTGTCCTGTACCGTATACAGGTCATCCAGGTATTTATGCTGTCGCGCAAGTTCCGCTTCGAGGGCATGGATGGAACGCTGGGTCTCACTGATCTCCTGACCCAGGGGCTCAGAAAGGATCTCGCCAGCTGGGGCTGGCCCCTTCGGATCGGTCTGCGCTATTAGCAGGGCAGGAAATACGCACAGGATCATGATGCAGAGGCTACAAAGATTGACTGATCTGGATTTCGACATGAATTGGGTCTCCCGGGTTAAAGCGTTGTAAATCTAAGGGGTAGAGGGTATTGGAAAAACCAAAAATCCTGCAGCGTGGAATGGTCATTCATGACCTGGGCATGGACGAGACCTTCGAAAATGAGTGTAGGATCCAACTCTCCAAAGTACATTTACTCTTTCATGACCAGACGGAAGCAGACCGAAGAGATCCCCAGCGGGGACTGCCGGAATTGCGGCGAATTCACGGACACCCCCTTCTGTGCCAATTGTGGACAGAAGAACCGAATCTACAAACTCAGCCTGCGTGATATCCTCTCTGAGGCTATTGAAGAATTACTGGATGTAGACTCCCGACTGTTCAGGACACTGCGGGCGCTCTACCTGAAACCGGGCTTGCTGACCGCTGAATACCTTGCCGGAAAACGCATCAAGTATATTTCCCCTGTCCGACTTTATCTGGTGGCCAGTGTCATCTTCTTCCTGCTGCTTTCGGTTAAAACATTCATTCCTGAGATCCAGAGTTCAGAATTTCTCCAGAACTGGAAAGAAAGTGGTGACCTTGAGACGGCCATTGAGACGACCATGGACAGCAGCATGGTCACTCAAGCCCCGGATACGATCCAGGTGTCAGACGATACGGTCACCATCCAACTCGACTCACAGTCGCTTGGTAGAGAACTCGATGCCAAGGATTTCTGGGGCCTGTTCCAGGAGAATCTTGCCAAGATCATGTTCCTGCTGCTGCCGGTGGCAGCCCTGTTGTTAAAACTACTGTACCTGCGGCGCGGTCGAGTTTACCTGGAGCACCTAATCTTCGCCATCCATCTTCACGCTTTCATCTTCACCTTCCTTATTCTCACAGTATTCATCTCAGCCCAATTCATCTGGTGGATCGTACTCATCTCAAGTATCGTCTATCTCTATCTCGCCATGCGCCGGGTCTATGGGCAATCCATCTTCAAGACAGGAACAAAGGTGGTCTTGCTCTTCTTCAGCTATGGGCTCACCACGATCGTAGCAATTACAATTGCCATGATGCTGGCGGCGGTGATCATGTTCATTGGCCAGGGTGGTTGAAGACGTGTTTGAATTCCTGGCCAACACCTTCAACACTTCGGTAATGGCTGTTACACAGCTTTTCCTGTCAACGGTCCTATCCAGCAATCCCTGGTTCGAGAATGTTCGGGTCGAGGTGTCAACCGCCCGGGGGGATCTGCTCTGCTCGGCAAGACTGGTTCAAAGTTTTACCGAGTCCCTGGACAGGGCCATGCTCTCCGGTGAGACGATCACACTGCACTTTCAGTATGAGATCCTGGATAGCGAAACTGAGGATCCGATCCACCGGGGAGAAGTCGTTCATGGTTTCCGCTACACGGTACTGGATGATCGTTACTATGTCCTGCGATCAGAACGGGGTGAATTGGAGGAATTTTTCAGTTTCGTTGAAGCGAAACAACAGTACATACAGGTCCAGAATATCAGCGTGGCTGATCCAGGATTGCTGGAATCCGGTCATTCATACATTCTGCGCCTGATCGCTTTTGTGGATCCGGTGAAGATGCCCGAGATGTCAGAAACGGTGAACCTGATGCTGCTCTGGGTCAGTGTCAAACCTACCTATGTCAGCGAACCGTTTACACTTCAGACTACGGGATAGAGCATTTCAGATCAGTGCCACAGCGGCAAGGATGATCACACCCAGATAAAAATTAATCTTTGCCAGAGACTGGATCCGACCCTGGATTGACTGTAACTCGTCCATCGGCGGCGGCCCATCTGATTGCAGCAATCGTCCCAGCCTGGGTACCAGGATCCGTCCCACGATAAAACCGATGATGATCATAACCAGTGCTATGGTAACCTTGAATTCGATCACGTGTCCGGGAAAGGTCTGAAAGATCCCGGTGCCCATGCGAATGATCTTAAGGATACCGGTAATGATCAGGATCGCTACGCTGGTCCAGGCGAAAGCGCTGAACCGGCCCATGATCTGACCTTGTACAGGCCCCGCTTCAGGTGGTGCGTTTTTCATACTCGGGGTGACCACGAAATTCATCACAGCCATTCCTCCGATCCACACCGCCATGGCCAGCAAGTGCAGAAAATCAACAAGCACATTGAAATAGTTCACGATATAACTCCCATCTGAGATTTGCTCCACAATAGCTGTGAGCCGTATTTATGACAACATGAGTCACATATTATCATTGATCTTGAATACAGCAAATCAAATCCCGTTCGACCACTGAATCAGGATTGAAAACAGGCCAAACACGTTAAAAGCGGCCTGTAAATCTCTTATTGCGGGGTGTAATCGACTATTCAGAAGGTGTTATGAATGCATTTCTGAGGGCAAATACGATATAATGAGCAGCAAGTACATTTCTGGATCCTCTCGAGAAATTACCTGATTGAGACACCATAACGCACTGATAGATAGGGTGTTAGGCCATTTATGGAGCAGTATCAAGAATCTGTTTCCGGGACTGAAACCTCAAATAATTCGACTTCAGTTACGGAATTATAGCAATATTCCTCCAGACAGGTGGGTATCAAAACCGAATGCCCGCGACGTAAGGTGCTGCAACAGGAACTGATTTCTGTTTCCCAGTGCATTTTCACAACTCCCCGTGAGACCAGGACGATTTTGCAGCCAGTATCACGTATCTCACGGCGTCCCCCAGCGGGCAGACGAACGCGTCTGATCTGAAATGACTCATTGGTGAATTCGAAGTCGTCTTCAGGTATCGTGGATCGCAAGACATCTGGTTTCTGTAGCCCGAAGCGAATGATCTCAGCGAGTGATCCCAGGTCCTTGAATTTTGGCGTAAGTCCGGCACGGACCACATTGTCCGAATTGGACATGCACTCCACGATATTCCCCTGTAGATAGGCATGGGGTAAACCGGCATCCAGGTATATGGCCTCTCCAGCTTCGAGGTGGACCAGATTCAAGATCAGTACGAAGACCAATCCAATATCCTCGGGACCATATTTTGCAAACATCTCATTAAAGAGTCGTGCTCGCTCATCGTCATTGAATTCTGTTTCACGCAGACGCTGGTCAAGAGCACTGGTGGCACCGATCAGAATCTTCGGATCATCATTCACACGCAGGATGAGATCCCTAAATAAGCCAGCGAAATTTTCGGTCACCTCCGCCGCAGTCGTCATCCTGTTCTCTGGATCGACAAGGCCCCTGATCTCAGGGTATTGGATCAAGTTTGTAAACATGGATTCCGATGGAAGGAAACCCACCAGAGCGGTGAGGCCGTCCAGCGCGATGGCTATCTCGGGTTTGGCGCTGGCATCCGGGTAATGTTCCGGATCCGCCTGGTGAAGTTTCGCTGCCTGGGAAGTGTCCGGATGGACCTGAATGGACAGAGGCTCACCTGCAGAGAGCACCTTCAAAAGAAATGGAAACACATCTTCCCGAGGGTGGGTTTCCTTCAGACCCATGACCTTCTCCGGGAAATTCCGGATCAGATCAATGAGACTCATGCGGCTGCCGTCTTCGAGAAACACTTCTGATGGAGCACTGGGGTGTGCACCCATCCACAGTTCGGCATAGGGCGTGTCTGGTTCAGGAGGGATGCTGAGCATTTGAGGAATGAAGGCCTTGTGCTCACGGGTACCCCAGCTGTAATGCTGAATGACATTGCGTAGACGATATGGTCGGGAATCACAGGTCATGGTCAGATTGAAACTTAGCCGGGAGTTACACCCGGAACAAGCTGCGATGCTTTCAGCACCAGATGGGGGTGCAGGTAACCGTGATCTCGGAACCAGACCAGGGCATCAACGAGAGCAATATTGAGATCAGTCTGCGGTAACTGAAGTTCCTCGATGGCTTTCGCAGATGAGAAATACCGGCCGGTTATGAGGGAGCGTGCATTGATCCGATTAAGTGGCAGGGGTCTGCCTTTCATCCGCTCACTGAGATCTCCAAACCAGCCCATTATCCCGATGAGCCATGCAGGTACCATGAGACGGTGCAGCTTTATCTCCAGAATTGATTCAATGGCGTCGAACAGTTCAGCATAGGACAGACTCTGATTACCCAGAATATAGCTTTCAGCGATCCGGCCCTTTTCCATAGCGGCCAGGACACCACAGGCAGCATCACGAGCATGGATGAAGTTCAGTATCGTAGGGGTCTGCGGTGTGATATTGAAGCGTCCGACATGTCGCTGAAGTGCCAGCAGGATGATGATACCGGAACTGGGTTTAGCATCTCGGGGGCCCAGCATATTGGTGGGATTGACGATCACTGCTGGGAGATCTTGTTCCCGGACCGCACGTAGGACCAGGTCATGGGCCTGTCGCTTGGATCGCATATAGACAGAATGATGCTGGAAATCCTCAAACCGACTCTGCTCGTCAGCCGGATTATCGACCTGGCCAAAGCCAAAGCTGTTGGCAGTTCCTACGTGAACGAGGCGTTCAATACCAGCTTCAAGGCAGGCATGGATCACTGCTCGGGTGCCGTTGATGTTTATATCATAATCGGAGAAAGATGACGACCACTGCTTCGTGTTGGCTGCAGCATGTACGACATACTTGATGTCCTGCATCGCTGTGAGAAGATCTGCCCGCTGATCTACCCTCCCTGCGACAAGATCAACATCCAAGCCCTCGAGTGACAAGAGGTCGGCCTGTGGCCGGACAAGCCCTCGAACGCTGTACCCATTCTGCAGGAACTGTTCCGCGCAATTGGCACCCAGGAGCCCGTTGATCCCTGTGATGAGGACGCTTCTCATGGTTTGAGCAGAAGGGGAGAATAGAGGATTTGCAAACTGATACCAGGTTCTCGCTGTGATAAATTGCTACAGAAAGCTGAAATTACTAACTGACCCAAAATTAAAAGGCAATAAATCCCAGGGAACCGGAAAATCACAATAGCATTGCCACCAATCAGTTAATCCTTTTGGGGTATCCAATGTAGTATGTATTTGCTATGTTATCGGCCGAAGGGGTAAATAGACTAAAAAGAGATTCGTGGGGATATGGAATTTACAATCTTTCTGATCCGTCTGGGTGTCAGCGCAGCGATCGTACTGGGTATTCGCGCAATCTGGATGCGGCATGCAAACCGGACACTCACACCCATCGCAAAACGCATAAAAGGCTATGAGAAACTTTTTATTGAGGACGGCCGCAGCGGTCCCACGAAATTTGATCAGAAGGAATTGCTGGCTGATGTCAGTGAGGGTATCGTTGAGCTGAATCAACTCTTCGATCGTGGCAACAGCTATTCTGATATCCTCATCAAGGCACGTAAATCTGCTGAAGGTCGACATCCCATGGGCTTCATCAAATCGGAGGTGGAGATCATGGCTTCCACGGTACTGGCGGCTGCCTACGATCGGGGGACAGGTGAGCAAACTGAATCAAGGCTCAAGCAATACCGCACGGGATTCGTTTGGTTCTCACTCATGTTCGCTATGGAGCGCATTGTGAATGGTTTTATTTCCTTCGACGGGTTCCGCACCCTCTGGCTCATCTGGAAAGACATTCTCGGATTCTGAGAAGAAAACAATAATCAAAACAGGGCTTGGATCCCCACCTGGCTTTAGCAGGGGTGGGTTCACCAGTACGATGGATATCGTTTACGGACTTTCGGCCCAGGTGGGGAAGACTGCCGGGTCTATCCCCAGGATCGTCGTTCCAATGAGGTAAAAGACTGTGGTGATCACAACAACACCTATGAAGTTTATAAACACGCCTACACGGGCCATTTCAGAAACCTGGATCCGCTGACTACCGAAGATGATGGCATTAGGCGGCGTAGCTACCGGCATCATGAAGGCCTGGGAAGCTGCCAGGGTTGCCGGCACCATGAGCATCAGAGGATTGATCTGAATGGCGACTGCCACGGAAGCCAGAATGGGTAATATCATCTCAGTCGTTGCCGTGTTCGAAGTGAGTTCAGTGAGAAAGGTTATTGTCAGACAGATAAGCAGGATGATGATAAAGGGCGGGATGTTCGCCAGGCCTACGAACTGCTGACCTATGACGGCGGATAAGCCTGTTTCCTGAAAACCTTTGGCCAGGGCAAAACCACCTCCAAAGAGCAGAACGATATTCCAGGGTAGGCGCCGTATGACATTTGGGCCCATGATCATTGCAGTAGGTGCATTCTCACTACGGGCGGGGATCAGGTACATGGAAAGCGCCATGAAGATCGCCACGGTACCATCGTCAATGAGATTCTCATATGGCAGCAGTTGAGACCAGCCTGGCAGGCTGAACAGGCCAAACTGCAGGGGTTTGCGAAATACCCAGAGGAAAGCGGTGAGGCTGAATACGATAAGGACCATTCGCTCCTCATAGCTGATGGCGCCGAGCTTCCGGTACTCATTCTCCACAACTGAGCGGTCCACGCTTATCTCTGCAGGTACACGAAAGAAGACCCTGGTGAGTAACAGCCAGATGATGGTCAGCATGATGATGGTTAGAGGCAGGCCCAGCATGAACCAGGTACCGAAGGTGATTGCCTCTGCCTCTGGAAAGGTGATGGCAAAGATCCTGGAGAAGGAAAGGTTTGGGGGTGTCCCAACCAGGGTGGCGATCCCACCTGCACTGCAGGCGTAGGCAATTCCAAGCATCAATCCACTGGTAAATTGACGGGTTTCCTCCTTGCCGAAACGTTCTTCCAGCTGCAGGATGATGGCCATGCCAATGGGTACCATCATGATCGCTGTAGCTGTATTTGAGATCCACATGGAGAGAAAAGCGGCTGCAACCATGAATCCGAGTACGATCCGTGAAGATCCGCCACCGATCATGCGGATGATGAACAGCGCAATTCGGCGATGCAGGCCCCATTTCTCCATGGTGAGGGCGATCATGAAACCGCCGACGAACAGGAATATGGTGGAATTCACGTAAACAGGGGCTGCCGCGGATCCTTTCATGATACCCAGCAATGGGAACAGGACCAATGGCAACAGTGCTGTGGCAAACAGTGGCAGGGCCTCAGTGATCCACCAGATGGCCATGAGCGCCGCAACGGCAGCCATGCGGGTCACTTCCGGACGATCAGGATCAAGATCAAATGCGACCAGGATGAACAGGAACACCACGGGCCCAAGGAACAACCCGATCCGACGTTTCAGAGAATTGGGCGTCTTGATGCGTCTGTATTCGGTCATATACTCGAACTCGTTCTAGCGCAACGGGATCACTTTATATCTCATATTCGAATAGAGAACGGGGCGGTCTGTTTCTGTCTCGTTATACAGGATGGCAAAATCGATATCGTATTTATCTGCCAGGATCTCCAGCTGTTGGTCGTCAAGTTTGCGGTAGAAGGCGTGTAATTCAGGGTATGCACCAATACCTGTGTTTCCCGGTACGCCATAGCTGTCAGTTACACGTTCATACCATTCCAGGATCGCCTGCTCCTGGAATGGAAAAGCCTGGTAGTCGACCACAATCGCTCTTTTGGCCATGTAGCGGAAAGGTCCGAAGTTAGGAGGTGTAAGAAATAGTGCCCCGGGTACAGTTCGCAATTCACACTGCATGGCCACATCCATGAAGCTATCATGAAACTCTGTTGCTTCCAGTTCAACCTGCAGTGAATACGCTGCCAACGGCAGCCTGACATCGCGTTGCACGTTGCTGTATACCACTGCAGCGATTACAATGAACATGGTGACATAGTATAAAGACCGGCTTTTGACCAGGTAGAACAGGAGCAGAATGAAATAGATCCCAAAAAGGGTACCCGAAGTTTCGCTACGGGTAACGATCAGGTAATAGAGAACGGGGATCATGACCAGTGCAGGTCTGAACAATTCCGCGAGCAAGGGTATCCGACTCCGGAAATAGCGTCCCAGAACACGTGATGAACTGCTGATGAGCATGGTAATTGGAGAAAGCATGCTCAGTGAAAAGAGGATACCAGAATTACGGGTTTCCCGGTGTTGCAGCTGTTCTGCGGTCCAGCCGGAGAACAGCAACAGGACCACCCATTTCAGCAGGTTCAGATAGCGAAAGGTCTGAATGGTGGTCATAATACGCAGTGGGATCAGCTCCACAAAGACGTAGCCAGCCACACACAGCAGTGCGATGAACATCGCAAAAAGCAGGATGAAGCGACTGCTTCCGGGTTCCAGTGCTGATCGATTACGCAGAAACAAAAAGACAAGCGCAGCCGATACCAGGAACGCTATAAGCAGGGAGAACTCAGGTTGTTGCAAAAAACTGCTGGGTAGAAAGTGATGCGGATGACGAAAGGCAGCTACGATCTCAATGAACCGCGATGTGTCCATTTTCATCCCGAGTGTCCTGTAGTAAGGAATGATGGAGGCCAAAGAAAAAGCGATGACAATAAAACCTGCAGTGAGCGACTCTGTAAGACGTTGCCTGTAGGTCGACTCGGGCTCAAGGTTCGCAAAGAATCCTGCAGCAAAGATGAGCACACCAGAACCGGGGCCAAACACCGGGTGTATGATAGAAGCAATACCACACAGTAAACCGGCCAGAAGTACCCTGCCAGTAAGCACCAGATAGAATGCGGTCATCACAAGCGGTAGGGCGAATCGAAAAGAAACCAGAGCCTCTGTATACAATACAGGCGAAGAACCAGCGCCAATCGTGCTAACGGACATCACCGCCAGACTTGCGATGACCCCAGCGAGATCAGAGGTATTGAAAAGCCTTCGGGCTGTGATAAAACTGATAAAGGAGATACATATATTGCTCAGCAATGTTAAAACAAAAATAATAAATGGCAGGTAGAAGTATCGACCGAGGAACGCAAGCAAATGAGCATAATAGTACCGTGGTCCAAAGCCTGCATTTGCATTGGTGAAAAAGTCAGATTCCAGGAATGCGGGATCAATGATCCGCAGTATAATGGGTAGTTGTTCTATCTGATAGTCTTGGCCGAAGTTGTAATACCAGATCGTTGCCAGAACACCTGAAAAGAATGCGAATATTTTGGCATCAAAAGAACGTGTGTAAACACTGCTATTGGTTATTCTAACACTCAAGGCAGGGTGAACCTGAATTTTATTGTCTGCATGAAGGATCTCGCAGAGACTTTCAGAAGCTTAAACTTCCTGATTGATACTTCTCCCGTCTTTCTGACGGTATGTGGGACTGTCGTTTCGTAAATTCTATGTTTGTTCATGCTCATAAGTCCAGACAAGATCACATTTGGTGCAAAGGTGTCTCCAGGAATTAAGTCTACATAATCTGCCAGGACTGAACCCCTTATCAGTCTGAAAGGAGAGTTCACGTCCCAGACTCCATTTCCATACAGGAGGTGAACTGTTCTACGTGAAATAAAACTGATGAGTTTGCGAATGACGGGCTGTGATCTCTGGACGCGAGTTCCGATCAGGAAATCATATTCATCACGCTGATACCAAAGTTCGCTAAACGATCCGGGCTGCATCTCATCATCAGAGTCAATCTGGAAGACCCAGGCAGAATCCGCATTATCTCTATATCCAGTAAGGATTGTGGGTCCATGCCCGCTATTATCCTTTGAGTGGACGACCAGCCGGTCATTTTGTTTGCTCAATCCCTGTAGAATTTCAAGAGTTTTATCCCTGGAACCATCGTCGTAGACATGAATCCTGTAGTCGGAAGTAAGTTTATCAATTGCACGCGTCCATTTCATGAGAACATGCTCAATAACATCACATTCATTGTAGACGGGGATAATGATCGCGAGTGTTTCTTTAATCGGAGACTCCAGGATGGTGATTGCGGATACGTCGATAAACTTCCAGTGCCCTGGCGATGGTTTGATCCATGTCGTAATAACGATAATCGCCGAGACGACCACCGGCGATAAGATTGGGATGTTTTTTCAGTTCAGATAAATATGTATCCAGCAGAACCTGATTATGATGACCTCCAACCGGGTAGAATGGGTCAGATCCATCATCGTCTCTAGAGTATTCCTCGACCACCAGAGTTTTATCTTCAGGATATGATCGTTCAGGATGAAGGTGCCGGGGCTCATGGATCCGCGTATATGGAACAGACTCCTCAGCATAGTTCATGACGGATGTACCCTGATAATCGGGAACCGATTCGATCCTTTCGTTGAAGTCCAGACTCCGCCACTCTAGCTGTCCATGCTGGAAGCCAAACAATCTATCTATAGGGCCGGTATAAATGATCATCGAACTTTCAGGGAGCTCCCCCCAAACGTCGAGAAAATCTGTTCCAAGCTGAATCGTGATAAGCTCACTGGCCAACAGCTGATTGAAGATATCCGTATAGCCTTTCAGTGGCACACCTTGCCATGGATCGAAAAAGTAGCTTTCATTGTAGTCGGTTCTAAAGGGGAGTCTACTAAGAATATGAGATGGAATGCTCCTAGGGTCACGTCCCCACTGCTTACGTGTGTAACCTTTAATGAAGGCTTCGTAGAGTGGTCGGCCCAAAAGACTGATGGCCTTGTCCTCAAAGTTGTCATCGAAATTCCCACCAGAGCGGGATACCTCGTCAGCGAGGAAGGCTTCGACCTCATAGGGTTTCAGGTTTCGGTCATAGAAACTATTGATGGTCTCAAGGTTGATCGGTAGTTGGTAGACCTTGTCCCTATAGGTCGTCAGGACCTGGTGGTAATAGCCGTTGAACTCAGTGAACTTCTGTATATACTCCCAGACATAGGGATTGGATGTGTGAAAGATATGCGTTCCATAACGGTGGTAGTGAATACCTGTCCCTGGGTGATCGAGTGAGTAGCAGTTCCCTCCGATATGATCCCGTTTCTCGAGTACAAGTACAGGTTCTCGCAGATCATTGGCGATCCGTTCAGCGATCACCGCACCAAAGAATCCGCAACCTACGACAACATATCTGTATGCCGTAAAATCCATTTACCAATTTTGGCGAAAGGTGATGCTGCTGTTCAATCCGAACTGAATCAGTGCTATCAGGAAAATGGTACCCAGTTTGGCGACGACGACATTCACACCATATGTTTCAACGAGGATAAAGAGGATGAAGACACTGAGGACCAGACCAAGAATGCCAATAACAAGGAAGGATATGTAACGCCGAACCGGCTCGGAGGTAACCTTGAAATTGTAACGGGCATTCAGGAAGTAGTTGTTGGTAATCCCTAAACATACCCCGATGATATTGGCGATATGATAATGGATGTCGAAATAGATCAGAATGTTAAACAGAATGAAATCAAGCGTAGCTCCGGTGCAGCCAATGAGGGAATAACGTAGGAAACGGATATTATCCTTGAAGATTTTTCTGAGAAGAGTCATGATAGCATCGACGATCTTCATGTGAGTGCCCTTCAATCAATCATTCTAGGTGATTCAGTTGACAGAGATCCACTGGAGGCGATTCCTGATCAACGCACCGGAAATGCAATCTCCGGTGTCGTATACAATGTAGCCCGCAGTTGAATTCAATGCCAGTTTCTATCAGCGAATGAGCATACCTACTTGAATTAACCAATGGATGGATCAAGGATCGGGTCGGGTATGTCCCGGATCTGGTAAATCATGAAAACAGGATCATTATCCGTTGATGCTACGGGTATGACAATTCTGAATGCATACAAAAGTATGAGGGCCTAACGTGTTCTGGAGGCTAGCGATCCTGGTGTCTGTCAGTCAGTGGTTGATCTGGAAGCAGATCTGGTAGCTGGGGCTGCCGGGTCATGTTCAGCTGACAGGAAGCGTAGATAATCCACAAGGCTCTGCAACTGGGCATCGTCGAACTGATGACCGAAGGCAGGCATCACTGATCGTCCAGTCTCGATTTTCCATGCGATGACACTGTCAGGCTGGGACTGAACACTATCAGCCATAAGATCGGAAGGTTTGAAAGCACCTGCCAGGATCCCATCACCCCGGGCACCAGCACCATGACACAGGATGCAGTTCTGCTGAAAAAGCAGCTTACCAGCGGACAAAGAAGGCGCGGTATACTCTTCCCCCGACAGTCCCTCAAACCCAAGGAAGAGCAGCAGGCAAGCTTTGAGGAACAAGAACCTCAACTGACGATCCTCTGTTTCAGGTCTATCCTTCCGGATAGGTAACGGTCTCATTGTCAACGGCCGGGATACTGCGGAGATAATCGTAAATTGCACCCAGATCGTATTCCGACATCCCGGCATAATAGGTCCAGGGCATATAGGTGTTCTTCTGTCCTTCAGCCAGAGGCATCATTCGGGCCTCATCTGAGGCAAAGGCTTTGAAGCGGGCAATGAACTGCTCCCGGGTCCAGGAGCCGATACCGGTCTCGTGTGAGGTGATGTTGGGCATGACGATGCGATTCCCGTCTGGCATCCCGAATTCTGCACCACCCGCATAGGCCATCCCTTCGACAGGCTGCCCCTTTTTGTCTGTCGGGGTGTGACAGTCATGGCAACCGGCAAGTGTAGCGACATACTTCGAGTATTCGCCGGGATCATTGACCGGTACATGCTGCGGCATCTCATGTTCCTCGGGCATGGTGCGCACGATAAGACCCAGGGGGAAATTCAGTTTGCGTTCAGGTATATCCCGATCAATTGGTTCAAGTGTCCGCAAATAGGCAACAACACTGTAGACGTCTTCCCTGGCCATATGGGCGTAATTATGATAGGGCATGATGGGGAACAGCGGGGTTCCGTCCTTGCTCACCCCTGCAGTGAACGCTCGAATGATCTCACCGTCCGTCCAGCTTTCCAGGGCATGGGGGGTAATGTTGGAAGCGGTAATAGTACCGGGGAATCCAACTTCCTCGCTCCACTGCTCGCCACCGGCACCACGAGTATCAAGTTTGATGGGTGCGCTGTAGTAATCCCAGTTGCGCTCGCTGTGGCAGTCAACACAGCCAGCCAGCGCTTCGACAAGGTATTCACCCCGCTGGATGCGCTCAGGTGTAGCTTCAACGCTGACATCTGTGGGCGGTCCGACTTTTATGGCACAGCCAATGATCATAGCGACCATCAGGGTGATCAACAGAATTCGCATGGATCCATCCTCTCCAGCCCCCGGATTTCGCAATAGATGACCTATTATATCTTATTTTGTGGTGTAGGGTAGGGATTTCTTGGGAATTGGCGGATTACCGAATTAGTGGATTGATAGGTTGGCGGTTGGGTGAACCGGTGAGCCCGCGGGCCGCACACCCGTTGGCAGAACTTCGCATTCACGCTTCGGGACTCACCGGCTTTCTATCACACCCACGAGGGGTTAGATAGTACTTAAGCTGAGGGTGAAGGTCGGGTTATTCAGTTCTGGCCCCCGAAGGTTGCTGTGGAGGACGGCTTGGGAGGTCCTCCGGGGATCAGCTCTCCCTGGCAGATAACCCTCAGCTTCAAATACCAACGTGAATATGCAGCGGTAGCAGCTATTAATGAGGGGCTATTCTATTAAGGGGAAATACTCTGATTGAGCGGATACTCTTTTAGATAAGCGGTCTGCCGCGAAGGCATCCCACACCAATGACCAACATTGATCAAAAAGAAAAAGAACGATCAGACTCAACGTCGGGAGGTGTGGTCCAGATAGTTGTCCAGGGGATCCGAGGCAGAAGTGTTCAGCATGATGAGATAGTCCACGGTGGGCTGATGGTAGATCAGCCCTGTGTAATATGGATCGGTATCGTATTGGGCGAAGGGCATATCATCCCGCAGGTAGAGGTAATCTGTGGTGAGGACGTGATAGAGGCTGTCCATAATGAGAGGAGAGCCATCCATATGCTTGTAGCCGCCAATGGTGGTCATGCCGGCAATGACCAGATCTCCCAGGGAAGCGACCACCTCGCTGCCCAGTAGCTCAAGTTCGATGATCTGATTCGTGAATGGCAGAACCCCCACGATAGTACCTTTGGTAATATCACCCTGCGGGATGGGCTGGCGAATGCCACCGCTATTCGTCATGGCGATATCGGCTGAGGGAACAGCAATGAGCCACGAATCCGTGACCAAATTGTGCATGGCGGCCGAATACCGGGAGATTTCGTCCTCCACGTAGCCAATGACCTCTCCGAGTTCAAGCTCCACAGCCCCCTGCCATTCACTGACGATTGCAGCCACTGCAGGATCAGATACGCTACCATCATTCTGCAATGTATTCGCTTCCATGGCATCGATGGTCTCGGATTCAAAATTATAGAGAATGTCCAGCCTGGCATAGGCCGCCATTTTGCTACCACCTTCGATGATGGCAATGTCCCCATGCACTTCACCAACCAGGTCGTTGCAGTGACCACCACCGATCATGCTGATCCCCAGTGTATTTGCTAATGGGATCAGATCGATCATCTCACCATAGCAGATGTGGGCGATGAGCAGAACGATATCAGCTCCGTCATCCCAGACACGTGGAACCCATTCCTCCAGTGCTGAGCCATAGTCAATGAAATCGTAGTCCTCTACATAAGCCGGGAAGGTGGAATAGGAGGTCGAAACAGTGGTGAGACCTATGATCCCTACCTGGAGTCCCTGAACATCGACGATGACGTATGGTGTCGCAAAATCCGGAATCTCAGAGCCTGAGCGTGTACGGATGTTTGCGGACAAAAACGGATATTCCGCTTCATCGATCCGCTCAAGTAGCCCGCTGACCTGAAAATCGAACTCATGGTTCCCGATGGCAGTAGCATCATAGCCCATGGCATTCATCACGGCCACCACGGGCTCACCTTCAAACCAGGTGGATATGGCCGGTCCGGTCCAGTTATCGCCGCCACTGAGGGCGAGGAATGATCCATCCTGTGTATAACCTTCCCGCTCGGTCCAAAGCCCCATGAGACGGGCAGCACCAGCCGAGATGGAGGATTCCTCTATCCAGCCATGTTCATCATTGGTATAAAGGATGGTAAGTGTTATCTCTTCCAGGCCGTTCTTGTCCGGACCAAGATCGCAACTGACCAGCATCATTCCAAAAAGGAACACCAGAAGGGACGAGAGGGCGATTTTCACTATCAATTATTTCCTCATTTCCAAGGATCCTGACAGGAACATAAGCCCATTTTCAGAGAAATGGAATGAGTGAAATATGATCTCTAATTCCCGAACCAGTATGAAACCTTCAGTGCGAAAACATCATCCGCTGTGGACGTGAACAGATCATTCAGGTCACGCGAGAGGTCCAGATCCCCCGGGTGGTCGTAATTCGAACCGTTATGGGTCCAGACGAAGTACATGGTACTTCCAGGACTGAATTCCCAACGCAGGACCAGGGTGCCCACCAGAGCCTTGAAATTGAAATCGGGATTGTCGACCGTAAATGCATCAGCATCATCTCCGCCGGTGGGATCGATGACATACTCGTTGTCTGAATTCAGTGAGATGCTGGAACCCTCGTCACCATACTCCAGGAAATCGAAGGATTCAGGTTGCCTGAACTCCTTCAGGTGCGAATAGGCACCTACAGCGATGAAAGGCTGGAAATAGCCCTGCAGCGTCAACCAGGGAGTGAAGGTGTAATCCAGACGAATATCGGCTGAGATCGTCTGTTGGTGGAGCTCACCCACGACATATCGTTTGCCATACATTTCCACGGCAGCAGCATCATCCACCGAGGTGATATACTGGGCCAGATTCCTACGGTAGCTGTAGTTCGGACCGGTATTGAGATTGAATCGATCTCCGATCTTGAAGTTGAAGTGACTGTAGACACTCCGATCGTATCCCCCTTCGACATTCCTGCCGGCATCAAGGGTCAGATGGGCGTTGATAGCTTTACGACTGTCCGAGCTGATATTGATATTGCCGCCAAAGTAAGCAGGATTTGTGACCCGTGGACCGCCACGCAGGGCATTGTTGCTCAATGTCTGGGGATTATATACCAGCATGTAGTTGAATCTCCAGTAATTGGTAAAATCGACCCAACCCATCCACAACACCAGGTCACTGGTCTTGACACCACTGAAATCATGATTGCTGGCAACGGCCAGATCAGTACGGGCGGCGCGGTAGAAGTTCTTTGGCTCCGTCCAACGGTAGCCGATAACCAGATGTTTATTGATGACATCCGTATTGCTGGAGATCCCCATGTCATTGGATTCGAATTCTGGTGAATTGATCCCCAGGGCGGCGTTCAACATGAATTTGCCATTCTCCTTGTTCAAATTGACACGTCCAGCCCAGCCAGTGAGCGTTGTCAGATTGCTGTCCAGACTGACGTGGTCCGCATCCGGTCTTTGAAAGTAGTGCCGCGAGCTTTCCTGCAGGCCCAGCATTCTGGTCTGTGACCCTGAAACGCTGGTAAGACCACCCCAGGCGCCCATGGCCCAGTCCTTTTCCGGTCCAAAGAAAGTCCAGCCATCCAGACCAAACCCCACGGCCCTGTCTGAAAGAATGTCCCTCAGATCATGATCGGTGTCTTCATTTCCCAGGAGACCTCCTCCATCAAAATCACGATGCACAAAAGTGCCGATGACACCGAGTCCCTGACGACCGTCATTAAAGGTCTTGCTCATCCTGAGGAGATTGTATGAGGTAAAAGGCTCTACGACGCCGGATCGTTCCTCGCCATCAAGATAATAATGGGTGTATTCGCGATTGGTGAGCGCAGTAAGACCACCGATGGACACATCATTGCCCAGCTTTCCACTGATCTTGGCTGCACCCAGAATGCGTGTGGCTGAAGGTTGTTTGAGGGAGTCACCATCGGCATCATCGATCCAGCCCTGAGGCTCGCGCCCGATGCGGCGACTGTAGAAGAAAAGTGGGTTGCTGGAGTTGAAGCCCCAATTGTTTGTAGGCCCCCCCCCTTCCGAAGCGGAAGATATTGCGGCCTTCTACGAAGAAGGGCCGTTTCTCCTGATAGTACGTCTCATAGGCTGAAAGATTGATCACGGAAGGATCCACTTCCACCTGACCGAAATCCGGGTTGATGGTGGCGTCTATGGTGAGATTACCTCCGATACCGATCTTGACATCAGCCCCCAGGCCGAGGTTCGAATCCCTTCCTTCGAAAAAGGGATTATCCTGCTGAGAGGGCAGGCTGCTGCCGCCGGCAGTGACATAGGGCAGGATTGCCCTTCGACTGGGTGGACTGATACCCTGGATCCCATTCATCTCGGCAGCGCGGCTCATAAGGCCGCTTTCATCCTGAGCGACGTATACGAAATAATCCCATTCATTTCGACGCTGGATGTAGCGCGTGGGGAAGAAACCCCAGGTGTAAACCTCCTGTTCATTGAAACGCAGGTTCGAGTAGGGGATCCGTAATTCTGCAGTCCAGCCGTACTGATCAATGGTGGTCCGGCCTTCCCAGATGCCATCCCAGGTCCGGTCAGTCCAGCTGTCATTGAAATAGGTTTCGTCAAGAATGGAGCCGCTGGGATTGATCTGGAATGAGTATCCAGTGCGCTTGTCGTGGTAGGAATCTATGATGACCTCGAAGATGTCAGTGTTCAGCCACTCATCCCGCCGGCCAACCCTGGTCTCAACCGAATCAGGCTCACTGTCCCACATACGGGCACCCACGTAGAGCGCATCATCATCGTAGCCGATCCAGACCTCAGTCCTTTCTGAAGCCCTGCTGCCATTGTGGGGGATGAACTGAACAAAATCCGAGTAAGACTGTCCTGAATAGAGCCCTTCTTCCAACCGGCCGTCGATGTTCAAGGGATCCGAAAGCCGGACGGCTTCCACCCTGCGGTCCCGATAATCCTCAGGATTGAAATCCTGATCTGCAGCAATGGCAAGACCGGGTATCAATAAGACCAGATACAAAAACTTCATGAATCCACCCTCGCTTGTGTATGGTTCCCCCGAACCGGTGTCATAGTGTTCAATCTCTCACACTTCACGATAGAGATTGCTTGCTTCTGTCTGTAATTCAAACGCCGTGCCCCTTAGTTCTATGGCTCGCAGGCTATTGAGAATTAACCGGTTACGACGATCCCTGAATATTGGGGACTCCTGCTATCGTGTCATTCTGATATAGTCCCATATCAAATAGATATGAAGAAGCAACTATTGCTCTTGGGGATACTACGACCTGATGACAGCCAGTGTTTACATGGATTCTGTAACTGGTCCTATAAAGGGTTGAGTGGCGGGTGGGGTATCCCGGCCGCTATTGATGAGGCCGGATCATTCGTCCAGGAGTATGGTGACAAACAGAACGATATCCTGTACCGTGACCTCGCCGTCCTCATTGACGTCCGCAGCGTAGATCTCAGCCTGCGTAGGTTCCAGGATCCCCAGGAGGATGTTCACGATCATCACCAGATCCTGGACGGTCATCTGGCCATCGTCGTTGACGTCGCCGGGTGTATAGAAAAACTGATCCATGTAGGCGGTGACCACGCGGATGGTTTCTTCAGCAGCCTCCCTGGCCGTGGACCAGTCGATGAGGCCACCGACGTGTACA
The DNA here is from genome assembly GCA_964454335.1 of uncultured Lentisphaeria bacterium. Lineage (GTDB taxonomy): Bacteria > Fidelibacterota > UBA8477 > UBA8477 > JABMPR01 > CAYVVT01. The sequence goes on along the minus strand of CAYVVT010000004.1, from coordinate 95,116 downwards.
TGTCCGGCCACATAGCAGGGTGTAGCCGTACTATCCTGCAGGGCTTTGTACCAGACCCCGTGATAGCCCATGAACTCGGAAACGAACATACCGGGATCACCTGCCCAGTCGATCCAGGGGTTGAGACCAAGACCCGCATCCGCAACGGCTTCCACGATGGCTTCCATGGGCAGGCTGGATTCCCGCCTGTAAAAGGCCGCCTGATCTCCATCCGGAGGATTGGGTGTCGGCAGGGTGGGAGCGATATAGTCCGGGTACCAGTTCGTGCGATTGTAATAGTTATTTTCCAACTCCCAGCTGAGATCAATGGCCCCACGACTGAAAGTGATGATACCCATGGGATCGGCGTCAGTAGAGATAGGCCAGAAGTCCTGGGAGGTATCCTGGTAATCCACCATGATGTCGCCGCTGCCGGGTCCGCAGTTATCGCAGTCCGGTGGATTGAAGGTCGGGAAATAGCTGATGATGTCATAACCCCGTCCTTCCCAGTCCTCCCCGGCCCAGCCCCCGGGGTTGAGCAGCTCGTTCTGGCTGAAGTGCCGGATCATCTCGTTGGTGGGCGGCCAGTAACCGGTGAGCAGCAGGACCGGTCGTTCGCGTAAATGCTGATCGCGGCGCACCGGGGGCAGCTCTGTCATCGGCAGGGTGACTGTGGGGGATCCAGGTATGGCCCCCAGCATGTGTATGCTGATATCGCCGTGCTGAGGAAAATCCGGTTGGGCCAGGAATTCGAGAACAAAGCGCTCTGCAAAGACTGCCGGGGTCCTCAACCTGCCAGCTTGATCAAGATGCCGCGGGGAGAAGGGTCCCTTGAAACCTTCAGGGTCAAGGGTACGAATATAGAACTTGTCGGTCTCACGCCAGCCCCGGGTATCCAGGATGAGAATGACCCCCAATCCACTAAGATTGCTGATCATTATCTGCCATGAGGTCTGTCCGCTTCCCGGTCGGCTTGAGACATTCTCAAAAAAAGAGAGATCCACTGCCAAGCCGATATCTGATGTCTCGAATGTGAGCGTCGGGTGGATGACGTGAACAGGTCCAGAGGGTGGATCGTAGGGCTGCATCTGGGCAAACAGGGCAGTTGCCGTGAGAAAGAGAACGGTAGCGGTTCGAAGGAAGTTACTCATGTGTCCCGTCCGGGTCACTCAAGCGCTGATAGATGGCGTATTGATCCTGCTGGGCGATTTGACGGTATTGCTGCTCGATGAAGGCTGAGAGATGATGACGCTTGGGGTTGCCTTCAAGCGTATTCCAGATCAGAACCCTGGGCGGATTTGCCTCGAGGTCCTCCACCAGGCGCAGACGCAAGTCGTGTACTGCAGGATATGATTCATTCACAAGTGACAGATTATTGAAGATCCCGGAGGCAGCCTGGCGCTGACTGTAGTAATAGACCCCTGATTCGGAGCCCCAGTAATAGATCTGATCATCCGGGCCGGTGATTTCGGCAACCGCAAGCCCCAGATCCCGAACGCTGACAAACTCGTCCCCATACTTGTTCTTTGAGATCTCAACAGCATCGGTTCTGAAGAAGATGAATTCCTGAAATCCCAGGGTCAGTAGACAGACAAGGGCCAGACCGGAAGTCAATACCCAGCGCCAGCCTCTTTTCAGGTTTTCCTGGAGCCACAACCAGCGAAAGAACAGACTGGCATTTAGCGCGACGATGGGTATGAGGGTCTGGTAATAATGTGAATGGCTACGGCCGATGCTGCCTACTTCAAAGAGGATCCCCAGGGTGATGATCACAAAAAACCTATGCGGCATGGAGGTGGCCGGGCCGCGAGAACCCAGTAATAACCAGGTGTAACTCAACAGCAGGGGAACCCAGATGCCCAGCAGGGATTTGTGAAAGAGGTACTTCGGGTTGTTGATGAACTTCCAGAAATTCACCAGGGAGTTGCCGGCATATAGCCGGTTATAGGCGAACACATTATCTATAAAGTCATTGTATATGCCCGAGATCAGGTAGTAGGTGACTATGATCATCCACACGGCAAACACGGGGTAGAACATCAGCAGGGCTTCACGCAGCTTGCGTTGCCAATCCCCCAGCGGTGAGCGCGTCCATTGATAGAGCAGCATCGCGGCCAGCACGAATACTGCTATGGGTTTGAATACAGTCGCCAATGCCATGGCCCAGCCGGCCAGCTGGAGCTTCAGTGCGAGACGTTGCCCCGAATATACCAGGGCGAGAATCGCCAACAGTGTGAACACATTCAGGAACAACTCTGTATTGGGATGATTTGCCTGGAGATACATGCTGTTCGAGGTGAGGGTCCAGATGACCACGCTCGCCAGAGCCGTACGCAGGTCGGCTACCTGCTCTGCGATCCGGAAGACCAGGAAAGTCGAAAGAATCACCATGACGATCCAGAGGTAGGCCAGGGAATGCTGACCGTAACCCCAGATCCACTCGGCAGCAGCAAAGGCCAGATAGATACCAGGGGGCTTATGATCCCAGAGATCACTATAGAGCTGCTGCCCCTCAAGCATTGAATGGGCGATATAGGCATAGGTGGTGAGATCGCGTTCCAGGGGCTCCTGCATTGAGTGGATCGCTGAGAAATAGATGAAACCCATGCAGAACAGGAATATCACGATTGCCAGAATACTGTCAGAACGTTTCAGGGCCAGGTCTCCTCATAATGGTTCACATCGGATATGCTGTAATGGCTCAAAGATGAGTATCGACCATAAAAAAACCAGCCTCTATTTCTCTGCTCAAGCCTTTTGCTAGGATGCATGGTATGCAGGGACAATATTCCTCCCGGTTGGAATGCAAGCAGGGGAACGACCATGAACGACGAATCGGGGATTTCACCGGGATCCGGGAGGATTGGAATCCAATTGACCGGCAACTGGTTACCGATCCTGCGTCTGACCATTTCACTCCCGATCCTCTTATTGCTTTTTGGGCTAAGCCTGGTCCTGAAGCTGCTTCTGCTGCCCTTCCCGCGATATCTGTTCATTCGCTACAATACACGCCTTTTGATCTACCCTGTTTCAAAACTTCTGTTCAGGGTTATCGGAACCCGGCTCGAGGTGGAGGGCAGGATCAAACACCGCAACCAGGTCGTGGTCTCGAACCATCAAGGGGTGCTGGACTCCATGCTGCTCATGGCACTTTCGCCCTGCATGGTGGTCTCCAGCAGTGATATCCGCAGTATGAAAGGCATTGGCTGGGTCATGGCGCAACTGGGCTTTGTGTTCGTAAACCGGACACGCCACAGTTCAATTCCCCAGATCCTGGCAGAGACCAACCGTATGGTTGCTTCTTCGAAGATCAACATCGGTTTCTTTCCGGAAGGCTGGTCTGATGACGGTCTCAAGATGAGACGCTTCCGCTCATCCTTCTTCGATATTGCCACGGCCACCCATGCGGATGTGCAGCCACTGGTCTTTCACTACGCCGAGGCCAATGGACAGGCATTACGTCCGGAGGATGTCGGATTTTTTGTTTATCTGGTTGCGCATGGATCAGTAGTGGCCCATGTCTTCAATTTGCTGAAGGTGCGTTCACTGCGATTACGGGTTCAGCTGCTCGAGCCCATCAGCGCCCAGCAGATCTCAAGCGAAGGTTTGAGCAGGAAAGATATCTGTGACCTGGCCGAGACCAGAGTGAGCGAACGGTTCTACCAGCGATTCAACAGGAGTGGGGTCTGATCAAACCGCTTGAGAAGGGCGGCGCCTGAAGAAGCCGGTTTTCCGCAGGATCTCCACCAGCAGGAACAATCCGAATCCTATGATCAGCATTGTTTTCCAGGGATCCTCAATACGGATCTCATGGTAAACGGCGTACTTCCTGAACAGATCAAAGAGAAAGAATAGCAAAAGCATGGCCATGAGACCATTGTGCTCACGTTTCAGGATCCGGTTGAATGAAAAGGGATCCGTCGCCGGTTGCCAGTTGCCCAGACGGGGCCAGAAGGCCGGTGTGCAGTCAGCCCAGTTGTGGTAGGCTTCACCGAATTTATCCTGGAGGAAAGCCTCTTCGGCAAGGATGATGCGTTCATAATAAAGCCAGAATCCCAGGGCGTATAGGAGGGGTACATACCAGATACCGATGAAAAGCATGATGCCGATGACCATGAAGAAGTTGCCAAGATAAAGTGGATTACGGACCACGGAGTATATACCGTCCACGTTCAATTTCTGTGCGACCTGCCTTTTCGTATTCCGGCCCGAGGTCCCTGCCGGCGCATAGGCGATGGTCATGGCACGGATGACCAGTCCAAGTAAGGCCAGCCCGAAGCAGAACATGTCCCAGATGAGGTTGAATTCCCGATCAGGATCCCTGGCGAGATCGAAGTAGGCCGGGATCAGAGTGAGCAGAAAGACCAGTGGCAGGTATGTGCGCCACCTGAAGATCTTGTTCCCCAGCTTTACGGATTCTTCATACAGGGCCATTGATCAAGTACTCCATTCTCCATGTTGACAAAATCAGCGGGCAAGATAGTCAGAGGCAGCAGGCATTGCCAGTGATGTAGGGATGAAGGAGACAGAAGACGGGAGACAGTGGAAGTCACGATAAGATCAGACAAACAGTGCTTGGATCATGGGAGATGTTGATTATTATATCGCGTACGATATTAACGCAGGCGACGAGACCTGCACCCAGGAAGAAAGACGTTAGTAAATGAATAGATTTTATGACTTCAAGGCGAACTCACTGCAGGGAGCTGAGATCGATATGTCCAAATACGTTGGTAAAGTGGTATTGGTGGTAAATACGGCCAGCAAATGTGGCTATACACCCCAATACAAAGGTCTGCAGGAGCTGTATGAACGATATCATGATCAGGGATTTGAGATCCTGGGCTTTCCCTGTAACCAGTTTGCTGGACAGGAACCCGGAGATTCCGAATCGATCCAGAGTGAATGCCTCATCAACTATGGTGTCACTTTTCAGATGTTCGAGAAAATCGAAGTGAATGGACCTGGCGCTCACCCCGTCTTCCAGTTCCTGAAAAAGGCTCTACCGGGAAAGCTGGGGCGCTCCATCAAATGGAATTTCACCAAATTCCTACTGGACGCAGAAGGTCGACCGACGAAACGCTTTGGGTCAAGAATCCCACCAACCGATCTGGAGAAACACATTGAGGCGTTGCTACCCGTGAAGGATTTATCACGGGCAGCCTAGTAAACATGAGCCATTCACGAATGGGAGGTGGGTGGCAATCACATGGAAGGGATGAGAGATGAATGAGCAGCAGGATAGTTTTGATAGCGATGTATTGCTGAAACTCGAGAACCAACTGTGTTTCCCACTTTACGCAACCTCCCGGATGATCACACGCCTGTATCAGCCGCTACTGGAGAAGCTGGGGATCACTTATCCGCAGTACATCGTGTTGCTGGTCCTCTGGGAATCCGGGATCGTTTCAGTGAAGGAGATCGGGCAGAAGCTGCTGCTGAACACCAATACACTGACGCCACTGCTGAAGCGGATGGCAGAGATGGGTCTGGTGGAACGCAGCCGTTCACAGATGGACGAACGCATTGTCCTTGTCGCTCTTACGGATAAGGGGCGTAAGCTGAAGGATGAGGCTTTGGAGATCCCGTTGAAGTTGATGGATTCCCTGGATTATCCTGCTGACAGAGCCATTGAACTGAAACGAACCCTGGACGATTTCCTGTTGAATCTACGGGCCCTGGATCCAGATCGCAGCACTAGCGGTTCAGCGAATGAGGAATAGTTTCTCCTCTGAAGTCCAACTGCCGGTGATGGCCCGTACGAAATAGATCCCCGAGGCGTGCCTTGATCCATTGAAATTCAAGCTGTGTCGACCTGGCGCATAGCGCCCCTTGGCCAAAACTTCGACCTCCACCCCCTGCAGGTTGTATACCCTGACATCAAGAGCCTGTCGTCGATCCAACTGGATCTCGATGCGGGTTTCCGCATTGAATGGATTCGGGTAGACCGCGGTTATTCCCGGTTCCGGGGCTGGATGAGGTTTGTCCACCTTGACCGGTGTATAATCCGGCAGGACCGTCTGCCATGAACCGCGACCAAAAGTGGCTGCCAGGAGTGTATTGCTGTTGCCGTGGATCTCAAGTTCTGTAACGATCACATTTGGCAGGCCGGCGCTGAAGATCTCCCAGGTCTCACCGGCGTCCGGAGATACAAGGACACCGATATCCGTCCCGATATAGAGAATGTCGGGATCCTCGTGGTGCAGGGCGATGGTATTCACGGGGGCATTGAAAATGCCAGTGGACAGGTTCACCCAGGTCTCGCCATAGTCATAACTGCAGAAGACCTTCTCATCCGGGATGAATAGTCCCGCAGTGGCATACACCTGGGACGGATCATCCGGATGCACTGCCAGATAGGTGATCTTCTCACTGGGTGCCTCAAGGGTTTCCCAATGGCTGGGACCTTCAATTGTGCGGAACAGGTTGCCATTCCAGTCTGCTGCGTACAGGACGTTCTCATCTGAAGGAGAGACGGCCAGGGCGTGGATGAAATCGCTGGTGAGAACATTGCTGATCTCGGACCAATTGTCAGCATAATCGTCTGAGCGATAGACCCGGCGAGTGCCCTTGTACAGACGGCCGGGATGATTCTGGTCGATGACATAGGGGGTCAACCATGCGCCTTCATCGCTGCCGCCATTGCCGCCATACCAGGTCTCACCACCATCATAGGTGACAGTCATGTTACCGTAATACACAGTGACGTACATGATATCAGGATTTACCGGATCGAAGCCGCACTCAAAACCGTCACCGCCGCGCACCGGTTGCCAGAGACCCTGGTCAAAGAGTTTGGAGCCATTGTCCTGATTACCATTTAACAGGAGCTGAAGATCCGGACTTCCCTGATAACTGCCCAGGCGGTAGATCTGGCTGATCACCAGCATATTGCTGCGGTCGATCCAGCTCTGATCCGATTCATTCCAGTAATAGACACCACCATCGTTTCCCGAATAAAGGGTGTTATCCCTGAATTGCAGAATGTGATGATCGGCATGGATGTAGGGAATGTTCCCGTCGTCGTACCAGAAACCCTTGATCTCCCAATTCACACCAGCATCGGTTGATTTCCAGACATTCACGCTGCCGACATAGATGGTATTTGCGTCCAGTGGGTCCACGGCGCAAGTGAGGGCAAACCAACCCTGTCCACCTGCATCCGAACCATCATTCTGCCATCCCAGGATATTTGGGCTGCTGGACTGCAGGTCCCAGGAGGCACCTCCATCCTCACTGCGATAAAGACCACGGAAGCCGGTGTAGAAAGGGGCGTTGTTACTGGCCACCAGGGCATAGACAACCTGGTTGTCGCTGGGAGCCAGGGCAAGATCGATGCGGCTGATGTTGGTCTGGGGTAGACCGTTGTACAATTGAAAGAGGGTCTCACCTCCATCTTCTGATTTATAGACGCCCACGCCGGCAGAAGCTGCATAAAAGACAAGCTCATCTTCCGGATCTATCTCCAGGTCATACCACTCGCCACTGGTGGTTATCGTATCCCAGGTGGTTCCACCGTCAAGGCTCAGGAAGATCCCATCCAGGGTACTGGCATAGATGCGGTCCGGATTCAAAGGATGGATCACCAGCTTTGAAACGATCTGCTGCTCCTCAAGGTCAAAAGGCAGACCCAATTGGCCCCAGCTCTCCCCACCATTGGTGGAACGCCAGACCCCGATTGAGTAGGAAGAGATGCGCCGGCGGAATCCGTCCTTGTCACCGGTGGCGATATAAATAACCTCAGGATCCTCCGGATGCAGAGCGACGGAGGAAATTCCAAGGGACAGTAGATGATCCGTGAGGGGGAACCAGGAATAACCGTTGTCGATGGTCTTCCAAAGACCACCCATGGCTGCTCCGGCGTACCAGATGCTGTCATTGGTGGGATGAAAGGCAAAACAGTTCACCCGGCCCATGCCCCCGACATAGGAACCCTGGTAGGGGTGGAAAGGTCCCAGCGGTGTCCAGTCTGCATCATCCCGTTCAGACCGAGCGGCCAGGTTGTTACGTTCGTCCAGAGCCTGTTGGATGGCATACGGATCAAAGCTGCCATCAGACTGTTCCCGCAGACTGGTGAAACGCTCCAGACGGCGGAACTGCTTGAAGCCCTTGCCTTTCTCATATTCGCGATCCTGCCAGAAGGCGTTGAACTCTGCCTGTAGACCCCTGAACTTCTGAGCTTCGGTAGCTTCTTCCTGCTCTGCAGCCAACAGCCATGTGCAGCCCAGGAGCAGGATCAATGTGGTTATGTATTGGTGAAGTTTCATATATGACTACCCCTGAAAAAGAAAAATCCTCGCTACCAATCGAAATTAGCAGTGGATCAGGGATAGTGCCAGTGCTGCACTGACCCCATTCATGAATAATTGATGACGAGGATCAGGTATCCAGCGGGAAGGTGATCTCGATGCGTGTGCCCTTTTCAGCGCTGATGGACAGCTCACCCTTCAATTGCTCACTGAGCAGCTTTACGAGATAGAGTCCTGGGGACCATCCAGTTAGGATTTCAAAAGGATTCTGCTCAGTAATGTCTTTAAAGATATCATACGCTGTGGTTGCCCCTGGAAGGGATATCGCATCAGGGATGCTCCGGTATGACCATCTGACTCCGTATCCGGGGTCGAATTACAAATCAGTCCAGTACTTGAGGTTATTATCGGCCCGGGACGGCTGATCATAGATCAATTGGCTGAATGTCTTGCATCAGACAATGCCAAATCTCTTCTGTCTGTACAATTCACCAGATTTGAAAAGGAGTATATGAGTATGTATAAACGAATGATATTGTCTTTAATAGGTATCGTACCCCTGGCAGCATTGCTGTTCGCAGGATCAGGGGATGTGTTTGAGGATTTGAGTTTTGATGAGGCGCTGGACAAGAGCGCCCAGACCAGGCAGGACGTGCTGGTGAAGTTCGACGCGAAGTGGTGTCACTACTGCCGAACCATGGATGTGAAGACCTTCAACAACGCCGGTGTGGAGCAGGAACTGGCAGATTATATCAGCATCAAGGTCGATATCGACACCCCGGAAGGCCGTGAGCTGGCACGTCAGTTCAGGGTGCGTGGTACACCACACGTGGCTGTGATCAATGCTGATCGCCAGGTGATCTATAATCGGCCCGGCTACCAGGGACCTGAGGATCTCCTGAAAGCGCTGGCTGCCCTGGAATAGAATTTCAGAAGCTCTCCTTCAACCCCCCAGCAAAAGCCCTGGCGTCAGCCGGGGCTTTGTCTTCCTATAGTGGGACGCTGATTCACGCGGATCGACGCGGAAGAACCATTGAAATTCAATTCCTTCCCCGGGCTAAAGCTCTCTCGTCATGTCAAGCAAAAACCCCGGCTTGAAAGCCGGGGTAATATGTTGAAATAACAGTCCCCTGCTATTTCAGATATATCATCTTGATCATGTCTGAGAACCGGCCAGCTTCCAGTCGGGCAAAATAGATCCCTGTGGTAACTCCAAATCCCAGATCATTGACACCGTCCCATGTCAGAGAGTATTCACCAGCTTGGTGATACCTATCAGCTAAAGTCCGGACAAGTGTTCCACGGACATCATATACAAGGACGCTCACATGATCCGCACTAGGTATACTGTAGCTTATCTGGGTGATGGGATTGAAGGGATTGGGGAAATTTTGATCGAACTCGAATCCGGAGGGTATTCCCGGAGCTCTCTTCATACCAACAGTGCCATAGTTAAATGAATCTTCAAATGCGACGATTCCATTCGTTGAGAATCTGACAGTCAGCGGAATGGGAGTTCCGACAGTTGCGTTTTCGTTGACGCGGAAACCAAAATAGGCATTTGGATTCTCATCGCCGATGCTCTCACCTGGTTCAACATCTGGAAAACCAAGATAAGAGTATCCATTATCCATGGACATAGTGTCTCCAGGAAATATCTGGACGTCGATATCGGTCACGGTCGCTGTTAATCCCAAGTTTTCAATGAAAAGATCAAAGTAGATGTTGCCCCCCGGTGAAATCTCTCCAGCATCAGGGAATAATTGTTCATGCCCAAATACCTGTAGCGGTCCCGTCGACGTCAGGTCGCCAAGATCAGAGTAGTTTATGATCTCCTCCCCGGCATAATCTGCGCTAAGTCCCACCTTGTAAAAGGTTTCTTCATCTGGCAATGAGAGTGTGTTGGCATAAATGTCGTCTCCAGCTTCACCGTCGGCATGGTTCCCATCATCAAAAAGCTGGATACTGTCCAGAACGCTCTCCTCATAATCCATGAGTTGGGCAAGCAAAACAATTTCACTCACCGGTCCGTTATAATTCAAACTGATCAGAACTTCCCCCCCAGGAGAATAGTAGCCATGAAGTTCACTGGTGAATCCTGTTAATCCCTTGAGAGAGGTGGCATACCCAAGATTAAAATGTTCTCCTGCTGCATGAGCATTTGCTTGATACCACATATGGTAAAGGGGATCTTCCGCTACATACAGAACAGTTGAATAATGGAGCCCACCTCCGTCCCATTCGTCGTTGGCACCACGAGTAAAGACGGATCCATGTAAATCCCAATCGATGCTGTTATCAGAGGATGCAAAGTAATAATCGAATCCCGGCCCAACATACAGACACTCATATTGCTCATCAGCCAACCAGAAGCTGCTGCTCCAAGATAGTGTTGAGGGGATGACTGGATTATTCAATGTATCTTTGACCCAATTGAGCGTATCTGTCGAAGTAGCCCGACCGATCTGCCAACCTGATCCAGCATATGGGCTACCGTTGTACAACATGGTTTGTAGTGTGTCGGACAATACGACACCACCGCAAACGGCATCAGCCTGATCCCAGGCGCCATCAGGTCCGCTTTCCAGGACAGGATCAGGGTGTACTGTCCAGTCAATACCGTTCGCAGATGTAGCAAATCCAGTTAATGAAACATTATTTGACTTTTCGCCTAAAAACCACATCAGATAGGTGGTTCCATCGTAGATCACCGTAGGTTCCTCTAACCATAGATTCTGCCAAATTACTTGATCTGCAGCCAGAACCGGATTATCGACATACTCTTCCCAGGTAATGCCACCATCAGTCGACCATGCATACCCAATGTCACCACCAAGTTGATTATCACCTCCATACCACATTTTTAGTGAATCGTTGACCCTGATGACACTCATTCCACGAATATTTCCCCCATCCCATTCAGGTGGATCTCCAGGTGTGAATACTGGATTATCCACGTATCTAGCCCACATGAATTGTGCTAGCAGCGGTTGTGTTCCCAAACTGATCAAAACCAGCAGAAGAGTAACGAAACGGTACTTCATAATACCCCCATACGTTTTTCACGATTTACATCGTGATGATTGAATCAGAGCCCTGGTTGAGTTATGGATTGTTGGCCCCCCAAGGCCCTCGTACTCATATATCATCTTGAAATTATGGTGGATAGGTGGTGGAATTCTACCAGTGACGGAACACATCCTATCAATTATGGAACATTACGGCAGATAAAACTGCAATTGGGATTTATGAATTAGGAATTACGCTTGGCCAATTGTAGTGCTGCCAGGTGATTCGAGATTACTCCAGAGCTCAGCCTGGGGTATGCAATACAGAGCAGATTGCTGGATTCTGGAGTTGGTCTTTGACAACCCCAAGCTGAAGCTTGGGGTAAACTTGAGTCAGCTTGAATCAAATGTCCGGTTGGAAATATACTCCTTGGGAGTGACGCCAAATTCATGGTGGAAGCATTCACTGAAATAGGAGGGATTACTGAAGCCCACCTGGTATGCGATCTCCAGAATACTTGTGGGATTTTGCTGTAGCAAACGTGCGGCGCGTTTAAGGCGGACTGATCGGATGAAGCGACGGGGTGTATCACCGGAGAGTGCTTTGAGCTTGCGGTTTAAATGCTGGCGGCTCATATGCAGTTCCCGGGCCAGCTGATCCACACCGAAATCATTATCGGTGATATGCTCAAGAACTGTGTCGAAGCAACGCTGCAGGAATTTCTCGTCAACAACGGTAGCGCTCATGCTGGCCGGTAGGGGATTGAGTTCCTGTCGAAAATGCTCCCTGAGAGATTCACGCACCTCGATGAGGTTCAGGATCCGTTTCTCCAGTTCCCGGGATTCAAAGGGTTTGGTGATATAGGCATCAGCGCCCACCTCCAGCCCCTCCAGTTTGCTCTCCATGTCGGCCCGGGCAGTGAGCATGATGATGGGAATGTGACTCGTACGCTCATCTTGTTTCAACTGAGTGCAGAGTTCAACACCGTCCATACGCGGCATCATGATGTCGGTTATGATCAAATCAGGGATAGTGCGATAGGCCTCTTCAAGGCCCTCGACGCCATCACCGGCCTCGTAAAACTGAAAGGGTTGTTCGAGGGAGGTGCGGATAAAATTCCTGACATCCACATTGTCTTCGACGATGAGGACCCGGGCCATTTCATCATCCTCGAGGGGTATATCATCGCGACTGTCTTCATCCGAGATCTCATGATGCGGATCGAGGAGCTTGTCGAACTCTTCCTGTTCATCGACAAGGTCCAGGATCTCAGCCTCCTGCAGGTGAGATGTACCCAGCGGAATTCGGACAGTGAAGCAGGTGCCCTTGCCCGTTTCACTTTCCACTGAGATCTTTCCGTGATGCAGCTCCACCAACTCCTTTGTGAGGGCGAGTCCAATACCGGTTCCTTCACGTTCCCGGGTCTGGCTACCGTCAACCTGGTAAAAGCGATCGAAGACATGCTCCAGAGTTTCCGGGGGTATGCCTATGCCCGTATCTGATACGATGATGGCAACGCAACCCTCCTCACTGAATGTGCAAGGATCACGCGTCTGTACCTGGACTCTTATCTCGGCACCCGCATCGCTGAATTTGAAGGCGTTGCTCAGCAGGTTGTTGATGATCTTGCTGAGACTCTCACGCTCCACATAAGCAAATAATTCCTCATGATCCGACTCGAACTCCAGAGTGACACCCTTACGCTCCGCCAGGGAGGAAAACGTAAGGACCAATGCTTTCAGCAAAGGGATCAGGTTATGGCGTGAAACACGTATGCTATGTTTGTTGGCCTCGATCTTGGAGAGGTCCAGAAGCTGGGACACCAGGCGGTTCAGCCGGACTGCATTGCGCTTCATAACGCCCAATTGCCGTCTGGAATCCGGGTCCTCCCATCTGCTCAGCAGCTTCTCGACAGGTCCCAGGATGAGGGTCAGCGGAGTTCGGAACTCGTGGGAGATATTTGTGAAGAAGCGCGTCTTGATCTCATCCACTTCCCGGTACTTGTTGGCCTCCAGCTCCTTCATCTCCAACTGGTGCTGCATGCGGGTACGGTACATCTGCCGACGATAGAGATAGACCAGAATAGTAGCCACCACCAGAAGATATCCGAAATATGCGAACTTTGTTTCCCACCATGGTGGTGAGATAGTTATGGAGAGTGAAACACCAGCTTCGTTCCAAACAGCATCGTTGTTGGATGCTTTCACCCGGAATATGTAATTGCCAGGATCCAGGTTGGTGTAGGTCACCTCACGGTTGAAGGCATCCACATAGTTCCAGTCCTCTTCGAATCCTTCCAGGAAATAGGCATACTGGTTCTTACGCGGACTGCGAAAATCCAGGGCCGAGAATGATAATGAGAAGATATTCTCCCGATAAGTGAGGTTCAGTTCGTCGAGATAACCAATGCTTTTCGGAATCGAGAAGACACCATCGTCCAACTCCTCAGATTCAGGTACGACTGGTACAGGCTCGTAAAAAAGTTTGAAGTCCGTGAGGACCACATTGGGTGGCCTTGGATTCTCCTTGATGCTGTCGGGGAAGAATGAGACCAGACCCTTGTCACCTCCGACAAAAACCTCGCCTGACGTATCGATGTAGATGGACTCGAAGTCGTAACCATCACCCGGCAGACCATCCTCCTTCCAGAATGTCTTGAATGTCTCTTCCACGGGATCAAAGCGTGTGAGGCCGACCTTCGATGTGAACCAGAGATCCCCATTCAGGTCTTCATTGATACAGGTGATGTGGTTGTGCGGCAGGCCGTCGGACATGGTGTAGTGGGTGAAAGTCTCGGTCTCATAGTCATAACGATCAAGACCCTTCATCGTGCCGATCCACAACACATCCTTTCCCAGATACCGTGTGCTGAACAAGGCCTCGATCATGTTATCGGCGAGACTGTATGGATTTTCGGGATCGTGGAGATACCAGACCTCCTCACGGGTTTCCAGATCCAATCTCAACAGACCGTTATTGAAGGAACCACCCCACAGATAATTTTTCCCCTTGTGAATGGTTTCAAGAACAGCATAGGCCCTGACTCGAATGATCGATTCCAATTGGTTGGTTCTGAAATCATACGCGCCAATGTGGTCAAAAGCACCGATCCAGACCCTGCCTGAAGGCCCCATATGACCAGTGATCATTAATTCCTCATAATAATCATCGTTGGGATCTGGATAGAGGTAATGCGTTTCGAAGGTTTCTGTCCGGATATCAAAAACTGACAAGCCACCCCAGGTGAGTATGACAAGCCTGGTTGGTTCAGGTAGGGCCAAACCCAGTACGACAGGATCTGCTAAGGAATTCGAATTCATTGGATCATGTTCGTACCATTTGGCTTCACCGGTGGTACGATTGAATCGACAGAGACCCTTTCCCACAGCTCCCAGCCAGAAAAATTCTTCACCCGCATCTTTGGTGACGATGATACTGCTGATCCACTTCTCAGCCAGGCCGGTAGGCCCATGCCCTGAAAATTCATAGCGATGAAAACGAATCTTCTGGTCGTCGAGCTTACTCACACCATTCCAATGACCAAACCATATGTTGCCGGAGTGATCTTCAGCCACGGAATAGATACTGTTACCACCGATGCTGTGCGGATTATCGGGATTCATCAGAAAGTGATGGAATCGTCCTGTCTCACGGTCGAAGAGATCCTGACCATTACCAAAGGTAGATACCCATAATCTTCGCTTGCTGTCCTCGAAGAGATATTCCACAGCCCCGGCAAAACTATATGAGTCTTTGGGGTCATTGGCATGGTGGATAAAAACAGGTCTATCGTCTGGTTTGGCCGGTGGGATCATTCGATCAAGCGGTTGCATGCCACCCACCCAGAGATTGCCCGCATGATCTTCGGTCATATCCCAGGTTCCCTGGCTCCCGATCGTTGTAGAATCATCTGGATCATGCTCAAAGAATTCGAAGTCATCCAAATCAGGACGATAAAGGCCAATTCCGGTATTTCCAGTCCCAATCCAGAGTCGGCCCGCACTGTCGTAGAACAGATCTGTGACCGTGCTGGGCATCCGATAACGTTTGAATTTCCCGGTAGTGTGATCGAATCGGTCTAGATTCTTGGGATTCAACGTGCCCACCCATATCTCTGGTTTTCCGTCGAAATAGGTTTCCTCCACGATCCAGACACTATTGCTGCTTATCGATGTAGAGTCAGTCGGATCATGCTGGTAATTGGTGAACAATTCTGTGGTGAGATCAAGACAAGCCAGACCACCGCCGACGGTACAGACCCAGAGCTTGTGTTCGCCGTATGCATGGGATTCCAGGGCTTGCCGAAGGATGTTACCGCCCAGGCTGGTGGGATCGTCGGGATCGTTGCGAAAAACCTTGAAGTCGTATCCGTCATAGCGGTTGAGTCCATCTTCGGTAGCAACCCACAGATATCCCTGGCAATCCACCACCACTTCCAGAACGAAGCGTTGCGACAATCCATCCTCTACGGAAAGATGTTCAAATCGAATGTCATCCCAGTTTGCATACAGATTAGAGGATCCCGCCAGAAAGAGGAGTGCGATGAACCAGGACATGCAAATTCTGAGTTGTGTTTTGAAGGACAAGCCCCCAATTTGATTAATCTAAGGATACCTCCTGCCTGATGGGGAATAGGTTTGAAAGCCGGTCAAGCGATGTCCAGTTCGTACCCCACCAGGATCCGGCTGTTCGAGAATGACAGAATCTAGGTTAAGTGGCTGATAAAGTAAAGTTTTAGTGATGGCTAAGGATCAGGGGTAATCCGACTTATCGACCTCGTAGCGTGTCACGGTCATCCGCCCGAATTCGTCACTCAGCAGCTTGTACAGATGAGGATCCGAGAGAATATCCGTGATGAGGTGGATCTCTCCATTGATGACGCACTCCTGCTTCACCAGGCGGATCCCATGACTGTAATCGGCGTACCAGTTCACATGACCGGAATACAGGGGCTGGATGGGTGAACCAGACAGGTAGTGCCAGCCGTAGATCACCACCTTGTTCAGGTTGATGGCGATGCGGTTGGACAGGATCACATCCTTCTTGTGCCCGCCCACCAGGGCTCCCAGAGGCGCTACGCTGGTCCAGACGCCGCGCTGGAGACGCACATATTCATTGTGATCCGCAAAGACAGGTATGGTGGTCATGGCCGAACTCGGTGGAATGGGATGTGGCTCCAGTTTCACTTCTGCTGCAGCCCAGATCTCATTCACCATTTTACGGGTGGGCAAGATGCAAGCGAGAGAATCTGCCAGCTCCTGGGCCAGGATGGGCGTCATGGGAATGAGGAGATGATTGGAGTCCGCCCCGACACAGAAATAGTCCGGGGCCACGAAGTAGGTGATCTCGTATGCAACTGAATCCAGGGTTTCCGTGATATTGAGTAGAACCAATTCCCTCATGAAGTCAGGTACATTGCCTGACAGCACCTCTGCAAGGATCCGCGCTTCCCGTTGCTCCAGTGCCAGGACTCGGAGCACATCCACCAATTGGTCTCCATTAAGTGCAAGACTGTCCCTGGATGGTAGAGGTAGTGCAACGATGAAAGGGGGCTCAAAATCGGGGTAATCAGTGAGGGAATCCTTTGGTGGACCCACAGGTGGGACGAATGGGTCATTGTCCTCACTGCAGCCTACTGAGGCGATGATCAGGGTCAAGAGGATGAATACTGGTTTACGCATGATGGATCCATATGAAACTTAGACTGGGTCGATCGACATTCCCAGTCCCACGTCGGATCGTCTTAATGATGACAAGAAAGATTACAATTGCCATCAGCGCTCAGCGGTTTATCATTGTCCTCAAGATTGAAGGAAGGCAGTATGGCTGAAATGACATTTGAAGAAGTTGTGAAGAATCAGGTCCACGGACATGATGTGATGCATATGATGCTGCAGCGGGGTGGCGGTTTTACCCGGGAGTCCCTGAAAGCAGCGATCCTGGAACGTTTTGGTACAGATACACGATTCTACACTTGCTCTGCGCAGGGTATGGATGCTGATGGGATCATTCGATTCCTGGAAGCCAAAGGCAAGTTCCAGCTGGTAGATGACGGTTTCAATACGGATCCGGAGAAGATCTGTGATCACTGATCACCTTCCCTGATACAGAATTCAAAAGCCGCTCCCGAGAGAGCGGCTTTTGTTTTGGTGGGCGTCAGTTTTACATCTTGATGAACTTCAGGGTGTAGGGGTAATTGTATTCCTGATCCAGGGCCACCTTGATGGTATTTGTGATCGAGATCAGGAAAATGGCCATACCCAGCAGGGGCAACAGGACCATGCCTATGGCAATGAATACCAGCATGGATGCTGCAAACAGGTAGACCACGGCACTTAGCTGGAAGTTGATGACATCAGGTGCCTGTTTATCAATACGTGGATCTTCGCCCCTTTTCATGAACCAAATGATCACCGGGATGACCACAATGGGAAATACACTGCTCAAATGCATGAGCAACAACCACAGGCTGGCCTCGTCGGGTTTGTTGTTCAGGAAATCGAATTCCAGCAGGTCTGACAGGATCTTCAGGGTTCCCAGACGAGGTTCTACCTCTCCAGCCTCGATACGCTGGATGCTGCGTACATTGACATCCGCGTCAAGGGCAAGGTCCTCCTGGGATAATCCATTCTGGCGGCGAAGCTCTGCGATCTTAAGGCCCAGTTCCGGTTGTTTCATGAGCGGGTCTCCTTCTGTTTCTACCGCCAAGCTAGCCAAACTTCGCACGGCAAGTCAATTGACTGCGCACGACATATACACGGCATTTGCTAAAAAATACCATTTTTAGACCCGACATTTAAGCAGAAATGCGGATTTATCGGTAAAAATGAAGATTTTCAACAGTGGTTGAATGACTAGATCGCAACGTCGTGAAATCATCCCACAGGGATGATCACCCTCCTCGCGATGACAAGTAGGCTGGGGAATTGAATGGAAAATTCTCGGAGAGATTGACTTTGGCTAGAGTTCCTTCTCCACAAGCTTGGCTTTGAAACTGAATTCGCCGACAGGTGAGTGGACAAAGTAGGTGCCCTCGATGCGATAGGTCACTTTGTCGTCACGAATGGCCTTGAACACGGTCTTCCCAACCGTAGAGATCTTGATACTGGCCTTTTCATCGAAGCTGAATTCACCGTTCTTTGGAATTTCGATCTTCTTCTCGTTATACATCTTGGCAGCAAACTTGTCATCGATGTAGAGATCGAACTCAGTGCGATTCAACTTGATCCCCAGTCCATTAGGATTGTGCCCTTTGAACACCATCTTGACACCCAGCTTATCTGGGGATTTCAGGGGATCGTATTTCACCTTGGTGACCTCGAATTCCATTTTCAATGGTTTTACGCTCTGTTTGACTGTCTTCTTGGTTTTCTTCTTCAGCTGGTTCATCTGGCCGTACGCTGGTACACAAAGCAGTATGGAAACCAGAACGATAAGAGCGCCTGCGGATCTACTCATTCGCATGATCATTCTCCCTGTATTGATCTTGATCTCATCTTCCATGAAAAGCTAGAACACAAAGGGGAGTATCCCGTGATTAATTCAGCTCGATGTAGCTTACCGAGACAGAACCGAAACAGCCGAATCCTCCTTCAACAGTGGAACCGTCCTCGTGAAAGGTGTTGGGGATGAAAGAGATGCTGCTGTTGCCATAACGTACAAGGTGCTCGTCCAGGGCGGTAATGACGATAAAAAGCGGATCCCCGAATGTCTCATTCCAACTCAGGGTGAGAGCCTCCGTTCCCTGTCGTGCTCCCTCTACCAGAAGCTGTGGGCTGTTGTCGGGGTCGCTGGTCGCGGAGAACAGGTAGACCGTATACTGATGTGTGTCTGGCGTAAGCAGCAGCGTGAGCGAGAGTTGATCTTCCCCCAGAGCGAGACTGCCCGGTACGATCTGCGGTAGTTGTGGAACGGAAGTGCTGGCAGTCAATGTTGGCAGGTCTCCGGCATTGATCTCCAGATCATAGACTGCTCCCGGTTCAGGTGTGAACAATGAATCGTAATAATAGGTCAGCCTGAGCGTGTCCGTGCTGGGTTTGAATGTATTCGTGACAGCATTCTCACGATTAGTGATCGTCACGTCAGCATCATAGACCCCGGGATCCACTTCAAAACTGTAGATCTCACCCGTGGTCATGGTTCGTTGGATCTGTACGAATGATTCTCCAACGTACTCATCCACCCGGATCACGCCAAAGATGTTCATTGATTCGATATATTCCGTATCGATGATATCCCGAGGCATGGGACCTGGATCCGTGGGGAGATCACATGTCATGAAAAGGAACATGACCAGGATCGTTAGTGCTGTCATTTTATTCACACATCACCTAAAAGCGTATACTGTATCCGGCCGAGACCGCCGGCAGAAATTCAAAGTCAAATCCGTAATAACCGTAATTCGGTAGATAGAAATAGTAGTAAGGGTCCCGATGGAGGAAGAGGATGTTACGAATGGTCACATGATATGTGGCCTCGACACCCCCCAGGTACTCAGCCAGATAGTGCCCGAATCCAGTTCTCAGGACCTTTTTCCAGCCGATGTCCCAGGTGAGCCGGGGGGGATAGCGGACATTGTTGCGTTCCGGTGTGATGGTGGTGGCGAATGCCGCCAGATCATTGGTCAGGGCGTCGTAATGATAGTGCAGCAATTGCCCGGTCTCCCAGGTCCGGGGGAATCCTGAGGTATACTGAAAGGTTGAGCTGGCGGTGATCTCCTGTGTCAACTTGTACATGAGGATGGCCTTGAGGTTGTGCGGTTGGTCACCCTCGAAAACAGAGGTCTTCCCGTTCAGGATGGATGGGTAACGACGCAAACCTCGAGCCCAGTTATATCCGATCCACCCGGATAGCGCACCGATCTCACCGCGCACCAGGAGCTCCAGACCATAGGATTCACCCTCACCGGCTTCAATGAGCGCATCCCCGCTGTCTTCCCAGTAGTTCCCGCTGTAGGTGCTGCGATAGAGCTGGTTCAGGGTCTTGTAATAGGCTGAGATGGAATAATCGATCTTCTCGCTGAGGGGACCTTCAAGGCCCACAATGTGGTGGGTTGAGTTGATGGGTTCCAGGACACCGATACTGTTGTAATAATCCAGGAACTGGATGAACTCATCTCCCTTGGAGTCCATGGTTGTCAGGTACTGAAAATACCTGCCATATGCTGCCTTCAAGGTGCTGGTACCCAGACGCAGGCTGGCTGATACACGTGGTTCCTGGTACCATTTACCTTCATCAAGAGAGCGGGAACTCCGCAATCCCAGCTTGAGAATGAATGGCCCGGCCTCAATCTTGTCCTGTAGAAAGAATGACTGAAAATCGCTGTAGCTGCTGCGAACGGTGCTTGGCTCATCAAAACGGCCCAATTCGTTGTAAAAGGACAGCTGATTCAGTTCGAATCCGAATTTCAGGGTCTGATTGAAAATGCTGTACCACACCAGATTGGCCTTCAGCGTGTTCTCACTGATGGCATTCTCGATGCGGGTACGGAAGTTCAGCGCGATGTCCAGTTCACTACTGCTATCCTCTGCCGAATATGCGAAGCGAGTGGTGTTGTCCACGTCCGAGCCTGAGTGATAAACATGGGTTTCCAGCAGAAGGTTGGGCCTCAGGACCGAATTGGTCTGCATACCGATGGCCCTGTTGGTGGTATTGGTGGTAAAGGCCTCTTCAAATGTTTCGAATATGGAATCCGGGAAGAAGAGAAAGAGGTTATCCACGCTGTAATCCATGTAATCCCGGGCATAGAATCCGGAGAAGCGCAGGTTGGTTTTGCCCACCCGGGTACGGAATGCGCCGTTGAAGTCCATCATAACATTTGGAGTACCCATGATCACCCGGAGCATGATGTCCGTCAGTGCCCGGCCAGAAATCATGGCCGTGCTGCTGGTACCCAACGGGAACTCGATGGCGCCGGACATACCTGAAATGGAAGGCCGGAACTCACCATGCACCTCGGATTGGTGACCCTCACGGCTGGTGATATTGAGAATGGAGGCATTGCGGCCACCGTACTCGGCATCGAAACCACCCACCAGCATCTCGATGTTTTTGATGGCGTAGGGATTGAAGACGGCATTGGATGCCATGAAATGCTGGGGGTTGTAGATGGTCATACCATCCAGCTGGACAAGGTTCTCCCCCGGGTCGCTGCCACGTACATAATACTGAGGTGAAAAGGCGTCAGACACTGTCACGCTGGGGGAGTACTGGACCAGTTTGAATACGTCCTTGTTGAGTTGGGGAATCTCCGTAAGCACAACAGGATCAACCTCAAAACTGGCGATGTCCAAATCCTTCTGAATAATACTGGAACGATTAGCCGTGATCTCAACAGCTTCCGTATTGATGGTCTGTGGGATCAGCGGCACACGGCCAAGGAATTCATTGATCATTCCGATCTGAATGAGCTTGACGGTGTCCTGGTATGCGATGTGTGAGAAGATCAGTTCCCGGGGTCCGGGCTGCAGGTCGCGGATGATGAAGAAGCCGTCCAGGTTGGTAGCGCTGCCCTTGTTCAGATCCTGTATGAAGACATTCACACCGATGATGGTCTCGCCGGTGCTGCCGTCCACCACATAGCCGGAAACATCAGCTCCCTGCAAGGGCGTCATTAATGTCACCAGCATCATGGGGACGATAAGTACAGAGAATGCAAAGCAGCGGAATGTGCCTGCCCCATTCCTGGATGTCGTCGAGTATCTCATCCTTGCACGCATTGAATTGCCAGCCAGTTAAGGCAGCAAAACCCCCAGGGTAATAGTCAGGCCCGGTTCATAGACCTTCATCACCATCTCAAGCTCAGAATCGGGATCGGCGGCGATGTACCGGTTATGACCTTCGACATACAGCGGAATGAGATTGATCATCTGATGGATACCCAGACCGGCAAACACGCCTTTCAGATAGACAGGCCGGTATTCAATACCGGTGAGGAAAGATAGATTCAGGTTGAACAGGTTCCAGATATCCACATAGGCATAATGATGGCTGTCGAAGTTGTTGAATCCGAAACGAAAGGTAGCGTTCAGCTTCAACACCAGGTCGTCGTTCAACCGCGTATACCAGTGCTGATCCCGGCCACCGATTGCGACGGACTCGTGATGTCTGGCCTTGCGGTAATAGAGTCCGGGTGATCCACGAACCCATTTTTTCTGCTGATCCGCAGGGAAGTCCAGTGTCAGATGGGCGTTCAGTCCATATCCGTCCGGGTAGACAATCAGATCATACCAGTTGATCAACTGACGACGGTGGAAATAGGGATAGAAGCTGGAATGATAATCTTCTGCTTTCAGGGCCGCAGACTGTTCACGGATCCATTTCTGCAACAGGCGCCCTACTAGATCTGCCTCTTCCTCCTTCTTGACCTTGTCTACCGATATCTCCCACAACCAGTCGGAAACGGGCTGGTCATTGTCGTCATAGTAAGTGGTATAGGCCTGGAGGCGGCGCCCCCTGGCAAAAGCGGGCTTGTCATCATACCAGAAAACGAGGTCGCCGATGTACAGCGTGCCGGTGTGCTGTATGGAATCACTGGCGAGTTGCGCGGTCAGCAGATCAGCCAGGGACCTGTCAAGCGTGAGGTACTGGTCCACCGGAATGACCTTGAGAATGTCTGTCTGTTGTATGCCCAGCACACTGGGGGGCAGGTCCCGGTCGTCCTCGATACGTATTGTAATGGAATCCAGACCAGGAATGCTGTCAGGCTCAACAGCGATCATCAGAGTATCGGAGATGAATTCGTGCAATTGAGGAATCTCTGGAAGTTCAAACCACTGCGCTGGAGCTGGCTTCAACATAAGGATCAGTACAATTGTGAGGAATGCGGTTTTCTTCAAGACGATCCCAAAATATCCCTGTGGCGGCCCGCCTGCCAGGTGCGGACGGGCAGGTGAAGATAATTTGCAGCATTTACGTGAAAAGAAAAGCCCCGTATCGGGGCTTCTCAAACTCGTTATATATCTCAACTCCTGGAGAGTTGAGGATGGTTATTTCAGCCGCAGACCGTATCCAGCAGGGCATAACAGACGTCATAGGGATCCATGTTGGCCGAAGGACGCCGATCCTCGAGATAGCCTTTGCCCTCATTGGCCGTGGCCAGCGGGATACGGATGGATGCCCCCCGGTCGCTGACCGCATAGCGGAATTCATGAATGGAGCAGGTCTCATGCAGGCCGGTCAGGCGTTCCTCGTTATGGGCGCCGTATACCTCGATATGTTTTTCATGACGCTTGCCCAGTTTCTCGCAGGCCTCTTCAACGGCCTTGATACCGCCATTCTCACGCATGGCCCTGGTGCTGAAATTGGTGTGTGCACCGGCTCCATTCCAGTCACCTTTCACCGGTTTGGGGTGCAGGGTGGCGTTGACACCGTAGTCCTCGGCAATACGATAAAGCAGCCAGCGGGCCAGCCAGAGCTCGTCGCTTACTTCCAGGGCATTCAGGGGGCCCACCTGGAATTCCCACTGACCGGGCATGACCTCGGCATTGACACCGGAGATCTGGATACCGGCCTTGAGGCAGGCTTCCATGTGTTCTTCTACGATTTCCCGCCCATAGACCTCATCGGCACCTACGCCGCAGTAAAAGGGACCTTGTGGCGCAGGGTAGCCGCCGTCAGGCCAGCCCAGGGGAGAGCGGCCCTGGAAGAAGGTGTATTCCTGTTCAATACCGAACCAGGCATCCTGGTCGGCATACTTGCCGTTCAGTTCAACCAGCTTCGCACGTTTGTTCGACTCATGGACAGATCCATCCGGCAGACGGACCTCGTTCATCACCAGGATATGGTCATCACCACGAATGGGATCTGGCAGGAAGTATACCGGCTTCAGCATGCAGTCGCTGTCGTGCCCTTCGGCCTGCATGGTGCTTGATCCGTCGAAGCCCCAGACAGGTACTGCATCGATGCTGGTCACCGGCCCTTCGATGATGCGTGTCTTTGAGCGTAATTTTGCCGTTGGTTTGTGTCCGTCGATCCAGATGTATTCTGCCTTGATACGTGCCATGGTGGTTTTTACTCCTGATTAATAATTTTAGGTAAATCACGCACAACCCTAAAAAAATTGAGAAATTAATAAATCCAAGATAAAAAATTAACTTATTGCGAAAAAGTTCAGAAAACTCAAAAGATCAGATGAAGCTGGACTCACCCAAATTCTTCTAGAGTGGTTATAATCAGTCGATATCGGGGGATTACAGGCGTCTGCCGTAATAGACCTGACTCACCAGCTCGCCTTCGATCTCAGCCACATCCGGGAGATAGGCCCATTGTTCGAAGCCGTATTTTTCCAGCAATTTCTTGCTCACCTCATTGGCTTCGAGCAGGATACCGAACAGGTTGCGTTTTTTCAAGCGGGGAGCTTCAGCCAGGGCGTGCTCAACCAGCCGCTTGCCGATACCCTTGCCATGGTGATCATAGTCGACATAGTAACTCAGCTCAGCTGTATCATGCAGTGCGCGACGGCCCTTTCGGTAGGGGCTCAATGCGCACCAGCCGAGGACTGTATCATCCTCCGGGTACACGAAGATCCCGTAGTCCACATCATCATGGACCGCGAACCAGGCCAGCTTGTCGTTGACACTGATGGGGTCCAGGTCCGCGGTGGCATAGCGGTGTTTAACGGCCTGGTTATAGATCCTGACGATGCTGTTGAGGTCGCCTAGCGTGGCCGGCCGTATCATGATGTGACCTCCACTAGATCTGCTGGATGTGCTCGACGGATTGGCTCACCAGCTCCCGGAGCACATCCTGGTCCACATCCTCAAGTTTGTTAATGTAAAGACAGGCCTTCCCAATCTTGTACTTACCCAGCTTTTCCAGCAGCTCCTCATAGCGTGAGAATCCGGGCATGATGTACAGGGTCAGGCTCTGCTTACGAGGTGCAAAGCCGGTGACGAACCAATTGCCGCCACCCGATCTATTCTCATAACGCAGGTCCCCGAATCCGATGATACTGGAACCCCACATTATGGGCTCCTCACCGGTGATGGAGCGCATCATCTCCAGGATCGTAAAGCTGTCCTGCTGCTTACGCTCGGGCTCGATCCCCTTCAGATAGGCCTCTACGCTGGCATCGTTTTTCTTTGTCTTTAACTCGGCCACGTTCTAACTCCTCATCCCCCGGTCCGTTCTCTTCTGATCCAGTAATTCGACGATCTCTTTTGCCCTGGAGGTGCTGAAACGGCATTTGATGCTGCCTGACCATTGTTCATTGAACAGTGCGGCGTCATAATTCACCACCAGATCATCATCCTGGGCGTAATAATGCAATTCCAGAAAGCGTTCATCCGCAAAGGGCACGTAGATCAATGGCCGCCAGATATTAAAGGCAGCAAAGGTCTGGTGGCTGATCAGTATTGAGCCTGTGAACCAATTGCGCTTCCAGGAATGCCGACGACCGGGGCCCCTGAAGTTCTTCAGGGTGATGGTGCCGGCCAGCCCGGTCTCTTCCAGCAGGATCCCCTCCTCCTGGAGAAAAACACGGTACTTTGCCGGTACTTTTCCCAGACCGAACAGACGGTGTGCCAGGCTTTTAAGCATCTATGATATTCCCCGTTTTCAAGCGATCGTTGCGGAAAGTAGACATTTTGGATCACATTTCAAGTCTGCTGTAAATTCAATGAAGCCAGGACTGCCTTTTAAACGGTTCTGAGGTGTGAAGTGCTCAGGTTCCGACAGTGTCTTATTGTCAGATCGCCGGGATGCCCTGCCGATCGACCGGATAACAACCTTCGATCTTAACCTTTCTCAATGGGTGTCGTCTGAATTATGTTTGCCGCTCGTGCCGCAGAGGGGAACAGAACGAACAAATGGCCACGAATGAATAGAATAGACCAGGACGCATGATGAATAGATCCCATATGAAATTGATCCACCTGATCGCAATCGTCTCGCTATTGGGATCATTGCAGGCCCAGACCCCGGCAGCGGCACAGCGGCCAAATCCGGGCGGGGGTGGTATGAAGACCTCCATCAGTGGCAGTGTTGTGGACAGCGGGACACGCACGCCTGTTGAATATGCAAATGTCATGGTACATCTTGCGTCAAGTGGTGCTGCTGTCACCGGTACCATCACCAATGAACACGGCCGTTTCCAGATCAGCCCGGTGAGGCCTGACCAATATTATGTCACCGTCAAATTCATGGGCTTTGCAGAACTGCGGATCGATAGTTTATTCATCACCATGGCCACCCCCAGGGTACATTTGGGCGAGCTGCAGATCAGTCCTGCAGCAGTGGAAGGAGAAGCCGTTGAAGTGGTCCGGGAACGCACCACCATGGAATACCGGATCGACAAGAAGGTCATCAATGTGGGCCAGGACATTTCATCATCAACCGGTACCGCCGTGGATGTCCTTGAGAATGTCCCCTCTGTGACCACGGATATCGAAGGGAACGTAGAATTACGGAGCAGCAGTAACTTTACTGTCCTTATTGACAACCGTCCATCCATCCTGGATGCCAATGAGGCTCTGCAAACTATCCCGGCCAGCACCATCGACCAGATCGAGATCATCACCAATCCTTCCGCAGCATATGACCCTGATGGTGTTTCCGGCATTATCAACATTCTTACCAAAAAGAGCAAACTGGAGGGCATCAGTGGCATCGCAAACGTCAATGCCGGCATGCTGGGTCAACTCGGTGGCGATGTGCTGGTAAGCTACCGCAATGACCGCTATACGATCTTCTTCTCTGCAGCCACTGGCAACCGGAATTTCGAGGGTCGGGATTCGACATTCAGCATGACTACCATCGGTGACACCAACACCTATGTCAGTTCCATCGGTGATCGCTATTTCAGACGAAATTATTCCCGATTGCGGGCCGGGCTTGATTATAACCTTAGCGATGCGGATCTCCTGGGTCTCAAGCTCAGTTACGGTAGTCGGGCCTTCAGTATGGGGGGCGAGAACAGTTATAATGAATACGGTGATCTTTTCCTTGTACCTCTGGAGAGTACGACGGAATCCAGCTCCGATCGAGGGGGACAATTCTACAATGTGCAGCTGGACTATGAACATCGCTTCGACTCACCCAAACATCGCCTGACGGCACGCTACGACTACAGTATTCGGGCCACGGATGAAGAAAGCCTGACGGAGCAGTTTTCCATCAACGATAGCCTGATCAGCGGTACGCTCACGGATGAGAGCGGACCGATCAATCGCAGCCGCTTCGAGCTGAACTACGAACGACCCATTCTGAATGAGGGTGAATTGAAAGCCGGTTATCACTTCCGCGCCGGGAGTTCGGAAGATGAGAGTGGCCTGGCGACCTATGACAATGCCTTATCTGAATACGTTGATGATCCCTTCTATGATCACCAGACGGAATACCACCGCGGGATCCAATCCATCTTCACCACTGCGTCCAGCAACTTTGGGAAATTTGGGATTCAGGGCGGGTTCAGGGGTGAATACACCTATCGCAGCATTGAGGTCCTGGACGAGGACGACAGTTTTGAGATCGATCGCTGGGATTTTTTTCCTACGCTGCACCTGAGCTATAACCTTACCGAACAGCAAAAGCTCATGGCCAGCTATTCCCGACGTGTCCGAAGGCCCCGGGGCTGGTTCCTGGAGCCCTTTGAGACCTGGATGGACGCGTACAATGTCCGCATCGGAAATCCCGGCCTCGAACCGGTCTACATCAATGCCATGGAAGCCGGCTACATGCGATACTTCGGAAAGAACATGGTCTCGCTGGAGTTGTTCTCAAAAGAAGTGGTCAACCAGATCGAACGTGTGCAGAGCGTCTATGACGAGAACGTCCTGCTGCACACCTTTGAGAATGTGGGCAGTTCCAGGTCCCTTGGTGCAGACCTGTCCCTGAGGATGCTGCCCTTCGAATGGTGGGATCTCAACCTCATGGGCAATGTCTATCGTTATGAGATAAACGATGAATCAGGCAGCTTTGACCAGGACATCCAGAGCAACAACTGGAGCCTGCGTTTCAATAACAATTTCACTCTGAACAAGATGATCCGACTGCAACTGAATGCCATGTACAACAGTCCCTCGGTAACAGCCCAGGGTGAACGCGAAAGCATGTTCTACCTGAATGCGGGGGCCAGATTGACACTCATCGAGAACAAGCTCACAGCTACTGTCAATGTTCGGGATGTTTTGGATACCGGTAATCATGAATTCACCACTGAGGGTCTGAATTTCACGCGCTACCAGATCTCAGACAGGGTCGCACCGGTGATATCTGCTTCCCTGAAATACAATTTCAACAATTATCGCTCTCGTGATAAATCACGGGGGATGAACGGCATCAACGGGGGTGAGAACGATGAAGGGGATGACTTCTAGACCGGGAAGCCACCCCCTTTTAAAAAGACTAGGCTGACTGCTTCGCCAGTTTTTTATCCTTCCGCCGTTGCGAGAGATCGGCTACCAGGCTGTAAATGGATGGAACCACGAAAAGCGTCAGGAAAGTCGCTGCCGTCAATCCACCGATCACCGTAATGGCCATGGGTGCACGCATTTCGGCGCCTTCTGATTTGTCCAGCACCATGGGCAGCATGCCGAAGATGGTGGTAAGCGCAGTGATGAGCACCGGCCGCATGCGGGTGGCACCGGCATTGATGATCGCCTGGGTGGTCTCAATTCCCTTTTTTCGCAACTGATTGATGTAATCCACCAGGACAATGCCGTTATTCACCACGATCCCCGTGAGCATGATGAAACCGATGAAGCTGGTCAGGCTGATGGTGATACCCGACACCAGAAAGCCGAAGACCACTCCGATGATGGCCAGGGGGATGGTGAACATGATGACGAAGGGATGCACCAGCGATTCGAACTGCGAAGCCATCACCATGAAGACCAGCAGTACCGCCAGGGCCAGCGCTTGTCCCAGTGTGATGAAGGTGTCGATCATCTGCTCGTACTGACCACCGTATTCCACAAAGTAGCCGTCAGGGACTGATGCCTGGATGGGTTCCAATATCTCCATGATATCCTGCATGACACTACCGAGGTCACGGTCGATGATATTGGCCGTGACATGGACCACGCGACTCTGGTTGTTACGGATGATCTTCACCGGTCCTTCCTCCTGTGAGATATTCGCCACCTGGATCAGCGGTATCTGGGTCTGCATGGGCGTGGAGAGTTTGATCATCTCGATATCCCGGATGGTATTGCGCTGTTCCTGTTTGAATTTGATGCGAACATCGGTCTCGTCACCGGCATAGCGATAGCGAGTGGCCACCTGGCCCAGGGTGGAGGCCTTGATGGAATTGGCCACCTGGCCGGACATGAGGCCCATACGGTTGATCTCTTCGCGGTTCAGCGTGATATGGTATTCCGGTTTGGCCTCATCCATGGAGGTCTTGATGTCAACCACCCCTTCAACGACCTGGATGGCTGTGGCCACCTGATCGCTGATGTCCCTGAGGACCAGGAAATCCTTCCCGAATATCTCGATATCCACGTCGTTGCCCCCGCCACCCATGGCAGAACCGAAATCGATATTCTCGATCTTCACCTCACGCATGGGGGGAACCTTGGCACGCACCATCTCACCGATCTGGGTGGTGGTCATGTCACGATCGGATTTTGGCGCCATGGCAGCCCAGAGCATGCCTTCATGGGAGCCGGCATTGGCCATGTCGCCACTCTGGCCGCGATCTTCCTCGTTGACACCATTCTGAACGATGACGGTTTCCACCGATGGCTCATTCTGGAAGATGTCCTCGATATAGCTCACCACCTTGTCCGTCTCCTCCAGTGAGGATCCCACAGGCAATTTCACTTTCATCATCAGCATGGACTGATCCATTTCAGGCATGTACTCGGTACCCACCAGGGGGATGAGGGCAAAGGAAGCAATGAGCAGCACGGTTACCGCACCCAGGGCTCTCCAGCGATGCTTCAGGGTGCTGGTGAGAGCAAGTGTATAGACATCCCGGAGCCGTTTGATCCAGTTCTGACTGGTCTGATGGGTGTAATCAACCTTGGTCCGGGGCTTGAAGAACACAGATGCGATCATGGGCACCATGGTGAGGGAAACGAACAGTGATGCCAGCAACGCAAAGGAAATTGATAGCGCCAGACCACGGGACAGCTGGCCGGCCGTGCCCTGTCCCAGGGCCATGGGGAAAAACACGGCCAGTGTCGTAAGCGTGGAGGCAGTAATAGCCATACCCACCTCGGTGGCGCCAAGACGGGCAGCCTCCTTGCGACTTTTACCTTCCTCAAGATGACGGAAGACATTCTCGATGACCACGATGGCGTTGTCCACCAACATACCTATCCCCAGCGCCAGGCCTCCCAGGGTCAGCAGGTTTAGCGTGTATCCCACGAGGTAGAGGGGGATGAAGGTTACGATGATGGAAACGGGGATGGCGATGCCCACCGCGATGGTAGGACGGATATTCCGTAGAAAGAAGTAGATCATCAGCATGGCCAATATCCCGCCCAGCAGTGCGGTGCGACCGGTGCTGTTTACCGTAAGCTTGGTAGCCCTGGACATGTCCATGCCCAGATGCATGGAGATATCATCTGGAAGAACATTCCCCATATCCGCAAGTTCGGCCTTGATGGCATCGGCGGTCTGTACGGAATTGGCTCCGGATTGTTTTGTGACCACCATCATGACGCCGGGCTTGGATTGCACCCGAACCTCTGTGCGCATCTCAGTAACCGTATCCAGCACCCTGGCGATCTGTCTCAACTTGATGGGATTTCCTGTGGGTGAAGCGCCTACCACAAGGTCCTCGATCTCACCGAGCGAACTGAATTCGGCACGTGTTCTCAGGAGGTAGTCCTTATGATCCTCGACGATACGTCCAGCCGGTAGATTCAGATTCTCCATCATCAGCATGCCCGCCACCTGTTCCAGGGTGATCCCTGAAGTTTCCATGGCGTTCTGATCGATCTCCACCAGGATCTCCCGTACCTCGGGGGATTGTACGATGACGGAAGCCACCCCTTCGATTCGCTCCAGCCGGTAGGCCACATTCTCATCCATGTAATCAGCCAGCTCATTCAGGCTGCGCTTCTCACTGGTGACCCCGTAAAAGAGTACCGGTAGGGCGGACATGTCGAACTTCATCACCAGCGGGGTTTGGATACCCTCAGGCAGGAAGTCCGCAAACATGGCCAATTGATCCCGGAGGTCCTGGGCGGCAAAATCCAGGTTGGTGCCATTCTCGAATTCGACCGTGATCATGGACATGCCCTCCACGGTGGTGGAGACAACTCCTTTCACACCGGTAACCGAGGCAATGGCCTGTTCGATAGGCTTGGTGAGAATGGATTCAATATCCTCGGGACTGGCACCGCTGTATACGGTCACCACGGATACCATGGGGAACTCAATGTCAGGCAGCAGATCTAATCCCAACTGGGTGTAGGAGATGAGCCCGCCCAGAATGACGATGAGGGTCAACATGGTGACCGTCACCTTACGGTCGACGGATAGGTCAACGATTCTCATATGCGACCCCTTATTCCCTGACCCGAACGAGACTGCTGTCCGCCAGGATGTAGCCCCCTTCGCTGATGTAGGCTTCACCTACCTCGAGTCCGGCTACTACGACGGCATGCAGCTCACTGAGCTCAAGGATGCTGATGTCGCGTCGGTAGGCACGATCGTCCTGCATGACGAAAATATCATCATCGTTCACGATGGCTTTCCGGGGAACCACGATCACTCCGGGGATCTCGTGAACGGCGATCTCCACCTTGCCGAAGGTTCCAGCCCGGAGCGCCCCATTGCTGTTATCGAACTGGCATTCCACAAAAAAGGTCTTGGAAAGAGGATCGGCAGCAATGCTGTGCAGGGTCACTTCACCCCTGACAGGATCGGCCAGGTAATCAACCCATAGTCTGGCAGTCTGACCATTTTCCACCAGGGGGATCTCCTTGGATGGAACCTGAAGTTCGACCTTGATGCGGGAAACGTTCTGAACGGTGTACAGGGGCATCATGATCGCGGGACTGAACAGATCGCCTACTTCGAAACCCTTCTGTGTGACCACACCATCGAAAGGTGCTGTCAGGGTGGATTTGTCCAATTGCATCTTCAGCAGGTCCAGACCGGCTCTGGCCTGGCTCAGCTGTGCCTGTCCGGCTTCCAGACCCAGACGGGCTTTTTCATATTGCTGCTCTGAGACGGCATTCTCGCCACGCAGGGTTTCCACACGGCTCCAGTCTTTACGCGCGTCTGCCAGGCTGGCCTCGGCTAGTTTGAATCCGGCCCGGGCCTGCTCGTACTGGAGTTCCAGCGCGGAAATATCCATCTGTGCCAGGGTGTCGCCCTTGACTACCCAGTCTCCGATATTCACAACCTGGGCCGCTATCTTCGCCGGGATCTCCGGGATAATGCGGGCGACCTGAATGGCCTGCAGAGCTCCGTTGAACGAAAGGAAATTCGTATATGTGGAATATCTGGCCGTGTCCACCTGAACCGGGATGGCCTGTTGCTGCCAGCCGCTCTTATCCAGTTCCGATTCTGCGTCATTGCCACAACTGATAAGCAACAGTGCGAGAATTGTGATGGTGATCGTGTGTAATTTCATATCCCGTATCCTTATTGAAAAAGTGTCTCACCCACAGCCTTGCGGATGCTGATCTCGGCGAGTGTATAGCTGAACAATGCCTGCAGGTAATTCGCCCGGGCGGCGGTAAGGCTCATCTGGATCTGATTGGCCTGCAGATTGGTGATGGTGCCCTCGCGATACTGGATCTTCGCCAGACGGGCTGCTTCCTCGGCCTGGCCCACGGTCTTTTCCTGGGAGAGGATGTTCTTCTCGGCCTCCTTGAGGCTGAGGTAGGTCTGTTCGACCTCCAACAGGATACCGTCCTTCAAGGCCTCATGGCCCCAGTCAGTCTGCCGTTGGGCAACCTGGGCCTGGCGCAGTCTGCTGAACCTGGTTCCGCCGTTAAAGAGATTGTAACTCAATCCAACGGCCATCATGCGGCTGTCATCCCAATCACCCATATCCACTCCGGCGTCGCCGAAAGTGGAATAGGAATAGGTAAGTGCCAGCATGGGCAGATAATCGGTCAGGGCCATGTTCACATTCAATTTGCTGAGGTTCTGGGTCATCTGCATCTGCTGAACCTCGCTCCGCTCCCGCAGCGCCTGTGCTTTCAGATCCCCCAGGGAGTAGTTCTTCGGATCGTATCGTAATTCATCCGTAAGGACCAGTGTCGCCGTTCCGGGCAAGCCAAGCAGTGTCCGCAGGGTGGTCTCGGCCATGATCACCGCATTCTCTG
Source organism: uncultured Lentisphaeria bacterium (assembly GCA_964454335.1). Lineage (GTDB taxonomy): Bacteria > Fidelibacterota > UBA8477 > UBA8477 > JABMPR01 > CAYVVT01. Next base: position 61,647 of record CAYVVT010000004.1, on the reverse strand, counting down.
CCTGAGTACGCTGGGGTAACAGGTTGGCCGCCTGTACCTCGGCCTGCAGCAGATCCAGCTTGGAGATCATGCCCTGGCTGTAAAGTAATTTGGAGATCTCGTAAAACTCATCCGCTGTCTGGTAACCTTCGGTTGCTACCAGGTAGAATTCCTTGGTGACCAGCAGACCCAGGTAGGACTGGATCACCCTGTAGGCCAGCTCATTCTGTTCCTGTGTGTATTGCGACTTGACAAGGTCCAGGCCCTGACGAGCCATGAGGGCGCCCAGGGATATCTTGCCCCCGGTGAACAGTGGTTGGGTTATGGACAGATCCATCTGGTAATCGTTGGTGAAATCCATCTCCAAAGTGGGTTCCACCATGAGAAAGGTGATGGGATTACTGGGATCGGGGATCACTCCGGGAACATAGAAGAAGTTCTCGATGGGCCGGACCTTTTCATCGACGATCTTACTACCCTGGAACCCTACGGAAGGCAATGCGGCGCCCAGCGCCTGATTGACACTCTGCCTGGCGTCGTTGACTCGCTCAGCTGAGATCTTGATACTCGGATTGCGTTCCAATGCCAGTTCGATGGCCTCTTCCATGGACAGGTGGTGGAACTCAATCGCAGCCAACAGGGTGGGCAGGAGCAAGGCAGGGATGATCTTATTCAGCATACAGACCTCCCTTAAGAAATAGAGTTGTGATCTCCTCTTCTGATATAACCTGGGACCCGTCTTCACCCGAGTGGATCCAGTTCATCATGTGAACATTAATAGCACCAATGATGCTGAGTACCAGGGTTTGGGCACTTACCATCGAACTGGGTGGCGACAGTCGTTTCACGTGGGTGGCGATCTTGGTCATGTTCTGGCGCTGCTGGGCGAAGAGCTTTGCTCTGAAGCCTTCGTCAGAAGCCATCATGAGCTTGCCCTGCTCTGAAATGATCAATTGGAAAAAGGGCAGGTTCTGTTGATAGAAATCAAATTGTTCATGGACCAGAATACGTATGGCGGCGTCCAGTGAATCAGCCTCCTGAATGGCAGTATTGACCAGGCGTCCAAAGTCTGCCAGCCTCTCCAGCAGAAGTGAAAAGAACAATTCTTCCTTACTCTTGAAATGCAGGTAAAGAGCGCCTTTACTCCATTCGGATTCAGCTGCAATGGCATCCATGGTGGTCTTGTGAAATCCATGCCGGGCAAACACCCTTTCGGCAGCAACCAGGATCTGCAGCCGGGTTTGCTCTTTCTCGCGTTCGCGTCGTGTAACGATACTCATATGAAACCTCTATTTACTGACCGGGCGGTAAAATACTGACTGGTCAGTCACATGCAAGGACAATTGGTGATCCCCTGAAGCTGATCCTTGATCTCAGCTGTGTTTAATAGCAAAGAGGTGGTGCCGGTGGGTCAAGCGGTGCTGTGGTCAACCTACAGCAAGATATCCTGCTGCATCAGTCCATAGGCAGCGATCTTCTCGCGTTTCCCTTTCAGGTCCTGTGCACCGAAGTCCCGCCAGGGCATGGATCTGTGCTGCTCATTCAATTCCTTCAACAGGCTATCGGAAATCACAAGGGGGGCGTTCACATCCTTGGTTACGCTCTCCAATCGGGCGGCAATATTCACTGCATCGCCGATGACGGTATATTCCATGCGTTCTTCCGAACCAATGTTGCCTGCAATGACCACACCGCAGTGCATGCCGATGCCCATCTCGATAGGGATGCCATACGATGCATCGCCAGACATGCAGACCTGGAACATGTCCAAGGCGGCAGCAAGAGCACGGTCCGGTGCCTGGTCAGGATTCTCCAGTCCGAACACGGCGAGGATCCCGTCTCCGATGAATTTGTCCACCACTCCCTGATGGCTGTGGATGGCAGCGACCATGTCGGAGAAATAATGGTTAAGTCCTCTGACCAGTTCTTCCGGATCGTATTTTTCCGTCAGGGTGGTGAATCCCCGTATATCAGACAGCATGATCACCAGATCGCGCTGCTGACCGCCAAGTCTGAATTCATCCTCACCCAGTGACAGGAGATGGTTGGCCACATCGGGACTCATCACTTTTCCAAAAATATTCTGTATTCTGCGTTTCTCCCGCAGGCCATCGATCATCTCGTTGGTATGGTGGGCGATATGTGCGAATTCATCCGTGCTGAGCACGGGTACAAAACCATCCAGGTTCCCCCGGTTCACCTCGGTGAGCACTTCAGTCTCGTTCTCGAAGAAATCCTTGAGGTTCATAGAGTAGGAATAGAGCAGGTTCAGCACCAGGCCGAGTGTCACCAGCATGACGAAAAGGATCTCGAGGGAGATGGAGACTTGTGCCCTTGGAATCTCTTCTGGAGCAGCCATTGAGATCCAGTAGATATCCTTACCTATGACCAGCATGATGACCACCGCGACAAAGGAAAGTACCAGGAACGAGAAGACCATGAACTTCTTTGTCAGTGATCTGAACTGGTCGATTGGCGCGAAACGATCACCGGTCTCACGTGCCCCCCGGATCACCTTGCGCTCACGCTGTAATGCCATATCAATGGACAGGAAGGAACCGAGGGTGAACATACCTACCGTGACCTTGCCGCCACTGGACAGCGGAGGAAAGGTATAGACGAAATGGTTGTAGATGGCGATGGCGATCCCAGCGAAGATGAACAGAGAGAATTCAGCGATCATCTGACGTCGTGGCTGCTGCATTACGTCAGCCGATTCAACGTAATGGCGGATGACGAAGTGGCGAATGATGAATAAGAGAGTAAAAAATACCGCCAGCGTCTCTGTCCAGGCGAGCAGGGTGATAGAATCAATAAAGGGACACACCTCGCCTCCGTAGAAAGCCATGATGGTTAGACTGATGAGATAATAAATGGTGATGCGCAGCATGGGTTGACCCTCCGGAGCTAATCTAGGGAAGCGACTGCATAAATCCACACCAAGGATGGAAAATCCGGTTGGTATTTATACGTTGGATCTGGAAACGCAGGACCGATCAGGGCAGATCTGTTTGGGGTGCACCGGTTGATAAATAGATGACAGATTACATCTTGTTATATGTCACGAAGCAATCATACATTGTTCCTTTACCACGATATCTTTCAGAGTGATATTTGCATAACTGAGTTAGAGGAGCTGACAATGCTGGCCAAATCGACCTTCACCTTCCTGAGGAATCTGAACCGGAACAACAATCGTGACTGGTTCAATGCCAACAAGCACAAATACCAGGAAGCACATGCTGATTTTGTTGGCTTTATCGCAGAGTTGATCGGTCGCATTGCAGTCTTCGATCCGCCTGTTGCACAATTGGATCCGAAGAAAAGTGTTTTCCGCATCTACCGGGACACCCGTTTCTCAAAGGACAAGACACCTTATAAAACGAACTTCGGTGCTCATCTGGTATCAAGCCGGGAAAGACCTCATGACCGGGCCGGATATTATATCCATGTCGAACCGGGAAATTCCTTTCTGGCTGGCGGCGCCTATCTACCGCCAGGTCCCTGGTTGAATGCCATCCGGGCATCCATTGATAAAGATGGAGCTGAATTTGTGGCCATCCTGAAACGCGTCAGTTTCAAGAAGTATTTCGGGGAGTTGGAAGGTGAGAAGCTGAAAACCGTTCCGCGTGGCTATACCGTTGATCACCCCCATATTGAACTTCTGCGCTTTAAGAGTTTTCTGGCCAGTCATCAGGTTGGCGATGAGCAACTCATGGCGAAAGATGCCGCTCAGTATGCCACCCGGGTCTTCAAAACGTTAAAGCCCTTTGATGATTTTCTGAACAAGTCACTGTGATCTTGCGCGGAGCAGTCCTGCGAAACAGTTTCCTGATCCACTAAGTTCCCGGCGGATTCTCTTCCCGTCCATCTGAGTGACGCGCGAACCGTTTGGTATCATGACCGTGAACCTGGTCCGGTCGTTTCCAGGGCCAGCCCCCAAAGCGCGTCCGCTGATAATCCTCATAGGCCTGCTGGATCTCCATTCTGGTATTCATGACGAAAGGCCCGTACTGCACCACGGGTTCACTGATGGGTACTCCCTGAAGCAGGAGCATTTTTGCTTCATCGGTGGAATTCTGCAACGGGATCTCAAGGTTGGGGACAAGCTGAACACTATGCTCAACTGTGATCGTGGTATCGGCCACCTGCAGTTCAGAGCCTTTATAGAAATACAAGGTTCTGTTTGCTTCGGAATGGGTTGGCGGCAGGGTCCATTCAGCACCAGCTTCAAGTTTGACCACCCAGATGGCCACGGCATGAGCCGGATCGGAGGCCCATGAATCGGGCGTAGTCTCGAGGGCATCCGTGTTGTTGAAATTCCCGGCGTATTGAACGAGTTCGATCTGTTTGCCACCGGGATCAGTGAACTGGTGAACCGGTATCTCATCACGCCACAGCATCTTGAAATGAGGATCCACCATCTTTTGCTCTCGCGGCAGGTTCAACCAGATCTGGAACAGCTCCAGGGGATTGTCCGCATCCATGTTGAGCAGGGGGAACATCTCAGAATGCTGGATCCCGGCACCAGCGGTCATCCACTGGACATCACCACCACCATAGCGACCAGAGGCTCCCATGGAATCTGAGTGATCCACCAGACCTCTCTGGACCACGGTGATCGTTTCAAAACCACGATGAGGATGTGCGGGAAAGCCAGGGATCGTAGCACCATGGTACATGCGCCAGCCGTCCTTGATGTGAAAGTCATTTCCTATGTTCCTGCCAGACAGAGAGGCTGCGGGACCCATATCTCCATTCCCTTCTGGATAGTGATCCTCGTGATATACACAGAAGAGGAAGGGATCTGTCGTATGCCAGGGAAAACCGAGGACCTGGGTTCTTATGATGGGTGATTTATCCATGGTTCGTCAACCTTTTCAAGAGAATTATTATCATCTTCAATAGATAAGCCCTGATAGGCCCGATTTGTTTCTTGTAAAACAAAAAAAATTAATCGGACATAAAGGTCTGATTATAAATTATTTACATCTGCTGAATCAGCAATAATGAATAACAGCATTAGCTCATAATAACAAACATATCTTGGATCAACCTGCCCAAGTCATTAATTTTCAGTGAATTATGACGATATCTATCACCTATTAAATCAACTGGAGGAAGCAACTTGAAGAATCAGAAATGGATCTTTCTTGTCCTGGTATGCGGGATCGGTCTTTTGTTCATCGGGTGCGAAAGCGGGTCGACTGGTGCTGCAGCAACGAAGACCGAATTCGCGAAGAATCACGGTATCTCAGACATTCCAGATGATGTCTCCCAGCGGAACATCCTGCAGGTTGCTGCAGCCTCGCCGGATCACACAACACTCGTAGCCGCCGTACAGGCCGCCGAACTGCAGAATGTGCTGGCCAATCCAGGCCCTTTAACGGTATTTGCACCTAACAACGCGGCCTTTGAGAAACTTCCCCCGGGAACAGTGGAGGATCTGCTCAAACCAGAGAACAAACAGACGCTGGCGACCATTATCACCGGGCACGCATCACCTGGCACATATGCCGGTGACCTGTTGAAGGATGGCAGCACACTGTACATGGCCACCGGTCATTATGTCGATGTTGAGGTGAAGGACGATGGGACCTATGTCAACGGGGCCAAGATCCTGGGAACCGTTGACGCTGCAAACGGAGTTGTTCACGTCATCGAGGAAATATTTCTGTTCTAAACAGGGATCTCGATAAATGCAAAGGCCCGGTCTCCCGGGCTTTTTTTCCCTATGAAAGTGGACTGATATCCAGGATGGTAAGCGTCTTCTCACCCGCTGGTGTATCGAGGTGCATCGTTTCCCCTTTGCGCATACCAAGAATGCGCTGTCCAAAGGGAGAGGAAAGAGTACAGATGTTCTCGTACAGCTCAAGCTCATACTCGGCTGAGCCAACCACAGCAACTGACAACTCGCGCTCACCATCAGAATAGGTCACAAGGGTGCCGAATGAGACTTCACCGGCATCCACCCTCGAGGGATCCATGATCTCGTTGTCCAGATACTTGCTGTAGCGAGCCAACCGTTTGTGCAAACGGACCTGTTCCTCCTTGGCAGCGTGATATTCCGCATTCTCGCGGAGATCACCGTGATCGGCCGCCTGCTTGATATCCTTGCTGTTTTGCTTGATGGCCTCCTGGATCTCGACGATGCGTTCTTTCACCAGGTTGTATGTTTTTCGATAGATCATTTTGCGACCTCACATTCGTTCCAACAACAAAGGCCCAATTGTTAATGAATTCAGGGTGGAATGCAAGAGAGAATTGGATATTTGAAACTGGAAACTGGAAACTGGAAACTGGAAACTGGAAACTGGAAACTGGAAACTGGAATCCTCTCCCGACTATTGCGGGATCCAATCCTCAATCCCGAATCCTCAATTCAAAACTGTACGCCGATCAAAAAGATTGGTGCAGAATCCATGCTGTAGCCCTCTAGATAACCGACGGTTTTATATCCGAATTCAATGACGCTTTTCATTGGGATGGGGGCATCAGGGATGCGAAAATAGGCTCGGGCAGAGAAAGATCCGCCCAGCCCGCCACCCCTTTCCTGCTCATCACCACCAAGCTTCAGCGGAGGTTGCTTCCATAGGTTGAGATTAACATCCATTGAGAAGTCAGACCGTGCAAATGGGTAGGAAACAGAACCACCGATCCCGCCCCAGGATTGATGAAAGGTCTCATCACCCACACTGAGAGTCAGCATATACAGCACCTCATCGATGATGAAATAATTTTCCAGATGGGTCTCAACTCCGAATGGGGTAAGACCCACATGCATGCTGGGCAGGTAACTGGCTCCTCCGAGGGGGATCATGGGAATATCGCCGATAGCATCACCGGCCCACAGATAAGAGCGAAAGGTGTTGTACAGGCTGATGAGCAGGAAGGGATCCAGGGCATCACGCCGTTTCAGTTTTTTCAGTTCATCCAGTGTGAAAGGCAGATCGTCAAGGTCAGAGTAACCATGGTCTGCATTCATGAGATAGATATAAGCCTGGGGATCATTCAGATCCTGCTGTTCCGCTACCAGGTCAGGCGTATCCAAGACATATGTGAGGGCAATCTGGTAGGACCAGAAATAGAGCAGTGCTTCCCGGTAGTGCTGGGTACCCAGCACCATCCAACGCTGACGCAGGCTGCGATTCAGGATCTGATGCGACTCGACACCGCCTGTCCAGATGGAGATCACCTCCTGAACACTGTAAAGCCCACCGGCTGAACTGTTGGAGGCCCAGCCGCCACCGGAACCGTAAGGCGGCGGCCATTCATAGCCATAATCCACATCTTCGATGCCCAGTTCGCGATAACGTGCACCATGACCATAGAATTCATGCATGAATACCACGCTGAAATAATCACCGGGAACATCAAGGAAGACCAGCTTGGCGAAGCGTCCAGACAGACCTACGAATTTCCCGATGAGACCACTTTCATCCATCCAGCGAGTGCCCAAAAATCTATCCTCCAGACGGACGAGTGAATAATGGGCCGTCAGGAGGTTCTCAGCGCTGGAACGCATGCCTCGTTGGGGACTGAACAACAGTTGGTGTTCATGGCCTGTGAAGTATTCGATCGAATCCTTGGATTGGGCCGGCACCATCGATATGCACAGACCTGTAAATGACAGGATGATAAACAGCTTTGTGGATCCCCTCATACAAAGCTCCTATAGGTCAAAAATGTTATGCAGATCCAGGCTCATCCAGGCTCAGTCCAATGCAGCAGCAAGGCCGTCAAGGAGCTGCTGGATCTCAGACTCAGTAGTATAATGGAGGAATGACATTCTGAGAACACCTGGCTCCAGAGGTATAGCCATGGCCTGCAGCAGCCTGGCGGCATAAAAATGAGCCGTGGCTACCATCAGTTTATGTTCGGTTAAAACCGCATGGACATCTCGGATATCTTTGTTCAAGGGCAGGATCGATACTGTCGGAGCACGCCGTTCAGCATCTGCAGGACCGAGAATACGCACATCCTGCCGGTCTTTAAGCCAATCCAATAAGGTGGATAGTAGTTGCGTTTCATGGCCCGCAAACAGTTGGCGTAACATACGACCACGATCTGCCGGTTTCTCTGGTTTCTCGAAGTGGTGTTCGTACACCTGGTCAAGATAGTCCGCGAGCCCCGCTGCCGCAGCGATCTGAGCGTGGTCTGGACCAGCGGGCAACAGCATCTTGCGTGGATCACCGGCATGGAAGAAATGACTCTGGTTTACCATCTGGTCCATGAGAGACTGCCTGATCGTCATCAGGCCCAGGTGCGGCCCCCAGGTCTTATACAGCGAAAGCATATATATGTCCGCACCAAGATCCTCGATATTGGGTATGCCATGGGGAGCAGCGGCAACACCATCAACGATACTGATGGCTCCGGCGGTCCTGATCTTCCTGTTGATCTCTACGACAGGATTCCAATGTGCGACCACGTTGGAGCAATGCGGATAGGCTACCATTTTTGTTTTGTCTGAAAGCAGAGCATCAAGGTCTCGAGGATCCAGCAGACCTGATCCGGGATCCACATGCCACTCGCGAATGACAATGCCGGTGTCCGTAAGTTTGCGCCAGACCCCGGAGTTAGCCTCGTGGTCCTGGTCCGTAACCACGATCTCTTCGCCGGGCTGCCACATCTCCCGGAAGGCATTGGCCAGTACATAGCTGTTCTGTGAGGTGGATGGACCAAGATGAACTTCATGAAGGCCAACGCCCAGGTATGCAGCCAGTCGCTCATAACTGGCATCAATCGCCGCTCCCGCTGCCTGGGCAGTGGGGTATGCATGATAGGGTTGAACCTTTGTCCGGGTGTAAAAGTCGGATAAGCGTTGGAGAACCTGCTGGCAGACGTAGGATCCTCCTGCACTCTCAAAGAAAGCCCAATCCTGCAATGATGGTTCAGAGAAGGCCGGGAACTGCCGGCGAACAAAGGTTGTGTCTAAAGATGGCACCTGGACCTCCCTCGATTGATCGGTTATAAGTGAATCGACTAAAAGCGATAGTTATAGGATACTTTCAGGAAAAGGCTCCGGTTCGTCTCGATGAATTCACTATTGTCGACATAGTCGTTTACCGGGGCATCCCAGGCCCACTTGCGATAGATACTTCCGTAACCCAGGTGGACAACTGTGCCGGGGAAATAGTTGAAACTTGCCAGAAGATCAGTGGTGAGTCTATCACGATAGGCGTTGTATTCTAGGATTGTCCTAAAGAGCAGAACCTTGCTGGGCTGGTAATTGATTGTACTGCGGTAAAGTTGATAACGCCACTCTCTGGTCTCATCACTCCGGCGGTTAAATTCCTGGTGCGTCAGATCCAGGGTGGTGCTGAAGCGATCCGAGGGTGTGAGCGTGGATTGCAGTGTCAGCCTGGTTTCGTCCCCCTGGAACAGATCATCCTCGTCATAGTTGGGATTGCCGCCCTTGCGGAATTGAAGGATCAGCGTGGTGCCGCTGCTGGGTTGACTGTTGATCATGAATCGCCTGAAGCTGACATCCCAGATCTCACCGGAATAAACTTCGGTTCCACGGGCAATGTCAAAGCGGATCTCAGTGGTACGTGGCAGGTAGAACCTGATATTGCCCAGCGCAACGTATTCATCCAGATCATCGTACTTATCATGGCGGAGAAAGCCCCAGAAACCAGGCTGAACCTTCTGTAGCCATTCCGGCTCAGGAAAGAAGTTGCGTGAGGCCCACCATCCCAATGAGCGCATGCCATCTCGGGTCACATACCCTGATTCCAAAACAAAATCCCGGGAGATATCGTTGAAGTGCAGAATGAGACTGTTGAATTCATCACCATACATCATTTGCACATCGGTCGAGGTCCCCGGAGTACCATTTGTACTGTCCGTCCAGGAGCCTATGGCGTTCGCCTGCACCAGTAGTGTGTTTGTGAGCCAGTACCGTGTGTCCAATCCCACAATACGGTTGTAATTGCTAAAATAATCCCAGCTGCTGAAAATGCCGCCCAGGTAGCTGTCAGATTTCAGAAAGTGTCGAAATCTACCTGCGGAGAACAGGATGCTGGAATCCAGGTTGGCGGTTTCGCTATGGCGGTCGGCGGCTACCAATCCGGCGACAGCGTTGTTCTTTCCCAGATTACCACTCAGCTTCAGCCCCCCAAAAGGTTCAACGATATTACGCGTATGCAGGACAGATGAAATACCACTCATCTCCCAGAAACCTGCAAACTTGAGGTGTTGCTGCCCCTCCATGAAGAACGGTCGTTTCTCGGGGTAGAACAGATCGGACCTAAGATTCACATCGACCTGTCCGGCATCTGCCTCCACCTGACTGAAGTCTGGATTCACCGTGGCATCCAGGGTGAGGGTTGGGGTGACGCCCATCTTGCAGGTAAGGCCTAGGGATGGACTGTTGGTGTTCAGATTGAAAGAACCCTGCTCATGATCATGCTGTCGGGAGTAGGTAAAACCGGGCAGCAGTTCCATGATGCGGTCGTACTTCAGGTCCTGATAATGAACGATCCCGACTTGTTCCAGCAGCGTGCCCTGGTCAGGCTCGATGCGTGGTACGGCTCCCTGCTCTGAAGTCCTTGAGATCTTCCGCCAGAACCCGACACCCATTGTAACATCATCACCCAGGGTGTAGCGCAGGGATTTGAGAGGTACCGCGAGTTCGACCGTGTACCCATCTCCGGTAAGCTCAGCTGCTGCATCCCAGAGATAATCCGGCGATGTATCGCCGTTTCCATTGGCGTCCATGTAAATATCACCCTGGACGCCCAGGGGAGTGACCATCAGACCATAGGCGCCCTGCTGATCTCCTTCTGAATCAATGAGAACACCGATATAATCCTCACTGAAGATGTCATCCCACTTGCGGAGGGATGCCACGATCTCATCCGGTCTTGAATCATAACAGCGAAAGGCAAAGTAGAGTGTATGGGCGTCATAGGCACACTGAACCGCCGTGGCTTCGCTGAGAGAACTGCCCCAATCCGGCATAAAAGTAAAAAACTCCGTGTAGGAGTGGGCTGTTTGCCAAACCGTATCATCCAATTGACCGTCAATGATGGGTGGCTGCTCAACCCATGTCGCGTGGATCAGATCGTTCGCATCGACAGGACTCAAGAACAGGAGAGTGCATATCGGGATAGATCTGAGCCCATGCATAACTTTGTTGGCCATTGGTTTTGAATGGATCTGTCAGGTAACCGAAAATGTTAAGCAGGAGGTGATTTTATCCAAAGACGAATCATCTGGTCCGGGGTTCGGTATTTCATATCTATTATGCCTGGTCTGCCCGCCGCCACCAGGTAAAAGTTGCCAGAAGACCAACAACCGAGGCGATGATAACCGAGAGGTAACTACCAGGTCCCAGCGGGTCCGGATTGGGACCCAGCATCTCACCAAGCAGCACAGGCACGGTCCAGGGATACCATTCCCCCCAACCCAGCACACCCATGATGTTGGCCGTGGCCATGGCGAAGAATGCCCAGCCCAGGGGAGGCAGGTAACCCCGGCCAGCGCTGGCGAAAAAGGCGACCCATGACATGAGCAGGGTGGTGAGTACAGTTGCCAGCATCAGGGATTTGAATGAATTCCAGGCCAGGCCCGGACTCCATCCCGGTATATCGACCAATGCGCCAATGGCAAGTCCCAGCAGATACACGTAGATAGCGATCAACAGTGTCCAGATGAAGATCAACAGGAACTTTGTCGCCAGGATGGTTGAACGGGGGATCGGCACTGCGAGCAGTTCCTTGGTCGTATGGTTGAAGAATTCCCGGCCAAAGACCCAGGTGGTGATGATGGCGAATAGGATCATCCCGGCGACACCAATACCCATGTTGAGCATCCCGAACATGGAGGGCCAGTCGGCCACGCCGGCGGTGAGTTGGGCTTTCATACTGATGAGGCCCATCTCCCGGGCTTTTTCCGGATCCTTGAGAATGATCATGAACAGTCCGCTCACCAGGGGCAGGATGGTAAAGCCGGCCAGGACCAGCATCCATAGCTTCGATCGACGGGCCTTCAGGATCTCAATCCAGAAACAGTCCAGAAAAGAGTTCATGCTGTACCTCCCGTAAGCCTCAGGAAGTGTTCCTCCAGGTCCTCATGTTCGACTGCAAGCTTCAGAGGCGGATGACCGGCATTCACCAGCAGCGTTGCGATCTCATCTGGAGCTTCCAGGGCTCGTGGATCCGACAACTGCAAAGCATCGTCAATGATCTTGACCTCAAAACCAGCACTCAGGAGTATTTTTGATGCCTCCTCCATTTCACGCACTTCGATGCACAGGACCTGTGATCTCAGTTGCTCGAGGGTTTCAGCATCATATTCCTCGATGAGCCGACCTTCATGGATTACCCCGATGCGATCAGCCAGGCGGTCTACTTCTGAGAGGATGTGACTGGACATGAATACGGTGATCCCCTGCTCATGTGCCATGGTTTTGAGCAATTCACGGATCTCCACCACCCCCGCAGGGTCCAGACCATTGGCCGGTTCATCAAGAAGGAGCAGGTCGGGTTTATGCAGGAAGGCCCTGGCCAGGGCCAACCTCTGAAAATTGCCACTGGACAGCACACCGGCCTTGCGATCAGCATAGCGCCCCAGGCCCATCTGTTGGATGACCTCCGACACAGCTTCGGCGGATGCCACCCGTTGCAGTCGTCGAGCGATCTCCAGATTCTCGGTGACGGTCAATTCCGGGTATGCTGCTGGAGATTCCACCATGTGACCCACACGCTGCCAGGGTCCCCGGCCATTAGGTCCAACCTGCTCACCAAGCAGGATGGCTTTCCCGGCGCTGGGGCTGACCATGCCCAGCAGAGCCCGGATGGTGGTGGTCTTACCGGCGCCGTTCAAACCGAGGAAGCCGTAGATCTCACCATGCCTGACATGCAGGTCCAGGGAGTCCACCGCCAGGATCCCCGGATATCGTTTTGACAATCCTTCAGTGAGGATGGCGGGTGTTTCACTCATGGGGCAGCCCCTGCGCTCACCAGGCCGGCTCCAACCCAATCGAAGATCTTTTGCATGGCTGAGTCAAAGACATCGACACCGATCTCCTGTTCGTGCATGGAAGCCATTACCAGGGCCCGCAGTATTCCCGCTAGCACTTCGGGACCTATATCGCAAGCGGCACCCCTATCCCGCAGGCCGGCGATAAGCATCGTCGTAAGATCGTGATCGGCATTCAGATGCTCCTGGAGCTTCTCAGCGCGAACACCACGGGCCAGCAGGGAGATCTCATCCAGCTCTCTGAGTCTCTGGATCAATGAATCCGTCCTGAGGAACTCAAGATTGTAGGCCATGACGGCCCTGATGGCCGGGAAGGCTTCTGTGTGTTCCTGTAGAATGGACCGGATCCCCTCCTCGATGATGTGCTGTTCTCGATCGAAGATCTCCAGGCACAGATCCTCCTTGGATTGGAAGAAGTTGTAGAAGGTCCCCTTGGCGATCCCGGCGGTGCGGGCCAGACCTTCCACATTGGTTTTGCGCAAACCGAATTGCCTGAATTGCTCGCGTCCGGCCAGCAGAAGGCGTTCCCGGATAGCTTGACGGTCCGCGTCTGAAAAGATCCTGGGCATGATGCACCTCAAATGTCATAATGACTGAAAAGTATATTTGGTCATATAATATGCAAATGCTTTCATGGGAATAGTTCCTGGTGTGTCGGTGTGATGAAAGGGAACCTGCAGGCGAATCAGGTGACCACTTGACGAAAGTCTCCACCCGGAAGCCGATCAGGATGTAGTTTTGAACATTGAAGGAACATTTTTCAGAATTGGGGTAGCTATGAAATCGAAGGTGTTGATATTCCTAACGGCCTTGTTACTGGTGGTACTGCAACCGCTGGCAGGTCAGGACGAGACCCTGGTCCTTACCGAACAGTTCACAGATCATATCTTTCTTCTCGAGGTGACCACCTTTTTCCCGGTAAATACGGTGGCATCCATTGGACCGGATGGGATCCTGCTGGTTGATCCCGGGATGGATCTTTCCTATGACGGATTGATGAAGGAGCTTAGCAGACTGACCGATAGCGAAGTGAAGATCGTGATCCACACGCACTCCCACGCCCACCACATGAGCATGAGCAAGCTGCTTGGTGAGAGTGCCGAGGTTATTGCGCATTCAGCCGCTGAGGGTCTCATGCGCAGTGATCTGGATGTCCTGCTGGAGTGGCCGGAAGCTGCTTTTGCCGATATGGCAGTCAACGCGGATACCAGCATCTTCTTCAATGGAGAAGAGATCCGGTTATTACCCATGGCCGGTGCTCATGTAAATGACGACATACTGGTGCATTTCACAAACTCGAAGGTGGTGTGCTCCGGCGGTGTTGTCCGTGGCGGACTCTATCCGTTCATAGATTTTACCAGGGGGGGCAGTATTCAACGATACCCTGAACTGGCTGACAAGGCTCTGGAAGCTATACCACAGGATGTCACCTTCGTTCCGGCGCATGGCCAGCCATTCTCCCATGAGGATGGACAGGACTACGCTCAACGTCTGAAGCAAAGTATCAAGCTCATCAAAAACGGCCACGCCCAGGGCCTGGATGCAGAGGAAATGATCGGGAAGGGAGTGCTGAATGAGCTCGGTGAGGAGGAGAGCGCCTTTGCAAATCGCGATTTTTGGATCCGGTTGGTCCATGGAGGACTGGAAAGCGGCGGTCGAGTGAAGAAGAACCTTGTCGCACCACTTTTCTATGCACTCGAGAAAGGCGATGGCGAAGATGCGGTCCAGACATACGCTGAGATCAAAGAGAACAGTCCTGACGAGTATGGATTCAATGAGAATGTACTGAATGCTCTCGGGTATTTTCTCATGGGCAAGGAACGCTACGAGGATGCCAGAGCCATTCTACAGCTCAATGTGGAAGAATATCCAGAATCATTCAACGTATACGACAGCCTGGGTGAGGTTTACATGAACATGGGGAATTACCGTAAAGCCAGGCGCCTGTACCGCAAATCCATCCGCATCAATCCGGACAATGAGAACGGCCGGATCATGTTGGAAAGAATGGCGGAGGGATAAGCAACATTCGGATCCGGTGCATTCTGAATCCGATCCAAAATCACACCTGATCGGCAGCCGGGCCGTTCAGGGCCGGTTGCTAACAGTGATGGTGATTCAAAATCTGATGGTGAATTCTGTCAATCCGTCAGGACCGGTCCCCAGCGAAAATTCATATCCATGGTTGGTCAGGATCTCCCGGGTGAGTGTCAGACCGATACCCTGACCATTCTTCTTGGAGCTGTAAAAAGGGGTGAACAATTGCTCCTGGATCTCAGGCGGGATGGCTGGTCCCGAATCCTGGATGATAAGCGTAGGAGGGGATGATACCGTATGAACGCTGATCTGCCCATCAGATCCGACGGCCTCAATGGCATTCTGAACAACGTTCACCAGGACCTGCTCGAGTTGCCCGGGATCTGCCCGGACCTGTAGCCCCTCAGGCGAAAGATGCCACTGCCAATCGATGGCCAATTCATCGCAGCGGGCCTTGTACAACCGGGATATGCCTTCCAGCAGTGCGTTCAGGTCAGTGTCCATCATGTGTGGTTCCGGAAGGCGGACAACATCGGCGTAGTTACGGACAAATTGATTCAGGCTGTGGTTGCGCTCCATGGCCACGGTCAACGCTTCATCCATTTCCTGCGAGTCCTGGTCTTCCTGCCCGGGTTTATAATCCAGGATGGTTTTCAGAATGGAATTGATGGCGCCGATGGAGTTGTTGATCTCATGGGACATGAGTCGGATGATCTTGCTGTAGGCCTGTTTCTCCACGGCGTGGATCTCATGACTTAGTTCCTGCATGAGGATGAAGGCATGCTGAAAACCGCGATCCATGAAACAAGCCCTGTGACAGCGATAGGTATGCCTGGCATCCAGCCGGATCACCTGCGCTTCATCCCCCAACCTGCTGAGCCGCCTGGCCAGAGGTGACCCTGTTTCATCAAGAGATCTCTCTAGAACCTCTTCCCGTGTCCGTCCCAGGTAATCCAGTGCCGTTGGGTTGGCTGCTGTGATCATGCCATCAAAATTAAGGATCAGCACACCTGATGGCGAAGCTTCGATGAGCCGCTCCAGGAAAAACTGCTGCTCACGCTGGTTGACGCGCTCTTCCCGGAGTTGGGCAATCATGTGGTTGTAGACCTTGATAAGCTGGTTAAGCTCAAGCTGGCCGACTTCCGCCAGGCTGATATTGAAATCTCCATCCTTGAGGGTCTGAGTGCCCTGATGGATCAGATTGATGGGTGCAATAAAGGCCCTGAAAATGCGCACTGCGATGAGCAGAGAAAGCACGATCAACACTTCGGCCAGGAGGAACAGCCAGGGACGCTGTGGAAGGAACTGGAGTGAGAACAGAACGAATACGCCGTGCAGGAGACCGATGAACAGGATGTATTGAATTCGCAATGACATCAGCTCAGTTCGTATTTCTCCAATCTGCGATACAGTGCAGCTCGACTGAGACCCAGTGAGCGGGCCACCTGGCTGATGTTTCCATCATGATGTCTCAGGGCTTGCTGGATCATGGATCTCTCCATCTCTTCCAGTGTCATGGTCCCCACCCCTGGCAACTGCTGTCCACCCGTATGGGGGATGGGAGCATTGAGGTGCACGGCGAAATCCTTTTTCTCAAGATGTCTCTTCCCGGATAACAGCACGGTCCGTTCGACGATGTTCTTCAGCTCACGGATGTTCCCCGACCAGGGCAGTTCCTGCAGCCAGCGCATGGCAGCGGAATCCACGCTGAGTTCATCATAGCCATAGATGGTTGCCAGATTTCCCAGAAAATGATAGACCAGCCGCGGGATGTCCCCACGTCGCTCCCGCAGAGCGGGAAGCTGGATGGAGATCAGATTCAAGCGATAGAACAGATCTTCGCGAAAGGCTCCATCTGCCACCATAACCTGAAGATCACGATTGGTGGCGGCTATCACCCGTACATCCACCTGCCTGGTCTCGCTGGAACCCAGAACTTCAAAGGTGCGGTCCTGCAGCACCCGCATCATCTTCACCTGGCAGCTGGGATCGAGATCGCCCACCTCGTCCAGGAATATCGTCCCTGTATGCGCCTTCTCGAAACGGCCCTTGCGATCATGGGTCGCTCCGGTAAAGGCACCCCGGCGATGTCCGAACATCTCGCTCTCAAAGAGACTGGTCACCATGCCTCCCAGGTTCACCTTCACGAATGGGGCGTCACGGCGGTGGCTGTTCATGTGGATGGCCTCTGCCACGAGCTCTTTACCCGTTCCACTTTCCCCCAGGATCAACACGGATGCGTCGGTAGCACAAACCCTGGCAGTGGTATCCAATACTTCCAGCATCCTCGGGTCCTCACCGATGATCTTCTCAAAATCATGGTGGCCAGCCAACTGCTGCCGGGTTCGCGAACGTATGCGTTTGCCTGTGACCCTGGACAGGTTCAAGGCCGTAGCGACGGATTGCAGCAGATGGTCATTGTCCCAGGGTTTGTTGATGAAATCCACTGCGCCGGCCTGCATACCGCGAACAGCAAGATCGATACTGCCCCAGGCGGTGATGAGAATGACCGGGATCTGCTGATAACTGCTGCGGATCTGGTTCAACAGTTCGAGGCCCTCTTCGCCGGATGTCTCCCGGGAGAAGTTCATGTCCATGATGATGAGGTCAGGGATTCGACCTGAGATCGCCTTCAGTGTTTCTGCCGGATTGAAGGTGACATCAGCACTATACCCGGCTTGCCCCACCAGCAGCGACAGGGATTTACATACGGCAGGATCGTCATCTACAATGAGGATAAAGCCCTGTTTACTGGAAGCATTCATGGAACTCGGGATCCGATCACTTACTATTCTTCATGCAGCGCGATGGCCGGTTCCACCAGGGCGGCACGATTGCCCGGGTAGAGGGCACAGAGCAGGGTGACCAGATACATGATGATAATTGAGGCCAGCATGGCAGTGACATACACACCGTTCCCGATAAAGCCGATCAGCCCCAACATAGGGAATTGAACGGCAAAGAAAAGTCCAATCACCATGCCGAAACTCGTCAAAACCATGCTCTCACCGATAATGAGCTGACGAATGTTCCCAATGGTGGAGCCCAGGGCTCTCCGCAGGCCGATCTCGGCCATACGCTGGTTGGTCCGATACCAGATCATTCCGAACAGCCCAAGTGCGACGTTGATAACAAGAAAGCCGCAGATAATACCGAGGATTGTGGGTATGATCATGGATTCTCGGTTCGCAGAACGCCGGGCATCTTCCAGGCGACCGATGGTGGGTGTCCAATCCTTGGCAATATTCTCCACTTCTCGGAGGATCCGTTGCTCCAGCATGATATCCGAACCGGGTTTGACCCGGATCATAAGGCGAGTGAATACCCCGATGGAATGGTCCAACCATTCAATATCACCGCTGAGATTAGCTCTTTGGAAAAGGCGCTTCTTGGACCCTGTGAGTTCCCCACCGTTACGGAAATCATCGATGAGGCCGATGATGCGGTATTCATGCTCGGTGATGGTAACACTACCGTCGGCGGCAGTGGTCTGACTATCATCCGTGATGATCTTACCCAGGGGATCTTCCTGTGGGAACAATGCATCGGCTGCAGCCTGGTTCACGACAATGGGCTGATAGGTATAGACATCGTCTTCGTTGCTGAACCAGCGGCCGCTGATCAGGTCAAAGCCCATGGTTTCCGGAAACTTATCGCCCCCCCGCAGTTGGTGGATTGTGATTTCCTCACCTGATGAACGGTAATCGTCCATGGAGGTGGCAGAGGGTATGAACACAAAGGACTCCGAGAGGGCGTAATTCTCTACTTCCGGATAGCTGTCAAGCATGAACTGTATCTGACGAATGGTCTCGGCGATCTCCTCCGCTGACTGGTTCGACCATCCCAGGTTGAGATACAGGACATCGTGGTAATCAAATCCCAGAGGTTTGAGATAATTATCAAAGTGGTAAATGAAAGTGGTCATCACCAGGAACAGCGCGACGAAGGATATGACGATCCCCAGGATCATGAGGCTGTGTTTGCGCTTCCGATTCCAGATCAGTTTGAAAAAATGACTAAGCATCACTTGGCTCCCCTCAAAGCTTCCACCGGGTGCAAGCGTGACATCTTCCAGGCTGGGTAAACGCCTGACAGCACACCGAAGAAAAGTGCTATCCAGATCCCGGTGATAAAGATCTGCCAGTTGAAGCTCAGTGCCAGATGGGGCAGGAGCCCGCTGTTGTTGATCAATTCGAGTACGATCACCGCCAGGACGAAACTGATGAGCCCACCCAGCAGGGTTATGATGATGTTCTCAGTTACGAACTGACCAATAAGGGTGGTGGATGAAGCGCCGAAGGCCTTACGCACACCAATCTCTGAGGAGCGTTCCCAGATCCTGCTGAGGTTGATGTTTACCAGATTTACTGTTGGTAGCAGCAGGAAAACGGTGATGAGTATAAATGCCAGACGCAGCAGTGGACCGCTGCCGCCGCCTTCCGACCGGAAGAACAGAAGATTCAGGTTCTCGGGATAGGTGAAGGCCCCGGTGATGATCTGGTCCCAGTGACCACCAGGATCCTCCATCTGAGCCAGGATCTGGTCAAATTCCTGACGGATTGCCTGTAGGCCGGTACGATCTTTTGACATCAGGGTTGCGTACCAGCCGGGCATGGTTCCCATAAGAGTCGGTTTGGTGACATCTTCAGTTGAAAATGAACTGGGGATCCAGATGTCTGCATAGGGCATGATCCGCAGCATAGAAACATTCTTTACGACGCCCACCACCCGGAAACTACGATCCTTGAGTTTCAGGGTCTGGCCAACGGCATTCTCACCGTCAAAATACTCATCCCTTGTCTCAGCGTTGATCACGGCTACGGGAAGCACGCTGGAGACCTGATCCTGGGTGAAGGGACCACCTTCGATGAAATCAAAATCCATGATCTCCCAGAAAGGTCCATCCACATATTTCTGATTGAAGTTGAACTTGCGTTTCCCGCGATAGGTCACCACCCCCTTGTGGAAAGATGCGATGGAGATCTTGTCCGGAGTCTGCATGCGGTTCACCGTGTTGTTCAGCAGCCAGGGGCTGATCATGGGACCACCGGCCATACCGCCGCTTTCCGAGCGCAGGATCAGCATCACCACGGAAAGGGTGTGGTCCATGTTCTTCTCGGGATATCCTGGACCGGCGAAATGATTGATAAAGGAGGCGATCACCACCAGGATCAGCAAGGTGAAGCTGATGCCGAACAGGCTGATGAAGGTAAACAGTCGGTGGCGCCCCAGGACCTTCCAGGCCAGCTTGATATAATTCTTCAGCATGCTGCTACCTCAGTTGACCTGGCTGCCATCGAACAGGCGGACGATTCGATCGGTCTCGGCCGCAATACGTTCATCATGGGTGACCATGACAATGGTGGTTCCGGCCTCCTTCACCAGGTTCTGGAGAATTGTCAGGATCTCAGCTCCCATAGTGCTGTCCAGGTTGCCTGTAGGCTCATCAGCCAGGATGATCGCTGGTTCACCTACGATCGCACGCGCAATGGCGACACGCTGGCGTTGACCACCGGACAGCTGACCGGGAAAGTGTTTCGTGCGGGCACTGAGCCCCACACGCTCCAGGGCCTGCATGGCCCGTTTCCTGCGCTGTCCCCCAGAGATGGAACGGTACAGGAGCGGGATCTCCACATTGTCCACCACTGACAGGTCATTGATGAGATGATAGCTCTGGAAGACGAAGCCGATCTTGTGATTGCGCAGGGCGGCCAGTT
Organism: uncultured Lentisphaeria bacterium; assembly: GCA_964454335.1. Taxonomy (GTDB): domain Bacteria; phylum Fidelibacterota; class UBA8477; order UBA8477; family JABMPR01; genus CAYVVT01. The sequence continues at coordinate 40,927 of CAYVVT010000004.1, read as the reverse complement.
TGCGGTCACCCATACCATTGATGCGATCCTCGCCGATGGTGATCTCACCGGAACTGGGCTTGTCCAGGAGTCCCATGATATTCAGCAGTGTGCTTTTGCCGGAACCCGAAGGACCCATAACGGACAAAAACTCCCCGGATCCAACCTCCAGGTTGATCCCGCTCAGGGCCAAAGTTTCAATGGTGTTGGTGCGATATACCTTTTCGATTCCTTCGAGTTGGATCATGTCTGCTCCTGCTTCTATCTGGCCTTGATGGCAATACTTGTCATGGTCTTGAACTCATCCATATCCGAGATGATGACCCGCTCGCCGGCATTCAATCCTGAAACGATCTCGACGTAATCCAGGTTGCTGGCGCCGATACGGATGCTGCGTTTGAGAGCTCGATCATTCTCAATGACATAGGCATAATGTTTACCTGAACCGGGAAAAGCGGGTCCATTCTTCACCCGGAGTACGGAATCCTTGAAGGAGGTGATCACATCAACGTCCACCCGCAAATTGGTCCTCAACAGAGGGTCCCGGCGCTCCTCGAGCTCAACGATGAAACTTGCGATCCCGTTCTCAACGGAAGGATTGACACTGGTGATCTCACCGTGCAGATGGCGCTCCTTGAATCTGACACGTACCTGCTGGCCGACTCGCAACTTGGCGGCATGGATATCAGTGATCCGGGCTTCAACCTTGTAGCTGCTGAGATCCGCAACCCGGGCGACAACATCACCGGCCAGAATACTGGCGCCGATATCGTCCTTCACCCAGGTGACCACTCCGGCCCTGTCTGATCTTACCTGGGCCATGGCGATCTGTAGTTCGACATCCTTTATGAGTTTCTGCTGAATGGTGATCTTGAGGTCCACCTCGCGGAGATCCGCCAGCAGTTTCCGCTCCTCATTGCTGATCTGACTGGTCATCAGGTCCTTCTCGCGCTGAGCGATCTGCAGGTTCAGGCGGGCTTCATTCAGGGCATCCTCTGTCTCGGCACCGAGTTTGTGCAGACGTTCACGTCGTTCCAGGCGGGTCTTGAAGAGAGCGATCTGCAGGGTCTGGATATCCATTTGTGCCTGCAGCTCGTTCACACGTTTCTCGAGTTGGAGTTCCAGCTGGGTCTTCCGGTTGACCTGGAGTTCCAGCTCTTCTTTGAGCCGATCAAGCTGCAGTTGTATTGATTCAGTATTCAGGACCAATAGCTGCTCGCCAGCAGTGATCTGGTCTCCTGCCAGGTGGTAGACCTGTTCGATGCGTGAAGGAATGGGGCTGGTGAACACCTGTTCGAATTCCGGTACGACGATACCGGATGCTGCCAGGGCATCTTCTATGCGACCGATCTCGACTTCGGCCACGATCAACCGGTCCGCTTCGAGGCTGCGTTTGAAGATTCCCCCAAAGAGGATTAACAGTACGGTGATAAATGCAGGGATAGCCAGATACCGCAATGTTTTGCGTAATCGCATCTTACGGAGGTCCTGACTGCTGAGTTCTCTATCCATTGTCATGGTTCTTTTATTACCAATGATTATGCCAGATCATAAGTCACTGTAAATAATGAATATAAAACCGTTGCGAACGGTCAGAAGGTGTCCGATTTCGAACACTTCGCACGCCTGCGGTCAGCTTCGCTTGAACCAGGGCGAGGGTTGTCTGACAACACAGTCGGTTTAGCTTTGTTCGGTGCGGGTTGCACTGCTTTACTTCTCATGGACACCACTAGCAAACATCCATTTTCGTTAAAGGCGTAAAAGGGAGACCGTATGAATTCCCAGATCATCACTTCCATCTGTATTGCCATCGGGATCGTTGTCATGTTCCTGGCAATCCTGAGGACACGACACTTGCTGGTGGTCCTTAAACGCAGCAGGCACAGTAGATCCTGGCGGTTGCTACAGGGATTAATGATATTCTTTCTACTGGGTTATTTCATTGCGCTATTCAAGCTTTCCTTAGAGGCTTTTGAGCTGATCATCATCCTGGTGGGATTCATCTTCCTCTTTGGTGCCCTGTTCGTGTGGCTGGTGGTGCGTAATGGTCATCGGACAATCAGCGAGCTCTATAGGACATCCGTGTCCAAGCAATATGTTGAGAACATCATTCACTCAATGGCTGATACGCTTATTGTGGTGGAACTGGATCCTCAATCCAGGATCAAGACCATCAACCATGCAACCACAACCTTGCTTGGGTATACAGAAGAGGAACTTATCGGGAAACCGGTGAGCGTTATTCTGGGTGATCATTTTAACACGCACCGACCCAGCAGGAAGATCGAACCAGAGTTCAGACTCAAAGAGGAGGCTGTGGGTTATCAGTCGAAATCTGGTGATGTCATCCCTGTCCTGTACTCAATATCGGCCTTCCATGATATAGATGATCATGTGGATGGCTTCATCATCGTCGGCAAGGATATCCGTAAACTGAAGGAAGCCCAGGATGCCCTGGAGGAATCTGAGCATCGCTATCGCGAACAGTCAGAGGAACTCTCACAATCCAATACCCTCAAGGACCTGCTGTTGGATATCATCACACACGACATCAAAAATCCGGTAAGCGTTGTCCAGGGGGTTTCAGAACTGATGGCCTTGGAATACCCGGAGGATGAGAGTGTAGAGCTTCTGGGGGGCAGTACCGAACGGTTATTGCAGGTTCTGAAAAATGCCACCATCCTTTCCCGGGTGGCCATGCACGAGAAAGTGGAAAAACAGGCGATGGATATTGCGGCTCTTCTGGGAGCCGTGGTCGATAGTTTTGCCCCGACTTTCGAGAGCGCTGGATTGGAGATCGACAATCAGATAGAACCCGGATTGACAATCCCGGCCAACCCAGTGATCGAAGAGGTCTTCACCAATTTTCTGAGTAACGCTGCCAAATATGCCAGGGAGGGCAAGCGGATCGTTCTGTCGGCTGAGCGGAAGGACGGGTGGATCACTCTCAATTTTGCGGATTTCGGACAAACGATCCCTGAAGAGGAACGTGAGGCTGTGTTCCTGCGCAATATCCAACTGGAGAAAGGCGAGAAACGAGGCCGCGGTCTCGGGCTGGCGATTGTCAAGTATATTGCCGAATCTCTAGGTGGTAGGGTCGGGGTGCGCCCCAATTCTCCCAGCGGGAACATTTTCTTTCTTGAGCTACCCCAGAACCTTTAGGATCTGCGGGTACTGGTTGTTGTAAATATGTGTGGAATCGGCCCCCGGTGTTGTGAACTTACCAGCCGGTTCACCCTATGGGTACAGGGAGTTCCTGATAAGTTGGATATTGAATTTGATCAAGAGTCTGACCTGAACGGACAGGTCTAAAGGGATCGCTATGATTTATGATCTGATCACTGCAATTGCCATGGCCGCCAGTATCGTAGTGATGTTCCTGGCGATCTTGAAAACACGTCACTTGCTGCGTGTTCTGAAATATGGCCGGCACGAACGTTCCTGGCAGATCCTGCTTGGATTCATGATCCTCTCGCTTTTCGGATATCTCTTTCCACTACTCAGACTCACCCCCGACACGGTGGAGCAGGTGATGTTGGTGGTAAGTTTCGTTTTCCTGTTGGGTGGTCTGTTCGTATACCTGGTGGTCCGCAATGGTGAACGTACCATCACCGAGCTGTACGAGACAGCTGTATCCAAGCAGTATGTAGAGAATATCATACAATCCATGGCCGATACCCTTATCGTGGTACAGCTTGATCCGAAATCAAGGATCCGCACTGTCAATCGAGCCACCCTGAATCTTCTGGGTTATGAGGAATCCGAACTCTTGGGTCAGCCCATCAGCAAGATCCTTGGCAGGGAGTTCGCAAAACTGAGCTCAGATGCAAAGCTCGACCCGGGCTTCTTCATCAGTGAAGAGGAGGTGCAGTACCAGACCAAATCGGAGGAGAGCATCACAGTCCTGTATTCAGTATCAGCGGTCCAGGATCTGAATGGCAAGCAGGATGGATTCATCATCGTGGGGAAGGACATCCGCAAGATGAAGGAAGCCCAGCTTGCACTGGAGGAATCCGAGAAACGTTATCGCCAGTTATCGGAAGAATTGGCCCAGTCCAACAACCTGAAAGACCTGCTGTTGGACATCATCACCCACGATATCAAGAATCCCGCTGGCGTCATCCAGGTTGCTGCCGGACTGGCCCTGACCGAAGATCCCGACAATGAGCGACTCGACCTCATCAATGGTTCCAGTAATCGGCTGAACCAGGTCATGGAGAACGCTACCCTGCTTTCCCGGGTTGCCATGGATGAAAAACTCGACAAGCAGTTGATGAGTATCTCGAAACTGCTGAAGGATGTTGTGGAGACATTCGGACCAACCTTCGAGAGTGCCGGACTGACCATCGACAACCAGGTGAGCAAATTGACGGCCATGTCCAATCCTGTCATCGAAGAGATCTTTACAAATTACCTCAGTAATGCGGCCAAATATGCTACCGATGGTGATAAGCTGGTCATCAGCCAGGAAATGTCTGACGAGTGGATCACCCTGAAGTTCACTGACTTCGGCACCACCATCCCCGAAGACCAGCGTGAAGCGATCTTCACCCGCAACATTCAGTTGCAGAAGGGCACGAAGCGGGGCCGCGGACTGGGTTTGTCCATTGTGAAGTATATTGCCGAATCACTGGGAGCCCATGTGGGCGTTGAACCCAATGAACCTCAGGGAAACATCTTCTTTCTGAAGTTACCTGCAAAATCCCTGTAAGAACCCCACTGCTGGTCTTTCACCTCAGGAAATTCTGCAACTATATCGATGTGAGATATCCCGGCCACCCAGCAGGTGCTGGATCAATCAGAAGATGATCGAGACCGTTGTTCCTTTTCGGCGTGTGACAGAAAGGGTGCCGCCGATCTGTTCAGCCAGGAGATGCATTAACCGCATCCCCAGTGTTGAGGCACTGGCTGGATCCATACCTTCGGGAAGTCCTTTCCCATCATCACTCACTTTCAGGCAATGCCGGTCATCCTGGTAGGGTTCCAGGACCACCTTGATCAGGCCCTTCCGCTGTTCCGGAAAGCCGTGCTTCAAAGCGTTCGTAACAGCCTCGTTCAGGATGAGTCCACAGGGTATGGCGATCTTGATATCCAGATTCAGTTCAATAAGGTCCTTGTCGATCCTGATCCGGCTCCCACTCCGGTGAAACTGCGTCAGTTCCCGCAGAACGGATTCGATGTACCAGTTGAACTGGATATTCGAAAAATCCTCACTGCGGTATAATTGTTCGTGGATGAAGGCCATAGAATGAATACGGTTCACTGTATCAACCAACGCATTGATTGACGTCTCATCCGCGAGTTCCGATATCTGCAGTCGCAACAGACTGACGACAAGCTGCAGGTTGTTTTTCACTCGATGATGGATCTCCTGCAGCAACGTTTCCTTTTCAGCCAGGTTCTTACGCAACTTTGCTTCTGCTTCTTTCAGTTCAGTGATGTCACGCAAGGCTGTGACCCTTACATCCCGGCCCTTGTACCGATACATTCTCGCCTGGATCTCGGCTTCAAAAGTGGATCCGTCCTTTCGCAGGGCGGTCACCTGATAGGGATCCTCGAAACCAGAGAGCATATTCTCCAATACCTGATCGCGGTGTTCCGGAACGATCCACTCAGTCCCCATACGACCGACGGCTTCATCCAGAGTAAATCCAAACATCTTCTCAGCCGTGAGGTTCTGCTCCAGACAAACACCTTTTTCTGAGATAAAGATGGCCTCAGTGGCCGCATCGGACAGGGATTTGAATCTCTCCTGGCTCTCGAACAGCTTTATCTGGGCTGCGATCTTCTCGCTTTCATTCCTGCAGACCAGCAGCCTACCGATGTTACTGCCATCCGGCTTGACCAGTCCGGTGATCTTGAGGTCATAATGCTCGACCTGCTCTCCGGTACCGCGGGTAACAACAGCCGGTTCCCCCGTGCTTTCCTGGAGGTAGTCCAGAACCGCTTCCCATTTGGTGAATACTTCGGATACATGTCTGCCGATCATCTCTCCGGGTAAAAATCCTATTATCCTGGACATTGCAGGATTGATATCGATAACGATATCGTTTATGTCCATTACCAGAAGTCCATCATCCATCTTCTCCACAAGGACATCACGTGCAAGGGGCACCACACGAAGTATCCCGTAGCGAAAGATCCCGATGCTCATCAGCAGACCCGAAAAACCGAAAATGATTGGGGTCCAGTCAAGGCCGGGAACGGGATTCAGGTCGAATACATAGATGATATTCCCGGCCAAGGGTAAAATGGCGCCGGCGATGATGATCCTGCTCTGGGTGCGGAATAATGTAGGTAATCTTCTCGCGGTCAAGATAATGAGCACCACGCCGGAAAGAATCAGTATGTATGAATAGGCCGTATGTACCCAGAACCAGACCCCGTACCTGTAATACCCCTGATTCCCTTCTGCCAGGATCGTTACGGAAGTCCAGTGCCACTGGTGGAGATTATTGGTCATCACGATCACCAGGGTTAGCAGAGGAATCAGCGAGCTGAGTACGACATTGCGTTTGGTCAGGAAACTATCGTACTGGCCGAAAGACAGGGCAAAGGTAAGAAAGATCAATGGTGTGGATACGATGCCCAGATAGGAGATCTGTGACCAGAGAGTCTTCAATGCCACAGTGGTGGCGGCGGCCTCGAATGCTCCGGAAAAGGCCCATATGAACACCGCGGACTGAAGGATCGCCAGAGCTAATCCAGGTCTTTTCTCACGACGCCGCCAGGAAAGGATAGCAACGAACAGGCTCACCGTAGCAGCGAAGAATAGAATTATGCTGAGAGTGCCGAATTGGTAGTTCATGATGAGTTGGTGGTCACCCCATACTTTGGATCAGAGATCCGAAACATAATACGCGAAAGTCAGCATCTTTTTGGTGCTAAGCAAGCCCAATGATGATGGAGGTCATGCCAAAGGAACAGCAGGGAGATCACATCAGCACATCGTTCAAGTGACAACGACAGGAATAATAGAGACGCTCGCCCCGGCCGATGATGTTTCCATTGACCATGATCCGGGCCACCGGTTTCAGTTCCGCTTATGCGATACCGCAGGTCCCTTCAGAAAAATGAGTGATCCCGGCACTATAGCCTTGAGTTGTGATACCCATATGCAAGCTTTCAAGAATACAACCGCAGCCACTGTGGATCTGCCGAGTTGGGCGATCGATTTTACCCGCATATCAGACTTCAGCAGACTGGCAGGGGTCAACATGGCAGCGGTGACCACCTGTCCGGTCTGTATCATGAATGTTCTACGCTGCATCAGTGAACTCCTGAATGAGTTGAATGAGCAGGTCGAATACGGGAACTAGCATTCTGTCAGACTGACAGCCAGCCCGCCCAGGGATGTTTCCTTGTATTTTTCCGACATCTCTATACCGATCTGCTTCATGGCGGCAATGCAACTGTCCAGGGGCATGAAATGTCTGCCGGATTCGCGCAGGGCCAGAGATGCGGCAGCGTGGGCTTTGATGGCACCAAAGCCGTTTCGCTCGATGCAAGGTACCTGCACCAATCCTTCCACAGGATCGCAGGTCAATCCCAGATGATGCTCCAGGGCGATCTCTGCTGCATTCTCGATCTGTTGCGGGCTGCCGCCCTTTACGGCACATAAGCCCGCTGCGGCCATGGCAGCCGCAGAACCCACCTCACCCTGACAGCCGACTTCCGCCCCTGAAATGGAGCTCCGGATCTTGATGATCCCACCGATGGCGCTGGCGGTGAGCAGGAACTCACGTACCTGCTCATTACTTCCGCCTTCATGGTGGACAAGATGGTACAGGATCGCGGGGATCACACCGGCGGCACCGTTGGTGGGAGCGGTGACAACCATGTGTCCGGCAGCATTTTCCTCTGTCACCGCCAGGGCATAGGCGCATAGCCATTCATTCAAAGTGACGCTATCCGGATCCTCCTTCAGCTGGCGGTATAATGGTTTTGCCCTGCGGGCAAGCTCAAGGCCACCCGGCAGGATCCCTTCAGCGGCCAGACCATTCTCGACACACTTCTGCATGGCCTGCCAGATCGTATCCAGACCCTGGTGGAGTTCATCACGGCTATAAAAGGCGAGTTCGTTTGCACGTTTCAACTCGGCGATGGAAAACCCGCTATCCTCGGACATTTGCAGCATCGCTCTGGCGGAATCAAAATCATACGGCCAGGTTACCTCCATGGGCGTTTTCAGGGGAGCATCCAGCTTATGGATCTCTGTCATGGTGTCGATGAATCCGCCTCCGATGGAGAAATAGGTCTCAGACAAACGTACCGTACCGGCAGGACCCAACAGTTCGAAGACCATTCCGTTGGGATGTTCAGGCAACGCTGGTCCAAGATCATAAAGAATGTCTGTCTCCGGTGAGAACAGCAGCTGGCGACCGTCCCGGGTGGTGATGCTTTCCTGGGCCCAGATGGATTCGATGATTGCATCCACGTTCTGCTCGGCCAGGTCCAGGGGAACATAACCATGCAGGCCCAGGGCGATGGCCCGATCAGTTGCATGACCCTTGCCGGTGAAGGCCAGGGAACCTCTAAGTGTACAACGGACACGCAACGGAGCACCTGCCGGATTAGTCAAACCTTCTCCGCGCAGCCGTTTTCGAAAATCCCGAGCGGCTACCGTGGGGCCAACGGTATGGGAGCTGGAGGGACCGATCCCGATGGTGAAAAGTTCGAGTGCGCTAATGAACATATGGTAGATCAATCATCCTTGACAGGGGACTAATTTGATCTGAAAGGGGAATATGTGCCACGATTGATTCCCGAGTCCGCAGCATGGGTTCAAACGATAAATGAAGACCAGTATCTGACATTTTGGATCTGCAGTACTGAAAGCCGATGAATTAAAAAATGCCTCAAAATTGAGGCATTTTTCGGGAGTTACTGTGGCGTTGGTCGTATTCCCTAAAGATTGGGCCCCCCCAAGACCCTTGTGTGCATCAATGTTAGTGTCTACTGCCAACAAGGACAATTGATGATTGGATGTGATTCCACGAGTAAAATGCGCACATATTGTGTACACAGTGTACGCAGTGAGTAATTGGATTTTCCTGACTTAGAGGGATTGTAAATAAGTTTGCAGATTGACCTGCTGATTAAGGATGTCCAGTTTCTTACGGATCCTGTAGCGCAGGGTTTCCACTGTTCGATGGGAAATATTGAGATGCTTGCCGATCTCCTTTGAACTGAAGCCACCTTTGATGAGATTGCAGACCTCGATCTCCCTGGCGGTAAGACGATAGGTACTGCTACTGAGTTTCTGGGCAAACGGAGAGATCAGATCATGCAGGCCGTCCTTGATCATATCCAGGTAATCAGACTCAAAGGTACCGCTGCGGGCTTTCAGCTTATCAATAGCCGGGATGAGCAGCTGATTGACATTTTCTCTGATCTGACTTTCAATGCGCTCCTTCTCAACTTCCAGCTGGTTCATCACCTCGCGCAAGGCGATGTTCTTCTCCTGGAGCAGGGTGTTCTGACGCTCAAGGGCCTCCTGCTGCAGTAGCATCTTACGCTCAGATGTCTTTCTCCTGGTGATGTCCCTGATGATCGACTGGTAACCGGTGACAGATTCCCCATCCCGCATCTTGGATACATGGACCTCAGCTACGCGCTTCGATCCGTCACGGTGGAACCAGTTGATCTCGAATGGTGAGGTATACTCTTCGTCCTCGATAGCTGCGAGGGTCTTCCTGAAACTCTCCATATCCTCGCTGAGAAAGAAGGGTGCATCAGTGATGTGCAGGCCAACGATCTCATCCTGTGAATAACCCGAGATATGGGACATGGCTGGATTGATGGATGTGATGACGCCATCGAGGTTCTGGGTCACGATGGCATCCGGCGCAAGTTCGATGATATCCCGGTATTTTTTTTCACTCAGGCGCAATTCCTCATCGATCTTGGCCTTGTTGATGGCAATGATAGCATCAGAAGCCAGGTATTCCAGTTCTGCAAGATCGCGTTCAAGATCACCATTCTGTTGTTCCACTCCCCTGGACGCGGTCAGGATACCCAGGATCTCATCACCAGAGACCAGTGGTATCCGATAAGTGATCTGTTCGCCAATGATCGTCGCCACACGGTCTATCGATTTTATCAGCTTGCTGGAGAGAGCATAATCAGCAAGCACGGTGCGGATATCCTTGATGACATCACCTTGCTTTGTATCGATGATCTTCTTGAAGTTACTACCTTCGAAGAGCGGTAGACGCATACCGGGGATTTGGAATCCCACAATTTTTTCGACCTTGCCAATGTTGGAGGTATCGATAGAGACATTTGACATGGTGATATGCTGTTTGTCGTCCTCCAGCAGAAAAAAGGCTACGGATTTGTATTCTGATACTTCACGAACCCCTTCTACAAAAAGCTGCAGGATATCACTGAGCGGTCTGCCCAGATTGATCAGCTCGTTGATCTTCTGCAGCAGCTTGAAATGTTCTTGGAGCTGAATGGGTTCCTGGTGATTCCCTCTCCGGGGTGCCGGCGTCCTCGTGGCCATGCGGTTGAGACTCTCCTGTCGTTTATTCGTGTTCAGTTATGCCATAAGTATCAGCATAATCAAGCTGAAGACCAAATGATCTGTTGACTGGAGCGAAAAATCGATGCGTGTGAGGTACTAAAGAAAAACCCCCGCAACACAAAGGTCACGAGGGCTTGGGGGGTGCTTTATTATAGTAAGTTTGGAAGGCATGGCAAGGAAATTTCACAGCAATAAGTAAAACTTCCTCTCAGATCACAGCGCAGCCCCGGTAATTGGTTGTAACTCTATGTTCAGGAAAGCAAGCTCTTCAATGCTCTCAATCCGGGTTCGTATCTCTTCAAGTGAGTCTTCCCGTCCTGTCTGCAGCTGGATCGCCGCCGCGTGTTTGCCGGGGGCCAGGCACCAGATCCTGAGATCAGCTATGGTGATCCCGTCCTCCGCATTCAGGGTTTTACGAATTTGGTTTTCCAGCGGACCGCCGGCCGCACGATCCAGCAGGACAGCTCCAGATGAAGCCAGCAAACCCCGGGACCAGTTGAGGATCACCAGAGCGCCCACGATGCCCATAACTGGATCCATGAGCTGCCAGCCCAGATACTTGCCCATCAGAAGAGCCGCGATGGCCAACAGGGAGGTGAGGGCATCAGCCAGGACATGGAAATAGGCCGACCGCAGATTGTGATCATGCTGCTCCTTGTGGTGGGCGTGACCATTAACGGAACCTCCCATGAGCAGGACCGCGGAGACGACGTTCACCACAAGCCCAAGCACCGCCACGATAATGGCCTCATTGAACTGGATGGTCACCGGGTTGAAAAAGCGCTCAATGGACTCGATGATCATGAACAGGGCAACCACAGCCAGGGCCACGGCGCTGGCAAAACCTCCCAGGGTGGTCACCTTGCCTGGACCGAAGGAGAAGCGGGCGTTATCCTGGTTCCGCCGGGCGTAACGATAGGCAAATATACTGATCCCGAATGCCGCGGAATGTGTCCCCATGTGCCAACCGTCTGCTAACAGGGCCATGGATCCGGTGATGAAGCCCGCTGAGATCTCTACCAGCATCATGGTGATGGTGAGAATGAACACCCGCCAGGTCCGGGCTTCACTCCGAAGATGTTCGGACCCGAGGGTTTCGTTATGACTGTGTCTATCGTGGTGCTGATTCAAGCCAGGATCCTCACTGAGGATCGGAAGCTGGTTTCCAACCACGGAGATAGGCATATTGACGATCCAGCCTTCCCGTCTCTATGTCCCGGAAACCGGCATTCTCCAGCAGGGGAGTCATCTTCTTCACGTTGTTTTCCATGTGCCGATGGCCGCCGTGTACATTGATCACAAGATCTGAAAATCGCTGCCAGCGTGTTCCGGGAGTAGATTCCATGTCCATGATGAAAATGGATCCACCTGGTTTGAGAACCCGATAGATCTCACCCAGGCCACGGGTTTTGAGGTCATCTGGCAGATGATGGATCACAAGACTGTTGGTCACGAGGTCGAAGGAAGCATCTTCAAATGAGATGCTCTCAATGAGACCTACCCTGAAATTCACATCGATATCGTTCTTCAATGCCTTGGAATGCGCCACTGCAATCATTTTTGCAGAGGCATCCGTACCGATGACCCGTCCTTCCGGTCCAACGACCTGTTCCATTGCCAGTGCGAGCCCACCGGTGCCACAGCCGACATCCAGGATCCCGTCCCCGGCCCTGGCCCCGGAGGCGTTGACCATCTTTTGCCGCAGAGCCTGCACCCGCCCCAGGGAAAATGTCCACACCAGCAGGTCATAGAACCTGGCCCAGGGTATTGTGCGTCCTTCGGTCTCCATCGCATTCTCCGTTTGTCTATGCATCTTACGCCTCGTCGTTTTTAATGAACATTGAATTCACTACTGAACACTGTGTTCGGAATGATTATATTGGGTTGTGGGGCTTGAATCAACAACCAAAACGCTGCAGATGTTCACTACCGGACAAATTGCCTGAATTGTTCAGAAACGGAGCCATTGAATGAAACCTGAGATCGAAGATCGCCGGGTACTGCGTACTCGCCTGTCGTTGCAGGACGCACTGGTGGAGCTGATGGCCGAGCAGGGCTATGAGAACACCACTGTCCAGAATATCATCGATCGTGCGAATATCGGACGGTCCACATTCTACGCACACTACCGTGATAAGGAAGACCTCCTGCTCAGCAGGATGGATGAGATCATCCACAGTCTTACGCCAGGCCTTGAGAGAGAGGAAGGTGTCGAATACGGGATGGGCGTAGATCGTATCATGTCCATTGAACCACTGCTGCGACATGCCACGGAAGAATACCGTCTACACAAGGCCATCGTGGGCGGACGAGGGATCGATGTCATGGTGCGCAGGATCATCAATCATCTCAGCCGGCATATCCAGGAGATCCTAGAGGCGAGACTGCCAGCGGGTAGAACACCCTCAGTTCCCCTGGATCTGCTGGCACATCACCTGGCGGGTGTGGTGATGACACTCCTCAGGTGGTGGGTTGACAACAAGAAGCCATACTCACCAGAACAGATGGACGATATGTTCCAGGACATGGTCATGCCGGGAGTGAATGCTATTCTGAATAGGGCAAATTAAGGTAAAGATCACCAAGTTGCGTCTCCAGCCCACAGTCATACCAGTGGAAGGCCAGGTGGTCCATCAAGGGATCCCTACCAGCGATGGCCTGGAAAGCCTGTTCATATTCCCTTATTTCATTGATCAAGAAAAGGATCGGTGCGGGATCCGGCAATCAGATCGCTTTCACCGGGTTCAAGCATGAATATTTGATCTCCCGAAGGATGCTTCACGATCAAACGGATCGGAAGAGAACATACCACGCTGATAATGGCTGGCGAATCTTCACTGTCACGCTCAGCGCAGACGACTGAGACCTGATTTCTACCCAGCTTCATGCGCTGAACCCCATGCCGGTCCGTGCGGCGTAAATACCAGGTCAGCGTATTGCTCGCACCATCGGGACGCAGGCCCATGACATTCTCGAACAAGAGCTGAATGGGACCGCAGCCCGTCCAGCCGACAAAATCGGCCTTCGAGGGTTCACCCTGTACAAAGGATTCAGGAGCATAGTTCTCAAAGACGGTCCCGGTCTCTGCATAGACAGTATACATGGCCTGCAGATAACGCTCAGTGGCCCTGGCAGCCAGATCGTCATAGCCATAGCGCTCCAGACCTTTGATCACCATGACATTGGTGGGAGCCCAGACAGCGCCTTGCCAGTAACCACCCTCGGCGTGGTATTCGGCTTCTTCAGCCGAAAGTGTGGGAAAGACCACCGGCCGCCAGAATTCAGATTCATCCACAAGGTGCGCAACGAGCCTCTCTGCCTGATCCTGAGAGGCGATCCCGGCCAGCAGCGGCCAGAATCCACCGATGGTCTTCTTTCTGAATTGTTCGCCGTTGGCCTGGACATCATAGTAGAATCCGTCTTCCTCATGCCAGCACCACCGATTGATGCGCTGGCCGAGGACCTTGGCCTCCTCTCGGTACCGAGAAGCTTTATCTGGTTCTCCCAGCTCATCACAGATAATAGCGAGGTTGTTATACATGATCACCATCTGGGCCGACATCTCCACCCAGCCGGCCCCCTTCTCGGCGGGACGGGGCGTGTTGTCCATGCCGCTGCCCAGTGGAGTATTCCAGTAAAGTTTATGCTCAGTATTTTCAGAGATCCGACCATTGGCCTCCCAGTCCAGGGCATCGGGATCCCCGTCACGGTTAAGCCACTCAGCATAGCTCTCGAGAACGGGTAGAACTCTCGCAAAGCGAGATTTGTCACCGGTAATCCGATATGATTCGACTTCAGCCCAGCTGAACAATGGGGGATTGATGGTATTCTTCCAGCCGGTGTCAGAGAAAAGGCCACCATCGAAATCAAAATGGATCAAGCGACCATCACTTTCCCTGAATTCCCTTCCGATGAAACCACTTTCAAACTGGAGAGCATAGAAATTGTCCAGGGATTCGATGGCCGGGAAGACATCGTGGCCATAGCGGGCGAACATGAGCATGAAGATGGTATCCCACTGGAAGATGTTCTCGCTGAAAGCCTCATCCAGCCAGTTTGAGACCAGTGGCGATCCTGGCGGCGGTTGTTTGAAACCGCGAAAGGCGATCTCCCAGCAGGTCCAATACATGTCGATCCAGCCTGGATCCCCGTCCAGGATCGGCTGGGGGAGCTGATCTATGCTTTGCTCAAAAAGGGGAATCGGTTCAGGGGTATATTCCTGCTTTGCGAAATTCCCCCCGGATTGCTGGTGTCCGGTACATGCGATAAGCAGGAAATCCACGAACACTATCGTGGCTGCATGGATCATATTCTTGTTGGTGATCATCGGATCTATCCTCATCCCAATATTATCAATTGAGATGCGAACTTAAAAATGTGAATCCGTCAGATCCCCGATCTCTTTGCCATTAGTCAGGTAAGTACTTATCCCCGATGAATGCTCCGTGTCAGGTCTTTTTAGCGATCATCTCCACAGGAGCAATATGATCCGCCGCAACATTGTCCAGCATGTTCTTGAGCTTGACAGGTGTGCTCTCAGCCATGAGCGTGTGCAAGCCCAGAGGCGGGGGACCACCATTGGCCCTGTTCTTTTCAGCAACAGCCTGGAAGAATGAGAGTGCAAAATCACGCCGGTTATCCTCTGTCGTCACGGTGAAGCCGGCATCCGACATGGCCTCTCGATACTGACCCGGTGAGGAGAGCTTGCTGGTGCTCTCCTCCGAGGACCAGGGCACCGGGTAGGTCATGGTGCCATCACCAACCCGCATGATATCGTAAACGCCAAGGGTCGATCCTGGCTTAAGAACCCTGTGCAATTCTCCGAAGAGTCTGTGCTTGTCTTCAATATTCATTCCCACATGCAGCATGTAAGCGCCGTCAAAGCCCTCCTCTTCGAATGGCAATTCAAGAGCGCTGCCCTGGACCAGGTTGACCCTGTCATCCAGATCTACCCAGGTGGAAAGCGCATTCCCGGTATCGATATACTCCTGGGTCAGATCGATTCCAGAGACCATGTTGTTGTATTTACTTGCAACGAAGCGGGCTGCACCACCCAGTCCACAGCCTACATCGAGGATATGATCCTCTTTGCTGAAATCGAGTTGAGCAACGAAATGCTCGGTGGCCGGCCGACCGCCGATATGGAACTCCTCCACCGGACCAAGATCGTCTATTGTAACAGTGTCAGTGGTTTTGCCCAGTTTGGCCAGGGAAGCTTCGATGGCGTTGAGCAGACTCCCATGGGTATAGTGATCGGCGATGGCCTTATCGTTTGACATGATTGTCTCCTGTGTTCTGTTAATCTTGCCCCCTGGCGTACACGCGACGCTCATAAGCAAAGGCTGTTCAGGGCAGGAGGACGATCAGGTCATCAGAACCAGGGTGGAGTTGTATCGAGCAATTCGCAGCGCTTGGTGGCAAGCTAAAAGCGGTTCTGGTAAATTCAATCATAATATGACCTATACAGTCATGTTTAAGCGGGTAGTGATGATCCACCAACAGTTCACCTCATGCCACTACAGATTAATTTTTGAGTGTAGAAATGGAAGGGAGGGTGGTTCAGGTATAGTCAAGTCTTTGCATCAGGTCGACGATGCGTTGGTCCTGCATGATTTCCTGCAGTCTTTGCCGATGCTCCGGGCGTTCCCATTTCTTCACGGAATCGGTGTGGAGTTTCACCACTTTACCCTTCCAGGCCTGGTTGCGTCGCACGGTGGTGTACTCGTGCCAGTTCAGGATCTCTGGACCGCATTCCAGTTGCAGGAAATCGCAGAGCAGGCGAATGCTCGATTCAAAATTCTGTACCAGGTCCTCATAGCGAATGGTGTACACTCGGGGGTGGTCCTTGAAGGCCAGGCCCTCGTTCACATCCCGTACCCAGCGGTTCAACGGTACCCAGTATTTATCCGGATTTTTCCGGTGCTTTGATGTAAGCACATCCCGGGGATCGCGGATGATGTTGATAAAACGGGCTTCCGGCCAGTAATTGAGTATGCGTCCAAGGGACCTGACATTGCGCGGTGTCTTCTCACACCAACGACGCGCTTGTGGTGGGACTTTTTTGACCAGCAGGTATCGGTAGAATCGATCCAGACGCTTTGGTACCATGCGGCCAGCATCAGACGGATCCGGTTTCCAGTACATCAGGGCAACGGTCTCATGGGGTGCCGCGAAGATATCCGGATGGGCGGCCAGGATGGACAGCAGAAGGGTCGTACCTGAACGACCGCAGCCACCGATAACGATGGGATCCTGATCGAAATGTCTGCGCTCTTTACGCTCCCCGAGCGTTTTCACGAGTTGGATGCTATAGCGTTTGAGTGGACCCATCAACGGCGGAGAACTTAAAAATTCCTGCTATGCTCTCAATGGTTCAATTTTAGAACTGCTTTGCATGCGCGGACGAATGATCGCGCTGAGACAGGAAGAGTTCCAGGCTGTCCGGTCAGGTCCGCACACCTTTCAGATAGGAAATGAATGCCAGTACTGCTCGCTGTTCAGCATCTGACAGATCCTCATTCCGTAAAGCAGCTTCGAGAAATGTTGCTTTCCCACCCTTCGAGGGTTGAGGAGAAGTTACATAACCCACCAGCGTCATGAGGCGATCGTAATCGCAGTGCAGTACTCCGGCAAGACGCATGAGAACACGAGGCGAAGGGTTCTGCACACTGCCGTTCTCGAGTTTCTGCAAATATGCCGCGGAGATCTTTGCAGGCTCAGCAACAGCCACCAGGCTGAGCTCCCGGACTTTACGGATCGCATTCAGCTCTGCACCCAGAGCCTCAGCTCCTGATTGAAGATTATTAATCATAGTAGGTGAAATATACTATAGTTGATTTAAGAAAGTCAATGACGTAGATTCCTTCGCAACCTGAACAGCATCAAAGCAGGAACGAGCATGAGACCAATCGAATCAATACGATCGATCCTTCGGGGATTAGATGGCAAGGATTATGGTGCCTGTCAGGCTTTATTAGGTTCGTACAACTACCCTGGCTTTGACCTGCATATCGACCAGATCCCCAAGGATCCCTATGCACCGCCACATACCGGCATCTACCGAATCGCAGTATCCTGGGATCGATCCGGTTTTGCAGACGAAGTAGTCAGTAATAAAACCCGCAGGATCGCATTCCGGGATTATCTGGCCCGGCAGATCTTCAAGCACAGCAGGACCTATTCAAACCGCAGGGGAACCGGTAACAGCGGGATCATTACCATTGCGGAACCGGGACAGGAGATCCTCGAGCGAAGTTCGGTAGTGGTGAACGGTGACAGGCTGGAAGCACGGATCTTTCTCGGCCTGCCAGCCAGCGGCAGGAGGATCCGGGCTGACATCGCAGAGGTCATGCTCTTCCAGGAGTTGCCAGAGGTGATCACAAATGCTCTCTTTGCCGAACAGCTGGATCTTGCGGATCTGGACAAGCATCTGCAACTGGCAGAAGATGCTGAGCACCTGCGCGCTGAATTGAGATTACTGGGACTCGTGGCCTTCATCGCCGATGATGCCATCCTGCCGCGCATCAGTGGTGTGGATCAGCATCCACTCCATCCGGACCAGGCGGTGCCATTTCGATCCCCCGGGAGCTTGAGCATCACAATTGAATTGCCGCATGCAGGCCCGGTTACAGGCATGGGCATTCCTTCCGGGGTCACGCTGCTGGTGGGCGGAGGATATCATGGGAAATCAACCCTGCTGCAAGCTCTGGAACAGGGCGTCTACAACCATATCGCAAATGATGGACGTGAGTATTGCGTATCCCTGCCGGAAACAGTGAAGGTCAGGGCGTACAGCGGCCGTTCTATCGTCAGTACTGACATCTCACCCTTTATCCGTCATATCCCGCATCAGCAGGATACAGTATCCTTCTCTTCACCAAATGCCAGCGGCAGTACATCCCAGGCGGCATTCATTTCTGAATCAATAGAGGTGGGTGCCAAGGTGCTGCTCATGGATGAGGATACCTGCGCGACGAATTTCCTGATCCGTGACCGTCGCATGCAAGAACTCGTCAAAAAGGAGCATGAACCCATCACGGCCTTCATCGATCGCGTGCGGGAACTACATGCGGAGCATGGCATATCCACTATCCTGGTCCTGGGCGGATCCGGTGATTATCTGGGAGTTGCCCATCAGGTGATCCAGATGCTCGAATATCGGCCGGTTGATGTCACCAGCCAGGCCCTGAAGATCGTGGAAGAGAATCCATCCGGTCGTACCCACGAAGGGGGAGAAGGCATCCAGAGGCCCAGAGACCGATATCCCAGTGCCGAGGGATTGGACACCCGCAATGAACACGGTCACCGGCGAGTATACTCGCCAAATCCAAATGAACTTGTGTATGGGCGTATGAACGTGGACCTCAGCGATGTGGAACAGCTGCTGGAATCAGCACAGGCCAAGGCCATCGGTCTGGCAATAAAATATGCCCGGAAGTACATGGACGAGGCCACCTCCTTTGACGATGTTCTCCAGCGGGTCATGTCAGATATCGAGGATCAGGGGCTCGATCTCATCGATCCCAGGTTCACCGGTGATCTGGCGACATTCCGGAAATTCGAGATGGCCGCTGTGCTGAACAGGATGCGGGATCTGCAGGTAAGTCAGACTGGATCGGAACAATTATCGTTATAATACAAATCCTGACAGAGCCCATGACCAACTCCTTCACCTCTCGGGACAGGATACACTTAAGGCGGTAAAAATATGACCTGCTGAGTCCAAGTGAGCAATAGGATCAGCTCGTCGGATCACTCTTTTACAGCCCGCCCCCGTTCAGGTCAGCACTCTGCTGCCACATGAAACCGGTGACATTATCCGTGACCGTCCCATCTCCATTATCCGTATTTGATGGCTGATTGTCGGGAAAGTTTGCATCCTGTCCAAAGAAGGGATCGCCTAGTCCTGGTTGTGTGATCTCATCCTGGTCATCGTAATACTGGGTCTGGCCGGTATCGACAATCCTCTACGATTGCCCCGCGAGTGGGAGGTTTCCCAGCGTAAGGATCACGGAGAGGAGCGTCAGACGGATCAATGGTCTCATGATAGTTCCTATATTCATCTTACCTGTCTGACGCCGGCCTGAGAAGCAAGGTTAAGCGGCTGTGCAGATCGATCACACCATGTATGGCATTAGCGTATAATGACGAAATCAGCTAGCGACGAAATTCCAGATCCGTGAGAACCTTTTCATCCAGATCGGTGATCACCAGGGATGCCCGCCAGCCACCTTCACCCTGGGTGATCTTGAGCAAAACATCGTTCCGGCCACTGACCAGCTTGACCTTGACACGATCATCTGCCTGGACATGACCCCTGAGGATGTTGTTCTGATGGACGAGGGTATCATTCAACCAGGCTTTCACGCCATCGTCGCTACCGATCTCGAACATGACGTCACGCATTTCAGGGCTCCACACCTCTGTCCGTAAGTACACCACATGGTGCTCTAATTCAAAACGCCTATCCAGTTTTACAACACCATCTTCGCTGGAGATATCCTGCCACACAGCATATCCACGATCCGCTTCCGGCCCAAATTCCAGGTCAAACAGATGGAAACCATCGATGCCCTCCCTGGAGAAGACCTCAGAGACCTGCCAAGCCTTCACGTAATCATCCTGCCCGCGAACCTTGATGGTGATCTGCTCCATTTCCTCCTGGGTATAACTGACGTCACCGGTCGCTTCAGTGACATCCCAACACTGCTCCAATTCGCCCGGTGCTGGTTCCAATATCGGAATGATGAAATATTCCTCTCCCGCTACACTTTCAATGGTTCCACCGGCACGTTGAACCGCTTGCCGTGCCAGGGATTCATTTACGCTGAGCAGGTCAGGGAAATTGTAGGCGGTGAATGAGAATTTCGTGGTGTCATCAATACCAGTTGTGTATTTCTTCGGTAGATTCTCCATCCCGAGAGAGGTAGCCAGCACACCGGCCGCATTGGAAGGATTGCAGTCCGAATCCAGACCGCACTGCATGGAAATGCGAATGGTCTCGTCCATGTCGCCATCACCATAGAGCAATCCCATAACGATATAAGCTCCGTTGATCTTGGCGTCGATATTGAAATCGGCCTCTGTACCGGAGCAGGCAAATTTCCGGTATTCAGGGTTCAGCTGGTATTTCGTGTTGATCTCGTCCCAAGCCTTCCTCCAATCATCAGGAAACTGCGCATGCCAGGCGATGATATCCCGAACGGCCTCCGCGTATTGACTGCCTGCAGGAATGGCAGCCAGGCCGGCGTTGACGATCTCGGCCACATCTGTTTCGAAGAAGGCTTCGGCGTACATGGCCCCTACGAACTGCCCGCCATAAAGGCCGTCCCCATAGTTCATGATGCGGCCGAATTTATCACCCAGTTCGATGACGGTCTGAGGCATCCCCGGAGCGATCAGGCCCGAATAATCTGCCTCGATCTGATAATCAATATCATCAGCGTGCCGATTGAACTGCGGGTGTCCGGAGAATGGCGGTGCGATACCGGCCCGCAGGTTCTCACGACCGTAGCGGTTGGCGTGCCAGAGCCGGTACCTGCTGTTGGCAAAATCGAGCCCCGCTTGTCTGATGGACACATCGAAGCCGTAATCCTCCAGGGTCTTGATGAAGGTCATCTCCACATACAGGTCATCCTGAAATTGCTGATTAAGCATATCGGGAGTCCAGGCAGGGACCTCATCATCAGGGATGGTGACCCCGTTGTACTCAAATTCAGTGGGAGCCCCCCAGCCAACACCGGCCATCTGTCCCAGCCAGCCGGCCTTCATCTTGTTACGGTATTCCTCCAGGGTTATGGTACGGTATTCTGCCTCTGTACTGCAGTTCACCAGAACCAGACCAAAGGTGAGTGCCATTACCAGTATCAGAATGTGTTTCATGTAGATGTCCCCTCTAATTTTGAACAATCCTCGGGTTCATCGGTCGTTCGCTCAACGCCGATCATCGGCAGATCCGTTGGACATACCGCAATGAAATGGATTGGACTGTCCTTCAGTCGGAAGTGCTCTCCGAGGTCCGATCACGGAATTCTTCCAGCGCTTCCACGATAGCCTGGTGATAAGTATCGGTACGCTTCTCTGAAAAATGATCCAGAAAAAGGGTCGACATACCGAACAGGATCAGCCTCAACCCGGTAGCCCGGCCATGGACTGTGGCCACCAGGATATAGAGTAGGACACCTGCGAGAAGGATACCAGCCCTAATCTACATGGTCACATGGACCAATTGATGAATTCATCGGAATGCCTTTGAGATACCGGTTATTTAAAAAAAGGAATGAGGCCCGCTACTAACCAAGACTTCCCACTACAGCCTCTACCTCCTCCAGGATCTCACAGGAGGTCACCAGTTCCTGCATGACAGTATGATCGGGATAGAGAGGACGATCCTCGTCCAGGAAATCCACGTATCGGCGTACCACTTCCTTGGCTTTGTTAACACCTTCTCCAAAGGTGTATTCCCTGAAATCCAGGGCCTGGGCGGCGGCCATGAACTCGATGCCCAGAACGCCCCTGGCATTCTCAAGGATCTGGAAATTCTTGATAGCGGTATTCATGCCCATGGAGACAAAATCCTCCTGGTCCGCAGCTGCCGGGATGGACTGGATGCTGGCCGGTGCGGAAAGAATGCGCTGTTCCACAATCTGCATGTCAGCCGTGTACTGGCTGAGCATGAGACCCGAGAACATGCCGGCTCCCTTGGTGAGAAAAGCTGGCAGACCTACACTCAGGGCAGGATTGTTCAGGCGGTTCATACGTCGTTCCGAAAGGATGGATATCATGGTGATGCAGGTACCGGCCATGTCCATAGGCACTGAAACAGGGGAGCCCTGAAAATTGGCACCGGACAATTGCAGGTCCTCGTCGGGGAAGAACACGGGATTGTCACCCACACCGTTGAGCTCGATCTCCACCTGGCTGCGGGCGTATTCAAGAGCGTCATGGGCGGCACCGATGACCTGGGGGGAGGAACGCATGGAATAGGCGTCCTGGACCTTGCACTGGATGCGCCCGGCCTTCAGGTCACCACCCTCGATGCACTTGTTGATGGCATTGGCCGACCGGACGGCGCCCTTGAATCCACGGGCTTCGTGGAGTTTGGTGGTATAGGGCCGCATATTCGCCTTCAGGGCCTCCAGGGACATTGAACATGCGATCTCCGCCTGCTTTAACCAACGGTCAGCATCATAGAGGAAGATTGCACTCATGGCTGTGAGCAGGTTGGCCCCATTGATGATAGCCAGACCATCCCTGGCCTTGAGACCAGGAATGGGAATGCCGGCCCGTTTCATGGCCTCTTGGCCTTCCAGCAGTTCACCCTCGTAGTATGCCTGGCCTTCACCCAACATCAGCAGGGCGATCTGGGACATGGGGGCCAAATCACCACAGGCGCCGACGGATCCCTTCTGACAGACAAAAGGAGTAAGTCCCCTGTTCAGCATGTCAACCAGGGTCTGGGTGATCTCCAGACGCACCGCTGAATGACCATGGGCGTGCACGTTGATGCGGCCCAGCATGGCGCCGCGCACATATTCCAGCGGGGCAGGATCACCGATACCGGCGGCATGGTTGTAGATCAGATAGCGCTGGAAGTCCTTGATCTGGTTATCGTCCAGGACCACTTCGGAGAATTCTCCAATACCGGTGTTCACGCCGTACATGATCTCGCGGGCCTCGATCTTCTTCTCCAACAGTGCCCGGCAGCGATTGATCTTCTCCACGGAATCCGGGTGAAGCTCAACCTTTTTATGATGACGCGCCACATCAACGACGTCTTCGATATTCAGACCAGAACCATTCAGCACCAGTGTCATTGGACCTCCGCGATGAGTTCAATCATATAATATGCCATCCCTTAGCACTAACAAATTACGCGCCAAAGGTAAACCTTAGATGAGCGGGTATACTGTGCAAGTGGATATCGGTCTTCATTCAAGGATCCACAGATCGCATGAAGGTTGTGAACGTATTCTCAGGAATTGACGGCTGCCCCGCCTGTGAACCGGCTTCATGAAGGGGAACCTGACCAGCTTCTTATTCGATCTGATCCGGATATGTCAGAAGACAAAGAAAGAAGGTGCCTGTTGAGAGTAAAAGCGCATGAATCCATCTTTCCCGACCCCATGTGGAGAGGGTAGTAATTATGAACAACCACACCTGTTGGCAACGCAGTGGCTCCTGAACGGCTACGCGCTTCGCGAGCTTTGGTCCCGGGGATACAGACCAACCCGGGAGGTGTTTATTTATTCTATGATATTGAGACCGCCGTCATCCAGCTGCTGTGGGCGCTGCCAGTACTTGTACTGAGGGGTCCAATCGTCCTCACCGAGTCCGGCAAGACCCAACAGACCCCACATGGAGCAATAGAGGTCACCGGGACCGAATTCACAATCATTCTTCCGGAAGATCTCGTCTCCGACACGCTCATAGACAACAGCTCCAGGTGAGTTTCGCTGCCCCTCAGTGACCGTCTGTTCCAGGATGTATTCACCTCCGCCGTGGGAAGCCAGATTGAAGCGCCAACCCCGGTCATTGGCAAAACGTCGCTGGACCTCCGGAGGATCCTTGGAGACCAGGAAAACGGACATTGCCGATTCCAGGTGGGGGACGAAGCCGTTGAAACCGTCAGCCCAGAGTGTGCAGTACCGACAGCCCTGGCCCATGTTGTGGATCACCAATAACCGCTCCCGTTCTCCGAACATGTCCAGCAGGGTGGTCTCACCATCCAATGTGCTGAAGGTGTAGTTCGATACCTTTGTGGCGGGGGCCTGCTTTCGGAGATCATTCAACTTTGCCGTCAAGGTGAATATCTCATGTTCCACTGCCCGGATCTCTTTATCCATATTGACCTTCTTTCTCTGAGTGTTGCTCCCCCGCTTGGACCAGAAGCCATCCCGGTTGGAAAGGCCAGCCTGGAACTATGATAGCCTTGAAAGTGTGGAGATCAAGCCCCTAGAGGCATCCATGGGCAGTATAGGATCGAAGATCAGTCGGGTCCGGTCCATCAGATCAGGGGAACAAGGACCTCCGTCTGCAGCTCTTCAGCGGCCACCTCGCCCGGATCGTTGAGATAGAACTCAATGGAATAATCCTTGAAGGTTCCCAGGTTCTGTTCAGAGGCAAAGTTTCTTATTCGAGTATATGTACCGCCCACCATTCGATATGGTCCAGTATGGATGGCACGAAGATATCTGCCGGCCTCAAGGGTGAGCTTCTGTATTTCATCGCCTGGAGGGGTTAGCTCCGGACAGCTGATGCCGATCTCCAGGTCCCATTTCTTGACGAACATCATCTTTAGGGTCGCGAGGAAGCCCTTTTTATTCATTTCATCCCAGTTGATGTTGCGGTAAACAGTGAAGGGCATGTCAGTATTCTGCAATTCAATGTTATTGGCCTTGAGATGGGCCATGATGCTTGCATAGGCGGGTCCCATGACCTTACCCATCTTCATGGTGCCGACCACGGCCGGGATCATGACGGCATGCTGGGCTTGTCTTTCAATAATGGTGATCTCATCAGACATGGGTTGTTTCCCCTTTCGGGTTGATCAATGGAATACGGTACGCAATACTTGTGGCTGAAATATAAGCAGATCCCTACCCCTGATACAGTTCGATGATCCCGAAGGTGTTATTGGTGCCATGGACCACTGCCGCCGGCCAGATGGACCAGCGCGCCAAAAGCACCACCGTACCGAAGATCAATCCACTGATGGATGCGCCGATGATGCCGGTCGGACCCTGATATGCATGCACCAGACCAAACAGGACGGCTTGAAGCAGCAGGGCATAGATCTGAGCTTTGCGCGAGTCACCGAACACGAAAGCCAGCCCGCGCATCAGGATGATACGGTAGGCGAACTCCTCGCCGAAGGCTGCAAATGTCCAGTTGGTGAGCATCAGTGCCCAGAAGGAGGCAGTCGAGCCCTCCACGTCTGAGAAGCGTTCCAGGTTGCGTCCGCTGCCCAAGAGCTCTTCGATGAGTGGATGCAGGGTCACCGCGAAAAGACGCAGGACGGCAATAGCCGCGATGACGATCAAAAGCTGGCGCAGATCCGGACGTACACCGAAGCCAAGTTTGTTCAAGGGCAGGCCGCGACGGACCAGCATCGTAGTAAAGACCGCAGTGATCAGGATGTACCCTGGAGTAGCCAGACCGGCCAGAGGCGTGAGAAGGTTCTCCTGCTGACCAGACCACCTGAGCAGCCCCATGAGAAGGAGCCCCAGGCTTAAGCCTCCCACCAGCCAGAAATGGTGACGATCCTGTGGGCGATCCATACTTTCAGTCATTAAACCTGGGCTGTTTAAGTGGACGAAGATTGAGCAGCTGGCTGGTTGAACCCTCTCACGAAGAGCCAGATCGGGAACAGGATCTCAAATATGCCCCCGGGGATGGACAGGATCAGACCAAGCGTCAAGCCGAACAACTCCAACGTCGCTCCCACAAACAGGGATGCATAACCGATCACGCCAAGGATGGAGATGAAAGGTGGGATAAGTCTGGCCTGGAACAGGACAAAACTGAACAGCACACCACCTATGCCGAGAAACAACATGGCGATCTGATAAGCCAGGAAATTCACCTTGATCGCCTGAGCACTCATGATGGTGTAGGGGGAATTCGCCGGCGATCCGGCATTCAGATATTCCTGACCCAGGGTGATCAATGACAGCAGGCTGATCACACCGAATGCGAGTATGATGGATTCAATGATCCTGGTGCTCAGGTAGCCCCAGGCGATGTATCTGTTGTGTCGCTCCAGGATGGGCAGTATCAGGATCCCGATGGCCACCACCACGGCTGAATTGAGCAGCATGAGGATGGAGCCCAATATCATCCGGCCCGAACGGTCGGCAATTTCAGCCAGGTAATCAGGATCTTCCAGAAGATTACCCACGATGCCGTTACCGCCTCCGTAGGTTGCTATGGCAGCAAGAAAGAGGATGCCTACAAGGATGCCGATTTTTCTGTCTGTATTCATGATTCAACTCCTTATGAGAAGGGTCTCCAGCATATTTGCTCCAGATGGGTTAAGTATAAGGTTAAATGGCGGTATTCTCCCTGGTGAATTAGGACGCCCCTTCAGAATCAGCGTCAGAACGGACAGCTTGAGTTGATCCAGACGTAACCGCTTCTTTTCCACCTTTAGCCAGCAGCCATACGATTAGCACGATCTCACCGATAAATGTGTACACTGCGATATCCCAGGAACCGTTCGGGCTGAGAAGCATGCTGAAACCATCCAGTGCATAGCCAAGGGCGGCAATGAACAGCAGTACGGAGGTGATGCGCTCGAAAAGGCCAGGACGCCAGAGCAGCCAGCCGGTGATGGCCAGATGCAGACCAAAGAGGATCAGCCCGGCCTGCCAGCCTTCTTCAAATGTCTCCAGCAGAAACATGGTCTGTGCGGGATCCACCGGGGCCGCCCGCAGAGCACCGAACAGATCATTGATGGCCATGGCGAACCATGCAGCATAGGCCAACCGGCACCAGGCCCCCAGCAGGGCCAATCCCTGGTGCTTGCTGCGAAAGACTCCATATAGAGCCCAGGCCACCAGTACGTCCAGGATGGCCACAATGAGCAGCCCGGTGGCACCTAGACGGAACATGTTTGCAGCAGAACTTATATTCGTGGCAGTAGCCTCAGCATCACCGTCGACGATCTGGCCATCGATGGCCACGCCGTATGACCACCCGGCGATAATGGCCATGGCCAGCAGGCCGAAGCCGGCTGTCAAAGCGGTGCTGCGTTGATCCCATCCCTGTGAAACAGTCGTAGTTGAGTTATTCATAGGTAAGGACTCCTTGATAGCTAATGAATGATTAGGTGAGCAATCTAAGCCCCCCGGTCCTCATCGTCATGGAGTTTATGGATCTCGTATCGCTGGAGGATCTCTATTAACGAAATCAATCCAAGCACCGGATCTAGGTCAAGATTACAGCTTCAGTCGGGGCGCGTTTTCCTGAAAATCCCTTTGAAGAATCCTTTCAAGCCACGCTCTTCTACCGGTTCTGGATCCGGCAGGATACTGAAATCGGCCACCAGTGCCAGGTGATCCGAAGCAACTTTTGAATCTGTTCGGAGCAGCCCATTCGCTGAAAGCTGTTCGTCTGTCATGGTACGGGTATTCAGGATGAAATTATTGCGCACTTCCGTTACATGATCCGTATAGACGATGTAATCAAGCCTTCCCGGACTATAGCCCTCACCCTCGTTCTGCCAGGAGAAAGCCACTCGCTCGGAAAGGTGCACGGGACATAGATCCCTTAGGTCTGAACCATCCCAGTCAGGAGGGTAGTCAGGTCCGAATTCAACCTCATTCTGAATATCACCCGTGAGCAGGGTCGTCAATTGCTGGCTGTCGCCCACCAGATTCATATCACCCAGGATGACCACCGGGGTGTTGGGGGACAGGTCGATCTGACCACCTGCGGAGAAGGCATCCCGGAGAAAAGCAATGGTGGTATCCGCCTGGAGCTGGCGGTTTTCGTCAGCGCCGCAGCAGGACCAGTGGCAGTTCATCACCAGGACCTGGTGGTCTGCGTCGATCTGTACCAGGAGGGCCATGATCCGTGAACCGCTGTGGCCCCAGAGCGTCCAGTTCCCCATAATGGGGAACCGACTTGCAGTGACTACGTGTCCCTCCATCTCGGTGCTGTACCATCCCTGATCCCCGGGGAGGGGCATGATGGAATCGAGAT
Source organism: uncultured Lentisphaeria bacterium (assembly GCA_964454335.1). Classification (GTDB taxonomy): domain Bacteria; phylum Fidelibacterota; class UBA8477; order UBA8477; family JABMPR01; genus CAYVVT01. The sequence goes on along the minus strand of CAYVVT010000004.1, from coordinate 12,717 downwards.
AAGCTATGGTGGCCTGATTTGAGGTTTGCCACATTTCCTGCAAAGCCACGATGTCCGGATCAAGCGCCCGCAAAATGCGGGCATGGGCTGGAGAGCGTTCCTCATTGTAAAGACCGTCGTGTAGGACGTTCTGGGACATGATGCGGATGTCGGTATCTGCAAATCGGGCCAATGGACAGGTTTCCCAGGGAATTCCACCATCTGCAGACAGTTCTACATACAGACCACCGTCAGTATCCGGCAATCGATCTCCCTGGGGGTCTTGTTCATCCACCAGCAGGAAGGTAAAGGAGTGGATGGGTTCTGACAGGTCGCTTCCAGGAGGCAGGTCACTGCGATCGACCGCGATCTCAATATATCGGGAGGTAATGGTAGGCAAGGTGATCAATCCAATATCGCCGTGGGTGATCCGGGTGGAATCTCCCCCTGAAAAATGTGCACCCTCCTTCCGCCCAAAGTTCCAGGCCATCTCTGCACCCAGGCCGCCTATTGAGAGCCCGGTGGCGGTATCGTTATCCGTATCAAAGTAAAGGGTTAACTCATTGTTCTTCAAAATGGCCAGCTCCTCGGCAAATTCCAGAAAGAAGAACACACGTGCACTATCGGAACTGATACTCACCGACAGCAGATCAAGACCCGCCAGACCATCTCCCTCAGTGTCAAGATACAGATTATCGATTTCCTTCCAGTCCTCGAAGTGACCATCCAGCAGGATAGGTTGTGCGAAAAGCCCTGACCACAATAGCAATAGAATGAGTAATCTCATAAGGTTCCCCACTACTCGAATGTCATCAAATCCATGCTGCAAGTTAGGAGAAGGCTCATGACTTCATATTGGGATTTTCAATACTCGACCGGTATGGAGAAAAGGACGTATTAATCAATTACAATGCAGCGAATCGTGCAAAAACCGATCGTCGATCCCAAAATTCTTGACTAAGGTATAATCATTGTGATGCTCATACACATCATACCCATTCTCGTGATTGTCTCGGCAACCTTGCACATTCGATCAGATCTGCGGCAAAAACGTTTACAGACATACGTTTATAAGCCCTTGACGATCATGCTAATTATCCTTTTCTGTTTTCTGCAGAAACCGGAGGTATCCACCTTTTACCGGAATATGATCGTTGCCGGGCTGGTCTTCTCATTGTTGGGGGATACCTTCTTAATGGCAGCGGCTGATCGATTCCTGCATGGCCTGGCCAGTTTTTTCGTCGCCCACGTTCTCTACCTGATCGCCTTTATCAGTGATTCGGTCTTCCCGCCAGACGTCGTGTATATCATTCCTGGATTAATTGCCGGCGTGATCGTCCTTTGGGTTCTGCTGCCAAAGGTTGGCCGGAAAACCATTCCCGTCGTCCTTTACACCATTGTCCTGATCCTGCTTTTTTGGCAGTCATTGGGCAGGATGGGTCTAGTTAATACACACAGCAGTATCGTGGCTTTTGCCGGTACGCTCTTGTTCATTCTTTCAGATGTAACCCTGGTATTGTATCGTTTTGTCGGCAATCGCAAGAAGCCCCAGGTATTCATCTTAAGCAGCTACTATCTTGCTCAATTGCTGATATCATTTTCAGTATAGGGAGCATTCGAGATATTCGGTGAGGTCCTTGGTTTCAGTTTCAGCTGCAGCTGGTCCTTCGCAGCTTCCCTGTTCTACTTGAGCTTGTTTACTGTTGAGATAAGCGCAGTGGCTACTGCGACGCCACCGGCTAATATTGGGAACAGACCTTTGGCCCCGGGAGCGTGCTGCATCACGAAGACCAACGCGATGATAGCGATGGCCCATATACCTGAATTGACCATGGCAAGGATCCAGAGACTCCGATATCACCCGTTTTTATCTGTGTTGACCTGTGTCATCTTCAACTCCCACAGTTCTACTTTTTTTCTACGATGAGCACAAAATCCACCTTGCGCTTCAATCCATAGATCTGCAATAGACTCGTCCGAGCAATGTTAGGGATAATCGATACAACTTCACCCTCCAGGTCATTCATGAACTGCTCCAGCCTGGTCGGATCATTCTCGAGGTTAATTACGAGCTTGTGGACTGTGTATTTCATCCTGGTCCCCCTTCTTACCTTGTGGTACCAGAACTTATGACGGTATGATCGTTAACCTGTAATTGTTCTACAAGCGGTTGTATTGGACGACGTTTGGTATTTGCCTGCTATTGGACAACCACCGGCCAGTTAACGGTACAAGGATACTGAAGACAGGAAAACCGGGGAAACCTTCAACTATGGGACTGATACCGGAATATGGCGGGGTGACGGATCAGGTCCCCCTGGCAGTAATACTTCGTATGATACTTAGATTGCAGCAGCCTATTTCAGATAGAGCATCTTGGTGACCCTGGAGTCATGCCCCACCTTCAACTTGGCGAAATAAACACCCGTGCCCACCGTCTGACCTGAAGTTGTCTGTCCCTTCCAGGGAACACTGTAAGAACCGGCAGTCATATGGTCCGAGACCAGAACTTTCACAATCTTCCCGCGAACATCGTGAATGGTCAGAGAGACATCTGCTGATTCGGTGAGTTCATAGCGGATCGTTGTGCTGGGATTGAATGGATTCGGGTAGTTTTGCCATAAGCGATAGTGTGCTGGAGAGATGTTGTTTGCGACGGGCTCGATATCAACCAATCCACCGTCCCAGTAGATATCGTCCAGACCAAACTCACAGCTGGCACCATTCACCTCCAGGATGACAAATGAGTAGCTCAGCATCCGAAGATCGATGAACTCTCCTCTCAGCTCACTAACAGGGATGGCCGCCTGGCCCCACTCTCCGTTACGAACCAGATCATACGCTGTCGTGTTGGCTGGAAAATCCACGTAGTGCTGGTTACCCCAGCTATCGATGACGCCGATCTTGAATGCAACATGAGCAGGGATCTTGATCATGAACTTCAGGTGACCTTCCCCAAAGTTGAACAGATTCAGTGGTTGTGTTGACATGATACCGGCGCCGAACCAACCCAGCCCTGTCGTCTGCCAGCTGATCCCGTTCTCACCTTCAAAAGGGAGAATGGAACCCTCTGTCAAGGTGCCCTCCCACACATAGATCTCGGAATCCTCACCCAGTACCAGGGCGTCATCCGTTTGGGTGCTGTCGGTATACAGACCGAAGGTGCCTTCCCTGGGAACGGGGGGACCCAGATGAACTTCACCCTGCCCGTTCCATTCGTAGACCCGGATGTAATCGACGTACATATCGGCCGGCAAGGGCATGGTGACGGGCTCACCACTACCAGGATCCCCCAACACATAGGCATCAGTGAATGCACCACCGATGGCCAGGTTGGCAATGAAGTAGAAGGGTTGGTGAAATTCAAACGATGTGCTGTCAATCGGAAAGGGATCAGTGTAAAGATCGTGTTCAATTCCATCATCCACCACGGTGAAGCGGATGCTATCTGCATCCCAATATATCCGGTAGATGAGGAACCGCTCTATCAGGGGACTATCATAGTTGTAATAGGGCCGGCAATAATCATCATCCGGGTCCCAGGAAATACTTGCGGCACCGCTTGGATTTTCTGGTGTAAGTGCTTCATCGGAATAGAAAATGGCGTTCGCCCCGACGACCTGGTTGACGGTGGAATTGTTCAGACCATTACCGCCATTGTGCTCGTCATGAAGATCTCGGAAGTCCTGTCTTGATCCCATTTCCATCATATCGAGTTCACCACAGCTGGGCCAGCCGTAATTGGAGGTACCCAGCAGCCAGACTGCCGGCCAACCGCCAAGATCAATGTCGGGGATCCGGACCCGGGTTTCAACCATCCCGAAAAGCAGGGACACTTTTGCCTTGGTTGTAACCCTGGCGGAAGTATAGGAAAGTGGGTTTCCCCACTGATCCGTGATCCCTGGCCCGCTTTCCTCGCGGAGGGTGATCTGCAGGGCCGTATTTCCGGGTTCATCAGGAATCTCGGTGATCTGCGCATTCTCAGCCTGGTAATACTCCAGCTCACCATTTCCCCAACCCCAGGATCCATTGCCCTGCTCGGCCATCCAGTTGTCCAGGGTATTAAAATTCTCCTCCCAGATGAGATCACCCACCTGACTGTAAAGCGAATCCAAACCGATGAAGAGGGTGACAAGAAAAAATATTCTATTGATCAAACCTGGGCTCCTTATTCAGATTGGAACATCAGTCTGCAAGAATTACTCCAGTGGAGTGGTGGGATGCAAAGCCACCGTAAAGCCAGGCTTCTGGGCTGTTATTATTGAGGTTGCGTGATGATGATGCTTCAGGGATGACCTGAAGATCTGTCGTCTCTTCAAGTAATCTTATCAGATGGGATAGTCATCACTTATTAATCTGATAATCCAACCCCTACCGGTGTCAGGCGTGTCCAGCTGGATCTGGACTAGATCAATTCCTGGTTGTAGGCGAATACCTCTGGTGTGCCTCCGGTATGCCAGAAGACGATGTTCTGGTCAGGATGGAAATGACCTTTGCGGATCAAATCGATCAATCCCCCGAAAGCTCTTCCTGTATAAACCGGTCCCAGAATAATGCCTTCCAGTTGAGCCATCAGTTGAATGGCCTCCCGCTCCATTTCGCCCATAACGCCATAGCCAGCCCCCAGGTAATCGCAGTTCAGCGTGAAATCATCATCTGTAAATGTCTCAGGGGATCTGATCAATTGCGCAGCATCATTCGCGATCTGAGCAAGAACTGGTAAGAAGGAATCCGTGCCCGTTTTAGTCTGATCGATACTGATCCCCAACACCTTACCATCAAATCCACTCACTCTGGCGCCGAGCTGCAAACCTGCCTGCGTGCCACCAGAACTGCTGGCCACTACGATTTTATCGATCTTCAAGTTCATTTGACTTGCCTGAGCCTGCAATTCCAGAAAAGCATTCACATAGCCCAGGGCACCTACGCCGGTTGAGCCTCCCACGGGGATCACATAGGGGCGAGTGCCCTGACTGCGGAGCTGTTCAGCTACACGTTCCAACTTCTGCTCGCGTTCACTCTTCGCACACCAATGGATGGTGGCGTTCAACAGCTTGTCCAGCAAGACGTTGCCATTCATGTCTTCCGGTCTATCCCCGGCAAGTACCACTTCACAATGAAGCCCTGCCTGTACAGCGGCTGCAGCGGTGAGACGACAGTGATTTGACTGGATGCCACCTGCCGTAATAAGCGTATCGGCTTCATGCTCCAACGCATCCGCTACCAGGTATTCAAGCTTGCGGATCTTATTTCCGCCCATGACGAGATCGGTAAGATCGTCCCGCTTGATCAGCAATCCAGGACCTCCAAGGTGGTCTGATAATCGCGTCAACTCCTGAAGCGGTGTTTTCCAGCGTGAGAGGTAGAACCTGGGGATACCTTCTAAGACCATAGTTGCTCCTTGTATGCCCATTGAAAGCTGAGGCAGCTGAAACAATCATTCAAGTTGGCTGAGGTCATGAGTGCTTCATCTTGATATGAACACCTCGATCCTGCAGATAGCTTTGGACGCCATCCCGGCACCCGTCGACCATTCCCACAAATTCAGGAGGACAGATCCCCCTTTTTGAATAATCACCCTCAAGAACCAGGCGGGTGACCGCCGTACAGGTGTACCCTGTGGTCCTGGCCATGGAGAGCGCGCCTGTCACGGGATCGTATTCGTCGCACATGTCGTAGGTGTAGGTCACATTTTTACCGTTTTCCTCGCCTGAGATCACCAGCCTCATGACAGTGAGGTCAGCTTCACCAGGCTCGTATTGCCAGAGAGGGGAGAGCAGCGCAGCAGTCACCTCTATCGGCCGTACCGAAGCTCCCTTGACATACATGGGGGTCATGTTGAGGAATCCGGCTTCCTTGAAGTTGAGCATATGGTCCATGTGATCAGGATAACGCAGGGTCTTCTCGAACATGTCAGGGATATCCGTGGTACGGATCAGGGTTCTGAGCCCATCGGAGTTGAGACATGCCAGGGTACCCACCCTATCCAGATCGATGGTCATGGTTTCGGAAAGCATGGGCCTGACGACTACCTTACCGTTTTCAACCGACCTGCCGGATTCCGTGTATTCCTCCAACACTTCCAGAACGGGGAAAGGCGACTTGTACCCGAAAGGCGCGTTCCTCAACTTTGGAATACCACCGACGTAGCACTCGTAGCGGTTGACCCGCATCCTTCGTAGATGATCACCAAGAATGATGTTGGCCAATCCGGGCACCACGCCGCAGTCCACCACAGCGGTGACCCCCTTTTCCCTGGCCAGGTCATCCAGGCCGAATGGATCTTCCGGGAAGTAGGAAATATCCACGATGTTCTTGCCTGCACGAATGACCCTTTCGAGCATCTTGTATCCGATTGAATAGGGTACTGACCCGATGACGATATCCGCAGTTTTCACAGCACGTGTGACCCCTTCCTCTGTCGAAAGGTCCTCTACCAGGATCTGGATGGGATATTCAGCGTTTAGTTGTTCCAGGATCTCCCGGTTGACATCTACTGAGATGACCTCACAGCCGGGATCCCGGCACAGATCGATGGCCATGTGTCTACCCACAGCCCCACAGCCAAGTACGACAATTCTACTCACAACAGGGTTCCTGTTTCTCTTCATGCATAAAGGAAGAATTTACTGAATTGGAGGTTCTCTGTCATATCAAGTTCAGATCCGGGATCGTTTCTGAATGCTATCAGGTTTTGTCCAGGAAACGACCGGGTGGATCCCTTCCCGATGAATCAGCTATCTCCTATACACCTCATGAAATCACTGCCTCACCGGCAGCGTCGACAAATTGACGTATGCGTTCCAGATCTTTAACAAACCCACCCTCTGGAAGAACTCGATTCGTATGTGTCAATGAATCCACACCCCAGGGCTGGACCATCCGAACAGCCTCAGAGACATTCTCCGGTGACAGACCACCCGCCAGGATCACCGGAAGATCCACCTGTCGGACGATCTCCCTGCTGACGCCCCAGTCATGAGTCACGCCCGAAGCTCCGATCCCGGCTATATTTACATCCTGAGTATCCAGGATGAGATAATCAACCATTTCACTGTAGGACCTGGCTACATCAATTGCTTCCGGTCCCGTAACAGAAATTGCCTGCATAATGGCCTGGCCAGGTAAGCGGGAGCGTAAGTCTATGACTCTGGATGGTGGCAGGCTATTCTCCAACCCGCAGAGATGAAGAATGTCAGGACGGACCTTTTCGACCATAGCTGTGATCTCATTAAGATCTGATGATACTGAGATGGCGACACAGATGGCTGAATCAGCTGTCGCATCTACAATTGCCCGAGCAGTGCTTACATCTATCTCACCCGGCAATCCAATGTCTGCAGGAGTTATCCCGATATGGTCAACACCCAGGGAGATGACATGTTGCGCTTCCTGGACACTCTGCATGGTGTAGATCTGAATTTTCACCTACTACTCCTATCAGCAAGGCTCATTTAATTACCGGTCCAGATCCACGCTGTGCCAGTCGGTATCCATTATCACGTGTGGGTAGAAGATAGCCTATAACGATATCCTGCAGGAATTCCTCGAGACTACCTTGAAAGGTTCGGGTATGTCCCAAATTCCTCAACGGCATCCACCATGGCCAGCACATTTTCCGGGGGTACGCCATTCATGACCGTGTGGACCGTTGCCACCATGTACCCACCCCCAGGTCCCAGGACCTGCATGACCCGGCGGACCTCCTCACGCACTGTTGCGGGAGTGCCATGGGGCAGCACGCGGTGAGTATCGATGCCACCACACAAAACAATGTTCTTACCATAGCGTTTTTTCAATCCTGCAAGATCGCTCATCCGGCCTGCCGAAGTCTGGATGGGATTGAGAATATCTACACCGATCTCGATAAAATCATCGATGAGCGAGAAAATGTCACCATCCGAATGGAAGAAGAGCTTGGCCCGGGTGCGTTCCTTGATGAATTGGATGAAATCAGAGTGAATGGGTTTCAGGACCTCCCGGTACATTGCCGGAGAGATCATCAAGCCTTCCTGGGTTCCCAGATCGTCGCCGATCTTGATGATATCCACATTGTCGCCCAATTCTTCCAGAAAGGGAGCCATGAGCGCCTTGCACACCTCAGTGATCTTCTGCAGGAGCGCGTGGGCAAATTCCGGGTGCAGGGCCATATTCAACAGGAAGACATCCATACCCTGCATGGCAAAGGCACGCTCGAATGGGAATAGCAGCCATGGTGTAGCCATGATGGCATATTCGTTTTGTTCTTTCAGACGTCTGGCAGCATCCTTCACATGGGCGATCCGGGTAGGGTCACCGGTATTCGGCCATCCAGGATAATCCTCGATCTCTTCCACAGTGGTTGCCTCTGAAAGAGGGTGAACGCCAGGGAACCACTCACCGGGCGCGACCTCCAGTTGCCCGCTGCCCCAGGAATCAATGAATGGGCTGTGCGGTTCGCGTTCCTGATTGCGCTTGAGTGTTTCCAGGGTATGAGTATCTCGGACGCCTCGCACGTCACTATGCAAACGCTGCATGGTGGCCTCGTCAATGTCAGCGGTGCCTAGCTCAGGCCAGTCATAGATATAGTTATCCGGGGCCTCAATGCCGACCAATTCCTTAATTCCCTGGTAGGGCTTCATCTTGATACCGGTGGCATTGCTGACCCCGATCACAATGGGTACACGATCAGGTTCTTCATGATTGATGGCGGAAAGCACTCGTTCACGGGGTGTCATCGTCATTGCAGGTCCACCTTGGGTGAAATCAGGGATCAAAGATGCATGGTGTCCTAAAGGAGCAAAGCTAGATCGGAGGGCCAGGATATTCAAGGAGCCAAAGCTGCTGCATTCGAATGGAAAACCCCCAGCACGGGGCTTATGAATGTGGCCCCGTCTTCGCTCTCAGCTACAACGTGGCAGGCCGGCGAAATGCTTCGTGGTGAACCGCCGGCACCCATCGCACCGAAGCTTGCCAAGCTCTGTCGGGCATGAGCGAGGGCGGAGGGGATTTTCAGTACATTGCACTGCGTTGATACTCAGGAAGTTACGGGCTTTTGCCAGCAAAATGCAGGCAGTTTTGAGAAGCCTCAGAATTTGGGCGTTTTGATTGACCCAAAGTCCCCCCGGTAAATCAATCCGGAGGTTCCGAATTGCTCTGACTTTCAACATCGGAAGATTCTTCTTCAGGGGCATCAGGCGATGTGCCTTCGAGCTTTTTCTGTAACCTTGCCTCTGATTTCAGTCTCTTCTTTTCTTCTTTCTTCTTCTTTTTCGCAAGATCTCGCCGGTATTTCGCATAAGCGTAATTTGGCTTGGCCATTCACTCTCCTTTTAATGTTGTTTAATAATAATCTCCTCGCTCCTTGAGCAAAGGAATTATCGTGTGGCCATCCCGCCGATGGCGGGATACGGGACCAGCCTACGGTCATCTCCCGCCTACATCTCTCTGCTTCGCTCCGGGTGAACCGCCGACCTGCCTTCGCTCTTTCGAGCTTCGGCAAGGCAATCACGTGGATTTTCAGAACCCGTCTTAGTCCTGTGTATCAACGACTTACAGGGGCTGAGTGCTGTTTTGGTGCTGTGAGACCTTACTTTGAAGCCACAGTATTGAGCATCATAGTGTAATCCCCGGTCTATTCCCTTGATCTCCAGTTCCTGAAGCGAATGTGTGCAGGGTCAAGCTCGTTGTGCCCACGCTCTTCCATGCGTTCAACCAACCACTGGAACCACTCAAGAATATGGTTTTGGGATTGTTCCTCTCGAATTGAGTGGATCCATGGGCTCAGACGTTTCCATAGCGTTATGCCTACACCGCCAATGAGTTCTTCAACTGCGTCCAGGGGGATAACATTGCGGAAGACGAGTACTCCCATGGATTCATATTTCATGCTCAGAGAATAGGCGGCATCAATATACTCTGTGCCTTTCCCAGCAAATTCGGCAGCTGACAAATCCTCCGGTAAAGGATGAAGTAAGCGAAATGCTTGAGTGAATTCCCTATCCTGGAACGAACGCACCAGCTCTATTGCAGCGAGGTCACGCCGTTGTTGTCGGAACTGTTTGATTTGTACCACACCAAAGACGATCGCTGCGAAAACCGTGGCGAAACCAATTATTTCAACAATGGCAGCAAGTGTCTGAAGGTCCATATCTTCTCCTGTCTATATGATCGTGTAAGCGAAGCGCACCAAACATCTTTCTACTCGTTTGTCTCGTAATGAAGGCAAACAGGGTCCCAGCGGAGCAAGACTGCTTTGGCTGGATCGGGAACATAGGCCTGTTCATAGTCCTCACCCTGGAGTTCCATAATGTTCTTTAGGGAGTCAAATGTCATAATTGTCATGAATTCAACCTCATTCTCAAGATCTCTTGAGAGAAGCTCGAGACTTTGGTACCCCCTGATGTTTTTTGCCTCAATTCCTGGTCGGACATGATTCTTCAACACAGCGCGGTATGCGTCCGCATTTTCTGGAGAGGTCCACCCTCGCCAGATTCTCTTTATAGCCATCTTTTGCTCCTGGTCTACTTCGGTGGAGGGAATTAATTCCAGCTTTCTGCCGGACATGGCAGATACTACCGAGGGTAGCATGGTGACATTATCATCCAATCAAAAATTGAAGCTTCGTCAACCAATCAACCCCCAAATCTACCCAATAGATTTCAACTCAGTGCCCTTTCTGTCCCTGTTTAACCCATTTCTAGCCAAGGCTGCGTTCGGTCGCCCGTTTGGTTCTCATCTACGTCTGGGGACGAAAACAGAAAGGCCTACGCAAAGTAGACACTGGATTGCTAAGCAGAATTGCGAAGCGATTCTGCCAGTAAATAAGCCCAGCATCGCTGGGCTTATGACTGTGGCCAGGGATCCGCCTACGCCTTTCAGGCTACGGCGGGATAAACTCCATTGAACCGCCGATACGGGGATTCTCAGTACCTGGCAGACCCTTACGTAGCAAGGGTTTCCGCGTTTTGGTTGCCGTTTTGTTGCTGGTAGGGTTCTGGGGTGGTGAGCTTGGTTCCCGTCTGCTCTAGGCGCTTGTTAGGTGAGCATCCGCAGCCGCCTACAGCTTTTCTGCGTAGACCACCCGTTCGAGTGCCAGGGACTCGAGCTTCCGCCCTGTCGGCTTCACATACATCTCGGCAAGCTCCTCGTAGCCAAGGTGCTCCAGCACTCCCCAACCATACCTGCCTAGGAAGTCAGCCACATCCTCGGGATCGATGCCGAAGAGCCACATCTTGTCCTTCAGAACCGCCCTTCTATAGAAATACTCATTGCCATACAGGACCTTTCCCTCGATGAAGTCCTTGCGAACGTACGTGAACACCAGGCGACTGCCCGCCGGCGCCTTGGCCAGGAAATCGAAGGTCGACTGGTTGCCGGCCTCGGTCAGGTACTGGGTGACCGCCTCCAGGATGAAGAAGGATCTCTGATCGAGCGCGTAGCCGTTTGAAGCCAGCACGCCCGCGAGGTCTTCGCTGTCGAAGTCCATCGACACCAGGGTCACGTGGGCTGGAACCTCTCCCAGCACCTTCTCCAGTCTCGACCGCTTGGCATCGATGTTATCCGGCTGATCGACCTCCCAGACCGGAACTTCCGCCAGAGCAGGAAGCCGGTAAGCCAAAGTATCGAAGCCAGCCCCCAGGTTGACCACCGTCTCGGCTTGATCGACCATGGCCTCGGCTACCTTTTCTTCGATGTAGCGCTTCCGGCACGGAAAAATCGCCCAGACACCAGGGGTTTTCTTCTCTGAAAGCCCGACCATCCAGTCCCTCATCCAGGAAGGCCGCGTCAGCCAGACCCAGACCCTCGCGCCAAAGGGCAAAATCCTACCTGCTAGGTCATCGTTGATGAGGCGTGTGTCCTCAGGGAAGTTTTGCTCAATGGCGACAACCACCGCCGGGCCCGTTCCCGTTTCAGCTGCTTTTTTTGCCATTATGACTCCTACTTTGGTTGACTGACACCAAATGGCGAACCGTCTCTAACTCAACCACCCCCATCGCCAGTTTGTACCTCACCTAACGGACCTGCGACTGAGCGCAGCTAACTCGCTTCACCTCAACACCACGACCTTCCTGCTCTCTGCCCACGATTCCGTAGATAGCTGCACGATGTATACGCCGGAGGTGACGGGCTGTCCATGTTCGTTAGTGCCGTTCCACTTCAGCTGGTGTTCACCAGGAGCTTGCGAAGTGATCTTTCTAGTCCAGACATGCCTTCCGAGGAGGTCGTAGATCGCGACCGCCAGATTCGTCTGTTCTGGTATTGCGTAGCTGATCGTCGTGGATGGGTTGAGCGGGTTTGGGAATACGCCTAATAGATTATACTCATCCGGTGCAACTTCTTTGTCATCCGTACTAACAGTGTAGGTGACATGCACTCGCCAATCCCAAACATAAGAAGTAATGTACCAGCCCAAGTCATTCAATGAATCCTCAGCAGTACCGCATCGTCCGTATGGACTTGAGATGTCATTATAGAATTTCAATCCCGGTTGTGGTTCATGATCTAATCGAGCGGCATAAAATCCCACACGGTCTATCGGATCAGGATAAGTACTCGGCCATCCATTTATCTTCACCACAATGGCGATTGGAATACCAGCATGTAACACTGGTGTCCATGCGGCCACTGCAATCGGATCGTAGGTGAGGCTGCCTTCGTCTGCAGCGTTTGGTGGTAAGAGGTTACTAGCTTGACTAAATGGACCTGTTCGTTTTTTTAACCTTTGGCACAGATTTGCATAAAATCTAAGAGAGACTT